>CAWDTW010000063.1:0-11229 GCA_963805295.1 uncultured Alphaproteobacteria bacterium | reverse complement strand
TGACCAACGCGCGGGTGAGCCAGGTGACCTACGCCCTGCCCGACGGGCGACCGCTCCCCTCCGGCCGGCAATGCGCGTTCGCGGTTCAGGCCTGCGCGGCGCGGCGCCAATTGCTGCGAGCTTGCGGCGATGTCGCGCGCCGAGCGGCTCCTCGAACTCATGCAGGCCTTGCGCCGTCGCCGCGCGCCGGTCGCAGGCAGGGCGCTGGCGGAGGAGCTCGGCGTCTCGCTCCGCACGCTCTATCGCGACATCGCCTCGCTCAAGGCTCAATGGGCGGGAATCGAGGGCGAGGCCGGCTTCGGCTATGTGCTGAAGCCCGGCTTTGCGCTGCCGCCGCTGATGTTCCGCCTCGAGGAGGTCGAGGCGCTGGCGCTCGGCGCGCGCTGGGTCGAGGGCCGCGCCGACGAGGGGCTCGGCAATGCCGCGCGCGACGCGCTGGCCAAGATCGGCGCGGTGCTGCCGCCCGAGCGCGCAGCGGCCCTCGACTGGCCGACCTTGCTCGCCGGCGCGGGCAAGGCAGGCGAGGCGGAGCGCGCGGCGCTGCCGGTCGTGCGGAAGGCGCTCGCCAGCGAGCGGAAACTCGCCTTCGCCTATGCCGACAGGGAGGGGCGGCCTTCGAACCGCATCGTCTGGCCGGTCGCGGTCGGCTTCTTCGATTGCCCGGGTGCTGGCGGCCTGGTGCGAGACGCGGCAGGCGTTCCGCCATTTCCGCCTCGACCGGATGCCTCGGTCGCCCTGCTCGAGGAGCGCCCGCCCAGGGCGCGCCGTGCGCTGCTCAAGGACTGGCGGCGGGCGGAGGGGATCGAGGGGTAGGCGCGGGCGTGCGGAAACCGGGTCGGCAAACATCAACACGCCGCCATCCCGTTGGGCGTCGCCCGGACATTCAGCCGTCTGAAGGCGCCCGGGCCGGCGACGGCCGGGCTGACGAAGGAAGCGTCTCGAAGCGGGCGCGCCCATGCCGCGACCGTGCCATTTCCGGGCGGGATTTGAGCCTTTTCAAGCTCTTGCGGCGCCGTTTCCGGGCGATTCGCCGGCGGCGCGTCGAACGCGAGAACTTGCGCCGGCTTCGAGGCCGGACGCGAAGGCTTCATCAGGGATCGGGGCGCATCCTCCGGGTCCGAGGCTTCCGAAGCGGCGCCATTTCCGGGCGCCGATTCAGCCTCTTCAGCCGCTTGCGGCGCCATTTCCGGGCGATCGTTTAGCGGCGCGTCGAGCGCGAAAAACTCTTGCGCCCGCGTTTCGAGGCCGGACGCGGAGGCTTCGCCGCGGATCGGCGCCGCATCCTGCGGGTCCGAGGCGTCCGAGGCCGCGCCATTTCCGGGTGGGATTTGGGCCTTTTCAAACGCTTCCGGCGCCATGTCCGGGCGAGCGGTCGGCGGCGGATCGAGCGCGAGGCGGTCCTCATGTTCGAGACCGGGCGCGTCGGGGAGGACGCGCCGCCCGGCTGCGAACAACCCATGATAACGGTCGAGCTCGCGCACGATCTTCACCACCCGGTCGACCGCCCGGAGGTTCGCCCCCGACATGGCGCCGTAGGCCACCAGAAGCGCCTCGTTGAGGCGGCTCACCTGCAGCGCGAGGAACTCGGCGGGCGGCTCGGGCATGCGGCGGGCGAGAATCTCGGAAACGAGCGCGCGCATGCGCTTCTCCGTCACCTCCTCCCGCGCTGCGATCTCGGCGACCGAAACGCCGCGGTTCAACAGGTCGACGATCCGCCTTTCCCGCTTGGCCTTGACCACCCGCGCCGCCCGGCGGGCCTCGATCGACCGGTTGCGAACGGCGGCGGGCGAAACGGTTTCGGCAAATCTGGACATCCGGTGCTCTCTTTCTGCTCAGTGACTGGACATGAGAACAAAGGTAACACAGATCACGAACATTGGCTAGGAAATGTCGTATTTTCCGGCGTCCGCGTTGCGTCCGGTTCGGGCAGGGCGGCGCGCATTTGCAGGCGTAGCGTAGACACTCGTCGCGAGCGATGGAATGTCGGCGATCGACCGGAATCGACGTATTGCGGACGTAGCAGACCACGTCCGTGGACGTCGCAGCGGGGGTTGAGCCGAGGTTAGATTACGCCCGGCCCTGCGAGGTTGATAACCCAAATTTCTCGGTGGCGCGTCAGGATTGCGCGGCAAGCCAGAGTAACGCACATTGAGCCAAACCGGCGGCCATCTGGATATGCCGGCTCAACCAGCAATCGGGAAGGAACGTCAATGAATATGATTTGGCGCGCCTGCGGCCTCCTCGGCGGCCTAGTCTTGTTGGGTATTTCGTCTTCGAAAATGGCCGTAGCGGCTCCCCCGGAACTGGAAATGAAAAGCTTTGTGATCCCGTCAGTTGGCCCGGGGGTCGAACTGTATATGCGAAACAAACACCCTGTTGGAATGAATAATTTCAGCGCGGACAGTACCGTACTTTTTATTCATGGAGCCACTTATCCGGCTGAAACAAGCTTCGATTTGCCGATCGAGGGTGTTTCGATGATGGATCTAATTGCTCAGCAAGGCTATGATGTATTTCTTGTGGATGTCCGGGGCTATGGCAGCTCTACACGTTCTGCCGAGTTTGACCAACCGGCCGCAGCAAATAAACCCCTCTCGACCTCGGCCGATGCGGCCAAAGACCTTGGCGCTGCGGTCGATTACATCTTAAAGACGAGGAACATTCCAAAGCTGGATTTATTCGGGTGGTCATGGGGAACATCGATCGCCGGTTCCTATACCTCGCAGCATAACGAGAAAATCAACCGGCTCATTCTCTATGCACCCGCGTGGGTGTGGCAGCCGCCGATCGCTCCGACAGGCGCTCCCATTCCCGCCTATCGTCTGGTCGCGAAAGATGCGGCCAAGGCGCGCTGGCTGAAAGGCGTGTCGGAAGACAAGCTGGCGACACTAATCCCTCCCGGTGTGTTCGACGCTTGGTGGGATGCGACATTGGCGACCGACCCGATTGGTAGCAAAATGAACCCACCGATGCTACGTGCCCCAAATGGCGCGTTCGAGGAATTCACAAACTATTGGCTCGCGGGAAAGCCATATTACGATTCCAGCAAAATTAACGTGCCGACGTTTCTCGTTCATGCGGAGTGGGACGCGGACCTTCCGAGTTCTCAGGCTCAGACCTATTTCAAGCAGTTGACGAATGTCCCCTACAAAAGGTTTGTCGAACTTGGCGAAGGAACGCATACCGTCATGCTTGAAAAGAACCGTATGCAATTTTTCCGCGAGAACATGGGATTTCTATCGGAGAATGATGCACTCGCGCTGCATTGAACCTAAATTCGGCGGTTTGGGTGTTTTCCGCGGGGTGAGAATCATTCATTTTCATATGCATGAGAGAAGATTTAGCGCGCTTTGGGGCTCACCCGTCGGGTGAACAATCTGCGGTTGAACCCGACGCCTCGGGCATGGGCGTCGTGGTCGACAGTTTCGCCGGTTCGGTTCGGGTCGAGTTTGACCATGAAGCGGCGCTTACGCCGCTCGGGCAATTGCCGTTCTTCATCGATTTTCTGAAGACCGCGGGGCTGTTCGAGGCGTTCGTGGCGGATTGCCCGCTGCGTTACACGAGCCCGAACGCGCCCAAGAAGCGCGACGTGCTGGGGACGACGATGTTGTCGATGTTGGCCGGGCACAAGCGCTACGCGCATATCGCGGCGCTGCGAGGCGACGGCGTGTTGCCCGAGCTTCTCGACATGAGCAAGATCGTCAGCGAGGACGCGGTTCGGCGGGCGTTCGCGGCGATCGAGGAAGAAGCGGGCGCGAACTGGCTGCGAGGTCATCTCGACCATTGCGTGGAGCCGCTTTTGAGCGAGCCGTGGATCCTCGACGTCGATACGACGGTGAAGCCGCTCTACGGCCATCAGGAAGGAGCGGTGGTCGGCTACAATCCCAAGAAGCCTGGGCGGCCCAGCCACTGCTATCACACCTATTCGATGGCGGGGACGCGATTGGTTCTCGATGTGGATGTGAGCGCGGGCGACGAGCACACTTCCAATCACAGCGCGCCTGGCCTGTGGGCGTTGTTGGATCGAACGCCGCGCGATTGTTGGCCTTCTCTTTTGCGCGGCGACAAGGGCTTCGGCAATGAGGGGATCATGGGCGAAGCCGAGCGGCGCGCTTTGCCGTATTTGTTCAAGCTACGGCTGACCGCCAAGGTCAAACGCGCGATCGAGCGTCTTTCGGGGCAGAGCGATTGGGTCGATTCGGGCCAAGGTTGGCAAGCCAAAGAGACCGAGATTCTATTGCAAGGCTGGAGCCGACAACGGCGCGTCGTCATATTGCGGCGGCGCGTGAGAGGCGCGCTGGCGACGCCCGCGATGGACGAGGATGGACCGCCTCGGCTCGCCTTCCTCGACATCGGCCCGAGCGAGGAGATGTGGGAATATCAGGTTCTCGCGACCACGCTCCTCGAGGCTCTGGAAAGCTTTGGCCAGCTCTATCGCGACCGCGGCGATGGAGAGAATGTTTTCGACGAGTTGAAGAACCAATGGGGCTGGGGCGGCTTCGTCACTCACGACCTGGCGCGCTGTCGTTTGGCGGCCCGCCTCGTGGCGTTGTTTTACGATTGGTGGAACATCTTCACGCGATTGGCCGAGCCCGATCGCCACCGAGAGGCGATCACGAGCCGACCATTGTTGTTGCACGCCATCGCCGAACGGGTGCGCCATGCGCGACAAACGACGATCAAGATCGCCAGCACGCACGCCAAGTCCGTTCCCGCCGCAAAGGCGCTTCGAGCGGTAGCCCTATTCCTAAGGCGGTTGGTCACAAATGCGGAGCAGTTGACGCCCTGGCAGCGTTGGCGCGAAATCCTCTCCCGCGCCTTCCAAGCCTTCCTCAAAGGCCGCGCCCTTCGCACGCCACCGCGCCTATGTCCATCTTGACGCAACCGCAGATTGAAACGCACCCCGCTTCACGAACGACGATCAGAGCCAACTGCCGAATTTAGGTTGAACTCGATTTACAGTCGCTTGCTGCGCACGCCGACTTTGGGGCGACCTGACCCATCTGCCAAGGCCGGGAACGACCGCTCAGGCGCACGCCGGTCGCTTCGAAGACGGCTCCTGCGATCGCCGAAGGCACGACGGCGCAGGTGGGCTCCCCGCCGCCCCACGGAACCTGTTCTGGTCGATCGATGAGATCGATCACGACGTCCGGGACCTCGGAAAAGGTCAGGATCGGATAGCTCGACCAGTCGAGGCTCGTCACCATCGAGCGGTCGAAGGTCACTTCCTCCTTGAGCGTGCGACTCACGGTTTGCACGATGCAGCCTTCGATCTGATTGCGCAGTCCGTCCGGATTGATGATCTGCCCGCAGGCATGGGCAACATAGAAGCGCTTGACCGCGAGCTCCCCGGTCTTGCGGTTGACCTCGACCTCGGCGACGACGCCGACATAGGTGCGGACCAGCTCGTAGTTGACATAGGCGAGCCCGCGGCCTGTCACGATCTCGGCGTTTCGATCCGGTTTTGGCCGCTCGCGCCATTTGCTCAGGCGAGCCAGGCGTTCGAGAACCTCCTTGCCCCGAGCATCGTCGAGATACTTCAGGCGAATGTCGAGCGGATCGGCGCCGACCTCCGCTGCGATCTCATCGATGAAGGTCTCGTTTGCGAAGGTGTTCTGCAACCGCCCGGGTGAACGGATCCATGCTGGTCGAAGCGGGTCGACTCAAGTCGATGCGCACTCGTGGTGATATTCGGGAATTGGTATGGGATCGCCAGGTCATTGAGCACCCCGCCAGGGCTGAGTTTCCCGAGGCTATTGATTCGGCAAGATCGGCGCCGACCAGCGCCACGAAGCTAGCCGTGCCGTCCGGCACGAACAATTCCGATTCCCAGGCGGTCACGCTGCCTTCGCGATCCAACCCGGCCCTCATATCGAGAAGCGTCGGTGGACCCTTGGGGTCCCAGCCATGCTCGTCGGCGCGCATCCATTGCACGCGCACCGGTTTGCCGACTGCGCGTGCAAGCAGCGCTGCATCGCCGGCGGCATCCTCGTGCCCATTGCGGCCGTAACAGCCTGCGCCTTCCACGTAAATGCAGCGGACGTCAGGCTCGGGAACCGCAAGCATCGCGGCGAGCTGCTTGCGCAGATCATGTGTCGCCTGCGAGGCGGTCCAGCAGGTGAGCTGCCCAGCTGCAAAGCTCGCAACGGCGCAAGAGGGACCGATCGAGCCATGAGTATGGATGGGAAATTCGTACGTCGCAGAGAGCTTGCGCGGCGCGGCGGCGAGTGACGCTTGGGAAGCGCCGACACGGCTGGTGACGTCGTCGCGCACAACAGGGGTACTGCGCACATGCTCCCAGATCTTGCTCTGGTCCGGCAGGCCCTCCCACTTGGACCACGTCACCGCCAATTGTTGCGCCGCAGTGATCGCGCTCCATTCGCTCTCTGCAACGACACCGATAAAGTTGTTTATGCGGACCACCTTCACGACGCCCGGAATATGAGCGATCGATGATTCGTCGTAGGAGATCAGCGTGCCGCCGAAGCTCGGAGGCCGAACAACGCGGCCGTGCAACATGCCGGGCAGCTTGAAGTCCTGGACAAAAGTGAAGCGGCCAACGACCTTGTCGGGAATGTCGAGACGCTGCACAGGTTTGCCGACCAGGGTGTAGTCTTTGGGCGGCTTGGTCGGCGCCTCTTTGTCGATTTCGAGCGCCAGTGTCGTTCCATCGACGACACTGCCGATTGGCGCCTGTTGTCCGCTCCCATCAGTAATGACGCCATCCCGAATTGAGAGCGCAGAAACATCGCGCTGCAGGCGCGCTGCAGCCCGTTGCAGGATTGCGCGGCGCGCGGTTGCCGCTGCCGTCCTCAGTTGCATCCCGCCGTCCTGGATGGAAAGGCTTCCGGACGTTACCCCTTGATCGGGGGTCAGCGCCGTGTCGCCTTCAATCACCGCGATCTGACCGATCGGCACATCGAGTTCCTCGGCGACGATTTGAGTCAGCGCGGTGCGCACACCCGTTCCGAGATCGACCTTACCGGAGTAGACCGTAATCTGGCCGTCCGGGCTTACAGCAAGGAAGGCATCGACCCGATCGATGGATACGCTTTTCGTTTGAGCGGTCGCCTGTGCCCCCGCCCGAAGGCATGGGAGGGTGAAAGTGACGACGAGCCCACCGCTTGCCTGGAGCATCGCGCGTCGATTGATCATGGTCTTCATGGCGGTTCCTCGTCACCCGCCGGCCGCGCGCATCACTGCATGCAGGATGCGCAGGTGTGTGCCGCAGCGGCATAGATTGCTATCCAGCTCGGCCTTAACCTCTTGCTTGCTCGGTTTCGGCTTCCGCGCCAGCAGGTCGGCGGCTTGCATGATCATGCCATTGATGCAGTAGCCGCACTGCACAGCCTGCTCGTCGATAAACGCCTGCTGAAGTGGATGCGGATGCGCCTCTGTGCCGAGCCCTTCGAGCGTTATGACGTCGCCTGTCACTGTGGATAGCGGCATGATGCATGATCGAGCAGCCGATCCGCCCACGTGGACCGTGCAAGCCCCGCACTGGCCAAGACCGCAGCCAAATCGCGGTCCATGCAGGCCAAGCTCGTTTCTCAGGACGTAGAGCAACGGCGTGTCGGGATCGTCGACTGTCACGGAAACTCTCTTGCCGTTCACATTCAACACCGTCGTCGGCACTGAGACCTCCTATGCGAAAGATATGCGTTCTCCCGGTTGCGCCAGAACTGCCTTCCCGTGTCACACCGCCCCTTGATGGGCGGGGGTCCAACGGCCAGGAATTGCGCACTCCGCCGGTGTCGATCATCCAACATGGCGAATCCCGCCGAGAACGTCGTCGCCTTCTACGACAAACGGGATACATGCGAACAATGGATCAAAGAGGGCAAGGGCGCGGGCAAGTGGACCCGACTTTCCTGTCGCTCATTCGTCGCCAACGCCGTTCGCGTTCAGCTTCATGCGCTCGCCTACAATCTCGGCAACTTCCTAGGCCGTCTTCGCCTCTGATCATCATCGGCCATTGATGCAAAACGTCGCCGTTGAGCTCAGGGAACGACTGGATGCGCATCCCTGCGGCGGCGAGCGCCGTGACCACTTCGCCCAGAGGATCATTCCACTGGACGATCGAAGTTTCCGCAGCTGGCGCAGTGGCGTCAGCATAGGTCACGCCGCCCAGCCGAACGCCTTCCGCCGGCGTGAAATAGGCGTCGAGGGTTCGGGCTTGTCGGTTTCTCCAAAAATCCACTTGAGCGGGTGGACCTCGTACAAATAGAGCTCACCGCCAGGCTGGAGCAGATTGAAATTCACCTTTGCCCAGCGCGTCATGTCCGGTAGCCAGCACAGCGCGCCGACCCCGGTATAGACGATGTCGAACGTGTGCCCTCCGAGAGCCTCGGGGCGTCATAGACGTCGGCAGTCACGAATCGGGCGTCAACGCCGATCTCTTCCGCAAGCGCGACGGCGGCCTGTACTGCGGGCTCGGAAAAATCGAGGCCGCTGACGTGCGCCCCCAGCCGTGCCCACGACAGCGTGTCTTTGCCGAAATGACTTTGCCTCCTTGCCCCTCACGTCGCCAAGATCCGCGATCTCGTGCGATCTCAGGGAGAGCGCGCCCGCCTTGAATTTGGGGAGATCATAAAGTTCGACCGGAGATGAAGGGGAACCCTTTCGTTCCACATCGCGTGGTTCAGTTCGCGCCAGGACGGTTCGGTCATTGTCGCATGCACTCCATGATTTGCGCACAAGCCGCATGCGCCAATGAATGATCCTGAAACTTACCCCAAGTCTGTGCACGAGGACGGCATCGCCACGGCGGTCGCGACCTCTCAAGGAATCCCTTCCTTTCGGCCGGACTCACGTGGTGCGGATTTTGATTTCTTCTCCATCGCAATTATTGGCTCGAGTCATTTAACCTTCTTCACGGCGTTGGGGAATGACCGCTATTCGCGCACAGCGGTCACCGGCGTAAGCACGCCGATTTTGACCCTAGTTCAGCAAGGTCCGGCCCCCGGCCGCAAACGTTCATCGGGCGGCGGCGGCGACGGAATGCGCACCAGGCCGATCAGCAGCGCCAATGTCACGGCGACCAAAATCATGGTAGTCAGCGCCGCGCCTGAGAAGATGTCGCCGCGGTCGGTGAGCCCGAAGATGGCGACCGGCAGCGTCACCCACCCCGGCGGATAAACCATGACCGTCGCCCCGAGTTCGCCCATCGACAGCGCGAAGCTGAGGCCGAAGGCGGCGGCGACATAGGGCGTGATCAGGGGCAGGGTGACGCGGCGCAGACGGTAGCCCGGACGCGCTCCGAGGCTCGAGGCGACTTCCCCGTAGTCGGGCGGCAAGCGCGCGAGCCCGGCCGAGACGTTGCCGAACGAGAAGGCCGATATCAACACGAAATGGGCGAGGATGACGATGGCGGTCGTGCCGTTGAGCAGCAGCGGCCGCTGGCTGAACGCGACCAGGAGGCCGAGGCCGACCGAAACCGACGGCGCCGCGCTCGGAATGAAGAAGAGCACGCCGAGCGTGCGGCTCCACGTCTTGCCTTGCGCGCGCAGGGCAAGCGCCGCCCAGGTTCCGCTGGTGAGCGCCAACAGGCCCGCCACGACCCCGGTGCAGCGGCTGGGGCGTAGTCCTCGCTCATCTCACCCAGCCGTACAGCCTTCCCCGATAACGTTGTCGGGTCGGCCTGCACATCGTCCTTTTCGAGGATTGCTCAGCGTTCAATCGCGTTGCGGCCCGCACCCTCGCGCAGTCACCTATATGTGACCAGCTACACCGAAGGCTTCAGCCATTTCGTCACCTCCATGACTGCTCCGGTTGCTTCCGGCTGGAGCGGTCGCCGGGTGGGGCTCGCACCCACTGGAAAGCGCCGCCTTGTCACGGCGCGCACGTTGAGCGGACATTGCGGATTGCGGCGGCGCGCGAACCACCAATAGATCTAGACCAACTGCAACGACTTCTTCCGGCCGCCCGCGAAAAACGGTTGAAAAGGGCGTCGCCGCGGGCGTCGGGGATGTCCCGCTTGATGTTGAAAAGCGTGAAGCGGGCGTCGCTGACATGAAGGCTATGCGGCCTTCGCGGTGTGAGCAAGATGCTCGTTTGAGGGGATGGCTTTCGCCTTGTGCTTTGCGAGGGCGTTCTTTCAGCAGCGGAAGCTGCTTATGGGCCTTGAGGCGCCTGAAGCCCTTGGCGGCCTCCTGCATGGCGGCGCCCGTCCAGCGCATTTCTCGAGGCGAGCGCCAGAATTTCACGTTGCGGCAGACGCGCCGCACCGTGCCCATGAGGTTCTCGATGATGTTGGTGCAGGCCAGGGAGCGCCGCAGTTCGGCCGGTAGGCCGAGCCGCGTGACGGTGAGCATCTCGTCGAGCCCTTCCAGGATCGAGGCGGAAACGCCCTCCCAGTCTCTTTCGAGCCGCCGGGCGAGAGCGCGAAGCAGCTGTTCGGCCTTGCCGTCGTCGTCCATCTCCCAGGCCTGGCGAAGGACGCGCCGCACTTGCGCATGCATCGACTTGGGCAAGCGGTCCATGATGTTGCGCGCTTTGTGAACCTGGCAGCGTTCTTGAATGGCTGCGTCGCGTCCAAACGTTGCCCGGATCGCCTTGGAAAGAGCCTTCGAGCCGTCGATGATGAACAGGCGCGGCGCGGCGGGATCGAGCCCGCGCTCGACGAGATTGTCGATCAGCGCCCGCACAGTCGCGGCGTTTTCCGTGGCGCCCTCGACCGCGCCGAGCGGATGCTTGTCGCCGTTCGCATCGACGCCGACCGCCGCCACCAGGGTCATGTCCTCGTCCATGTGAATGCCGTCGATCTGGATCACCAGCAAATCGAGGCCGGAAAGATCGGACGCCATCCATTCCTTCAGCCGCGCCGCCGACAGCGCGACAAAATGCCGGGAGGCTGCCGATCTCGACAGGCCTGCCCCCTTTGGCGCCGGCACGCCGCCCTCGGGCAAGCGCATCGACCGTTGGAACTTGCGCGTCGAGACGTTGATCAGCATCTGGTTCATCGCCCATTTGCCGAGCCAGTCTTCGCTCTGCGCGGCCTCCCAACTGGGAAGAGCCTGCTCCTTGCCGTCGAAGCCGCGAAGCCGGGGACGCGCCATCTCGACCTTGCCGCCGTGGAAACCGATCTTGCCCTTCGTCTTGCCCCAGCGATGCGCCTTGCGCCGACGACCCCGTTCATGGCGCTCGCCGCAGGCCGCCAGCGCGTCCTGCTCCATCATCTCGGCGAGCGCCTCGAGCCCTGCCGCAAGGCAGAACCGCTCGAAGCTCGCC
>CAWDTW010000062.1:0-10283 GCA_963805295.1 uncultured Alphaproteobacteria bacterium | reverse complement strand
TGACTCGCCCGGCGCCATAAGCCGCCTGGGCGTGACGCGCGGCGATGGCCGCGTTGTTGAAGAAGCAGAAGCCCATCGGTGTCGCGACTTCCGCATGATGGCCCGGCGGGCGTGTGGCGACGAAGGCGTTTCTGACCTTGCGGGTCATCACCTCGTCGACCGCGAAGATCGCGCCGCCGGCCGAGCGGAGCGCGGCCTCGAACGAGCCGGGCGACATCAAGGTCTCGTCGTCGATCGCCGTGTGCCCCTGCGTCGGCGTCGCCGCGCGGATCGCTTCGATATAGTCAAGCGGATGGACGCGGGCGATCGCCGCGATGTCGGCGCGCGGCGCGATGTCGCGCGACAGCATCTGGAAACCCTCGGATTCGAAAGCGCGTACGATGGCGCGCAGGCGATCGGGCCGCTCGGGATGGCCGTCCCCCATTTGGAGTCCGAGGCAAGCCGGGTGCGTGACGAGCAGCGTCATGAAGCGATTCTGTCCAGCATCGGCTGCGTAATGAAGGTCACGCCACTGGCGGTGCGCCTCGCTGTTCAGCAGAAGCGCCTCGACAGGCAATCTTGTGCTTAGACCCTGCCTTGGCGCGTTTTCCTGAGCTACCGCTTGTTAGCGGACACCCAACGCATGATTACTTCTTTGGGCAAGGTCTGGCCGTTCCCTTCAATACTATATATTTCAGCGCGTTGGTGGAGATAGAGGTCTCTCGCCTGCCTAAGGGCGGCTTCTCTGCTTGAAATGCTCCGAGAAGTCCTGTCCCGATCGAGATCGTCTCGGTAGAGAACCTTCCAGTCAGGCATCTTGCAATTCCTCCCGGACACGACTTGAGCGCGGCCTGAGGTCGTGCCGGTCCGCTTCGTCGTATTGGCCGCCAAAAAAACGGGGCGCGAGCGTAGCGTTCCTTTCGTCCCTAGGCCGCGACCGTCGCGCGCCATGGGACGTCGCCGGCTTCTCGTCGTTCATTGCAATGAACTCGCGGATGCGCGGGGCGATTTCGTTGCGGAAGCGGGACCCGTTGAACACGCCGTAATGGCCGACTTCCGTCTGCAGGTGGTGCAGTTTCCTCGACTCCGGGATGTTGACGCAGAGTTCCTGCGCCGCATAGGTCTGTCCGACGCCGGAAATGTCGTCCTTCTCGCCCTCGACCGTCATCAGGCCACAATTGCGGATCGCCGACAGCTCGACGGGCTGGCCGCGGTGCCTCATCTCACCCTTCGGCAGAGAGTGGCGAAGGAAAACGGTTTCGACGGTCTGCAGGAAATACTTGGCGTCCAGGTCCATCACCGCGAGATATTCGTCGTAAAACTCGCGGTGCTTTTCCGCCGAGTCGCCGTCGCGTCTAACCAGATGGTTGAACATGTCGAGATGCGCGTTGACGTGGCGATCGAGATTCATCGCCATGAACCCCGAGAGCTGGAGGAAGCCCGGGTAGACCTCCCGGCCGAAGCCCGGATAGGGGAACGGCACGGCGTGCAGGCAGTTGCGGCGGAACCATTCGACGCCGCGTCTCTCGGCGAGCTTGTTGACCTCGGTCGGGCTGCGCCGAGTGTCGATCGGCCCGCCCATCAGCGTCATGCTGGCCGGCGCGTTCGGATCGTCGTTCGCCTCCATCAGCGCCACCGCCGCCAGCAATGGCACGGAGGGCTGGCAAATGCCGAGGGTATGGACTCCGGGTCCGAGGTGATCGAGCATCGCGCGCAGATAATCGATGTAATCGTCGAGATCGAACGTCCCGAGCGTAAGCGGGACCATCCGCGCGTCCGTCCAGTCGGTGATGTAGACGTCGCAATGCGGCAGGAACGCTTCGACCGTGCCGCGCAGCAAGGTGGCGTAATGGCCGGACATCGGCGCGACGATCAACAGCTTCGGCTGCTCGTCTCCGCCCGGGAGTTCGGGGCGGACGAAGCGCAGGAGATTGCAGAACGGCCGGCTCCAGACGACGTCCTCGAGGACCGGATAGACGACGCCTTCGACCTCGATTTCGTCGAGCCCGAAAGTCGGCTTGCCGTAGCGGCGCGTCATGCGCTCGAAAAGCTCGGCGCCCGCCGAGATGTTCCGGCCCAGCGCCGTGCTGGACAGCGGGTTCCAGGGATTGTGGAACATGAAATGGGCCGCGTCCGAAACCGCGCGCGCCGGAGCGAGCGCTACATGGGCCATTTCGTAGAACTGATAAGAATAACTCTGAAACATCGCGGGCTTCCGATACTGGGCGTTGAAGGCCAATCGAGATTAGGGGGGTAAGTTCAGCCGACTGAACTCTTGCGCAGCTCGCACGGCTATCTCGTTCCTGACATCATGGCGCGCCCTCCCTTTGATTGAACGTTCGATTTTCACCAATCCAGGCCCCAGAGCTTATCTTAAGCTTTAATACAACGTTGACTGTTGAGGTCGTTTAAGGCATCACGCAGCCTCTCTTGACGCCGCCCAAGCCGCGGCTTCGCGCCAGCGAACGCGAATTTCCGGCCGGATCTCCGGCAGCGTTCCCGCCTCCACTCGCAAACCTTCGTTCAACGCGTCCTTCGCGTAGCGCCTCGCCGCACTCTCACTCTTAAATTCCTGCATCGACCAGATGAACCTGAAATGGGCCTCTCTCGGAAACCTGTTCACAGTCCCTACGAACCAAGTATTCACGTCGCCCCCTTCTGCTGGTCAAAAGCCGCTATTCAGTCGCTTCGGGAGGAAAAACAACGAACATGCTTTTGCCATTCTCCCTCTGTTGTTTCATAAATGGGCCTCGCCTTCTGATCGGCTTCGCTATTACAAGCTAACGCCACGACGATAGCGTCGCGTGTTGCTGCGAAGGAGCACTGCGGCCAGTCCTGATTGGCGGCCGCCGAGGGATAAAAACCGCGGACCACCTGCGGTGCGGGGCAGGTACGCGCCCCGTTACCGCAGGTCCTCGCCAGCAAACTCGTTTTTTGAAGACGGCTTGGCTAGCTGAAGTCTAGACAGTTCCGCGTAGGGGCAGTGGCGCTCTGCGGCAACCCTCGGAATCTACTCATGCGATGCCCCAGCGCGATGGCGTTTCTTCGGTCAACGCCACAATCCCACGCTTGCGCAACCCCCCTCAGCGCAATGGCCACAACGCCCCGGATCATACGGCCAGCAGGTTCGTCTAGGCCCTTATCCCTCATAATGCTCTCTGCGATGGCTTCCGTCGTCATCGCGTTGCCCTCGATCTGCTGCTCACCTGGCAATCCCCCATCTGCAAGCGTTGTGCCGCTAGGCGAGAAAAAGATCCTATGCGGGTGGACGGCGGCCGGACTTGGTAGGCTGATCTTCCACACCAGCATGGAGGCAACCAATGAAGTCTGTCACCTCTGCGACCGTTGTCGCGACCACCGCCTGTCGGTTGGCACCTAACTAATTGCAAGAATGCGCCCGTTTTGACCGAGTTAGGCACTTAATCGTGAGAATCACGGTCGCCAGATTCTCAAATTAGAGCGGAATCCGATCATCCTGTATCGTGCTCATAACCACAGGATTTGAAGTAATTTGTACATTGCGAGGGCTTGAAGATTTCGGCGCAGGTTTCGAGGGCGCGCATGAGGCCCGCGACGGTCCGTTCGGCGATTTTGCGCAGGAAGGCTTTGAGCTTGGAGAAGGCTTTTTCGATGGGGTTCATATCAGGACTGTAGGCTGGGAGATATCGCAACTCCGCGCCCGCCGCTTTGATGAGTTGCTCGACCCGCGGCCCCTTGTGAGCCGGGAGATTGTCCATGACGACGACCTCGCCGGGCGAGAGCGTGGGGACGAGGCATGTCTCCAGCCAATCCTCGAACCGGGCGGCGTTGATCGGTCCGTCGAAAGTCTTCCTGATTACGCGCTTGCGTCAGCCTTAAATGTTGGATAGAACAAACAACGAACAAGCTGTTTTCGCAGGGGTTCTCCGATGGCGCGCAATCAGGTGCAGTTCCAGAAAGGCCTCAGCGAGGCCCGTTTCGCCGAGATTTACGGAACCGAAGAGCAATGTCATGCGGCGCTGGTCAAATGGCGCTGGCCGAACGGGTTCGAATGTCCTGAGTGCAATGGCGCCGATCACTGCGTCGTCACGCGCGGCGCGCGGCGTTTATTCCAGTGTAACGCGTGTCGCAAGCAGACCTCTGTCAAAGCGGGAACGATCTTCGCTTCGAGTAAGCTGCCGCTGCGCATCTGGTTCAAGACGATCTACCTGGTCACGCAATCAAAGAAGGGCATTTCCAGTATCGAACTCGGTCGACGCCTCGGCGTCACCCAGACGGCTGCTTGGATGATGAAGCACAAGCTCGCTCAAGTCATGCTGGAGCGTAACGCGAGCAAACGCTTGAAAGGCAACGTCCAGATGGACGACGCCTATATCGGCGGCGCCCGGTCCGGCCGCCGCGGGCGAGGCGCAACAGGCAAGACGCCGTTCGTCGCTGCGATCGCAACAACGGACGATGGCAAGCCAGATCAAATCATCCTTCGGCCCGTCAAAGCCTTCAGCAGCTTTGCGATCCGAAAGCTCGCAAGCACCGCCCTCAACCCCGGCTCCAATATCGTCTCCGACGGTCTGGCATGCTTCGCCGCTGTCACCCAGGCCGGATGCCTGCACACCTCAATAAAGACCGGAAGCGGCAAGCAAGCGGCTCGCACCCCTGCTTTCAAATGGGTCAATACCGCGTTGGGCAATATCAAAGCCGCCCTCGTGGGGACCTACCGAGCCGTGCGAGAAAAGCACGTCCCTCGATATCTCGCGGAGTTCGAATATCAATTCAATCGCCGATACGATCTCGGGACCATGATCCCCCGCCTCGCATTCGTTGCGCTGAGGACCGCCCCGATGCCTTACCGCTTGCTAAAACTGGCTGACGTTGCCGCGTAATCAGGAAAGTCTTTGCCGCTGTCAGGCCGCGAAGGCGAAGGCCGGCGACCAAAGTCACCGTTTTGTAGTGACTGTGCGGGATGGCCGCCCGCAAGCGGCGCCCGCGCCGGCAACGTCCGCTTTTGCGCGCGAGATTGGTGGAGGCTCCGGTCTCGTCAATGAAAACGAGTTTCGTCGGATCGAGATCGAGCTGCCCCGCGAACCATTCCCAGCGTCGATTTTGGACGTCTGCGCGTTGTTGCTCCTCGGCATGCGCCGTTTTTTTTAAAGGTGATCGCGTGACGGTCGAAGAAGCGCCACAGCACGGAGACCGCAAAGCGCTCGCCACAATTGGCGATCAGCCGCTCCCGGATCTCGAGCAGCGTGAGGTCCGGGCTGCGCCGGACCAGGCCCAAGAGATAGTCGTGATGCGCCTCGATCCGGCCGGAGCGGCGGTCGCCGCCAGAAGGCGCCGGTGAAATTTCGCCCGTGGTTTGGAACCGCTTCACCCAGCGCACCGCGCTCGCTACGCTCACTTTGAAACGCGCGGCCGCCTGATTGCGCGACAACCCGCCCAAGACCACCGCCTCAACCACGCGCTCGCGAAGATCGTCGGAAACAGCCATCCCCGCCGCCTCCCTCTCGCGGCGTGAATGATCAATCAGAAACTAACTGATTCGGGAATCCCCCAACCAATTCAGTCCGTTCGGATACCGCTCTAACTGCCACTGCGAGAACACTCGAGGCGGCCCCTGTTGCCCGCCATTGTGTGGCTCTGAAGCATTCGCAGCATCCCGGGGCCGGCGCGATCGACAATGGCAACTCGCCGAAAATCCCAGCGATGATTCTCACATTAAGTGCCAAAATCCAGGTCAGATTCTCAAATTAGCTGCCCATTCTCAAGAGCCAGTTGCAAAATTATTTTGGAACGCCTCTCATAACCCCTCATAAAACGAGGCAATATATTTCAAAATCCGTCCGACGGTTTTCAAGGCACTATTCTACAATATTCCGCTTTACCGTGAGAAATATTTTCAGTATAGTGTCGATTCTATCGTCCTGATCCATAGCAACCTCACGAATCCCCTCATTTTGAAGGACTCGAAAACGCCTGAATTTTTGATTCTCGCGCATGACGATGTGGCGAATCGTGCGGGCAGGCGGGCATGCGCAAGTCGATCGATCGGATGGAATTGGTTCATGATTTTCTGAAGCGCGCGTTTTCGGGGAGCTTGCACGCCAAGCGGATTTTTCGCTGGCCAATGGGACGTTGGGGGTTCTGACGGGGGCGTCGTTGGCCGTTTCGGTCATCGGGCACGCGCTGGCGCAAGCGCGCGGTCTGATGGACAGACACGCGATCAAACAGGTCGATCGCCTGCTGAGCAACGCCGGGGTCGTCGTATGGGACCTGTTCGCGCCATGGGCGCGCGAGGTCGTGGGCCAGCGCAAGGCGATCGTCGTGGCGATGGATTGGACCGATTTCGACGCCGACAATCAGGCCACGCTCGCTTTGAACCTCATCACGCGCCACGGCCGGGCGACGCCGCTCCTGTGGCTGACGGTCGACAAGGACGAACTGAAGGACCAGCGCAACGACTTCGAAGACCTCTGCCTGACGCGTTTGAAGACGATCCTGCCCGAGGGCGTGGCGGTGACGATCCTGGCCGATCGCGGCTTCGGCGACGTCAAACTGTTCGAATTCCTCGAAAGCCTCGGCTTCGGCTACGTCATCCGCTTTCGCGGCAACGTTCATGTGACCGCGGCGGACGGTGAGACGCGCTTGGCCGCCGACTGGGTCGGCAAGAAAGGGAGCGCGCGCCTTCTGCGCGGTGCCGAACTGACCGCCGCCCGCCACAAGGTCGGCGCGGCGGTCTGCGTCCACGCCAAGGGGATGAAGGAGGCTTGGCATCTGGCCGCCAGCGATGCGACCGCGAGCGCCTCCCAGATCGTCAACCTCTACGCCAAACGATGGACGATCGAGCCGGGGTTCCGCGACACCAAGGATTTGCGTTTCGGCATGGGCCTGAGCGTCCTGCGCATCGGCGATCTGCAACGGCGCGACCGTCTGCTGCTGCTCAACGCCTTGGCGATCCTCCTCCTGACGCTGCTCGGCGCGGCCGGCGAAAGCCTCGGCATGGACCGATCGCTCAGAACCAGCACGGTCAAACGCCGCGTCCATTCGCTGTTCCGCCAGGGCTGCCTGCTCTACGATCTCATCCCCAACATGCCCGAGCAACGCTTGAGACCGCTCGTTGAAAAATACGAAGAACTCCTAAATCAAAACAACGCTTTCACACAAACCTTCGGCCTCGCCTAATTGAGGGGATGCGTGAGCATAGCAACAGCAATGACCGACGATCCTCTCGACGCTATGAAAGCGCGCTGGAACCACATCCAGGGCTATCTGTTTCCTTGGCTTCGCGAGGAAGTCGACCCGATGACCGAAGCGCTCGGGCGGCTCGTCACGACCCTCGACGTGATCGGCCTCGAGGCCTTCGTTCCCGAACCGCCCCGAGGCGCCGGCCGCCCGCCTGACGATCGCCGCGCCCTCGCCAGGGCTTTCGTCGCCAAGGCGGTGCTGGGCGTTCCTACCACCACTGCTCTGATCGAGCGCCTCGATGTCGACAGGTCGCTGCGTCGCATTCTCGGTTGGGAACGACGCTCGCAAGTGCCATCGGAAGCTACCTTTTCCCGCGCCTTCGCGGAGTTTGCGCAGGGCGATCTGCCCGACAAGATGCACGCGGCGCTGATCGAGCGCTCGCTCGGCGGGCGCATCGTCGGCGTGATCGCGCGCGACGCGACCGAGATCGAGGCGCGCGAGAAGCCGGTCAAGACGGAGCCGAACGACAAAAAGGAGGATCCGCCGCCGCCCGATGGCGCTCAGCCGACGCGCAAGCGCGGACGCCCGCGCAAGGACGAGGAACGGCCAAAACCCGAGCCGACGCGCCTCGAACGGCAGACCACGCAGAACCTCGATCAGATGCTCGCCGATCTGCCCACCGCGTGCGATGTCGGCTCCAAGAAGAACAGCAAGGGCTACAAGGAAACCTGGATCGGCTACAAACTGCATCTGGATGTCGCCTGCGGCCAAATCCCGGTCTCCTGCGTACTGACCTCGGCTTCCGTCCACGACAGGTCGCCATTCCCTTGATGACCATGACCGGCGCCCGCGTCTCCTATCTCTACGATCTAATGGATGCGGCCTGCGACGCCGCCGCCATCCATGACCACAGCAAGGCGCTCGGCCATGCGCCGATCATCGATCGCAACTTTCGCGCCCAGCACGAAGCCAAGGCCGAATGGGCCAAAGAAGTCGAGCGCATGAAACGGCATTGTCACGGCCAGGGCTGAATCTCAAATTGCTAACGGTTGATTAACCAAGATGGATTCGAAGGGGCGTGGAAGGAGCACGCCATGACGCTTGGTTTTCTTGATCATATGCGAGTTGTTCCGGACCACCGGATCCCGGGGATGGTGACCTATCCGTTGGACGAGATTTTGCTGGCGACGCTCGCCGGGATCATTTGCGGGGCGGATGACTGGGAGGGCGTCGAGGAGATCGCGACTGGGGGGTTGGACTGGCTACGCGGGTTTTTGCCGTTTGCGAACGGCATCCCGACGGCGCAGACTTTGCGCAAGGTGTTTCGTTTGCTCGACGCGCAGGCGCTCGAGAGGGGCTTCGCCGCTTGGGCGGCTTCGATGCGCGCCGCCGCGCGCGAGGTGATCGCGGTGGACGGCAAGACGCTGCGCGGCTCGAAGAGGTCGTCGGACGGCAAGGGCGCGCTGCATCTGGTTTCGGCTTACGCCACCGAGGCCGGGCTGGTGTTGGCGCAGCGCGCAGTCGACGGAAAATCCAACGAGATCACGGCGATCCCGGAACTCTTGGACATGCTCAACCTCAAGGGCGCGATCGTCACGATCGACGCGATGGGGACGCAAAAGGAGATCGCTCAGCGCACTATCGACAAGGGCGCCGATTACGTGCTCGCCCTCAAAGGCAATCAGGCGAGCCTGCACGAGGACGCGGCGCTGTTCTTCGCCGACCCCGCCTGCGCCGCAACCTGCGCCCGCAGCGCCGACACCGACGCCGGCCATGGCCGCATCGAAGAGCGCTCCTGCCGTGTCGCCGAGGCGAGCTGGCTCGCCGAGCCCCACCCCGGCTGGACGGGCCTACGCTCGCTCGCCGCCGTCACCGCCAAGCGCACCGACAAGAAGACCGGCGCCGAAAGCCTCGAGACCCGCTTCTACGTCACTTCCCTCGAAGCCGACCCCAACGCCATCCTCGCCACCGTGCGCGCCCACTGGGGCATCGAGAACAATCTGCACTGGACGATGGACGTGACGTTCGACGAAGACCGCTGCCGAACCCGAAAAGACGCGTCCCCTCTGAACTTCGCCATCTTCCGCCACGCCGGATACAATATGCTCAAAGCCGACAAAACGCGCGGCTCCCTCCGACGAAAACGCCTCCGCGCCTGCATCGACCCAACCTTCCGCTCCAGCCTTTTCGCCGCTTAACGATTTAGGATTTTGCCCTGTTGTCACGGCGCTCTGGGCTTGCGGCGTTCTCGGTGGCCGGGTAGCCAACGCGGATGAACAAGATCAGCTACACCGGGTATCGTTTCCCGCCCGAGATCATTCACCAAGCAATATGGCTCTACCTCCGGTTCACCCTCAGCCTGCGTGACGTCGAGGATTTGTTGGCGGAGCGCGGAGTGGCGGTGTCCTACGAGACCGTTCGGCGTTGGGTGAACCATTTCGGACCGATGATCGCGGCCGACCTACGAAAGCGTCGCCTGAAGCCTCATACGACTTGGCATCTCGACGAGGTCCATCTGAAAATCGACGGCCGAATGGTCTACCTTTGGCGGGCCGTCGACGCTGAGGGCGAGGTCCTCGATGTGCTGGTCCAGTCCAAGCGAAACAAGCATGCCGCGCTGAAACTGATGCGCAAACTCTTGAAGAAGTATGCCTTCGTTCCTGAGCGGTTGGTCACCGACGACTTGCGATCATACAGCGCCGCGGTCCGGGAGCTTGGGATCGAACGCCACCATGAGCGCGGGCGATGGAAGAACAACAGAGCTGAGAATTCGCATCAGCCGACGCGGCGGCGGGAGCGCAAGATGCAGCGATTCAAGAGCCCGGGTTCAGCCCAGAAATTTCTTTCCACACACGCCGCCGTCTACAATACCTTCAACGTCCAACGCCATCTCCTCTCAGCCCAAACGCACCGCGCGCTTCGCGCTGCGGCGATGACCACGTGGCGCACCGCGGTCGCAGCGGCCTGACATCCCGAGAGGTCGTGAAATGTCGCGTTCTTCCCTTGGCAACGTGGCAGTGTGCGCGTTGCCCTGGAAGCTGGCGATGATGGTCGCCGGAAGCTGCAGGTCGCTCCGGGCGCGCTGGACCGCGTCAGTCGCCTGCCCGAGCGCCACGCCGGGGGCCAAATCGAAGCTGATCGTTATG
>CAWDTW010000061.1:0-79093 GCA_963805295.1 uncultured Alphaproteobacteria bacterium | reverse complement strand
GCGGGAGGCCAGATCATGCCGATGAAGAATCCGCCCCACCCTGGGGAAATGATCGGGGACGAGATCGAAGCCCTTGGCGTCTCGATCAGCGCCGCCGCCAAGGCGCTTGGCGTGACGCGCCAGCAGCTCCACAACCTCATTGCCGGACGCTCCGGCATCGCCCCGGAAATGGCCGTGCGCCTCGAAATGTCGATTGGCGGCAGCGCCGATACGTGGGCGCGTTTCCAGCGAACTACGACCTCGCCCAAATCCGCAACAGCGCCACCCCGCTCAAGGTCAAGAAGTTGGCGCGACCGGAAGTCGCCTAAGCGATCGAGGGCGGCTCGAATAGAGAACGTCATGTGCCGCCAGGGCGACCAAGAATCCGACGATTGTGTTTCGGCTCCGAATTTTGTCGCCTTTCGGCGTCCAAGTTTGACCCCAGCCAAGCGTCAGAATGCAGAACGAACATCGCGAGTTACAAAGTGCGTGGCGGGGTCGGTGTTGGACGCCGGGCGGGGGTCAAACGCCGCGCCGAATTCACAAGCAAGTCCGCCAGGACGACGCTCGGCACTACCCAGGTCGCGCAATTCGCCCTCCTTGGGGGCGAGTCTAGAGGCTGGGCGGTGCCAACTTCGCGGACTCGCACCACCCGAGATCAACGATAGCGCTCGGCCGGCCCTCCAGGTCGCCTATCGTGGCTTGGCTGTTAAGGCCTGCAGATCGGGGTGATGGGGGAAATCCTCCAGCGCAACGCACACGAGCAACTCTGTGCTGATGTTCTGACCCCCACCACCCTGTCCAAGCGTCCGAAGCGCAGAAAACCACATCGCTCGACCCGTTCCTTGTAAATGCAGACGTGAGATATCACCGCCCGCGCGAGCCCGGATCTCCTGATCGAGAGGCCCCACCGGATAAAGGTCGGCCATGATTCCCTCTATTGTCCACGAAAGCGTAGGTCCCCCTGTTGCAGCCCCCTCGGGTGTTTGGTACCTCCCCTTTCGAGCGCAACGGGAAAGTTGTCTTCCAGGTTGCTTGCTTTGAATATCGGATGCTGGCGACCTGGAACCGTACTGCGAACCTTTTCAGAAACATAGTTGAAGATCTCAAAACTCGGATCAGCCCGTCCCCTCGTGTCTCTCCCTGTCCTCGAAGAGCTTCTAGTAGGCGCTGAGTGAACACGCTGTTCCGGGAACCGTTCAATACAAGCGAGGTTTCGGTTGCGCGCGAGGAGGCGATGATCACTCGGCCGGTTCCCTGCGCCAGCCGCTGCAATGTCTTTTCATCGAACCCATGCTCGAGGCCGGTAAACGCGGCCCCTTTCAGGCTGCCGGCTCAAGAATCCCCTCATTTCGATTTTCGTCAATGAAATCAATAAGTTAGATAACTGTCACAGATAACCATTAACATATTGATTTCATTGCAATTTTCAGCATACGGTGAAAAATGAGGGGATGAGTGAGGGCTGCCGGCCCCGCCTGAATGACAAGCGTCGAGAATCACGAGCAGACGTTTGGCAGGGATAGTTGCGAGCGCCTTCGAGAACTCAGCCTCCGACAAAGTTGTACCCAGTAGATCATCGAAGCTACAGTCTACAGGTAACAAAACGCTCGTGTCGGTTCAGTTATCTTTAAGTCGCTCTCCATGCCCCGAGAAGAAGATTAGGGCAGTGTCATCCTCCCTGCTGGCTGCAGCCAAATCGGCCAAGGCCTGACGAATCGCCGCAAGTGTCGCCTCGCCATCGAGCAGCACGTGGATCCGCTTCGGGTCGTAGCCGCAATAATCAGCTGCCGAGAGCACGGTGACGAGATCGCGAGCGTCATTCAGGACGGCTTCCGGCAGGGAATTAACGCACGCGTAGTTGGCCACAGCAACAACGACCGCTTGGGCCTTCGCGAAGCCGAGTTTCGTGTCGCTACCCGGCGATTGTTTCGAAGCCGGGCTTGGATCCGGGCTACGAAATTCGCTCATCGGTCTACCTCGCCCCGCCAAACTCGTAATCGCTCGCAAGGAACCGAAGCTGCTCGTTCATGGGAAGTTCCTTCCTCATCTCGTCTAAGAGTTGCTCGATTTTAAGAGCCCGACCGCCGCGCCTGATCTGCAGTAACGTTTCGCGCCATCGGGATCGACCATTGCCGGACTGGCGAAGATCGGCATTGTTGCCGCCCGCTCTTTCCCAGAGCTCGTTGTGGTCAGGGCCGGTCGGATACAATTCTGCCGCGATTGCCTCGAATGAACTCCCACTTTTCCGTGGATGTGAGCGAAGAAAGATTCAGACTCCACTTTGTCAAGAGGCTCAGCAAGGACACGCAGAGCCGCAGCGCTGGCCGAACGTCTTCGCGACCGCGTCGCAGCTGGCGAACCAGCTCGTCCACGACGCGGCGCCAGCTCCGCTCCAGGCACAGCCGACCCAAAGCTTCGGCATCTACGACGAAGATAGCGGGTGAACGCTCCACAACGCTCTGAACCCAACGCAAAAACATCCGCTCGTCGAATAATGGAAGAGCCGCAACGATCTGGATTCCATTGGTCACCCCGCCGGCCGCGAGCACCTCAAGTGTGTTACCGAGTTCGCGGCTCGCGAGAACTTCGGCTTGAAGATCGGAAATCCAGACTGAACGGAACCGTTCCGGCTCTCGACTGGTCGATCCAGCTCTTGGCTGTGGCACTCAAGAGCCGGCTCCGCGTAGTTCCGCTCACGGCCATCCAAACCTCGCCGTGCCGCGCGAAGGAGCTGAGATCCGCCAAAGGAGTCGTCGCTAACGCTGCAACGAGATCGCGGTCCGCAGGGCCGCCATCCACCAGTTTCGTCAACAAATCGTCAAACGCCGAACGCGAATCACCCGGCGCGCACCATGCAGCCGGGTTAAAGCGCAGGCTCGCTCTCCAAACGGCCTGGGCCGGCGCTCGCGCCATGTCAACGCTCGTCATCAATGTCGGCTGATCCGCCACGGCTTTACCCGCAAGTTCGACCAGGCAAGGGAGGGCGATCTCCAACGCGCAGTCAAGTACCTCTGCGGGCGTCGCATTCCGGAGAGCAAGGGTGACAGTCTCAACGCTCGGAGACGCGCCCTCCATCGCGATTTGCAAGCGAACGGCCTCTATTGCCGAGTAGCCCATGGAGGCTGCTATGCCGTGTAGACGTGGAAGCTCGCGCTCCTTCGCGAGTCGCATCGTGACGTCCGCGGCCTCACGTCTAAGTGTCCTTGGGGCCCCCTCGATCAAGCGGCTTTCCAATGCAGTATCGATTTCGAGGCAATCCAAAAGTCGGCTTAGTATAGACGGCTGAAGCTCGGCCCACCGCCAAAACGCGGGAGCGAACTGGCCATTCGGAACCCTCGAGGCAGCGCGCAGGCCGGCGATCACGGCCGTCCGCGACGAAGCCAATGCGCCCGTTTCTCGTGTCGCGGATTCGATGATTGCGAGGAACGCACTGTCCTGCGCGACGGGGTAGGTGTGCTTCTCGACCCACCGCTGCAACCCGGCCCAAACCGCATTGCGCTGCTCGAAGGCGTCGAGCTGCAGGTTCCGGAGTGCGAGCATAGCGTTCGCATCCGCGCTTTCGGCCTGGAGAGCTAGCCGATCGAGGAGGTTGTTCTTGCCAGCCCCACCTTTCTCCGGATCGGGGGACAGCTTCTCAACCAGCCGCACTGCCGCGGTGGTATTGCCAAACGTGTCAGGCTCTACGATCGCCAGCCGATAAGCCTGTTCCAGTAGGGGTAGATCGCCGAAACCCCCTAGGTCAGCGCCTATGTCGCTGGCGAAAGCCCGCATTGCTTGGCCTTCTGACCGGCCGCTCAATAGCGCTGCGGAAATCGATGCGGGTTCGCGGGGCGCGCGATCGATGATGCGGTGTCCGTGCCAGCGCGTAACGAGCGACATAGGCGTGCAAACTAGAGTCGGCGGCGGGCTCTCGATGATGTCGCCAGGGCCGAAGCTCAGCCTGTAGGCAAACGTCGTTCGAATTTCAGGCCATAGGCGAGCCCACAGGGCGAGGACCAGACTTTCGAAGCTGTCCGTGCCCGGACGAACTGCAGGGCCGTTCCCTCGTGTCGTTAGGGCTTCCGCTGCGCCAACGAGGTCGAGCGACCCTGGCGCGCGGTCTCCGTCGAGCTCTATATCGAGGGATTGAAGCGCTTCCGGTTGCTTGGGCTCCGTCAACAAACGACCGAACAGCGGTCGGAGGTTGTCACCGGCGACAGCACCTCGCAACGGCGCGATCAGGGCGTGCGCGAGCACCATCCCCGCCCTCGGCGCTTCAGGATCTAGGAAGGTCCGTGCGAAGACGTAGCGGTCGCCGCACGGGAATCCGGAGATGAAGGGCGACCACTGGATCCCCGGAGGCGCTGTATCGGGTAGATCGAGCCTTGACGCGAGATCGGCAGCGAACTGCCAATCGCCGCTCGCTTGCCGCAACGCGTGCCCACCTCTGTGTTCCCCAAAAATTGCTTGCTCGACTTTCAAGGTTAGTGCCTCTACGACGCGCTCAGCGAGCAAGGCCTTCGAGGAGCAATTTTATTGGTAGAGTGAGGTCGGCCGACTTCAACCCGTCCGACGTGACCACGTATCCGAAATGCTCTGGACCACGCGCCACATACTCCATGTCGCGGTCACGCGGGCTGAGGGAGCGGCCGAGCGCCGAAAGGCCGAGCACCTGAGGCTTGCTCCAATTCGCCAGCACGAAATCGCGAAACATGGGCAGCCACTCGCGAAGAGCATCCATTGGCTTGCCGCTGAAAGCCAGCTCATCCCAGCACGTCAATAGGACACCGAGCCGTGGTCGCACGAGCGGAGCGTCTGATGTCGCATGACTTACATATATGAGGAACTGAAGAAGCTCGATCAGGCGCGCCTGATCGGAGATCTGCACCTCCCGATTCTCGGTCGACGTCGCGCGGAGACCAACAAGCGGGCGAGAGAAGATATCGTCTCCAATCCGCGTTTGCTGTAGCCTGATGAGAAGCAGCCATACGGGAGACGCGAGAATGCGCGATCGCCAGGCGTTCGGAACGCGCCTAGAGTTGATGATCGTCCTGACTTGCTCGCCTCCGTAGTCGGGCCAAACGAGCTCAGCCGTACGGCCGTCGCGATCGATAACAGGCCAAATGCTGTCGACATAGGTTACGTTAGCCGTGTGATCTGCCGACTTACCTTCGTTGAGGCTCTCCAGAGCCGCTTCATAGGGCTCGAGGTTGGTTGCAGCGCCATTCATTCGGAGAAGGCCGTCGCCCTTCATTAGTCGCTTCAGGAGCTGCGCGCCGAAGTGGGTCTTACCTACGTCGCTCTCACCCAAGAGCAGGATCGAGTTGCCGCCGTCGCTCACGAACGTGTTCCGTACAGAAACAGCGGGTCATCACTTGCGCGGGACAGCGTGGGTAGTAGAGCGCACTCCCGGCGAATGCTGAGGGTCCAGTCAAGCAGCTCAACTAAGCCGGTGCCCGCGCCTTTGGTGTCTCGCTCTGGCGAGACGATGCTGACGTGGAACTCGGCCGCATCCGGCATCTGATCCATCACCGCCGTTCGCACGGCCGTCTCCATCTCAGCGGTAATCGCGATGTCCGATTTCGTCCAAACGAGTGCAATCGGACGACACCGACGTTCAGCCGCCAAGCGTCGCGCCAAAAGCTGGATCGCGTTACGTGCAGCACCCATGCTTTCGCCGGCTAGGGCTTCACGATCGGCAACTAGCCCGCATTATGCAGCGGCGTGAGGTTTCCGCGTCGGTCGGCGGCGCGTTGTGGTGATTTTTCGGAACCGCGCTTGCTCGCGGACGCGCGGCATCGTCTCCGGCTTTGGGCCTGAGGGGGGAGTGGAGGGGGTTTGCGGGTTGAAGGGATGGGTTTGACGTTCGGGGCCGCTCACGCCCCGCGTTTTAGGTGACGAGGCGCGGGATGCGCTGGAGGGCGAAACGCAGGATTTCCTGGCCGGGGCACGAGGTCGGCAGATGGACGCGGATCATGGTTTTCATCTCGACGACGCGGGCGGCGATCTTGACGAGGCGCAGGCGCAACGTGTCGAACTGCGCGACGCGCCACATCGAACGCCTGGGCATCGATGCGCGCAGGCCCCACATCAGCCAGTAGGCGCCGGCGTGCAGGAAAAGCCGAAACTGATTGGCGGTCGCCTTGGTGCATGAGGTGCGATCCGCCGCCAGATGCGTCTTCCAGGATTTGATGTGGTTTTCGGCCTGGCCGCGCCGGCAATAGACGTCTTCGTAGAGCACGCGAGCGTTGCGCTTGTTCAGATTGGTGACGACGAAGCGCGTGTCTGATCCTTCCGCGCCGGCTTCGACGCGGGCGATGATCCGCTCGACCCGGCTCCAGCTTTGCGCGCCGTCGAAGAACTCTTTGAAACGACGAAGCTTGCCGTCTCTGGGCGCGGCTTCGAACCGTGCCTTTACGCTGGCTTCGAGACTTTCGACATGCCGGCGCAACGTGGTAGTCGGCGCGACGCCGAGGATGTAATCGAGGCCGCTCGCCCGACACCATCGAGAACCTCGGGGCCGCAATAATGGCTGTCGGCGCGCAGAAGGATCTCGGTGTTGGGCCAATGGGCTCGGATCGCGCGCAACAGCCGGCGGAGGAAGGGTTTGATCTCCTTGCCGCTCGGCCGCTTGGCGGGACGAAGCACGGCAGTGACGAAGCGGCCCTCGCCGTCGAAGACGACGATCGGCTGAAATCCGTATTCGTCGTAATGGGCGTTGAACAGCCGCAACTGTTGGCCGCCATGGACCGCGTCGAACGTGTCGTCGATGTCGAGCGTGATGCGTTTGGGAACCGCGGAAAGGACTCGCAATAGAGATCGACCATGGCGCGGCCCATCCGCAACAGGGCGCGAACGTCGGGCAGATTTTCCAACCGCGAGATCGTCGACTGCGAGCACAGTTCGCGATCCGACGGCGTCAGATCGAGCGCCATCTTGAACATCGGATCGCTTCGCAGACAATTGGCGTCGTTGCCGTCCTCATAGCCCGCCGCGATCATCAGCAGCCGAAAGCGGATGATCTCCGCCAGGCTGTGGGTGATCTGATCGGGCGCGCGGGGATCGACCATGCAGGCGGCGAGCCGATCGGCGACGCCAAGGCGCTGGTCGACCTCGCGCAACGCCAGAACGCCGCCATCCGACGACAACAAGCCGCCGTCAAACTTGACCTCGACGCGCTTGCCCGAAACAGTGACAACCCAGGCAACGGCAACATAGGATCGTTCATGGCGGGTGTGCCCTTCCTGAAATCGCGCAAATCGGCCTCGATAACCAAGTCTACACGAAATCAGATATTTAAGCTACATCCGCCAGCCCGCCATGCATAATGCGGGAGATCGCAACTCGTATCGGGCACGAAGCAATTCGCTCGCGAGCAATCGTTCATCTATGGTGGGCCTTCTGCACTGACCACCCCGGTTTCCAGGCGGTCGGCTACGGCTCTCGCGGCTTGCAATTCCCGAAACAGCCAAGTCGGACACGTCGACTTGTCAGAATGTCCGACATGGACTGGTAAGGCGCAAGCCACGGCCGAAAGCCCTCCCCCTGGACGAGGGTCTTCTTCCGTGGTCGGGAAGCGCGCTGGGTTTGGTTGACCTGGGCTTTGTTTCCGGACGGAGCAAGCCGTTCGTCGCCGGAATTGCTGGGGCGCAAAACGCTGGTAAAACGACGCTTCTCGGGGCCTGGTAGTTACTGATAGGTCGGGGGGCGACCGATAGTGACAAACGCCGATTTGCAGGGTCGTATTCGCTCGGAGGCTGGGAGGCGGTCGCCGGTTCGCTTCGCTGGAGCCCCGGCCAGCAGCCCAGTTTCCCGCCGCACACTACCAGCCGAGGCGGAAGAGCTCCCGGTCTCCTTCATCTGGCATTCCGCAAGACTGAGACTCGCGGACAAGAGACTTCCTCGTGACAGACGCCCCCGGCGAATGGTTTCAGAAGTGGGCCGTCAACCGCGACGCAGCAGGAGCTACGGGCGCGAGGTGGATTGCAGATCACGCCGACGTTCTGCTGCCCAAGCTGGTAGGTCAAGGGGAGCATCGGCCGGCACTCCGACCAATCCCTGAACCGACCACGAGATCGCGGATGGGGTAGGATCGCTTTGGGCCAGCCAAGGGTATAGCCAGGACGGCTTCGTAGAGGAAGGCGGAGACGCTCGCAGGCGAAAAGGTCGGAACCTGTCGGTGCAGGTCCAAGGCCATCAGGGCCGCAGCCGCCTCTGGGGCTAGATCGCGATAGCCGGTGCGAGCACTGGGCGAGTAGAGCGCCTGCTTCCACCAGATCAGATTCGTTCGCCTCTGTAAGCCCGCAGTCGCGCTACTGACCACCCTCAATGTTCCCTCGGCGTAGGTCGTGACGGCTTTCGAGAGTTCCCGCAGCGGCTCGGTGACATCGGTCCCGCTGACTTTCGTCTGCGAGACGACGACCTCCACAAAATCAGCGACAGCCTCGGCCATCCATTTCCCAAATTCGGTAACCCAAGGCTGGTCTTGCTTAGGCCAATTCTGATTGCCACCTGTCGATGGCGCCGGGCCAGCAGCAGCTTGGATCTTGGCGGCGAACGCGTCCCTCTTTGCCTTTATAGGCTCGAGTTTGGCGCTCTGGGTGGCTGACGCCTGAAAGGACATTGGTGGTACCACGATCGAGCCCGGCGTCGCCCACTCCCTCTCGGCTCTGACGTCCAGACTGCCCTCGATTTTTCCGATGACATCGGCCCAAATCGTCTTCTCTTCTCCGACTTCCATGAAGGGCAGTGCGTTGCGCGCCGACGTCACAAACGCCACCCCAATCCGATCGTCCGCCGCTGCAGCTTGGTCGAGCGCGTCAAGCAACATTGCCCTTACCACTGCTACGGGAGTTCCGGAGAAGGTGTTCATGTATGTCGCCCAGCGCTTCCTGAGGGCCTCGACGGCTTCCTTCACCACAGGGTCGGCTGCCGGAGCCTGCGGGTCGAACGCGACCAGTGCGAAGGACGCCGCCTTGGCTGGCGTCGTCATAAGCTCACCGGCGAGGTCGCTCGCCGTCGCCCTCAGCTTGTCGAGCTTGGCATCGTCTCCTCCTACGTCGATCAAGCCGTTACTCAAAAAACGGAGAAGGACGTCCTCGCTCACTTGTCACTCCTATCCGGCGCTCGCATGACCCGCGGGCTGCTGTCGGTAGCAAACCAAGCCCGAACTGGCCAGCAATTCGGCTTCGCTATCTTTGTAGCCCCTGGGAGCTTTCAACACTTTGGTTCGGTTTCGGCAGGCAAGACGGCATCTTCGAGCGGCGTGAGACTTTCACGTGTCGCCTGCGCGCCGGCGCGAAGCTGGTGTTTCGGCTCCGAATATTGACCCCTTTCCGGGTCAAACGCCGCGCCAATTCACACGTCCGCCCGTCATGCGTAAGCCATTGTGCCGCCATCGCTTTTGACGATGGCGTTTAGTCCGAAGCGACATTTCCTTCTGAGAATTGGCAATCCGTGTTATGCTGTTAAAACGCTCGAAATTCATGCGGTCGGGTTCGTCGGGAAAATGAAGACGGCAAACCAACAGAGACGCCGGTCCGGTGCGCGCGCGGAACTCTCGCCAAAGCGGCGCCGCGCAAGGCCGGGCGCGCGGCCGGTCCCCGGGTCTCGCGGCCCGGCCCGATCCGTTGGAGCGCGATGGAAATGGCACCGCAAGGGCTTGAAACAATTGAATCCAGCGATGGAAATGGCGACCCGCCAAGAACGTCGGCCCCAGCCGGCGCGGCCCTGCAGGTCGGCGAGCCGTCGTTCATCGGGCTGCGCGGCGCCGCCGCGCATGGCCCAGACGCGGAGAGTCGCGCAGCTATCGTCGCAACCCCTTGAAAAGTCCCGCTTCGCGGAAAGAAATCGATTTGGATTTCGTTCCGAGAAATTTGGATTTTGTTCCGCCGGATTTGGATTTCGTTCCGTTGGATTTGGAAAGTGTTCCGGAAGGCTTGGATTCCGTTCCGGGCTCTCCTCCCTCTTCACCTGGCCCTCGGCAGGATGCCCGGCGGCAGGCGGGCGGCAAGCGCGCGTCCGGCCTCGGCGCCGATCCGCGCCGCGTCGGCGGGCGCGCCCTCGGCCTCGATCTCGAAACTCTCCGAGCCGTCGGTCCGCAGCACCTGGCCTTTGAACGCGAGCCGGCCGCCCTCGAGGCGGGCGAGGCCGGCGATCGGCGTCCGGCAGGAGCCTTCGAGCTCGGCGAGAAAGGCGCGCTCGGCCGAAAGCGCGGCAAAGTCTCGGCGTCGGCGATCGGCGCCAGCGCGGCGAGCGCGCGGGCGTCGCGCCCTCGCGCGGTCAGGGCGATCGCCCCCTGGCCGACGGCGGGCAGGAAGGCGGCAAGATCGAGGGGCGCGCGGGCGCGATGGACGAGGCCGAGCCGCTTCAAGCCCGCCATCGCGAGCAGCGTCGCGCCGATCGCTCCCGACTCGGCTTTCCTGAGCCGGGTCTCGACATTGCCGCGCAAAAGCTCGGGCTTGAGGTCGGGCCTCAGCCGCAAGGCCTGGGCCTGTCGGCGGAGCGAAGCCGCGCCGAGGCTCGCGCCGCGAGGCAGGCCCTCGATCGTGTCGGCCAAGGACGAGATCAGCGCGTCGCGCACGTCCTCGCGCGGCAGAAAGCCGGCGATTGTGACCCCTTCGGGCAGCACGGTCGGCAGATCTTTGGCCGAGTGGACGGCCGCGTCGATCTCGCCGGCCAGGAGCGCGGCGTCGATCTCCCTGGTGAAGAGGCCCTTGCCGCCGGCCTCCGCCAGCGGCCGGTCCTGAATCGCGTCGCCGCTGGTGCGGATGATCCTGAGTTCGATGCGCTCGATCTCCCAGCCGTGCGCCTCGGCGAGGCGCCGCCGCGTCTCGTTCGCCTGCGCCAGCGCCAGAGGCGAGCCGCGCGTGCCGAGGATAAAGAGGGGGGACGAAGTCATGGGCCGAGCTTGCGTGCGGGCATCGCGCCTCTATTCGAGCATTCCTCCGCGCTGTCAAGTGAATGCCCCCCTGCGGCAACCGGTCGCGTTGACCATCGGCGCCGAACAGGCCTACGTTGCCTCCATCGCGTCGGAAGAGGGCTGATGACGCGACGGTCAAATAAAGAGTCCGTAGACAGCGTATTAGAAGGCTTGGTCGTCAAGTCCGACAAGTGTGCAATATAAGTAAAGCGGCCGGGACCGAAAGGTCTCGGCCTTTTTTGCGCCGGACGGGCGCGCTGGCGGAAGGAGTGAGATTCGAACTCACGGTGGGGTCGCCCCCACGGCGGTTTTCAAGACCGCTGCCTTAAACCACTCGGCCATCCTTCCGTCGCCCCGCCTCACGTGCGCCGGACAAGGGCGCGTTTCCTTACTCCATCGCCCCATCCGCCCGCAACGCTTTCACACCAGCCGGCTCTGCGCCTTCGCCGCCGCGATGAAGCTCGCAAACAAGGGATGCGGCTCGAACGGGCGCGACTTGAGTTCCGGGTGAAACTGCACGCCGATGAACCAGGGATGATCCGCGAGTTCGATCGTCTCCGGCAAGAGGCCGTCGGGCGACATGCCGGCGAAGATCATTCCTTTCTCCTCGAGGCGGGCGCGATAGGCGGTGTTGACTTCGTAGCGGTGGCGATGGCGCTCCGAGATTTCCGTCTCGCCGTAGATTTCGGCGATGCGCGAGCCGGGCTCGAGGTCGGCGCGATAGGCGCCGAGCCGCATCGTGCCGCCGAGATCGCCCTCCGCTTTGCGGCGCTCGAGTTCGTTGCCGCGCAGCCATTCGGTCATGACGCCCACGACCGGTTCGGGAGTCGGTCCGAATTCGGTGGAATTGGCCTTCGGCAACCCGGCCAGCGACCGGCAGGCCTCGATGACGGCCATCTGCATCCCGAAGCAGATGCCGAAGTAGGGCACTTTGCGTTCGCGGGCGAAGCGAGCCGCCAGAATCTTGCCTTCCGCGCCGCGCGAGCCGAAGCCGCCGGGCACCAGAATCCCATGCACGCCTTCGAGATGCGGGGCCGGGTCGGCGCTCTCGAAGATCTCGCTTTCGATCCAGTCGAGCTTGACCCGCACCTTGTTGGCCATGCCGCCGTGGGTCAGCGCCTCGATCAGCGATTTATAGGCGTCCTTGAGGCCGGTGTACTTGCCGACGACGGCGATCGACACCTCGCCCTCGGGGTTGTGATAGGCCTTCGAGACGCCCTCCCAGCGGCGCATGTCGGGCTTCGGCGCAGGCTCGATGCCGAACGCGGCGAGCACCTCCCGGTCGAGGCCTGCGGCGTGATAGAGCGCCGGGACGTCATAGATCGAGCGGGCGTCGCGCGCCTCGACCACCGCGCTCTCGCGCACGTTGCAGAAGAGGCCGAGCTTGCGCCGCTCCTCGCGCGGGATTTCGCGGTCCGACCGGCAGAGCAGGATATGCGGCTGGATGCCGATCGAGCGCAGCTCCTTGACCGAATGCTGGGTGGGCTTCGTCTTCAATTCTCCCGCGGTCGGGATGTAGGGCAGCAAGGTCAGATGGATGTAGACCACGTGGCCGCGCGGCAAATCGTTGCCGAGCTGGCGGATCGCCTCGAAGAACGGCAGGCCCTCGATGTCGCCGACCGTGCCGCCGATCTCGACCAACACGAAGTCGACCCCCTCGTTGCCCTCGAGAATGAACTCCTTGATGGCGTTGGTGACGTGCGGGATCACCTGAACGGTGGCGCCGAGAAATTCGCCGTGGCGCTCCTTGGCGATCAGCTCCTGATAGATGCGCCCGGTGGTGATGTTGTCCTGGCGGTTGGCGTTGCGGCCGGTGAACCGCTCGTAGTGGCCGAGGTCGAGGTCGGTCTCGGCGCCGTCGTCGGTGACGAACACCTCGCCGTGCTGGGTCGGGCTCATCGTGCCCGGGTCGACGTTGAGATAGGGGTCGAGCTTGCGCAGGCGGGCGGTATAGCCGCGCGCCTGCAACAGCGCCCCCAAAGCCGCCGAAGCCAGACCCTTGCCGAGCGAGGAAACCACGCCGCCGGTGATGAAAATGTACCGCGCCATGGGACTCGACCTGTAGCCGATCGCGTCCGATTCGGCGAGATTTTATTTGGCGCCGCAAATGCGGGGCGGCGGCCCGATGCTTGACGGGTCCGGCGCCGCGTGCTCGCAGCTTGGCCTCGACAGACTCGAACGCGCTGCGGCGCGGGAAGGACGGGGCGGGAGATGCCGGGAAGCGAGTTCATGTTTCGCGCCGAGGACGGGGCGCGCCTTCTCGGCCGGCGCTGGCTCACGGACGACCGGCGCCCCCGCGCGATCGTCCAGATCGCCCACGGCCTCGCCGAGCATAGCGCCCGCTACGCGCGGCTGGCCAGCGCGCTCAACGCGGCGGGCTACGGGGTTTACGCCAACGATCACCGCGGCCATGGGCCGAGTTGCGCTCCGGCCGACCTCGGCCATTTCGCCGACGCGGACGGCTGGGCGAAATGCGTCGGCGATCTCTGGACGTTCAATCGGGTCGATCGCTGCCGAGCAGCCCGGCGTCCCGATCGTCTTTCTCGGCCATTCGATCGGCTCGTGGCTCGGCCAGCAGTTCGTTCCCGAGCACAGCGAGGCGCTCGCTGGGGTCGCCTATTCGGGCAGCGGCAAGCCGCCGCCGATGGTCGCTGCTCTGCGCCTCCTCGCCCGCGCCGAACGCCTGCGGCAGGGCAAGCGGGGCAAGAGCAGGCTCGTCAATTCGCTGATGTTCGACGCCCTCAACAAGCCCTTTGCGCCCGCTCGGACCAAGTCCGACTGGCTCTCGCGCGATCCGGCGGAAGTCGACGCCTATGTCGCCGACCCGCTCTGCGGCTTCGACGTCACCAACCAGCTGGCGATCGACTTCCTTGACGCCTGGCCGGGCGTGCTTAGCCCCGGCCGCCTCGCCCGCATCCGCAAGGACCTGCCGATCTATGTCTTCTCCGGCGAGCGCGATCCGGTCGGCGCCAACATCCAGGGCCTCATCGACGCCCTCAAAGGCGCGGGCTTCACCCGGCTTTCGACCCGCATCTACCCCGGCGCCCGCCACGAGACGCTCAACGAGACGAACCGCGACGAGGTCACGGCCGACCTGATCGCCTGGCTCGACGGGGCCGTCGGGAGGTAAAGTACGAAGAGGGCGGGGCCAGGCCGCGCTAGATGTTGTGGGTTCGAGCCTGTCGGGGCCATACCATTTCCGGGCGCGAAATCAATCTTTTCAAGCCTTTGCGGCGCCATTTTCCGGCCGGCCGCTTTTCGGGCCGACGCGAGCGTCGCGCCTGAGAGCCGCGTTGCTCTCCGTCCGAGCCCGCCCCGCGATTTCCCAAGACGCGTCATGCGCACGTCCAGGACGCGTCCGGGAGCTTCCAAAGCCCCGAAAAGGGCTTCCAATTCCTTCCAATTCCTTCCATCTTTGACCGCGAATCGAGATTTATCAGAGGGTTGCAGGCGACTTGCGGGGAAAAACTTATTTGTGAGCCTCTCCTCCCCGCCGGCGCCGCGTTCTCCGCTCCGATCGATCGAGCGCGGGGCGGCGGGCGGGATGACGTCGACGGAACCGGACAACTCGGTCTTCTCCTTCAGGGCGGCCACTCAGGAACAAACATAGAACAACCTCGCAACCTTGGCAACAGATTTCTCTCTCGACGTGGCGAGGCGCGTCAATTTTCTCTGCAACAACAAAGGGTAGGGGCAGGTCGCTGAAGGCAGGCGGCGGGAGCCGCGTCGGCCCGTCGTCGTCAAGGCGCCATAGCCCGTCGAAAGACGGGCGTCTTCTGACGCCCTATGCCCGCCGCTCCCGGCGGCGACCCTCAACGGTCGTCCGTTGAGGCCGCATTCCCGTCGCGCAGAATTGCATCCAACCAATCAATGACGGCCACCTCGCCGGGCAGACGGCGGTCACTTGCGTGTCAAGGCCGCCGCGCTAGCCACCGCACGCCGACGGCGTACAACTCTCACGGCGCTACTGCGATCAAGCCATCGCCGTGGCGGCGTGCATGACTGCGAGCGCGGAATGGATGACGGCCGAGGCGCAGCGAGCACAGCGCGAGGTCGCGATGACCGGAGCGGCGATAGAGGTTGCCGAGCTCAGATAGGCGACCGCTTGCGCCCCGTAGAGCAGGGCAAACGGGTTGGCGAAGAATGCGGTGAAGCAGATGGTCATAGCCGGTTCCTTGGGTTGAAGGCCGGCTTCCCATTCACAGCATTTCGAGCCTTGGCGGCAGACAGACGATTGCGCGTCGTTGGAAAGGCGGAAAAAATTGGAAAGGTTTGGAATGGGTCAAGACCATTTGCCCGCGGAATTTCCGCATGACAGCCCGCGCCGGCGGGATTTTGCGGGACAGCTCGACTGGCATCTTGCCCAAGGCACGCGTCCGGGCACCTCACCAAGGAGCTCAAAGCCCAAGGCTTGGACGAACGCGGCCTTCGCCGCGAAGATCAACGCGGATGAGCGAAGCGCTTCCGGAATTCGGCGCAAAGGACGCGCAATTCCAAACGACCTAACGGCGATCGAACGCGAGCTGTTCGACGAAAGCGCCGATCATCTGGATTGGCTGAAAATGTTCCGCGACGCGTATAGCGCCGCAAGAGCGCTGCACTTGCCGGGCCCCGCGGCTCAGGGCCGGAAGGCGCTTACCATCAAGGACAAGCGTGGCCGGCCACAGGCCCCGCAACCTGCCCTTCGCCTCGCTCGGGCCCCTCTTCATGGGCCGTGACGCAGACCTCGACGCGCTGCGCGCGGCGCTCGCCGCCGGCAAAGGGGCGGCCGTCGTCGGCAGGGCGCTGCATGGGCTCGGCGGGGTCGGCAAGACGCGGCTCGCGATCGAGTATGCGCTGCGGCATGAGGCGGACTATTCCGCGCTCTTGTTCGTGCGCGCCGACGATCCTGCGTCCCTCGATGCGGGTCTCGCCGCGCTCGCCGCCGCTGAAGTTCTCGATCTCCAGGAGAAGGACGCGCCGCAGGACGCGGTCGAAGATCGAAGCCGCGCTCCGGTGGCTCGAGGCCCATCCGACCTGGCTGATGATTCTTGACAACGTCGACGACGGGAACGCTGCCGCAGCAGTCGGCAAACTGATGGCGCGGCTGAAAGGCGGGCATGTGATCGTCACCGCGCGCGCCGCGAATTTTCCGGCGTCGCTGCGCAAGCTCGAACTCGGCGTGCTCGACGAGGAGGCGGCGACAAATTTCTTCTGGAGCGCACGGCGGACGATCGCGCACGGCGGCCGACGACGACGGGGCAAGGCGCGCGAACTCGCGCATGAACTCGGCGGCCTCGCGCTCGGGCTCGAACAGGCGGGCGCGTACATTGCGACCGAGCGCATCGGCTTCGCCCGGTATCTCAATCTGTGGCGCGAGAGCCGGGAAAAGGTCGTCGGCTGGTTCGATCCGGCCCTGATGAGCTACGCCCACGATGCAGGCCTCGCCGCGACCTGGGCGACGCCGGTCGATCGCCTGTCCCCCGAAAGCCGCCGCCTGCTCGACCGCCTTGCGATGCTGGCGCCGGACCCGATTGCCGATTCGCTCCTCGACATCGCCGTTCCGGGCGAGACGGCGGACTATGATGCGCACAGAGCCCGCGCCGGCCTCTATGCCTATTCGCTCGTCGCGCGCACGCAGAGGGCTCGGCGAAGAGTTTTGTGATGCATCGGCTGGTGCAGGATTTCGCCCGCCGCGCGATGTCGCACGAGCGTAGCGAGGACGCATTGCGAGAGGCGCTCGCATGGGTGAACGAGGCTTCCGTCGGGGACGCCGAGGACGTGCGGAGCTGGCCAGTCCTTGATCCGCTCGCGCCACATGTGCTCGCGGCGGCGAGGCGTGCGGACGAAGCGGGGATCACCGAGCCGACGGCGTGGCTATTCCATCAGTTCGGATCGCTTTTTCACGCTAAGGCGATGCCCAAAAACTATTGCTTCATTTCGTGAAACCTCGGCGAGATGCTGTAGTTCCATTCTGGATGGAATGAGTCTCGGGTCATGTTGAGGGTCGCCATTTCCGCGTCCGAGACCTTGATGCCCTTTGGATAGGTGTTGCTATCGAGTTCGCAGCGGATTTTGAGACCGGTTTTCGTCGTGGTGTTGGCGATCAGTTCGATGACGATGAGGAGGCTGAGGAGTGGCGTCGCGCGCCAGTTCTGCGTGATGTGGCAGAACATGCGATGCTCGATCTTGTTCCACTTCGAAGTCCCTGGCGGATAGTGGCAAACCTGAATGATCAGACCGGTTTCGTCCGCGAGTTGTTGGAGGGCCAACTTCCAGAGCCGCAGCCGTGAACCATTGGAGCCTCAGCCATCCCCTCATTTTTCGTCGCAGGCAATTTGCAACCTCAGATACGTATCTTGATCCCGAGATACTCGTCTTGCGAGTTTTGCGGCACCGGATTTTGCGTCGCGATCATCGCTGATGAGGGCGCGCCCTTCCAAAAGCCGCGTTTTCGTTCCCTTGATCTCACATTGAAGGGCCAAAAAGTGCCGAAATCTGGCCATTTTTAAAATGAGGGGATTCATGAGCATTGGAGCCGCCGCCGTCGGCCGTGATCATCAGGCGCCTCATCCCGGGATAGAGCTTCCAACCCATCTGATCGAGCCAGCATCGGACGGCGTTGACGGCGAACTCCCCGGTGTCGTGGTCAATTCCGAGGCTGACATAGCCGAGGTTGGCGCCGATGTCGTAGACCCCGTAAGGGACGACCTTGCCCAACTCCTTGTCCTCGAAATCGTGAGCGTTGACCTCGATCGGTTCGCCCTGCGGCCCATAGTCGCTACCGCCGTTCTTGAATTCGCCCAGCAATTCCTTCTTCTTCGCGTCGATCGATATCACGGGTTCGCCGGCCGCCTGAAACGCCTCGACCTTCGCGTTGATATATTCGAACTGGGCGTCGCGATCAGGATGTTTGCCGGCTTCCTTGGTCTTGCGGTTGGAATGGCGACAATATTTCAGTTCCTCCAGCAGCTTGGGAATGGTCGAGGAACTCACTTTGTGACCCATGGCGCGAAGCGCCGTCGCCAGCTTGTCGTGGCTCTTGGAGACCCATCGCAACGGCCGCATCGGGTCGCCCATCGTCGCCGGCTCGAGCAATCGTTGCAAGTCCTCCAACAGCGTCGGGTCCTTGACCGTCAACCGAGGAGTGCCCCCGCCCTTGCGCCGCACCTCTCCCGTCAAGGAGCCGGGGTTCCGCAAGTCCTTCAGACCGCGCCCAATCGTGCTCCGGGCGACCTTCGTCGCGCGCGCGACCGCCGCAATCCCGCCGTAGCCCGCCGCCTTCGCCTCCGCCGCCGCGCTCAACCGCCGGCGTCGCTCGTCCAGCGAAGGCCGAAGCGCGTCAAACCGGACGCGCAGGGATGATTTGTCTATCATCATCACGATATAGACGCTCGCCTCGCACTCGGGAATCCGCTAAACAGCCGATGCCAGTAAACTCGCAAATTCCGAATTCGGCTATTTTTGGGCGTCGCCTAAGGCCCGCTATGCCGAGGCCGAGCCACTTATGCGCCGTGCTATTGAGATCAACGAATTGCGTTGCGGTCCGGACGATCCAGCAGTCGCGAAAATCACTGCATCAGTAATCTCGCACTCCTGCTCGGAGACACCAACCGCGTTAGCGAGGCTGAGCCGCTCCTGCGCCGCGCGTTGGCCATCGACGAGGTGAGATTTGGTCCAAATCATCCAAAGGTGGCCATACGCCTGAGCAACCTCGCGGAATTGCTCCGCGATACAAACCGTCTCGACGAGGCCGAGCACCACATGCGCCGCGCGCTCAAGATCGACGAGGCGAGCTTGGGTCCAGATCATGCGAACGTCGCGATCCGCCTCAACAATCTCGCGGGCTTGCTCGAGCAAACGAACCGCGGGGCCGAAGCCGAGCCGCTTTGCCGCCGCGCGCTAGCGATATTCGACAAGAGCCACGGGCCGAACCACCCCCGTACCGCGGTGGCGCTCAACAATCTTGCTGGCCTGCTTCAAGCAACGCAGCGCCTCGGTGAGGCCGAGTCGCTTTATCGGCGTGCGCTCGGGATCGATGAGGCGAGCTATGGGCCAGATCATCCCAATGTGGCAATTCGCCTTGGTAATCTCGCGACCGTGCTCGGACAGACGAATTGTCCAGTCGAAGCCGAGCCACTACTGCGCCGCGCGCTCAAGATCGACGAGAGTGCGTATGGTCCGGATCATCCCAATGCGGCAATTCGGCTCGCCAATCTCGCGGGCTTGCTGCACAGAACAGACCGCCTCGGCGAGGCCGAATCTCTCTCCCGCCGCGCGCTCTCGATCTTCGAAAAGAGCCTCGGCCCCAATCATCCGAACACCGTGACCGCTCGCGAGCTCCTCGCCGCCCTCGAGGCCGCGCGCAACCGGGGAACGTGAGCGCTGCATACGTGATGGCTTGATGACCGCGCACTCGCCGAGGCGTGCGGCGGCGGATCGCCGCGTCGCTTCCCCCTTGGTCAAGCCCGGCGGTCGCGATGACGGCCCGCCCCGCACACCGCAAACGCCTACCACGCGTCGCGGACGACTCGCCTCCCGCGCGGCCCGGCCGAGCAGCTCACGCCGGCCAGCGCTTGTTGACTTCATCGCGAACCGGCGTCTCGACCTCGGGCGGCGCATTCCGGATATAGGCCAGCGCCGAAGCGAACCTGGCGGCATCCTGTCCTTCCAGCGTTTCGAGATACCGGATCGCCGCGGTGACGGAGAACGGCTCGCCGGCCTTGTGAGGCTCGTCGAAGTTGCTCGCCAGCGCGGTCCAGATTGTCGCGTCATAGCCATTCGATTGCGCCCAGGCCGCGATCGTCGCGACAGCTTTCGGACGGCGCCCAATGGCGACGTCGCTTTGTTCGCCCGAGGCAAGTTCGACGAAACCAACTCCCCTTGCGTTTTGCATCCCTTCCCGGGCCCTGAGGTTATCAATCGCCGCATCGAGATCTTCGATCGCGCTCGGGGCGGAATAGGTCGTGCAGACAGCGCCGAACGTTTCGTCGATGACCAGCGTCAGTCGTCCGTCGCCCGAGATTCTGCAGAACTCGATCGGCAGCAGCGGGCCGTTCGGCGCGAATTTTTCCGCTGCTTGCAGATCCCGGGGATCCCACACGAGTGAGCCCCACGCGAGAACAGCGATCTTCGTCATGCAACCTCCTGTCTGAAGTCTCGGCCGAGCCTCGCTTCGAGACCCCGAGAGGTTCAAGAGGCGCAATGAGGAGATTGTTCCCGATCGTCGAATGAACTCGGCAAGGCCCCACCTTGGCCAATCGCCTCGCCCCTCACCCCGACCCTCTCCCCGCAAAGCGGGGCGAGGGGGAAGTAACGCGTGCCCCCCTATATCGCGAACACCTTGCCCGGGTTGAACAGGTTCTGCGGATCGAACGCCGCCTTCACCCGGCGCATCAAATCCAAGGCTGGCGCCCCGTGTTCGTCCTCCATGAAGGCGATCTTCTTCTGGCCGACGCCGTGCTCGCCGGTGCAGGTGCCGCCCATGGCGATGGCGCGGTGGGCGAGGCGGGAGGCGAAGGCTTCGGCGGCGTCGATCTCGTGCCGGTTGGTCATGTCGACGAGCGGGCTCACGTGGAAATTGCCGTCGCCGACATGGCCGACGATCGGGGCGATGAGGCCGCTGGCCGCGATGTCGGCGAGCGTCTCTTCGACGCAGTCGGCGAGGCGCGAGATCGGCACGCAGCTGTCGGTGGCGAAGGGCCGCGCGCCGGGCCTCAGGCTCATCTGCGCCCAGAACCCGTCGTGGCGCGCCTGCCAGAGTTTTGTGCGGTCCTCCGGCTTCGTCGCCCAGATGAAATTCCCGCCGCGATTGTCGGCGACGATCTCGCCGAAGCGGCTCGCCTGTTCGGCGACGCTTCTCTCGGTGCCGTGGAACTCGACCAGCAGCATCGGCGCTTCCGGCAGGCTCAGGTGGGCGTAGGCGTTGAAGGCGCGCACCGACAAGGCGTCGAGGAGTTCGATGCGGGCGATCGGCAGGCCGGACTGGATGGTCTCGATCGTCGCATTGCAAGCGGAACGAACATCGGGAAACGTGCAGGTCCCGGCCGAGATCGCCTCAGGGATTCCGGAGAGCCTCAGCGCGATCTCGACGATGACGCCGAGCGTGCCCTCGGCGCCGACGAAGAGATGGGTGAGGTCGTAGCCGGCCGACGATTTCTTCGCCCGCGAACCGGTGCGCACATACGCGCCGTCGGCGGTGACGACGCCGAGCGAGAGCACGAGGTCCTTCATCGTGCCGTAGCGCACGGCGTTGGTGCCCGAGGCCCGCGTCGAGGCCATGCCGCCGAGCGAAGCGTCGGCGCCCGGGTCGATGGGGAAGAAGAGGCCCGTGTCGTGCAGATAGTCGTTGAGCTGCTTGCGGGTGACGCCGGGCTCGACCACGCAGTCGAGATCCTCGGCGTTGACCGCGAGGACCGCGTTCATGCGCGAGCAGTCGAGCGATACGCCGCCGTGCGGGGCGTTGACGTGGCCCTCGAGCGACGAGCCGACGCCGAAAGGCACGATCGGCGCGTCGCGCCTGGCGCAGAGTTTTACCAGATCGATCACGTCGTCCCTGCTCTCGGCGAACACGACCGCGTCCGGCGGCTGGTTCTCGAGCCAGGTCAGGGTGTGGCCATGCTGCCGGCGGATCGCTTCGGAGGCGGTGAAGCGGTTGCCGAACCGGGCGGCGAGATCGGCGTTGAGCGCGGCGACCGTCTCGGCCGAGAGGCGCCCTTCGCGCTTGCGGACGGGGGAGGAAAGTTCGGTCACGGCCTCGCGCCTTCGGTTCGCGGAGGAGAACGCCCAAAGACCGGCGGGTAAGATCTCGACTCGCGGGACCCGCCACGCGAGGCGCCGATGGTCAATGCATGGCATAAGGCTTCGCCGAATTCGAGTGCGAGAATGAACCTGCAGGGTTGCCGACCTCCGACAATCGCGTCGCGGGAAGCGCGATGGCGCCGAAGGCCGGAACATCGGAGGCCGCAATTCCGGCCCATTCAGCCCGATCAGTCTTGACACCCCTGCGTAAGGCCGATCACTTGCCGCCTTCAACCTCGATGTAGACCTCGATTGGGTCGATGACAGTGTGTTTAGCCCTTAGCGCTGCGTTTTCCGGCGTACCAAGCATCGCTTTCATTTTGGCAAGGTCCACATTCTCGGCGACGATCGAAACGCGATTTGCCTCGGCGTGTCTGAAAATACGATAGCTCGAACAAAAATCCTTAAACAGGGCTTTGCGTTCATCTCCGCCCTTCAGCCAAGTGTCCATGTTGCCCACCGCGAGGGTTGCGACCACTGTCGCCATCGTGTTTCTCCCGTTTTTTCGTCAAGCCGAGACCCGGAACGGCCTTGGCATTGCAGGTTGTCATGGTTAACAGCGAATGAAAAGGCGTATTTGGAGGCGAAGGGGTCAGCGCGGCGCCTACGGGGCCGCCGCCATCAAAGCCGTCACCCGGCCCACGAGCTCCGGCTCGCGCAGCGCGCTTTGCGGCCTGAGGAGGCTTTGGACCTCGACGAGAATCTTGTGGACCGCAGGGGCCGGCTACCGCGCGGTCGCGCCGGACATGCGCGGCTACGGGCAGACCGACCAGCCCGACGACATCGAAAAGTATACGCTCTTTCACCTGGTCGGCGACATGGTCGGCGTCGTCGCCGCGCTCGGGGCCGAACGGGCCGTCATCGTCGGCCATGACTGGGGCGCGCCGGTTGCTTGGCGTGCGGCGCTCCTGCGCCCCGGCATCTTCCGTGGCGTCGCGGCCTTGAGCGTGCCGTTTCTACCGCGGGGCGCCGCCCCGCCGACCCGCGCAATGCCGCAGACCGAGCGGTCGCAGTTCTACATGCTCTACTTTCAAGAGCCCGGCGTCGCGGAAGCGGAGTTCGAACTCGATCCCCGCCATACCCTTCGGACCTTGCTCTATTCCGGATCGGGAGACGCTCCGCCGAGGGAGAGCGACGGCACGCCGGACACTGCGCCGGGCATGGTTCCGCGGAGCGGCGGCTTTCTCACCCGTCGGGCCGCGCCGGAGCGGTTGCCCACCTGGCTGACGGAGGCCGACGTGGACCTCTACGCCGGCGAATACGCGCGCACCGGGTTTCGCGGCGGCCTCAACTGGTATCGGAACATGGACCGCGACTGGGAGCTCATGGCGCCCCTCGCCGGGCTTCGGGTGACGGTTCCAGCGCTTTATGTCGCGGGCGACCGGGACCTCGTGGTCAGTTTCTCCGGCATGGACAAGATCATCGCCAATCTGAAGACCTTCGTTCCCGAACTCAGGGGCTCGGTCATGCTGCCCGGCTGCGGCCACTGGACCCAGCAGGAGCGCGCGAGCGAAGTCAACGCGGCGATCATCCAGTTCCTGCGCGATCTGCCCTGAAGGAGGCGGAGCCTCGTTTGGACCGCCTCGACAAATCCTGCTAATGCGGTCCGCTTTCGGATGGACTCGGCGAGCCGCGGGCTCTCCCCCGCCCCCCTTTCATGGGGCGGGGCGGGTCGGGTTGGGGGGGGCGCGCCGAGCCTGAATCGCAGCGCCCTGCTTGCGCGGCCTCAGTTCTTTGGGTCGCATACGGATTGTGGGGCGCTAATCGGTTCTGCGTGGCGCGCGCCCCCTCCCGGCCCCCCTACAAGGGGGAAGGAGACCCGACCCGCCTTCGCCGAACGCCAGCGCGCGGATCGATCATGACGGACGCCGAGGACCGGCACAAAGCCAAGATGATGAAGCGCAAGGCGGCGCAGGACACGGAGGTCGCGGCAAAGCCGATCGCCGAGAAGGGGCTGCTCATCGTCCACACCGGCCCGGGCAAGGGCAAATCGACCGCGGCCTTCGGGCTCGCGCTGAGGGCGCTGGGACGGGGGTTTCGCGTCGGCGTGGTGCAGTTCATCAAGGGTGCATGGTCGACCGGCGAGCGTGCGGCGATCGAGCGCTTCGGGGCTCAGGTCGAGTGGCGCACGATGGGCGAGGGCTTCACCTGGGAGACGCAGGACCGCGCCCGCGACGTCGCGGCGGCTGAAACCGCATGGGGCGAAGCCGAGCGCATGATGGCCGATCCCTCGATCCGCCTCCTCGTGCTCGACGAACTCAACATCGCGCTGCGCTACGACTATCTGCCGCTCGCCGAGGTGGTCGGAGTCTTGCGGACGCGCCGGGCGGGCCTGCATGTCGTCGTCACCGGGCGAAACGCCAAGCAGGATCTGATCGATGCGGCCGATTGCGTGACCGAGTTCGGCCTCGTCAAACATCATTTCGCCGCGGGCGTGCGCGCGCAGGAGGGCGTCGAGTTTTGACCGCCCGGGCGCTGATGTTCCAGGGGACGGGGTCGGACGTCGGCAAATCGCTGATCGTCGCCGGCCTCTGCCGCGCCTATGCGCGGCGGGGGCTTTCCGTGCGGCCGTTCAAGCCCCAAAACATGTCGAACAACGCAGCTGTCACGCAGGACGGGGGCGAGATCGGGCGAGCGCAGGCGCTGCAGGCGCTGGCCTGCCGCGTTCCACCGAGCGTCCACATGAATCCGGTGCTCTTAAAACCGCAGAGCGAGATCGGCTCCCAGGTCGTTGTTCGGGGCCTCGCGATCGGAAATGCCAGGGCGCGCGAATATCAATCGCTCAAACCGAAGCTGATCGGCGCAGTGCTCGACAGCTATGCGCGGCTGAGCGCCGAGGCCGACCTCGTCCTCGTCGAGGGCGCGGGCAGCGCCTCCGAGATCAACCTGCGCGAGGGCGACATCGCCAACATGGGCTTTGCGCGCGCTGCCTTTTGCCCGGTCGTCCTCATCGGCGACATCGACCGCGGCGGCATTTTCGCGCAAATTCTGGGGACGAAGGCGGCGCTCGAGCCGGAAGACGCGGCGATGATCGCAGGCTTCATCGTCAACAAGTTCCGCGGCGACGCGAGCCTGTTCGAGGGCGGCATGAGGACGCTCTCGCAGCGTACGGGCTGGCGCGCCTTCGGCCTCGCGCCCTTCTTCCCCGCCGCGTCTCGCCTGCCGGCGGAGGACGCTTTCGGCCTCGGCGAGGCGAAGGCGCGGGCTGAAGCGCCGGTCACGATCGCCGTGCCGAGGCTCGCGCGCATCGCCAATTTCGACGACTTCGATCCCCTGCGGATGGAGCCCGGCGTGCGGCTCGTCTTCGTGCGGCCGGGCGAGCCGATCCCGGTCGCCGATTGGGTCATCCTGCCGGGCAGCAAGGCGACCATCGCCGATCTCGCCTTCTTTCGCGAGCAGGGCTGGGACATCGATTGTCTCGCCCATGTGCGGCGCGGCGGGCGCGTCCTCGGAATTTGCGGCGGCTATCAGATGCTGGGGCGGCGCGTCGCGGATCCGGATGGCGTCGAGGGGCCGGCGGGAGCGGTCGAGGCCTTGAGCCTTCTCGACGTCGAGACCGTGCTGACCGGCGAGAAGACGCTTCGCCTGATCGAGGGCCAGTGCGTCGTCAACGACGCGCCGTTCTTGGGTTACGAGATGCATGTCGGCCAAACGAGCGGCCCGGACTGCGCTCGCCCGCTCCTGCGTTTCGCCGACGGGCGGCTCGCCGGGGCGATTGCGCCGAACGGCCGCGTGATGGGCGCCTATGTGCACGGGCTCTTCGCCGACGACCGCCAGCGCGCCGCCTGGCTCGCGTGGCTCGGCGCGGCCTCTAGCCTCGCCTACGAGGCGACGGTCGAGGCCACGCTCGATGCGCTCGCCGACCATCTCGAGGCGCAACTCGATTGCGACGGGATGATGAAGGCCGCGCGGTAGGCTCCGGCGTTTGAGGGCCTCGCGCCCCCTTCCCCCCTTGCGGGGGAAGGGGGACGCGCTGAAAGCGCGGCCGGATGAGTTCTCATTCGCTTGCGCGCACCTTCCGTCGCCTGCGGCGACACCTTCTTCCACCATAGGGCGTTCGGAAGAACGCCCGTCTAACGACGGGCTATGGGGAGAACGGGGCGCGCAATTGGCTCCGATGTTCGCGCTTCCCTCGCAATTTCCTCTGCGCTTCAAAGACCGACACCGCACGAACGGCGGATTTCAAACAATCGCCGCCAGGATCGCCAGTGCGGCGGCTTCGATTGCGCAAGCGACTTGGTAGAGCCTCAGCGCGCTGCGGATGTCGGCGGCGGTCGCCTCGCGCCGCCCTTGCCCCATGAAGGCGTCCTCGACCAGCGTTTCCCCATAGACGCGCGGCCCGGCGAGCTTCAAGCCGAGCGCGCCGGCCAGCGCGGCTTCCGGCCAGCCGGCGTTGGGCGAGCGGTGTTTCGAGGCGTCCCGGCGCACCGCGCGCGCCGCCTCGAAGGGCGAGGCGTCGGACAGGAGAAAAGCGGCGAGCACGAGCCACAGCGCGGCGAGCCGCGATGCCGGCAGATTGACGAGATCGTCGAGCCGCGCCGACGCCCAGCCGAAGGCGGCGTAGCGCTCGTCCTGATGGCCGATCATGCTGTCGGCGGTGTTGACCGCCTTGTAGAGCGCCCCGCCCGTGAGGCCCCCGAGCGCGGTCCAGAGGACGGGCGCGACGACGCCGTCGGAGAAATTCTCGGCGAGACTCTCGATCGCCGCGCGCGCCACCCCCGCCGCGTCGAGGACGTCCGGATTACGCCCGACGATCATCGAAACCGCGCGGCGGCCCTCGCCGAGGCCCTCGTCGAGGCCGTCGGCGACGGCGCGCGCGTGAGCATGGAGGCTCTTCTGCGCCGGAAGGCTCGCGGCGAGAAGAGCGAGAACGGCGAAGCCGAACCCGCCCAGAGGCGCGAGGAGGCGCGTCGCCGCGAGGCACGCGAGCGCGACCGGCGCGAGAGCGGCGATGAGCGCGAGCGCGCCCATGGCGCGGCGCGCGGCGAAGCCCATGGCGGGCCGGTTGAGCCGCGCCTCGAGCCACCCGAGCCATGCGCCGATCCAGGTGACGGGATGGCCCACCGCGCGATAGAGAGGCGCCGGATAGCCGACGAGCGCCTCGAGCATGAGAGCGGCGAGCGCGAGCGGCAGCGATTCCGAAAGGGACATGATGGCGGGTTGGACCAGCGCGGCGGGCTACGAAGCCTTTGCTTATCACGGCGGCGCGCTCGACGTCGCCCGCCGGCTCGTCCCCGACGCGCCGAAGCCGTGGATCGATCTCTCGACCGGCGTCAATCCGCACGCCTATCCCCTGCCCGATCTCGCGCCCGACGTCTGGACGCGGCTGCCGGGACGCGAGGCGATCGAGGAACTCGAGGCCGCCGCCGCCTACCGTTACGGTGGGACGGCTGAACACGTGGTCGCGGGGCCGGGCTCGCAGGCGCTCATCCAGGCGCTGGCCCGCATCCTGCCGCGCGGCGCCGTCGGCGTGCTCGGTCAGACCTACAGCGGCCACGCGGAAGCCTTCGCCGCGGCCGGCGCCCGCGTCGTCAGGTCGAAGTGGCTGGAGGACTTGGCCGACTTCAAAGTCGCGATTGTCGTCAATCCCAACAACCCCGACGGACTGATCGAGCGCCGCGACGATCTTCTCGATCTGCATGAGCGGCTCGACCGGCGCGGAGGCGTCCTGATCGTCGATGAGGCCTTCGCCGATTTCGACGGCGCCAAGGAAAGCCTGGTCCCGGTCATGCCCGCGCACGGCGCAGTCGTGTTGCGCTCTTTCGGCAAGAGCTTCGGCCTTCCGGGGCTCCGCCTCGGTTTCGCGATCGCTTCGTCTGACTGGGCTGAGAGGTTGCGGACGGCGCTCGGCCCCTGGCCCGTCAGCGGGCCGGCGATCGCGATCGGGACCAAAGCGCTCAACGACCTGGATTGGACCGATGCGATGGGCGCGCGGCTCGCAAGAGAGGCGAAGCGGCTCGACGCGCTGCTTCAGGCGAGCGGCTGGCGCGTCCTCGGCGGAACGCGGCTGTTTCGCCTCGCGGAGCGCAAGGACGCGGGCGAGGCTTTTGAGCGGCTGCTCCAAGCGGGCATTCTGGTCCGCCTCTTCGCCGACGCGCCCGACCGCCTGCGGTTCGGGATTCCCGGAAAGGACGCGCATTGGGATCGGCTCGCCGCGGCGCTTGGCGGCTGAGGCGGCGAAGGCGCGCTGTCCACAGGGCGGCTTGTCTTCCCCTCCGCCCCGCCGGACAATCGCCCATGCCAATTCGCGATCCTCGCGTCTTCACGATTCCCCCCGGCGCGCCGTTCCTGCCGACGCTCGCCCGCGCCTTGCTCGACGGCGAATTGATCGAGGGCTTTCCGGGCGCGGGCGGGCCGCTGGCGCTGGCCGGGGCCACCATCTACGTGCCGACCCGGCGCGCCGCCTCAGGCCTGGCCGAGGCGCTGCTCGCGGCGAGCGGCGGCGAGAGCGTTCTCCTGCCGCGAATCGCTCCGCTCGGCGCCTTCGAACCCGACGAGGCGGCGACGTTTCTCGAGCCGGCGGGCGAAGAGGCGCCGCGCGCCGGGCTCCCGCCCGCGGTCGGCGAGCTCACCCGCCGCCACACGCTCGCCGTCCTCGTTCGCGCCTGGGGCCGGGCCTTGGGCGGGGCGATCCGCGGCGCAAGGGCCGACGGGCTCGTCTTCGATGCGCGCGAGCCGGCGCTCGTCGCCACGACCCCGGCTGAGGCCTATGCGCTCGCGGGCGACCTCGCCACGCTGATCGACGACATGATCATCGAGGGCGTCGATTGGCGAAGGCTCGAAACGCTCGCCCCGGAGGCCTACGATACCTACTGGCGCATCACCCTCGACTTTCTCGAGATCGCCTTCGCCCATTGGCCGCAGTGGCTCGAGGAAAAAGGGCTCATCGATCGCGCCAAGCGCGTCGCACACATGGTGCGGGCCGAGATCGAAGGGCTCGAGAGCCGCGCACGCAGCGGGCCCACGATCATCGCGGGCTCCACCGGCGCGAACCGCGCCACCGCCGAACTCATCGCGGCGATCGCCCGCAGCGATCAGGGCGCGGTGGTGCTGCCGGGCCTCGACCTAAACCTCGACGAGCGCGCCTGGGCGATGATCGGCGCCGGGGATGAAGCCGCAATGGGGCTCGCCGGCCATCCGCAGGCCCTGCTGCATCGCCTGATTGGGCGCATCGGCGTCGAACGCAACGCGGTGAAGACGCTGGGCGCGCCGCCGCCCCGGCTCGCCGCTCGTTCGGCCTTTGTGAGCGAAGCGCTCCGTCCCGCCGAACTCGACCGACAGCTGGCGCGACCGGGACGCGGCGCTTTCGGACTCCGCGGTCGCCGCGGCGCTGGAGGGCGTCTCGATCATCGTCGCCGATGCCGAGACCGAGGAGGCGCTGGCGCTCGCCATCGCCATGCGCGAGGTCCTGGAGACGCCGGGCAAGACCGCCGCGCTCATCACCCCCGATCCGTCGGTCGCCCGGCGCGTGTCGGCGGAGCTCGCGCGCTGGGGCGTCGAGGCCGAGGACTCGGCCGGACGCACGCTCGGCGAGAGCGAGGCCGGCGCGCTCAGCCGGCTCGTCCTCGAGGCGGCGGTCGACCTCACGCCGCTCTCCGCCCAGGCGCTGATCGTCCATCCGGCGGCGCGCTTCGGCCGCGCGCCCGCGGATTGCGAAGCCGCGGCCCGCGCGCTCGAGCTCGGAATCTTGCGCGCCGCGCCGATGCGAGCGCTCGACGATCTCGACAAGGCCTTCGCCGCCGCGCGGGCGGCGGCCGGGGACCGCCACGCGCATCCCGCGATCCGGACGATCGGCGAAGAGGAGCGCGTCGCGGCCGAACGGCTCGCGCGCGAGCTCGTCGCGGCGCTCGAACCTTTGCGCGCTGTTCCGGCGGCTTCGCTCCGCGCCCGGCTGGAAGCGCATCGGTCCGCTCTCGGCGCGATCCTGGCGGCGCCCGAGGCCGAGGCGTCGGCGCCGCAGGGGCTCGAGACGCTCGATCAGCTTTTCGACGAATGGAGCGAGGCGGCGGGCGACGGCTTTGCCTGCACGCTCCCCGAATACGCCGCTCTCATCGACGATGCGCTCGCCGGCGTTCGCGCGCCCCCTGCCCGCGGCGGCCATCCGCGCCTCAGGATTCTGGGTCTGCTCGAAGCGCGCCTGCTCTCGTTCGATCGGGCGCTGCTGGCGGGGCTCGACGAAAATGTCTGGCCGCCAGCGGTCGAGACCGACGCTTTTCTCAACCGGCCGATGCGCGCCAAGCTCGGACTTTCTGCGCCGGAGCGGCGCATCGGACAAACCGCGCATGATTTTGTCGCCGCGCTCGGCGCGCGCGAGGTCGTTCCTCAGCCGCGCGAAGAAGCGGAGCGGCGAGCCGACCGTCGCCTCGCGCTTTCTCCAGCGGATCGAGGCGGCCGCCGGCGCGAAGGCGATCGAGGCGGCCTCGGACGCGGCGAGTCGTACCTCCGTTGGGCCCGCGCGCTCGACCAGCCGGCCGGAGTTCGCGCCCGTCAAGCGGCCTGCGCCGCGCCCGCCCGTGGAAATGCGGCCGCGCTCGCTCAGCGTCACCCGGGTCGAGACCCTGCGCCGCGATCCTTACGCGATCTATGCCGAGCGCATTCTGAGGCTTCAGGCGATGGAGCCGGTCGAACGCGAACCTGGCGCGCGCGAGGCGGGCGAGGCCTGGCACGCCGCGCTGCAGGACTTCGCCGAGCGCTACCCGTCGAGCGCGTTGCCGACGGAGGCGCGGGAGGTTCTTGTCCGCCTCGCCCGCGCGCGCTTCGCCGCGCTGCTCGAACACCCGGCTTTCGAGGGGCTCGACTGGCCCAATATCGAGAAGGCGATCGACTTCGTCCTCGGTTTCGAATCGAGGAACCGCGGCGCGATTCGAACGCATCTGGGTCGAGCGCCAGGGCGAGCTCGTCTTCCCGCTCGGCGATGGCAAACCGTTCCGATTGACCGCGCGCGCCGACCGCATCGACGTGCTGCGCTTCGGCGGGGCGACGCTGATCGACTATAAGAGCGGCCAGCCGCCGGGACCGAAGGAAGTGAAGATCGGCTTTGCGCCGCAACTGACACTGGAAGCCGCGATCCTGATGCGCGGCGGCTTCGAGGGCCTTGAGACCATGACCCCTCCGCGCGCCCTCTATCTCAAGCTCGGCGGCCCGGACGGCGGCGTGGAGCGCGACGCGGCGGGCGCGAAGGCCGTCGTCGCCGAGCTCGCGGAGGCGCATTTCGCCGAGCTCGAGGCGCTGCTCGACGCGTTCGCAAAGCCGGAGACGCCCTATCTTTCGCGTCCCTTCCCGAAATTCGCCGGCCGGTTCTCCGACTATGACCATCTCGCGCGGGTCAAGGAATGGTCGGCGACGGGCGGCGGAGCGAACGGCGACGCGGGAGACGCGCCATGAGCCGCCGTCTCGTCATCCCCGAGCCGCTGCGCAGGACGCAGGCGACGGCGTCGGACCCGTCCGCCTCGGCCTGGGTCTCGGCCAACGCCGGCAGCGGCAAGACGCATGTCTTGACCCAGCGCGTGCTGCGGCTGCTCCTCAAAGGCGCGCCGCCCGCGCAGATCCTCGGCCTCACCTTCACCAAGGCCGCCGCCGCCAATATGGCGGGCCGCATCTTCAAGACGCTGGCCGAATGGGCGAGCCTCGGCGACGAGGCGCTGACGGCGGCGATCGTCGAATCCGGCGCGGAGAGGCCCGGACTCGACGAGCTCAAATTCGCCCGGCGATTGTTCGCCCGCACGATCGAGACGCCGGGCGGACTGAAGATCCAGACCCTGCACGCCTTCTGCGAGCGGCTCCTGCAGCTCTTCCCGTTCGAGGCGAACGTCCCCGCCCATTTCAAGGTGATCGACGAGAGCGAGGCGAAGGCGCTGATGGAGGAGGCGCGCGACCGCGCGATCGCCGCGCTCGAAGCCTCGTCGACGGAAGCGAACGCGCTGGAGTTCGTCGCGCGCGAGGCCGGCGCCTTCACCTTCGACAAGCTGCTCAGCGAGGCGCAGGGTTTCGGCGAGATCTTCGAGGCCTTCGACGACGCGGCAGACTATGCGGAGGCGTTGCGAACCCGTCTCGGCCTTTCGCCGGAAACCACGACGGCGAGCGTCGAGGCCGAGATGCTCGGCGGCGACATCGGCCGAAAAAGTCGCCAGGCCTGGGCGCAGGGGCTCGACGCCGGCGAGAGCACGGACCGCGATTTCGCGGCGAAGCTTCGCGCGGCCGACGACCAGAGCGAACCGGCGGCGCGAATCGAGGCGCTGCTCGACGCGTTCTTCACCAAGGACGGCGAGCCGCGCGGCGGCGCGAAGGGCCATCTGACCACCAAGAGGCTGCGCGAGAACTTCCCCGATCTCGAGGCTGATCTCCACACGGAGCAGGACCGTCTGACCGCGTTGCGCGACAAGCGGCGCGCCGCGCAGAGCGCTCGAACGCAGCGAGGCCTTGTTCGCCGTCGCCAAGACGATCCTGACCGTTTCGCCGAGGCGAAGGCCGAGCGTGGCGCGCTCGATTTCGACGACCAGATCGCGCGCGCGCTCGCGCTCATGACGCGCCCGAGCGCCGCCTGGGTGATGCACAAGCTCGACTACGGGCTCGACCATCTGCTCGTCGACGAGGCGCAGGACACCTCGGCCGAGCAATGGCGCATTCTCGCGGCCCTGACCGCGGAGTTCTTCGCCGGCGCGGGCGCGCGCTCGGCCCGGCGAACCGTGTTCGCGGTCGGCGACGAGAAGCAGTCGATCTTTTCCTTCCAGGGCGCGGCGCCGGAGAAGTTCGCGGAGATGAAGCGCTTTTTCGAAAGGCGCCATCGCGAGGCGGAACGGCCCTTCGCAGACCGTGCCGCTCAATTTCTCCTTCCGCTCGGCTCGCCGACTATTCTCGCTGCCGTCGACAAGACGTTTCGAGTCGGAGGCGGCCTGGCGCGGCGTCGCCGCCGCGGGCGAGCCGCCGCCCGTTCACACGGCGATCCGCGGCGAGATGAAGGGCGTCGTCGAGCTGTGGCCGACGCTCGTCGCGGCGAAAGAGCCCGACCCGGAAGACTGGCGCATGCCGCTCGATGAGCCCTCGCGCGACGATCCGCCGGTCATTCTGGCGGGCCGGATCGCCGGGACGATCGCCAACTGGCTCGCGCCGGATTCGCCCGAGCGCGTCGTCGACGGAAAGACCGGCGCGCCTCGTCGCATCCGCCCCGGCGACGTGATGATCCTGGTGCGCAGCCGCAACGCCTTCTTCGAGGCGATGATCCGCGCGCTGAAAAGCGGGCATGTGAAGGTCGCCGGCGCCGACCGGCTCAAATTGCGCGACCATATCGCGGTGATGGACCTCATCGCCGCCGGCCGGGCGGCGCTGACCCCGGACGACGACCTGACGCTCGCCTGCGCCCTCAAGTCGCCGCTGATCGGCCTCGAGGAAAACGACCTGTTCGCGCTCGCGGCGGATCGGCGCGGCCCGCTCGCTTCCGCGCTCGCGGCCTCCGGCGAGGAGCGCGCGGGCGAGGCGGCGCGGCGGCTCGGGCTTTGGCGGGAGCGGGCGAGAACGCTGACGCCCTTCGCCTTTTACGCCCGGCTCCTCGGCGAGGACGGCGGCCGACGGGCCCTCCTCGGGCGGCTCGGGCCCGACGCCTCCGATCCGATCGACGAGTTCCTGGCGCTGGCGCTCGACCACGAGCAGAGCGAAGCGCCCTCGCTGACCCTCTTCCTCGCCGAGGTCGAGGCGACCGACGCCGCGATCAAGCGCGACATGGAGGCCGAGAGCGACGGCGTGCGGGTGCTGACCGTCCACGCGAGCAAGGGTCTGGAAGCGCCGATCGTCTTTCTGCCCGACACCTGCGGCGCGCCCGACGGGCGGCACGATCCCGAAACTGCTGCCTCTCGCCCCCGCCTCGCCGAACGACCCGCCGCTGTTCGCCTGGAGCCTGAAAGCCGCGGAAGACTGCGAAGCCCTGGCCGCAGCGCGGGCCCAAAGACGCGAGGCGGAGGCGGGCGAACATCGGCGCCTCCTCTATGTCGCGATGACCCGCGCGGCGCAGCGCCTCGTCGTCGCGGGATACGAGAACTCGAAGGGCCGCGCGGACGGATGCTGGCACGACCTCGTCCATTCCGGCCTTGCGGAGTCGATGGACGAGGCGCCCGGCCCCTTGGGGAAACGGGGACATGATCCTGCGCTTCGGCCAAGGCCCTGCCGGCGAAGGCGAAGGCGAAGGCGAGACAGGCGGCGCGTCGGCGGATGCCGCGCCGCCCTCCTGGCTCCGGGCGAAAGCCGCGCCCGAGGCCGCTTCCCCGCCGCTGCGCCCGTCTCGGGCGGGCGTTGCGCGCGAGGGCGGTCGCGGGGGCATTCTCGAGGGGCGGCTCGCGCACGCGCTCTTGCAGATGCTGCCCGACGTCCCGCCCGCGCGCCGGATCGTTGCGGCGAGAGCCTATCTCGACGCGCATGGCGGCGCTCTCGCCGAGGCGGCGCGCGCCGCTCTCGCGGCTCAGGTCGCAGCCGTCATGGATGCGGCGGAGCTCGCCCCCCTGTTCGGCCCGGGCTCGCGCGGAGAGGTCGCCCTGACCGGCGTGCTACGCAGGCCCGGGCGAGCGGACCTGCCTTACAGCGGCCGCCTCGACCGCCTCCTCGTCGCCGACGCCGCCGTATCGATCGTCGATTTCAAGCTGGGCGCCGCGCCGCCCCGGCCGGCGGCCGCGCATGTCGCCCAGCTTGCGGTCTATCGCGCAGCGTTGCGGCCGCTCTATCCGTCGCTGCCGGTGCGCGCCGGCCTCGTCTATCTCGACGGACCGACTCTCCGGCCGATCGAAGAGCCTGATCTCGACGCGGCGCTCGACGCTGCCGGAGCGTCCTGAAAAGAACGGGCCCGCGAATCGCGCCTTACGGCGCCACAGTCAAGCGGGAAAAAGGGCTGCCTTGATGACGTCGCATTTCCCCGGCAGGTTCCGGCCTCGATGACGAGCGGAGACGTCAGGGCGGGCGCCCGAATCACTGAGTGTGGCGAATTGAAACGCGCGTGGCGGATGGGGCCGCGCGGGGGCTCGGTGTGCGCGGCTTTGACCGCGACGGGGGCGCTTTTTCTTTCGATTCAGGCGGATGTGGCGGCGCGCGGAGGCCCGCCGGCATGGTGCCGTACAACCACGCGGTCTATCACAACGGCAAGCGGGTGCTGTGGCACGGCGCCCGGCGCGGCAAGGCGAGGCCATCAAATCGCGCGATCGGCATCCGGGGAAAGTCGCAATTGTCGCGAAGCCGGCGCCGCAATCCGCAGGCCCCCGGCGCCAACACTGCGCCGCAGTCCCGAGCCTGCGAAGCCATTTTCGATCCTCGCGGACCCCGACGACCTCGCCGCCAGCCGCATGGCGAAGGACTTCGCCGAAGTTCTCAACGACAAGGGCGCGCCCGGACGCGCGATTGTCGGCTCGACGTCGCCGACGGGAATCTCCAAGGTGATGAAGACGGACATCGCGGATTTCGCCATCGTCACGCTCGACGCCCTTGTTGTCGGCGTCAAATATGAGCCGGACTGGCCGAAGCGGGCTCCGTTGGTCGCCCCTCTCGCCCCCGAGACGATCGAAGTCATCGCGCCGAAAGAGGTGAAATCGATCGGCGACCTCCAGGGAAAGACTGTGAGTTTCGGCGACCCCGACAGCGCCACGGGATCAGCGCAAAGCTTCTGTTCTCGAGGCTCGGCGTTTCGGTCAATCCGACCTACGAGCCCCTGGCGGACGCGCTCGACGCGCTTTCGGCGGGCAAGCGCGGCGCCGTCGTCGTGCTCGGCGCCAAGGACGCGCACGCGCTCGAAGGCTTCGGCGACGACGGCCATTACCGTCTTGTCGCGATCCCCTGGTCGACGGCTCTGGAGCAGGTCTACGCGCCCGCGCGGGTCGTCGCCGCCGACCGCCCGAACCTTGTCGCCTCCGGCGATTCCGTCGAGACCGTCGCCGAGCCGATGGCGCTGGTCGCGCTCGACGCGACGCCGGGCTCGCAGCGCGCTGACGCGCTGGGGCGCGTGACCCGCGTCTTTTTCGACAGCTATGACGCCCTCCTGACCGGCGACCGCGACGATCATTGGCGCGACGTCAATCTCGCGGCCGACGCGACGGCGCCGATCGCGGCCTGGACGCGGCTCGGAGCGGCGCAGGGATGGCTCGATGAACGCAAGATCTCGGCGGACGCTTGGCTCGATGCATTTCGCGCATCGGCGAAAGCGGCGGCCGACGCCAGCGGAGGACCGAAAGCCGAGGATTCCGATCGGCTCTATGACGGCCTCACGCGCTGGCGCGGCTTGATGCAATAGAGGAGGACGCGCCCTGCCCATGCTGTGGAAAGTCGTCGCGGGCCTGATCGCCGGCTGTTGCGCCGGACTTCTGGTCATTGCGTTCTGGCCGCGCATCCAGCCCTCCGCCGCGTCGATGAAGGCGGCGGTCGAGCAGCCCGTGTTCGTCGCGCAGCCGGTCGCCGCCCCCGCGCCCCAGAAGGCGGCCGCCGCCGCGGGGCGGCCGATCGCCAAGGAGGCGATCAACAAGCTCGCCAACGCCCTGCGCGGGCCATCCATGGACAGCGAGCCGATCGCGTCGCTCTCGATCCCGATCGACGACGCGCGCCGCCTCTGCGCCGAGGGTCTGGTCGCCTTCGCCAGGGGCGACATCGCGGCGGCGCGAGCCTTCCTCAAACGCGCCGCAGAGGCCGGCGACGCTCGGGCCCTGATGGCGCTCGGAGACACTTACGATGCGACGACGCTCACCCGCCTCGGCGCGGCCGGGCTCAAGGGCGACGAAGCCACGGCGCGCAACTATTATTCGCGCGCGCTCGCCGCCGGGGTCGGCGGGGCGCGCCAACGGATCGCCGCCCTGGCGGCGAAATAATCAGCGCGCGGGCGGTGGCGCGGGCGGGGTTGGCGAGGAAAGGCCGGGCGGATCGTTCCGCCCGGCCTTTTTTCACGCCTCCGCTCCGCTTCCGTGCGCCTCGGGCTCCTGGAGGTTCGCCCGCGCGGGCCGCCTCGAGGCTCAAACCAGGGCGATGCGCGGCGCGGGAGCGGCGCTGCGGACGCGCTCGTCGGTGTGATCTTCGAACGTCTTGAAATTGTCGCGGAACATCTGGACCAGACGGCCCGCCGTCTCGGCGAATTCGCTCTTGTTGCGCCAAGTCTTGATCGGGTCGAGGATGTGCGGCTCGACGCCCGGCACGCTGCTCCGGCACGGCGAGGCCGAAATGCGGATCGGTGCGGAAGGCGGCCTTATGCAGCGAGCCGTCGAGCGCGGCGCCGAGACAGACGGCGCGTCACGCGGATCGGCATGCGCCGGCCGACGCCGACCGTGCCGCCCGTCCAGCCGGTGTTGACCAGCCAGCAGTCGACGTGATGCCTCGCGACCAGGTCGCGCAAGAGATTGCCGTAGACCGTCGGGTGCAGCGGCATGAAGGGAGCGCCGAAGCAGGTCGAGAACGTCGCCTGCGGCTCGGTGACGCCCTTTCTCCGTGCCCGCCACCTTGGCGGTGTAGCCGCAGAGGAAGTGATACATCGCCTGCGCCGGATCGAGCTTGGCGATCGGCGGCAGCACGCCGAAGGCGTCGCAGGTCAGCATGATGACGTTCTTCGGCTGGCCGGCGCGTCCCGTCGTGCGAGGCGTTGGCGATGAAATGCAGCGGGTAGGCGATGCGGGTGTTCTCGGTCTTCGAGTCGTCGTCGAAGTCGGGCATGCGCAGGTCGGGATCGAGCGTCACGTTCTCCATCACCGTGCCGAAGCGCTCGGTGGTCGCATAGATTTCCGGCTCCGCCTCGCGCGACAGCTTGATCGCCTTGGCGTAGCAGCCGCCCTCGAAATTGAAGACGCCGCTCTTGCCCCAGCCGTGCTCGTCGTCGCCGATGAGGGTGCGGTGCGGGTCGGCCGAGAGCGTCGTCTTGCCGGTGCCCGAGAGGCCGAAGAAGATCGCCGTGTCGCCGTCCCTGCCGATATTGGCCGAGCAATGCATCGGCATGACGTGCTGCGGCGGCAGGACGTAGTTGAGGTAGGTGAAGACCGACTTCTTCATCTCGCCGGCGTAGCTCGAGCCGCCGATCAGAATGATCTTGCGGGTGAAGTCGCAGGCGATGACCGTCTCAGTGCGCGTCCCGTGCCGCTTCGGATCGGCCTTGAAGGACGGCAGATCGGCGATGGTCAGATCGGGGACGAAGGTTGCGACGTCCTCTGCCGGCGGGCGGATCAAGAGGTTGCGGATGAACAGCGAGTGCCAGGCGTATTCGGTGAAGACGCGAGCCTTGACGCGGAGGGCCGGGTCCGCGCCGCCGTAGAGATCCTGGGCGAAGAGGGTCTTGCCCTTGGCGTGGGCGAGGAAGTCGGCGAGAAGGACGTCGAAATGCTCGGCCGACATCGGGGTGTTGTTGTCCCACCAGACGATCGGATCGGTATTGGCGTCGCGGACGATGAACTTGTCCTTCGGGCTTCGGCCGGTATGAACGCCGGTGTCGGCGACGAGGGGGCCGTGCGCCGCGATATGCGCCTCGTGGCGTTGCAGGGCGTGCTCGTAGAGCTGCGGCGCGCCGAGGCTCCAGTGAACGCCCGCCAGATCGCGGAAGCCGAAGCGATCCGCGCCATAGTTGGGGTTGTGTAAGCCGGTTTCGATCATTGCAGGTCCCTCCCCTAAAGCGCGCTTGGAATTGCCCAAGACCGTCCTCTCGGACGGCGCTGCGCACCGTTACCCCGCGCCCGGCGGCGAAACAATCGTCAAATGCAGCCTTGCGGCGAAGGTGTTGAACGCTCGCGATGTTAGATATTCCTTCCGGCTCTTCTCGGCACGCGGCGCTTTGTCGCATCCGCCGATGCGACGGCCGCCGTTCGGACTGACGGGACCCAAGGAGCGCCGCGAGACGGGCGCAGCCGCGGCCGGCGAGAGTTTTCCCGGGAAAATTTGGCTCCGCCGCAGCGTCAGGCTCGACGACGTTCTTGACCCGAATCGGCAAGGCAATAGACTGCCTCCGATAAGAATAGTTGGGAAACGTCAGGAAACGACGGGATGAGTGCGGGCGCGGAACCTTCGCGGCGCCAAGAGGCCGCGCCGGGGCTCATGTTGCAAGTCTTGGAAATTCGGGCGTTTTGGGAGCATTACGCCGCTTTGGCGATGCGCCCGGTCTGGGGGGCTGCGGCCAGGGGGGACGGGCATCCGGTGCTGGTGCTGCCGGGGCTGGCCGCGGGCGACGCGAGCACAGCCCTCATGCGCCGGTTCTTGCGGTCGCGCGGCTACGCCGCCTCGGGCTGGGGCCAGGGGCTCAATTTCGGGCTCAGAGAGGGGATCATGGAGCGGGCGAACGACAGGCTGCGCGAACTCTGGATCGAACACGGCCGGTCGGTGAGCCTCATCGGCTGGAGCCTGGGCGGCCTTTACGCCCGCGAGCTCGCCAAGCAGTCGCCGGAACTGGTGCGTCTCGTCATCACCCTCGGCTCGCCGTTCACCGGCCATCCCCGCGCGACGAACGCCTGGCGCCTTTATGAGTTCGCCAGCGGCCACCGCATCGATTCGCACGATTTCCACGGGCCGCTGAGGGCGGCCCCGCCGGTGCCGACGACCTCGATCTGGAGCCCGACCGACGGCGTCGTTTCGTGGCGCTGCAGCGTGGAGACCCGGCGCGATCTCGCGGAAAACATCGTGGTCGATTCGAGCCACCTCGGCCTCGGGGCCCATCCGGCGACGCTTTACGCCATCGCCGACCGCCTTGCGCAGCCGGAGGGTCGCTGGGCGCCGTTCCGCCGCGAGGGCTGGCGACGCCTCGTCTATTGCGATCCGCTGAAGCGGCGGGCGAAACACGAGTCGCACGCTCACGCCGGCCCGCACGGCGCGCCGGCGATCGAGTAGCCCCGGCGCTCGCGCTCGCGCCTGGCGATCACAGAGTGTCCGACCGCAGCTTCCTTTTGTCGACCTTGCCGACCGAGGTCAGCGGCAGCTCCGCAGTGAAGGTCACGTTGTCGGGGATCGCCATCTTCGGGATGACGCCCCGCTCGACGTAGGAGGCGACGTGGCGCCGGATGTCGTCCTCGCCGATCTTGCCGACTTGATCGGGGTCGAGCACGATCAGCGCCAGCGGCCGCTCGCCCCACTTGACGTCCCTGACGCCGATGACGGCGGCGCGACGGACCCCCTTCTTCTCCATGATGATGTTCTCGAGAAGGATCGACGAAATCCATTCGCCGCCGCTCTTGACGATGTCTTTCAGACGGTCGGAAATGCGGATGTACCCGTCCGGATCGATCGAGGCGACGTCGCCTGTGTGCATGTAGCCGCCGCCCCACAGAGCCTCGGACGCCTCGGGATTATTGAGATAACCCGTGGTCAGCCAGGGCGCGCGAGCGACGATCTCGCCAACCGCGTGGCCGTCATGCGGCACGTCCGCCATGTTCTCGTCGACGACGCGCAGGTCCACCATCGGCGCGGCGATGCCGGCCGTCGTCCGGTAGGCGACCTCCCGCTCGAAATCTCCGCCAAGGTGCTGAGACTTGACATGCGCGCCGGTCAACATCGGGCCGGTCTCCGACATTCCATAGCCCGAGAAGACGTCGATGCCGCGGGCCAAAGCCGCCCGCGCCAAGGACGCCGGCAGCGCCGAACCACCGACCACCATCTTCAGATGCGACAGGTCCACCTTATCGCTTCCCGGCGCCGTCAGCAGCATTTGCAGGATGGTCGGGACGCAATGGGTGAACGTCACCCTTTCGGTTTGTATCAGCTTGAGGAACGTCTCCGGCGCGTAGCGGCCCGCGAACACGATCTTGCATCCCGAGAGCGTGGCCGTGTACGGGCAACCCCAGGCATGAACGTGGAACATCGGCGTCATCGGCATATAGACGTCGTCGCGATGGAAGCGGCCGTGGGTGGGCGGCAGGCCGTATTCGACGAGCCCCGTCAGCGTGTGCAGGACCATTTGACGATGGCTGAAGGTGACGCCCTTCGGCCGACCTGTGGTTCCCGTCGTATGGAACATGGTCGCGCAGGCGTTCTCGTCGAAATCCGGGAACTGGTGATACGGCGAGCCGGTCGACAGCAGCGTCTCGTAGTCGCATTTGATCGGGAATTCGGTCTGCGGCGGCGCCGGGCGGTCGTTCATGAGGACGTAGGTCTTGACCGCCTTCAGGTGCTCCCTGCGCTTCTCCACCAGCGGCAGGAAGTCGGCGTTGAACAGCACTGTCGTCGCGCCGGTGTCGTTGACGATATGGACGATGTCTTCGGGCGCCAGGATGACGTTGACCGTCTGCATGATCGCGCCCATCATCGGGATGGCGAAGTAGCACTCGTGATAGCGATCACTGTCCCATTCGAGGACGGCGACGACGTCGCCCTGCTCGACGCCGATCTGGGAGAGCCCGCTCGCAAGCTGCCCGATCCGTTCGCGGAATTCCCGGTAGGTGTGCCGCCTGAGATCGCGATAGACGATTTCCTGATCCGGCGAGCGAACCATCGCGGCGTGCAACAGGTGCTTGATGAGCAGCGGGTATGCATAGGCCGAAGGCGTCGGCGGAATGATCTTGACAGGCATAACGCTTCCTCTGTTAGCGGTTATTCAAACTGATCCTTATGACCCCGCTCGGCTCCGCGCGCGTTGATTCCGGTCAAGAATCGTCGTGGAAATGGCGGAGACGCACGCCGGGGCGTCAGAGCCGGGTCTCCCGTCCGCCCGGAAAGTACGCGGCGACCGGCGCGCTCGGCCGGAACCGCGCCCAAGTCCCGAGCGGCTGCGCCAGCCGGTCGGCGATGACCCACAGCACGGCGGGGTTGAAACCGAGCCCGACATGGGCGCCTCGCACTTCCACGTTCTCGCTCTGTGGGCCTTCCGCCTGCCGGCACGCCCGCCAGGCGACGACGCCGTCGGAGCGGCTGTAGATCGAAGTGGACGGAACCGGGAGCGGCGCGGCGAGCGCCCGCAATTGCTCCGGCGTCTGCTCCGGGAAGGCTTCGCCGGTCAGGCGGCGCCAGACGGCGCCGACGTTCGAGGCCGCCGGCGCGGCGAAGGGACTGCCCAGCGTGAGGACCATGCGGACCGCGTGGGGCGCCATCCGCGCCGCTTCGCGCGCGATGAGGCCGCCGCGGCTCCAGCCGACGAGGCTGACCGGGGTTCCGGTCGCCTCATCGAGCGAGCGGATCTGGGCGGCGACCGTAGGCAGGTCCGCGCCTGCCGGGCGGACGTTGCGCCCGAGATTCCAGCCATGCGCCTCATAACCGAGATATTGGAGATAGGCTCGGATCGCCGCCGTCGAGCGGTCGGTCGCCCCGAGACCGGGAAGGACGATGACGGCCTGCCGCGCGCCGCGCGGCGCGGTCGCCAGGAACGGCGCCGCGGCGATGAGCCGCGCGAAACTGAAGAGGCCGCGCGGCTCCAGAGCAAGAAGCAGCGCCGAGGGCGGAGCAATGTCGCCGCCGAGGTCCGCCATGCGTCTACGGCTCGGTTCGAGCCGGCGCCGAATCCTTGCGCCGTCGTCGGCGCGGGGCCGGTCCGGCGGCCTCGCGCGGCCGCGTCCGCGTCGGACGGGCCGCCGCCTCCTCGCTCGCGGCTCGTTCCGCCGCGCCCGGTTTCGATGCGGCGCGCTTGCGCGGCGTCGCGGCTTTCGCCTTCGCCCTGCGCGACTTCGCCGGCGCCGCGGGCTGGGGCTTCGCGAGCCTGCGCAGCAATGCCTCGGTCGCGTCGCTGAGCGCCTCGATTCGTTGCGTCAACGCGCTGACCTTTTCGACTTTCGGCGCGCGCGGTTCGGCCTTCGCTTCGCCGAGTTCGATCGGCTTGTGCGCGGCGACCGCGGCCGGCTTCGCCGCCATGGCGATCGTCTCGATCGCCTCGGGACGGCCCAGGTCCGCGTCGGCTTTGCGCATCGCGGCGAAGTCTTCGGCGACGAATTCAGCGATGCGCTGCGCGTCGGGCACGGTCTCGCTGCAGGCGACGAGGCCGAAATCGAGCTGGTCGAGATAGCTCTGCACGGTGATGTTGAGCGCGCAGCCGTGGAAGGGGATCGAAACGGGGAAGTAATGCGTCGCGGGAGCGCCGACGCAATACATCGTCTGCCGCGGTCCCGGCACGTTCGAGACGATCACGTTGAAAAAAGGCCAGACGTAGTTGGCCGCCCGCGCCCCCGCCCAGAGTCGCGCGAGACCCATGACGACGAGCGGCGCGCCGAGAATCGAGACGTTGGTCGTCACCAGGTCGCGCATGTCGGCGAACAGGTCCTTCGCCTCCTGGCCGGCGGCCCGCGCCGCGGCGAGCCGGGGCAGCGGCTCGGCGACGTCGGTCGGCAGGCGGGAGAGGGTGAACACGACTTGATTGTCGAGCTGCGCGTTGCCGAAAGGCCGCAGCGACGCCGGCATGCCGGCTGTCAGCGGTTTTTCCGGCAGCGCCGCATGTTCCGCGAGATAGCGGCGCAGCGCGCCCGCGCAGAGCGCCAGCACGACGTCGTTGATGGTGACCCCTCGCGACTTGGCGAGCGCCCTGACGTCGGGCAGCGGGAGCGACGAGGTCGCGTAGACGCGATGGCCGGAGATCGCCGAATTGAACGGCGTCCGGGGCATGTCCTTCACATAGCTGTAGAGAAAGCGCGCGTCGCGGCCGAAATGCGGCGCGGCCTTGGTCAGCGCCCTGGCGACGCCGGGCAGCGACGTGACCGCGCGCCAGCCCTGCCGGACGAAATCGCCGATCGCTGTGCTGGTCAGCTCGATGACGTCGGACGGTTCGGCGTCGGGCGGAACGATCCTTTCCGGCAAACTCTCATGCTCCGCCCCGGGCGCAAAATCATAGACGACCCCGAGCGTCGCCATGCCGGCGACGCCGTCCATCGCGCAATGGTGCACCTTGATGTAGACGGCGAAGGCGCCGTCCTCGAGCCCCTCGATGAACGTGTACTCCCAAAGAGGCCGCGCGCGGTCGAGCGGGACGGCGTGCAGCTGCGCGATCAACGCGCGCAGCTCTTCCATGCCTCCAGGCTTCGGCAGGGCCGCGTGGCGGATGTGATAGTCGAGGTCCAGTTTGTCTTCGACCACCCATGCCGGATGGTCGATGCCGAGCGGCGTCGGCTCGAGGCGGCGGCGGTAGGACGGCAGCAGATCGAGCCGCGCCGCGGTGTGCTCGCGAAAGCGGGCGAAGAGATCGTCCCGCGGCGACGCCGGCTTGAAGATCGTGACGCTGGCGACATGCATAGGGGTCTCGGGCGACTCCATGTAGAGGAACAGCGCGTCGAGCGCGGAGAGACGTTTCATGGCGAACCCCCGGCGGCGCGCGCGACCCTGGTCTGCGCCGCGTCCTCGGCCTCGAGACAGTGCCCGGCGATTTCATCGACAAGCAGCGGAACCAGCGCCTCGGGCAGAAAGTGGCCCATGCCCGGCACGACGCGCAAGCGGGCGCCGGGGATGCCGGCCGCGGTGTGCTCGCCCCCGGCCGTCGGCACCAGCGGATCGTCGGAGCCGTGCAGAACCAGGGTCGGCGCCCGCACGCGCCGAAGCATCGGCGCGCGGCTCGGCGCGGTCTGGATGGCGAGGAGCTGACGCGCAAAGGCGTCGGGGCGATAGCTGCGGCGCACGGCGCCCTCGACCCTGGCGCGAAGCTCGGCCTCGGTCGGCGGATAGCCGGCGCCGCCGATCAGACGGAACATCTCCATGTAGCGGCGGACGGCCGTCGCCTTGTCGCGCGGGCGCGGGCGAAGCAGCGCGCGCAGCACCTTGCCCTTCGGGCCCGGCAGCGCGCGGTCGCCGCTCGTCGACATGATCGAGGTGAGGCTCTTGACGCGTTCGGGATGGTCGATCGCGACGATCTGCGCGATCATGCCGCCCATCGACGCGCCGACGATATGGGCCTCGCCGATTGCGAGCGCGTCCATCAGCCCGACCGTGTCGCGCGCCATGTCTTCGAGCGTATAGGGCGGCCTCACCGGCAGGCCGATAAACGCGCGCGCCATCATCGCCGTCGTCGCGAGCGAGCCGGCCGACGGCATGCGGGTCGAAAGGCCCACGTCGCGGTTGTCGAAGCGGACGACGCGAAACCCGCGGGCGGCGAGTCCTTCGCAAAACAACTCCGGCCAGGCGACAAGCTGCATGCCGAGGCCCATGATGAGCAGGATGACCGGCGCGCCGCGCCGGCCGGTCTCGGCGTATTCGATGGTGATTCCGTTCGCCCGAACCGCGGTCATCGGCCGTCCCCTTCGTCACGCCCGCCGAAATTGCGCAAGACGCTCGCCAACCTCCCCCACCCGCCGCCGTTCATCGCTCCGCCGAGCGCGCGCACGAGCCGACGGGGCATGAGCCGGGCGCCGCCGGCGACGACCTTGTTGGCGAGGCCGGGCACGCAAACCGCGTCTCCGCCGAGGCAGGCCGCGCAGCCGAGCTCCGCCACCTCCTTCGCCGACATGATCATCATCGGCGGGATCGACTTGGCGAGCGCCGAGCCGCGCATCATGGCGGTGTCGGTGAAGCCGGGACAGAGCGCCGTCGCGGTGACGCCGGTCCCGCGCAGTTCCTCGGCGATCAACTCGGTCAGCGAGAGGACATAGGCCTTGGCGGCGGCGTAGACCGCCAGCTGCGGCAACGGCGCGAAGGCCGCCGTCGAGGCGACGTTGAGGATGCGGCCGGCGCCGCGCTTCAGCATCGCCGGGAGAAACACGCGGGTCAGCGAGGTCAGCGCGACGACGTTGATCTGCAGGAGCCTGAGATGGTCGTCGAGCGCGATGCCGACGAAATCGCCCTCGAAGAGGACGCCCGCGTTGTTGACCAGGACGCCGACTTCGACGCCCGCTCCCTCAAGCGCGTCGGCGATCGCCTCGGCCGCGCCGCGAAGGCTGAGATCGGCCGGCATCGTCTTCGCCCGCACGGCGTGGGTCGCCGCCAGTTCGCGCCCGAGCTCCGCGATCGCGCCCTCGTTGCGGGCCGCCAGAACGAGGTCGTATCCGTGCGACGCGAAGGCCCTCGCCAGTTCGCGGCCGATTCCGGCGGACGCGCCGGTCACGAGAACCCATCCGCCCGCCCCGCCCATTCCATTGGCCTTCGCCCTCGGCTGCTGCACGAAACCGCCCCTCCCCGACACGAAGCACGGCTCCGAGTCGCATAATAAGGCTAGCAACTTAGCGACGCGCCGCCAAGCGGCAATGATTCTTGTCAATCCGGCCGCGGGCGCTTGCGACGAGGGAGCGCGCGCGCCGGATTTCGACCTGACCTTTTCGTTGGAATGCGGCTAGCATCGCCGCCGGCTCTCCGATTAAGGGCGCAAGCGATGGCTTCGGGCGCGATCATCGACACCCATCTCCACCTCATCTACCGGGACCGGCTGAGCTATCCTTGGCTCCAGGGCGTCGCCGCGCTCGATCGCGACGCCCATTACGGGCGTTACGCGGCCGAAGCGCTGCGTTGCGGCATCACCGCCGCGCTCCACATGGAGGTCGACGTCGCCGAAGCCGACATCGAGGCCGAGACCCGCAACGTCGAGGACCTCGCGGTCCAGACGCCGAGCCTGCTCTGCGGCGCGATCAGCGCTTGCCGCCCCGAAAAGCCGGACTTTCCCGCGTTTCTCGAGCGCGCGCTCGCCGATCCGTTCGTCAAGGGCTTCCGCCGGGTGCTGCATGTCGTTCCCGACGACGTGAGCGAGGCGGCGATCTTCCGCGACAATCTGCGGCGGCTCGGGGGGTCCGGGCGCCCGTTCGATCTCTGCGTCCGGCCCGACCAGATCGACAAGTCGATCGCGCTCGCCGACCATTGCCCGGACGTGCAATTCGTCCTCGACCATTGCGGCGCGCCGGCGATCAGGGAGCGCGCCGACCACCTCTGGCGAGAGCGTATGACCGAGATCGCCAAGCGCCCGAACGTCGCGGTCAAGATCTCCGGCGTCGTCGCCTACGCCGACGCGAAGACATGGGTCCTCGACGACCTCCGCCCCTATGTCGAGCACGCCATCGAGCGCTTCGGCTGGGACCGCGTCGTCTGGGGCAGCGACTGGCCGGTCTGCACCCTGACCGCGTCGCTCTCGATCTGGCTCGCCGCCACGCACGTGATCGCCAAAGGCGCCTCGGCGGACGAGCGCGAGAAACTCTTCGCCGCCAACGCGCGCCGCCTCTGGCGGCTTGCGGATTGATCAGGTCGCCGACGGCGCGCTGCGCCGACCGAAGCCCCGCCTCGCTCAACCAACAGTTAGCGATTTAGGATTCAGCCCTAGTGGGCCCGCACAGCATCTTGCGCGCCGCTGCGCCCATGCTAAGCTCGGCGGCGCTGGCGGAGACAGCGGAGGGCACTCATGCGCTCGATACTCATCGGACTCTTGATCGGCTTCGGCCTGGCGGCGAGCGTCGCGCCCGCCCTCGCGTGCCCCTACGGCACGACGGCGCAGAACAGCCAGTCGACGTCGCAGCAGACGGCTGAGAGCCAGCCGGCCTCGGACGCCGGCTCGAACTGAGGTCGCGCTTCAGCCTCCTGAACGATGGGCCGCGCGCGCACATCGCGGCGCGGCGAGAGAGCTTGCGCGCCCTCGCCCGCGCCGGCCGGTGACAACGCGGAACAATGCTGCGATTGAGCGGCGATGGGGCGAGGCGATCCTGCGGACAACGAACCGGCGGCGGTGCGCGACGAACTTGCCTCCGTCGTCGCCCGCGTCGGCGGGTCCTTGCGCGCGTGGTCGCTCGCCGTCAGCTTTCTCGGCGACTGCATCGTGCCCCGCGGCGGGGACGTCGGCATGGCGACGATCGCCGAGGCGCTGGCCGCTTTCGGGATCGATTCCGGCGTCACCCGCACCGCGATGTCGCGTCTGGCGGGCGAGGGCTGGGTGACGCGCCAGAAGGTCGGCCGCAACAGCTTCTATGCCTTGACGCCGATCGCGCTCGCCGAGTCGGAGGCCGCCACCCGCCGCATCTACGCCGCCCGCCATCCGCAGGATCCCTGCTCATGGCGCGTTGTTTTCGGCGGCGGCCTGCCGAAGGCCGAACAGGCTCGGCTGCGCGCTGCGCTCCGCCATCGCGGCGCGGCCGACCTCGGCGGCCATGTTTACCTCCTCCCGGCCGGAGAGGACCCCCGCGACGTCGGGGGCGCGATCGCGCTCAAAGCTGGCCCGCTGCCGGACGCGGAGGCGCGCCTCCTCGTCGAACGCGTCTTCGACCTCGCCGCGCTCGGCGAGGATTATCAGCGTTTCGTCGCCGCCTTCGCCCCCTTGCGCGAGAGCCTCGGCGCGGGGCGGAAGCTCGCGGGCATCGAGGCGCTCGCCATGCGCCTCTTCGTCATTCACTGTTTTCGGCGCATCGTGCTGCGCGACCCGCTGATCCCTTCGCCCTATCTCCCTGAGGATTGGCCGGGGATCGCGGCGCGCGAAACCGCCGCCGCCATTTGGCGCGCGCTCTTTCGCGCCTCCGAAGCCTGGCTCGACGCCAACGCCGCCTCGGCCTACGGCCCCCTGCCCCCGCGCTCGATCCCCTGGCAGAGATTTTAGCGGCCAAGATCCGGCGCCGGGCGCAAGCGCCGCGGACGGCGGGAATCGACCCGAAGCGCGCGTTCCTGAACGATGCCGGTAGGGACGCCTTGCGCCAGAGCACGAAGTCGCTGCGCTCCGGCCCGCTTCGCGGGGGGCGTGAGTCGAGAGGCGGGTAGCAAGCGGATTGGATAGTGATGGCGCGACGGGCAGCCCCGTCCTGAGAATCGAGGGTCGTTCAACCTCACTCAGGAAGGAGCGCCCGATGAGCGAGACCAACACTGTCAGTCCGCTGCGTCAGCGTATGATCGAAGACATGGCTGCGCGCAAGCTCAACCCGCACACGCAGCGAAGCCACATCTCCGGCTGCAAGCGGTTCGCCGCCTGGCTCAAACGCTCACCCGATACAGCGACGCCCGACGAGGTGCGCCGCTTCCAACTGCACCTCGTCGAGGGCGGCGCCAGCATCTGCAACCGCAACCGGATCATGACCGGGGTGCGCTTCCTGTTCCGCGTCACCTTGCGTCGCCACGATCTGGCGGCCGAGATCTGGCATATCCAGGAGCCGCAGAAGCTGCCGCCGGTATTGAGCCCTGAGGAGGTCAAGCGTGTTCTGACCATGGCGACGAGCCTCAAGGCGCGCGCGATGCTGACGCTCGCGTATGGTTGCGGATTGCGGGCCAGCGAAGTGGTGCGGCTGCGAGCGTGCGACATCGACAGTGAGCAGATGATCATTCGCATCGTGCAGTCGAAAGGCCGCAAGGACCGGAATGTGATGCTTCCGGCCGAGATCCTCGACCTGTTGCGGCAATGGTGGAAGGCGCGGCCGACCCGGCGTGACGCCGGCGTTGCGCCGGAACAACGCTGGTTGTTTCCCGGTCGCATTGATCGTCAAGCGACGACGGCGCGCCAGTTCGGCCGGCTGTTCAAGGAGGCGGCGAAAGCGGCGGGGCTGCGCAAGGCGGTCTCGCTTCATTCGCTGCGCCATTCCTTCGCAACCCATCTGCTCGAGGACGGCACGGACATTCGGCTGATTCAGGCGTTGCTTGGACACGGAAAGCTCGACACGACGGCGCGCTACACCCGCGTGGCGACAGGACTCATCGCCAGGATCGAGAGCCCGCTCGCGCGCCTTGAGCCCGCCGCGCCACAGGCAAGCGAAGCGAGACGCTGAGAAGCCGCCGGCGCGATAGCGCCGTCGGCCATGGTTCGACCGGTCCTGGAGGTCGCGGACATCCTCCGCGAGCACGGTCCCGCGTGGCGCGAGACCAACCGCGGCCATGTGAGCCTCGACCAGTTGAAGGTGATGAGCGCAATCGAGCGCTGCCGCACGGCGGCGCTCGGCGGCCACGTCGCACGCTGCGAGAACGCGGCGTGCGGCCATACGCTCATCGCTTACAACTCGTGCCGTGACAGGCATTGTCCGAAGTGCCAGGCTGCGGCGTCGCGCCGATGGTAAGCAGGAGCAGGCAGTTTGATGGTCGCGAAATCGAGATAATCGATGGACTTCCCGATCGGAGTTCCCGGACTTCGGTAGAGACTGCGGGAACGGGAACCGGGAAGCCGCGACGATCTCCGTGGTGACGAGGCGTGCTCCGCTGCCACGCATGATCGTCTTCCGCTCCGATACAGCCAGCGTGCCATCGTGCTCGCGGCCGTCAAGGACAAGCCCTTCGGGTGGCCGCGAAAAGCGCGGCCATCCTTGACCGCCACTCGACACGATGGCGCAATCGAACTGCGGTCGGGGCGGAAGAATGGCTCCGCCGGGGTCAAACAAAAGAATGGGTGCGAAAGCAGGTTTCGTGCCAAGATTTTGTCATCACGATACGCGAGGGCCGCCATCAATTTTCCTGGCACAAAAAACAGGAACAATCGCGGATTTCCCCATCAGACACCGTGGTGGTGCTTACGATGGCTGGCCGACCGCGAAGCGGAGCTGTTGCCCGTCCCATACTTTCACGTCGTCTACACGCTGCCGAGCAAGCTGCGCGACATCGCCTACCAGAACAAGCGCGTGGTCTACGACCTGCTGATGAAGGCGGCGGCCGAGACAACGCTCGCCATCGCCGCCAATCCCAGGCGCCTCGGCGCCAGGATCGGCATCACCGCCGTGCTGCACACCTGGGGCTCGACGCTCACCCATCATCCGCACGTGCATATGATCGTGCCCGGTGGAGGGCTCTCGCTCGACGGATCGCGATGGGTCGCCTCCCGCTCCAACTTCCTCGTGCACGTCAACCTGCTGGCGCGTCTATTCAGCGGCAAGATGCTGGCGATGCTCACCGATGCGCACCACGCCGGCCAGTTGAGGTTCTTCAACACCCATGCCGGGCTCGCCGACAAAACCACGTTCAAGCGCTTCATCGCCCCGCTGCGGCGCATCAAGTGGGTCGTCTATTGCAAGGCGCCGTTCGCGGGACCGAAGCAAGTGCTGCGCTATCTGTCCCGTTACACCCACCGCGTCGCCATCTCAAACCGCCGCCTCATTGCAGCCGACGACGCCGGCGTCGCGTTCCGCTGGAAGGATTATCGCATCGACGGGCCGGGACGCTGGAAGACGATCCGGCTTCACCCGCACGAGTTCATCCGGCGCTTTCTCATGCACGTGCTGCCCAGGGGCTTCCACCGCATCCGCCACTACGGGCTCTTCGCCAACGCCAACCGCGCCGAGAACATCGCAACAGCCCGCGCATTCCTCGATGTCGCCCCGCCTGCCGCCGACCCTCAACAGCGGCCCGATGTCACACCGGACGCGCCGCGTGCGCTGCGCAGCCCGTGCCCGCACTGCGGCGCCCGCATGATCGTGATCGAGGTTTTCGCGCGGGGCTGCGAGCCAAGGTGGCGGCCGACCCCAACCGCGAGCGACACGTCATGACCCAGACCGCCTGTCAGCGCCGCCGCTTTCCCGTTCCGTTGCACCGGCTCCACGCCGGCGGCAATTCCTCTCGGCAAAACCACGCCAATCAGCCAGTCGATCGGCCGCTCATACCCGTCACGCCGCCACCGAGATCCCCATTGCGCGCTTCCAGGACCCCTTCCGCACTCTATCCAGGTCGCCTGGCGCCAGCTTCGCGCCCACCGTCATAATCGACGCGAAAAGCAAATCCCCATAGCGCTGGCTGCCCACCCGGCCCCAAACTTCCCGCGACTTCGTGCCTTGGCGCTTTTTGGACGCCGGCCGCCGGAGCAAGAGGCGCCCCTCGTGATGCCGGCGTCCAAAAACCTGCACAACAGCGGGCATCCGCATTCTTATTTCCGTAACGCTGGCGTCGCTACAGTTTCACGAACTTGTCTTAGGCATATGGGAACGACCGTGCAATACAATAATGTTGAAGGGAATAGTCATGAAAGATAGTCGCATCCGCGCGCTTGTTGCATCTATGCTTGCTTCCAGCTTCCTTTCGTCGGCCGTCGCTCTGGCGGACGGCGGTCCGCCCGCGGTGGAGCCGGGCTACAAGCACGTCCTCCTGATCAGCGTCGACGGCATGCATGCAATCGACCTGAATAACTGGATCGCGTCGCATCCCTACAGCAATTTCGCCCTGCTCGCGGCCCACGGCGTGCAGTACCCGGGCGCCTACACGACCGGTCCGTCAGACAGCTATCCCGGCATGCTCGCCCAGGTCACCGGCGGCACGCCGAAGACGGCCGGCCTCTTCTACGACGACAGCTATGATCGCACCGAATATCCGTCCAAGGCGTCCTACACGAGCCGGAGCCTGCCGGACCCCGGCTGCTCCGGCACGGCGGGAACCGAGGTCACGAATTTCGAGGAGCTCGACAAGTCCTACAACTTCTCGACCTCGCTCGTAGCCGACTATACGGCCGGCGGAACGCTCGGCCAAGTCTACACGCAGCTCGATCCCGACAACATGCAGCGCAAGCTCGTCGACGGGAAGTGCGTGCCGGTCTACCCGCACCAGTATGTCCGCGACAACACGATCTTCGAAATCATCAAGACCGCCGGTCGCCGGACCGCCTGGTCCGACAAGCACCCCGCCTACGAGGACCTTGCCGGCCCGTCGGGCAAGGGTCTCGACGAACTGTTCGCGCCCGAGATCAATTCGCAGGACACGCTCGATCCCGGCGCGCAAGTCGGCGACGACTACACGACGAGCTACACGGGCGTGCGGACCTACGACACGCTCAAGGTGAACGCCGTCCTCAACTGGATCGACGGCTACGACAGCACCCGGAAGACCAAGAAGGGCGTGCCGGCTATCTTCGGCATGAACTTCCAGGCGGTCAGCGTCGGACAGAAGCTCGCCAAGGCCGGCGACGCCGACGCCGGCGCCGGCGCGACAAGACGCTCGTCGGCGGCTATCTCGACGCCATCGCGACGCCCGGCAACGCGCTAACCCTGCAGTTCCAGTTCGTGGACGTCGCGCTCGGCAAGTTCCTCAACGAACTCCGGCTGCAGGGAATCGAGGATCAGACCCTCGTGATCGTTAGCGCCAAGCACGGGCAGTCGCCGATCGACCGCAGCCTGCGCAAGGCGATCTCGGACGCCGCCTATGCCTCGACCCCGGGCTTCGGCGCCAACGGCTTCGAGATCTGCGACGACGAAGCGCTCGTGTGGCTCTCGCCGGAATTGCAGCAGGGCGTCGACCCCGCCACGGGCAAAAAGTACTATGAGGAGGCCAAGGCCTATATCGAGGCCAACGCCTCGCAGCTGCAGATCGAGAAGTTGCTCGATCGCGACCAACTGAAGGAACTCTATCAGGATCCCTTCAAGGACAGCCGCACGCCCGACTTCATCGCGATCACCAACCACGGCGTGATCTGCACCGGCGGCTCGAAGCTCGCCGAGCACGGCGGCTTCTCGAACGACGACCGCAACGTGCTGCTGCTGCTCTCGGCGCCCAATCTGGGACCGGCGACGGTCGACGGCCGCGTCTACACCACGCAGATCGCGCCGACGATCCTGTTTGCGCTCGGCCTCGACCCGCACCAGCTGGACGCGGTCCGCGAGGAACGCACCGACGTCCTGAGGGTCTCGAAACAGCACGGCTCGTAAGGCTCGCCGGGGATTGACCCTGCCCGCGCCCGCAGCGTCCTCGCGACCTGCGGGCGAATTTTCTTGTCGGCCGCCCTCAGGTCGCGCCTCATAACTCGTAACTAAGGCGCGCGTGTCGGAGCCGACAAAGAAGCATCGATGTCGATAGGCACTCCGGCCGCCGCCCCGGATGTCGTCAAGCCCTGACGTCAGAAAGTAGAGGAGTTCGACATCGGGGGGAGCAGGCTTCCGAACCTCGAGGGCGGCGACCAGAAGTCACGGGGGTGGCGCAACCCGTACCGATGAAGACGCTCTGCCCCGGCCTGACGATGGCGGCCGCCTTTTCCGGAGTTATGATCTTGTCCTTGATAAGCTCGATATAAGGAAGCGTGCTCATCGGCCCCCCCGACAGCGAGCGTTGGACCAAATCAAATACCCGGCCATCGCATGGCACGGCCGCGGTCGAGAGCGCGCCCGTCGCGCACCCAGGGGTGGCGGAGACCGTTGGAGTTGGAGGCCGCCATATCGAATGGGGAAAACCGGTGCGGCACCGACATTGACCACCTCGTCATCGACGCGGAAGGAAGGAAGGACCAACAAATGCTAAGTGGGAACCCCGATCGAAACCACCTACGTTTGGCGCGCGTGCCGCTTTTCACTGGGCTCGACGATACCACTATAGACGACATTTTTTCCTGCATGCATTCTCGGCGCTATGCGGCCGGCGAGCTGATTTGTCGCCAAGGTGATCCAAGCGACAGGTTGTTTCTACTGCGTAGCGGCGTCGCCCAGGCATTCGTGACGCCCCTAAGTGGCTCCAGTTCTACTACGATAGCCCGTTTGCGTCCGGGCGACGTGATCGGGGAGGTCGGGCTGGTAACGAATCTGCCTCGCTCAGCCAGTGTCGTGGCTCGATCAGACGCTGTCGTGCTCGAGCTGCATCGCGACGATGCTGGGCGGCTCCTAATGCGCCATCCCCGACTGCTGGCCAATATCACGCAAGTCATCGGTGGGCAACTCGCAAAGATGAATGCCGATCTGCGCGGCCAACGCACCGGCGAGATCGTCGTGTTCGTGGTAGGGGCGCGGTTCGCCAGCGCTGGAATAAAAGCGATCGCCGCCGCTCGTCGCGCTAGCGCTCATTCCTTTACAACAGTGGACCTACTGCGCAAACGTGTCGACGCCACGGAACACGGAGACAGCGGCAATGATGCCGACAAGCCTACTTCGCTGACGCAAGTGATTGAACGGCTTGACGAGCTTTCCTCCACCCACGCTACGGTCGCCATCGCGGTAACGCCGGAAGAGGAAGGGATCACGCTGCTCCTTGAGCATGCGGACAGGGTGGTCGCGGTATTGACTGAGCAAGAAGCGGTGACGCTCGCGGCTATGCTGCGGAACACCTCGCAAGACGGTGAGCTCGTTTTGATCTCCGAGGAGAAGGAATTACCGCGCATTATCTTTGACGGTTATCGCATGATGCGCCGGTGCGCTGCAGATCTCACAGCGACTGATGTAGCGTGGCTCGGGCGGCATCTGTCACGAACGAAGGTCGGCCTGGCACTCGGGGCGGGGGGCGCCAAGTGCTTTGCCCACGCCGCGGTTATCCAGGTGCTGCAAAGCGCCGGTTACACGATTGACTACGTCGCTGGCAGCAGCATGGGAGCAGTGGTTGGAGTTTGGTTGGCGCTCGGTATCTCTGGGTCTGAAATCGAAGCCATGTTGCGTGAGCACTGCGGGCCAGAAGCCGTTGTCAATTCGATTTTTCGCAAGGGAGCGACGGGAGATGGATTGGAAGCCTTCACGCGAATTTTTCGAACGACCACCGCCGATCGCTCCTTCGCTGATCTCCAAATTCCTGCGACAGTCATGACCGCAAACCTTGCGGGGCGATGTCCGGCGCCCATCAGCACGGGCCCACTATGGGAAGCGCTCATGGCGGCGTTGGCGATCCCGGGTCTGTATCCGCCATGGATCCGTGGTGAGCAGCGTTTGGTTGACGCCGTTTCCCTCACACCCTTGCCGCTCGGTTCAGTTGTCGAGGCGGGCGCCGACATCACAATCGCGGTCAACCTGCTCGGCCGTGAAACGCTGCCGGAATGGCCGTATGATTGTGGCAAACTCGTGATACCGAATCTCGCCCGCGATCAGGCGCGCGATACGGTAGTGGAAGTGCTCGAGCTCGCGCAACTCGACGCCGCCGCTCGCCTGACTGCCCGCGCCGATGTGCCGATTATTCCACTCTTCGGCCCGGGAACATGGCGCCACATGCACCTTGGCAGCTTGTTTTTCACTGCTGGCCAAAAAGCAGCTGAGGCCCAGCTCTCTCTGCTCGGCATGCTGGCCCGTCCGTCAACGGGTGCTGAGGCGATACGGATTTTTGAGCGATGAAAAGGGATAGTGGGTTGCTGCCGGTTCGGTTGACCCAATCGGCGCCTCGCAACCACCATCTGACAAAGAGTTGCCAACGGAGCGTTTGCTAGAGCGACTTCAGGCAATTGAGGACACCCTGCAAGGTAAAGGGAATCAGCTCCAATGGGTGGTTGAGCTTCTTCGATCGCGTGAGGTCAGTTGGGCCCAAATTGGAATGGCATTGGGCGTTTCGCGACAGTCGGCGTGGGAGCGGTTTACGTAGATACACCCAACCTACGCGGAATTATCAGCGTTTCGTCGCCGCCTTCGGGCTCAATTTCGATAATGCTCGCAACTCTCTCTGCATTGATCGCAATTCGCTGACCGGCATCTTGCGAGAATATCGGATACGCTGCCATCGACACCCCTCTCGCTTTCTGCCAAGCAGACGACCGATGAAGATCGTCTCCACCGCCGTCTTCCTGTTGTCATAGATGCCGCGCGCGCAGGCGCCCCTGAACAATGCGAATGCCCGCCCGTGCGCGTCGGACACCACAATACCTACTGACGGCCCACCGTCTCGGTACCGGATCGATTTCGCCGCTAAAGGCGACAATTAAGCTTTGGCCGCCTTCGACCGCCCACTGCTCCTACGAACTCCGGCTTTCCGCGGAATGTTGCCAAGTCCGATTTTCTTCGCCATCGCCGACCGCTGCGCCGCGTAGTTGGGCGCGACCATAGGATAATCGGACGGCAGGCGCCATTTTTTGCGATACTGCTCTGGCGTAAGGCCGAGCCCCGCCAGGTGACGCCGCATAGTCTTGAATCGTTTGCCGTCCTCTAAGCAGATCAAAAAGTCCGGGGTGATCGACTTGCGGATCGGCACTGCGGGCGCTTTCGCCTCGACTTGAGACGGCGCAGTCTCCGGCCCAACTGCGAGCCTCGCCACGGCTGCATGCACCGCGTGAATCAAAGCGGGCAGTTCGCTCGTTGGCACGGAATTATTCGAGACGAACGCCGCCACCATCTCTGTGGCCAGTTCGATAGGACTTAATGTCCCCATGGTCGAATTCCGTCGGCAATCGACTTGCCTCACACACCCTTACGCCCGGCCTGTTGGTTCGTCGACAGGTGGTTTCAACTAACTGCCATGTGCCGCTCAATTCGCGCTCCCCCGTTGCACCGTTGCACCTGAACTATGCACCGGAAAAGCCCTTATCACCGGCTCGCCGCCGGATATCCCCGACACTGCGGGACAATGGCGTCTGGCGGTGGTTGGCTGCGGGCAGCTTGACGAGAGAAGCTGCGTTGCTGCTTTTCGACTCAGTCGACGTCACCGCAAGCACAATCCGCCGGATTAGCTTCGCGTGCGCCCAAGGTCGGATCAAAACGGAATAGCGTAGAGCAATATGGACAGACGATGTCACTAGCATCGCCCATGTTTAGGTAAATGTGTGGGTGATCTTGCGGCGGTTTATCGCCGATGCACTCAAACTCGCGGCAACCAATGCGCACGATTGGCACCCCGACTTCATTTTGAAACTTCGGATAATTTTCCATCCGCCGCTCGCACCAGCGCTTGGCCTAGGCATTCTTGCTGGCGCTTCAGCATCGGGACCGGCCGGATTTCCTCAAATTTGCATGTGAGGCCGGATTCGGCCGTAAGGATCGGGCAGGCAGTGGCGCGGGCCATGACCAGCGCTTTCCAACTAGTATCGAAACAAAATTATCTGGGTCGGATCGGTTGTCAAGTTAATTTCGAAACGCTAGAGCCAGTTGCAAATTTATTTGGAACGCCTCTCATAACCCCTCTCAAATCGAGGCAATATATTTAGAATCCATCCAACGGTTGTCAAGGCAATATTCTAAAATATTCCGCTTTACTGTGAGAAATATTTCTATATAGTGTCAATTCTATCGTCCTGAACCCTAGCAACAGCAATGACCGACGATCCTCTCGACGCTATGAAAGCGCGCTGGAACCACATCCAGGGCTATCTGTTTCCTTGGCTTCGCGAGGAAGTCGACCCGATGACCGAAGCGCTCGGGCGGCTTGTCACGACCCTCGACGTGATCGGCCTCGAGGCCTTCGTTCCCGAACCGCCCCGAGGCGCCGGCCGCCCGCCTGACGATCGCCGCGCCCTCGCCAGGGCTTTCGTCGCCAAGGCGGTGCTGGGCGTTCCTACCACCACCGCTCTGATCGAGCGCCTCGATGTCGACAAGTCGCTGCGTCGCATTCTCGGTTGGGAACGACGCTCGCAAGTGCCATCGGAAGCTACCTTTTCCCGCGCCTTCGCGGAGTTTGCGCAGGGCGATCTGCCCGACAAGATGCACGCGGCGCTGATCGAGCGCTCGCTCGGCGGGCGCATCGTCGGCGTGATCGCGCGCGACGCCACCGAGATCGAGGCGCGCGAGAAGCCGGTCAAGACGGAGCCGAACGACAAAAAGGAGGATCCGCCGCCGCCCGATGGCGCTCAGCCGACGCGCAAGCGCGGACGCCCGCGCAAGGACGAGGAACGGCCAAAACCCGAGCCGACGCGCCTCGAACGGCAGACCACGCAGAACCTCGATCAGATGCTCGCCGATCTGCCCACCGCGTGCGATGTCGGCTCCAAGAAGAACAGCAAGGGCTACAAGGAAACCTGGATCGGCTACAAACTGCATCTGGATGTCGCCTGCGGCCAAATCCCGGTCTCCTGCGTACTGACCTCGGCTTCCGTCCACGACAGTCAGGTCGCCATTCCCTTGATGACCATGACCGGCGCCCGCGTCTCCTATCTCTACGATCTAATGGATGCGGCCTACGACGCCGCCGCCATCCATGACCACAGCAAGGCGCTCGACCATGCGCCGATCATCGATCGCAACTTTCGCGCCCAGCACGAAGCCAAGGCCGAATGGGCCAAAGAAGTCGAGCGCATGAAACTCATCCATATGCCCGATCCGGACGACGTCATTTTTAATTTTCGCACCCTGGCCGAACGCGTCAACGCCCGACTGAAGGATGAATTCGGCGCACGGTCCGTGCGCGTGCGCGGCGCGATCAAGGTCAAATGCCACCTCATGTTCGGCGTGGCGGCACTCGCGGTCGATCAAATACTCCGCGTCACGCAGCTCAGGCCCGCGCCGGCCTGAGCGCCGGCCCCTCCGCCCCGCGAACACAGGGAAAATTCGCCGCGTCGATGAATTTTGCAAGAGGCTCCCTACTATAATCTTCCGAGAGGCAATGATGTCAGGACGCGAAACGGCGGAAGTCCTGCTACTGATAGGGCGGCTTGTGCAAGCCGAGGGCTATCACGGCGAACTGAGCCCTGCCCAATGGATGGCGCTGCGTTTCTTCGCCCGAGCCAACCAGTTCTCACGGAACCCATCGGCGTTCGCGGAATTTCAAGCGACGACCCGCGGCACTGCATCACAAGCCATCAAGGTGCTTGAGGCGGGTGGCTACTTGGTCCGACAGCGATCCGAGGCGGACGGGCGAAGCGTTGCTCTCCGATTGACGGACAAAGGCAAAGAAGCGATTGCGCGCGATCCGTTCGAAGCTCTGGTGCGCGCCGTGGGCTCGCTCGACCCGGAAGAGCAAACCGCGATGCACCGCGCACTGCGTCGCGTGCTGACCACGGTAGCGGCGAGTGGGGAACATCGGCACTTCGGTGTTTGCCAGGACTGCGAGTATCTCGATGGAGAAGCCTACCGCTGCCCAACGCGCGCGACCCGGTCGGCTCTCGAATGCCTGCTGTTCGGCGTTCCGATCGAGCCTGAGGACGCTAGTCTCCTCTGCGTCCATTTTTCGGCGAGAGAGCAAGCGCCGCGAGGACGGACACCCTGAATGAGTTCACAACTGCGATCTGCTGAAGGGACGCTCAATTGACCTACGTCGTCAACGAGAGCTGCATTCGCTGCAAAATCATGGACTGCGTCGAGGTGTGCCCTGTGGACTGCTTCTACGAGGGCGAGAACATGCTCGTCATCCATCCGGACGAATGCATCGATTGCGGAGTTTGCGAGCCGGAATGTCCGGTCGACGCAATCAAGCCGGACACCGACTCAGGGCTTGAGAAGTGGCTGTCGCTGAATGCCGAATACGCGAAAATCTGGCCAAACATTACGGCTAAGAAAGCGCCTCCGCTCGACTCCAAGGATTGGGAGGGGAAGCCGGACAAACTCCAATACTTCTCACCAAATCCCGGCGCGGGTGATTGACGCGGACAGGGCCACCACCGTTTGGCAGCCCGACCGAGACCGGCCTATCTGATACGATCGGGCGCCGGAACGGCCGTGACCGCAGTCCCTTCAAGGCGCATGCACTATGCGAGGATTGCCTGGCTGATTTCGAGACCATCCGCGACGATTTCGCCTCCCTCGACGACTGGGAGGATCGATATCGCTATGTCATCGAACTCGGTCATACCCTCGAACCGCTTGCCGAGGCGGCCCACAATGAAAGCAACAAGGTGCGGGGCTGCGTCAGTCAGGTATGGTTGGAACTCGAGGCGAGAACCAGCGCCAACGACCAGGTGATCCTGCATTATCGCGGCGACAGCGACTCGCACGTCGTTCGCGGGTTGATCGCGATCTCGATCGCGCTTTTCTCTGATCGGGCGCCAAAGCAGATTCTCGCCGTCGACGCCTTGGGCGCCTTTCGCGCGCTCGGTCTGGAGCAGCGTCTCACGCCGCAGCGCTCGAACGGCGTGCGCGCCATGATCGAGCGCATGCGCGCTGACGCCGCCGCGACTTAAGCTCGGGCTCCATTCGAGTATCCGATCGGACCGAGACAGTCGACATGGCCAAAGATCGCGGCGGCGACTTGGAAATTGCTTCGCTTCGCCCGTGGTGTCAGCGCGCTTGGCGCTCGTCTGCCTCGGCGAAAGCCAGCCCACCCTCGCGGCGGTGCCGGCGCTCGTCGAGCAAGCGCGCGCTGACGCCGCCTAGGCGACGAAGCCGCAGGAGGCCGACGCGGCGGGGAATCGCCCGGCATCTGAGCGCGCGCGGTTCACGAGGGCAACCTGGACAAATTCGAAGGCTTAGTTAATACCCAACTCGTAGGGCCGCTGTGGGTCGATTTAACCCGCTCGCCGCGGTGTCGGCGAATGACCGCTATTTGCGCAGCGCGGCCACCGGCTTGCCGACCAAAAGGTCCGCTTTCCCCCATACCGGCCACGTGCCGCGCGGGCGCCAAGCGCCAGATTTTCGCCGCGATCGGGTCTCCCTCAACGGGCGGTCGAATTCCGGCATGAGCGCGCAGCCCTCGCGATTGGTCCGCCGGCGCAAAGGCGGGCCGACAACAATTACGAACATTTGCTTCCGGAAAATCGAAGTCGGCGTTATCTTGGTCCCCATGGACGCGATCGACATCGGCAATGCGGGGACAGGGGGTCGGCTACGGCACGCTCGGCCGAGGGCCTATGGCGGGTTCGGAGCCGGCCCTTGCCCGGGGAATGGAGCGGCGAAGGCTTTTTTCGCCGAATTGGGGATAACCCATTGAAAAGCCTCGATTCACGGAAAGAAATCGATTTGGATTTTGTTCCGAAAAATTTGGATTTTGTTCCATCCGGCTTGGAATTCGTTCCGGCTTGGCTTGGATTTCGTTCCGTCCGGCTTGGATTTCGTTCCGGGCTGGCTTGGCAACCCTTCTCCGCGGCCAGGAGGGTCGGCCGCGCCCCGGCCTTTCGGCCCCGGGGGAGAGTAGCGTCGAAGGGGAAGGGACAGTTTTTGGCGCCCAAGCGGTTGAAAAGATTGGATCGAGACCAAAAGTGCGAGCCGCCGCGTCCAGCCGAGCCGCGAGCGGCCTCGGAGCCGGGTCGGCGGGTCGCCCGGAAATGGCGCCGTAACCCTTTGGAATCCCAGGAAACGCGCCCGGAAATGGCGGGCCCCCGTCGCGCGCTCTTCAGCCTGGTCCGGGAGGCCGCAATCTCACGGCTTGCCGACGCTGACCACCCGGAAGGTCAGGAGATCGCCCTCGGCTTCGCGGACCGACACGTATTCGCCGGGCTTGAACGCGTGATCGCCGAAGCGAAAGCCCTCCTCCTCCTCGTCGACCGCCCGGGGGGACTTCCATTCGAAGGCCCAGGTCGAGCCGCCGAGTCCGCCGGCGCGGTGGACGAGGAGGCCCTGCATCGCCGGCTCGCCGGCCCAGAACCGGTGGGCGAAACACTCGCCGCGATGGGCCTTCCAGGCGTCGAGGTCGATCCGGCCATCGTCATTCAACGGCGCGATGAAGTCGTAGCCGTGCCGAATCGACCCTTCCGGGAACTCCTTCGACCGCGCCGCGTGAAGCGTGACTTTGTGCAGCGTGGCGTGGTTCGGCGTGGTCATCGATCCTCTCTCCTCGGCTTTGTTCGGCCCTCGAACCGGGGCCGTTCAACCTTCATGTGACAATATCGTATCGCCCGTTCAAAACGCCAACGGGCGGCGGCGTTCCGACGCCCCTTGACCCGTTGTTTGCGACGCCGGCCGATTGGCGAACGCGCGGTCGACGGAAAGGCGTAAGATCGGCGCCGTCGGCCGCCCGGGTTCGGCGGCTCAAGCCCGCTCGATCGCCAGCGCGACGCCCTGTCCGACGCCGACGCACATCGAGGCGAGCCCGTATCGGCCGCCGCGGCGATCGAGCTCCAGAGCGGCGACGCCGGCGATGCGCGCCCCCGACATGCCGAGCGGGTGGCCGAGCGCGATCGCCCCGCCGTTCGGATTGACGTGCTCGCCGTCGTCCGGCAGGCCGAGGCCGCGCAGGCAGGCGAGCGCCTGCGAGGCGAAGGCTTCGTTGAGCTCGATCACGTCGAAGCTCGACGGCGTGAGCTTCAGCCGTTCGCAGAGCTTCTTCACCGCCGGGATCGGGCCGACCCCCATCACCCGCGGCGCGACGCCCGCGGTGGCGTAGCCGAGAATGCGGGCGATGGGCTTAAGCCCATGCGCCTCGACCGCCTTCTCCGAGGCGAGGATCAGCGCCGCCGCGCCGTCGTTGACGCCGGACGCGTTGCCGGCCGTCACGCTGCCGTCGGGGCGCACGATGCCCCTGAGTTTGGCGAGCGCCTCGAGGGTCGTCTCGGCGCGAGGATGCTCGTCCCTGGCCACGCGGGTCGAGGCGCCCTTGCGGTCCTTGATCTCGACCGGGACGATCTCGGCTTCGAACGTGCCCTTCGCCTGGGCCGCCGCGGCGCGACGTTGCGAGCGCAGCGCGAAGGCGTCCTGATCCCCGCGCGAGATCCGATAGTCGTCGGCGACGTTCTGGGCGGTCTCGGGCATCGAGTCCACGCCGTAGAGCCTTTTCATCAGCGGATTGACGAAGCGCCAGCCGATGGTGGTGTCGAACGCCTCGGCCGAGCGCTGGAACGCCGTCTCCGCCTTGCCCATGACGAGCGGCGCGCGGGTCATCGATTCGGCGCCGCCGGCGATGGCGAGGTCGATCTCGCCCGCCTTGATCGCGCGCGCCGCCGCCGCGACCGCGTCCATGCCCGAGGCGCAGAGGCGGTTGACCGTCGCGCCGGGAACGGAGTCGGGGAGCCCCGCGAGCAGCAAGGCCATGCGGGCGAGGTTGCGGTTGTCCTCGCCCGCCTGATTGGCCGAGCCGAGGAACACCTCCTCGACCTTGTCGGCGAGGCCGGGATGGCGGCGCAGGAGTTCGCGCACCGGGATCGCCGCGAGGTCGTCGGCGCGCACGCTCGAAAGCGCGCCGGCGTAGCGGCCGATCGGCGTGCGGACAACGTCGCAGATGAAGGCGTCAAAGGTCATTGCCGGGCCTCATGCGCTCATCCGCCTGACCGGCGCGATGCGGAACCGGTTGGCGACGAAGGCCGCGTCGGTGAGGGTCGCGTTGCCCGCCGGATTGCCGCCGGTGACGTGATAGTCGGAGAACGCCGACGACTGGTTGACGAAGATGTTGCCAATCAGGTTGATCGAGAGGGCCACATTGGCGCGAGCAAACGCCTCCTCGGCGGCGACGGCGACGGCGTCGCTCGTCGTATAGAGCGCGGCGGTGATCGCGCCGCGCTCGCGGATCGAGGATTCCGCGCGAGCGAGCGAGTCGGCGGTCGAATCGGTCGCGACGACGAAGGAGATCGGCCCGAACCGCTCCTCGCGATAGGCGGCTTCGTCCCTCGCTTCGACCGCGAGAATGAGCGGCGTCGCGCTGCGCTCGACACCCTCGATCGGGGTCGAGGCGCGCACCACCCGGCCGAGCGCGGCGGCGTCCTTCACCCGGGTCAGCGTCGCGTCGCTCTGGATCGCGCCGAGCACGGTCGCCGCGCGGGCGGGATCGCCGAGCAGCCGGTCCACGGCTGCGGCGACTCCCTCGGCGATCTCGTCGAAGCTCTTGTGGCCTTCCTCGGTCTCGACGCCGGTCTTGGGCACGAAGATGTTCTGCGGCGCCGTGCACATCTGGCCGGAATAGAGCGACAGCGAGAAGGCGATGTTGTCGCACATGCCGCGGAAATTCGCGGTGGAATCGACGACGATCGCGTTGACCCCCGCCTCCTCGGTGTAGACGAGCTTGTCGCTGAGCGAGCGGCGCAGCCACGAGCCGAACGCAGGGCCCCCGGTGAAATCGACGATCTTCACCGCCGGATGGCGCACGAGATCCTTCGCGATCGGGGCCGAGGGTTCGTCGGCCGCGATGAGCGCGACGTTGGGATCGAACCCCGCCTCGGCCAAAACCTCGCGCATGGTTTTCAGCGTGATCGCGACCGGCAGGATCGCCGCCGGATGCGGCTTGGCGATGACGGAATTGCCGGTGGCGAGGCTCGCGAACAGGCCGGGATAGAGGTTCCAGGTCGGGAACGTCGCGCAACCGACGGCGACTGCGACGCCGCGCGGCACGACGCGGAAGCGCTTCGCCAGGCGAATCGGCTCGCCCCTGCCCTGCGGCTTCTCCCACCGCGTCTCGCGCGGCGCGCGGTTCATCTCCGCGACCGCGTAGGCGACCGCCTCGAGACCGCGATCCTGGGCGTGCGGGCCGCCCGCCTGGAACGCCATGCTCCACGACTGGCCGGACGTGTGCTGCACCGCGTCGGCGATGAGGAAGCTCTGCTTGTTGAGCCGCGCCAGCGTTTCGAGCGCGACGCCGGCGCGGGTCTCGACCGAGGCGCGCCCCCACGCCTCGCCCGCCGCGACGCTCACCGCGACGAGCTTGTCCACGGAGGCGGTCGGATAACGCACGTCGAGGGCCTTGCCGTAGGGCGACGCCTCGGCGCCGACGAGGCGTTCGGAAGGATGTTCGTCGTCGAAGACGAACGTCCTGCCGAGGAGCGCCTCGAAGGCTGCGTCGCCCTCGGCCTTGGCCGTCTCGCCATAGACCTTGGGCGAGGCCGATTCCGGATAGGCGCTGAAATACGCACGCTCGCCGATGGCCTCGATCGCGCGCTTCAGCAGCGCTTCGTGACTCGCGTAGAAGTCCGCTCATCGGCTCCTTCCTCGACCGCTTGTAGCCCTCTCCCTGCGTCATTATTGTTGACCAATTGGTCGGTCAATATAAAGGCGAATGCCGACGGGCCGGACGACCGCGAAGATCCGGGAGAACGTTCGTGACTGCAGGGGCCGACGCTGCAACGCAACCGGTTCTGATCGAGTCGCTCGAGGGCGGGGTGCTGACGCTGACCCTGAACCGGCCGGATCGTCTGAACGCCTTCAACCTCGCCTTGCACGAGGCGCTCGCCGACGCGGTCGGGCGCGCTTCGGCGAACGACGAATGCCGCGCCGTGCTCTTGACCGGCGCCGGCAAGGGCTTTTGCGCCGGGCAGGATCTTTCCGATCGCGCGGTCGCGCCGGGCGCAGGCCGGCCCGACCTCGGCGAGTCGATCGACAAGCGCTACAACCCGCTGATCCGGTCCTTGCGCAAGCTGCCGAAGCCGATCGTCTGCGCGGTCAACGGCGCGGCGGCCGGCGCCGGAGCCAACGTCGCGCTCGCCTGCGACATCGTGCTGGCGGCGAAATCGGCGAAGTTCCTGCAAGCCTTCGCACGGCTGGGCCTCGTGCCGGATTCCGGGGGCACCTGGTTCCTGCCGCGACTGGTGGGCGAGGCGCGCGCGCGCGCGCTGATGATGCTCGCCGAGCCGATCGGCGCGGAACAGGCGGAAGCGTGGGGAATGATCTGGCGCGCCGTCGACGACGCCGAGCTGATGGGCGAGGCGCGCGCGCTCGCCGAACGACTCGCCGCCGGCCCGACGCATGCCTACGGTCTGATGAAGCGCGCCTTCGCCGCCTCGTCGGCCAACAGCCTCGACGCGCAGCTCGATTGTGAGCGCGATCTTCAGCGCGAGGCCGGCGCGGCGGACGAGTATGTCGAGGGCGTCCGGGCCTTCCTCGAAAAGAGGCCGGCGAACTTCAGAGCCCGGAACGCCGGCGCATGACGCCCCAAGAGATCGCGCAAAAATCCGCCGCCCTGTTGTGGGCGGAGGACAATACGGCGCAGGAATACGGCGTCCGGATCGACTCGGTCGGTCCTGGCGAGGCGTCGCTGTCGATGATTGTGACCAGGGCGATGACCAACGGCCACGGCATCGGCCACGGCGGCTTCATCTTCCTGCTCGCCGACACCGCATTCGCCTACGCCTGCAACAGCTACAACCAGCGCTGCGTCGCCCAGCACTGCTCGATCACCTATCTGAAGCCCGCCCGCGAAGGCTCGCGGCTCACCGCGACCGCGCGCGAGGTGCGGCGGATCGAGCGCAGCGGCATCTACGACATCAGCGTGAGCGACGAGGCCGGGGCGCCGATCGCCGAATTTCGGGGCTACAGCCGCACCGTGGCCGGCTCGTTCTTCTGACGCCAACGCCCAAGGGGACGCCATGCTCGATCTTACGCCGAAAAGGAGCGATCTCGACCCGATCGAGATCGCTTCGCACGACGAAATCGCCGCTCTCCAGCTCAGCCGCCTCAAACAGACCTTGCGCCACGCCTACGACAACGTTCCCCACTATCGCGCCAAGTGCGACGCCGCCGGCGTCAATCCGGCCGACTGCCGCAGCCTGAGCGATCTCGCCGAGTTCCCCTTCACGACCAAGGCCGACCTGCGCGATACCTATCCGTTCGGCATGGTCGCGGTGCCGCACGACAGGATCGCGCGCGTCCACGCCTCCTCCGGCACGACCGGCAAGCCGACCGTGGTCGCCTACACCAAGGCCGACGTCGACATGTGGTCGGAGGTCATGGCGCGCTCGATTCGCGCCGCGGGCGGCCGGCCGGGCATGAAGGTCCACGTCGCCTACGGCTACGGCCTCTTCACCGGGGGCCTCGGCGCGCATTACGGCGCGGAGCGGCTTGGCTGCGCAGTCATTCCCGTCTCGGGCGGCATGACCGAGCGTCAGGTGCAGCTCATCCACGACTTGAAGCCCGAGATCGTGATGGTGACGCCGTCCTACATGCTCGCCATCCTCGACGAATTCCGCAAGGAGGGCGTCGATCCGCGCGATTGCAGCCTCGAGGTCGGCCTGTTCGGCGCCGAGCCGTGGACCAACGCGATGCGCGCCGAGATCGAGCAGAGCTTCGACATGCACGCCGTCGACATCTACGGCCTCTCGGAAGTGATCGGGCCGGGCGTCGCCTGCGAATGCGTCGAGACGAAGGACGGGCCGCACATCTGGGAGGATCATTTCTATCCGGAAGTGATCGACTCCGAGACCGGCGCCGTGCTGCCGGACGGCGCGATGGGCGAAATCGTCTTCACCTCCCTCACCAAGGAGGCGATGCCGATCGTCCGCTATCGCACGCGCGACCTGACGCGGCTCCTGCCCGGCACGGCGCGGACCATGCGCCGGATGGAGAAGATCGCTGGCCGCTCGGACGACAAGATCAGCCTGCGCGGCGTGAACGTGTTCCCCTCGCAGATCGAGGAGCAGATCCTGAAGATGCGACGGGCTGTCGCCGCACTTCCAGATCGAACTTTCCCGGCGCGAGCGCATGGACGCGATGACCGTCGTCGTCGAGGCGCGCCCGCACGCCGCGGGCGAGGCCGCGCGCGAGGCGCAGGCGCACGAGCTCGTCCATCACGTCAAGTCGGTGGTCGGCGTCACGGTCGGGGTCCGCGTCGTCGATCCCGGCACGATCGAGCGTTCGCAGGGCAAGGCCAAACGGGTCGTCGACCTCAGGGCGAAGGAGTGAACGGCAAGAGGCTCGTGGTTCGAATCTGAGGCTTGGCGCACGCCTGGGTCGGTGATTGGAGGGCCGGAATCGACCCCGAGCACTTGTTCGTTCCGACCGATTGAACGTCGCGAATTGACGTAAGACGGTCCTTCGCGTGGGCGCGCCCTCTGTCTCTTTCACATTGCCGCCGTGGGGAGAGCATAGTTGACTTGGGCGAGCGCGGCGACGCGCGCTGGAGCAGGCTTTTCTGCTCGCCGTCGTACCAGGCTGGCGCGGTTTGTATGGCTCTGCCAAGCGTACCAACAAGCAAACCGGTTGAGCGGCTTCTTGAGCACATAACGTTCCGAAAGGAGATGACTGCCTCAGGCAATTCCTGCCAACTTCGCGACGCGATCGAATGACGGCAATCTATCGCTGCCGCCAGGAACGTCGTTTCGCCAAGCCGCCGGCGGCGATATGGCCGTTCGTCTCCGGCACCGTCCGCCTTTGGGAGTTGAACGGCTTCGCGCCCTACCGGTTCGAGGAACGGGTTGACGCCCAGGGCCGTGTGCGCCGCTTCGCCCACGGCAAGGTCGGGCCCTTTCCGGCGCGATGGGAGGAGGGTTCTGGCAAGTGGCAGGAGAATCGCCGCCTTTCCCAAGTCCGAGAGTCCCGAAACGGCCCGATGCGGCGATGGGAGTGGGTATGCGAGCTCAGTGCCGAAAGCGAGGGCTGTCGGCTGGTCGTGACCGGCATGGCCGAGCCCGCCGGTCTCCTCGGATTCGTGGGGAAGGCGTTGTCACGGCACCCTGGGCTTGCGGTACTCTCGGCAGCCCGTTAGCCAAGCGGATGACGAAAATCAGCTATGCCGGATACCGGTTCCCGCCCGAGATCATTCACCAAGCAATATGGCTCTACCTCCGGTTCACCCTCAGCCTGCGTGACGTCGAAGATTTGTTGGCGGAGCGCTGAGTGGCGGTGTCTTACGAAACCGTTCGGCGTTGGGTGAACCATTTCGGACCGATGATCGCGGCCGACCTGCGAAAGCGTCGCCTGAAGCCTCATACGACTTGGCATCTCGACGAGGTCTATCTGAAAATCGACGGCCGAATGGTCTACCTTTGGCGGGCCGTCGACGCTGAGGGCGAGGTCCTCGATGTGCATTGTCACGCTCGCCGACGCCGGGTCTACCGGTATCGAGGTTCGGCCGGACGAAATACTAGAATACCAAGCCCTCATTTCACTCCTGAAAGTACGTAAGCCATCGCAATCGTAATTGCTCAGGTCCCCGTTTGCGTTTTCAAGCTGCACAAGGGAGGGGGCGGCCTTCGAGGGTGAGGCGGATGGCGTCGATGGCTCGGATCGATCTTCGCCGGGCGGTTTCGACGACGGATCGGATATCGGCGTAGAGCGCGGCGCCCATTGGCTGCGAAAGCCGTTGGTGATCTTGCGGTAGACCGCGCAGGGGCGCAGCGCCCTCTCCGAGCCGTTGTTGGTCGCGGTGAGGTCGCGGTTGGTCACGAAGACGAACAGATGGCGGCGGACCGTCTTGATGATTTTCTGAAGCTTGCCGCCGGCTTTGTGGGTCGGGATCAGGCTCATCAGGCGGTCGAGCCGGCGGTTCAGATCGGCCTCGTAGATTTTGAGCGTGCTATCGGCCAGGGCGTCGCGTCGCCGTCCGATGGCGCAGGCGCGCTTGAGCAGGCCCTTCATGCCCGGCGCGAACACCGCGTCGCCGGTGTCGATGGCGTATTGGACGTCGCGGATGAGATGCGCGAGACAGACCTGATGCTCGCGCTTGGCCCAGCCCATCTGGCCGCCGTAGCGGTCCGATATCCAGAAATCGGGACGCCATTCGCCCAGGAAACCCTCGACGACCGCCTTGGAGCGATGGTTGTCGGCGACAAAGACGGCGCTGTCGCGATGATGGAACACCCAGAGCCACCAATTCGCCTTGCCGACCCTCATGCCGGTTTCATCCGAGGCCAGCGCCGTGCCGGCCATCAGCCGCGCCTTGATCAGGCTGGTCTGCGCCGCGAAGGGCTTCCGGCTGGCGGAAAGAATGTTGACCAGCGCGCCCTCGCTGATCTCCAGGCCGAACAAGTCGCGCAGCACATGGCTCAATCGCGCCAGCGGAATCCCCTGAACGGAGCGCAGATAAACCACGAAGGCGCGCAGGTTCGGCCCGAACGGCGACCCCGGCTCCAATCCCTGCGGGGGCTCGGCCTTGAAGCGCCTGGCGCAGCAGGGGCAAACGCCGCCATATAAAGAAACCCGCGTCACGTCGGGCTGGATCTCGGGGATTTCGACCCGATCATAACTCTCGCATAGGCTTTGCGCGGCGTCGGACACGTCCGTCCCGCAGCCTTGGCAGCGGCAGGCCAAGACTTCGCGCCTGGACGTCGGGTTGGGATGAAGCGGACGATGCGCCCCGGCGTGCGGCTTGGCCTTGGCCTTGGGCGCCGAAGATTCCGACGGCTTCTGACCCTTCGACGGCGGAACGCTGGAATTATCAGGCGTCTTGGGCGGCAGGCCCAGCTTCGCCTCAAGCTCGGCGACCCGAGCCGTCAGAGAGGCGACCTGCGCCATCAATGCGGCGATCAACGCGTCCTTCTGCGCGTGCGAGAGGCTCGAAAGGTCGGGGCCCGCAGACATGACCCCAACGATTCAGATTTGTCGCAGCCACGCCAGTCCCTTGACCTCCCCTGAGTCAATTCGCCGCACCCATCACGCGGAAATGGGGTGAGCAATTACTCGCAATTCAACGCAAAAGTGCGCATTCAAGGAGTCGATGTACTCGCAGCCACCAATGGTTGGCTCGGTTGAGCTAACGCCCTGACGAGGGCGCCCAAATTTTGGGTTGGAAAATTGGGGGTCCCCCAGCCGGTCGTGGGATCCCATCCTGGCGCCGCATTGTATCCGGGAACTCCGTCGAAGCTGTTGTTACCCACCACAACGTCGTGGAAATACCGATTCGTCGCATTCAGTGCGCCCAATGCGTAAAGGCTCGGATTCAGAAAACCTAATGACCGCCCCGCCAATTGATTGGCGTCCGCCACAATTCCCGCCCACTGCGGGGAACCCTCGCTGGTCCCGCCGACAAAGAAGTAACAGCCGGGGCAACTGGGCAGGAAACTCTCATAAATCAAAATCGCGGTCGCCGGATCGGCGTTATAGGCGACGTCCGGAATGCCGCGCTTTCCGCCGAACAGCGGCTGGTATGCGTTAAGAGAACGCTGGTAGAGCGGCTCCGGAAAATATTGGCTCACTCCGCCGCCGCCCGCGCCGGCCCCGTTGTTCCAAACTGTTTCATTGAGATAATTTCCGCTCGTGTCGGCATAGAGACTAGTGCCGCCGACGGCGGTGACCCAAGGCGACGAAGCGGGAAAGTTTACTGTCGGGAACGCGTAGTCGTTGAAATTGACGTCTTCGTTGGCGCTGCCCGAGTTGCCCGCCGAAGCTAAAACCGTCACGCCGTCCAACACGGCGCCGCGGTAGAACTCCTCAAATTCACCTATCAATTTTTCGCCCGCGGGGGTAAACAAGGTATTTTCTGTTGCGGCCCAACTTTGCGAGATTATCTTTCCGAGTTTATTATTTAACGCATATTGCTCCAACGCCAGGAACTGCGGCAAACCCTGCACGCCCTCGGTTTGGCTTAGGCGATGCCCAAAAACTATTGCTTCATTTCGTGAAACCTCGGCGAGATGCTGTAGTTCCATTCTGGATGGAATGAGTCTCGGGTCATGTTGAGGGTCGCCATTTCCGCGTCCGAGACCTTGATGCCCTTTGGATAGGTGTTGCTATCGAGTTCGCAGCGGATTTTGAGACCGGTTTTCGTCGTGGTGTTGGCGATCAGTTCGATGACGATGAGGAGGCTGAGGAGTGGCGTCGCGCGCCAGTTCTGCGTGATGTGGCAGAACATGCGATGCTCGATCTTGTTCCACTTCGAAGTCCCTGGCGGATAGTGGCAAACCTGAATGATCAGACCGGTTTCGTCCGCGAGTTGTTGGAGGGCCAACTTCCAGAGCCGCAGCCGTGAACCATTGGAGCCGCCGCCGTCGGCCGTGATCATCAGGCGCCTCATCCCGGGATAGAGCTTCCAACCCATCTGATCGAGCCAGCATCGGACGGCGTTGACGGCGAACTCCCCGGTGTCGTGGTCGATTCCGAGGCTGACATAGCCGAGGTTGGCGCCGATGTCGTAGACCCCGTAAGGGACGACCTTGCCCAACTCCTTGTCCTCGAAATCGTGAGCGTTGACCTCGATCGGTTCGCCCTGCGGCCCATAGTCGCTACCGCCGTTCTTGAATTCGCCCAGCAATTCCTTCTTCTTCGCGTCGATCGATATCACGGGTTCGCCGGCCGCCTGAAACGCCTCGACCTTCGCGTTGATATATTCGAACTGGGCGTCGCGATCAGGATGTTTGCCGGCTTCCTTGGTCTTGCGGTTGGAATGGCGACAATATTTCAGTTCCTCCAGCAGCTTGGGAATGGTCGAGGAACTCACTTTGTGACCCATGGCGCGAAGCGCCGTCGCCAGCTTGTCGTGGCTCTTGGAGACCCATCGCAACGGCCGCATCGGGTCGCCCATCGTCGCCGGCTCGAGCAATCGTTGCAAGTCCTCCAACAGCGTCGGGTCCTTGACCGTCAACCGAGGAGTGCCCCCGCCCTTGCGCCGCACCTCTCCCGTCAAGGAGCCGGGGTTCCGCAAGTCCTTCAGACCGCGCCCAATCGTGCTCCGGGCGACCTTCGTCGCGCGCGCGACCGCCGCAATCCCGCCGTAGCCCGCCGCCTTCGCCTCCGCCGCCGCGCTCAACCGCCGGCGTCGCTCGTCCAGCGAAGGCCGAAGCGCGTCAAACCGGACGCGCAGGGATGATTCGTCTATCATCATCACGATATAGACGCTCGCCTCGCACTCGGGAATCCGCTAAACAGCCGATGCCAGTAAACTCGCAAATTCCGAATCGGCTATTTTTGGGCGTCGCCTTACCGGGCTAGTCAACAACACGATATTGGCGCCGGGCGCCATCGCGTGCGCCCACTCGACGTCCAAGGTTGTCTCGAAAGCCCAATTGACCATGTCCGAGTTGGTGGGATCAAAAGGCACGGTTCCCAGAGGCGCAAGCACCTTGAACGATGGGGGGTCAGGAATACTATAAGCCGCGTCAAACGCCACCAAGTCTTGGGCAATCGTGGGACTCCCAAAAGAATCAATGATGATGATCGTCTGACCAGCGCCAGTAAATCCGGCGCTCAACAGCGATTTCAGGCCATAGGCATTCTGAATTTCCTGCGGGCTGTAGCAGGGAAAGCCATAACTGGCCCGGCAGCCCGCGTCCGGCGGAGCAGAAGCAACTGAAGTCGACGCAAGCCTCAAGCCCTTTACCTTCGTTATACGCGCGAGATCGGCCGCGACAGCGTTCTGATCAACTTGTTTCTGATCGACTTGTGAGGGAAGAGCGGATTTTGCATAAACCGGATTCAGCATCCCCGGAAGTAAGGGAAGACAAAACACTACGGCGGAAAGTGCATTCGAGTTTCTCATCGCATAACCCCACAGTCACAGGCGCGCGACCTCTGCCGACATTCGCGAGATCGCCGCCGGTTGAGGCACAACCTACGGTAGTATCGAGTTCCTGGCAAGCCATGATCGCCGCCAACTTAACACCCAGTCCTTGAACGGCGCCCCGTTGCGCAAGGCGCCGGGCTTGCGCGCCAGAACCGGCACGTAGTGCCCGGGATCGTAAACCGTCCCGCCACGCCCGTAGCTGCGCCGATGCTCGGCCACGATCCGCCCGTCCTGGCGGATGACGATCCGATCGGCGTAGGCATGAATGTCGACCGGCCGGCCGACGGCGCTGACGCTCACCGAGTACCTGTTGTTGTCGAAGCGGACGAGGCACGTCTTCGACACCGAGGCCGGCAGCGCATGGAAGCCATCGAAGCGGCCGCGATACGGGATCAGCTTCGGCCGTTCCTCTTCGAAGACCTCCCAGATCGTCCGCTCCGGCCGCTCCGGATGGGCGTGCGCTTTCGCCCAGGCCAGACATTTAACGAGGAGCCAAGCGTTCAGTTCGTCGTAGTTCTTGAACCGCAGCCGCGGCGTGAAGAAGCGCTCGCGCACGAGGCCGACCTGGTTCTCGACCTGGCCCTTCTCCCAGCCCGACGCCGACGTGCAGGCCACCGGCTCGACGAGATGGTGCGAGCACATCTGGAGGAAGCGGCGATTGTACTGCCGGTCCTTGCCGACGAAGATCGTCTCCACCGCCGTCTTCATGTTGTCGCAGACGCCGCGCCCGCAGGCGCCCTTGAAGAACGCGAACGCCCGCTCGTGGGCGTCGAACACCATCTCCTGCGTCTCGCGCGGATAGGCGCGCACGAACATCATCCGGCTGTGGCAGAGGCGGACGTGCGCGACCTTCACCGTCGTCGTCACGCCGTTCAGCACGACGATCTCATGGCTCCAGTCGAACTGGTAGGCCTCGCCCGGCGCGAAGGTCAGCGGGACGAAGGCGCTCGCCGTCGCACTCGAATGCGCCTTGCGCCAGCGCCGAGCATATCGGCGGATGGCGTCGTATCCGCCTCCGTAGACGCTTCCTCGCCAAACGGCACAAGCAACCCGGAAGGGGAACGCGCCAGGAGACATGGCAGAGGAAAGGGTGCCGACGTATTGGCGTCCAAGCGCCGACATGAGGCTAGACCTTGACGTGCAACTGCGTCGGGGCGTCACCTTTGCTAATTGGCGTGAAGACGTCCACCTGTCGCGAGCGCTAGGCCAGCCAGCCGAAAGCAGGATCGCATCTCTCCTGTTGCCCTCGCGCCCCGAGCGCGACGGCTGAACTGAAATGGACGCGGTCTTATATTAGACGATCGCTTGGCGGAGGAACGGCAGCTATTTGGCGCACAGCGGTCGTCCACTGAGTCGTCTTCGCACAGCCGAAATCCCGCCCTTTCGAGGCAATCCCGGGTGGCGCGCCAAGTGTTGGATTTTGAAAAACAGATATTCGATTTCTGATCAAGGAAATCCATGTCTTGGATGGTTTTGACCCGGCGTGCGGCCGAAAGGCCGCGGCGACGCCTCCGGCAGGCCGCCTACGCTCTCTTCACCGTTTCCCTGTTCCGGCTCTCCCGTTCCGTGTTCCTTCGCGTAACAGGGAAAGAATCTTCCCTGTTATTTTCACGCCTACTTCGCGTTTATTTGCCACGAATTTTGGCGGAAAGGTCTGGCCGAGCTGGTTTTTTCGCGCCAAGGCTCGCGAAAAGCGCGCGCTTCTTTCCCTGTTTTTCGCCTGATAACAGGGAAGAACAGGGAGACGTCCCCTGATCAGGGACCGGGTCCGCCGACAAAAACAGCGCCGGACGCGGCCGCCGACAGGGCGAATGGGAAACGCCCGGCCGTGCGCCCGGTTACGGATTTGCCGTCGAGCCTTCGGTTGGGCGGAAGGACAGCGCCGGACGCGGCCGACCGGTCTCCCGCCCCGTGAGCGGGACGACTCAAGTCGACTCCGCGATGACGGCGGCGGCTCAACCCGATCACATCGCGTTCGAGCTTAAACCGAATCGAAATCGAGCCTCACCTTCGCCGTCAGCGGCCGGGACTGGCAGGCGAGCCTGTATCCCGCCTCGAGCTCCCAGGGCTCGAGCGAGTAGTTGACGTCCATCGCGACCTCGCCCTCCACGACCTTGCAGCGGCAGGTGCAGCACATGCCGCCCCGGCAGGAGTGGGGGATCTCAAAACCCTGCTCGTGCGCCGCCTCGATGATGAGCGCGCCCGGCTCGACTTCGATGCGACGGGTGCGGCCCTCGAGCACGCAGTCGACGTGAACCTCTCCCTCGTGCGGCACGTGGACGGGAGCCGGGCGGGTCGCGGGCGGCGGCGCGCCGTCGGTCGTGAAAAGTTCCGCCTTGATGCGCCAAGGCTCGACTCCGGCGGCTATCAGCGCCGTGCGGCCCTCCTCGATCATGCCAAAGGGTCCGCAGAGGAAATAGGCGTCGACGTCCTTCGGCGGAACGATGGTCTTGGTCAAGAGCGCGATCCGCTCGCCGTCGATGCGGCCGTTCAGGACGTCGATCTCCTGCGACTCGCGCGACAGAACGTGAAAGACCGAGAAGCGGCCGAGATGCCTGTCCTTCAGCTCTTCCAGCGCCCGGCGGAACATGATGCTCGACGTCGTGCGGTTGCCGAAGAAGAGGGTCGCGCTCGCCTCGGAGTTGGCGGCGAGCGCCGAGCGGACGATCGAAAGGACCGGCGTGATGCCGGAGCCCGCGGCGAAGAAGACGTAATGCCGGCTCGCCCCGATCTCCGCGGTGAAGCGGCCTTCAGGCGCGGCGACGTCGATCCGCGCGCCTTGCCGCAGCACGTCGTTGACGAAGCGCGAGAAGCGCCCGCCCTCAATCCTTTTCACCGCGATCCGCAGCTCCTCCTCGTCCGCTCCCGAACAGATCGAATAAGAGCGCCGGCATTCCTCGCCGTCGATGGTCGCGCGCACCGTCAGATACTGGCCGGGCTGAAAGGCGAATTCGTCGCGAAGGTCCTTCGGCACGGCGAAGGCGAGCGACACGCTGTCGGGCGTCTCCTGGCGGCGGTCGACGATTTCGAGCGAGTGGAAACGGCTCAAGGGTCGCCTCAGATGCACTTGAAATGCTCGAACGGCTCGCGGCAGGCGCGGCAGCGCCAAAGCGCCTTGCAGGCGGTCGAGCCGAATTCCGAGATGCGCTCCGTGTCGCCCGAGCCGCAGCGCGGACAGGCGACGTCGGCCGACGGGGCGAACAGGGCGCGCTTGCCCGACCTCCGCTCGGGCGGCGAAATGCCGGTGGCGCGCAGTTTCTTCGCGCGCCGCCTCGCTCATGAGGTCGGTCGTCCAGGCCGGCGTGTTGGTGAGCACCACGCGCACGTCTTCGAAACCGTCCTTCGCGAGTTCCGTCTCGATCCCGAGCGCGATCACGCCCATCGCCGGGCAGCCGGAATAGGTCGGCAGAATGGAGACCGTCACCCGCCCGCCCTCGTCGACGTCGACCTCGTGCAGGATGCCGAGATCTTCGATGGTGAGGACCGGCAACTCCGGGATCGGTCACGCGCGCGGCCGCGGCGCGAGCGGCTTCGCGGCGAGCGCTGAGATCGGGTGCGAGCGCGCTCACCAGCGTGCCTCCGGATAGGCGCGCTGCAGGAACTGCAATTGCGCCAGGATGTGGCCGAGATGCTCGCTGTGCAGGCCGCTTTTTCCTCCGCGCTGGCCAAAACGCTCCGGGGGCTTCTTCAGTGTCGCCCGGGCGATCACGTCGTCGACCGCGGCGTCGAAATCGTCGCGCAGCGTCGACGGATCGACGCCGAAGCCCGAAGCCGCGACTTCGCGGTCGAGATCGTCCGCCTCGAAGAGTTCCGGCACGTAGGGCCAGAGATCGTCGAGCGCGGCCTGCGCCTTGTCGTGGCTTTCCGCGGTGCCGTCGCCGAGGCGGATCATCCATTCGCCGGCGTGGCGCAGATGATAGGCCATCTCGCGCGCCGAGCGGGTCGCGATTCCGGCCGTCTCGGCGTCGTTCGAGCCGGCGAGCTTTTCATAGAGAGGCGCGGCGTAGGCGGAGAAGATGAGATGGCGCGCCATGGTGTCGGCGAAATTGCCGTTCGGCTGCTCGACGAGCAGCGGATTGCGATAGTCCGGCTCGGCGCGGCGGAAGGCGAGCGTCGTCTCGTCGCGCCGCCGCCCTCGATTTCGCAGGCGCGCGTATAGAAGGCGCGGGTCTGGCCGATGAGGTCGAGGCTCAAATTCGCCATCGCGATGTCTTCTTCCAGCGTCGGCGCGCGCGACAGCCATTCGCTCAGCCGATGGCCGAGGATGAGCGTCGCGTCGCCGAGACGCACGAGCCATGCGGCGCGGGGATCGGCGAAAGCCGGCATTGTCGCGCTCACATGTGGCCCACTTCGTCCGGCACCTCATAGAAAGTCGGGTGCCGGTAGATCTTCGAGGCGGTCGGCTCGAACATCATGTCCTTTTCGCCGGGGTCCGAGGCGACGATGGCCGACGAGGGGACGACCCAGATCGACAGCGTCTCGCCGCGCCGCGTGTAGACGTCGCGCGCGGCCTGCAGAGCCATTTCGGCGTCATGCGCATGCAGCGAGCCGACATGGCGATGGGCAAGGCCGTTGCGCGGCCGGATGAAGACTTCCCAGAGGGGCGTGGCGGCTTCGGTCATCGTCGATGTCCTCGAATGCGCGGCTTCAGGCGGCGCGCTCGACCGCCTTGCGCTGCTTGGCGGCGTAGGCGGCGGCGGCTTCGCGCACCCAGGCGCCGTCGGCCTCGGTCTGGCGGCGATGCTTCATGCGCTGGCGGTTGCAGGGTCCGTCGCCGGCGAGCACGCGGGCGAATTCGTCCCAGTCGATCGGGCCGTGCTCCCAATGCCCGGTCGCCTCGTTGAAGCGAAGGTCCGGGTCGGGAATCGAGAGCCCGAGGTACTGCGCCTGCGGCACGGTCGCGTCGAGAAATTTCTGCCGCAGCCCGTCGTTCGAGAAGCGCTTGATCTTCCACTTCAGCGACAGCTCGGAATGGGTGCTAGTTCGAATTGTGCGGGCCGAACATCATCAGCGAAGGCCGCCAGAAGCGGTTCAGCGCGTCCTGCGCCATCGCGCGCTGCTCGGCCGTGCCGCGGCACATCGCCACCATGATGTCGTAGCCCTGCCGCTGGTGGAACGATTCCTCCTTGCAGATGAGGATCATGGCGCGCGCGTAAGGCCCGTAGCTGCAGCGGCAGAGCGGGATCTGGTTCATGATCGCCGCGCCGTCGACCAGCCAGCCGATCGCGCCCATGTCGGCGTAATTGAGCGTCGGATAGTTGAAGATCGAGGAATATTTGGCGCGGCCGGAGAGCAGCTGCTCGTAGAGCTCCTCGCGCGAGACGCCGAGCGTCTCGGCGGCGGCGTAAAGATAGAGGCCGTGGCCGGCCTCGTCCTGGATTTTGGCGATGAGCTGCGCCTTGCGCTTGAGGGTCGGCGCGCGCGTCACCCAGTTGCCCTCCGGCTGCATGCCGATCACCTCGGAATGGGCGTGCTGGGAAATCTGGCGGATGAGGGTGCGGCGGTACTGCTCCGGCATCCAGTCGTTCGGCTCGATCTTCTCCTCGGCGTCGATGCGCGCCTGGAAGGCGGCGAGCTTCGCCGGGTCTTCGGCCGTGACCGGCGTCAGGTCCTTGGCGTTCAGCGCTTGGGCGTACATGCGTTTCCCGTCGTCGTCGCGCCGCCGCCCGGCGGCTCGCTCTGCCGGCGCATTATGCATCATTTCTTACGATTTCAACGAAAAAATGTAACATATTGCCGCAGGATGTCGCACCCCGGGCGCCCGGAGCGAATACGCCGCCCGAAGACGGGCGCGGGGCCCCGCGGAACGAGTCCCGCGACATGCGCCCCGCCGAGCATTTGACAACCCCCGGCGAAGCTGAGACATAAAATCCCGCACGGTCCCTCGCGACTTCGAGGGTGAAAAGGGAACGCGGCAGGCATTTCGCCGATCCGCGGCCGCCCCCGCGACTGTGAGCGGCGTGCCGACGCTACTTCGCCACTGGGCTCTTCGCCCGGGAAGGCGGCGTCGGCGATACGCCGCGAGCCAGGAGACCTGCCGTGCGCCGATCAATCCTCGACGCCGCCGGAGGGGCGGCCAAGGAGCGCGCATGAACCCTC
>CAWDTW010000060.1:0-138275 GCA_963805295.1 uncultured Alphaproteobacteria bacterium | reverse complement strand
CTTGGTTAAGCGCGCGTTCAAGGCTGCGATGCCGACGAACGAAGAGGAATCCTCGCCGTCGAAATCCACCGGCGACGAGGTTCTGCTCGAACCCGGGACCGGCGCGCCACAGCGGCCGCGAGAAGCGGGAGAGCTGGCCCAAGCGATCGGTTCCAAAACGAATCCGTCGGTTTCAGCCCACATCGCCGCCGCGCGTCGCGCAGCGCGGGCGGCGCTCTCGGAAGGAGGGGTCGAAAACGCTTTGACCGCTTCACCTCCAGCCGGGCGAAGGGTCGAGGGAGCGAAATTGCTCTACGTCAACCACAAGCGCACCGTGCTGCTCGCTGTTGCATTAGCGATTGCCGTCGGGGTCGCCGTCCGTCTGATCGGCACACACGAGCCCTTCGTGCAGAAGTCCGAATTGGTCCGGCAGCCCGTCAAGGCCGCCGCGACCGGCATTTCGCCCGCCAAGCCGGCTGACCTTGCTTCCGCGATCACGCCAATCGCGCGGCCAGTCGACACGACGCCGACCGCCTCAATCGTTCGGTCCTTTGAGCCCGAGAAAGCCAATACGAAAAACGGAGCGCCGCCGCCCGAGCTTCTGGCGACGGTTCCGGCCGGATTGTCGCCATTCCTGCGCGACGCCGTCATCGCGGGGTCGCCGGGGGCGCGAGTACGAACTCGCGCAACGGCTCTTCGAAGGTCGCGGGCTGCCGCAAGACCAGCAAGCCGCGGCGCTCTGGTTCGAACGAGCAGCCTCGTCTGGCCTAGCCCCGGCGCAATTCAGGATCGGAACGCTATATCAAAAGGGCGTTGGGGTCGCACGCGACGCCGCCGCGGCCAAGCGTTGGTATGAGAAGGCGGCGGAGGCCGGCAACGCCCGCGCCGCGCATAATTTGGCGGTCATGGACGCCGAACCGCTCGGGGACCAGCCTGACTACACCGAAGCGACGAAGTGGTTCCGTAAAGCGGCCGAGTTGGGAGTCCGCGACAGCCAGTTCAATCTCGCGATCCTCTACGCTCGCGGTCTCGGGGTCGATCAGGACTTTCGCCAGTCGTGGCTGTGGTTTACGCTCGCAGCGGCTCAAGGCGACGCGGACGCGGGTAAGAAACGCGATGAAGTTGCCGCCAAAATGGACCCTGCGGCGCTCGCTGCCGCGACGGAGGAACTGATTAAATTCAAGGTTGCCCAACCAGATCCCGTCGCCAACGAAGTGGCGACGCCGCCCGGCGGATGGGATGGCAAGCCAGGCGCGTCTCCGCTAAGCCAGACCCTGCCCGAGTTCATTGGCGGCGCTCGCCCGCTGTCGGCGCCCTGACCTCCCTATAGCCGCGGGAACAGACGGGCAGCCCCTTGGCGCTTGCCGTTCGCGCGTTCTCGTCACAACCCTCTCGCGCTGCTGCGCGAGGACGATATGAATGTTGGTATTGCAGGCGCCCCGCCGCGCCGCGACTTGCGCCTCATCGGTGTCACGGATTTGCACGCCAGCCTCTATCCTTACGACTATTTTCGTGATCGTCCCGACGAATCTCTCGGGCTGGCGCAAACGGCCGCGTTGATCGCTGAGGCGCGTGGGGAATGCCTGAATTGCCTGCTGTTCGAGAACGGCGACATTCTCCAAGGCACGCCGCTCGGCGATTTCGCGGCCGAAAACATGGCTAAGGATAGGGCCGGACGTCATCCCGTGATTGTCGTCATGAACACGCTGGACTATGCGGCCGCGACGCTTGGCAATCACGAGTTCAACTACGGCCTCGACATTCTTGAACGAGCCTACGCGGCCGCGCGGTTTCCAGTCACCTGCTCCAACGTCCGCCGGGCGGACGGAGCGCCCTGGTTCCCCCCTTCGATCATCGTCGAGCGGTTGTTCGCCGACGATGGCGGAGCGAAGCGGGCGCTGAAGGTCGGCGTGATTGGCGTCGCTCCTCCGCAGATCGCGCAGTGGGACGAGGCCCACATTACCGGAAAGTTGATCACGGTCGATATTGTGGAGGCCGCGCGCGCGGAAGTCGCCGCGTTGCAGCGGCGCGGCGCCGATCTTGTCGTCGCGTTATGCCACTCGGGCATCACGCGGCTCGCTTCGACGCCGGGCGAAGAGAACGCGGCGCAGGACCTCGCCAAGGTGGAAGGGATCGACGCCCTGTTTCTTGGCCATCAACATCTGCTCTTTCCTGGCCAGGATTTCGCCGGCGTCGATGGGCTCGACGCTGCGCGCGGAACGATCCATGGGAAGCCGGCCGTGATGGCCGGCTTCTGGGGCAGCCATCTCGGCGTCGTCGATCTAGCGCTGGAGCTCGGGGCCGGCGGCTGGCGTGTCGCGCATTCGCACGTCGAAACACGACCGATCGCCAAGCACGATGAAACGGGCGCGGTCGTGGCACTGGTGAAATCGGACCCGGCGGTGATCGAGGCGGCCAAAAGCGCGCATCTGAGCACGCTCGAGTATGTGCGCTCGCCGGTCGGCACGCTGACCGAACCGGTCCACATTATCTCGCGATGGTCGCCGACGATCCGACGGTGCAATTGGTCAACGAAGCCCAGCGCGCTTACGCGGCGCCGCTCGCCGCGGCCCGGGCCGACCTCGCCGGGCTGCCTATCCTCTCGGCTTCCGCTCCCTTCAAGTGTGGCGGGCGCAACGGGCCGGACTACTATACCGACGCGCGCGGACCGATCGCGATCAAGGACATCGCGGACGTCTATCCCTATCCGAACGGTCTTCGGGTGGTGAAAGTCGACGGCGCGACGGTCAGGGAATGGCTCGAACGCTCGGCTTCGATCTCTTGCCGCATCGATCCGGCCAGCCGCGACGAGCAGCCGCTGCTCGGCCCGGCCTTCGCTTGTTACAATTTCGACGTGATCGACGGCGTGGAATACGTCGTCGATGCGACGCAACCCGCCCGCTACAACGATTTCGGCGCCCTCGTCGCGCCCGCGGCGCATCGGGTCCGCGACCTGACTTTCCAGGGCGCTCCCATCGATCCGAAGGAGACGTTTCTCGTCGTCACCAACAGCTACCGCGCGAGCGGCGGCGGAGGTTTTCCAGGATGCGACGGAGCGAGCGTCGCGATCGAGGCGCCCGACGCCAATCGCGACGTCGTGTTGCATTATGTCGCCGCCGCCAAGCAAGCGGCGCCCAAGCCCGACGGCAACTGGCGCCTCGCGCCTTTGCCGAGTTCCGCCATCGCGACCTTTCTCACCTCACCCAAGGCGGCCGAGTTCCCTGCTCCGCCGTATCTGAAGCTGACGTCGATGGGACCGGCGCCGGGCGGGTTCCTGAAGTATCGCGTCGAACCGACGTGACCCCGTCGGCCGCCATCCCAGGGCCGCGACGCCCGCGAACGGGGCGGCGAGCCGGCCTACGCCATTTTACGGTTTGGCGTTCAAGGATTTCAAAGGCTTGAGACCCCGTTTAGCGTCGCGTCGAAAATCCGGCGATTGAACGGCGGTGGACGGGGCGCGACACAGACACTCGGATGGCGTCGTGAACCTGGCGCGATTGCTCTTGTGAGGGGGCCGGCGGCGACAAAAAGGCCGAAGCCCGGGCCCATGGGCATGAAGGATTTCCAAGCCAGACTGACGGAATTCCAAGCCCAGGGTGAAGGAAATCCAAGCCAGACTGAACGAAATCCAAATTTTTCGGAACGAAATCCAAATCCACTTTCTTCCGCGACTCGTGGCTTTTCAATGGGTTATCCCCGACTCCGGTAACCGGGGTAACTCCCAAGCTGTCGGCTATGAGGCGAGGGCTTGCATGATCTGAGCCGGGCTTGTGGTGAGGATTTGGAGGATGTTGAGGCCGTGTTTTCTCGCGGTCGAGACGACGGATCTGAGGCGGGCGAAGATTTGAGCGCCTGCGAGGGTTCGAAACGAGCCTGAGATTTTCATTTTGACCTTCATCATCCTGAGGTCCTGTTCGGCCAGGTTGTTGGTGAAGGGCACGTCAAAATCGGTGAGGAAGCGCAGGGTTTGCGTTTGGAACGTTTTCAGCCTTTGCAGAAGATTGTGGCCGGGGCGATGCTTGACGCGCCCGCGCGGGTTGGCTTTGGCCGCCAGCTTGGGCAAATCGCGATGGAAGGCGAGACCGAGCCGAACCGCCGCCCAATAGCGCTCGACCAAGGCCTCCAGTTGATCGGGCGCGAGGGCGCGGGCGCCCGCCTGGCGGGCTTTGTCGACCGCCAGATTGGCCGCAAGCAGCATGTCGCGCATGAGTTCGGCCCAGAACTCGTGATCGAACTCGATCAGGCTCTTGAGTTCGCGCAGGATGTGGGCGTTGCAGAAGGCGTGGTCGACCGCATCGAGCCGGCGATAGGGCAGGAAGTGGTCGTGCACGACGACGCCTGCTTGCAAATTCTCGGGGATCGCGCCGCGCTTTTCGTCGACGCGATAGAAGGTGAAGGCCAGGCTCGACGTCGTATGCAGCCATTGCAGCTTGCCGGCGATGCGAAAGCCCGTCTCGTCAAGATGGCGGACCTTCGCCTCGGCCACGCGCTCGCCGATGAACGCGTAGACCTGCTGCAGCTCTTGCGCCTTCTTTCCGACCCAGGCGACGATGCTGGCCGGGCAGATCAGCGGCGCGCCGAAGAGATCGCTCAGCGCTTGCGCGGTCCGATCCTCGGGGATGAGTTGCTGGATATTGAGATAGACCGCCGCCGCCTTGACGCGCTCGCCATATTGGGCGGCCGAGACCACGCCATCGGGAAACGCCGCCTTGGTCACGCCGCGGCAATTTTCGCAACGGTAAATCGAGGCCTGATGTTCGGTGACCACGAGCGGGCGCTCGGGAAGATCGAACACCTGGCGCTTCTCGATCCCCGTGGCCGACTTCGGATCGAGCGGCGAACCGCAATGGCCGCACGCGCACGCCTCATGCCGAACCGTGCGATCGGGATCGGCGACTTGCAGCAAAGTGCCGCCCTCGTGGCCGGTCTGGCCGCCGCTCACCTTGCCCGAGCGGCCGCGCAGGCTGCCCGGGATGCGAGGCTTCTTCTTCAACCCGTCGCTCGAAGGCGGCTTGGAACTGTTCGAGCTGTCCTGCCCCAACTGGCGGCGAAGGTCCGCCACTTCAGCCTCAAGCGCCGCGATCCGACGTCTCAGCGAGGCGATCAACTCTTCGACTTCGGCCGGGAGAACCATCCCACCCTTGATTTTGATTCGTCGCCCGCCGTCTCGAAAAATCCGCCAACCAAAGTCCTTTCCACGCTACCTGTGACATTTCGGACTTACTCCGGCTTGGGAGTTACTAACCGGGGCAAATTCCCGGGCACGCAACTGCACAAAGCAAAATGCTGCAGTTGCGAGATTGAATCTTTATCAAGCGCTTGCGCGAGCGCCGGCCTTCTGAAATTTTTCCTCCCGCGCTCCTGCCCGGGAATTTGCCCCGGTTACCGACTCCGGCCGAAAAGGCCTTCGCCGCGCCTCTGCCCGCGCGAAGACCGCCTCCGAACCCGGCATAGGCCCCCGGTCGAGCGTCACCGACGGCGCCGGCCGCCGTCCGCGCATTGCCGATTTCGATCGCATCCATGGGGACGATGATAATGCGGACTTCGATTTTCCCAAAGCAAATATTCGAACGATCTTTTTCAGCGAGAGTCCCGAGGAGCGGCCGCACGCTGTGGGGGACGAAGCGCATCGCGGTCGAAAGAAATAATATAAAACTGCATGTGTCACCGTTTTCTATCCGGCAAGGTGCATTGCCGTGTTTTCGTCAATCGGCTCAATCAGTTCATCGGCCCTGACCGATCCTCTCGAGGATAAGGCGGCCTCGCCGCCTACAGGTGATCACTGGCTGACCGCGGTCACGCGCGAAGAGATCGTGCTCGTCGCCGACGCCCCGAGCGAGGCCGCTCGGTCGCCCAGCGTTTCGCGCGTGTTCGGGTCAACGATGGCGGCGGGAGCGGAAACCGCCAACGTCGCCGCCTGCCCGAGCGTGCCGGCCGCGTTTTGCGCGACGCCGCCGATACGTTCGCCCAGCGTCAGCTTGGCGTCGGTAAGCGTCTGACCATCGGCGAGGCGCTGGCCGATTGCCTTCACAACCTCGCTTTGCGCGAACTTTCCATGGTGTGTGACGTCGGCCGAGTTTATCGCCGTGAGATCGATCACATTCACCCGCGCCGTTTCCAGAATCGACTTATATGGCTCGGCGTACGGGTCAATTTTGCCCAGGCGCGGCTCATTTCCGGCGATGAGGCTCGACGCGGCAAGCGCCCGGTCGTCCTTTGAAACAAACAGGGTCACGGGCGGGCTCCTGTCGGAGGCTTCGATCTCCGCGATCTGGCGACGAAAGACGTCGAAGTCGATGTCAGGCGAGGCCAGCATGATATCCTTTATTTTTGGCGACATCCCATGGTTGCGGATCGCCATTTGCCGAATCGCCTCGACCGCGACGAAATTGCCCATCGAATGGGCGAGGATGGAAATCTCGCGAACGTTGGGATCCTTCACCATCGCCTGGAGCACGGTTTCAAGCCCATCGCGCGAGTAGGTCGCGCTCTCGCGATCGTAGACATAGTCGAACAATTTGCCGCGCGATGGCCAGGTGAACAGGACGGGCACGACTGGCGCGCCGGCGTCATGCGCGATTTGGGCAAGCCGGTAGACCGCTTCCTCGAACCGCGTGTTGTAGCCATGCACGAACAACAATACATGTCGTTCCGACGGCTTCAGCTTGAGCAGGCGCTCATTGAAGTCGGCGACCGCCTGTTTCAGATCCAGCCGATCCGCGCGCACGGTGACGAAGTCACGCGCGGGATCGCCGGGCTTCGCCGACGGCCATTGAACGTCGCCGATCTTGCGCACGGAGTCGGGCGGGATCGAGACGGCAATGTCGGCGAACTCGAGTCCACGGCCGCGCTCGCCGCTGAACATGACGCCGGGAGGCTCGGCGACGTCCATCCGCGTCGTCGCCACCAACATGTCGACGGTGCTCGCGCCCGGCGCGGTGGCGGAAACCACGATGAGATTCCCGCTCGGCCGGCCCGCGCACCCGCCGAGCCCGACGGCGAGCAAAGCAAACGCTGCCAACGCAATAATTCTGTTCATCTAGCCCGCATTATGCAGCGCCGTGACGTTTTCGGCGGCGCGTTCTGGTGATTTTTCGGAACCGCGCTTGCTCGCGGACGCGCGGCATCGTCTCCGGCTTTGGGCCTGAAACGGGTGGAGGGGTTTGCGGGTTGAAGGGATGGGTTTGACGTTCGGGGACGTTCACGCCCCGTGTTTCAAGTGACGAGGCGCGGGATGCGCTGGAGGGCGAAACGCAGGATTTCCTGGCCGGGGCATGACGTCGGCAGATGGACGCGGATCATGGTTTTCATCTCGACGACGCGGGCGGCGATCTTGACGAGGCGCAGGCGCAACGTGTCGAATTGGGCAACGCGCCACATCGAACGCCTGGGCATCGATGCGCGCAGCCCCCACATCAGCCAGTAGGCGCCGGCGTGCAGGAAAAGCCGAAACTGATTGGCGGTCGCCTTGGTGCATGAGGTGCGATCCGACCCCAGATGCGTCTTCCAGGATTTGATGTGGTTTTCGGCCTGGCCGCGCCGGCAATAGACGTCTTCGTAGAGCACGCGAGCGTTGCGCTTGTTCAGATTGGTGACGACGAAGCGCGTGTCTGATCCTTCCGCGCCCGCTTCGACCCGGGCGATGATCCGCTCGACCCGGCTCCAGCTTTGCGCGCCGTCGAAGAACTCTTTGAAACGACGAAGCTTGCCGTCTCTGGGCGCGGCTTCGAACCGTGCCTTTACACTGGCTTCGAGACTTTCGACATGCCGGCGCAACGTCGTAGTCGGCGCGACGCCGAGGATGTAATCGAGGCCGCTCGCCCGACACCAGTCGAGAACCTCGGGGCCGCAGTAGTGGCTGTCGGCGCGCAGCAGGATCTCAGTGTTGGGCCAATGGGCTCGGATCGCGCGCAACAGCCGGCGGAGGAAGGGTTTGATCTCCTTGCCGCTCGGCCGCTTGGCGGGACGAAGCACGGCAGTGACGAAGCGGCCCTCGCCGTCGAACACGACGATGGGCTGAAAGCCGTATTCGTCGTAATGCGCGTTGAACAACCGCAACTGCTGCCCGCCATGGACCGCGTCGAACGTGTCGTCGATGTCGAGGGTGATCCGTTTGGGAACCTTGTGAAAGGACTTGCAATAGAGATCGACCATCGCGCGACCCATCCGCAACAGGGCGCGAACCTCCGGCAGATTTTCCAACCGCGAGATCGTCGACTGCGAGCACAGTTCGCGATCCGACGGCGTCAGATCGAGCGCCATCTTGAACATCGGATCGCTCCGCAGGCAATTGGCGTCGTTGCCGTCCTCATAGCCCGCCGCGATCATCAGCAGCCGAAAGCGGATGATGTCGGCAAGGCTGTGGGTGATCTGATCGGGCGCGCGCCGGTCCACCATGCAGGCGGCGAGCCGATCGGCGACGCGAAGGCGCTGGTCGACCTCGCGCAACGCCAGAACGCCGCCATCCGACGACAGCAAGCCGCCGTCAAACTTGACCTCGACGCGCTTGCCCGAAACAGGTGACAACCCAGGCAACGGCAACATAGGATCGTTCATGGCAGGTGCGGCCTCGCTGAAATCGCGCGAATCGGCTTAGACAACCAAATTATACACGACATCAGCTATTTACGCCACACCCGCCAACCCGCAATGCATAATCCGGGCTAACTCGGCCCGAAGACATGTTACCACTCAGCCCCAAGACTTGAGCGGCTTTGATCAACATCTAATTCCGCGACCCTTGCCACTGTCTCCCTTCTGAGGATAGCGCGCTGGTGGAGCGCCGTGGAGTGGAAGGGAGCCCGGCGGCGGGCGCTCCTTAGATTCGAACGGACTACCAGGCCGCCGTCAACCTAGCCAGAAAAACGTCCGCATGATTATTGCCTTTGCTCACTTGCGCCGTGAGCGGGTTCCAAATGTGCTGGTATCCGGGAATGATCCGAATGGCCGGAGTTATCGCGAAATCATAGAATAGTTCTATGCCCTTCTCGTCGTCGGCCTTGCTCTGGCCCAAAGTCAAATTTCGGATGCTGTTCTTAAAGTCGTTACTGATGACATTGTAATAAAAGCCGATGCCGAAGCTATAATAAGTTCTATTGTCGAAAAGACCATGCGCAAAGAGAGCGGCGCTGAAGTCTCGCGCGACCGTATTCGTGCCCTCGGGGTCATAGCCCCCACGAACAAAGACGCCGACGCCGTTAATAACCTGCCCACTTTTCAACTTCTCGGCCACGACCGACAGGTCATCTTTGACAAAGAGATATTGGGAAACATTTGCAATCGCAAACCAGCTGTTGCTCTTGAAGTTCGCAGGGAGCCCGTCAAACGAATTTGCCCCCAAAAGGCCTCCGACAGCCTGCTTGGCCTGCGAGACTGAGGTCAATGGGCCAAAGGGATTTTCGAGATCGATTTTCCGTTGGTTCGACCAATCGAGCGATGGAGAGAACTGGCCAGGCAGATTGCCGATGGAATAAGAAGCCACCGCGGTGAGATATAAGTTCACCCGATTGAACGCGTCGACGGCAAAGTTTTCGGCTTTGCTGTTCATTGTATCGAGAACGTCTCCCCCGACAACGAATTCAGGGGTCGGCGCCCAGGCGAGGAGGCCGGCCCAAGCGGTTGGATTGTAAAAACCCGTCGTTATCGGATTTTTGTTCAAATTGAAATTGCAGGGTGCAGACGCATGCTCGGTCAGACCCCCAAGAACGAGATCGACACGCTCGCCTCGATCGCCGGCTCGATCGCCGGTTTGTCGAAACGCCACTTCCCGCGCGTGTTCAGAAAGACAATCTGAAAAGCTTGAGGTTAGTTCGATGCCGGAGCCGGCGAGCGCCGCCAGGCCAAGCCCGAAAAACGCGGCGGCGGTGCGGGTTCGCCGCACCGTCGTCCGTTTGCGCCCGCGCGGGTCGGCCCGAAGACGCTCACGCTCGCACGCATGCCCCCGGGGCTCCGCTCAGACCCGAAACGCTGGCAGGGCGCTCAGAGAGAGTTCGACGAGCGGTTGCAGCATGCCGGTCTTCGCCGGCTCCGCCTTCTGGCGCTGGCTCATGAACCACCAGATTGCTGCGAGGACGATGACGATCAGCAGGATGATCGCCCACGTCGGGAACCCGCTCGGGCTCGGCGCCGCCTGCGTCCGGCTCGCGACGGCGCTGGTCGCCGCGGTTGCGGCGCTCGCCGCGCTGGGCGCCCTCGAACTCGCCGTCTGAGTTGCGGCGGCGCGGAGACCGGCAAGTCCAGCCAGCAAACCGGTCGCGCCGAGGGCCCGCGACAGTTCGGCCGGAACCGCGGCCGCGATCGCGTCCTTCTGACCGCCAAACATCGCAGCGATCGACGATGGGTCCGACCAGTTGGACGGGTCCTGCTGGCCGATCGCGCCGATCACCGACTGGGCGACCGCGCCGATCACGGACTGGGCGGCGCTTTGTGGGGCGCCCGAATACTGGCTCAGGGCGCCGGCGATGGTGGAGAGTCCGGAGCCGCCGAGGAGGCCGCCGAGCAGATTCGCGCCTTCGCCGAGGGCGCCGACGTTGCCGCCGCCGATCGCGCCGGCGAGCTTGGTCAGCAGATCAGGGTCGGAGTTCGAAACCGCGTCAACCAATTTTCGAGCGCCGCCGGGCGCGGCCGCCGTTGTGGCGAGCGCCCCGAGAACGACGGGAATCGCGGCGCTGACGAGCTTCTGCGCGACCGCTTCGTTGACGCCGACGGCGCGCGCCAGGCTGCCGACCAGTTGGGGCGTGAGAAACTGAGACACCAGACTGACGAGATCGACTGCCATCGGTCATCCCCTCGAACCGAAAATTCGGACCGGCGCGCCACCGTCCGGATCTCGCCCGATCGGCGCGCCCCCGCCGCGTCGAAAGCCCTGACGCGGCGCGCCAACGTAGCCGCTCGCCGGGCGGAATCCTAGCCGCGCAAGCGACGGAGTTCACTCTTCCGGCGCCTTGCGGGCGACGAGAACGACGCTGGAAAAAACGAGAACGTCCTTGCCGAGCTGGTTGACGCAGCGAAAGCGGTTGCCGACGAGCCCCCAATCCGGCTTCGAAGTCTCGCGTTTGGAAATGGTCTCCATCGAGAAGGAGACGACATCCCCTTCTCGGACCGGATTCGGCCAGCGCATCTCCCGAAATCCCGGGGAAACGCCCAGCTCCGGCAAGATTTCGCCGCGCGCGGCCATGGCCTCGCGCAAGGCGGCGCGCGTCTCCACCAGCCGACGCATCGCCGCGCTCGCCAAATGGAGGCCGGAGGCGACGAGGGGCCCGACCTCGCCCGCGCGGGAGAGAAGGCGCGGATCGAACCGCCGCGCGTAGCCGAGGATCGACTCGCGCGTGAACGCCGTCGAGCCGAGCTCCGTCACGCGCCCGATCCGCATGTCCTCGTAGAACATCGCTAATCCGCCCGCCCGCCGCGTCGCAGCAGCCGCAACCGACTGCGCTGGGTCATCGCCGCCACGCCCTCTTGATTGACGACTTCGTAGAGAAACTCGACCTCGCCGACGTTCCCGTCGCCGGCGTTCGGAAGCGCGTGAAGCGTATGCCGGTGCACCCGCAAACGGTCGTCCGGGCGCACCGGACGGGCCCATCTCGTCTCTTCCACCCCCGTTTCCTCGACGACCATCGCGCGGGCGAGGAACGCGTCGCAATTCATCCAAAGCAGCGGCGCGCAGGTGTGCCAGCCAGAGGCGATGAGGCCGCCCGTCGCCGGTTTCGCGGCCTCGTCGTCGAGATGGAAGGGCTGCGGATCGAACTCGCGCGCGAAGGCGACGATGTCCTCGGCCGAGTCTTCGACCGCGCCATATTCGGCGATCTCGCCGGCCGGAAAGTCCTCGAAAGCGAACGGGTCCGCCATGGCCGTCAATTGGCGAAGCGGAAATGCAGCACGTCGCCGTCGGCGACCACGTAGTCCTTCCCCTCGAGGCGGAACCTGCCGGCCTCGCGCGCGCCCGCCTCGCCCCGCCATGCGACATAGTCCTCGTAGGCGATGGTCTCGGCGCGGATGAAGCCTCTTTCGAAGTCGGTATGAATGACTCCCGCCGCCTGGGGCGCCCTGGCCCCCTTCTCCACCGTCCAGGCGCGCGCTTCCTTCGGGCCGACCGTGAAGAACGTGACGAGATGTAGCAGCTCGTAGCCCGCGCGGATGACCCGATTCAAACCCGGCTCGCCGAGGCCCACGACCTCGAGATAATCTTTCTGCTCGGCCTGCGGCAGCACCGCGATCTCACTTTCGATCTTGGCGGACACGACGACCGAGACCGCGCCCTCCTTGGCCGCCTGCTCCCTCACCTTTTCGGAATAGGCGTTGCCCTTGTCGGCCGAGGCCTCGTCCACGTTGCAGACATAGAGCACGGGCTTCGACGACAGGAGGCTGAGCGACTGGAAGAGATCGTGCTCCTCGCGGCTGACTCCGGCGGCGCGCGCCGGCCGGCCATCGCGCAATTCGGCGAGGCTGCGCTCGGCGAGCGCCAGGAGCTCCTTGGCGCCCTTGTCGCCGCCTTTGGCTCTTTTCTCAATGGCGACGATTCGGCGTTCGAGGCTTTCGAGATCGGCGAGCATCAGCTCGGTCTCGACTGTGGCGATGTCCGACAGCGGATCGATGCGACCTTCGCCGTGGGTGACGTCTCCGTCCTCGAAACAGCGAACGACGTGAGCCACGGCGTCGCATTCGCGGATATTGGCGAGAAACTGGTTGCCGAGTCCCTCTCCCCTCGAGGCGCCGCGCACAAGGCCTGCGATGTCGACGAAGGCGAGCCGCGTCGGGATGATCTCCTTCGAGCCGGCGATCTCAGAGAGCGCGACGAGGCGCGGGTCCGGCACCGCGACGTCGCCGACATTGGGCTCGATGGTGCAGAACGGATAGTTTGCCGCCTGCGCCGCGGCCGTCTGCGTCAGCGCGTTGAAGAGCGTCGATTTGCCGACATTGGGCAAGCCGACGATGCCGCATTTGAAACCCATTGGGGGAAGGCCCATTGCAATCCGAAAACGATGGGCGCCCTCATGCGCGGGCGTACCGCAAAAGGCAAGGACGTCCCTTCTAAGCGGAGCTTCCCTCTTTCCGATTACGTAGGCGATTGATTTTTCGGCGAGATTTCGAGATATTGGTCTTGATGTGTACCCATGTAATTGGCTGATTTTATGTTGTGTTGTGGTGCGGTCAGGCTTATTGTTGCCCCATGTACATCGAATCGGTCCCCAACCGCAATTCACCCCCCGCCATCCTCCTGCGCGAGAGCTATCGCGAAGGCGGGAAGGTCAGGAAGCGCACGTTGCTCAACCTGTCGGACTGGCCCAGCGAGCGGATCGCCGGCTTCAAGGCGCTGCTCAAGGGCGGCACGGTCATCCCGAGCGAGAAGGAGGCGATCAGCATCATTCGCTCCCTGCCGCACGGGCACGTGGCCGCGGCGCTGGGCACGGCGCGCAGGATCGGTCTCGACCGGCTGATCGGGCCGGACGGCAACCGCCGCCGCGACCTCGTCCTGGCGCTCGCCGTCAGCCGCATCCTCGATCCGTCCTCCAAGCTTGCCGCGGCCCGCGCGCTGTCGCCCGAAACCGCCGCCTCCAGCCTGGGGGACGAGCTCGGCCTCGGGATCGTCGACGAAGAGGAGCTCTACGCGGCGCTCGACTGGCTCGCGGTCCGCCAGCCGGCGATCGAGGCCATGCTCGCCAAGCGCCACCTCTCTGGCGGGACGCTGGTGCTCTACGACGTGACCTCGAGCTACATGGAGGGCCGCTGCTGCCCGCTCGCCCGGTTCGGCTACAACCGCGACGGCAAGAAGGGCAAGCTCCAGATCGTCTACGGCTTGCTCTGCGCCCCCGACGGCTGCCCCGTCGCCGTCGAGGTCTTCGAGGGCTCGACCGGCGACCCGGCGACGCTCGGCTCACAGGTCGCCAAGCTGAAGCAGCGCTTCGGCCTCGACCACGTGGTCCTGGTGGGTGACAGAGGCATGATCACCGACGCCCGGATCGCCGAGGACATCCAGCCGGCCGGGCTCGACTGGATCACCGCGCTCAGGGCGCCTGCGATCCGCGGGCTGCTCGACGGCGGCGCCTTCCAGATGTCGTTGTTCGATGACCGCGATATGGCGACCATCACCTCGCCCGACTTCCCGGGCGAGCGCCTCATCCTGTGCCGCAACGCCGCGCTCGCCGCCGAGCGCGCCCGCAAGCGCGAGGACCTGCTGCGCGCCACGGAACGCGATCTCGCCCCCATTGCCGCCGCGGTGCGGCGCAAGCGCGAGCCGCTCAGGGGAAAAGCCGACATCGGCCTCGCCGTCGGCGCCGTCATCGGCAAGCATAAAATGGCCAAGCACTTCGCGCTCGATATCACCGACACGTCCTTCGCCTTCGCCCGCAAGACCGCCGCGATCGCTGAGGAGGCCGCCCTCGACGGCCTCTACGCCGTGCGCACCAGCCTGCCCGAAACCGCGCTCGACGACAGCAAAACCGTCAAAAGCTACAAATCCCTGAGCCTGGTCGAGCACGCCATCCGGTCGATCAAGACCGTCGACCTCCATGTCCGGCCGGTCTACCACTGGCTCGAAGACCGCGTGCGCGCCCACGTCTTCCTCTGCATGCTCGCCTATTATCTCGAATGGCACATGCGCCAGCGCCTGGCCCCCATGCTCTACGACGACACCGACAAGGAGGCCGCCGAGGCGCTCCGCAAGAGCCCGGTCGCAAAGGCTGAGCGATCGCCCGCCGCCCTCGCCAAGCAGACCACAGGCCGAACCGACGATGGTCTCCCCGTCCACAGCTTCCACACCCTGCTTCACGACCTCGCCACCATCACCAAAAACACCGTCGCGACCGCCCTCGCGCCCGACTTCCCCTTCACAATCACCACACGGCCGACACACATCCAGAAAAAAGCCTTCGACCTCCTGGGCATCACCTGTACCCAGTAACACACCCATCCAGCTTGATCTTATCAAGCTGGAACAATGGGTTGCGCAGGTCGAAAGAGGGAAGCTCCGTCTAAGGCCGAAACCGGCGGTGCTTCTTGCTTTTGGCGGGACCGAAGGCCGCCTGGGGCGAAGGCTCGCGCTCCAGCGCGAATTGTCCGAACGGCTCCGATTTGCCGCTTCGAACAGTCGGTCGAGAAGTTCCTCGACGACCATGCGCCGCCGGAGCGGGCGGCCCGGTGGCGCCGAGGGCGACCACCGGCACAAGGTCGTGCTGAGCGAACAGCTCGCCAGGCGCGGTCTGGGGAGTTTCTTCGTCTCGCTCGACGACGCGATCGTCGCCCCCTGTTTCGTCCATTACGGCGCGGAGGAGCTCAGGGTCCGGCGAAGACAGGCTTTGGGCGAGGGGTCTCGCGAGGCCGACGATCGCATCGCGCGACGCTGGCGAAGCGAATCTTTGGTTCACTAGAATTGTAGTCGCCACGTTAGCGCCTTCAATATCCGCGAAGGCGTATGCGAGCTCACGAAATCCGCGTGAATTTGGGCTGCCTCGGGCAACGCTCGTCCGCCTGGGCCGTCGCGCTTGGCCGCCCGCCCTGGTTAACCAAAGGTTGATGGACGAATTGACGCACCTTAAGGGAATCTTCACAAAGGGCGTTGACGGACCTGGGCGATTTGCATATATTCACAATTACGAATATAAGAACATTCTAATGTAATCACCGTCGACGGAACGACGCGACGAAAACGAGGAAACCGCTCGAATCGCCGACTGAGGAGGAGGAGTGGAATGTCAGCGCTGTTTTCTGATGATTGGATGGTCGATTTCGGCAACGCCTGGAACGACGACAAGGATCTGGGGGACGCCCTAGCCAAGATCGGCTTCAATTCGGTGATCGGCTACGGCTTCGACGGCGAGCCCAAGCCGCGCGGCGTGATCAAGGTCGAGAACGGATACGTGACTTCGGCCGGCGCCTATGCCGGCGAGGCGCTGAACTGGGATTTGCGCGCGAGCCCGGCCGACTGGGAGAAATGGTGCAAATCCGGGATCGGCATGATGGGTCTCGGCATGGCCTACACCACCGGCAAGCTCAAGTTCGCCGTCGGCGACTACGGCGCGATGATCAAGAATCCCGCCATGGCCGGACCGTTCATCAAGAGCTTCAGCGCCATGGGAACCGTTCCGAGAACCTGATGGCGCTGGCCGCCGCGGCGGGCGAGCAGCGAGTAGCGTTGAGTTGAGGCGTCGAGATGTTGTCTTCTGTCGGAAGATTTGTCTCTCTGCTGATCGCAGCCGTCGTCGGCGGAGTCATCGCTTCGTGGTTCCTCCGCGCGCCGGCCCCGCAGCAACCGTCGCCCCTCGCGTCGCAGTTCTACGCCTCGCCCGAGGCGGCCGGCGCCGAAGTCACGCAGATGCCCGCCGCCGCGCGGGTCGAGCTCGGCGGATACGTCGAGCCGCGCACCGTCATTCGGCTTTCCGCTCAGGCGCCGGGCCGCATCGTCTTCATCGCCGGCCAGGAGGGCGACCGCGTCGGCGCCGGACAGCTCGTCGCGGCGCTCGACAACGACGCGCTGGTGCCGGAGTACCGCGCCGCCTGGGCCAATCTCGCGTCGGATTCGTCGGCGTCGGAGAACGCGCAGACGCAGCTCTATCATCGTCTGTACGGCCAGTCGACGACGTCGCCGATGGGCGGGCCGGCCTACGACGCCTACGAGCGCGGGTTCACGCCGTTCTACAACATGGCGCAATCTTTCATGCCCATGGCGCAATCGTTCATGGGGCGGATGATGCCCGGCGGCGCCAACGCGAGTCCCTATTCGCCGTTCGGCGGCTCCAACATGCCGCTGATGACCCAGCAGCAAGCGCAGCGCAGCTACCCCGCGATGAACAACGCGCGCATGGACTACGAGCGCCAGCTCGCGGGCATGGTCGGATCGCAGGCGCGCATCGACCAGCTCGACGCGCAGGCGCGCGACCGCCGCGCCATATCGCCGCTCGCCGGCGTCATTTTGCGTCGCTACGTGCGCGTCGGCGACATCGTGCAGCCCGGCCAGCCGATCGCCGACGTCGCCGACGTCGATGCGCTCGACGTGCGCATCGAGGTGCCGGTCGCCCAGGTCATGCAGGTCAAGCTCGGCGACCCGGTGCCGGTGACCGTGAACGACGCCAACATCTGGGCCAAGGTCTCGCAAATCTTCCCCGCCGCCAACGCCGACCAGCATACGGTGACGGTGAAGCTCGCGCTGCCGCAGGGCGTCGCCGCCGCGCCGGGCATGTACGCGCGCGCCTGGATCGCCCAGGCCGGCGGCGTCGGCCCGTCGGCGCTCACGCCCGCCATACCCACCGATGCGATCGCCTATCGCGGCAGCCTTCCCGTCGCCTTCGTCATCACCCCGCACGGGGTCGAGATGCGCGTGCTGAGACTCGGCGACACGATGGGCGAGCGCACCGCCGTGCTGTCCGGCCTGAGCACGGGCGAAAGGGTGGTCGTCAATCCCTCGCCCGATCTCAAGTCGGGCGAATCCGCCTCCGGCCAGCCGCAGTGAGGTCATGACCATGGAGTCGCGCGTCATGACCGATATGACACACCCCCGCCTGACGGCGCCCGCTCCGGCCGACGCGCCGACGGCGCCCGCTCCGGAACGCGCGCCGGAGGAGAAGACGGAGAAACGATGGGGCCTCGCCGGAGGGGTCGCTTCGGCCTTCGTCGAGTCGCCGCTGACGCCGCTTCTTTTGATCGCCTTCTTCCTCGTGGGGACGCTCGGCATGCTCGTGACCCCGCGCGAGGAGGACCCGCAAATCTCGGTGCCGATGGTCGACATCCTCGTCGCCTATCCGGGCGCGACGGCGCAGGAGGTCAACCACCTGATTTCCGAGCCGCTCGAGCGGCTGATGTCGGAAATCTCGGGGGTCAAGCACGTCTATTCGGTCTCGCACGAAGGCCTGTCGATGGTCACCGTGCGCTTCGAGGTCGGCGAGCAGATGGAGCCCTCGCTGGTCAAGCTCTTCTCCAAGCTCCAGTCGCACATGGACTTTATCCCGAAGGGGGTGCTGCCGCCGCTGGTCAAGCCCAAGAGCATCGACGACGTGCCGGTCGTAACCGTCACCCTCTCGTCCAACTCGCTCGACCCCGTTGAGTTGCGCAAGCTCGGGCTCGACGTCGAACTGCGCTTGAAATCGCTGCCGAACACCGGCCAGAGTTTCGTCGTCGGCGGCAGCCTCCAACAGGTGCGGATCGAGGTCGATCCTTCGAAGATCGCCACCTACGGGCTGACGCTGAGCCAAATCACCCAAGCGATCAGCGCCGCCAATCAGCATCTGCCGGCCGGCGACGTGATCGACGGCAATCGCTGGTTCAACGTCTTCACCGGCGAGTTCCTGAAGAACACGACGGATATCGGCAATCTCGTCGTCGCGGTCCAGGGAAACCGCCCGGTGTACCTGCGCGACATCGCCACCATCCGCGAGGGCGAATCCGAAGCCAAGTCGATCGTTGACAATTCGGTGCGGGTCGACCCGCGCGCCTTCTCCACCGCGCCGGCGGTGACGGTGGCGGTCGCCAAGCAAAAGCGGCACGAATGGCGTCGACGTCGCCGATTCGATTCTCCGAGAAGTCAAGGCGATGCAGGGGACGCTGATCCCCTCGGACGTGACCGTGACGGTTTCGCGCGACTACGGCGCGACCGCGCGCGACAAGGTCTCGCATCTCATCTTCAAGCTGTTCCTCGTCTCGGCGCTGGTCACCGTGCTCGCCTTTCTCACCATGGGCTTGCGGCCGGCGATCATCGTGCTGATCACCATCCCGTCCGTGCTCTTGATGTCGCTGGCGGTCGCCTACATCCTGAAGTTCACCATCAACCGCGTCTCGATGTTCGCGCTGGTGTTCGCGATCGGCATTCTGGTCGACGACGCGATCGTGGTCGTCGAGAACATCTACCGCCGCTGGCTGGAAGCGGGCCGCACCGATGATGACTTGACCGCCGACGCGGTCGACGAGGTCGGCAATCCGACCATCCTGGCCACCTTCACCGTCATCGCGGCGCTGCTGCCGATGGGCTTCGTCACCGACATGATGGGCCCCTACATGCTGCCGATCCCGGTTCTGTCGTCGGCGGCGATGATGTTCTCGCTGTTCGCCGCTTTCGTGTTCGTGCCGTGGCTGGCGGCGCGGGTGAAGCCCAACATGGCCGGGTTGAGGCGCGCGGCCGACGCGCGAGCACCGCCAGGCGGCGGTGATCGGCAAGGTCTATGGCGGCGTCATCACGCCGATCATGAGGTCGCGGCCTCTCGGCTTGATCACCCTGCTCGCGATCATCGCCGCGATGCTCGGCGCGGTGGCGATGTTTCCGCTGGAGATGGTCGCCTTCAAGATGCTGCCCTACGACAACAAGTCGGAGATGCAGGTCGTCATCGACATGCCGGAGGGCACGGATCTTTTCGCCACCGCCAATCTCGCCCATCGGCTCGGCGACGCGATCAAGACGGTGCCCGAAGTGACCGCCTTCCAGACCTATGTCGGCACGTCTTCGCCGTTCAATTTCAACGGTCTCGTGCGCCATTACTTCATGCGCCAGCAGCCTTGGCAGGCCGACATCGCCGTCCAGCTCATCGACAAGGAATTGCGCGAGCGCTCCAGCCACGACATCGCGACGGCGGTGCGGTCGCTCTTGACCCCGATCGGCGCGGCCGCGCATGCGCGGTTGACCATCGCCGAGGCCCCGCCCGGCCCGCCGGTGCTCGCGCCTGTGGTTGTCGAACTGTACGGCCCGACGGCCGAGATTCGCCGGGAGGTCGCGCGCCACATCATGCAGGTCATGGAGCGGACGCCGCACATGGCCGACGTCAACACCTACATGGAGGCGCCGTACGACCAGATCGAGTTCCACGTCGACCGCCAGCGCGCCAAGTTGTTCGGCGTGTCGGTCGAGGACATCAATCGCGAGCTGGCGATGGCGACCGGCGGCTTCGAAGTCGGCGCGCTGCAACAGACCCACAATCTCGAGCAGGCGGTGATCGTCCTCCAGGTGCCGCTCGCCACCCGCGTCAATCTCGGCAATCTCCTGCTGTTGCCGGTGCGCAACCAGAACGGATCGACGACGCCGCTGAGCGAACTCGGACAATTCGAGCCCCAACGGGTCGACCCGCCGATCTATCACAAGGATCTGCGCGCCGCTCGAATACGTCACCGGCGACGTCATCGGCCGGCTCGGCGCGCCGCTATACGGCATGCTCGCGGTCGACTTCGGCGCTGAAGAATTACGTTACGCCCGACGGGAAGACGATCAGCGGCTATTATTTCGGCGCGTCCCGACGACACCAACGTCAGCGGTTTCAAGTGGGACGGCGAGTGGCAGGTCACCTACGTGACCTTCCGCGACATGGGCATCGCCTTCATGGCGGCGCTGGTCCTCATCTACATTCTCGTGGTCGCCGAGTTTCGCAGTTTCCTTCTGCCGCTGGTCGTGATGGCGCCGATCCCGCTGACGATGATCGGCATCGTGCCGGGCCACTGGCTGCTCGGCGCCGATTTCACCGCGACCTCGATGATCGGCTTCATCGCGCTCGCCGGCATCATCGTGCGCAATTCGATCCTGCTGGTCGAATTCGCGCGCGAAAAAGTCTCCGAAGGCATGACCGTGCAGGACGCGGTCATCCTCGCCGGCCGCGTGCGTCTGCGGCCGATCATGATCACCGCGCTCGCGCTGGTGATCGGCTCGATGGTGCTTCTGTCCGACCCGATCTTCCAGGGCATGGCGGTTTCGCTGCTGTTCGGCTCGCTGGTGGCGACGTTCCTCACGCTGGTCGTCATCCCGATGGGCTGCGTCTCGGCGCGCAAGTATTTCACCGGCCGCCCGCCGCATGGCGGCCATCCGGGCCCGGCCGCGGGCGGCCCCGGCGCCGGCCCCACGCCTCCCTCGGGCGGCGGCCCCGGCGGCGACCCCGCGCCGTCCGCACCGCAGCCGACCGGCGCCCGCCCCCCGCGCCTGACGCGCAAGAGCGAAGAGGGCGCGGTTGGCGCCGCGTCCGAGCTGGCGGCCGCCGCGTCGGGCCGGCCCGCCGCGTCTCATGCGCAAAAGCGAGACCGAAGCGGTCGCGCCTTCGCCTCCCGAGCCAGAACCGGCTCCGGGGAGTCCAGGGCGGCCGCCTCGACTCGTCCGCAAGAGCGAGGCGGAGGCCGCACCCGACTCGACTTCGACGCTAGAGCCGCCGCCCGGCCGGCCGCCGCGCCTCATGCGCAAGAGCGAGCAGGAGGCCGCGGTCCTGGGTCCGACGCCAGAGACCGCGCCTGCTGCCGAAGAGCCGAAACGCGCGCCGCGGCCAATCCGCAAGAACGGGGCGAGAAAGGCTGCAACAGCCGCAAAGACCGGCGGCGCGGCGGAGCTCGGGTCGAAGGCCCCGGCGCTTCCCGCGAGCGACGCCGCCGAAACGCCGCAGGCGTACGATAGCGAGGCGGAAATCAACGACTTGGGAGGAAACTCGGCATGACCGCGATCCGCACATTCGGGCTGGTTTTCGCCGCCGCGATGGTCGGCGCATCGGCTCGCGCAGTCGGCGAGCTTCGGCGACCTGAGCAGCGGCGGCCAGGGTTCGCAATACATGGGGCCGGGACCCTATGCCCCCGGCCCTTACGCGCCGGCCCTACGGCGCCCCGTACGGCCCGGGTCCGACGCCCGACGCCGGCTTCGGCGGCGCGGTTCTTGCGCCGTCAGGCGGACCGGAGGGCGTCCCTCCGCCCGACCTCGATGCGCCCGCCGCAGCGACCATGCCGCCGATGCCCCCCTCGCCGAGCCATATCTGCATTTCGCGACCGAACGCCGACCTGCCGCGCGGTCAACTGCAGCTCGAGACCTTCGGTCAAATCAATTCGACGACGGACCCCTTCAATCCCTGGGGTCTGAGCACGCCTTTCATGTTCGTGCCGTGGAGCACCCCGCTATCGGGGTGGACCAATGCGCAGACATGGAACTGGTGGCGGGAGCGATCCGGCGCCCTGCCGCCAAACTGGTAGGCCCGCGAAGATGCGGTCCCGTGTCCCGGAGATAAGGAGAGAGCGATGACCAGACTAAGCATGATCGCGCTGGCCGCCGGATTGAGCGGCCTGGCGACGGCGGCGATGGCCCAGCAGACCAACCAGCCCCCGCCGCCTTCGGGCCCGTATCAGGCCGGACCAGGTCGGAGGCCCGGTCCTGGTTACGGTCAGCAGCCCGCGACGCAGGCCCAGACCGAAGCGCCCAAGGCCGGCGAGGCCAGGGGCGCCCCTGAGGCCGCGCCTCCGGGTTGGGGCGCGCCCGCCGCCGCCCACGGCCTATGGCTACGGCGCTCCGTACGGCGGCCCGTACGGCGGCTACGGCGGCTATCCGTACGGCGGCTCCGGGGCGGCTATCCCTACGGCGGCTGGGGCGGTCCGTACGGCGGCTGGGGCGGTCCCTATGGCTTGGGGCGGTCCCTATGGCTACGGTTACCCTACGGCTATGGCTATGGCCCGTGGGGCGACTACTACGGCTACGGCTACGGGCGCAACCGCGGCGGCCTCAGCGGCATGGCGCGGAGCTTCTTCGGCGGCTACTGACGGCAACCGAAGAACGGCGAGGGCCCGCAAGGCCCTCGCCGCATCGCAGAGCCGGCGGGGCCCGACGGGGCTGCGCCGGCGATGCGGTCGAACGTTGCATCTTAACGATGCGACTTAACGATGGAGGATTTGATGTCGAAACTTAAGGCGTTGTTGTTGGCGACGGCGGTCGCGGGCGCCCTGGCGGCGCCCGGCGCGGCTCAGGCGCAATATTGGGGCGGTTACCCCGGCTACGGCTAGGCGGCGGCCCGTGGGGCGGCTACCCCGGCTACGGCTGGGGCGGCGGCCCGTGGGGCGGCGGCCCGTGGGGCGGCGGCCCGTGGGGCGGCGGCCCGTGGGGCGGCGGCCCGTGGGGCGGCGACTACGGCTATGGCGGCTACGGCGGCTACGCGCGGCGGCCTCAGCGGCATGGCGCGGAGCTTCTTCGGCGGCGGCGGCGGTGGCTGGTGACGGCCAACCGAAGAACGGCGAGGGCCCGCAAGGCCCTCGCCGTCGCCGCATAAGAAGGGCCGGCGGCGCCCGACGGGACTTCGCCGGCCGTGTGGTCGAACGTTGCATCTTAACGATGCGACTTAACTTAACAATGCAACTTAACGATGGAGTGTATAATGTCGAAACTTAAGGCGTTGTTGTTGGCGACGGCGGTCGCGGCCGCCGTGGCGCTGCCCGGCGCGGCTCAGGCGCAATGGGGCGGCTACCCCGGCTACGGCTATGGCGGCGGCCCCGGCTACGGCTGGGGCGGCGGCCCGTGGGGCGGCGGCCCCGGCTACGGCTATGGCGGCTACCCCGGCTACGGCGGCTATGGCGGCTACCCCGGCTACGGCGGCTATGGCGGCTACCCCGGCTACGGCGGCTACGGCGGCTACGGCGGCGGCGCGGCCTCAGCGGCATGTCGAATAGCATGTTCGGCGGCGGCGGCTACGGCGGCTACGGGGGCGGCGGCGGCATGCCCGGCATGGCGCGGAGCATGTTCGGCGGCGGCGGCGGCGGCTGGTGACGGCCAACCGAAGAACGGCGAGGGCCCGCAAGGCCCTCGCCATCGTCCGCATAAGAAGGGCCGGCGGCGCCCGACGGGGCTTCGCCGGCCGCACGGTCGAACAAAGCGATTTAACAATGCGACTTAACGATGGCGGGTATGATGTCGAAACTTAAGGCGTTGCTGTTGGCCACGGCGGTCGCGGCCGCCGTGGCGCTGCCCGCCGCGGCTCAGGCGCAATGGGGGGGCGGCTACCCCGGCTACGGCTCGGGCTACCCTTGGCGGCTACGGCTGGGGCGGCGGCCGGTGGGGCGGCGACGACGGCTACGGCTGCTACGCGCGCGACCGCGGCGGCCGCCGCGACCATGGCGCCGCCCCCCTCGCGCTATCCATACCTGCCGCTCCGCCCCTGGGGCGGCGACCTGCCGCGCGGACGACTGGAGCTCGAGCAATTCGGTCAAGTCAATTCGACGAGGGACCCCTTCGATCCCTGGGGTCTGAGCACGCCTTTCATGTTCGTGCCTCGGAGCACGCCGCTCTCGGCGTGGACCAATGCGCAGACATGGAACTGGTGGCGGGAGCGAACCGGCGCCCCGCCGCCAAACTGGTGGGCCCGCATGATGCGGTCCCGTGTCCCGGAAGAAGGAGAGAACGATGTCCAGACTAAGCATGATCGCGCTGGCCGCCGGATTGAGCGGCCTGGCGACGGCGGCGATGGCCCAGCAGACCAGAGAGCCCCCGCCGCCTTCGGGCCCGTATCAGGGCCAGATGGGGGGCCCGTCCTCCATGCAGCCTCCGGGTCAGTATCAGCAGGGCCAGATGGGGGGCCCGTCCTCCATGCAGCCTCCGGGTCCGTATCAGCAGGGCCAGATGGGGGCGCCGTCCTCCATGCAGCCTTCGGGTCCGTCATACGAAGGGCCGAGGCCGACTGAGCCGCCTGTGAGCAACGCGGCCAGAGAGCCGACGGGGTCCGGTTATGGCGCGCCGCCGCCGGCCTACGGCTACGGCTACGGCGCGCCGCCGCCGGCCTACGGCTATGGCGGCTACCCCGGCCCCGGCTATGGCGGCTACCCCGGCCCCGGCTATGGCGGCTACCCCGGCTACGGCTATGGCGGCTACCCCGGCTACGGCTATGGCGGCTACCCCGGCTACGGCGAGGGCGGCTACCCCGGCTACGGCGAGGGCGGCTACGGCGGCTACGGGCGCGGCGGCGGCATGAGCGGCATGTCGAGCGAGCATGTTCGGCGGCGGCGGCGGCCGGGGGCGGCGGCGGCATGCCCGGTATGGCGCGGAGCATGTTCGGCGGCGGCGGCGGCGGCGGCTGGTGACGGCCAACCGAAGAACGGCGAGGGCCCGCAAGGCCCTCGCCATCGCCGGGTCGGCGGCGTAATGCGCTCGCAGATGTCCCTGGGGCGCGGACGGCGCAGGCTCGGAAAAGGGAAAAGGCATGTTGGCGCGACTTACGACGTGGGTGTTTTACGCGGTCGTGTTCTTTCTGTTGGGCGCCTGGGTCGGCGGCTTCTCGCCGGGCCTGCGGGCGCTCATGCGCGAAGGCGCGCAGGAGGCGCGCACCGGCATCCGAATTCGTCTGGCGCTGGGCCCACAACACGATTTCCGAGCCTCACGCGCCAGCCGACGCCCCCGAAGCGAGGGCGAAGGATCTGTTGCAATCAGCGCGCGCGGCGTTCGCGCGCGGCGACGTCGATCAGTCGATCTCCCTCTACCAGGAGCTTCTCAAGCAAGAGCCGGACGACGTCGACGCGCGCGGCGAGCTCGGCAACGTGCTCCTCGACGCGGGGCGTTTGCAGGAGGCCTCGCAAACCTATTACGAAACGGCCCTTCGCCTTGCGCGGCGCGGCGACGGAGCGCGCGCGCGCGCTCTGGAGCCGATCATCCGGCGCAACGCCCCCGGCTTGGCGGACCGACTCGAGAACGAGTTGAAGACTCTCGCCGCTTCGGGCAAGCGAAGCGCGCTTGTGTTTTCGCGGGGCCTAGGGGATCCAGAGCAAACGATGGCGTCGCAGGAGCCCGCCGCGACGCGATGGCGGGAATCAGGAGCGGGATTGGCGGCGCGCGGCGCTCCTCGGCGGCTGCGCCAGCCGGAGGATTAGACCATGACAGAGACGACGCATCCGATTCCCCCCGAGCAACTGAAACACGACTATCCCGCGCAAGTGTTTCCGCCGCACGAATACCACCCGCAGTACCTCGGCTACCTCGAGCGCGCGGCGGAGCACCTTGGGACGCTGCGACTTATCGTGTACGCGGGGATGACAGGATTCCTGCTGCTTTCGGCGTACGGCTTTTTTCTCATCTACCAGTTGACCGTCGACGCGCACCGCATGGTCGATCAGGCGACGAACATGACCGAACAGATGCAGTCGATGACCCTCATCATGAGCAACATGTACGCTTCGACGACCGATATGCGCGATTTAATGACCGACTTGCGCGCATCGATGAACAACATGCGCGACTCGATGACCAGCATGCGCGACGACACGCGCATGATGCGAGGCTCGCTCGGCGACATGGACCAGGCCGTGGGCGCGGTCGCCTTCAACATGAGCCACATGGCCGGCACCACCTCGCTGATGCAGCATTCGCTGCGCAACATGGACATCGGCAGTGCGCCCCTCGGCGGCTTCATGAACTCGATGTCCTCGTTCATGCCCTTTGGCCATTAGAGCGAGTCCCGATCCGGCGGAATTGACCGCGTCATTGCGGCTTCGAGCGACGAGAGCTGCGATCTATCCCCGCGCCGGCGCAAACCGACGGGTTGCGCCGTCGCTGTCGCTTCGATTCGGATCCTCGCAATGACAATTCCAAACGACGGGGCCCCTTTAGCAGGGCGAGCGGCTTTTCCCGATCGTTCGGCTTTCTCAAGTTTTGCGTGCCGCGCCGAAGCGCCTGTGGGGCCGAGAAAACGCGCGCTTGCGTCGCAGTGGCGCGGCGGCGAATTTGTTGTTGGAATGTCGCAACGAATGTGGAAAGAAGGCGTGCGAGCGAGCGCGGCGCCTCGGCGCGTCTAGTTTTATCGCCGCCCGCAACCTCATGAATGGCGGACGAGGGCGCAGCAGGGAGGATGAAGCGCCGCCCAGCCATTACGAGCCCTTTGCTCTCCGGTTGAAAGGATAATCAATGAATATTCTCGTCACGCACACGGGCGCCGCGGCGCTCGCAATGAGCCTCGCTTTGGGCGTGGGCGCCGGCGTCGCGCAAGCCGGGTCGCCGAAGCTCACGGCGCAGAACTACCCGCCCGGGCCCGCCGGGCCCTCTCCCGGCTATCCCGCGCAAGGCGCGCAAGGCCGGCCGGCGATGCCCTCGAAAATGGACCTCGTGTCCCCCGAGCCGCAATGGGCCAAGCAGTGCGCCAAGGAGCTCAACACCGGCCGCGAGGCCTGCGCCACGATGCGCGACTTTGGCCCCTCGGCCGATCAGCCGCCGATGATCAGCGTCAACGTCGCCGAGCTGCAAGGCGAAGAAAAGCGCAAGCTGCGCCTCATGATGCCGACGATCGGCTTGCTGATGCAGCCGGGGTTCCGCGTCATCATCGACAACGGCCAGCCGATAGAGGGCAAGTACGGCATGTGCTTCCAGAGCGCCTGCTCCGCCGAGGTCGACATTGGGCCGAGCACACTCGACGCCCTGAAGAAGGGGCAGACCATAAGCATTGTCTTGCGCGTGGCGGGCGGCGACCCATCCGGCCAGGACCTGACCCTCAACATCCCGTTGAAGGATCTGGGTGCGGCATTCGACGGCAAGCCGACCGACCCCCAGGTGGTGGAACAGCAGCGCCAACAGATGCAACAGCGGTTCCAGAGGAGGGCGGAAGAGCAGCGCAGGTACATGCAGCAACAGGGCGGGTACACGCAGCAGCAAGGCGGACAGCCTGGGCCGCCGCCGGGCGCGCCGGCCAGGTAGAGCTGCGCGAGGCCGCTCGACCGGGCGGGAGACTGAGGCAGAACTTGGATGAGCGGCGCGCCCAGGAAGCCCGCCGCGCCGCCGGCGCCGCGATAACGGCCACGGGCTGGACAATCGAAGCGCTGGACGATCTTGGTCTACAAGGTGCTCAAGGCGGCCGACGCCGAAGAGGCTCTGCGCCAGATGGGCCGGAAGGGCGGGATCGATCTCCTCCTGACGGACGTCGTCATGCCGGGACCAAACGGTCGGCAGCGGGAAGGCGACGGAGCGTCTCGATCGGCGACATCGACCAGAACATGAGCGCGCTCGCCTTCAACGTGAACCACGTGGCCAACACCGTGGCGCTCATCCAGCATTCGATGCGCAACTTCGACGCCAGCGTCGGACCCGCCGCCGGCATGATGAACTCGGTCATGCCCTGGGGCGGAGGCAACGTGACGCCCACGCCGCCCGCGGCGCCCCCGGCGCCGCGATAGCAGCCGCGCGGCGGACCCTCCGAGCCTCGCCAAGCCGGGCCAGACGCGTTCATTCGCCTCGAACTGCGGTGAGAATGGCGTCCCGGAAGGGGTCGCAGGAAGCTTGTGAATTCAATGACTTGCGCGTTGGGGGCCGATCGGGGCGGATGTCTGTGTATCCGGGTGCACGAAACCCGGTGGCGGCGTTGGCCTCCCGCAGCACGCGCGTGGACCCAAGTGCAGTTACCTGCACGCAAATCGGCGACAACCGTCAGAAAGGGCGATTGCCCTCCTGCCCACCGAGGACCTCGCGCCCATAGTGATCGACCAGCACAAATCCGATCGCTCGCGGCGGCCAAGGTATGTGAGCCGCCTCGCGACTGGCAGTCGAGACGTCTGAGGCGAGCACCCCGACTTCCTCCAAGATTGTCGGCCCGCGATCGGTCCCCGCTCGGCGAAAATCGATAGGAGGCATAGACGCCATCCGGCTAACCCTCGAAGGCCGCCCCCTCCCTTGCGCAACTTGAAACCGCAAACGGGCGTGTGCAATTGCCGCGCTGGTCATGATGTCCGTATTGTTGCTGCCCAGTTGCAGATGTTGCAGTAGGCGTCGGCCGGGTTCTTCTCGTAGGGGTCAGTAAGATAGATGTTGAACTGATCGCCGAAATAAGCCCACGATCTTTGGTGTCCGTTAGCTCGTTGCCGATATTGCGCACATTCGACGGCGGGATCGTGTATACGTAGTTGGCCGGATTGGTGTCTGTGTACGCGTTCGACCCGTTGCCGAAATACCCAGGATTGTAGTTGTTGACCAGATAGTAGTGTCGGGCCTCGCAATTGGGGTTGATGCTCGGCTCTCAGGGCCCCGAGATAGTCGGTAACCGCCGCGATGCCCGGCTGGGATTGTCCGCGCAGGCGACGTAAGAACCGCCGCCGTAGTTCGCTTTAGGCGCCGTCGCCGTCGGGCTGCCCGAGCCGCCGCCGTAGCCATCCTGGGTATAGAAATTGTTGGTTGGGGGGGGAAAAGGCGGGGGGGGGGGGGGAGGGTTGCCGCCGCTGAACCAGATTGCATCGCCGGAGCCGAGCATAATGTGGTTGGCGCCGGTGCCGCCGAGGACCGCCTGGTGGTAATTGTCGCTCATCGTGTAGTCGTCCGCGAGCGACTTCAGATAGGGCGCGTCGCCCGCCTGGACATTGAAAAAAACATAGCAGTCGAGCCTTCGCCCTTATAGCCCGCGGGCTGCGCCGCGCCGTTGGAGCCGGCGCTGACGGTGGTCTCGACCCGGGAAAAGATCCGCGCGGCAGCCCGACGGTCGGTCTTGGTCGCCTTCTTGGCGGAGCAATCGAGCTCTTGCCACATCTGGAACAGGCGATGCACGGGGCTCGCGGAGTAGGCGTCGTAAGGGAACGTCGGCGAATGTACCGACTGCGTCAATTGGAAGGGGCCGGACGGCAGATTGCTCGCGTCCTCGCCATCGTAGTAGACCCGCGCGTCGGGAACGCCGCTGGTCTGGCCGGTGCCGCCGGTGAGCAGATATTGGTAATAGTCCGGCGCGAGACCGTTTTCGTACGGCGTCACGGCCACTATGTTGGCTGGCGTATTGCAATTCGTTGTCGATCCGTTGTCGATCCCGATCAACTGACAGCCGTACGGCGTGTACGGGCCGCCGACCTGGAAGGCGGGCAGCGTCTGATAAGGGGTCTTCGGCGGCGCCAACTGGTAGCTGTTGTAGTCCGAGCCGCTGTCCTGCAAGCTCTTCGAATAGTTCGGGCCCGGCGTGCCGTCCGGCTTGATGATCCCCTGGGAAAGCAAATTCCAGACCGTCTCTCCGGCCTTGGGTAGGTAGGTGGCGAAGACATTATCGAAGGTGCGATTTTCGCCGATGATGATAATGACGTGCTTGATCGGCGTGGCGGTGACGTCGTCACGGCTGTTGGGGCCGAACGGCCCGTCTTTTGTCGCGGCCTGCGCCGCGCTCGACGGAGGCGCGGGCTGCGCCCCTTCAGACGGGGCGGCGTTTGGCGCGGGCTGCGCCATGCCGGACTGGCTGCCAACGAGACCCAAAATCGTTGTTGTAACGACTGCGCCATGGCGCAGATGCTTCCCGATCGCCCGCTTGCGCATGAAATCCCTCCGCCTTAAAGTGAATCGCCGTTAATTAGGATTAACGTGCGCGCAATAAGCTAGCCCGCATTATGCAGCGGCGTGAGGTTTCCGCGTCGGTCGGCGGCGCGTTGTGGTGATTTTTCGGAACCGCGCTTGCTCGCGGACGCGCGGCATCGTCTCCGGCTTTGGGCCTGAGGGGGGAGTGGAGGGGGTTTGCGGGTTGAAGGGATGGGTTTGACGTTCGGGGCCGCTCACGCCCCGCGTTTTAGGTGACGAGGCGCGGGATGCGCTGGAGGGCGAAACGCAGGATTTCCTGGCCGGGGCACGAGGTCGGCAGATGGACGCGGATCATGGTTTTCATCTCGACGACGCGGGCGGCGATCTTGACGAGGCGCAGGCGCAACGTGTCGAACTGCGCGACGCGCCACATCGAACGCCTGGGCATCGATGCGCGCAGGCCCCACATCAGCCAGTAGGCGCCGGCGTGCAGGAAAAGCCGAAACTGATTGGCGGTCGCCTTGGTGCATGAGGTGCGATCCGCCGCCAGATGCGTCTTCCAGGATTTGATGTGGTTTTCGGCCTGGCCGCGCCGGCAATAGACGTCTTCGTAGAGCACGCGAGCGTTGCGCTTGTTCAGATTGGTGACGACGAAGCGCGTGTCTGATCCTTCCGCGCCGGCTTCGACGCGGGCGATGATCCGCTCGACCCGGCTCCAGCTTTGCGCGCCGTCGAAGAACTCTTTGAAACGACGAAGCTTGCCGTCTCTGGGCGCGGCTTCGAACCGTGCCTTTACGCTGGCTTCGAGACTTTCGACATGCCGGCGCAACGTGGTAGTCGGCGCGACGCCGAGGATGTAATCGAGGCCGCTCGCCCGACACCAGTCGAGAACCTCGGGGCCGCAATAATGGCTGTCGGCGCGCAGAAGGATCTCGGTGTTGGGCCAATGGGCTCGGATCGCGCGCAACAGCCGGCGGAGGAAGGGTTTGATCTCCTTGCCGCTCGGCCGCTTGGCGGGACGAAGCACGGCAGTGACGAAGCGGCCCTCGCCGTCGAAGACGACGATCGGCTGAAATCCGTATTCGTCGTAATGGGCGTTGAACAGCCGCAACTGTTGGCCGCCATGGACCGCGTCGAACGTGTCGTCGATGTCGAGCGTGATGCGTTTGGGAACCGCGGGAAAGGACTCGCAATAGAGATCGACCATGGCGCGGCCCATCCGCAACAGGGCGCGAACGTCGGGCAGATTTTCCAACCGCGAGATCGTCGACTGCGAGCACAGTTCGCGATCCGACGGCGTCAGATCGAGCGCCATCTTGAACATCGGATCGCTTCGCAGACAATTGGCGTCGTTGCCGTCCTCATAGCCCGCCGCGATCATCAGCAGCCGAAAGCGGATGATCTCCGCCAGGCTGTGGGTGATCTGATCGGGCGCGCGGGGATCGACCATGCAGGCGGCGAGCCGATCGGCGACGCCAAGGCGCTGGTCGACCTCGCGCAACGCCAGAACGCCGCCATCCGACGACAACAAGCCGCCGTCAAACTTGACCTCGACGCGCTTGCCCGAAACAGGTGACAACCCAGGCAACGGCAACATAGGATCGTTCATGGCGGGTGTGCCCTTCCTGAAATCGCGCGAATCGGCCTCGATAACCAGATTCTACACGAAATCAGATATTTAAGCTACATCCGCCAGCCCGCCATGCATAATGCGGGCTAGGAGACGCCAGTGTCGGGCGTCTCTCAGAATTATGTCGTTTGTTCTTTTGTGTGTAATTGGCGCGAGAAGCGGGATTTCAACTGCTTGCGGGGTCATCAAAGCGTCTAAGAACCTTCGTGCGCCGGCCGTACAGGAAATTGGTAGCGCAATCACTCGAGATGATGGATAAACGGGCGTCGGGGGAGTAACGGCCAGTGGTCGCGTCGGCATATCGAATTGCGTTCGAGGGCGGTCGACGGGCCGCCGTACGCGGTTTCGCCTCCGCACTCGCACTCGTCGTTCTGTGTCTCGCTACACACGCGAAGGCCGATGCGCTCAGCGCGGGCGAGCGCGCCTTGGCGGGAATTGGTCGCCGTAGGCGACGCCGGTGTCCACAGGATTGCTGTGCTGCAGGCCGTACAGGCTTCCGCCCGGCTGGACGGCCGAATAGAGATTTGCCGTGGAAAGCGCTAGCCCGTTCTTTCCTGGCATGCTGTTGTTGCCCAGGCTGAAGGCGTTGCCCGTGTTCGCCTTCTGTGCGCAAATCACCCGGCTTCCCAACCATTGCGACGTGTAGTTGGCGCCCGAAAACGCCACAGCGCATACAATTCCGCTGTCGTCGACGATCGTGCCCCACATGTTGTTGCCGAGGCCGCCGTTCGCCGGAATGATGGAGTTCGTCAACGCGGTCTTGAGCGCCGCCTGACCCGGCAGTTTCGAGCAATCCGCAAAAGCAGTCCTCGCGAACAAACTCACTATTGCGCTGAATGAACCTAAAGCGATCAGTCTTGACGTATGCATAGCGTCCCTCCTTGCTTGCCGTGGACTGACACACGTCGCGCGGCTGCGAATTCCACCCGCGCGTTCTTGCCGCTTAATCGCGCCCACGGCTCTTGATTCGCAACCTCACAATGAGGGCGGCACAGTTCGACCCGCAGATCCACGCGTGCGATCGGCTGAACGGCCCCCGGCGTCAGTGTGCCAAAACGGACGCTACCCGCATGGTTGCAGAAATCAAGTGGACATTTTTCCGGCGGAAGCGAGGCGCGGGACGTGTGCCGGTTGTGGCTCTCGCCAAACCCGGTCGTCGCAGCCGAAAATTCGGGGCGACGCTAAACGGGATGGCAAGCTCCTGAAATCGTTGGCCGCCGACGCTAAATTGGCGCTAAAGCGTCGGCGCGCGCGGTCGGGCCTTCGCCTCATAGAGGAGTCCAGTCGCCGCGAAACGCGGCGAGCAGCCAGCAAATCCAGATCGCCGGCGCGAAAAAGGCGCCGAACGGCAGCTTCTCTTTTGGGTCGAAGTCGGCGCCGCGCACGCGGCGGATCAGCGCCGCCGCCAGCGCCGAAAGCGCCGCGACGTCGATGGCGATGGGCAGATCGACCCAGTCGAGCCAGACGCCGGCGACCGCCGCCAGCTTGACGTCGCCCAAGCCCATCCCCTCGATTCCGCGCAGACGGCGATACGCAGCGCGAAAGGCGTAAAACGCGGCGAACATGAGGGCCGCGCGCAGGAGCGCCTGCAGGATCGCCGTCCCCGGCGAGGCCTCGGTATTCAGCCCGGCCGCTGCGAGTCCGGCGACGAAAGCCAGGGCGTTCAATTCGTCGGGAATGATCAGCCGGCGACGGTCGATGAGGGCGATTGCCAGGCTCAGCGCCGCAAGCGCGGCGCCCGCGGCGCCGATCCAGCCTGGCGATGCGACGAAGCTCGTGAGGACGGCGCCGACGCCGGCGGCGCCGATCAAGGACGTCTCGACGACGGCCGCCGAGGCCTTCGGACGGCCCCGGTTTCTCGGATCTTCGGTCGTCACTGCGCCGGCCGCGCGTTGATGTTCAGCATGTCTGGGAGAGTGACCGCCTGCGTCTTGCCGCCGCGCATCTTGGAGCGCAACTCTTCGGCCACCATCGACGCGTCGACGCCATCCCGAATGATCTGCGGCCGGATGAAGATGATGAGTTCGGTGCGCACCTGCGATTTTCCGGTCGTGCCCAACGCCGCACCGACATAGGGAATCTGATTCAGCATCGGAATCCCCTCCCGTGATTTCTCCTGCTGGTCCTGGATCAATCCGGCGAGCAGCACCGTCTGTCCGCTGACGACCGAGATCTCGCTGGTCACCTTGCGGTCGGAAATCGTGGGCGTGAGTGCAGTCTGGCTGTTCGCGCTGCTCTCGCTTCCCGGCTGCACAGCGCTGATCTCCTGGTCGATGTCGAGCAAGACCGAGCCGTTCGCGTTCACGCGCGGCAGCACGTGCAAAATGATGCCGGTGTTCTTGTAGTCGACGGTGTTGACGACGGCGTTGTTGGCGCTCAGCACGGTCGCGCTGCCGGTGCTGATCGGGACCTGATCGCCGACCTCGAGCGTCGCTTCGCCGTTGTCGACCACGACGAGCGACGGATTGGACAGAATCTTGACGTCGGTGAGCTGATGCAGCGCGTTGATGACGACGCGCGGGGACAGTGCATTGCCGACGATCACGTTCAAGCCGCCGGACAAGCCCGGCCCGACCGGGGTCGCGTTGGCATTGTTCGCGAGGACATTGTTGGCGAGGCTCGGGATCTGCCCGGTCAGCGTGTTCGAGAGGGCGCCGCTGTGGAGAAAGAACTGGACGCCGTAATTGAGCTGTTCGTTCAGCGTCACTTCGGCGATCGTGACCTCGATCGCCACCTGCAGTCTTGGCCGGTCGAGCTGATTGAGCGTCCGTTCGATGATCTTGTATTCGTCGGCGTTGGCGTAGATGAGCACCGAGTTGTTGACCGTGTCGGGGGTAATCCGGACATTGGGCAACAATTGCGGTCCGCCGGGCGCTCCCTGGCTGAAGCCGAGCGAAGAAAGTTCGGCGTTGAGCGTCGCCACCGGACCCGCGCCGAACTGCGCGGCGGCGCCGCGCGGATTCGCGCCGGCGCCCCTGGCGCTGGATTACCGGCGCCCCCTGGCGCTGGATTAATGGAGTCGTTGGGCTTTCCGCCGGTCAACCGATCCACGGTCGTCATCGCCTTCACGCCGGAGGACGGCGCGATCTCGTTCGTCGGGGGCTCCGCGGCGCCGGCGCCGGCGACGAAAATCTGCTGAAGCAGTTGCGCAATCTGCTTGGCCTCGCCGTAACGCACTTTGTAGACCTTGACGCTCGCGCTGGCCGCCGACGGCTCGTCGAGTCTGGAGATCCAGCGGGCGGCGGCCCGCAACAGCTCGGGCTTCGAGGCGACGACGAGAATGGAGTTGAGGCGCGACACCGCCTCGAACTTCACCAGTCCATGGCCGAGGCCCGATTCCCCGGTGTCCATGATCTTTTCGAGTTCGCCGACGACCGGTTCGGGCGTGCTGTTCTGCACCGGATACATGCCCACCGATTGTCCCTGCAGCCAGTCGACGTCGAAGCTGCGAACGGTGTCGAGGGCGGACTGACGTTCGCTGCCGGTGCCCACGACGACCAGGAGCTTTCCGCTCGGATCCGTTCGAATGGCGCCGGGACGCGCGGCGAACCCTTCGAGGAGTTTCGACAGCGTCGTTCCCGACACGTACTGCAGCGGAATGACGGTCATGCCGTATCCCGGCTCGACGTTCGCCGAACCGCCGGCGCGGTCGACCGCTCCGACGCCCCCGTCGTTTGCCGGCGCGATGCGATAGCCCGAGGAGTCCCGCACCATATTCAAATTGTTTTCGTGCAACGCGTTTTCGAGAACGAACAGCATGTCTTTCTTGGCGACCGGCCGTCCGGACGAAAGCGTGATCGAACCTTGCGCCCGCGGGTCGATCACGTAACCAACCCCGAGGACGTCGCCGAGGACGCTCTTGGCGACGTTGGCAACCGGAGTATTCTCGAAATTGAGCGTATAGCCCCCGGCCGAGGCCTCGACGTCCGCCGAATTGGAGGGCGCGGGCGCTGGCGCGGCCGGCGCGGGCGTCGACCAGCCGAAAAAGGAAAAGGACTTGGGCTTGCTTGCGCCGCCGGTGTCGACGGTTCCGGTCGGCTGTGGGTGTCGCGGCTGAAGATCGGCCGCGCGCATGACGTCCGCGGCGTTCTGCGGCTGGTCGGTGCGCTGCTCGAGGTAGGTGGTGTTGCACGCCCCCAGCGCGAGAAAGAGGACCGCCGCAATACCATTGCCAGATGCGACGCGTACAGAACCAAAATGGCCGGCCACCCTGCCTCCATCCACGATGGCGCGCGTCGCATGTTGAACGGCGGGGTAAGAACCATTAAACGTTATGGCCTGTCAAGGACGTCGTAACGTCACATAAACGTTCAATAGCTTCATGAATCTTACAAACAAGTTTTGCGCAACAGATGAAGTTGCCGATGAGGCTATTCATGGCTTCGTACGGCATCTGCATGGCCGGCTTGTACTTGACACGACGGCGAGACTTTCGGGGAAAGAGTTGGGCGGCGAACGTCTGTCGATCCGCTCGATCCGGGAGTCTTGCGATCTCTCCGCCGATGAATTCGCCGATCAGGTCGCCGCCTTTTTCAATTATCCGCGGTTGACTCTGCACGATCTGGTTGCGGCGCCTTCGCTCGCCGATCGCTTCGCGCGGCGTTTCCTGCGCGAGGCCATGATGTTTCCCTTCGACGCCGGCGAAGGACGATTTGGTCTCGCGGTCGCCGACCCCACCGATCTCCCCGCGCAACGGGGCGCCCAGATCGTGCTCGGCGGTCCACTCACGATCGCGGTTGCCTCGTTCGACGACGTGGAGGCGGTCCTGTCCGAGCGCTTGGGTCCCGAAGAGGAGGGGCCGGCGGCGTCGGTCCCCGCCCAGGCTCCCGGAGCCGTCGAAGAAAGCATCGACAGTCTGCGAGACCTCGCCAGCGGCGCCCCCGTCGTGCGCGCGGTCAACGATCTCCTGGAGAAAGCGATCGACCTTCGGGCGAGCGACATTCACATCGAGCCGATGCGCAACGGCCTCAACGTGCGCATGCGCGTCGACGGGTTGTTGAGAGCGGCGCCGGCGCCGGCGCACGCGCTGCCGCAGGCCCTGATTTCCCGCATCAAGATCCTTGCCGGGCTCAACATCGCCGAACGGCGACTGCCGCAGGACGGCGCGGCGCGGCTCGAGGTCGCACGCCTCAACATCGACATTCGCGTCGCCACAATGCCGACCCAACACGGCGAATCCGCGGTAATTCGTCTCCTGCCGCGAGACCGCGGCCTTCTCGATATTCCAAAGCTCGGACTGCGCGCCCACGATGAGCGCAAGATCAGGCGGTTCATCGACCTTCCGCACGGCATGATCGTCATTACCGGCCCGACCGGCAGCGGCAAGACGACGACGCTGGCGACGATGCTCTCGGTTCTCAACACGCCTTTCCGGAAGATACTGACCATTGAAGACCCGGTTGAATATGAGATCGCCGGCGTGAACCAATCGCAGGTCAAGCCGGCGATCGGCCTTACCTTCGCCGCGGCGCTGCGCGCGTTCGTTCGCCAGGATCCGGATGTGATCATGGTCGGTGAAATTCGCGACGCCGAGACGGCCAGCATCGCGATCCACGCCGCGTTGACCGGGCATCTCGTTCTGACGACGCTGCATACCGAAACCGCGGTCGCCGCGGTGCCGCGGCTTCTCGACCTGGGCGTCGAGGGCTTCCTGCTGAGATCGACGCTTCGCGGCGTCATTGGGCAACGGCTCGTCCGCGTATTGTGCGATCGCTGCAAATCGCAAAGACGGCTCGCGACAGCCGATTTCGCCGCCGACCCGCGCTACGAGATGTGCGGCTTCTTAGTCGGAGAGTCTGTCTGGGAGCCGCGGGGCTGCGAGCGGTGCGGCGGAATCGGCTATCGCGGGCGCGTCGGCGTGTTTGAAGCGCTGGAGGTGGCGGGCGAAGTGCGCAATCTCGTCGGTCCTGCGGTTGACGCGAACGCTCTCGACGAAGCCGGCCGACGCGCAGGCCTCACGACCATGATGGACGACGCGATCGCCAAATGCCGCGAAGGCGTCACCTCGGTCGCCGAGGTTCTGCGGGTGACGACGGCGCGGTGAAACAGTGCCGACGTTCCAATATCGAGCTTTGACCCAGGTCGGCGAAGTCGTCACGGGCTCGCTGGACGCCCCGACCCTCGCCGAGGTCAATCGCCGTATCGAATATCTCGGGCTCATCCCCATCGAGGCGTCGATGGCGCGCAGCGCGGCGCCGCTCGGAAAGAGCGGCCTGTCCCTGGCGTGGCTGTCGCGGCCGCGCGCCGAGGAAGTGACGATATTCACCGCCGATCTCGCCTTGCTGCTACGCACCGGAGCGCGCATCAACGACGCGCTGGAACTGCTTGCGGCCGACGCCGACATCGGACGCATGCGCCCGACGACCGCCGCGCTCGCGACTTCCGTATTGTCGGGTGAGAGCTTCGGAGAGGCGATCTCCCGACATCCGAGGATTTTCCCTCCGATTTATGTCGCACTGGTTCGAGTTGGCGAGACTTCGGGCGCGCTGGCGACGATTCTGGAGGCGCTGGCGACCGAGCGTCAACGGGCCGAGGCGTTGTCGCGGCGGCTGACCGACACGCTGCGCTATCCCGCGTTCCTGCTGCTCGCCGCGGGCGGAGTGCTTCTGTTCTTCCTTCTGTTCGTGCTGCCGCAATTCGCTAACGTATTTCGCGATTTCAACGCCAAGCTCGACCCGGTGCTCGTCGCGTTCCTCGGCTTGTCCGATCTCCTGCGTTCGAACGGGCAGGCGATCGCCGCGGCGCTGCTCATCGTCATCCTCGCGGGCTGGCTTGCGATGCGGCAGGGCGCGGTACGGGAAAGGTTGGTGGGCGCGGTCGTGCGCTTCCCCATCGTGCGTCCAATCATGGACTACCGTCGCACGAGCCTCTTCTGCCGCAATCTCGGACTGTTGCTGTCGAACGGGGTGACGCTGACCGCTGCTCTGCGGGTCCTTGCCGAAACGATGGAGGCGAGCGGGAGCTTCATACGATGGTCAAATATCGTCGACAAAGTGCGCCACGGCGGCAAGCTTTCGGACGCGCTCACGGCGACCGAGGCGTTGCCCCTGATGGCGATTCGGACTATGCGACTCGGAGAGGACTCCGGACAGTTGCCGATGCTCGCCGGAAGAATCGCTGATTTCTACGAGGCGAAGCTGCAGCGAAGCCTTGACCGCGCCATTGGGGTCGTCGGGCCGGTTGCAATCATCGTGATCAGTGTGATCGTCGGCGGACTTATCGTCTCGGTGATGACGGCCCTGCTCTCGGTCAACCAGGTCGTCAGCTAGGAGTTTGGCGCATGAGCAAATCGTCTCTTCCATGGCTCAGTCCAAGCCGCCGCGCCCGCCATGCGGAACGCGGCGATGGCGAGGGCGGCTTCACCCTGGTCGAAATGCTGGTCGTCATCACGATCATCGGTCTGGTCATGGCCCTCGTCGGTCCGCGCGTGCTGAACTATCTCGGCGAATCGAAGGTGAAGGCGGCCAAGATCCAGATCGAGAGCTTCTCGGCCGCGCTCGACCTCTATTATCTCGACAACGGCGCCTACCCTGCGGCGAATGAAGGATTGACCGCGCTGGTCCAGCGTCCGTCCTCCGCGCTCGCCTGGAACGGCCCCTATCTCAGGACCGGCTCAGTCCCTGACGATCCCTGGGGTCATCCTTACGTCTATAAGGCTCCCGGGGATCATGATGCGCCGTACGAAATCGATTCCTACGGCGCGGGCGGGGTCGGCGATACGCAGAACATGATCAAGAGCGCGTCGCGATAGACCGGCCGATGAACCACGAGGCAGATCGAAGGCCGTCCGCGCCGCGATCGAAGTCGCATTCGACAACGGCAGGCGCGTTCACGCAGAAGTCGTCTTTCGCCTCAGGGACGGGGGCGACGAGCCTTATGATCTTCTTTACTGGCAGGACGATTTCGATGGCCCGGCGCCGTCGGCATAGGCGGCCCTTGTGAGCACCGCAGCTTCGACGCTGGCGTTTCTGTCGCGCGGGATCGACGACGTCGCGGCGGGACTGACGCGTCTGAACGCCATGCTGCGGCGCGGTCGGAGGATCGAACTCACCGAGCAGGCGGACGGCTCGTTCCTGGCGGCCGTATGGCGCAAAAGGGCGGCCGAGCCGCTCGACGAGCCGCCGCTGCGCCTCGACCAGGACAGGTTCGCCGAACCCATATCGACGCGATTGAGGACGCTCCTTGCGCGAAGTCGGGTGGATGTCGTGCTGGCCGCTTCGCGCTTCGTCTTCCGGCCGCTCGAACTGCCGCGCGCCGCAGATCCGTTTCTCGAAGGCGTCGTTCGCGCGCAAATCGATCGTCTGACGCCCTGGAGCGCCAGCGACGCCGTGTTCGGATGGAGCGCGCCTGCGGATGTCGGTTCCGAGCGAATCGCGCTCACGGTCGCAGCCACGGCGCGGGCTCTGCTCACGCCTCTCTCCCGGGCGCTCATTGCGAGTCGGGTGGACTCGATCCAGATGTCGACGCGGGCGGGGGACGACGGAATGCTCGTCATTCCCGTGCTCGCGCGGCAAGCGGGCGGCGAAGACAGCGCCCGCCGCTTTCGTTTCGGCCTCATCGCCGGCCTCGGCGTCGCCGTCCTGGCTTTCGTCATCAGCCTCGGCGTCTGGACCGGGATCGGCGGCGGGTATGATGCGCGCTTCACGGAAGTGCAGAACCGGATCGCCGAGAGCCGCGCGAAACTGCTCGACCAACGGGGTTCGGCCGACGAGCAGGCCCTTCGGGCGCTCTGGGCAAGAAAGCGGGCGACGCCGTCAGCCGTCATGATTCTCGAAGCGATGTCCAAGACGCTGCCCGACGACACCCATCTGACGGAATTTCGTATCGAGGACGGCAAGGTTCAGATCGTCGGCCTCGCCGGCGACGCGTCCCGGCTCATTCCCCTGATCGAGCAGTCCCGTCAATTCACGCGGGCGACATTTTTCGCGCCTACGGTCAGAGGTCCGAACGGCGGCGAGACCTTTCACATCGAGGCCCACCTCGAGCCATCCTTTACGGTGTCGAATTGACGCTGACGTCCATAAGCAAGTCCGGGTCAGTCCGCCGGCAGTTTTCGGCTGGGGCCGCCTATTTCGGGGTCGTCATCGCGCTTGCCGCTGGATCGCTTTGGTTCGTCGATGACCTCAGGATCAGATCGGATCGAATCACGGCCGCTCAGGCGCGTCTCGACCAGCTGTCCGCGTTTTCACGGCCCAGGCCGCCGGCGTCAGTCGCCTCGAATGCAACCGTAACGGGTTCACCCTTTCTCGACGGACGAACGGTCACGATCGCGGGCGCGGCGCTTCAGGAGCGAATCGGCGCGGCCGTTGCGAAGGCCGGCGGCGCGCTGATATCCTCTCAAGTCGAACTCGACGGCCCCGAGGCCAAGAACGGCTTTGTCGGTTTGACCGCGACCATGGAGATCAGCCAGCCCCCGTTGCAGAGGATCCTCTATGACATCGAGGCCGGGATGCCGTACCTCTTCGTAGAAAAGCTTTCGATCCAGTCGCCGGAGGATTTTGGCGAACCGGAGAGCGGGCGCATGCGGATAACAATCGGCGTCGCCGGCCAATGGCGGAAGTCCGAATGATGCGGGCGCCGATAGCCCTTTTCGTTCTCGGGGCGGCCCTGACGGCGACAGCGTCAGCCGGCCCCGTCGTTGATCGCGAAGGTCAGACGACCAAGGTCGAGACCGCCAATGCGCCGGTCCCCAAAGAGGGCGTCGTTTCGGATGCGACGGAGCGGACCCGCGCGGGGGCCGCGTCCAGGCGCGATCCGGCGGCGCCAAGCGGGAACCCGCTCTGGGCGACGCCGCTCAGCGCCCTGGCCGCGACCCGGGACCGGCCGCTGTTTTCCGCATCGCGCCGGCCCCCGGCCCCGGTCATTGCGGCCGGCGCCGCGCCGCCGCCGGAGGCCGCCCCGGTCGCGGCGGCTCCGCAGGAATTGCCGCCTTTGGCGCTGATCGGAACCATCGTCAGCCCCAAGACGAGCATCGCCATCGTGAAGAACTCCGCAAAGTCAGGCCGTAACCCGGCTTCGCGTGGGAGAAGAAAATTCCGGGTGGTGGGCGCGATCGGTCGCCGTCCGCTCGGTCGTCCTCGAGAAAGGGACGCAGTCCGTGACGCTTCGCCTCCCCGAACCCGTCGATGGCTCTGGGGATCAAGCCAAGCCGAACCTGCTGCTGAGCGAAGAACGAAGGGGTCGACATTAAGCCTGCGTAGTGCGCGCAGCGGTAAACGACATGGCGCGTCGTGCCGCTGGGATCGTCTCGTCGAAGCATTCTCAAGTGAATCCAACCGAAAGACGGCTGTGTTCGATGTCGAGCGTAGCCCGGGGAGCGCTTCGAAGGGTGAAGGCGTAGGCTTGCTGGAAAAAGATCCTATGCGGGTGGACGGCGGCCTGACTTGGTAGGCTGAGCTTCCACACCAGCATGGAGGCAACCGATGCAGTCTGTCAGCTCCGCGACCGCTGTCGCGACCACCGTCCGCGCGAATGATATCACGTTGTTCGCCTCGCTCGAATTGAGCAAATCGAAATGGGTTGTGACGATCAACAGTCCGGGCAGGGAGAAGTTTTCCAAGCATGTGGTTGAGGGTGGGGACGGCGCCTGCCTGCTCGACCTTCTTTCGCGGTCGAGGGCGAAGGCCGAGCAGCGCCATGGCGTGCCGGTCAAAACGGTCGTCATTCAGGAAGCGGGATTGGACGGGTTTTGGATTCATCGCTTGCTGCTCGCCAACGGGATCGAGAGCCACGTCGTCGATGCGGCTTCGATCGCGGTCGCCCGGCGGCATCGGCGGGCCAAGACCGATGCGATCGACGGCGAGACGCTGTTGCGGACGCTGATGGCCTGGGCGCGCGGCGAGCGGCGGGTCTGTTCGATGGTTCGGGCGCCGAGCCCGGAAGACGAGGATCGCCGGCGGCTGACGCGCGAGCGCGGCACGCTGCTCAAGGAACGCATTCAGCATACCAATCGGGTCCGGGGCCTGCTCAGCGGCCAAGGCGTCCGGGATTACAATCCGCTTCGGCGCGATCGTTTCGAACAACTCGAGGCGCTGCGAACCGGCGACGGCCGTGAGCTGCCGCCGATGCTGAAGGCGGAAATCCGCCGGGAGCTCGATCGGATCGCGCTGGTGACGACGCAACTGGCTGCGGTCGAACGCGCCCGCGACGCGCTCATCCGCACGGACGCCGAGGAGCCCAACAACCCCGCCGCCCTGCTTCTCAAGCTCAAAGGCTTGGGCCCCGAGTTCGCCTCGCTCCTCTGGCTGGAATCGTTGTTTCGCAGCTTCGGCAACCGACGCCAGGTGGCGGCTTACGGCGGATTGGCGCCCAGTCCCTGGCAGAGCGGCGGCGTCGAACGGGATCAGGGCATCTCGAAGTCGGGCAATCGCCGCCTGCGCAAGACCATGATTGAGCTTGCCTGGTTCTGGCTGCGTCATCAGCCGGACTCGGCGTTGAGCCGCTGGTTTCAGGCGCGGGTCGGCGCCGGGAAGGGACGAATCCGCCGGATCGCCATCGTCGCGCTGGCCCGCAAACTCCTCGTCGCCTTGTGGCGCTATGTCACCCAAGGCGTCGTTCCCGAGGGCGCCGTGTTCAAGGCGGCATGACCCGATCAGACTTAACCCCACTCCAGCGAAGCTGAACGCGACGGCTTCGCCGGATCCGGGCGGGCGGCGACCGCGGATCAACCCCCGGGCTGAAACACGCCGTGAAAAAGGATGGTCCCGCCAACCCGAGCCCGATGCCCTCGAGCACGAGGGATTATGGTCCGAGCCCACAAGCTCGACCGGATGTGAGGTGATGCGGTCGTCAGGGCTGCATGGCAAAGACGGGCTCACGCTTCGGATCCAAACGCCAAAGGAACATGCACAATGCCGAAATGAATGAGCTTGACTGGAAACACCCCATGTGAGGGGTTTGGGATGCACCCTGCCTCAGTCGAGGCAGGGGAACGGGCTTTCGGTTGCCGCCGTCGGCGCGAGGGAGCATCCCGCTGCAGAGACTATCCGCACCCGAGCCCACGCGCGAAGAGCTTCTCGCTTTGATGAACGGTGAGTTGGGGGCGGCGGCCGGGCGGAGCGATCTGGTGCGCCTGGCGTTGCGGCGGATCGTCGAGGAGGCGCCCGAAGGCGAGGTCGCCGACGCGCTGGGGCGCGAGCGCCACACGCATGGCGAGGGCGAGAAGGCTGGCTATCGGAACGGCTATCGCACCGGCAAGGTCAAGACGGCGGAAGGCGCGGCGGAATAAGCCGCGCCGCAGGTGCGGGAGACCCCGGACCGTTCGTCTCGGGGGTGCGGGCGGCGCTTACGGGCCGCACCCAGGCGCTCGAGGATCTCGCGGTCGAGCTTTGCGCGCGAGGGCTATCGACGCGCGACATCGAGGACGCCTTCACCGACGAACGGGGCGGAAGGCTTCTGTGGCGCGCGGGCGGTGAGCGAGATCACCGAGCGGCTGCGGGCGGAGTACGAGGCCTTTTCCAAGCGTGATCTTTCGCCCCGCCACAGTTTGGCGTCCGACCGCGTTCGCAACCTCTATAGGCCCATGCCGTCGTCTCCAGCCTTCGACCGTCGTCTCGGCACGCGCGGCCCTGATGCAACGCCTGCGTAAGCGCAGCAGACTGTCCCAACCCCTATGCCTTCTTTTCCTTCGCGAATGGAAAGGGTGCAGGAAAGGGTGCAGGGGGAGGCGCGACGATGGTCTTAATATAATCAATGGCCATCGGAGTGGGTGGCGTCCCGGAAGGGAATCGAACCCCTGACCCCAGGTTTAGGAAACCTGTGCTCTATCCTGCTGAGCTACCGGGACCAAAAACGCGCCGCGCCGCCTGAAGTGCGCTGGACGAACGCGCTCGAAGCGGGCAAGGCCTTTAGCATGGATTTGCGCGCCATGCACCGCCTTCGCCAACGATTTCGGCGCTTCGGGGTCAGGGCCGGCGTCTGGCTCGGCCTGACCGGCCAGGCGCTTGGTTTCGCCTTGCCATGTCTCGCAGCCTGCGGCGCGCCGGCGGGAGCCGTCCGGGTCGCCGGCGTCGACGAGCGACTCGACGTCGTCCTCACGGACGGCAGGCTCGTCAGGCTCGGCGGACTGGATGCGCCCGTACCGACGCGCGGCGACCCTGAGACGGCGACGGCGGCGCGGAACTTTCTCGCCGCTCGTCTTGTCGGCCGGGACGCGGAGCTTGATCTCCTGGCGAGCGGAACGGATCGATGGGGGAGGGTCGTTGCGGACCTCTCGGTTCCTGAACCTCGGGGCGGGCCAGCCGAGTCGATCGCCTCGGCGCTGCTGGCGGCGGGTTACGCGAGGGTGAGGCCGGAATTCGAAACCCGCACCTGCGCGGCCGCCCGCCTTGCGGTCGAAGACCGCGCACGGCGCGCCGCGCTTGGGATCTGGCGCGATCGGGACTACGCGGTCATTCCCTCGTCCGACCTGGCGGCGCTCCGGCGACTCGACGGACAATTCGTCGTGATCGAGGGACGCGTGCGCAGGGTTGGCTTTGGGCGTTCGCGCCTTTATCTTGACCTCGTTCCCCGGGACGGTCCGACGATCGTCGTCGCGCGCAAGTTGGAGCCTGCATTCGCGGGGGCAGGCCATCCGATCGCCGCGATCGCTGGGCAAACGATCCGGGCGCGGGGCGCGCTCGACGACCGGTTTGGTCCGAGACTCGAGGTCAGCGAGCCCGCGATGATCGAATTTCTGCGTCGCTCCGACGCGCCAGGAGAAGATAAGCCGCGTCCATGAGCGAGCGCGTTCTGGAAAACCAGAGGCCGCCGGCCGGGGGAAGAGTCTGGCGGCGCGCCCTCGCGCTGGCTTCGGGCGCGCTGAGCCTCGTCCTCGCCGCGTGCGCGTCGATCGACGCGCCGCCCGCCCCGGCCAATGTCGCGCCGGTCGCCGCCAATGAGCGCGCTCCCGCCCCGGTCAGTCCCGAGCGCAAGCGGCTGATCGAGGCCTTCGGCGGCGAATATCACGCGCCGGCGACCGAGAACTACCTCAATGGCGTCCTCGCCAAGCTCGCGCCGTCGTCGGGCGCGCCCGCTCAACCCTATCGCGTCACTCTGCTCAATTCGCCCATCGTCAACGCCTTCGCCCTGCCTTCGGGGGACATCTTCATGACGCGGGGGCTTCTGGCGCTCGCCGACGACACGTCGGAGATCGCCGCCGTCATGGCGCACGAGATCGCCCACGTGACGGCGCGCCATGCGGCGCAGCGGGCCGAATTCGAGAAGACCGCGGCGCTGTTCACCCGCGTCAATGCGCAGGTGCTGGAGCACGCGCAGGCCGAGGACGAGGTCGACGCCCGTTCGAAACTGTCGATCGCCCGCTTCTCCCGCCAGCAGGAGTTCGAGGCCGACAAGATCGGCATCAAGACCATCGCCGAGGCGGGTTACGACCCCCATGGCGCGGCGCGCTTCCTCACGGCGCTCGGCGAATGGAGCGCGCTGCGCGCGTCGGTCTCAGGCGCCGGAACGGCCGACCGGCCGGACATGATGGCGACCCATCCGTCCACTCCCGAGCGCATCGCTCAAGCCGAAGCGGAGGCCCGTCAGATCGGTCCGCCCGGCGCCGGCGCGACAGAGCGCGACGCCTATCTGCAGGCGATCGACGGACTGGCCTTCGGGGACGACCCTTCGCAGGGCCTCGTGCGGGGAACGACGTTCATTCACCCGAAGCTCGGCTTCGCCTTCGAGGCGCCGGAGGGCTTCACCCTGGAAAACCAGACCGCCGCGCTGATCGGAGTCGGCGAGGGAGGCGGGGAGGCGCTGCGGCTCGACAGCCTCGCGACCGCCGAATTCGACGCCCGTCGCCAGCGCCATCGCCTCCGGCTGGATCGACGGCCTGAAAACGACCCAGGTCGAGCCGATGCAGATCGGCGGCCTGGACGCGGCGACGGCGATGGCGCAGGGCGAGCAGTGGAGCTTCCGGCTCGGCGCCGTGCGCCTCAACGGCCGGCTCTACCGGCTCATCTTCGCCGCCCACACGCTCTCGCCCGCGGTCGACGCCCGCTTCCGCGCCTCGCTCGAGTCGTTTCACCTGATCAACGCGCAGGATTCGGCGGCCGCGGCGGCTACGGCCATCAAGATCGTCGCCGCCGGCGGCGTCGACACCTCCGACACGATGGCGGCGCGGATGGCGTTCCTGCCCCAGCCGCTCGACCAGTTCCTCATCCTCAACGGCCTCGAGCGCGGCGTCCCGCTGGTCGCAGGTCGGCGCTACAAGATCGTGGCCGAATGAAAGCCGACGCTCAGGCCGCAGGCGCGCGTCGCCGCCTCTCGGGACGGATCGTTGCGGCGACCCACAACGCCGGCAAGCTGCGCGAAATCCGCGCGCTGCTGGCGCCCCGCGGCGTCGAGGCCGTCGGCGCGGCGGAGCTCGGCCTCACCGAGCCCGACGAGACCGGCCTCACCTTCCGCGACAACGCCGCGCTGAAGGCCGAGGCGGCGGCGCTGGCTACGGGAGCGCCCGCGCTCGCCGACGATTCGGGGCTGTGCGTCGAGGCGCTCGGCGGCGCTCCCGGCATTCATTCCGCGCGCTGGGCGGGCGAATCCAAGGATTTTGCGGACGCGATGGCGCGCGTCGAGCGGGAGTTGCGCGCCGTCGGCGCGCCCCAGCCGTGGCCGGCGCATTTCGTCAGCATCCTCGCCCTCGCCTGGCCTGACGGGCGGACCGAGACCTTCGAGGGCCGCGTCGACGGCGACCTCGTTTTCCCCCCGCGCGGGACGGCCGGCTTCGGCTACGATCCCATTTTCAGGCCGGACGGCCACGCCCGCACCTTCGGCGAGATGAGCGCCGAGGAGAAGCACGGAATTCCGTCGGACGGATCGCTCGCCCTGTCGCATCGCGCGAGAGCCTTCCAAAAGTTCGCCCGCGCCTGCCTCTAACCGGAACTCCGCCCGACTGGCTTGCCGCGGCGCCGCCTTCGGATCGGCTCCCAAGCCGGGCGCCTTGTCGCTCGCCGGCCTGATGGCCGCCGCACCTGAGGCCTGCTCAATCTTTTCAGCCGGTTGGGCGCCGTTTTCTGCAACATTGTAACTCCCAAGCTGGGTGAGTCCGAATTGCCACAGGTTCGGTGAAATTTCTGCGTTTGTCGGCCCAGCCCTCGACAGGTACGGTGGAGACATGAGTTAAGGTTGGGATGAATCCCACCGAGATTTCGCGAGCTGATCGGGGCTCTGCGGCGCGAGAACGCCGAGCTTCGGCGCGAGCACGAGGGCTTGCGGGCCGGGAACGCAGCGCTTCGAGCCGAGAGCGCGGCGCTTCGGGCGGAGAACGCCGAGCTTCGGGCGGAGAACGCCGAGCTTCGGCGACGATTGGACCTGGACAGTTCGAACAGCTCCAAGCCGCCGTCGAGCGACGGGCTGAAGAAGAAGCCGCGCATCCCCGGCAGCCTTCGCGGGCGCTCGGGCAAGAAAAGCGGCGGGCAGGCGGGACACAAGGGCGACACGCTCCGGCAGGTCGAGGCGCCGGATCGGGTGGTGCGGCACGAAGCGCAAGCGTGCAGCCGCTGCCGCGCCGTCTTGACTGCGGCGATGCAAACGCGGGTGGAGAGACGACAGGTGTTCGACCTGCCCGAGCGGCTGATCGAGGTCACCGAACACCAGGGCGCGCTCTATTGCTGTGCGGCGTGCGGCAGGGAGACGCAAGCCGAGTTTCCCGCGGGCGTCGCCTCGTCGGCGCAATACGGCGAGCGCATTCGAGCGGCGGCGGTTTATCTCAACGTCCATCAGCTCATTCCCGAGGATCGGGCCGCCGAAGCGATGCATGATCTTTTCGGAGCGTTGCGTCTGTGCCCGGACAGCGTGGCGAATTGGGTGCGCGGCAAGGCTGCGGCGCTCGCGCCGGTGGCGGCGCACATCGCCGCCCTTGCGGCGGCGGCGCCGGTTCGCTGCCTCGATGAAACCGGCTTTCGCGTCGCCGGAAAGGGACAATGGCTGCACACCGTCGCCACCGGGACCCTGACCCACTATCGCGTGTCGGCCAAACGCGGCGAGATGCCGGAGGGGCTCGTCGGCGGCGTCGCGGTTCACGACGGCTTCAAGTCTTACTCCGGGCTCGCCGACGTCGGCCATGCGCTGTGCAACGCCCATCATCTGCGCGAACTGAAGGCGCTGGTCGAGATCGACAGGGAGCCGTGGGCCGCGCCCATGCGCGATCTCTTGCTCGAGGCCAACCGCGCGGTCGAGCGAGCGCGCGAGGCGGGCGCAAACAGTCTGCCCCCACCCGTGCTCGAGGGCTTCTTCGCCCGCTACTGGGAGATCCTGCGGCTCGGCCTGGCCTTTCATCGCAACTTGCCGCGCCTTCAACGGCATCCATCGAACCGCGGCCGGACAAAACACCGCCCCGGACACAACCTGCTCATCCGACTGCACGAGTTCAAAGACGACGTCTTGCGCTTCCTCGTCGACTTCTCCGTCCCCTTCACCAACAACCTTGCTGAACAGGCCCTGCGCATGATGAAGGTCAAGATGAAGATCTCCGGCGCCTTTCGCACCTTCGAAGCCGCTTGCGACTTCGCCGCCGTGCGCTCGGTCGTCGCAACCGCCCGCAAGCGGGGCTGGAATATCCTCCAGACCCTGACCGCTCGCCCTCATTCCCTCCTTCAGACCCTGGCCGCGTAATCCTCCAGCTTGGGAGTTACCCAACATTTGCGGGCTCCCGATCTCCGCCAAAATCACGATCCCACCGTTTTAACGCCAGTTTAGCGGCGGGCTCCAATCTTTTCAGTGACTTACGCCTCGGTTTAGCGTCGCGTGTAAAAATCGGCTTTCCGCTCGACGCAAGAACAGGAATTTTGCGCAGTCCCGTCGCGCTGTCCTCATTCCCGGCGAACCAAGGGCTGACCTGGAATCCAAACTCGCAGAGTGCCGGGCGGCGCTCCGAATTCCGATCGGCGATGTTTCGGTCATCTGAAAAAAACAATACCACAACATTCAGATTTTGGCAAATATTTGTTTGCCGACGGCTGGTCCCCTCGCCCCGGACCGCGACGGCTTGTCAGAAGCGCCGGGCTGCCGCAGATTTGACCTCGATCCAGCCCCCGCCGGGCGCGGACGGCGGAGCCGCAGGGAAAGGCAAAACCATGAAAATCATCGTCATCGGAGCGACGGGCACGATCGGCGGCGAGGTCGTGAAGGCGCTCTCGCTGAAAAAGCATGAGGTCGTCCGCGCCTCGCGCAACGGCGACGTGAAAGTGACGCTCGACGAACCGTCCTCGGTCCGCGCCCTGTTCGAGAGGGTCCGCGACGTCGACGCGGTCGTCTCCTGCGCCGGCAATGCGGCGTTCAAGCCCTTCGCGGAGCTCAGCGACGCCGACTACGACCTCGGCCTTCGCAGCAAGCTGATGGGGCAGGTCTCGCTCGCGCGGTTCGCCAAGGATGCCCTACGCGACGGCGGCTCGATCACCTTGACCACCGGCGTGCTGGCGATACAGCCGATGCCGGGAAGCGCGTCCATTTCGCTCGTCAACGCCGGCCTAGAAGGTTTCGTGCGCGCCGCGGCGCTCGAGATGCCGCGCCGGATTCGAATCAACGCCGTCAGCCCGCCGTGGGTGACGGAGACGCTGGTGAAGTTCGGCATGGACCCGACCCCCGGCCTCCCGTCGGCCGACGTCGCCAAAGCCTATGTCGAGGCGGTCGAGGGGCCGCATCAGGGGGAGATCCTGCTGGCGTCTCAATTCGTCTGAGAACGCGGCGGCCCCGGCGCCGAGGCGGCCGCCTGTGCTCGACGCCGCCCGCGTCGGCTAAAGGCTCTCACCCTCAATCCCGGCGACGACCGCGTCGGTCACCGCGCGCGTCGTCGCCCTGCCGCCGAGGTCGGGCGTGTGCAGCGACGGGTCCGCGGCAACGCGCTCGATCGCCCGCATCAAGCGATCGGCCGCGGACTTTTCGCCGAGATGTTCGAGCATCATCGCCCCCGTCCAGAACGAGCCGATCGGATTGGCGATCCCCTTGCCGGCGATGTCGAAGGCGGACCCGTGGATCGGCTCGAACATCGAGGGGAACCGGCGCTCCGGGTTGAGATTGGCGGTCGGCGCGATTCCGAGCGAGCCGGCCAGCGCCGCCGCGAGATCGGACAGAATGTCCGCATGCAGGTTGGTCGCGACGATCGCAATCCGATAGCGCCGCATGGGATGGATTCCGGAGCGTCGCCGGGCCCGCTCGATCGCTTGGCCGGGCGCCGCATCGCTGGGTACTGCGGTCGACAGCGCGCGGCGAGAGCTGGCAGGGAGCAGGGAGGCGCCCGGGGCGCCTCCCGTTCGGTTCAAAGCGCCTCGCGGCGCAGCCTTCACCTCTGGATGCAGGTGTCAGCGGTTTCCCTGGTGCATTCGTCGAGCCCGGTGAATACGGGATCGTCGACTTTCTTGCCCTCGATGAGGTCGATCATGACGGACGGCGCCTTATAGCCCATTTCGAACGGACGCTGGCCGACCAGCGCGTTCACGCGCCCTTCCTTGGCGATGGCGACTTCATCGCCGATCGTGTCGGCGGCGGTGATCACGAGCGACTTGTCGGCGAGCCGCGCCTTGACCTGATCGGTGAGCTGCCGGTAGGGCTGCGGCGCGTCAAACAGCGGCCAGCCGCCCTCGAGCACGAACGCGTCGAGCTTCGGATTGGCCGCCAGAATGTCGGCCATGGCCTGCACGCCTTTCGCCCCGTCGTCGTTGGTGAAGACCGGGCAACCCGCGATCTCGGTCCAGCCGCCCTCGCCGTTGAGCCTGTCGAGGCCTTTCTTGCCGGACAGCGAGTTGCGCGTGCCCGACGCGCGGCGCAGGATATTATCGGCGGCGGCGTTGCCTTCGATGAAGCAGACCGTGCCGCCGTTCGGCTTGGCCGTCTTCACATACTCGCCGAGCCTGAAGCCCATGAGATAGTTGTCGGTGCCGAGATAGGTCTTCCGCACCGCCGAATCTTCCTTTTTGAGGTCGGCGTCGACCGTCATGACCGGAATGTTCGGATTGGCGGACTTGATACTGTTGGCGATCATCGGCGCGTTCGACGGAGAAATCGCGACCGCCGCGGTGTCGGACTTGCCGAGAATGTCGCCGACGATCTGCGCTTCGCCCGCTTCGTCCGAGGTCGATGCGGGGCCGGTGTAGAAGCACTGGTACGGCGAACTCGCGTTCTCCTTGTTCCACTTCTCGCAGCCCTGGTGGATCGCCTCGAAGAACGGATTGTCGAGGCCCTTGACGATGATGACGAGCTGTTTCTTCTGCGCCAACGCGGAACCCGCCGACAGAGTCAGCGCCGCGGCGGCCAAAGCGAGTGCGACCTTCTGCATAGCCTTCCTCCCATGTTTGGCGTCACGCGAGACTTCACCGAGCGCCAGTTTCTTCCTATGACGGATTCGAGGCGTCGCCGGACTCTGACCGACCGGCCGGCCCGCCCCACCGGCCGACGACACGAGGGGTCTGCCGATGAATCCCGAGTGCATGTGCGCCCAGGCATTGTTGCCTTTCGCGCATTCACGCGTCAAACGATATCTTGGCAACGTCGGACGCTTTGGCTCGCGGAGGCGCGCGGACGGCATGTCATCGCCGCTCGCTTCGCCAGCAAGGGCGACCCCAAATCCTGCGGCCTTTTCTGAGCTCAGTCCGAGCCCATTCGCGCATGTCTACGGGCGTAGACGCCATTGCCTGAACTCGCCGAAGCGTTGACCCGTCAACATTGGGCCGGTTATTCATGACGAACGCGCGGTTCGGAGAAGCGCCGACCCGACGAAAGCCGTACGCGGACCTTCGCGTCGAAGGGGAGGCGGATCCAGGCATGGCGATCCTCGAGCTGGAGAACGTCTCCAAGCATTTCGGCGCCATCCAAGCGGTCAACGACGTCTCACTCACGCTGGATTCCGGCGAGGTCGTCGGACTGATGGGCGACAACGGCGCCGGCAAGTCGACGCTGGTGAAGATCATCGCCGGCGATTTTCGCCCCTCGCGTGGGACCATGCGCATGGAAGGCCGCGAACTGGTGTTGCACAGGCCGATCGAGGCGCAGCAACACGGCATCGAAATCGTGCACCAGGACCTCGCGCTTTGCGACAACCTGACCGCGGCCGCCAATGTGTTTCTCGGCCGCGAAATGCGAACCGGCCCCGGTCCGTTCAAAATCCTCGCCTATGCGTCCATGTATCGGCGCGCCGGGGAGATTTTCACCGAACTGAAATCCGAGACCCGTCCGCGCGACCTCGTGCGGCAGATGTCCGGCGGCCAGCGCCAGGCCGTCGCGATCGCGCGCACGCGCCTGTCCGACGCCAAGATCATCCTGATGGACGAGCCGACCGCCGCCATTTCGGTGCGACAGGTCGCCGAAGTGCTGAGCCTCATCCGGCGTTTGCGCGACGGCGGCATCGCGATCGTGCTGATCAGCCACCGCATGCCCGACGTCTTCGCCGTCTCCGATCGCATCGTCGTCCTTCGCAGGGGGCGAAAAGTGGCCGACAAGCCGATCGCCAGAAGCTCGCCCGAGGAAGTCACGGGCTTGATCACGGGCGCAATCGAGAACGCGTTCTAGCGGCGGGACGGCGTAAGCCGCTCCCAGCATTCAAGGTTCAAACCATGGCAAGCGAGCTCGGCGTTCCGATCCAGCAGCAAGAACGCACCTTGATCTCATGGCTCGTGTCGCGCCAGGCCTTCTGGGTGTTCCTGGCGCTCGTCGTCGCGTGCGTCTTCCTGACGTTTGCGACAAATTCCTTCGCGACCCCCAACAATCTCTTCAATATCACCCGCAACTTCACCTTCGTCGCGGTCATCGCGCTCGGCATGACCATCGTGATTGTCACGGGGGGCATCGATCTGTCGGTCGGCTCCGTCCTTTGCCTGTGCAGCATGATTCTCGCCGTGGTCATGCACGCGGGCTACAACATCGAGATCGGCATCGCCGCCGCGCTGGGCACGGCGCTGATCATCGGCGCGATCAATGGCGTGCTGATCGCCTACGTCGGCATTCCGCCGTTTGTCGTCACGCTCGCCATGCTGTCGTTCGCCCGCTCGCTGGCGATGGTCGCCTCCAACAACACCGTCGTGTTCCAGTTCGGCCCCGATCAGAGCAAGCTCCTGTGGCTCGGCGGCGGCGCGCTGCTGTTCGGCATTTCGAACCCGGTCATCTACATGATCGTGCTGGCGCTCATCACCGGCTTCACGCTGCGCTGGACGCGGTTCGGACGCTATGTCTTCGCCATCGGCGGCAACGAGAAGGCCGCCATCCTGACCGGCGTGCCCGTGCGCCCTGTCAAGCTCGCGGTCTACATGATTTCGGGGCTTTCAGCCGGCATCGCCGGAATCATCGAAACGGGATGGCTCGGGGCCGTGACCACCAATCTGGGCGCTGGCATGGAATTGCAGGTCATCGCCGCGACCGTCATTGGCGGCGCCAATCTCGCCGGAGGCGTCGGCACGGCGTTCGGTGCGCTGGTCGGCTCCGCCCTGATCGAAGTCATCCGCAACAGCCTGGGCCTTCTCGGCATCAGCGCCTTCTGGCAGGGCGCGTTCGTCGGCGCCTTCATCATCATTGCGGTGTCGTTCGACTATATTCGGAATTTGCGTCAGTCCGAATAGCGCGCAGCGCAAGGACCGGGTTGCCGCCGCCTCGTCGAGACGGGGCTCATGCGCGCCCGCATAGGGAGAGCGGAGGCGTTCGCCCTTTCCCGCCGCTGTTTGGGGGGGTTGAGCAAGATGGCGCCGAAACTCTGTAACCCGCGAACGGCCGGGCGTCAGGCGGCGGCCGGCGTCACTTCCGACGCGATCCGCTCGCCGAGCTCCGCCTCTGCAATCGCCAGTTCATACGCGGTCTGGAGATTGAGCCAAAATCGGGCGCTGTTGCCGAAATAGCGAGCCAGCCGCATGGCGGTCTCCGGCGAAACGCCCCGTTTGCCGTTCAGAATGTCGGTGATTTGTCCCGACGGCGTGCGCAATGCGAGGGCGAGGGCGTTCGCCGACAGGCGTCGCGCCTCGAGTTCGCGTTTCAAAATCCTGCCGGGATGGATGGGTCTCATCGTCTTGCTCCGTCAGTGATAGTCGACAATTTCAACCTCCCAGGCGTCGCCATCCTCGAACCGGAAGCAAATGCGCCACGGGCCGTTGATCGTCATCGCCCACTGAGTCTTCCTCGGGCCGGCCAGCTTGTGCAGCCCGATCGACTTCAAAGGGCTGAGGTCGGCCAGCGAAGTCGCCGCGTCAAGCGCGGCAAGCCGTTCCTCCGCGGCGTCGAGGTCCATCCCCGCAAACTTGCTCTTCCCGGTTTCCGCGAACTGCCGCGTCGCGCTGTTCGCCCAGGAGCGGATCATCGTCCCTATGTACTTCGTTGGACGTAGTACGTCAAATGGAATCGTGAGCCGGGGCGTCGGCCCGCACAAAATCAGTCTGCCCGCCGCAAACCTCGTCTTGCCGCTCGCGCCCGCGACGATTGAGCCATCTTGCGACCCGAACTTTCGACTAGAAGCCGCTTTGGATGATGTCCAATGTCCGGGCGGAGGAGATCCATGAACCGTCATCACGTGGTCGTGGTCGGCGCCGGATTCGGCGGGCTCGAAACCGTTCATCGGCTCGCCGGGGCGCCGGTCCGCATCACCATGGTCGACCGCCGCAATCACCACCTGTTTCAGCCGCTTCTCTATCAGGTCGCGACCGCCTCGCTTGCGCCGTCGGAGATCGCCTGGCCGATCCGATACCTCTTGCGCAAGCGCCGGGAGGTCGCGACATTGCTCGCGTCCGTCGCGGCCATCGACACAGCGGCGCGCCGCGTCGTGCTCGATGACGGCTCGACCCTTGCCTACGATACGCTCGTGCTGGCGACCGGCGCGCGCCACGCCTATTTCGGCCACGACGATTGGGCGCCGTTCGCGCCGGGCCTGAAGGCGCTCGAAGACGCCACGACCATCCGGGGCCGTATCCTCATCGCCTTCGAGCGGGCGGAGCGCGAATGCGACGAAGAGAAGCGGGCGGCGCTGATGACCTTCGTCATCGTCGGCGCCGGCCCGACCGGCGTCGAACTGGCCGGCACGATCGCCGAGCTGGCGCGCGCCACTCTGCCCGCGGACTTCCGCAACATCGACACGCGAAAGGCGGGGATCGTCCTCATCGAGGCGGGTCCTCGCGTGCTTGCCGGCTTCGCCGAAGACTTGTCCGCTTACGCGCAGCATGCGCTCGAACGGCTCGGCGTCGAGGTGGCGCTTGGACAGCCGGTCACCGAATGCACGGCCGCAGGCGTCGTCTATGGCGGCAAAACCCTGGCCGCGGCGACGGTCGTCTGGGCGGCCGGCGTGCAGGCGTCGCCGGCCGCGGAATGGCTCGCCGCTCCGGCGGACCGGGCCGGGCGCTTGAAGGTCGAGCCGGACCTGACGGTCCCGGGACAACCGGAAATCTTCGCCATCGGCGACGCGGCGATCGTCGCGCGTCCGGACGGGCGGCCCGTTCCGGGGATCGCGCCGGCCGCCAAGCAGGAGGGCGCTTATGTCGCGAAGGCGATCCGGGCGCGGCTCGGCGGCGGGACCGCGCCGCCGCCTTTCCGCTACCGCCATGCCGGAGACCTCGCGACGATCGGCAAGCGGCGCGCGGTGATCGATTTCGGCTGGATCAAGCTGCGCGGTGCGCTCGCGTGGTGGCTCTGGGGTTTTGCCCATATCTATTTCCTGATCGGCGTCCGCAACCGGCTCAGCGTCGCGCTTAACTGGCTGTGGATTTACGCGCGCGACCAGCGCAGCGCGCGGCTGATCACGCGGGGCCGCGGAGGAGAAGAGGGGCGGCCCGGGCAATCCTGAGGGAGAATGGAGGAGCGGCTGTGGCGCGCATATTCATCACCGGGTCGTCGGACGGCCTTGGCCTCATGGCGGCCAAGCTCCTGATCGAGCAGGGCCATCAAGTTCTCCTCCACGGCCGAAACGACGCGCGCCGGCGCGACGCGTTGGCTGCTGCGCCCGGCGCCGAGGGCGCCGTTGCCGGCGACCTCGCGACCGTCGCCGGCGCGACGAGCGTCGCCGATGAGGTCAATCGGCTCGGGCGCTTCGGCGCCGTGATCCACAACGCCGGAATCGGCTATCGCGAGCCACGACGGGTCGACACGGAACCGGGCGCGCCGGCCGTTTTCGCGGTCAATGTTCTCGCGCCTTATGTGCTGACCGCTCTGATCCAAAGGCCGGACCGACTGATCTATCTGAGCTCCGGCATGCACCATGGCGTTGAGCCGCGAATGGACGATCTCCTTTGGACGAAGCGATCCTGGAACGGCGCCTCGGCCTATGCCGAGAGCAAGCTCTGCGACGTCATCATCGCCTTCGCGGTCGCGCGGCGCTGGCCGAAGGTCCTGTCGAATGCGCTGGAGCCCGGTTGGGTGCCGACCAAGATGGGCGGGCCTTCGGCGCCCGGCGATATGTCGAAGGCGCATCTGACCCAGGCCTGGCTCGCGGTCAGCGACGATCCGCTGGCGCGGTCGAGCGGAGACTATTTCTACCACCAGCAGCTTCGCGAGCCGAACCCGGTCGCAAGGGACGCGAAGGTGCAGGATCAGCTAATCGCTGAATGCGCGCGGATTTCCGGCGTCGCGCTGCCGGAATGAGGGCGGCGACGGGCGCGAGACGCATTCAGCCTCGCAAGGCGCGCAGCCCGTCGCCCTTCAGGGCGCCAGCAACTCGGTGCGGTATTTCGGCGCGAGCGCCTTAGAGCGGAATCCGATCATCCTGTATCGTGCTCATAACCACAGGATTTGAAGTAATTTGTACATTGCGAGGGCTTGAAGATTTCGGCGCAGGTTTCGAGGGCGCGCATGAGGCCCGCGACGGTCCGTTCGGCGATTTTGCGCAGGAAGGCTTTGAGCTTGGAGAAGGCTTTTTCGATGGGGTTCATATCAGGACTGTAGGCTGGGAGATATCGCAACTCCGCGCCCGCCGCCTTGATGAGTTGCTCGACCCGCGGCCCCTTGTGAGCCGGGAGATTGTCCATGACGACGACCTCGCCGGGCGAGAGCGTGGGGACGAGGCATGTCTCCAGCCAATCCTCGAACCGGGCGGCGTTGATCGGTCCGTCGAAAGTCTTTGCCGCTGTCAGGCCGCGAAGGCGAAGGCCGGCGACCAAAGTCACCGTTTTGTAGTGACTGTGCGGGATGGCCGCCCGCAAGCGGCGCCCGCGCCGGCAACGTCCGCTTTTGCGCGCGAGATTGGTGGAGGCTCCGGTCTCGTCAATGAAAACGAGTTTCGTCGGATCGAGATCGAGCTGCCCCGCGAACCATTCCCAGCGTCGATTTTGGACGTCTGCGCGTTGTTGCTCCTCGGCATGCGCCGTTTTTTTTAAAGGTGATCGCGTGACGGTCGAAGAAGCGCCACAGCACGGAGACCGCAAAGCGCTCGCCACAATTGGCGATCAGCCGCTCCTGGATCTCGAGCAGCGTCTTGTCCGGGCTGCGCCGGATCAGGCCCAACAGATAGTCGTGATGCGCCTCGATCCGGCCGGAGCGGCGGTCGCCGCCAGAAGGCGCCGGTGAAATTTCGCCCGTGGTTTGGAACCGCTTCACCCAGCGCACCGCGCTCGCTACGCTCACTTTGAAACGCGCGGCCGCCTGATTGCGCGACAACCCGCCCAAGACCACCGCCTCAACCACGCGCTCGCGAAGATCGTCGGAAACAGCCATCCCCGCCGCCTCCCTCTCGCGGCGTGAATGATCAATCAGAAACTAACTGATTCGGGAATCCCCCAACCGATTCAGTCCGTTCGGATACCGCTCTAGCTTTCTTGATCCGCTGTTCCATTTGAGCTTTGTCGAGCTGGGGCCGGGGCGACGTGCGGCTCTCTAACTGGTCGCCAATCTCCATAAAGAATTCTTCCTGCCCCGCCGGCGCGCACAGGCACAGAGCATGCACCGTGCGTCCCGAAACATTCTTGAATGCATGCGGCGCGTTGGCCGGGATGTTCACCGTCGACCCCGCCCGCACGGTTTTGGCTTCGTCGCGGAAGGTGAACTCGAGCTCGCCTTCGAGCAGCGTGAACATCTCCTCGAAATCGTGCCGATGCGGAGGCGGGCCGCCGCCATCGGGCACGATCATGTCGATCAGGCAGTACCGTCCGGCTGTCTCAGCGCCGGACACGAGAATGCTGTAGGTGTCGCCCACGACCGCGACGTGGCGCACCCCGGGAGTGTCCGGATCAGCGACGGTCAGATTTCGGCTGGGGGCGTCGGCAGGGATCGCGCTGGAAATATCGCTCATTGCTATGTCTCGTCAGGGACGGGGCCGGGCTTGACCGGATGCTCAAAGCTTCCGCCAACCTGGCTTGTCCGGCTCCAGCAAGTGGGCAGTGATCGGTCCTATGCCGCAAATCGCGATAACGGCCGGCTCCTTGCCGTCGGCTTTTGCTCCGTCATAATGGGGGGTCTTCGCCACGCGCCGAACGAAAGTTCCTGGAGGAGCCGGAACAGTACTATCCGGATCGAAGGCATCGCCGCTCGTGACCCACCAGGTTCCCGACACGACGACGCACAGACGGTCGGTTTCGTACCAGTGCGGGGCGCTCATGAAGCCCGGATGCCACTTTATCAGCAGGTAATACATTCCCGGTTTCGACGTGTCGCTATAGAGGTTCGCCACCGAAACGATCTTGCCGCCCGCCGCGTAGATCTTTGCCCCCTCTCCGGTAGTGAACATATCCACCCAGGGGATATCCGCGGGCAATTTCACGATGGTCATCGTCGGATCGGGCGCCGCCTCTGCGCGCTCGCCGAGCAACACCAAAGGCAGCGCCGCGAGCAATGGACCCATCAGCAAGTCCCGACGCGACGCCAGAGAGCCATCCAACTCCTTGGACCGGGGCTTTGCTGCGCTTTTGAACGTCAACGTATCGCCGATATTCATATTCGTCATCTCCATCAAGACGACACCTTGTCGCCGGGAGCGGCAGTCAATAAAACGCGCACGAGCCGCCGCACCGCAGCGCGCCTCTTACTCCGCGGCGACCCGCTTCGGCAGAACCCAGTTCGGGCGGATAAAGTGGCAGGTATAGCCGCTCGGAAAGCGCTCGAGATAATCCTGATGCTCCGGCTCGGCTTCCCAGAATGGGCCGGCCGGCGCCACTTCCGTCGTCACCTTGCCCGGCCAGAGGCCGGAAGCTTCGACGTCGGCGATGGTGTCGAGAGCCACCCGCTTCTGTTCGTCGCTGGTGGTGAAGATCGCCGAACGATAGCTTGCGCCCACGTCGTTACCCTGGCGGTTGCGCGTCGTCGGATCGTGGATCTGAAAGAAGAACTCCAGCAGCTTGCGGTAGCTGATTTTTGCCGGATCGAAGATGATCTCGATCGCCTCGACATGATTGCGGTGGTTGCGATAGGTGGCGTTGGGCACGTCGCCGCCGGTGTAGCCGACTCGCGTCGAGATGACGCCCGGATAGCGGCGTATGAGGTCCTGCATGCCCCAGAAACAACCGCCGGCGAGAACCGCGCGTTCAGTCGAATTTGGCATGGAACGGCTCCTTCTGTTGAGATGGGACATACGCTGACTGCGGCGGGCTTCCTTCATGGGGCCCTGCGATTGAGGACCAAAACCTCAGCTCTCATTGCAGTCCTTTGTCTCTCATAGGGAGCCGCGGTGTCGGAACTGCGGTGAGGCCCCGCAGTGAATCCCCGCGGATATTGGGCTCCCTCGCGGCCGCCCCAGTTGCGCCGCGAGCGCCGCCGCTTCCTCCCTCGGCTTGCGCCCTCGGTAGCGCGGAGGCGACTCCCGCCGGAGAACTCCTCCTCCGGCATACCTTCGATAAAGCCGCGCACGTGAGCGCGGGCTCAGCGCTCAATCGCGACGAGACAATTGTCCAAAAGCAAAGTGTCCACAAGCAAGGTGCGGGCCGCGACGGCCGCAGCCTTCGTGGCGCCCTTGGTCGCGCCGTGGTCTCCATTCCAGCGCGCCAGCGCCGGAGCCCTTTGGGTCGAGCAACCCGGAGACTACGCCGCCCCGGTTCCCGGCGGCTCCGAGACGGCGCCTCGCGCAACGTCAACAGGCGCTTACGGGTTTCGCGGTCGATGAGGGGGCTGAAATCGGCATCCGTGCGGCCCTGCGTTTCTCACTGACGCAGGGCTGCTTTTTGGACGCGCGCCGATCAGGTCATCAATTGGCCGCCGTTCATCGAAAGCGTCGACCCGGTGATGAAGCCGGCGTCATCGGATGCGAGGAACACCACGCAGCGGGCGACTTCTTCCGGTTCTCCAAGCCTTCGCACCGGAACCTGGGGCAGGACTGTTTTTTCGAGAACGTCCTGCTTCATCGCCTTCACCATTTCCGTCCCGATATAACCGGGACAGATGGCGTTCACGGTGATTCCCTTGTTGGCGTTCTCCAGCGCCAGCGCCTTGGTGAAGCCGAGGTCCCCGGCCTTGGAGGCGGAATAATTTGACTGGCCGAATTGGCCCTTTTGCCCATTGACCGAGGAGATGTTGATGATGCGGCCGAATCCGCGCTCGCGCATGCCCTCGATCACCGGCCGGCACATGTTGAACAGGGAATTGAGGTTCGTGTTGATGACCTCGTACCATTGATCCTGGGTCATCTTGTGGAACATCCCGTCTTTGGTGATCCCGGCGTTGTTAACGAGAATCTCGACAGGTCCGACATCTTTGGCGACCTGAGCCAGCCCGGCGACGCACTCGTCGTAACTCGCCACGTTCCATTTGTAGATATGAACGCCGGTCTCGGCCTTGAACTTGGTCGCCGCCTCCTCGTTCGAATGATAGGTCGCGGCGACCTCGTATCCCGCCGCCTTCAGCGCCTTTGAAACCGCCGCTCCAATTCCGCGCGTGCCGCCTGTGACTACTGCAATTCTGGCCATGTGTCCTCCCTGAGGGTTTTCTAGAGCACTCGCCACCATTAAACGCGGTGAGCGCCTCCTTCAATTCACAAGTACTGCCTCGCTTCGACGCTGCGCCGTGATGGCGATTCCCATGCCGCCGCCGATGCGCGGCGGAATGCGCCACTCAACGAACCGACCGCGGTTCTCTTTGCGCCGGCGACGACAATGTCGGTGGCAGGCAAAGATGTCCCACTTGCGAGCTTGCACAGCCCGCGCGGTCGGCCACGCGCCTTCTACACGATCCCGTTCGGAGCGCGCCACTGTCCTTTTGGCGCAAGGTTCCCCATCCGCGCGCCAAAGCGACGCCCTCGCCCGACGCTCCCGCCGAAAGCGATCCTTTCGGCCCTGTGCGACGCAAAAAAAAGTTCCGGGCGAGGCAAAAAACGCCTATCTTATGTTACCCGCAAGGGCCCGCGTATCATTGGGACCCCCAACCACATGGCCAATTCCGCTCCAACGACGATCAAGAAATATGCCAATCGCCGCCTGTATAATACGGCCTCAAGCGCGTATGTGACCCTAGCGGATCTCGCGAAGATGGTAAAGAACGGCGAGGATTTCGTTGTTTTCGACGCCAAGACCAACGAAGATATCACACGATCTGTTCTTACCCAAATTATCTTCGAACAAGAAGGCATTGAAGGCCAATCCCTTCTACCCACAACTTTTCTTCGGCAGTTGATCCGATTTTACGGCGACAGCATGCAGGCTCTACTGCCGAGTTATCTGGAGTTTTCGATCGATCGCTTTACCGGCGAAAAACAAGCCATGCGGGAAGCTGCCAGTCGAATGTTTGGTCCCGAGGCGTTCTCGGCCGGTTCCTTCGCCGCCCTGCAGGAATTGACCCAAAAAAACTTGGCCGCATTCAACCAAGCGTTAGGCGTTTTCTCCCCTTTCGTGGGCACAATGCCGGTTGCAGAGTCGGCTCCCAAAAAGGCCAACCCGTCGGAAGACATCGACGAACTGCGCAGCCAACTCGCGGATATGCAGCATAAACTCGAGTCCTTGGCCAAGAAGGGCTAACGCCAGCGGCGATGACTTCTGACCGGCGCGCGCCCTGGAACTCCCCATTAGGACCCGCCAATACGACTGGCGCCGACCCCACGCCAGAATAAAATCACAAACGCCGGTCAGCCGACACGGCCTCGCCCGGCACAACCGCTCGAGGCTTCCCATCGCATCGTCTCCAGTTCGTCGCCGTTGGCCGAACGCGGCTTGCGATAGGCGCCCGAGCACGCCACGCGCCGCATCGCGCATTGCTGGCGGATCGACGGATCGCCTGCGCGCGGCTTGAATCGGCGCGTGGGCGACAGAGCTTCTTCGAGCGGCTCGGGCGGCTCGCGGGGATCGGCCAGGGCCCGATTTTTCAAAGCGTGCGGGAAGCCGTCGACGCGCTGACCGGCGTGGCGCCGGAATCGCAGGCTTTCGATTTCGAAACGGACCGAAAGTCGGTAAGAGGGGAATTCGTTCGCCGTCCCGGAGCGGCGCCCCTAGCCGCAAGTTCGCGAGAAGAGCCTTGACGGACATTCCCATCGGCGTCGTGACGATTTCCGACCGTGCCTCGCAAGGCATTTACGAGGACAAGGGCGGCCCCGGCATCGAAGCGGCCCTCGTGGACCTGGTCGCCTCGCCCTGGCGTCCGGTCCGCCGGCTTGTGCCCGACGAGCGGCCGGCGATCGAGGCGGCGCTCCGCGAGCTCGCCGACGTCGAGCGCTGTCCGCTTATTCTCACGACCGGCGGCACCGGCCCAAGCCCGCGCGACGTGACGCCGGAGGCGACCGAGGCCGTCTGTGACCGCCTCCTGCCCGGATTCGGCGAGCTCATGCGGTCAACGAGCCTCGTCGAAGTGCCGACCGCGATCCTGTCGCGCCAGATCGCCGGCACGCGCGGCTCGAGCCTCATCATCAACCTTCCGGGTAAGCCCGCCGCGATCCGCACCTGCCTCGACGCGGTCTTCGCCGCCGTGCCGTATTGCATCGATCTCATCGGCGGCGAGCGGGTCGAAACGAACCCGGAGTTCTGCCGAGCATTCCGGCCGGAGGCTTGAGGCGCGCGGTCTGGACCGTGGGCCCTTGAAAGCGATGGCCTTTGCTGGCGCGCTCGGCTAATCAGGGCGGAACAGCAAAGGATTTTCCAGTGTCCGCCGCCGTTCAAACCCTCGAGCCAGAGACGGAAGTCCGCCCCGCGATGCGCGCCATCGGCGGGCAAGCCCGGGCCGCCGCGCGTGTCCTTGCGAATGCGCCGGCCGAGCAGAAGAACCGCGCGCTGACAGCGGCCGCGCGTGTCTTGCGCGAACGTTCGGCGGACATTCTGGCTGCGAACGCGCGCGATCTCGCGGGCGGCAAGGCGAAGGGCCTTTCCGCCGCCTTGCTCGACCGGCTCGCGCTGAACGAAGCCCGCATCGGAGCGATTGCGCGCGGTCTCGAGGACGTGGCCGCCCTGCCCGATCCGGTCGGGCGGGTGCTTGCGACGTTTACCCGCCCCACCGGCCTTGTCATCGAGCGGGTGGCGACGCCGCTCGGCGTCGTCGGGGTTATTTACGAAAGCCGGCCGAACGTCACCGCGGACGCGGGCGCGCTCTGCCTGAAGAGCGGCAACGCGGTCGTGCTGCGCGGCGGCTCCGACAGCCTTCACTCCTCGGCCGCGATCCACGCCTGCCTCGTCGCCGGCTTGCGGGAGGCCGCGCTGCCGGAGGCGGCGATTGCGCGCGCCCCCTTCGCTTCGCGCGCGGCGGTCGGCGAAATGCTGGAGGGCCTTGGCGGGACGCTCGACGTCGTCGTGCCGCGCGGCGGCAGGAGTTTGGTCGATCGGGTGCAGCGGGAAGCGCGTGTGCCGGTTTTTGCCCACCTCGAGGGGGTCGTGCATGTCTACGTCGACCGGGCGGCCGATCTCGACAAGGCGGTTCGCATCGTCGTCAACGCGAAGATGCGGCGCACGGGCGTCTGCGGCGCCGCCGAAACGCTGCTCGTCCACCGCGACGCGGCGCCCGCCATGCTTCAGCCGCTCATCGAGGCGCTGATCGTCGAGGGCTGCGCGGTGCGGGGCGATCAGGCCGCGCGCGAGGCGGACGCCCGCGTGACCGCGGCGACCGAAGAGGACTGGCGCACCGAATATCTCGACGCGATCATCGCGGTCGGCGTCGTCGACAGCCTGGAGGCGGCGATCGACCACATAGAGACCTTCGGCTCGCATCACACCGACTGCATCGTGACCGAGGACAAGGCGGCGGCGGAAAAATTCCTCGACAAGGTCAACTCGGCGATCGTCATCCACAACGCCTCGACCCAGTTCGCCGACGGCGGCGAATTCGGCTTCGGCGCCGAGCTCGGCATCGCGACCGGCCGCGTGCATGCGCGGGGGCCGGTCGAAGTCGAGCAACTCTGCACATTCAAATATCGCGTGCGCGGCGACGGCCAAACGCGCCCTTGAGGTTTGGAAGCCATTGAGGGAGCAGCTCTGCGTCGGAGCGCCGAACGTTGCGGAAAATGGCGCCTGACCCTTTGAAATCGGCTGCGCGCTCACGGACCCCGCGGCGCGCCCGCGCCGCCTCCCGCCGCCGCCGACTCGCGGACCGTGACGCGTTCCGAAGGACGCCGCTTGTCGACGGGCGGCGGACCGCCTCGGCGGTCGCGAGCGCCGGGCGAACTCTCAAAAGTCGCAGATTTTGGCGCCCAGGCCCCCGAAATCTCTCGACCGTCTTCACTTCGCGCGCGGCGCCCTTCGCGCACCAATTCCGGCAAGGGCGCTTGCGGCCGCCCGCTTTTCTGGGGCCGCTAAAGCCTCACCACCTCCCCCGTCCGTATGCTCTCATCGGCTGCGAACACGATGCGCAGCGAATTGATCGCGTCGGCCCAATGGTCCCTCAGGTCGACCTCGCCGCGGATCGTTTCGAGAAACAGCCGCTGCTCGCGCTCGCAGAGCTCCTGATGGCCGGGCTCGTCCTCGGTCGACTCGATCGTGTCGGGATGGACGAAGCCGCCGTTCGCGTCGAGCGCGGCGTAATGGATGCGCAACGCGTTGGTGCGCGTATGGGCGCCGTGATCGGACGACTTTGTCCCCTGGCCGGCCGACTCTTTGGCGACGATCGACACAGAACCCTTCGGCCCGATCATGTCCTTCACGAAGAAGGCGGTCTCGCTCATCATCGGGCCCCAGCCGGCCTCGTACCAGCCGACCGAGCCGTCGTCGAAGACGACATGCAAATGGCCGTAGTTGACCATCGCAGGCGCGATCTCGTCGGTGAGCCGCGCGCCGACCGCATGCACCGCGACCGGCCGCGCCCGCGTGACCTGACACATCACGTCGACATAGTGGACGCCGCAGTCGACGATCGGCGATGTCGAGCGCATCAGGGCCTTGTGCACCACCCAGAACGATCCCGACGATTGCTGGTTGAGGTTCATGCGCATGACGAGCGGCTTGCCGAGCGTGCGGCCGATCTCGACGAAGCGCGTCCACGACGGGTGGACGCGCAGGATGTAGCCGACGAGCAGCGCTTTTTTCGCCGCGCGCGCCGCCGCGACGATTTTCTCCGCCGCCTCCAGCGTGTCGGCGAGCGGCTTCTCGCAGAAGAGATGCGCGCCGGCCTCGAGCGCCTCGAGCGCCATCGGGGCGTGGTGCTCGGTGTAGGTGCAAATCGCGACCGCGTCCGGCTTCGCCGCCGCGAGCGCTTCGCCGAGACGCTCGAAGCGCGGCACACCGGCGAACTCCTTTTCGAGATCGCGGCGCCCCTCGGCGTTGCGGGTGCATAAGCCCACGAGTTCGAAGCCGTCGATCGCCCGATAGGCGCGCGCGTGGCTCCTGCCCATCGTGCCTAGCCCGACGACGACAACGCGCTGCCGCTTCGGGCTGCCGGGGTTGCGCGCTTCGCTCATCGGCGTCTCCATTATCTGGCTATCATTCGGGTCACGTCCCCGGATAGCAGAAACCAGGTCGACCTACATCAGTCGGGCCGGCGGAGCCTTCCGGGAGATCTGAGCCCGACGGGCCGTAGCGACAGATTCTCGGCGCATCTGACTGCCCTCGCGTCCAAACTCCCCAGTGGGCCTCGATATTCCCTCGCCGGAGAGAATGTCGATTTCCTCGTCCATCGCGATTCGCATCGCGTTCACGGCAATGCCGGTCGACGGAATCAGACGCTCGGAAAATCGATGCGGCCGCAAAAGTCCTCTCGATGAACGAGCGAAAGTCGCAGACTCCGCGCCTGATCCGCTGAAAGTCCGCGCAGGCGTCAGGAGCTTGCGGTCGACATCCTCGACGGCGGCGAACCAAATCCGTCTGCGGCCGTGCGCCCGCCGATGGGTCCGGCTCGGCCCGTCAAGCGGCGCTGATCTCCCTCTTGTGCAGCCAGTCGGTGTGGCGCGGCGGCGTCTTGGTCTTCGACCATTCCTCGACCATCTCGTGCGCGACCGACTTCATCCGGTCCATCGTTTCCGGCGTCGTCGTCCAGGCCGCGAGTTCGAGCCGATGGCCGGACGGATCGAAGAAATAGATCGACTTGAAGATGGTGTGGTCAGTCGGGCCGACGACTTCGATCCCTTCCGCCTCGCAGCGCGCGCTCACCGCGTCGAGCGCGGCGAGGTCGGGAGCTTGGAACGCGATGTGTTGCGTCCAGACGGGGGTGTTGGGGTCGCGGCCCATCGGCGGGGAATTCGGCAGTTCGAAGAAGGCGAGGATGTTGCCGCCGCCCGCGTCGAGGAAAATGTGCATGTAGGGATCGGGCTCTTGCGTCGAAGGCACGCGATCCTCGGCGATCGCGCCGATCAACTCCATGCCGAGAATGCGGCGGTAGAAGTCGACCGTCTCCTTGGCGTCGCGGCAACGGTACGCGACGTGGTGGAACTTCTCGACCAGCATGGCGTCCTCCTGATGAAAAGGCGCCGGTCGGGCCGGCTCGTCGTCTTGGGGGGTTTAGTAACATGCGTGACAAAATGCCGCAAGGCGCGGACACGCGCGGGCGCGGTCGTCCGCTCCCGTTTTGCGGACGCTGCGGCGGATGCTATCAACTTGGTCTTGTAACAGGACGGCGGACAGGGACGCCGCCGCCCCGTCTGCGCGGCGGGCGGGCGCGATGGCCAATTTGTCGCGGACGCGGAATTTTGGGACGCATCGGTGAACGATCAGACGCCAAGCGGCGCGCCTTCGCGAACGGAATTCGATCTGGCGCGGTTCTTTCCCTATCGGCTGGCCGTGCTGGCCGAGGCGGTGTCGCGCGCGGTCGCGCAGGTCCACGAAGACCGCTTCGGTCTCACGCGCGCGGAATGGCGGCTGCTGGCGGCGCTGGGGGCCAGCCGACGGATGGCCGCCAAGGACCTCGGGCGCTATTCGGCGCTCGACAAGATGCAGGTGAGCCGAGCCGTCGTCCGGCTGGAGGCCGCCGGTCATGTGCAGCGCGAGGAGGACCCGCGTGACCGCCGAGCGAAGATTCTCAGGCTGACGCCGGCGGGCGCGTCGCTGTACGCCAGGATCGTCCCGCTTGTCGCCGCGCGCGAGCGCTATCTCCTCGAAGCGATGAGCGTGGAAGAGCGCGAATTGCTCGGTCGCCTGATGTCGGTAGTGCTCGAGCGGGCGGACCGGCTCGTCAGCCGCGGCTGACCAACCGCTTCAGTCGGCGGGCTGCCTCATCATCCACTCGTGCGCGGGATCGTTGTGGAAGCGCCAGACGCGCTTTGGTCCCGCCATCACGTTGAGGTAGTAGAGATCGTAGCCGTACGGTGCGCCGACCGGGTGGTAACCCTTCGGCACGAGCACCACGTCGCCGTCCGACACCGTCAGCGTCTCGTCAAGCGAGCGGTCGTCGGTATAGACGCGCTGGAAGGCGAATCCCTGCGGCGGCTTGAGCCGGTGATAGTAGGTCTCCTCGAGATACGATTCGTCCGGCAGCGCGTCGCGGTCGTGCTTGTGCGGAGGATAGCTCGACCAGTTGCCGCCCGGCGTGATGACCTCGACGACGAGCAGGCTCTCGGCCGCGGCCGTTTCGGGCAGGACGTTGCGGACATGGCGCGCATTTGAGCCCGCGCCGCGCGTCAGCGTGCCGACCTCGCTCGGCGGGATCAGCCTCGCCTCGAGCCGGCCCTGCGCCGGCGCCGAACAGATCGCCAGTTCGCAATCGGTCGCCGCTTCGATCGCAGCCTTGCTGCGGGGCGGCAAATAGACCGACCAGGGCAGGCCCTCGAACACGCTGGCGCGCTCGCCGATCGCGCCTGAATCGAAACCGTCCGCCGTCACCCTCGCCTTGCCGGACAGGACGACGACGCAGACCTCTTTGTCGCCGGTATCGAGCTTCGACTGAGCCCCCTGCTTCAGCGTCCGCATCTCGAAACCGACATAACGCCAGCCGGCGTTCTCCGGCGTGATGCGATGCCCGACGCCGTCGGCGGCGTGGGCGGGATGAACGAGCAGCTTCGATTGCGCCATGGCGGCCTCCTCGACTTGAACCGAACTCCGCTTCTCCCCTCGCGGCAGAAGGTGGACCCGTCACAATCCGTGCGCGCCTGAGCGGCGCGGGCTCCTCACCCCCCCAACCCCTCTTACGCAAGGGAGGAGGGGGGGAAAGTTAACCCAGCCCCGCCTCCTTCAGGGCCGCGCGGACATGCGCGACGCCCTTCTTGGCGTAGGGGAGAGGGGGGGCTTTTTTCGGGTCCTGCTCGGCTTCGAGCACGATCCAGCCGGCATAGCCTTGGAGCGCCTTGAACACCGCGACATAGTCGATCATGCCGTCGCCCGGCACGGTGTAGACGCCGAGTTCCTTGCCCATGCCGAGGATGGAGTTGAGGAAACTCCGGTCGCCCGCGTTCGACTCCCGCATCTTGGCCTCGCGCACGTCCTTGCAATGCACGTGGCCGATGCGCTCGCGATAGGCGCGCGCAAGCCCCGCCGGGTCCGCGCCGCCCCACCGCGCGTGCCCCGTGTCGAGCAGGAGATGCACCGGCGGCTTCGTGTGGGCCATGAAGGCGTCGATGTCGCGTTCCGACTGGATGATTGTGCCCATATGGTGATGGTAGCAGAGTTTCAGGCCCTCGCCGGCGAGACGCTCGGCGAATTCGGTCATCTTCGCGCCGTAGCCGGCCCAATCGCCCTTCGCAAGCCGCGGGCGCTCGGACAATGGCCGCGAACGGTCGCCATGGATGCAGTTTGACGTTTCGGCGACGATGACGACATCGGCGCCCGCGCCCTTCGTCATGGCGATATGCGACCTCGCCGCTTCGAACTCCTCCTTTGCCGAGAGGCGCAAGAGTTCGGTTGAATACCAGCCGCCGACGAAGGCGAGGCCGAATTCCGCGAGTTTGTCCTTCAGCGCGGCGCCGTCGCCGGGAAGCTTGTGTCCCTTCTCCATGCCGACCGCGCCCGCCTCTTTGGCCTCTGCGAGACACGTCTCGACCGGCGTGTCGCCCCCGATCTCCTGCAGATCGTCGTTGCTCCAGCCGATTGGGTTGGCGCCGATGCGTATGCTCATGTCAGTCTCCAAGGCGCCGGCTTTTCAGCGCAACTTCGTATTCCCGGCGAGCGACGTCGACTTCTGGACGGTTCGAGACGGCCGGCACGGCGACGTCCCACCAGAAGCCGCCGGCGTCGGTCGAGCGGATCGGATCGGTGTCGATGACGATGACTTGCGTGGCATTCGCCGCGCGCGCCGCCTTGAAAGCGGCCTCGAGCTCGGCGATCGAAGCGACCTTGACCGCCTCGGCCCCCATCGAGCGCGCGTGGGCGACGAAATCGACTACCGGCAGCACCTTATGCCGCGCGTCCTTCAACAGATTGTTGAACGGAGCGCCGCCGGTCGCCTTCTGCAAGCGGGCGATGCAGCCGAAGCCACGATTGTCGTTGAGCACGATGATGAGCTTCTGGCCGAGCATGACCGAGGTCGCAATCTCGGAATTCATCATGAGATACGAGCCGTCGCCGATCGTCACGACGACTTCCCGGTCGGGCATGGCCATCTTGACCCCGATGCCGCCGGCGATCTCGTAGCCCATGCAGGAATAGCCGTACTCGACTTGATAGCCGAGCGGCGCGCCCGCCCGCCAAAGCTTGTGCAATTCGCCCGGCAGGCCGCCCGCGGCGCAGACGACGACGTCGCTCTCCTCGCTCCCGCGCATCAGCGCGCCGAGCACTTCGGCGTCGGTCGGCAACGGCGCGTTGGTAGGAGCGGTGTAGCGGGCGGCGGTCGCCTCCCATTCGGCCTTGGCTTTGGCGGCCGTCTCGCCCCATGCGCCGGGCGCCGTCCATGACCCGAGCGCCGAATTCGAGCGCGGCGAGCGCGGCGAGCGCGTCGCCGACGACCGCAACGGCGCGGTGCTTCGTCGCGTCGAATGGCTGGACGTTGACGCCGATGAAGCGACGGTCGGGATTCTGGAACAAGGCCCACGAGCCCGTGGTGAAGTCCGCAAACCGCGTGCCGACGCCAACGATGACGTCCGCCACGGCGGCGAGCGCGTTTGCGGCGCCGGCGCCGGTGACGCCGATCGCGCCCATGGCCAGAGGATGATCGACGGGCGTAGCGGATTTGCCGGCCTGCGTCTCGCCGACGGGAATCCCGCGCCGGGAGCAGAAGTCGATCAGCTCGCGCTCGGCGTCCGAATAGAGGACGCCGCCGCCGCAGACGACAAGCGGCTTCCTCGCTTGGCTCAACAGCGCGGCGGCCTCGGCGACCTCGCGCGGGTCGGGGGCGACTCGGCGCTGGCGATGCACGCGCTCCTCGAAGAACGATTCGGGGTAATCGTAGGCTTCCGTCTGCACGTCCTGGCAGAAGGCGAGCGTCACGGGGCCGCATTCGGCCGGATCAGTCAGCACGGCCATCGCCCGATTCAGCGCCGGCACGATCTGTTCGGGCCGCGCGATGCGGTCGAAATAGCGCGACACCGGACGAAAGCAATCGTTGGCGCTGACCGTTCCATCGCCGAAGTCCTCGACCTGCTGGAGAACCGGATCGGGCCAGCGGTTGGCGAAGACGTCGCCGGGGATCAGGAGCACCGGCAGGCGATTGACATGCGCGACGGCCGCCGCCGTGACCATATTGGTCGCGCCGGGGCCAATCGAAGTCGTGCAGGCCATCATCCGCTTGCGGCGCGAAGCCTTGGCGAAGGCGATCGCCGCGTGCGCCATGGCCTGCTCATTATGGGCGCGGTAGGTCGGCAGAGCGTCGCCCGCCGCGTAGAGCGCTTCGCCGAGACCGGCCACATTGCCGTGCCCGAAGATGGCGAACACGCCCTCCAACAGCCGCTGCCGTCGGCCGTCTATCTCGACCTTCTGAGCGGCGAGGAAGCGGACCATCGCCTGCGCGGCGGTCAATCGGATTGTTTTCATTCGGCGTTCCTCAATCAGGACGAGCGCGGCGGGCGCAACCCGCGCGAAGCTTCCGGCAGATGGGCGTCGACGACGGCGCCGAGCGCCCGGCTGCGACGCTCGGCGGAGAACGCTTCGATGCGCGCGGACAAGGCGCGGTCAATGAGGCCGGCCCCGACCGCCGCGTCGAGATCGTCGTCCTCGAGCATCAGGCGCCTCCGTGCGCCGTCTCGCGCCACAGCGCGCACAGGCGCTCGAAGGCGCCCGCCATGCGCTCGACCGCCTCGCGGTCGCCGATGCGCCCGGCGAACCAATCCGCCGCGGGCTCGACGAAGATCGTACGCCCGACCGCGAAGCCCTTGACGAGGCCGCAGTCTCGCGCGACCGCGAAGGCCTGCGCAAGCTCTTCCTCGGGCGCCTCGAGCCCGAGCAGCACAACGCCGCGGCAGAGAGGATCGCCGTCCTTCACCGCGCGCGCGACGGCGTCCCACGCTGCGCGAGAAGGCTGGCCTTCGAGCTTCCACCAATCAGGTTTCACGCCGATGCCGTAAAGCCGCTCGATGACCCGCGCGGTCGTGTCGTCCTCAACGGGGCCGTTCCTGCTCGCAATGATCTCGATCAGCAACTCGCGCCCGAGCGTGCGCGCCGCGTCATAGGCGCGCAGAAGCTCGCGCTCTTGCCGCGCCTTCATCTCAGGCGGATCGTCGGGGTGGTAGAAACACAGGCACTTGATCGTGTGCGCGAGCGGCCATTCCTGAAGCTTCGCGCCGAGCGAGCCGCCGAATTCGAATTCGAGCGGGCGCGAGCCCGGCTCCTCGATTGGCCTGGCGATCCAGAAGTCATGGTCGAGCGCCCGGAAAAGGGCCTCGCGGCCGTACTTGCCGTCGAGCAGCATGCCGTAGCCGGGCCGACCCGCGGCGACTTTCGCCGCCGCCTCGACCGCGAGCAGTTTGAAGGCGCTGATGCGCTCGCGCGACGCGCCGGCGTCGTCGGCGATCTTTTCGAGCTGCGCCCGATGGTCGATGGCGAGCGCCATGATCGTCGGCGGCTGCGGCCGGCGGGTCGTCGCCCAATGGATGTGGTTCAGCGTCTCGTCGCGGCGCAAGGCGCGATGGGCGGAGCCGTGCTCGAGGAACCGGCTGAGTTCGACCCAAGTCGGATATTCGGCCGAGCACAAGAGCCGCGAAACCGCGAAGGCGCCGTTGGCGTTGGCGTAGGCGCAGCAGGTCTCGAGCGGCTCGTCGCGCAGCCAGCCGCGCAGGAAGCCCGACATGAAGGCGTCGCCGGCGCCGAGCACGTTGTAGACTTCGACGGGAAAGCCAGGCCCCTTGACCCCATCGTCGAGGCTTGCGGGGATGGCGCCGGGAAACACCACGCAGCCCATCGGGCCGCGCTTGAGCACCAGCGTCGCCGGGCTCGTCGCGCGGACGGCCTCGAGCGCGGCGAGCGGCTCGTCCGCCCCGCCCGCAATCATCAGTTCCTCTTCGGTGCCGACGATGAGATCGCATTGCGGCAGGATGGCGCCGAGGCTCCGCGTCACGTCGCCCGATTTGATGTAGCGCTCCTCGCCCGCGCCGTGTCCCGCGAGCCCCCAGAGGTTCGGCCGATAGTCGATGTCGAACGCGATTTTGCGCCCGGCGGCGCGCGCAAGCCGCATCGCTTTCCGTTGCGCGGCGGCGGTGTTGGCGCGGGCGAAATGGGTGCCGCTGACCAGGATCGCCCTGGCGCTTTCGACATAGGCCGGGTCAATGTCGCTTTCGTCGAGCGCCCCGTCGGCGCAATTGTCGCGGTAAAAGATGAGCGGGAAGGTCTTTTCGTCGCGGATGCCGAGCAGCACCAGCGAGGTGAGGCGCGTCGGGTCGGTGTGGATTCCGGACACGTCCACCCCTTCCCGCGCGCATTGCTCGCGAATGAACCGGCCCATGTGCTCGTCGCCTACCCGGGTGATGAGGCCGCTTTTCAGTCCGAGGCGCGCCGTGCCTATGGCGATGTTGGTTGGGCATCCCCCGACCGCCTTGGAGAAGCTCGCCATGTCCTCGAGGCGGCCTCCCACCTGAACGCCGTAGAGATCGACGGAAGAGCGGCCGATCGTAATGACGTCGAGGCGGGGTTCCGACAAGGGGGAGCTCTCCCGTTCAGGGCTCGAGCGGCGCGTCGCCCGCGCCGACGACGTTCTGGTCGAAGTCGATGTTGGCGCCGGTCATCAGCCCCGACTCGTCCGAACAGAGATAGGCGCAAGCGCGGGCCACCTCCTTCGGATCGACGAGCCGGCCGAACGGCTTCGACTTGGCGGCGGCCTCGAGCCATCCGTCCCGGGCGCCGTGGTAGGTCTTCATGATGCGGTCTTCGCCCGGCGTCGACATCCAGCCGACGTTGAGGCCATTGACGCGGATCCGGAACTTGACGAGCGAATGGGCGACGTTGCGGGTCAGCGTCGCGAGCGCGCCCTTCGAGGCGCAATAGGCCGCAATGAACGCCTGCCCGCCATGGGCCGACATCGACTGGATGTTGACGATCGCGCCCGCGATTTTCTCCCGGCGCATGACGCGCGCGGTCTCCTGGATGAGAAAGAACGGCGCGCGCACGTTGACGTCGAAGATCTCGTTGTAGCGCTCCTCGGTCGTGTCGAAGATGTCGCCCCGGTCGGTCAGCGCGGCGACGTTGACAAGGGCGTCGACGCGGCCGAACCGCCTGTCCGCCTCGGCCACCACGTTGCGACAGTCGGCGACCTTGGCGAGGTCCGCCTTGACGAAAATCGTCGGACACCCGGTCGCCGAGATCTCCTTCGCCACATGCGCCCCGTTGACCCCATTGCGGCCGCAGATGACGAGGCCGGCCGCGCCGCGTTCGGCGAAGAGGCGCGCGATCGCCTCGCCGAGGCCTTGCGTGCCGCCGGTGACGACGGCGATCTTGCCGGCGAGATTGGCCGGACCGCGGTAGAGCTCGCGCGCGGCCTCTGACGCGGGATTGGCGACCATGGACGGGTGACTCCCTCGGGTCTCGATCGGCGGACGGGCGGTCCAACCTGACGAGGGAATGAAACAAAAATTCTATTCCCAAGTCAATATGGAACGGATATTCTTTTTTTGGAGACCCGTTCCGGGACGGTTCCGGACCCATTCGCCAGGGAGGACATCATGAAATTCGGCATCATCGGCGCCGGCCGCATCGGAAAGATCCACGGCGCCAACGTCGCTGCGCGCCGCGACTGCCAGGTGGCCTATGTCGCCGACGCGGACGCCGCCGCGGCGGACTCGCTCGCGGCGGCGACCGGCGCGAATGCGGTCTCGATCGACGAGATTCTCGGCTCCAAGGAGGTCGACGCAGTCGCCGTCTGCTCGCCGACCGACACCCACGCCGATCTCATCGAGCGCGCGGCGCGCGCCAGGAAGGCGATCTTCTGCGAGAAGCCGATCGACCTCGACGTGAAGCGCATTCGCGCCTGTCTCGACGTCGTCGAGGAGACCGGCGCGACGCTCATGATCGGCTTCAACCGCCGCTTCGATCCGAACTTCGCTTCGTTGCGGAAGCGCGTCGCCGAGGGCGCCGTCGGCGCGCTTGAAATCGTCTCCATCACCTCGCGCGATCCCTCGCCGCCGCCGCTCTCCTACGTCGCCCGCTCGGGCGGCCTTTTCCGCGATATGATGATCCATGATTTCGACATGGCGCGGTTCATTCTCGGCGAAGAGCCGGTCGCGGTCAGCGCAATGGGCTCGGCGCTCGTCGACAAAGCGATCGGTGAGGCAGGCGACGTCGACACCGCCGTCGTCATCATGGAGACAAGGTCGGGCAAGGTCGCCCAGATCTCCAATTCGCGCCGGGCGACCTACGGCTACGACCAGCGCGTCGAGGCGCATGGCGCAAACGGAATGGCCCACGCCGCCAACGTGAGGGAAACCACGGTCGAACTGGCTGGCGCGCATGGCTTCACCCGAGACAAGGCGCTGAACTTCTTCCTCGAGCGCTACGAGGCCGCCTACCGCAACGAGCTCGACGCGTTCGTCAACGCGGCGACGGCGGGCGTCAAGCCCCGTCCCGACGGCGAGGACGGCCTGAAGGCCAATCTTCTCGCCGATGCGGCCTATCAGTCCTGGAAGACCAAGCAGCGAGTCGCGCTCGACTGATCGCGTGTGATTTCCGCTTGCCCGAGTTGGAGTTCAGCGCTTGCGCGGGCCGGGCTGAGGCCCTATAGGCGGCGTTGGGTCGACAGGAACAGGGCATGGCGCAGGTGCAGCAACGACGCCCGGCCTCGAACTGGGCGCCGGGCAGCGCGCCGCGCCCCCCGGATCCGCCCAATTTCGTCGGGCGTCTGATCGCGGCCGTCCAGCGCCGCCGGCGGACGCTGCGACGGCTAGGCCTGGCGGCGAGCTCTCTCATCATCGCCGTCTCGCTGACGATCTTTGTGCGCACGCTGTTGCACATCGACGTCAACAAGTTCAAGGCGGCGATCGCGGCGACGGGCGGGGACCAGATCACGCTCGCGTTCGCCTTCACCGCCCTGAGCTACCTCGCCCTGACCGGCTACGACGGCCTGGCGCTGCGGCATCTGGGGATCAAGGTTCCCTATTGGCTGACCGCGCTCGCGTCCTTCGCGAGCTATGCCGTCTCGTTCACCTTGGGGTTTCCGCTGGTGACAGGCGGGGCTATCCGTTACTGGCTCTACGCGCCGGCCGGACTGACGGCGGGCAAGGTCGCGAGCCTGACCGTGGTCGCCGGCATCACCTTCTGGCTCGGCATGGGCTTCATCGTCGGCGTCGGGTTCATCTCCGCCTCCGACGCGGTGGCCGAAATCGATCATTTCGACCCGCTCGCCAATCGCCTGATCGGCCTCAGCGCCATCGCGCTGCTGGTCGTCTATCTCGGCTGGGTCGGCAGCATGCGATGGCGAGGCGCGCCCATCTTCGGCAATTTCAAGCTGCCGGGGCCGCTGCTCACCCTGGGGCAGATGGCGCTTGGGGTCATCGACGTCTGTTCGGCGTCGGCCGCGCTCTATGTCCTGCTGCCGAAGGGCGCAGCGATCGGTTTTCCGACCTTCGCCACGCTCTATTCGTTCGCCGCCATGCTCGGCATCGCCAGCCACTCGCCCGGAGGCCTCGGCGTGTTCGAAGCGACGATCCTCCAGGGCGTCGGCGGCAACAGCGACGCGCTGCTCGCCTCCCTGTTGCTGTTTCGCGGCATCTATTACGTCGCGCCCTTCATCGGCGCAATGGCGCTGCTCGGCGGCGTCGAAGCGACGCGGCGCTGGCGATCGATTCGCGAAGCCATGTCGGCGCCGTCGGACGATTAGGCGAAGCTTGCGATGGGCGACGCGCAGGCCTTTCAACTCGCCGAGCTCATTCGGTCGCCGTTCGCGGCCCAGTTGGTCGAGGCCATGCCGGAGCCGGCGGTGATCGTCGGGCCCGACGGGCGCGCGGCCGCCGCGAACACGCCGGCGCTCAATTTGCTGCCGGGGCTCAGAATCGGCGAACCCTTCGTCCTCGCGCTGCGGGCGCCCGACGTCATCGACGCGCGCCGGCGGGTGATGGCGGGCGGCGAAGCGGAACGGGTGCAATGGAGCGAGCGGGTCCCCGTCGAGCGGCTTTTCGACGTATGCGTGGCGCCGCTCGCCACCGCCGACAGCGAAGTGGTGGCGACGCTGGTCACCCTGCGCGATCTGACCGAGCTCCGGCGGGTCGAACGCCTGCGGGTCGATTTCATCGCCAACGCCAGCCATGAGCTGCGCACCCCGCTCGCCTCCCTGTTGGGCTTCATTGAGACCCTGCAGGGCTCGGCGCGCGACGACGCCAAGGCGCGCGACCGGTTTCTCGCGATCATGCGCGAACAGGGCCGGCGCATGGCGCGGCTCATCGAGGACCTGCTGTCGCTGTCGCGCATCGAACAGAAGCAGCACGTCCGGCCCGAGACGGTGGTCGACCTCGCCCAGACGGCCCGCAGCGTCGTCGATTTGCTGACCCCGATGGCCGAAGACCTGGGGGTCGAGATTCGCCTCGCCGCGGCGGAGCCTGTGCCGGTGACCGGCGATCGGGACGAACTGGTCCGGGTCGCTGAAAATCTGATCGAAAACGCGATCAAATACGGGGTGCGCCCCGGCGCCGCGAACGCGGGACTGGTCGACGTCGGCGTCGCGATGACGGAGAAAGAGGCGACCCTCACCGTGCGCGACTATGGCTACGGCATCGCGCCCGAGCACCTGCCGCGCCTGACCGAGCGCTTCTACCGCGTCGACGCCACGCAGAGCCGGGCCCGGAACGGCACCGGACTGGGCCTCGCCATCGTCAAGCACATTCTGACCCGCCATCGCGGGAAGCTGACGATCACGAGCCGCGTCAATCAGGGATCGACCTTTGTGGCTAGCGTGCCGCTTCACCCGAAGAAGAAATAGAGCCGGCTTTCGAGACGCCGCGCTTCGCCCGATGCCTCAGGCTGAGGGCGCGAGAGCGCACGGATTGAGCCGGAGCGGGAGTTTTCAACGCCTTAGGCGCCGTCGCCGCTCAAGCGTCGCCGAAGCCGGCTCGAGCCGAATGTCGAACGCCGGCGCCGATCATCGAAACGCGCGGGAAACGCGAGCCCGCGCCGAACCTCGACGCGCCAAACCCTGGCAAGCGCGACGGGTCGCGCTCGGCGGGAAATGGTATAACCCGACGCAATGTTCCGGCGGACCTGAGAGGAAAGGGCGGCGATGATGAAGGAATGGCCGGCGCGGCTCGTTCTGGTCGGGGCGGGCAAGATGGGCGGCGCGATGGCGGTAGGCTGGCTCGAAGGCGGCCTCGGGGCCTCGTCGCTGACCATTTTCGAGCCAAATCCGTCGGACGAGATCAGGGCGCTCGCCGCCCGCGGCGTCGCCGTCAACCCGACCGGCTCGGCGCCGCCCGATGTGCTCGCGCTCGCGGTCAAGCCGCAGACCCTCGACGCGGTCGCGCCCGAAATCGCCCCGCTCGCCTCGGAAAGGACGCTCGTCCTGTCGATTCTCGCCGGCAAGACGATCGCCGATCTGAAGGCGCGCCTGCCGAGGGCGCGCGCCGTCGTCCGGGCGATGCCCAACACGCCCGCCGCGATCGGCCGCGGCGTCACGGCGGCCTTCGCCAGCGCCGACGTGACCGTTATGCAGCGCCGCTGGAGCGAGGGCCTGCTCGGGGCGGTGGGCGCCTTTCATTGGCTCGACGATGAGGCCGCGATCGACGCCGTGACCGCGATATCAGGCGGCGGGCCGGCCTATGTGTTCGCACTGACGGAAGCGCTCGCGGCGGCGGCGGTGAAGCTCGGCCTTCCCGCGGACCTTTCGATGAGCCTCGCCCGCGGAACGGTCGAGGGCGCGGGCGAATTGATGCGGCGCGAGCGCGCGACGTCGCCCGCGACGCTCCGCCACAACGTCACGTCTCCCGGCGGGACCACCGCCGCCGCCCTCGCGGTGCTTCAGGGCCCGGGCGGCCTCGACGACCTGATGGCGCGCGCGGCGGCCGCGGCCTGCGCGCGCGCGGCGGAAATGGCGGGATAGACCGGTCGGCGCCCGCGGGCGCGCGGAGCGCGCGGGGAAAGCCTGGCGCACGGCGCCCGCCCAGCCGACGACCGGAGCCGACCCCAAGCGGTCCGTCGATGTTGATCGACGGAACCGGCGCTCATGCCCCGAGGCCGTCATTTTACGCCTTACCCGAGCCGGGATTTCGCCGAATTGCAGGCCATGGCGTTAAGCGCGATCGCCGGTAGTTCAGGCCGCCGCTTCCGCGCGCGCGGTTCGTCGGATTGCCTGCGGCGGCTGTCCGAAGGCGCGCAGGAAGGCGCGGCGCATGCGGTCGCGATCGGCGAAGCCCGTTTCCCGAGCGATGACGTCGATCGGATGGCGGCTCTGCTCCATCATCAGCCGGGCAGCCTCGACCCGCAGGTTCTCGACCGCCTTGGCCGGCGATTGCCCGGTCTCGTCGCGGAAAGCGCGACTGAACTGGCGCGGACTCAAGTGCGCCGCCTCGGCGAGCAGTCCAACCGTCAGCGGCTTATCGAGATTGCGCTTCGCGTAGGCCAGCGCGTCGTCAATCCCAATATCGTCCCGGCGCAGATCGAGGGCGCGATCATCTTCGGCGTCACGGCCGCGCTCTATGGCGAGATCACGCTCAAGAACCGACGTGTCGAGCAAGCCAAATTCTCGACTAGTCGGCCGATTCATCTAAAGCACGGGGTATAGGTGCTTGAGCTTGATGCGGGCGTCATCGGTGGTGAAGCGCCAGTCGGCCTTGGCGTGGCGGAGGTTGCGGTGTTTGACCCAGGCGCCGACCTCGCGGATGAGGGTTTTGTGGTCTGGGATGCGCCGATCGAGGCACTGGGAAGTCAGGACGGCGAGTTCGGATTTTGCCAGATCGAGCCAGGAGCCATGCTTGGGCGTGTAGACCCATTCGAAGCGGTTGACGAGGCGGCGAGCCTCGGCCGCGGGGAAGGCTTCGTAGAGAGAAGACTTGGCGTGGATGTTCAGGTTGTCCTGGAGCAAAGTGATGATCTTGGCATCGGCAAAGTGGGTGTCGGAGATGTCCCTTAAGACGTGCGCGTAGTCGATGGCCGTGTGGCGGTCGGTCACTTTGACGTGTCGCCAGCCTTCGAGGGGAGCGAACATCATGAAGAGGTTGGCGACGCCGTGGCGCTCATATTCATAGTCGTGACGGGCGGGGCTTCCCGGCTTCATGGGGATCGGCGTGCGCGTCTCTGCGACCAACTGCTTTGACGTCTCGTCCAGACAGACCAGTGGTCGCTCGGGATCATGCGGCCGCATGTAAACAGCCAGCACATCCTCCATCGCCGCTACGAAGGCGCTATTCGCCTCAGGCGGAATGACCCAGCACTTTTTGCGGTGGGGCTGGACAATGTTTTTTTTAGCACACGACCAATCGTGCTGTCGCTGGCGCGGTCGACGATATTGAGTTCGACGACCTTCTCCTCCAATAGCCGCAAGCTCCAGCGCGCAAAGCCTTCCGGAGGCTGGGAACACGCCAGGGCGATCAGTTTGGCTTCCTTCTCGCCGTCGAAAATCCGCGCCACCGGCGGCCTCTCCCGGACTTTGCGGCTCAGCACCGCGTCCAACCCCTCCTCAACCAGTTGCTTTCGCACGCAGTAAACCATCGACTTGGTCGTATCTAAGGCCCTGATGATCTCGCTGTCGCTCCAACCCTCACCCGCGTCCGAGACGTCCGCCTTCAACAAAATCAGCGCCTTCGTCAGCCGCCTCGCCGAAATCTTTCCCTTGGTCCTCAGCGCCTCAAGCCGTTCGCGCTCCTCAGCGCTCAGTCGAACGACGTACCTCTTTACCGCAACTTCCCGCGCAGCCATCCTCGCCTCCGTCCCTAAGGGTGCCGAAGGCAGTGAATCGATCAAAGGTTGGGAATTAGTTGACGCGGCCGACTAAGGACACTTCGAACAATAACCGTATTCGGTGATTGCTGGTCATGCGACGGAGTGACTTGGATGGTGGGGATTCCGCCACTGAGCGAACCGGCGTAGGTCGGTGGCATGATCGAGGAGAACGCGATTTGGCAACGGTGGGGAGCGGTTGGCTCGAAGCTCGACGAGCGGGACGGCGGTTGTTTGCCGCGGGCGAGACGCGGAGCGCTGGGTGGGGTGGTCTTGCGGCCGTCTCGAAGATCACCGGGCTGGCTCGTTCTATGATCAATCGCGGGAAGGATGATCTGGATGCGGCGGCGCTGCCGAGGGCCCGGGTTCGCCGCGCCGGCGGCGGGCGTTGCGCGCTCTCTGAGAACGATCCGGGGCTCGTTCGCGCGCTCGAACGGCTGGTCGAGCCTGCGACGTTGGGTGATCCGATGCGGCCCTTGATCTGGGTGTCGAAAAGCATGGAGAAGCTCGCGGCGACCCTGACGGAGATGGGACATCCGATCAGCGCCGACACGGTGCGCAAGGAGCTGGTGAAGCTCGGGTTCTCGCGCCAGTCCAATCGCAAGGCGGATGAAGGCACGAAACATTCCGACCCCAAACGCGCAGTTCGAATATATCAACGCGAAAGTCGTGGCGGCGCAGGCCCAACAACAACCCGTGATCTCCGTCGACACCAATAAAAAGAGCTGATCGGCAACTTCAAGAACGGCGGAACCGATTATCGCCCGAAAGGCAAGCCACGGCGCGTGAACGTGCATGACTTCGAGGACAAGAAACTCGGCAAGGTCGTGCCCTATGGCGTCGACCTGATGCGACTGCCAACGCCGGCTTCGTCAGCGTCGGGATCACCAGCCACACGGCCGAGTTCGCTCTACAGTCGATCCGCTGCTGGCGCGAACGCATGGGGCGGGCAGCGCTATCCCCATGCGCGAGAGCTGACGATCACGGCCGATTGTGGCGGCTCGAACGGGGCGCGGGTGCGGCTGTGGAAAGTCGAACTGCAGAAGCTCGCCAACGAGACCGGGCTCGTCATCCATGTCCACCATTATCCGCCGGGCACATCGAAGTGGAACAAGATTGAGCACCGGCTGTTCTGCCACATCACCCAGAACTGGCGCGGCCGGCCGCTCACCGATCGCCTTGCCGTCGTCGAGCTGATCGGCGCGACGACGACCAAGGCCGGTCTGCGAATTGAGAGCGCGCTCGACACCCGCACCTACCAGAAAGGCATCAAGGTCGGCAGAGCCGAGATGAACCGTCTCGACATCACCGGTGATCCGTTCCATCCTGAATGGAACTACACCATCAGGCCGCGACTCCCTACCTCGGCACAGCCAGCGGAACCGTAGCGGTTATTTTGCGTGATGTCCTTCATGCAAATGCTGCGCATGAACGAGGCGCCGGCGATCGAAGTCCATATTGTCCAGAGTTCCGAGCCGCCGGGCGGCATGGGCGAGCCGGGACCTCGGCCATCGCCCCGGCGGTCGCCAACGCGATCTTTGCGGCGACTGGCAAGCGCCTGCGAAAGATGCCGGTCGACGCCAAACGCGCTGAAGCAGCCGGCATGAGCGAAATGCCGTCGGTATGCGTACGAAGGTTCAAGGGATGAAGTTCGAGAGAGTTCAGAATACGCAACGGGGAGTGAACTCATGATTTGCAAGGCGAAAGCGGTTTGGCGCGGCACGGGCCGCGACGGCAGCGGCAATCTTTCCACCGATTCCGGGGTGTCGCTGAGACCCCATATTCTTTGAGCCGTTTCGAGAACGAGAAGGGCACGAACCCTGAAGAGCTGATCGCCGCCGCCCATGCCGGATGCTTCACCATGGCGTTGGCCTTTCAGCTGCAGGGCGCCGAGTATACGCCCACTGAGCTGAATACCGAGGCCGCAGTCACTCTTGAGCCGGAAGGCCGGGGATTCCGCATCAGTCGGTCGGCTCTGACCCTCCGCGCCCGAGTGCCGAACCTGGACGAAGCTGATTTGCTCGAATGGCCGGCGATGCCGAGAAGAACTGCCCGGTCTCCAAGGTCCTCAACGCCGCGATCACATTGGACGCCAAGTTGGTCTGAGGCGTCAGTCAGCCCACTCGAGGCAGGCGCGCCGGCGCATGTGTCGATGGGTCAATGACTGAATTTAAATTCCTGCTCAGCTGCCGCCTACGGCTAGGCCGCGGGCATTGTTGAACAATGCCGCAGCCTTTCCTTCATGGAGATGTCGGCGATGATTTACGAACTTCGCGTGTACCAGCCTATCCCGGGCCAAATGCCCAAGCTGCTGGCCCGATTTAAGGACCACACTGTTCCCATCTGGGAAAAGCACGGCATACGCCCTCTCGGTTTCTGGACGACGCTCATCGGGAATCGAGCAATGAGCTGACCTACATACTCCCGTGGAAGTTGTTGGCGGATCGCGAAAAGAGGTGGACTGCCTTCCAGAACGACCCCACCTGGCACAAGGCCCGGGATGACAGCGAGCGCGATGGACCCATCGTCGCAAGCATCCGCAACCAGATCCTCACGCCGACAGCGTTCTCGTCGCGAAATAAAGTCAGCGCCTCCTGAAGCACATTCTTGCGGGCGGAGAGGGGCCGCGCCGCACTTGCCGACCACGCCAAGAGCTCGCGAATTATCTACTGCTGACGTTCCATTGGTGCGACCCGCTCACCCGGTCGAGCCTCGAGCGCCGACTGCGAGACTCGGTCTGCCGCCGCGGCCTCCCCGAAGGGCGGCATCCGCCGGCGTCGCCCAGCGCCGGATTTTCCCACCAGCGGGTTGGCCTCAACGGGCGTTCGAATCCGGCCTGAGCGCGCGGCGCGCGATCGGCCGCCGCCGCCAGGCTGGCCGCTAACAATTTCGAACATTTGCTTCGGGAAAATCAAACTCAACGTTATCATGGTCACCATGGTTGCGATCGAGATTGGCGATGCGGGGACAGCAGCCGGCCGGCTACGGCAGGCTCGGCCGGGGGCCCATGCCGGGTTCGGACGCGGTCCATGTTCGGGCAAAGGCGCGGCGAAGGCCTTTTCTGCCGGATTTTGGGCTTTAACCCATTGAATAGCCTCGATTTCGGAAGGGAAAAGATTTGGATTTCGTTCCGGAAAATTTGGAAATCGTTCCGCCGGATTTGGATTTCGTTCCGCCCGGCTTGGATTTCGTTCCATCCGGCTTGGAATTCGTTCCGTGCGGCCAGGAGGGTCCGGCCTTTCGGCCCCGGCGGGAGAGGGGCGACGGCTTCCCGTACCGAGAGCGCGCCCCCGGGGGACGCGACCCCGCGTCCCGGCTTGGCGAATGGGAAGCCAGGGCATAGATTGCAGCGATCGACGCACGGAGGGAGCGCCCCATGGCGAGCAGGGTGAAGAGCGAAGCCAAACCGGCCGATCCGCGCGGCAAGATCGTCGACGCGCTGATGGAGCTCGCCCGCGAACATCGCTTCGAGGACATCTCGATCCGCGACATCTGCAAGGCGGCCGAGGTGTCGCTCGCCGATTTCCGCGACTCGTTCCCCTCCAAGGGCGCGGTTCTCGCGGGATTGTCGCGCCGGATCGACCGCGCCGTCCTGACCCAGGACAGCGAGGAACTCGCCGACGAAAGCCCGCGCGAGCGGCTGTTCGACATTCTGATGCGCCGCCTCGAGGCGATGGCGCCCTATCGCGAGGGCCTCCGAGAGACGAGCGCATGGCTGAGACGCGATCCCGCAGCGGCGCTCATGATGAATCAGGTGGTCCTCGGCTCGATGCGGTTCATGCTCGAGGCGGCCGGCGTCGAGGTCGAGGACGGCGCGGCCGGGACGATCAAGCTGCAGGGCCTGGCGCTCGCCTGGGCGCGCATCGTCGGCGTCTGGCTTGACGACGATGATCCCGGGCTTTCGAGGACGATGGCCAAACTCGATCGCGAATTGACGAGCGGGGAACGCGCGGTCGCCGGCGTCGATCGCCTGAACGACCTTGCGGCCCCGTTGCGGGCGCTCGCGCGAGCCGCCTACGATGCGCGCCGCCGCGTGCGGGAACGTCCGCATCGCGTTCACAAGGACGACGAGGCCGACGGCTCGGGCGACGTCGGCGAGGAAGGCGAGCCGCCTGCCGCGTGAGGCTCTGCGCCTCCCGGCTCGAGGGACGCCTAACGTGAATGAAGGCTCGCCGACCGTTCAAAATTGAGCGTTCACCTTGAGCCTTCGCTCGCCACGAGCGGTGAAAAGCGCTCGAAATCAGCCCCTTAAGGCCAACTTAACCACCCTCGTTAGGCTCTCGCCCAGCTCCGCGGCGCCATCGTTTCCGTATGGTCAGCCAACTTGCGGAACCGGTCGTGACGTCTTCCTTCAAAGCGCTCGAATGCTTACGGATCGAAGCCTGCGATCCACGCGCCGACAACGGCCGGCGGATCGTCGACCTCGCCCGCGAGGCGGTCGTGATCCGGCGCGCCGTCGCCGGCGTCCCCATGGTGATCCGGGTCGCCTCCCGCGCCTATCGGGGCGTGGCGTTGCGGATCACCGGGCTCGAGGACGGCCGATTTCACTACGAGGTGAAGCTCCTGCATCGCGATCCCGACTTGTCGGTGCCTCTCGCCGATGGCGAGGATCAGGCGGCGGCGGAGGCGCGATGGCGCGACTGGGTCGGCTTCCTGGGCTTGCCTGCCTTCGTCGGGCGGACCGAATCGGGCGTCGTGCAGGTGAATATCGACGGCGTCGACCTGGCGCGGCGACTGCCGAGCCAGCGCCGGCGCGGCCGGGTCGCCACGTCGCGCAGGCCGCGCTTTCTGACGCGGCGCAAGGTCGGAGGCCCTGTTCTCGCGGCGACCGTTTGCGCAGACCCGCGCGTCCTGTTTTTTGGATCGAAATTCGATCGTTGACGCGGAGGACGTCGGTCTGCGGTCCGCGCAGGCCACGCTGGACGGTCTAGGCCGCCACGCCGACCCGCGCAAGCGCCCGATCGGCTGGGAGAAGATAATACTCGCCGCGCCGCAGCGATTCATTCAGGTCCGGATCGAAGTCCGCCGCCAGCAGGTTCAGCGCATCGGCGACTGCGGCCAGGCCGATGTCGTGATAAATCCGAGCCAGCACGGTTCCGGGACCGTCTCGTCGTTCGCTCGACTAGGGATCGCGTCGAAATCGTCACGCATGACCGTTCTTGCCCTCGCTCGAGCTTGGGCGCTTCGCGCGCCTGTCGCAGAGGCTGAGAGAAATCGCTTAATGTCGAATTAATGGCGTAACAGGGGCTTTACCGTTTCGCCCGCCGCGGGGCCCGCCATTGTCCATCAGGGCCGGCTCGACCCGGGCGTCGACCTCATCCAGAAGCCGGCGACCAGCCGCCAACTCGCCGCGATGGTTCGCAGGGTTCTCGATGCGTAGGGGGGCGGGCTGGCCCGGGGCCGTCCGCCAGACTCTGCGTCCTCATGTCCCAACCGGCCCTCGCCTCTTCGATTGCCTCGCGGCCCGATCGGGGGTAGGAGTTCATCGACTTTGCCGCCGTCGGAGGTTCAAGCCACGTATGGCGCCCGATAGTCTGACATTTCTCGGTGGGCTCCTGTTGGGGCTGGCCGGCAGCCTGCATTGCGCCGGCATGTGCGGGGCGATCGCCTCGAGTTTGATGTTCGCGTTCTCGAGCAGCGATGGAACGGTGGAACGCGCGCGCGCGCTGACGGCGGCGCACGCGGGGCGCGTGCTGATGTATGTCGCGGGGGGCGCTGCGCTGGGGGCGGTCGGCTCGACGGTCTACGGCGCCTTTGATCATTCGGGCGCGTATCTGTTCATGCGCTGGGCGGCCGCGGTCGCGCTCGCCTGGATCGGCCTGTCGGTCGCGGGCTTTGCGCCGTCGCTTGCGATGTTCGACCGCCTCGCTGCGCCGATCGCCGCCAATCTGCGGTTCGCGCCGGCGAATCACCTCGCCCGCGACGCGGGAGCGTTCGCCTCCGGCCTGATGTGGGGTTTCCTGCCATGCGGCATGGTCTACGGCGCCTTGTTCTACGCCATGCTGTCGGGAAGCGCGCCGCGCGGCGCGGCGGTGATGGCCGGTTTTGCCCTCGGCACGCTGCCGTCGGTGACGGCCGCGGCGCTCGGGGTTTCGAGCTTTCGCCGGCTTGCCCGGGCGCCGAACGCGCGCGTCGCCGTCGGCCTCGGCATCATGGCGCTCGCCGCGGCGAGCGTGGTGGTCCCGGCCATGGCGTTGGGCGGATTCTGCCTCAACTGAGTCAAGGCGCGTTTTTCCTTGCATTCCATTTGGCGATATAAACGCTGGGGAAGGCGTCTGGCCCAGGGCCACGCCGGCGGAGTTGAATGAACATGCGTCGGGCGGCAGCATGGGCAAGCGTCGCCGCGGTCGCCGCGGTCGCCGCGGGATTCGCGCGCTGGCCTTTATCGCCCACGCGGGTCGCCGAAGGCCTCAACGCCCGCGCGTCGCCGCTGCTGGTCTGGAGCGCCCCGGAGTCCGCGACGGTCAGCGCGCTCCCTTGGCCGAACCTGCGGATCGTCGACGCGCAGCTCAATGACGCCCTCGGCGTCAATCTGGTGTCGGCGCCCGAGGCGCGGCTCGACGTGTCGCTTGGCGCACTCATAGCCGGCCGCATCGCCCCGACGCGCGCTTTCCTGGTCACTCCGACTATGACCCTCAACCTCGACCTGCCGCCCTTCGCCGGGCGAAAAGGGTCGACGCCAGATGCCCAGGCGGCGGCGGGATTGGCCCCGCTCGCGAGCCTCAGCCTGTCGAACGGGGTGCTGCGGGTCGTCAGCAAGGCCCGCGGCCTCGATTCGGTGATCGAAAATGTCCAGGGCCGCCTCGACGGGCTCGCGGGCGGCGATTTGCTGCGCGTCGGTCTGTCGGCGGTCTGGCGGGACGCTCCGCTGACGATTTACGGCTCGTTCGCCGATCCGGTCCGCGCGGCGAACGGCGAGCCGAGCGCGTTCAGTGTCGTGTTTGCGTCTCCGCTCGCCGAATTCAAGCTCAACGGCGCTCTCATCGGCGGCGGAACGCGGAGTCTCGCCGGCGATCTCTCAGCCTCGTCGCATTCGCTCGCGGCGTTGGCCCGTCTCGTCGGCCTGACTCGGCCGTCCTTCCTCGCCGCCGACGACCTCGCGATCTCCGGCGCGATCAAGGCGACGCCGACCGACGCCACGCTCGACGAGGCGACGATCGCCAGCGCCGGACAGACGTTTCAGGGCGCGTTGCACGTCTCCGACCTCGGCGGCCGGCCCATCGTCTCGGGCACGCTCGACTCCGACCAATTGGCGATCGCGCCGCTGTTCGGGTCTCTGACGCCACTGTTCGGTCCGGAGGGGGAATGGAGCGAGAGGCCATTTGGAGTCGCGCCGCCCGGCGACTTCGATCTCGACCTGCGCCTGTCGGCGGGGCGTCTCGACGTCTATGGCCGCGAGCTCGCCAACGCGGCCGCCTCGGCGATCCTGAAAGACGGCATCCTCACCGCGAGCCTCATCGAGGCCGCCGCCTATGGCGGAAGGCTCAATGGCGAAATCCGCCTCGCATGCCTGGGGGGGAGCCTACAAATCAATGCGCGCGCGAAGTTGGCGGACGCCGATTTCGGCGCGGCCTTTTCCGATTTCGGCTGGCAGGCTCCGTCCGGGAAAGGAACAGGGGAGTTCGACGTGCGAACCGCTGGACGCTTTCCAGCCGCAGCCCTCGTCGACCTTGGCGGTTCGGCGTCGCTGACGCTGGAGCAGGGCGCCGTTGCGGGCATCAATCTCGAGGAGGCCTTGCGCCGGAGCCAGCGCCGGCCGATCGACGTCGCGCGCGACATGCGCGTCGGCGGAACCGCTTTTGACCGGCTGTCGCTCGAACTCGCGATCGGCAAAGGCGTTGCCCACGTCGTCAACGGCGAACTCGCCGCCCATGGCGCCTCCGCGAACTTGGAAGGCGCGATCGACCTTCCGGCGCGAAGCTGGAATTTGCGGGTCAACGCCGTGCAAACCGACGCTTCCGGCGACGAATTGCAGGACGCCGCGCATCTGACCCTCGACATCGACGGGCCATGGTCGCAACCGACGATCCGGGCGGCCGGCGCGGCGGACGCGCGCGCCCCTGTCGCCGATCCCGCGACCGCGCCTGCGAAGTGACGTGCCTGCGAAGTGAAGGATCCGGGAGGCCGTCCTTTTGCGGCGGCGGGGTCGGCCTCAGCGTCCTCCTCTCGCGCCCGGCTGAGCCGGCCTCGCCGGCGACGTCCCCCCGCGCACGCGCGGCGGAAATGATCCTGAACACGTGGCGAGGTGGCGGCGGTGCTGCTGGTCGAGCAGAACGTGCGGGCGGCGGTCGAGATCGCCGACCGCGCCTATGTGATCGACGACGGCAGGATCGTCTCTGACGGCGGCGCGCGCGAATTCGGGCGCGACGAGCAGCGGGCGCGCGAACTCGCCGGGGCCAGCGCCGAAGAATGGGACATGGACGCTTAGGGCAGGTTCACCGCCGGGGCCGCGCCATTGTGGACGGCTGTCGAAGGCATGCTCAGCCCGCTTGTCAGGCGGGCGAAGGGGGCGTTCAGCGCGCCGATTCCCTCTAAGCGCGATATGCTTAAGGGGCACGCTCTGCGCCGCGAAGGCTGCCGGAACCGGGCGGCCGGGCGACGACGAGTGGGAGTGACTTCGCCTTTGGCCAGCGGCGCGCGAATTTGCCGTCGCGCAAGCGTTTTCAAGGGATTGGGCGCCAAAATCGTAACCGGGGCAAATTCCCGGGCACGCAACTGCACAAAGCAAAATGCTGCAGTTGCGAGATTGAATCTTATCAAGCGCTTGCGCGAGCGCCGGCCTTCTGAATTTTTTCCTCCCGCGCTCCTGCCCGGGAATTTGCCCCGGTTACCCAAAATCTGCAACTTTCGCGGGACGCCGACATAGGCGACGCGGTGGCTCTACAGGCCCGCGGGCGAAATCCCTCGGCTCTCCCGCCTGGCGCCATATGTTGGGGCTCGACGCGCCCGGCGGCGCGCCATTTCCGGGCGCGGATTTAATCTTTTCAAGCCTTTGCGGCGCCATTTCCGGCCGTTTCGCGCGGGCCGGCCGAACCGCGAGGGCAGGCGACGCTTGCCCTCCTTCCCGCGACGGCTGGCCGCCCGGTCGAGCGGGCAGGGAGAGAGCGCAGGCGGCGTTCGGAAGCGCGACGAGCCCGGCATGCGGTTCGATCCTTTCGATAAGTTCAAGGGTACCACAGCTCCCGGCTTATGTACACTTTTTGTTCTCTCTTTTGACTCGTTATCTCGCTTCTGCACAGGCGAGACTTACAAGAACGTCGTGAAGATGACCTTCGCCAAAGGGGCGGCTCTGAAGGATCCTTCGGGCCTCTTCAACTCCAGCCTTGACGGGAACACAAGGCGCGCCATCGACTTCCACGAGGGCGAGAAGATAGACGAGGAGGCGTGAAGACTCTCGTTCGCGCCGCCGCCGTGACCCTGAACAAGTCCAGAGCCCATAGCTAACCACGGGACGCCGCCCGGCAGCCTTCCGTCAGGCCTTTGGGGCCTCCACTGGGGCCTCCACTGGGGCCTCCGCCGGCTGAGCCGGGAGATGCGCCTGCAATGCGGCTTTCAGCGCCTCTTCCTTGGCATGGTCGAACGAGGTCCTGATCACCGTGCCGCCGACGCCCTTGAGGTCCTCGAGCACCTTGTCGGTCGTCATCTTGCGGATGAGCAGAAAGAGCCCGGCCGTCCCCGGCTTCAAGGCCTCGTTCGCCTGGGTCTTCATGTCCTGGTCGTTGATGCCGACGTCGACCAGCGAGCCGCCAAGCGCGCCGCCCGCCGCGCCGACCGCGGCCCCGGCGACCGGCATCAGAAACAGCCAGCCGATCAGCATGCCCCAGAAGGCGCCCGACACCGCGCCGCCCGCCGCCGGATGCATGAGCTGGTTGAGCTTCACCCGGCCCTTGTCGTCGCGGGTCGCGATCACCGCGTCCTCGACCTCGATCAGATATTCGCGCTGCATGCCGAGCACCTTGTCGCGCACCTCTTCGGCCTTCTTCTCACTGTCGAACGCGATGAAAACCAGATCGCTCATAAAAGACCCTTTCCGCTTCCCGGTTGAGTTGATTTCGGCCCGGCTGTCGGAGCCCGGGACGCAGCCAACCATAGGGCCATCGTCTTCACAGTTTTGTGTCGGGTCCGTCGCGCAGTCTCGATGGCGCGTCCGGCCTGCGTCAAGAGGGCGAACGCCACCCTCTCACCCCGGCGTTGGGCCCGGGACGCCGACGATCTTGCCCTCCGCGTCGAGGTCGATCAACAGTTGCGCCGCATCGCCGCAAGCGGGTCGGCGCGAAATCTTGGGGGGACCATGCACTTCCCGACCATCGATCCCTTGATCGCAGCGGGCGTCGTCCTTTCGAGCGCCGCCACCGACGCGGTCTATGTGCTGTTCACCGCCTCCGTCTCCGCTCGCCTCCGTCTCGCCGCGGCGCTTTTGCAACGGGGAACGCATTTGTGGGGGCCTTACCTTCTCTCCGGCTTGGCCTTGGTGGGTCACTCCAACTCAAAGTATTGGAGAGGCTTGTAGAGAACGGCCATTTTTAGGTTAGAATTCTCGAACGAAGCTAAAGTCGCGTCGCATGCGCGAGTTGCGTTGTCAGCGAGGCCCCAAAATTGGCGAGCGCGAATAATCTTATCACCATTTCACCCAGCGAACTCGACGCTTGGCTCGACAGGGCGCGCGCCGAACGCTGGCCACAACTGGCGATTGTCGGGGCTGGCGTTCGGCTGAGCAAGCGGATTGAAGAATGGCCGCGTTCGTTGAAGGCCGCAGGACGCGTCATTCGAGTGAGTAATTCGGTCACTTCCCTCGCCGAAAAGATCCGAGCGCTCCCTCGACTCACCTCGCTGGTTCTTTGGGGTCTTGGCATCGGCGTCGACGGCGCGAAGGCCATCGCCGCCTCGCTCACCGGCCTCACGTCTCTTGATCTAAGGAGCAACGCCATCGGCGACGAGGGCGCCGAGGCAATCGCCGCCTCGCTCGCCGGCCTCACGTCTCTTGATCTAGGCGGCAACAAGATCGGCGCCGAGGGCGCCAAGGCGATCGCCGCTTCGCTCACCGGCCTCACGTCTCTTGAGCTAAGGAACAATACCATTGGCGCCGAGGGCGCCAAGGCCATCGCCGCCTCGCTCACCGGCCTCACTTCCCTTGACTTAAGCGGCAACACCATCGACGACGAGGGCGCGAAGGCCATCGCCGCCTCGCTCACCGGCCTCACGTCTCTTGAGCTAAGGAACAATACCATTGGCGCCGAGGGCGCCAAGGCCATCGCCGCCTCGCTCACCGGCCTCACATCGCTTGATCTAGACGGCAATACCATTGGCGCCGAGGGCGCCAAGGCCATCGCCTCGCTCACCGGCCTCACATCGCTTGATCTAGACGGCAATACCATTGGCGCCGAGGGCGCGAAGGCCATCGCCGCCTCGCTCACCGGCCTCAGGTCTCTCAATCTCTGGAGCAACAACATCGGCGACGAGGGCGCCAAGGCCATCGCCGCCTCGCTCACCGGCCTCACGTCTCTTGAGCTAAGGAACAACACCATCGGCGACGAGGGCGCCAAGGCGATCGCCGCCTCGCTCACCGGCCTCACGTCTCTTGAGCTAAGGAACAACACCATCGGCGCCGAGGGCGCGAAGGCCATCGCCGCCTCGCTCGCCGGCGTCACGTCTCTCAATGTAGGCGGCAACAACATCGGCGACGAGGGCGCCAAGGCCATCGCCGCCTCGCTCACCGGCCTCACGTCTCTCAATCTCTGGAGCAACAACATCGGCGCCGAGGGCGCCAAGGCCATCGCCGCCTCGCTCACCGGCCTCACGTCTCTTAATCTAAGCAACAACAGCATCGGCGCCGAGGGCGCCAGGGCCATCGCCGCCTCGCTCACCGGCCTCACGTCTCTCGATCTCTGGAGCAACGACATCGGCGCCGAGGGCGCCAGGGCCATCGCCGCCTCGCTCACCGGCCTCACGTCTCTCAATCTAAGCAACAACACCATCCGCGCCGAGGGCGCCAGGGCCATCGCCGCCTCGCTCACCGGCCTCACGTCTCTTTATCTCTGGAGCAACACCATCGGCGCCGAGGGCGCCAAGGCCATCGCCGCCTCGCTCACCGGCCTCACGTCTCTTGATCTAAGCAACAACACCATCGGCGCCGAGGGCGCCAGGGCCATCGCCGCCTCGCTCACCGGCCTCACGTCTCTTGATCTAGGCAACAACACCATCGGCGCCGAGGGCGCCAAGGCCATCGCCGCCTCGCTCACCGGCCTCACGTCTCTTAATGTAGGCGGCAACACCATCGGCGCCGAGGGCGCCAGGGCCATCGCCGCCTCGCTCACCGGCCTCACGTCTCTTGATCTAAGCAACAACACCATCGGCGCCGAGGGCGCCAGGGCCATCGCCGCCTCGCTCACCGGCCTCACGTCTCTCAATCTCTGGAGCAACACCATCGGCGCCGAGGGCGCCAGGGCCATCGCCGCCTCGCTCACCGGCCTCACGTCTCTCAATCTCTGGAGCAACAACATCGGCGCCGAGGGCGCCAAGGCCATCGCCGCCTCGCTCGCCGGCCTCAGGTCTCTTGATCTAAGAGGCAGCAATATCGGCGCCGAGGGCGCCAAGGCGCTTCTTGACGCGTGGTCTGCGCGATCTGACAGTACCCAGATTTGCCGACTGGTACTACGCGATAACGGCGACCTCAGCAGCCTGCTGCCGAAGGAAGCTCTGGAGACGGATGACGCCCAAGTCATTCTTGCCGCCTACCGCAGCTTTAAGCGCGCCAGAGAAGAAGGAACGGCGCAGCCGCTCAATGAGGTCAAGCTCCTCGTCGTAGGCAACGAGGCGGTCGGCAAGACCTCGTTATTGCGCTTTCTGATCCACAACAACCCGCGCGATCCGAGCGAAGCTCGAACACCGGGAATCGTTCTGCATGAGAAGATCGAAGTGCAGAGCTGGTCGCCGCAGCGAAGCGGCGTCACACTCAATGTCTGGGATTTCGGCGGCCAGGAGATGCTCCGCGGCACGCATCGGTTTTTCCTGACCGAACGCAGCCTATACCTGCTGCTGCTCGACGATCGGCGTCCCGACGATCGCACCTATGAGGGCTTGCTGAAGACGATCCGCAATCGCGGCGGCGATAGTCCGATCATCGTCGCCATCAATAAATCCGACGAGGGCAAGCAAGACCTTCGGCTCGACGAAAAAGGCCTGCGCGAAACCTATCCCAACATCGTCGCCCTTCTGCGGACCTCTTGCGACCCAGGCGAATGGGCCGCAAATTCGATCGCCGCGCTGCGGCAAAAGATCGTCGAGGTCATCAAGGACGACTCGCGTCTGAGGCATGTGCGCGATCCCATTCCGAACAATTGGCTCGCGATCAAAAATCGGGTGAGCAATATGGCGACGGAACGTTCGGTGCTGCCGAACGCGGATTTCATCGCCTTTTGCGAGAATCCGCCCGCCGGTATGGAGAAAATCGCCGACGCCAACGAACAGCGGGCTTTGCTGCAGCTTCTGCATCATCTCGGCGTCATCGTCGCGCACGGATTGGGTCGCGACTTATCCGCTGCCAGCCGCGAAATCACATTGCTCGATCCGAATTGGCTGACCGGCGCGATCTATCGCGTGCTGGAGATGGCCAAATCTAACGAATATGACGGCGAATTTTCACGCGCAAAACTCTCTGAATGGCTCGATCCAAATATCTATCCGTCGCGGTGGCATGAATTCATTTTTGTCGAGCAGGCTATGCGAATCGGAGGCGGGCGACCCGCTCGGTGGGGGTGGCCATCGAGGTATCGATGAGGTTGCAGCCTTGTTTTCGGGCGGTTGATATGACGGAGCGAAGGGTGGCGAAATCGGCGGCCCCGTCGGGGGTTCGTAACCCGCCGGAGATTTTCTGCTCGCCTTCATCATTCGGCCATCCCGCTCGGCCTCGTTGTTGGTGAAGGAGACGGCGGGGTCGTGAAGGAAGCGCAAAGTGTCTTCCTTGCGGGTTTGCAAGCGTAAGAGGAGATTGTGGCCGGTTCGGCGGGGTTTTCGTCCGCGCCGCTCGCCGCCGCTCCTCTTCGGCGCTCGCGCGACCGGGTTTTGCGCCTCGTGAAAGGCCAATCCTTCAGCGTCGAGGCGTCGTATCAGCGTTCGATGAGCGCGATGAATCTGTGTTCGAGAGGAAGGCAGCGTTCGCGCGCCAGGCGGGCGGCGTGACAGGCGCGACGCAGCAAGCGCTGCATCTGGCGCGCCCAATCCTCTTTCTCGATTTCGACCAGAGCGTTGAGTTCGCGCAGGTGGTGGGCGTTGCTAAGCGCATGCAACACGCCCTGCGTCGTATAGTAGGGCTTCCAGTGATCGTGGACGACGACGCCGACGACATTGGCCAACATCTCGCCGCGCTTGGCGCAAGTGCGCTCGAACGTGAGCAAGGTGGTGCAGGCGACATGCAGCCATTGTGTCTTGCCGCCGATGCGGAAGCCGGTTTCGTCCATAGTTCGACCGGCGCTTTGGCGACGAGTCGCGCAGCGCTTCGGCGAAGCTGCGCAGTGCCCGCGCAATTGCGGCTCATGGCGGCGATCGTGCCGGCGGCGAGCTTCACGCCGAACAGATCGGCCATCAGTTCGACGAGCCGATCCTCGGGCAACAGTTGATAGTGCAGGAGATAGTCCGCGAAGGCGGCGATCCTGACGCCATATTGCGCCGCGCTCTGACGTCCTCGGGAAACGCCGCCCGCGTCGTCGCCCCGCAAGCCTCGCATCGGCACGAAAACGCCCGGTGCTCGGTGACCACGAGAGGTCGCGGTTCGGGCAGATCGAACACCTTACGCGCGGCGTCTTCCCCGGACGCGCCGGGCGTCAGCGGCTCCCCGCATCCCGAGCAGACCGGTGGGTGATGCTCAATCACATGGTCGGGTTTGGCGACTTGGCGGAGAGTCTCGCCGTCGTGACCGGGTTGAGCGCCCGACGTCTTGCCCGAACGCTCGCGCAGGCTGCTGACCCGCGCCGGCTTCTTCAAACCATCGCTCGACGGCGGCCTGGAACTGTTCGAGCTGTTCAACCCGAGCCGACGCTCCAACTCGGCGATCCGCGCCTTCAAAGCCGCGTTCTCCGCCGAAAGCGTTTAAATCAGTGCAACAAGCTCTTCCCGAGAGAGCTCGATCAGTGATTCGCGAGTTCATCCAACTCTCCAATCAAAAACGAGTTCCCTGTCTAGAAAAATCTCCCGCAACCAAAAATCGATCAATGACGATGATGCAAGATCCCGACATCGCCCTGTGCTTCCGGCTTCTGGCTCAAGGCGAAGAGCGCTATCTCATCCCCGAAGCGCTGCCGCCCGGCGCTCCCGATCGGCGCCGCGGGCCTGAGGAGCCGCTGCGTTTCCGCTATCGTTATGGCTTCTTACCAACCGGTCTTATGCCACGCTTCATCGTCCAGTCACACCGCAATTTGACTGGAAAGAGATCGCGCTGGAAGCAAGGCGTCGAGCTTGCCGCCGCCGGCTGCAACATGCTGATCGTCGCCGATCTCGAAAATCGCTGCGTCGATATAGAGGTCGCGGGGCCTTCCACGCTGCGACGCTCGGCGCTGAATGTCGTGCTGAACGATCTCGACGCCGTGCATCGGCTCAATCCCGAAGCCGAGCCGGTAGCGCATGTGCCGCTGCCCGACAATCCCAAGGAACAGGTCCGCTATGATCATCTGTTAATGCTCGAGCGCGAAAAGGGCCCCGACTACGCGTTTTTCCCCGAGGGTGCGACGCGCGAATATAAGGTCTCGGAACTCCTCGATGGCGTTCGCCGCGACCTAACGCGGCCTCGCGAAGAGCCGAAAAGGGAGACGAGAACTCCGGTCGTGATCCTCGTGCATGGCATTCGCACCAGGGCGCTCTGGCAGAACGCAATCCAGTCCACTTTGCGCAAGGAAGGCTTTGTTGTCCAACCAACGAACTATGAGTATCTCGACGTATTTCGCTTTCTATTTCCTGGTAAATTATTCAGGCGCGGCATCGTCGATAAAGTCGAACGGCAAATTCGACACACGCTCGCTGAAAACAATGTGACGACCTGTTCGCTCATCGCCCACAGCTTTGGCACGTACATCGTATCGCGCATTCTGTGCGAGCGCACCGATCTTGAGTTTGACCGTATCATCTTCTGCGGCAGCGTTGTGCCACAGAGTTTTCGCTTCGAGGACTACCGCAAGCGCTTCAGCACACCGCTCGTCAACGAGGTCGGCACGTGCGACTTCTGGCCGGCGATCGCCGAAGCCGCCACCTTTGGCTACGGCTCCGCCGGCGCCTACGGCTTCCGGCGCCCGGCGGTACAGGACCGCTGGCACAACGGCATGGCGCATAGCGACTTCTTGAACGCTGAGTTCTGCGGCAAATATTGGCTGCCTTTTCTGCGCGACGGGACGATCGTCGAAGACCCCGAGGCGGCCGAGCCGCCGCCCTGGTGGCTCTGGGTCGTCTCGACTTTGCAGATTCGCTACTTCGTTGTCTTGGCTCTCTTCGTTTGGGTCTATCACCTGTGGCGGGTGCAGGCAGGCTGAAGCGCGCGTCGCATCATGCTTTAGAGTCCTTGAAAACGCGGGATTATTGCGAAAAACCGGCATCCACTTTTTCGCATCCCGCGTTTATTTCGCCGCGAGCGCGATATGCCGGCGGTAGAGCGCTAGCACCTTCGCCCGGTAGACCGGGCGCATCGCCTCGTGATGAATTCGCTCAAGGAGGCCCATCCGCCGGCGCTGGACCGTGGTCCCGCCGGTCTCGCGCGAGACGTCGCGGATGGGGGTCGGGGTCGCGACCAGCAAAATCTCGCCGGTCACCCAGGCCATCTGCAGAAAGGTGTCGACCGGCCGGTCGAAGGGGGCGGTCAGCGCCAAAAGGCGTTCGGCGGCGGCGCGCGAGACGATCTGCCCGATCGCCCTGAGCGGCGGCGCATGGGGCCTCAGCAGGGCGAAGTCCCCCCGGCGCGCGACGACGTCGCCGGCTGGCTCCAGCCCCGCCGCCGGCAGGAGCACGTAAGTCCACCGGCCGCGCTCGGCGATCGCGAAATCGAGGAGCGCGGCGAACGGCGCCGGGTCGATCGCGGCGTCGTCTTCGAATACGAAAGCGAAATCGAGGTTTTCGTCGACGATCCGCCGCCAGGCGGCGCGATGGCTCAAAAAGGCGCCGATTTCCGGCAGGCCGAGCGCGAAAGGATAGCGCGGCGAGAAACATTCGCGGACATAGGCGGCCTTGACCGCCTCCGTGGGCAAGCGCTGGCCGTCGACCGCAGGCAAAACCTCGCCCTCGATCGGCAGAAGCGCCCGCAAAGCCTCGACGCTCGCCCTGCGGCCGGTCGCGCGTTCGAGGTGGATGATGAAAGCCTTGGGGGCGCTCAAGACTGGCCGTTCCTGAAAAGACCTGATATTGCGCCCGCGAAGGCTGCGGGCGGCCTTCTAGCTCGCCGCCCCGCCCCGAGTCATCCCGCCCCGGGACGACCGCCGATCCCCTGCCGCCCCCAAAGCATGACCGCGAACCCCACCAACCCGCAATTCTCTCCCGCCCTGCCGATTTCCGCGACCGTCATCTGCAAGAACGAGGAAGCCTGCATCGGCAAGTGCCTCGAGAGCCTCGAGGGGCTCTCGGAAATCATCGTCGTCGATTCCGGCTCGACCGACGGCACGCTCGCGATCGTGGAGGAGCTTCAGCGCCGCGGCCTGCCGATCCGGCTCATCCATCAGCCTTGGCTCGGATATGCCGGGCAGAAGCAGTTCGCGCTCGATCAGGCGAGGGAGCCCTGGGTCGTCAGCATCGATGCCGACGAGTGGCTCGACGACGTTTTGAGGGCCGAGCTGCCGCGCCTCGTCGCGGCGGACGATGCGGTCGTCGGCTGGAAACTGCGCCGGACGCTGACGCTCTACGGACGCCTCGCGCCGGTGAGCCCGTGGACGCGGCCGGAACTGATCCTGCGTCTCGTCCGGCGCGGACGCGCGCATTTCGATGCCGCCCTTCTTGTCCACGAGGGCCTCATCGCCGACGGCGAGACGGGCGTCGCCCGCAAGGGGCTCCTGCGCCACGAGCGCGGCCTGCCGCTCGACGAGCAGATGAAGAAGGAAATCGTCTATGCCAGGCTGAAGGCGGAACAGCGCCTCGAGCGCGGCCGCAAGCCCTCCCGGCTAAAGCTTTTTCTGAACCCGCCGATCTATTTCCTGCGCATCTTCTTCTGGAACCGCTTTTTCCTGTGCGGCTGGGCGGGCTTCATCCACGCGGCGACCGGCGCGACCTATTCGTTCATGACCGAGGCCATGCACCGCCAGTTCTATTCCGCCCGGAAGGCAACAGGGGCAAATCTCCGTCAAGAGGGGCACGCGTCGTGGCCGGGCTTTTCCCGGCCATCCACGCAGTTCAACGCGGCGAGCGGTCGCAAGGTTTCCGCGTCTTCTATCAAACTCCTGTCGTTGCAACGCCTTGCCTCGGCAGGCGCGTCAATTCGGCGGCGCTTACTGCAGCATGACCGCGGGGATGGCCGGGAAAAGCCCGGCCATGACGCCGCAGGGTGCGCCCGGGATTTTGTCCCTGTCCGCCCGGAAGCGGCAATGACGCGACGCGAGCAGGTCGCGGAAGGGGTGGGCCTCGGCGAGATCGAGGTCATCATTCCGAACCTCAAACGCCGCTATTCCGGCGGCACGGCGGTCAACCGGACGATCGCGCCGCTGATCGCCAGGCGCTGCCGCGCCGTCTGGTTCGGCCCCGACCGGCCGGACGGAATCGCGGGGCTCGGCCTCGGCGACCTTCTGCGGCTGCGGTTCCGGCGTCCCAAGAGCATTGCGGTTCGCATCTGGCACGCGCGCCGCAACACCGAGATGCTGCTCGGGCTCGCTCTCAAACTGCTCGGCTGGCGGCTCGCGCTCATCTTCAACTCGGCCGGCCAGCGGCGAAAGTCCCGCTACACCGACTTCCTCATCGGGCGGATGGACGCGGTGATCGCGACCAGCGAAACGTCGGCCTCGTTCCTGCGCCGGCCCGCGACCGTCATCCATCACGGCGTCGATCTTAGGACCTATCGGCCGCCCGCTGACCGCCTCGCGGCCTTCGCGGCGACCGGCCTGCCGGGGAAATACGGCGTCGGGACGTTCGGCCGGGTGCGCCGCCAGAAGGGCAGCGACCTCTTCGTCGAGGCCATGTGCCGGCTTCTGCCGAAATATCCGGACTTCAGCGCGGTCGTCGTCGGCCACGTCTCGGTCGACAACCTGCCGTTCGCGGAGAAGCTCAAGCAGCGGATCGCCGCCGCGGGGCTTAGCGAGCGCATCCGGTTCCTGGGCGAATTGCCGATCGAGGAGGTACCGCGCTGGTACCAGCGCATCTCGATCTATGTGTTCGCCTCGCGCGTGGAGGGTTTTGGCCTCACCATGCTCGAGGCGATGGCCGCGGGCGACGCCGTCGTGGCGACGCGCGCCGGGGCGGCCGAGATGGTGATCGCGGACGGCGTAACCGGCGTTCTCGCGCCGATCGACGACGTCGAGGCGCTTATCTCGGCGATCGAACCCTTGATGCGCGACCCGGGGCGCATCGCGGACATGGGCGCGCGCGCCCGCGCCCGGGTGGCGGAAGGCTTCAGCCGCGACCGCGAGGTCGGCGACATCGTCGCCGTCTATCGCCGGCTGTGGGAATCGTTCGCGGCGTAGCGGCGCCACAGTCGCCCCGTCGTCTCACGCGGCGGGCCAAACTCGACCCAGAGCCGACCGCCGGTCCTGGGCAGTCGATTCACGCATGCACGCCAACAAGGCCGAGTTGCAGGTGGGTGCTGGACCAGCCGGAGGGCCGGTGTCCCGTCGATCCCGGCCATCGTGCCGGCGGCGCCGCCATAGGGACACGAGCTTCTTATCGGTCCCGACGAACTGAACCCGGTCGCCGGTGGCGAAGACCCGCTCCCCGTCAGGGACCGGCAACTCGTGATTCCCGCCGAGCTCGCTCGCTGTCGTCGCGCCGCGCGCAGATCGGCGTCGACCCGCGCCACGTCCATATTCGCCTATCCGAGGCAGATCGTCAGCGTTCGTTGTGTCCGAGTTCGCCGTCAACGAATTCGTTATCCATTCAGGCGCGCTCGGGCTAGCATGTCGGCATCGGCGCTAGGCAGCGTTGGGCATCGCCGAGCTTCGAGTAGGCTCCCGCCCGTCTTTCCTACGGCCCTTGCGGATCGAGTCATCGGCAACGCCATCGAGGTCGCGCCGGACTTTAATCAAGACTAAACGTCGAGTTCCGCCTCGACGCAATTAGGGAGCGACCCAGGATGATGAGACCTGATCCGACCTTTCACGCATCGCCGAAGCTCGCGATGGAAGCGCCGCCGGAGGAATTCGCCTACACCGCGCTGCTGAGCCCGGACTTCTCGAAGCCCGATGCGCTTGCCGTGATCGATGTGAAGCCCGGCTCGCCCACATATAGCCAGATCGTCCACACGGTGACGATGCCCTACAAGGGCGATGAGTTCCACCATTTCGGCTGGAACGCCTGCTCATCGTCCTTGTCGCCGCTGGCCGGCCACACGTTCCTTGAGCGGCGCTATCTGATCATCCTCGGCATCCGCTCGTCGCGGATCTATGTGGTGGATACGAAGCCCCATCCCACTCAAGCGAAGATCCATAAGATCATCGAGCCGGAGGAGGTATTCAGGAAGACCGGCTATTCGCGGCCCCATACCTCCCATTGTGGGCCGGAGGGCATCTACGTCGGCACGCTTGGCGGCGGCGGCAAGGACGGCACGGAAGGGCCGCCCGGCATTTTCATCATGGACTGCGAGACGTTCGATATCCTTGGCCGCTGGGAGATCGATCGCGGGCCTCAAAAGCTGCACTATGATTTCTGGTGGAACCTGCCGCGCGACTACATGGTGACGAGCGAATGGGGGCTGCCGCCTCAATTCGAAGACGGGATCGTCGCGGATGACCTGCTCTCGAATAAGTATGGCCACCATGTCCACTTCTGGGATCTCCGGGCGCGCCGCAATGTGCAGACGATCGATCTCGGCGCCAATCACCAGATGGCGCTGGAGGTCCGGCCCGCGCATGACCCCGTGCGCGAGTATGGTTTTCTGGGTGTCGTCGTCGACACCACGAACCTCGAGGGCTCGATTTGGACCTGGTGGCGCGAAGACGGCAAGTTCCACATCGAAAAGACGGCGACGATCCCGCCTGAGCCGGCGCCCAAGGAGCAGTTACCGCCCCTGTTGCAGGGATTTGGCGCGGTCCCGCCTTTGGTGAGCGACATCGACCTCTCGATGGATGACAAATACCTGTACGTCGCCTGCTGGGGAACCGGTGAGATGCGTCAATACGACGTCACCGAACCGAGGAAGCCGAAGCTCGCTGGCTCCGTCCATATCGGCGGCATCGTTCGCCGCGCGGCCCACCCGAACGGAAAGGTCTATGCAGGCGGCCCACAGATGGTCGAAATCAGCCGTGACGGCAAGCGGGTCTACTGGACCAATTCGCTCTATTCCACGTGGGACAACCAATTCTATCCGGACGGCGTGCCAGGAGCCGAGGTGATGGCTGTCGCCGGCCCTGCCGGCGGCCTCGAGTTGGCAAAGGACTACTGGGTAAGCTTCCCGGACGGATACCGGGCGCATCAGATCCGGCTCGACGGCGGAGACTGCTCGACGAAATCGTTCTGCTATCCATCGGCTTGAACGGAAGCGGGGCCGGCTGGGCCGTCGCGGGACTCTGGCTGGCTGTCATTGCGAGCGGCCTCTACCACGGGGTGAACCCCGGGATGGGGTGGCCGCTCGCGGTTTCGGCCGGACTGATGGAAAAAAGTCCGCGCGCCCTCGTGGCGGCGCTTTGGCCGCTCGCGGCCGGCCATCTACTCGCGATGCTCCTGATGCTCGTTCCCTTCTCGCTGCTGGTCACTCTCGTGTATTGGCAGCGGCAGATCCGGATCGGCGCCAGCCTCTTGGTCATCGGGTTCGGTGTCTTCCGACTCGGCAACCGCCGCCATCCGCGAGCGCTAGCGCGGATACGACCAACACAACTCGGGCTTTGGTCATTTGCCGTGGCGATCGCGCACGGCGCAGGATTGATGCTCGTGCCGATATATCTCGGGCTCTGCCGGGCCGACGGCCTCGACAGAGGCGATGAGGCCGCCAGCGCGCTAATCAGCGCCAACCTCAGCATGGCCGTTCTCGTCTCCGTCGTCCATTCGGGCGCGATGATCGCGGCCGGCGGATTATCAGCGTGGATGGTTTACCGCTATCTGGGGTTGAAGTTCGTGTCGCGGAGTTGGTTCAATCTTGATGCGATCTGGGCCGTCACCCTCGTCTTGGTCGGCGCCCTCTCGCTGGCGTTCTGCCTTGCGGACTCGCCCTGAAATGCGGGTCGGGCGCGCCGCCAGCGAGTCACCGGGCTTTCGAACGTCAGGAATCCCCCCCCCCACAGCAGCCCTGTGAATCGGGCGCCAGGCGTTTGATCTTGACCGCCAGGGGAGCCGCAGTCGCGCCGTCGCCTCAGGCGGTGGGCCGGCTCGGCGCCTTGCCGAACAGGCGCTTGAACGACGCCGAGACGTGGTGGCGCAGCATCGCGATGCGGCGGTCGCCCTCCGACGTCACCCAGTTGAACTGGATGACTCGGCGCTCGCCGGAGAACGGCTTGTGGCCGTGAAAGGAATTGTCGGACCGCCTGAACGCCAGCAGCGTTCCCGCGGCGGGGGGAACCTCCATGATCGGGTCGTCGAGGTTCTCGGGCGATTTGAGGAGCCTCAGCCGCCCGCCCGAATGCTCCCATTCGGGATTCATGTAGATCAGGATCGTGATGATCTTGCTCTTGGTGTCGGTATGGATGCGGCCGTCCTTCGGGCTGCAGTGCCCGCGAACCGTAACGGTGTGCGGCCGCCCCGCAAGGTCGATGATCGAACTTGTCCTCGAAGGCTTCGCGGAACTCGTCGCTCGCCAGTTCGTCGAGGAGTTCGCGGAAGCAGGGTCCGTAGGATAGCTGCGCGACCGGGAAGCTGCCGCTCTCGGCGATCTTCGGATAGTCGCGGTTGATTTCGGCGCAGGCCTCGGGGCGGACGAAGCCGGGAACGACGAAATACTGGAACGGCTCCTTCGTCAGCGGCGCCGCTTTCAACGCTTCCATATCGAGATACCGCAAGGCCATTTGGACGGACTCCAACGCCAACCCCCCGTTCGCGGCGGAACCTATGTCCTGCGCCGCGCGGTGTCAAAACCGGCGCGCGCCGTCATGGCGCCGCGTGCGCGGTCTCGTTCGCCGGTCTTTCGACGCCCGATGGCGCCTCTGGCCGATGCGGCAAGCGGCGCAGGGACAAGAGGATCACGGACGCACAATCGCGCCTTTAGAACGGCTGCTGACTTACCCGAGGGCGTGTTGGATGTAGAGATTGTGAACGCCGTGGCGAAGGCCCGGACGCCGACGAGGCCATGACCGCGATCCTCGCGCTCATCGAGGCCAAGTTCGGCGAAGACTGAATTCGTCATCAAGCGGATTTGCATTGAAATTGCTTCAATTGCAGCTTGCGCTTTTCACAGCCCGGCAAGCGCCGCGGTGTTACAGATCCTCCGAAGTAACTCTCGAGTTACGGGGTCTCATGCGGAGAGAGCGCACAAATGCACATTCTGGTTGTGGCATCGCAAAAGGGCGGATCGGGAAAGACCACGCTTGTCCGGCCATCTTGCAGTGGAAGCGCAGAATGCTGGCGTGGGCGGGGTCGCGCTGATCGACACAGATCCGCAGGGCAGCCTGTCGCATTGGTGGAACGCCCGCGCAGCGCGCGAACCATTGTTCGCCAAGGTCGGCCTGTTGGAACTGGGAGAGGCGCTGGAGCATCTCAGCCGTTCCGGCATAAGGCTCACGGTGATCGACACACCGCCCGCAATCACGGAATCCATCTCGTACGTGATCGGCCACGCCGATCTTGTGATCCTGCCGACGCGCCCGAGTCCGCACGATCTGCGCGCCGTCGGCGCCACGGTGGACATCGCCGACCGCCACGGCAAACCGGTGCTGTTTGTCATCAACGCGGCCACGCCGCGTGCGCGCATCACTGGCGAAGCGGCTGTGGCGCTGTCGCAGCATGGAACCGTGGCGCCCGTCACGATCCATCAGCGCGTCGATTTCGCCGCCTCGATGGTGGATGGACGTACGGTGGGCGAAGTGATGGCCAAGTCCGCATCCGCCAAGGAAATCCGGGAACTCTGGATCTATGTGCAGGGCCGTTTGGCGCGGCTGAAGCATGATGCGGCTTTCGCGCCCGAATTCGTGCCGCAGAATTTCGCCATCAGCGGCCTTTCGTCGGCCGATGCCTCCGAACCCGCCGACGCTGGCGATTTCGTCAAACCGATGGACTTGCCCGTTCCGCCGCCGCCACCGATGCCAGAACCTTAGGCGATGCCCAAAAACTATTGCTTCATTTCGTGAAACCTCGGCGAGATGCTGTAGTTCCATTCTGGATGGAATGAGTCTCGGGTCATGTTGAGGGTCGCCATTTCCGCGTCCGAGACCTTGATGCCCTTTGGATAGGTGTTGCTATCGAGTTCGCAGCGGATTTTGAGACCGGTTTTCGTCGTGGTGTTGGCGATCAGTTCGATGACGATGAGGAGGCTGAGGAGTGGCGTCGCGCGCCAGTTCTGCGTGATGTGGCAGAACATGCGATGCTCGATCTTGTTCCACTTCGAAGTCCCTGGCGGATAGTGGCAAACCTGAATGATCAGACCGGTTTCGTCCGCGAGTTGTTGGAGGGCCAACTTCCAGAGCCGCAGCCGTGAACCATTGGAGCCGCCGCCGTCGGCCGTGATCATCAGGCGCCTCATCCCGGGATAGAGCTTCCAACCCATCTGATCGAGCCAGCATCGGACGGCGTTGACGGCGAACTCCCCGGTGTCGTGGTCGATTCCGAGGCTGACATAGCCGAGGTTGGCGCCGATGTCGTAGACCCCGTAAGGGACGACCTTGCCCAACTCCTTGTCCTCGAAATCGTGAGCGTTGACCTCGATCGGTTCGCCCTGCGGCCCATAGTCGCTACCGCCGTTCTTGAATTCGCCCAGCAATTCCTTCTTCTTCGCGTCGATCGATATCACGGGTTCGCCGGCCGCCTGAAACGCCTCGACCTTCGCGTTGATATATTCGAACTGGGCGTCGCGATCAGGATGTTTGCCGGCTTCCTTGGTCTTGCGGTTGGAATGGCGACAATATTTCAGTTCCTCCAGCAGCTTGGGAATGGTCGAGGAACTCACTTTGTGACCCATGGCGCGAAGCGCCGTCGCCAGCTTGTCGTGGCTCTTGGAGACCCATCGCAACGGCCGCATCGGGTCGCCCATCGTCGCCGGCTCGAGCAATCGTTGCAAGTCCTCCAACAGCGTCGGGTCCTTGACCGTCAACCGAGGAGTGCCCCCGCCCTTGCGCCGCACCTCTCCCGTCAAGGAGCCGGGGTTCCGCAAGTCCTTCAGACCGCGCCCAATCGTGCTCCGGGCGACCTTCGTCGCGCGCGCGACCGCCGCAATCCCGCCGTAGCCCGCCGCCTTCGCCTCCGCCGCCGCGCTCAACCGCCGGCGTCGCTCGTCCAGCGAAGGCCGAAGCGCGTCAAACCGGACGCGCAGGGATGATTCGTCTATCATCATCACGATATAGACGCTCGCCTCGCACTCGGGAATCCGCTAAACAGCCGATGCCAGTAAACTCGCAAATTCCGAAATCGGCTATTTTTGGGCGTCGCCTTACACCGGCGTCGAGCCCCGTTCGGGCCCCGACCGAAGGCGCGTGGCCGGTGAAGCGCCGCACGGCTTCGGTGACCGCCCTGCGCAGCCCTTCGGGCGGCGTAACACAGACCATAGTACTGACGCATCATTTCGGGAGAGCCAGCCCTTCGGGCGGCGTAACACAGACCAAAGTACTGACGCATCATTTCGGGAGAGCCGCCCGTGAGTTCAGCGAAATTCGAAGCCGTCTCCGCAAGCCTGCTTGCCCGCAAGGGCGATGCCGCACCGTCCGTTGTTGTGCGTGTCATGGCGCCGTCGCGCCCGGCGCTGGTCCCTCGTGACGACCGGCCCGCGCCGCCGGAGCTGCCGCCCTTTCCTTCCGAACCGCGGCAACCGGACAACGCCGACAAGCTGCGTCGCATTGTGTTTTCCATCACGGACGAAGATCTGGAGAGGCTCCGCATCGTGGCGATCAAGAAGGGCGCCACCCGCCATGATATCGTGCGCGGCGCGCTCCACGATTATTTTCGCAAGCTCTCGGCAGAGCTCCCGCGCCCTTGCGCCTGCGTGGAAGTCAGATCCTGCTGTTCCGGAACGGCACGCTGAAATCTAACGCGCGGGCGGCGCACCCTTCGCATCCTGTCTGACATCCATCGAGCATACGTTGTTGCTGCGTAACGATTTCGTCCATCACATGTCGTACGAATTGCGTTCGCCGTTGACCAACATCATCGGGTTCGCCCTCCCTCGCGGGCTCGACCGCGCTCTACTTCCTCGAGCTCGCCGCCTGCGACCGGGTCGCGAAGCGCCGCAATCTGCTCGTGACCGGTGCGAGCGGCCTGGGCAAAACGATCTGGCCTTCGCCCATGGGGATGCGCGCTACGCCAGGCTCCTGCGCTCCCTGGCGCGCGCCAAACTGCTCATCCTGGATGACTGGGGACCCGAAGCGCTCACGCCCGATCAAGCGCGCGATCTGCTCGAAATCGCCGAGGATCGCTACGATTAAAGGCTCGCTCATCATCACCAGTCAGGTTCCCGTGGACCGCTGGCATGACTTGATCGGCGTTCCCACGCTCGCCGACGCCATCCTCGACCGCGTCATTCACAACGCCTGTCGCATCGACCTTGCCGGCGAGAGTTTGCGCAAGCAGCGGTCCTCGCCATGAAATCGACGTCCGCGCGAAGGCCGGCTCGCCCGACCCTCGGCGCGGCAAGGCCGTGGATAACGGCGGGCTGCGCTACGGCGCAATGGAAAGCGCGCTTCGCCCGCCGTTACCCACTGCCACTCCAGCTCTTGCAGTGATCCGAACTCCGCTACCGGATGAACCCGGATCGTCGTATGTCGAACCCGATCGACGCGACAATTGCGAGGGTTCGACATGGGCGCGGCCTCGTTCTTCGGACAATTGAAGAATTCTTTCGCCGCCTCGGCGGGCGACGTCGTGTTTGGCATGGAGGACGGGACGGTCTCGATCTTCGGCCTCGTCTTCGGCGTCGCCGCGACCACCAACGACCGATCGACGGTGCTCGTCGCCGGCGCGTCCGGGGCGGTCGCGGCGGCCGTCTCGATGATGGCCGGCACCTACCTCGACATCGAGACCGCCAGGGACGAGGCGCGCGCCGCCACCCTGGCGCTCGAGTCCGAGATCGACCGGGATCCGAACGCCGTTCTCGACCGTGTGGCCAGCCGCCTGCGCACAGCCGATCTCGCGCCCGACAAGACCCAGGCGGTCGCCGACTTGCTTCGATCCGACAAGGCCATCCTCAAAGGAGTCGCGAACGCGTTGGCCGCGCCGGCTGAGGGCGATGACGATCAGCGACCGCTCGCGCAATCGCTATGGATGCTGCTCGCCGATTTCCTCGCGGCGGCAATTCCCATCGTCCCGTTCGCGCTCCTGCCCATTCCGCAGGGCCGGATCGTCTCGGGAAGCGTGACCCTGCTGCTGCTGGTCGGGCTTGGAATCGGCAGGGCGCGGATTGGCGGACGCGGGGTTGTTCGCACGGTCATCGAAACGGTCTCGATCGGCGTCGCGGCGGCGTTGGCGGGCGTGGCGATCGGCAGCGCGATCGCCCGGGCGTTTGGGGGATGACGGGGCACAGTCGCCGCCGCGTTTTGCTTTACCCCAGAGGGCGGATGTTCGTCCGCGAACGGGCGGCGGCGCTTTGCGAATTTCCCGCTCAAATTGTTTCCGACTTTCGATGTTATGGCGCTATCGTCGGAGCGTGCGCTTGCGATGACTGGCCGCGATCGGTACGCGGGTCCTCCCATTCCGGCGCGCCGCGCGCGGCCTCGGTCAGCGCTGCGACGAGATAGGGCGCGAAGGAGCGTCCGACTTCGACTCGGAACGTCGCCTCGCCGCGACGCCACAGCACGATCTCCGCCTTGTCGAAGATGGTGCGCGTCGCCGTGCCGACGGGGAATCCCGACAATCTCAAGTCGAGCGGGCAGCCGGCGCTGAGCGCGCGCGCCGCAGCGGCGCCGCTGACGAGAAGGCCGATCTGGCCGTGGGCGACGTCGACGAGGCTGTGCGGGATCGCGCCGAGCCTGTCCTCGATATCGGCGGCGAGCAGGTCCGGATCCTCGCCCTCGGCGATCAACAGCCATTCGTCCGGCCCGACCCACAGCGCGGCGCGTTCGTCGCCTTCGCCCGCCTGTCCAAGCTTTGTCGGCAGTTCGGCGCCGAAGGCCGCCGAGCAGGCGGCGCGCGCGGCCTCGCCGCCGCGGAAAACGAACCGCTGGCTAGGCGGCGTCTCGGCGAGCGCGAATGCCGGCCCCGAAGGCAGAGAGACGTCGTCGAGGGGGAAGCGCGGGGCGAGCCAGGGATCAGACATGGAGGCGCGCTCCGTCCTTGTCGTAGAAGACCGGCGCCGCGACCGTCACGGCGACGGCGCCCTCCGGCATCGGCGCGAAGAGTTTGGCGCCCATCCGCGAGCGCCCGGCGGCGACGAGCGCCAGCGCGATCGGGCGCCCCAAGGTCTCGCTGCGATAGGATGAGGTCACATGGCCGAGCGCGGGCGAGCCGACCGCCGGCGCCGCGCTTGCCGTGATTTGAGCGCCCTCTTCGAGGACGACACTCGGATCTTCGGTCAGGAGGCCGACAAGCTGCTTGCGGTCGTCCTTGAGCAAGTCGGGACGGCTGAGCGAGCGCTTTCCGACAAAATCCCTCTTCGTCTTGCCGATCGCCCAGTCGAGCCCGAGGTCGGCAGGGGTCTGCGTGCCGTCCGCCTCCTGGCCGACCATCACGTAGCCCTTTTCGGCCCGCATCACATGCATCGCTTCCGTCCCGTATGTGCAGCCGCCGTGCTTTTCGACTTCGCGCCAGACCGCCTCCCACACGTCGCGCCCATACGCGGAGGCCACGTTGATCTCGTAGCCGAGCTCCCCGGTGAAGCTGACCCGCATGAGCCGCGCCCGAACGCCGCACGCGCGCGCGTCGCGCACGCTCATGTGCGGAAAGGCCTCGTTGGAGAGCTCAACGCCTTCGACGACCGGCGCAACGCAATCGCGCGCTTTCGGTCCCTGCACGGCGATCACCGCCCATTGCTCGGTGGTCGACGTCAGCCAGACCTCGAGATCCGTGAACTCGGTCTGGAGATAATCCTCCATATGGGCGAGCACGCGCGGCGCGCCTCCCGTGGTCGTCGTCACATGGAAGCGGTCGGGCGCCAGGCGCGCGATGACGCCGTCGTCCATGAGAAAGCCCGCCTCGGTCAGCATGAGGCCGTAGCGGCAGCGCCCGGCCTCGAGTTTGAGGAAGGCGTTGGCGTACATGCGTTCGAGGAAGACCGCCGCGCCCGGGCCGACGATCTCGATCTTGCCGAGCGTCGAGGCGTCGAACAGGCCGACGCTCGTCCGGGTCGTTCGGCATTCGCGCGCGACCGCGTCGCGCATGGCCTCTCCGGCGCGCGGAAAATACCAGGCGCGCTGCCAAAGCCCCACGTCCTCGAACGCCGCGCCCTTCTCCGCCGCCCAGTCATGCATTGGCGTGTGGCGAATGGGGTCGAAGAGGTCGCCGCGCGAGGGCCCGGCGAAGGCGCCAAAGGTCACCGGCGTATAGGGCGGGCGGAAGGTCGTCAGCCCCACTTCGGGAAGCGATTTTTGCTGGACGGCGGCGGCGATAGCGAGCGCGTTCATGTTGGCGAGCTTGCCCTGATCGGTCGCCATGCCGGTGGTGGTGTAGCGCTTGACGTGCTCGATCGAGCGCATGCCCTCCTGCACCGCAAGCTCGATGTCTCTGACGCAGACGTCGTTCTGGTAGTCGACGAAAGCCTTGAGGCGGCGGTCGCCGAGGACATGCAGCGGCGCACCGAGCATCCCGCCGGAGGCTTGCGGCGCGCCTGCGACGGCGAAGGTCCGCGCCTCGGGCGCGGCGAAGCCCGCCGCGGCAGCGGCCTCGCGCCCCGCCGCGTCGCCCTCGGCGAGGGCCTCGGCGAGACCGAAGGCCGCATTGCAGGCGCCGGCCGACCGTTCGCGCTGGACGGACGGCCCAGGCCGAAAGACCTGCAGCGCCTCGTCGAAGAGGAGTTTGCCGCGCGATTGCGAGAAGAGATGGACCGACGGCGTCCAGCCGCCCGACATCAGCAGCGCGTCGCAGGGAATCGTCCGCATGCCGCCAGGATGAGCGGCGAGGCGCACCGCGGTCACGCTTCGGCGGCCCTTGACCTCGTGAATCGCGGCCTTCGTCGCGACGCGAAGGCCGGCGGCCCGCGCCGCCTCCGGCAGCGGCCCGGAAGCGTCGTCGCGCAGGTCGGCGATCAACTCGACATGGACTCCCGCGTCCTTCAGGTCGAGCGCGATGCGATAGGGGCCGTCATGCGCGGTGACGACCACGACGCGCTCGCCGACCTTGACGCCATATTGGTTGAGGTAGCGCCGCGCGGCGTCGGCGAGCATGATTCCCGGCCGGTCGTTGTCGGCGAAGACCAGCGGGCGTTCGATCGCCCCGGTCGCCAGCACGACTTCCCGCGCGCGCATCTGCCACAGCCGCTCGCGGGGCAGGTCGGGTTTGGCGATCATGTCGGGTTCGGCGACGCGTTCGCTAAGCCCCATGAAATTCTGTGCGTAATAGCCGAACGCCTGGGTGCGCGGCATGAGCCGCACGTTCGGCGCTTTGCCGAGAGCGGCGAGCGCGTCGGCGAGCCACTCGCGCCCGGGTTTATCGCCGATGCGCGCGCGCGTCTCGGCGACGAGGGCGCCGCCCGGCGCCGGATTCTCGTCGCAGACGACGACGTCCGCCCCGCTAGCGCTCGCCGCCAGCGCCGCGGCGAGCCCGGCGGGGCCTGCGCCGACGATCAGCACGTCGCAATGATCGAAATAGCGGACGTAGCGGTCCGGGTCGGCCTCGGTCGGCGCCGTCCCGAGACCCGCGGCGAAACGGACGACCGGCTCGTAGACGGTCTTCCAGGCCCAGTTCTTGCCAAAGAAATTTGGGCCCATGAAGGTCTTGTAGTAGAAGCCCGCGCCGTAGAGCGGCGACAAGACGTCGTTGACTTCGCCGACGTCGAAGGCGAGCGACGGCCAGCGGTTTTGGCTCATCGCCACAAGGCCGTCGTAGAGTTCGAGCCGGGTCGCGCGCAGGTTCGGCGTGAAGCGGCCAGGGCCGCGCCAAACGCCGACGAGCGCGTTCGGCTCTTCCGCTCCGGCCGAAAAATCCCGCGCGGGCGGTGGTATTTGTAGGAGCGGCCGACGAGCCGCACGCCGTTGGCCAGAAGCGCAGAAGCGAGCGTGTCGCCCTCGTAGCCGCCGTAGGCGACGCCGTCGAAGGTGAAGGACACCGGACGCGCGCGGTCGAGCGACGCGCCGCCCGCGACCCGGAAGGCCTGGGTCATCGGCGGGCCTCGCCGCAGAGGTCGGGCCGCGGCTCGCCCGCCTTGTAGACCGCCAGGATCCTGTCGCTCACCGTGTCGCGGAGGCAATTGAAGAAGCGCCCGCAGCCCGCGACGTGCCGCCAGCGCTCGGCGAACACGCCCTTGGGATTGGAGCGGAAATAGAGGAACTCGGCCCAGTCGGCGTCGCTGACGGCGATCGGGTCGAGAGGCCGCGCGACATGGGCCTCGCCGCCGTAGCGGAACTCGAGCTCCGGCCTTTCCATGCCGCAATAGGGACAGGGGATCAGCAGCATCAATGCCTCAATGCGCGACAGCCGCGGCGGCGGCCTCGTCGATGAGCCGCCCGGTTCGAAAGCGGTCGAGCGTCAACGGCGCAGCGAGCGGATGCGGCTCGCCGCGCGCCATTGTATGGGCGAACACGTGGCCCGAGCCAGGGGTCGCCTTGAAGCCGCCGGTGCCCCAGCCGCAATTGACGAAAAGGCCCGGAACGGGGGTGAGGCCGATGATCGGCGAGCGATCGGGCGTCACATCGACGATGCCGCCCCAGTTGCGCAGCATGCGCAGCCGCCTGACCACCGGGAAGAGCTCGCAGATCGCCTCGAGCGTGTGGTTGGCGACGTGCAGGCCGCCGGTCTGCGAATAGGAGATATAGGCGTCGGTGCCGGCGCCGATCACCATCTCGCCCTTGTCCGACTGGGACATGTAGGCGTGGATGGTGTTCGACATCACGACGCAGGGCATCATCGGCTTGACCGGCTCGGAGACCAGCGCCTGTAGCGGGTAGCTCTCGAGCGGCATGCGCAGGCCGGCCATCGCCATTACGACCGAGGTGTGCCCGGCCGCAACGACGCCGATCTTTTGGGTCGCAATCGCCCCGCGCGTCGTCTCGACGCCGGAAACCGCCCCGGAAGCGTCGCGGCGGACCGCAGTGACCTCGCAGTTCTCAATGACGTCGACCCCGCGCGCCGAGGCTCCGCGCGCATAGCCCCAGGCGACCGCGTCGTGCCGCGCCGTACCGCCGCGCCGTTGCAGGGCGGCGCCGACGATCGGATAACGGATGTCGCCCGCGACGTTGAGGATGGGGCAGAAGGCCTTGGCCTCCTCAGGACTGAGCCATTCGTTGTCGACGCCCGCGAGACGGTTGGCGTGGACATGGCGCTTGCCGACCTGAACGTCATGCGCGTTGTGCGCGAGCATCATCACGCCGCGCGGCGAATACATCACATTGTAATTGAGCTCCTTCGAGAGTCCCTCCCACAGCTTCAGCGCGTGCTCGTAGAGTGCGGCCGACTCCTCCCAGAGATAGTTCGAACGCAGGATCGTCGTGTTGCGCCCGGTGTTGCCGCCCCCTAACCAGCCCTTTTCGAGCACGGCGATCCTGGTCAGCCCGTGCTCTTTGGCGAGGTAGTAGGCGGTCGCCAGCCCGTGCCCGCCCGCCCCGAGGATGACCGCGTCGTAGGCCGGCTTCGGCTCGGGACTGCGCCATTGCTCCGGCCAGCCCTGGTTCTGCGCCCACGCCTGCCGCGCCACATTGAAAAAGGAAAACCGCACCGAACTCGCGAGCCCCTTCGAGTCGCTTTTTGGGGGACGATTGCGCGTTTCCATTCGCAATTGCGAGAACAATTTCGCGGCGCCCCGGGAATTTTTCCCGATATGAGGCGGCCCGGGTCCCGATCGCGCGTCTCCGCGGCGATTAGTACCAAAGGGGTGGTGACGGCTCGCCCGCCGGCTGTTACGGTCGATCTCGCGAGGGGATGAACGCCCTTTCTTGGAAACGAGCGATGAGGAGAGCACAATGAGCTGGACTGCCCCGGTAGTCGTCGAAATTTGCGCCGGCCTCGAAGTGACGGCCTATCTCACCGCCGAATTGTGAGCATCCGCGGTTTCGCCGACCTCTGAGCCACGCCCCGCTTCGCCCCCGGGCGCTTCGAGGGTCCCCGTGCCGCCGCTCTGAAAGGTCGTGGGACGGCGCGAAATTGCTGACGCGTGGCGCCGGCCCGGACGGGATCGGCGCCGCTCTCATTTGTCGAAGCGGTGAAGCGCGCCGAACCGACGCCGCCGTGCGCGGCGGTCATTTCGCGCAGGCGGTGAGATCCTTGTCCTCGATGGCGAACGGCTTGCCGGTTTCGATCCGCACATTCCTCGCCAGACATGTCCGCCCGTCCGCGAGCTCGAGCCGCGCGTCGTACGAACCGGCCGCAACGCCGGTCACCTTGACGCGCTCGTCATGGTCGACCGCACCGTCAGGGTCGTTCAGGCACTGGTTGGGACCGAAGGCCTTCGTGCCGGCCGGCGCGAGTTCGAGGGACTTGACCGTGGACGAGGTCAGGTTCCAGAACCGCGTGTCCTTGGCCAGAGCCGGATGGGCGAGAACGATTGTGGCCACGGCGAGCGGCGCGATGCGTTTCATGGTTCCTCCCCGGGGGCGTGGCGTCCGCGCGAACAAGGCCGATCATGCCGTTCGGCGAGGGCGAAGACAACGGTTCGGCCTCGCCGCGGTCGCCCTCGCCCTCGTCTGGGGCGCGCCCGCCGCAGCTTGCGCCGACACGCTCGCGATCAGGGTCGGCGTGCTGAGGCAAGCGCATTCGCGCGAGACGATCTCGATCGCCGACATCCCGGCCGCCGACGATTTCATCGCCGGCGCGAAGCTCGCGATGGCCGACGACAACACCACCGGAAAATTCCTCGATCAGTCCTTCTCGATCGAGGACGTCAGGCTGGCGCCGGGGGACGGCGCGGCGGGCGCCGCCAGGACGCTGATCGATTCCGGCGTCCGCTTTCTGATTGTCGACCTTCCGGCCGACAAACTTCTTGAGGTCGCCGACGCCGCGCGCGACAAGGGGACGCTCGTGTTCAACGGAGGCGCGCCGGACGAACGCCTGCGCGAGGAGAATTGCCGCGCCAACGTCGTTCACACCGCGCCCTCGCGGGCCATGCTGGCCGACGGTCTCGCCGAGTACCTGATCTGGAAGCAGTGGAGGAAATGGCTCCTCGTCGTCGGCTCGCATCCGGACGATATTGCGCTCGGCGCGGCCTATGAGCGCGCCGCCAAGAAATTCGGCGCCAAGATCGTCGAGAAGCGGACCTTCGAGGACACGGGCGGCGGACGGCGCTCCGACTCGGGCGTGGTGCAGACACAGCGCCAGATGCCGGTCTTCACCCAGAAAGCGCCCGACTACGACGTGCTGATTGCGGCAGACGAGAACGAGGTGTTCGGCGGCTATCTGCCCTACCGCACCTGGGACCCGCGCCCGGTCGCGGGCTCTGGCGGCTTGGAGCCGACGAGCTGGGACGCGTCGCACGAACTCTGGGGCGCGCAGCAGTTGCAGAACCGCTTCCAGCGCATGTTTCACCGCGGCATGACCGCGCGCGACAACCAGGCCTGGGTCGCCATGCGGATGATCGGCGATGCGGTCAACCGGACGAAGTCCGCCGATGCGAAAGCCGCACGCGACATGTTGCTCTCGCCGGACTTCGACGTCGCCGACTTCAAGGGCGTGAAGCTGACCCTTCGGCCGTGGAACCTGCAGCTTCGCCAGCCGATCCTCTTGACCGACGGCCGCGGGACGGTGTCCGTCTCGCCTCAGGAAGGCTTCCTGCATCAGGTGTCGGAGCTCGACACGCTCGGTCTCGACCAGCCGGAGACGAAATGCAAGCTCAACTGAGCCTCGCCGGCGCGCTGGCGCTCATCCTGGCCCCGGCCTCTCCCGGCCTCGCCAACACCGCCTTCGTCACCAACGAGAAAGGCAATTCGGTCTCGGTCATCGACACGGCTTCAATGGAGGTGACGAAGACGATCAAGGTCGGCCAGCGCCCGCGAGGGATCGCGCTGTCGAAGGACGATTCGCTCCTCTTCGTCTGCGCCGGCGACGACGACACGATCCAGATCATCGATACGAAGGCCTTGAAGATCGTCGGGGACCTGCCCTCGGGTCCCGATCCCGAGCAGCTTCGCGTGAGCCCGGACGGGACGACCGTGTTCGTGGCCAATGAGAACGACGCGTTGCTCACCGCCATCGACCTCGCCTCGCGCAAGGCGACCGCGCAGTTTCCGGTCGGCGTCGAGCCGGAGGGCGTCGCGGTGAGCCCGGACGGCGCCATGGTCGTCAACACCTCGGAAACGACGAGCATGGCCCATTTGATCGACTGGCCCAACAAAAAGCTCGTCGCCAACATCCTCGTACCCTCGCGCCCGCGCTTCGCCGAGTTCAAGCCGGACGGATCGGAGCTGTGGGTGTCGTCGGAAGTCGGGGGCAAGGTCTCGGTGATCGATCCGGTCAAGAAGACCGTCACGCAGACGATCTCCTTCGACGTGCCGGGCCTGCGCCAGGAGGCGATCCAGCCGGTCGGCGTTCGGTTCACCTCCGACGGCAAGCTCGGCTTCGTCGCGCTCGGCCCCGCCAACCGCGTCGCCGTCATCGACGGGGCGACCAAGCAGGTCGTCAAATACGTTCTCGTCGGACAGCGCGTTTGGCACCTCGCGCTCACGCCCGACGACAAGCAGATTTATACGACCAACGGTGTGTCGAACGACGTGACCGTCATCGACGTAGCATCGCTGAAGGCGCTGAAGTCGATCCCCGTCGGGTCCTATCCCTGGGGCGTGGCGATCACGAAGCAATGAACGCCGGCGCATGCTTCCCGGTGACGGCGAAACTGCCTGCGGCGCTCGTGGTGGAGCGCGTCTCGCACGCCTATGGCGCGCGCAAGGCGCTAGACGACGTGAGCTTTGCGGTTCAGCCCGCGACCTTCGCCGTGCTGCTCGGCCTCAACGGCGCCGGCAAGAGCACCCTCTTCTCGATCGTCACCCACCTTTACGCCAGCAAGGCCGGCGCGGTCCGCATCTTCGGCCGCGACGTCGCGCGCGAGAGCGGCGCGGCGCTCGCCGAACTCGGGGTCGTGTTCCAGAGCCGCACGCTCGATCCCGATCTCACCGTCGAGCAGAATATGCTCTATCAGGGCGCGCTGCATGGGATCGGCCGTGCGCAAGCGCGCGCCCGCTCGCGCGACCTCATCGCCCGCGTCGGTATTGCCGACCGGCTTCACGACCGTGTGCGAACGCTTTCCGGCGGCCAGATGCGGCGGGTCGAGATCGCCCGCGCCCTGGTGCACGCGCCCCGCCTCTTGCTGCTCGACGAGCCGACCGCGGGCCTCGACATCAAGGCGCGCGCCGACATTCTCAGGCTGGTGCGCCGCCTCGTCGCCGAGGACTACGTCGGCGTCCTGTGGACAACCCATCTCGTCGACGAGGTGCGCCCCGAGGACAGCGTCGTCGTGCTGCACAAGGGCCGCGTGCTCGCTTCCGCCAGCGCGCGCGCGGCGATGGAGGCGGCCGGCGCGGCCTCGATCGGCGAAGCGTTCTCGAGGCTGACCGGCGGGGCCGGCGAGGAGGAGGCGTGAGCGCGGTCGAGCAAGGCGCCCGTCGGCCCTTCGGCCTCGGCGCCTATCTCATCTGCCTGCAAGGCGTCGTGTGGCGCGAGAGCCTGCGCTTTCTCCATCAGCGCGAAAGGTTCGTCTCCGCGCTGGTGAGGCCTCTCGTTTGGCTCTTCGTCTTCGCCGCGGGCTTCCGCCAGACCCTCGGCGTTTCGATCATCCCGCCCTACGAGACCTACGTGCTCTATGACGTCTACATCACGCCCGGCCTCATCGCGATGATCCAGCTCTTCAACGGCATGCAGTCGTCGCTGTCGATGGTCTACGACCGCGAGATGGGCTCGATGCGCATGCTCCTGGTGAGCCCCGCGCCGCGCTGGTTCCTCCTGGCTTCGAAGCTCCTCGCCGGCGTCGCCGTCTCGATCCTCCAGGTCTACGCCTATCTGGTCATCGCCTATCTCTGGGAGATCGAGCCGCCGAGCCTGTGGGGCTATCTGACCATCCTTCCGGCGCTCGCGCTCTCGGGCCTGATGCTGGGGGGGCTCGGCATGGTGCTGTCCTCGCTGATAAAGCAGCTCGAGAATTTCGCCGGAGTGATGAACTTCGTCATCTTCCCGATGTTCTTCGCCTCCTCCGCCCTCTATCCGCTGTGGCGCGTGCAGGAGGGAAGCCCGCGGCTCGCGACCCTCTGCGAGCTCAATCCCTTCACCCACGCGGTCGAACTCATCCGCTTCGCCTTCTGGGGCAAGGTCGAGCCGGTTTCGCTCGCCGTGGTCCTCGGGTGCACGATCGTCTTTCTCGCCGCGGCCGTCGTCGCCTACGACCCGGCGCGCGGCATGCTGATGCGCCGCGGCGGATGAGGAAGGAGCATTCGATGAGGTTCCGGGCGTTGGCCGCAGCCGCGATCTGCCTCTGCCTTGCCGGCGCGGCGCGCGCCGCCGATGTGGTCCGCATCGCGGTGCAGAAGACCGGCACCGTCGCCTGGGAGATCGCGGCGATGAAAGCGCTCGGCCTCGACAAGGCGGCCGACATCGACGTCCAGACAACCGAACTCGCCTCGACCGGCGCCGGCAAGATCGCGCTGCAGGGCGGCGCGGCGGACATCATCGTCTCCGACTGGATGTGGGTCGCGCGCGAGCGCTCGCTCGGCGACAAGCTCCTGTTCACGCCCTATTCGAGCGCGCTCGGCGCCGTCATGACGCCGAGGGATTCGCCCATTCATTCGCTCGCCGATCTCGTGGGCCATTCGATCGGCGTCGCCGGCGGGCCGCTCGACAAGAGCTGGCTCATGGCCCAGGCGGCGGCGCGAACGGAAGGCCGCGATCTGGCGCGGTCCGCGCGCCCGGCCTACGGCGCGCCGCCGCTGATCGCCGAAAAGCTCGCCCAGGGCGAGCTCGACGCCGCGCTCGAATTCTGGAACTTCTGCGTCGACCTCGAGACCCGCGGCTTCCGCCGGGCGATCGAAATGGCCGACGTCGAGAAGACGCTGGGCGCCAAGGGCCCGGTGGCGATGACCGGTTACGTCTTCACCGAGGAGTTCGCGAAGGATCACGCGGACGCGCTGCGGCGCTATCTCGGCGCGGCGGCTAAGGCGCGCGCGGCGCTCGCCCGCGATTCCTCCGCCTGGGCCCCGATCAAGAGCCGCCTCAATCTCGCCGACGACGCCGCGCTCGAAACCTACCGCAGGCGCTACCTCGATGGCGTTCCGAAGCGCTCCGTCGCCGAGGAGGCGGAAGACGCCAAGGCGCTCTATCGGGCGATCGTCGCAAGCGGCGGCAAGGACCTCGTCGGCGACGCGCCGGAACTCGACGCTTCGCTGTTCTTCGACCCCAATGCGGCGAAGTGAGCCCTGTGGCCGCGCGGCTTCTTTCTCTCGCCGCGCTGATCGCGCTCTGGGTCGTCGCGGCGCATTTCAGCGATCCCCGGCATCTGCCGGAGCCCGCCGCGGTCTTCGCCGCAATGGGCAAGGCGGCCGCGTCGGGCGAACTGTTCGCGGCGATGGGCGTCACGATGGCGCGGGTCGCGGCGGCCTTCGCGCTGGCGATGGCGCTGGGGTCGGCGCTCGGCTACGCGATGGGGCGGCGCGCGCTCGTCGACCGGCTCGCCGATCCCTGGATCGTCGTGCTGCTCAATCTGCCGGCGCTCGTCATCATCGTTCTTCTGTACATCTGGGTCGGGCTCAACGAGACGGCGGCGATCGCCGCAGTCGCGCTCAACAAGCTGCCGAACGCGACCGTCACGATCCGCGAGGGGGTGCGCACGCTCGACCCCGGCCTCGACGAGATGGCGCGCGTGTTCGCCTTCTCGCCGCTCAAACGGCTGCGCCACGTGGTGCTGCCGCAACTCGCGCCCTATTTCGCCGCCGCGACCCGCTCGGGCCTGTCGCTGGTGTGGAAGATCGTGCTGGTGGTCGAGCTGCTCGGCCGGCCCAACGGGGTCGGCTTCGAGATCAACATGGCCTTCCAGCTGTTCGATGTGGCCCTTCTCCTCGCCTACGCCTTGCCGTTCACCGCGGCGATGCTGATGATCGAAGCCTTCGTGGTGCAGCCCTTTGAACGCCATGTCTCCCGCTGGCGGCCTCGCCCCGCTTGACGTGCATGTGGCGCGCAAGCGCCTCGTGAACGCCTCCGGCCAGACGGTCGAAGTCTTGTCCAATCTCGCCTTCCGCCTCGAGGCGGGGCGGATCGGGGCGCTGATCGGCCCGTCCGGTTGCGGCAAGTCGACCCTGATGCGGATCGTCGCCGGCCTCGACGAGCGGTTCGAGGGCAGGATCGAAAGGCCTCCCGGCCCGCTCGCAGCCGTCTTCCAGGAGCCGCGCCTGCTGCCCTGGCGCAGCGTCGAGGACAACATTCGCCTCGCGGCGCCCCATGTCGGCGACGAGGAGCTCGACGCGCTTCTGAAGCCGCTCGGCCTCGCCGGGCACCGGGCGCATTTCCCGGGCGAACTGTCGCTCGGCCTGGCGCGACGGGCGGCGCTGGCGCGCGCCTTCGCGGTGAAGCCCGCGCTGCTGCTGCTCGACGAGCCGTTCGTCTCGCTCGACGCGCCGCTCGCGCGTGCGCTGCAGCGCGAACTGGCCGCGCTGGTGGCCGAGCGCGCGGTCACCGCCGTTCTCGTCACCCATGACGTCGGCGAAGCGATCCGGCTCGCCGACCGCATTTTCGTGCTGTCGCCCCGGCCCGCGCGGGTGATCGGCGAAATTCGGGTCGAGAGCCCGCGCGCGGCGATGAGCGCAGCCGAAGCGCGCTCGCTCGAAGCGCGCATTGAGGCGCTGCGGATTCCAGCCTGACCCGAGCGCTTCTCGGTGGCTTTTCGCCGAGGCCGGCGCAGGACGGGGACCGGGCGCGCGAAGGGCTCCGCCGTCCCCGGAAAGAGCCTCCGATCAAGATTCGTCCAGCCAATTGGCTCCGCTCATGAGTTGCTCATTCGCCATGAATTAAGCCTTCGCCATTCGGGATCGAATGGCGAGGGAAGCGAAAGGTATATTTATGTTGCACCGCACATAAGCCGATATGACAAAACCTTGACAATTGCCAAGCGTCTGCAATTCCCGCGCGGTTCAACGGAGAATGACTTTATGAGATCGGAAGCAACGCCATGCTGAGGACAAATTTATTCGTCATGTAGACGGTCGTAAGCGAGCGGGATCTGACTTTGCGAGCTTGAGCGAGGTTCACTTATGATCGTGCGTGAAATCGTCGTCACCTGCTCCAATCCTCATGTCGCCCGCGCGGCCGTCGCCTCGATCGGCGGCGACTTCGCGCGCCGCTTCGCGCGCGACGCGGCCGACCGCAATCTGTCGAGCGGGATGCTTGCTTCCCGTCTTGTGGGCGATTTCGCCCGTCGGGCGGGCGAGGGCGACTGGGAAGACGTGGGCAAGGCGACGCGCGGCGCAGACACGCCGATCCTGACCGGCCTGCGTTACATTCTGGAACGGGGCCTCGAACTCGGCGAAGACGAGGACGCTCTCGGTCCGGACCGCTGGCGCAGGGCGGGTCCGCTGGCGCGCTGCGGCGAGGGTTGGCGCAGCTGCGCCTGAGCTGAACTTGTGCATGCGCCGGGGGCGGCGCATGCTCGGCCCATGTATCTCGGGCTGGACTGCGGCACATCGGGGCTCAAGGCGCTGCTGACGGACGAAAACGGCGCGCCGGTCGCGAGCGCCGCGCACGCCTATGCGCCCGATCGTCCGAAGCCCGGCTGGTCTGAGCAGGATCCGGAAGTCTGGCGCGCGGCCATGGGCGCCGCGACCGCCGACCTGCGCGCTTCTGCCCCCAGGGCGCTCGGGGCGCTGAAGGCGATCGGCTTCTCCGGCCAGATGCACGGCGCCGTTCTCCTCGACCGGTCGGACAAGCCGCTCCGCCCGGCGATCCTCCACAACGACGGAAGGGCGCACGCGGAGGCCGCCGAGCTCGCCCGGGATTTTCCACGTCTTTCGGGCGTCGTCGGGGTGAAGCCGATGCCCGGCTTCACCGGCCCGAAGCTCCTGTGGCTCGGCCGCCATGAGCCGGAGCTTCGCGGCCGGATCGATTGCGTGCTCGCGCCCAAGGACTTTCTGCGCCTCGCGCTCTCAGGCGAACGCGGCACCGACATGAGCGACGCGGCCGGAACCTGGATGCTCGACGAAGCCGCGCGGGCATGGTCGGCTGAGGCGATCGCCGCCTGCGGGGGGGCGCCCGCCTGGGCGCCCCGGCTCTTCGAAGGATCGGCGGCGGTCGGGACGATCCGCCCCCCGGCCGCCGACGAGCTCGGGCTGCCGCGGGGCGTCGTCGTCGCCGCCGGCGGCGGCGACGCGGCGGCGGGCGCGGTGGGGCTCGGCGCGATCGCCCCGGGCGAGGCCTTCGTCTCGCTCGGCACCGCGACGCAGCTCATCGTGGCGACGGACCGCTATCTCAGCGCGCCGGACAAGCTCGTGCACGGCTTCGCCCATGCGCTGCCTGGCCGCTGGTATGCGATGGCCGCCATGCTGAACGGGGCCGGCGCGCTCGCCTTCGCCGGACGGCTCCTCGGCGGAACGCCCGACGCGCTCGAACGCGAGGCGGCCGACGGCTATCGGGGGCCGGGCGCGCTGTTGTTCCTGCCCTATCTCTCCGGGGAGCGCACGCCGCTCGACGATCCTTACGCGCGCGGCGTGCTGTTCGGCATGAGCGAGACGACGACCCGCGCCGACGTCGCCCGCGCGGTGATGGAGGGCGTCGCGCTGACGCTCGCCGAGGCGCGCGATTGCCTCGCCGCCGCCGGGGCGGCGGTCGAGCGCGCGGGCCTCATCGGCGGCGGCGCGAAGAGCGCGCTGTGGACGCACATGATCGCCGCCGCGACCGGCTTCGCCATCGTGCGCATGCGGGGCGGCGAGACCGGCCCGGCCTTGGGCGCGACGCGGCTTGCGCGGATGGCCGCGACCGGCGAGCCGGCGGAGACGGTCTGTAACCGGCCGGAAATCGCCGACGTCACGATGCCCGACCCGGAGCTCGCGGCGGCGTTCGCCAGGCAGCGGGAGCGATTCAGGGCGCTCTATGCGGCGGTGAAGGCGGAGTTCCGGCGCTGAAACAGCGCGCACGGCGTGCCCCAGTCTTCGACGCGCAAACTCTGTGCGCCGGGCTCGTGGAGGCCGGGGAAAAGCGCGGCGCCATGCGGCGGGGCGCTTTGTCACGGTTCGCCGTTCTGCTAATTCGGCGGAATGAAGATTCTGGTTGTCGAGGACGACGAAGAGACCGCCGACTTCATTTCGGCAGGCCTCGAGGCGCGCGGGCACGAGGCGACGGTGGCGAGTGACGGCCGCGAGGGATTCGAGCGGGCGACCGCCGATCGCTTCGACGCGATCGTGCTCGACCGCATGCTGCCCGAACTCGACGGCCTCGGCGTCGTCGCGCTGATGCGCGCCGACGGCCTCTCGACGCCCGTGCTGTTCCTGACCAATCTGGCGGGCATCGACGACCGGGTCGACGGATTGGAGGCCGGCGGCGACGATTATCTGGTCAAGCCCTTCGCCTTCGAGGAGCTGATGGCGCGGTTGACCGCGCTCGCCCGCCGTCCGACGCTGGGTTCGTCGCCCACCGTGCTGAGAGCGGGCGATCTCGAGATGGATCTCGTCGCCCGCAGCGTGCGGCGCGGCGGGGAGGCGATCGACCTGCAGCCGCGCGAGTTTCGCCTGCTCGAATTCCTCATGCGCAGCGAGGGTCGCCTCGTCACCCGCAAGATGCTGCTCGAGCAAGTCTGGGAGTTTCACTTCGATCCGAAGACGAATATCGTCGAGACGCACATCAGCCGTCTACGGACCAAGATCGATCGCGGCCGCGGCGCCTCGCTGATCCAGACCGTGCGCGGCGCCGGATATACCTTGCGTGTCCCGAACCCGGCTCCTTAGGACGGCCAGCTTCCGCCTGGCGATGATCTATCTGGCGCTGTTCACGGCGTCGGCGCTGGCGTTGGGCGCCTTCGTCTACCTCACCATTCGCCACGAAATCCTCGCCGACTTCGACGAGAGGATCGTCGAGGAAACGAACGCGCTCGAGAGCGCCTTCGCGGCAGGCGGACGCGATCGGCTCGCCGGGATGCTGGAGGCGCGCGGATCGAGCGGCGGCGCCTTCGCCTATGGCCTCGAAAGCCCTGAGGGCGAGCTGCTCGCCGGCGATCTGCCCGCCCCGGCGGCAAGCGCGGGCGGCTGGATGGAAGCGCGAGAGGCCGAGGGCGACGAACCGCCTGAAGCGAAGCCGGAAATCGTTCGGGCGTTGGCGACGCGGCTGCCGGACGGATCGATGCTCGTCGTCGGCGACGAGCAGCGCCGTTCGGACGAGATTCTGCGCGGGGTTCTCTCGGCGTTCGGCTGGGCGGTCGCGGCCACGATCGCTCTCGGCACCGCGGGCGGCCTGTGGCTCAGCGCGCAGTTTCTCCGCCGAATCGATTCGATGCGGCTGACCGCCCAGCGGCTCATGGCCGGGGACTGGAGCCGCCGGATTCCCCTGACGCGGACCGACGACGATCTCACCGCGCTCGCGCGCACCTTCAACCGCCTGTTCGACCGCATCGAGAAGCTGCTCCAGGCGAACAAGCAGGTCAGCGCCGACATCGCGCACGACCTGCGCAAGCCGCTTGCCTCGATGCTGCGCCGCCTGGAGGCCGCGCGCGGTTCGGACGCCTCCTCGCCAGATGATGCGCGGCGCCATCGAAACGGCGATCGGCGAGATCGAGGGCGTCCTCGAAACCTTCAACGCCCTCCTGCGCATCGGCCAGGTCGAGGCCGGCGCGCGGCGGGCGGCGTTCCGGCCGCTCGATCTCGCCGAAGTCGCGCGCGAGGTCGTCGAGGCGTTCGAGCCGGCCGCCGAAGGGGAGGGAAAGACGATCGTTTCGCGTCTCGATGCGCCGCTCCCGATGCCGGGCGACAAGGAACTGCTGGTGCAGATGACGGCCAATCTCATCGACAACGCGCTGCGTCACACGCCCGCGGGCGTCCGCGTCGAGGTGACCGGCGAGCGAACGCCGCAAGGCCTCTCGTTGTCGGTCGCCGACGACGGGGCCGGCGTCGCGCCTGAGGAATTGAGCGCGATCTTTCAGCGCTTCCATCGCGCCGACGCGGCGCGGAAGTCCCCCGGAACCGGACTCGGACTGAGCCTCGTTTCCGCGATCGCCGAACTGCACGGTCTCGATTGCGCGGCCTCGGACAATCGTCCGGGACTGCGGATCACGCTGACGGCCGCGCAAGAGGACGACTGAGCGCGAGACGGCTCAATGCGCCTCGTTTCTCGTCGCCGCGACGACCGCGCCGGAAAGCTGGGCGATGACCTGCCTCGCGTAGTCGACCGACAGGATGATGTCGATCGTCTCCACCTGTCCCGGAAAGGCGGGGACCGCGGCCGTCACCGTCAGGTAGATGTCGTCGTCGATCGCGGCGGCCGACGGAGGCTGCTGCGTGGCGAAGAAGAACGGCGCGCCGACCTCATGCGTTTCACTCACCATTGCCTCCCTTATGAACCTCAAGCGACGTCGCCGGGTCCGGCCGCGCGCTTGACGCCTATGACCATCGCCCGGACCAGGTTCTCCCGGTGCCGGAGGCTCGCCAGCGCGACGCCGCCGAGATGCAACAGAACCAGGAGCAGGACGCCGTGCGCCAGAAGCGAATGCGCGCGCTGGGCGGCGGTCGAGCCCCAGTAAGCGTCGGTGGTGAGCAGCCAGCCGGACGCAGCAGTTGCCGCCATCGCGGCCAGGAGGACGACGATCATCGCCCCGCCGGCCGGATTGTGGCCGATGAAGCGCCGTTCCGACCCTTTCACGACCGCCTTGAAGTAACCGATCACCGTCTCCGGCGGCCGCACGAATTGCGAGAACCGCGCGTAACCGGGTCCGACCAAGCCCCAAACGACGCGCCCCGCCACGAGCGCGCCGGCGACATAGCCGGCGGCGGCGTGCAGACGCTGGAGATGTTCAGAGCTCAGCCAGGCGATGGCGAAGCTCAGCGCGAGCGCCCAATGGAAGGCGCGGACGAACGGATCCCAGAACTCGGACCATGGCCGGGCGCCGGCTCTCGCGTCGCTCAGTTCTCGCCGGCCTCGGCGTTGTCGAGCTTTTCGAGCGTCTCGGCGTTGTAGGCCATATTGGCGCGCTTGCCGTCCCTGTCGGTGGCGTAGACCTCGTAGCAGCCGCCCTCGACCTTGATCTGGCGCACCGTGTAGCCGTCGGTCTGCAACTGCGCTTCGAGGGCGGACCTCGGCTGCCACTTGGATTTCGGCGCGCTGGAGCACTTTCCTTGAGCGAAAGCAGGGCCGGCGGCGGCGACGGCGAGGATCGTAAGGGCGCTGAGCAACTTCATCAGGGTCTCCAAATATCGAGGTTGGAAACGCTCGGCCGCGCATGCGGTCGCCAACGTTTCGAGCGTCGATTTCTAGCCCCAATCGGCCGGATTTGCGGTTCTAAGATTACCGATCGCCAATGTCGGCGCTCGCCCGCCGGAAGCGCGGGACGGGCCGCCGCCAAGCCAGAACATTGGCAAAAATTGTAGTGGCGGCCCTTTTCCGCCTTCCTGTTTCGGCCCTGTCGCAAGCCGTCGTGCAGGGCTCGCTTTAATTCCGGCCGGCCCTCAACGTCGAACCGGGGGGCCAGAACACTCGACCAAAGTGCTGCGCGCATTGGTCGCGGAGCGAGCATATTGATTTGGATCAAGTCCGCAGGCAGCTTCGATGCCGACGTCCCGGGGAGGAGCGCGTCTTTCCCGGACGGAAGGCGCCCGCGGCGAGCCGGAAGCGCCGATCGGAAGCGAAACTCAGAAGCGTAAAACGAAGAGCAGAAGCCAATAGCCAGGAGAACCCATGATGAGCGAAGAAACCAAGTCAGCCTGCGTCAGCCGCCGCACGGTCCTGATCGGCGCGGCGGGGGCCGTCCCGCTGCTGGCGCTCGGCGCGACCGTCGCCCAAGCCAAGATCGCGCAGAGTTCGGTGCGCTACCAGGACTCGCCGAAGGACGGGAAGGAATGCGACGCCTGCAAGCTCTTCGTCGCGCCGAATGCGTGCAAGAGCGTCGATGGAACCATTTCGCCGAAGGGATGGTGCACGCTGTGGGTCAAGAAGGCTTGATGACGATCCAGCTCGGGACCAGCCGCGCGGATCAATTGTAACTGGACTCGCAAAAAACCGCATGGCAGGTATCCGAAAAATACGATTCGTCTGCGCTGCCTGTCCGCCTGGCGGGCGACGCGGATTTCACTAAAGGCAACGGGCGCCCGAAGGGGGGCGGAATGACGGCAGCAGCGATCCGGCCGAACGCAAGAGCGTTGGCCGCAATCCGGGCAAAGGCCGTCGCCTTCGCTGTCGCCCTTGTCGCGGTCGTCGCGGGAGCGGGGGCGTTCCTCGCCGTCAGCGCCGGTCCCGCCCGAAGCGTTGCCGGCTTACGCCCGCCAGACAGGGCAGCCCTGCGCCGCCTGTCACACCGCCTATCCGGAACTCACGCCGTTCGGCCGGCGGTTCAAGATCGGCGGCTACACCATGCAGGGCGGCGACTGGAATGGGCCGCCCCTGTCGGCCTTCTACATGGCCGGCTTCACCCATACGAATTCGGCCTATGACCAAGGGTCGCAGCCCGCTGGCCTGCACACCAACGACAATCTAGTCTCCCAGCAGGTCTCGGGATTCATTGCGGGCCGGCTCTACGGCAATCTCGGCTCGTTCATCCAGGTCACGGGCGACCCCTCCGTAAAGGATACGGCGTTCCTGGACGCGTCCGACGTCCGCTACGCCGACACGCTCAAGCTGCTTGGCAAAGACACGATCTGGGGCATCGACGCCAACAACACCCCGACCGTCGAAGACCCGTGGAACACGACCCCGGCCTTCGGCTGGCCGCAGATCTCCTCGACTGTGTCTTCGGGAGCCTTCCTGTTTGCGCCGCCGCTGACCCACATCGAGAGCGGGTACGGCCAGATCGTCGGCGGCGCAGGAGCCTACGTCTTCTGGAACGACATGCTGTACGCCGACGTCACGCTTTACAAAGGACTTCCGGTCCCGATCCTGCAGGCGTTCAACGACGGCAATTCGGCGACCGACGCCGTCACCAACGTCGCCCCCTACTGGCGCCTCGCGCTGGAGCCGCACTGGGGACAGCATTACCTCATGGTCGGCACGTTCGGCATGTACGGGCAGATCGCGCCGGGACGTCAATACGGCATCGGGACGGATAACTACCTCGACGTCGGCTTCGACTCGCAATATCAGTACGACGGCGACCAATACAGCCTCACAGTGAAGCTCACCGACATCCTGGAGTGGCAGAAGCTGAACGCGAGCGCGAGCTCCTTTTTGATGGCCGCGTCGAACGTCGACGATCACCTCAACAGCTTCAAGGCGAACGCGTCGTTCGTCTGGGACCACACCTACAGCCTTGGTCTCGGCTATTTCAACATCACCGGCTCGAACGACTGCAACATGTACGGTTCGCCCGCCGCCCCGTGCCTGCCGAGCGGCGCGGGCCTGTTTCCCAACAGCCTCATCGCCAGCCCGAACGGCGACGGCCTGATTCTCGACCTCGCCTACATCCCGTTCGCGCACGGCGCGCCGGGGCCCGGCGACTACAAGACCTGGAACGCCCGCATCGGCATCCAGTTCACCGAGTATCTGCACCTCTACGGCGGCACGAACAATTTCGACGGCTCGTTCCTGGGCGGCACGCATAACGCGTCGGGCAACAATTCCGTCTTCGCCTATGCGTGGCTGGCGTTCTGAACCTTGAGGGGACGACCAGGCCGTTGAGCGGCGGGTGTCCCTGGCCTGCCGAGGCGAGAAATCAGGACAAGAGGGAGTAAACATGTCGGCCACCGCCCGCCGTCACGACGTTTCCTGCAATCGAGGGGGAGGCGCGCGCCTGATCCTCATCGCTCTCACCTGCGGCGCCCTGGCGGCGTCCGGCACGCAGGCTTTCGCTCTCATAATCCCGATCACAGCCTCGTTGACCGGCGCAGGCGAAGTGCCTCCGAACGACAGCCCCGGGAGGGGCCGCATGACGGGAACCTTCGACACCGACACCAACACGCTCAAATGGACGGTCACCTATTCAGCCCTGTCGGGCCCGGTGATCGCCGCCCATTTCCACGGCCCCGTCTCCTATCTTGGCCTCACTCCGGAGGAGAACGCGCCGATCCAGGTCGGCACGCCGGGCAATCTCGCGAGCCCGTTCCACGGCATCGCCCAGATCAGCGCCGAGCAAGCGAAGGACCTCAAGGACGGGCGCTGGTACTTCAACGTCCACACCAAGAAGTTCCCCGACGGCGAAATTCGCGGCCCCGTCGTTCGCGAATGAGGGCGCTCGGCCCCGTCGTTCTCTTGCTGGCGCTAGCGACGCCGATCGGCGCCGTCGCCGGAGACCCGGAGGCGGGCAAGCGCATCTTTCAGACCGTTTGCCATAAATGTCACGCAGCCCTGCCGTACACCGGGCGCATCGGCGTGCAGAATCTGCCGAAGTTCCTCGCCAACCCGCGCGGCTTCAAGCCGTCCACGGCGATGACGTTCCCGGGCCTGCACAGCAAGAAGGACATCGATGACGTGATCGCCTATATTACTGCGAACCAGTGAGCCGAGCGGCGCGGAGACGCCGGCGGCATCGAGGACGCGCGGAAAGCGATGCCGGGCGAGCAGTCAGGAAGCGTCGGAACGCCGTGGCGGCAGCTAGCGGCGATCCTGGCCGGCTTGTTCGCAATCCCCGGTCTCGCCGCCGCCCAGGACGCGACTCCGCTCGTCTCGCCCGACCGCATCGTGGACGTCCCTTCGACCAGGCTCGATCCGTTCCCGTCGTTCGACAATTTCGCCTGGCGGGCCTTCATCGCGCTCAACTGGCCCTCGCTCGCGGGCGCCGCCCATCGCGGCGATCCCGACCGCTTAAAGACGGTCGGCGATCCCGGCCCGCGCGTCTGGGAGACGTTCAAGTCCCGCTACGAGCTATTCCAGGTCGGGCGCGACGGCAAGCCGGTCGCGCCTTCGCCCTGGGCGAGCTACAACGGCCGCAACCCTTGCGCCGCCGGCGTCGACAATCGCGAAAAAATGCTGGCCTCCTTCACACCCTACGCGGAATTCAATCAGCCCGGCTTCACGCTGGGAGAATTCGTCAATCCGCTCGTCGCGCAAAACCGCACCTATACGCGCTACGAGATCCGGCTGAACGAAGCCGAATATGACACGATCGCCGCCAAGGGCTGGAGCGAGGGCCGAAACCTTCCGGACGAGGCGCATCCGGCGAACCTGCCGGTCGGCTCGATCGCGGTCAAGGCGTCCTGGCGCCTGCTGACCGACGCGGATTCCCCGGCCGTCCGGGCGCGCTATTACGTGGTCGAGGACGCCGAGATCGTCGACGTCGGCAAGAGCGTCGCCGCCGGCCGCATCGTCTGCTCGAAGACGGACATCGCGCTCGTCGGGTTCCACATCATGATCAAGACCCACTATCGTCCGCAGTGGCTGTGGAGCACCTTCGAGCATGTCGACAACGTCCCGCCCGCCGGCGAGGGCGAGGCGCGCGAGCCGGACGCCAAGGACGCCGGCGCGCCCTATTCGTATTATGACGCCAGCCAGCCGGACCGCCGGCTGCCGCTCCTCGGGTCGCCCGAGACCGAGCCGATCAGCATGAGCAATCCGCCGAAGCTCGATCCGACGCCAATGCAGGTGACCCGCCGCCATCCCGTTCATTCCTCCACCATGGCGATGAACCGGGCCTATTGGGCCTTGCCGGGGGTCAAGGGCACGGTCTGGGAGCACTACATGCTCGTCGCCAGCCAGTGGCCGACCGTCCCCCTTCCGGTCGGGCCGCAGAACGACGGCCGCTTTTTCCCGGGCCTGATCGTCGACCCGAACACGCCTCGCGAAACCTATCAGTCCTCGGACCCCGCGACCGAGAACAAGGAGAACCTCGCCAACACGACGTTGGAGACCTATCTGCAGGACGCGCCCTCGAGCTGCATGTCGTGCCACGCCGGCCTCGCCAACGCCCGCGGCCGCGATTTCGCCGGGATCCTCTCGGCCTTGCACTGACCGCGCTACTTGGCGTGACCGAACACCGTCACCTCGACGATGACGTATTTTGCCGCGTCGATCTTGAAGTCGATCACGTCGCCTGGATGCACGTCCTTGCTGAGTTCCGGGGACTTGACCTGGTACATCATCTGCATCGCGGGCATGAAACCCTTGATGTCGCCATGGGCGATCGTCAGCCAGCCGCTCCCGGGCGCGACCGCCTTGACGATTCCGTGGCCGCTGAAAATCCCCCTGGCCGCCGTCTCCTGCGCTCCGGCCGCGCCCGCCGCCAGTCCGAGAGCCGCCAACGCCAGAGCGAGCCGGAGCGTCCGCGTCATCGCGTCCTCCGTTGTGTTTCCCTTTTCGCCATTGTCTTGCCGAAACACGGGCTGCGCAAGGGCGAAACCGTCGCGCCTCACCCTGTTTTGGCGCGCGGGTCGACGACCTCGCCGTCCTCCTTGACGAACTGGCCGACGTTCGGGTTCGCCAGAATGTCGAGCACGGCTTCGGAAGACCGGCAGAGTTTTACGCCTTTCGGCGCCACCACGATCGGCCGCTCGATGAGGATCGGGTGGGCGGTGATGAAGTCGAGGAGCTCGTCGTCCGTCCATTTGGGATCGGCAAGGCCAAGCGCGGCGTAGGGCGTTCCCTTCTCGCGAAGGAGCGCGCGGACAGAAATCCCCATCGCCGCGATCAGCTCCTTCAGGCGCTCGCGGCTCGGCGGGACTTTCAGATATTCGACGACGACCGGCTCCTCGCCGCTCGCCCGGATCACCGCCAGCACGTTGCGGGACGTGCCGCATTTCGGGTTGTGATAGATGGTGACGGTCATCTTGGAGTTTCGAGGGTCATCGTTTCGGCCGGCTCTTCGGGCTGGCGAAAGAGCCGCGCCCCCTTGGTGAAGCGATCCCTCGCGGATTGCGATGGCGATCACACGGCGCGGCCCGACAGGGCGGGCAATCGCCGATGGACACGGAGGCGGTGCCGGGGACGGGCCCGCGCGGGCGGTCGAGCGCCCTGACGGCGCCAAAGCCGCCCGCTCCGGAGGCGGTTGCGTCAGGCGTTGCTTCGCATCGTCGTCGGCGGCCCGGGGCGTCCTGGAATCCTGTCGCCGACAGGATCTTGGGCTCTGACAACATTTCTTTCGACCTGACGATTGCGGAACGTCTGGAACAGGATTACTCTTGTAAGTAAGAGCCAAAACGGACGCTCAATTGGAGAAGTCCGGCCAAGATTGACGCAATACCAGTCTCCCGCAGTCTACCCCTGGAGCGGACCGATGATGCGTTTTGGCCCCTTGATCGCCGTTGCCGCGGCGGCGGCTCTGATGGCGTTGGCGAGCGCTCCGGCATACGCTGGACTGATTGGCGCCGGAGACAATACGGTTATTCCGTATTTCTGGCTGGATACGACGAATCCGCCGCCGACTCCGCCGCCAGTTCCGCCGCCGTCTCCGCCGCCGACTATGCCGTCGACGTTCTGTCAATCGACCGGTTGTGAAATTCCAAACTACTTGTCTGGCGGATCCTCGCAGAATTTCCCGCCGCCGACCATCCCCGTCGATTTTCAGCAGGGCTCGATGAGCGGGGTGACTATCTCTGTCGGCGACACTCAAATCGTGATCACCAACGAGTTGTCGGATCTCCCGTTCTGCTCGACGGCGCTGCCCTGCTCCGATGCTTTTACCGGCTTCACGTTCACCTTCTCGAGCGGGGTGATATCACCGGGGTTAGCGTGGACCCGGCGAGCGCCTCGGATTTTCTGCCGAATGACACGGCCCCCCACATGGGGCTCCAACTGGTCTCGCCGACCTACTTTGTCCTCGATGTGACCGGCGACTTGCCGGCCCAAGGCGACCAACTCATCCTCGACGTCACGACCGCGACAACAATGCCGACCGTCCCCGAGCCCTCGACCTGGGCGCTGACGCTGCTGGGCTTCGCCGGGCTCGGGTTCGCGGGATATCGGCGAATGGGCAGCGCAGGCGGGGCCGCGCGCATCGGGTGACGCGCCTCGGCGCGGTCAGCGCGGCTGGGCAATGAAGCGGGGGGAGCGCACATGAGCCAGCCCTTTGTCGGTCAGGTGATCGCGGTCGGATTCAATTTTGCCCCGGTTAACTGGGCTCTGTGCGACGGCTCTCTGCTGCCGATCTCTCAGTACACGGCGTTGTTTTCGCTGCTCGGCACGCAGTTCGGCGGCAATGGCAAGACGAATTTTGCGCTGCCGGACCTTCGCGGGCGCTCGGCGCTCGGCGCCGGCCAGGGGCCCGGACTGCAGCCCTACGTCGTCGGTCAGGCTGGGGGCGTCGAATCCGTCGCGCTCACCAGCGGCCAGGTCGGAAGCCATACGCATGGGCTCGCCGCCGCGGCGACGGCGACGACGCCGACACCGGGCTCGGGGGCCGTTCTAGGCACGCCGGCCGCCGGGACGCCGATCTACGCGACCGCAGGGACGGCCGGCACGCTCTCGGGGAGCGCGGTCTCGCCGAGCCAGGGCGGGGCTCCCCACGAGAACCGGCAGCCCAGCACGACGGTCAATTACATCATCAGCCTCTTCGGAGTTTTTCCGCCGCGATCGTAGCACGCGGGCGGCGTCGAGGCAGGGGGCGAACGAATGGAACCATTTCTCGGTCAAATCACGCTCTTCCCGTACAACTTCGCCCCCACCGGATGGGCCTTGTGCGAGGGCCAGGTGTTGCCGATTGCGCAGTACACCGCGCTGTTCTCGCTGCTCGGCACGCAGTTCGGCGGCAATGGCACGACGAATTTTCAGCTGCCGGACCTGCGTGGCCGCGTCCCGATCGGGCAGGGCCAGGGGCCAGGGCTGTCGCCCTATGTCATGGGCAGCGTGCAGGGGCAGGAAACGGTCACGCTGACGACTGCGCAGAGCGGGGTCCATTCGCACGCGTTCCCGGCTTTCGCAGCCGCGGCGACGACCAACGCGCCGAACGGCGCGCTGCCCGCAGAAGGACACGGGTCCGGGCGCGGCGGCGGGTTCGCCGTCAACACCTATGCCGCTCCCGGAACCCCGGTCGGCCTGGCGGCCGGGCAAGTCGCGCCGGCGGGCGGCAGCCAGCCCCACAACAATGTGCAGCCCTATCTGACACTGAACTGGTGCATTGCGCTGCAGGGAATTTTCCCAGCCCGCAGTTAGGGCCGATCGAACAAACGCGCAGAGGCGCGGGCGGAGAACGCGACCATGGCAGAGCCGTTCCTTGGCGAGATCGAAGCCTTTCCCTACAATTTTGCCCCGAATGGATGGGCGTTCTGCGCCGGCCAGTTGTTGCCGATCAACCAGTACCAGGCGCTGTTCTCGCTGCTGGGCACGACGTTCGGCGGCAACGGAACGACGACTTTTGCGCTGCCCGATCTGCGCGGGCGCATCGCCAACGCTTTTGCTCAGGGACCGGGCCTGGGGAACTATATCCTCGGGCAGTCAGGCGGGGAAGAGACCCACACCCTGAACGTGGCGGAAACGCCTTCCCACAGCCACACGATCGCCGCCGTCAACAACGGCCAGACGGGAGGCACGAACGTGCCAAGCGGCTCGGTTACGTTGGGCAGCGGCTATGCCAGCGAGACGGGCTCGCCGGGGGTGAATATCTACAGTTCGGCCCCGCCGTCGATCGCCATGGGGTCGCTCGGAGGGCCCGGCGGGCAGCCGCACGAGAACCGCATGCCGTTCCTTGGACTGAACTATTGCATCGCACTGCAGGGAATTTTTCCGTCGCGCAATTGAGGCGGGCGCGACCGGATCGCGCTCAATTGAACACGATCTGATAGTCCTGATGCTCGCGCGACGGCGTGTGGATGGGGATGAGATAGAGATCGAAGCTTGCGCCGCCGTCGAGCATGAGGCGATGCATGCCCTCGGGCACGATCGGGGCGGGGGCGCCGCGCAAGATGAGGCTGAACGCTGCGCGGGGCGCGCCCGGCGGATGGGCGGCGCGCCGATCGACGGCCGTCAGGGTGAGCCTTTACCCGTCGGGCAGCGACACCGCCTTGCCAATATGGGCCATGAAGATTTCGGCGCTTACGGCGTCGGTCATGCAGTCCTCTCCTCCTTTTCGGGAGGGGCGGACCGTGGAAGAAAGTTGCGGCGATGTCGAGCCTCTCGAGACGCCAAGCGATGGCCGGCATGAGCCTGCCGCCGGCGGATGGCGCCCTGACGCTCCGGCCGGCGCGCGACGACGAAGCCGACAGGACGTTTCTTTACGCGTTGTTCGTCGCGACCAAGGCGGCGGAGACGGCGGCGATGCCGATCGACGCGGCGGCCAGGGAATTCCTGCTGAGGATGCAATACCGGTCGATGACGGCGACCTATCGGCAGGACTATCCCAACGCGCGATGGGAGGTGGCCGAGTTCATGGGCGAGCCGATCGGGCGGCTCATCACGGACGTGGGGGATCGCTGCGTCACCTATGTCGATATCGCGCTCTCGCCGCGAACGCAGGGGCGCGGATTGGCGAGGCGCCTGATGACGCTTGCGCTCGAAGAGCCGCGACGGCTCGGCCTGCCGGCGCGGGTCAACGTCTTGGCGCAGAACGGCGCGTCCCTGAGGCTGTGCGAGCGCCTTGGCTTTGTGCGATTGGGAGAATCTGCGCCCTTCGTGCCGCTGGAATGGAGGGCGTGAGTTTGCGCTGCGTTTGGCCGGGCGACGCTTAAGCTCCAGGCGCGGAGCGGCGGCAGACACTCGATATTGCGGAGGCGGCCTTTCGCCGCCTCTGATCGGTGACGGGCGCTTCCCGCATTGGCGGGCCTCTTCCGCCGAAATTTTCGGCGACAATTGCTTTCATAAAATCTAAATCTATGATATCTCAATTACAGGATCAATTTGAACGCGCCTCGCGAACTGGATCGATCGGCTCCGGCGCGTTTATCACGTAAGCATAGCGTGTAACAAGAAATGTCCCGGCATCCGTCGGACGTCGTCCCGCCGACCGCGCGCGCCGAGGACGTCAACTCCGGTTCCTATGCCAGAGGCGAAGAGCCCGACGACACCGTTGCGGGCGTGAACGATGTGCGCCGCTCTTGGCTCGGCCAGGCCGTTGCGGGCCCGATGGGAAAGGCGCCTCAAAGGCTTGAAACGGTTGAATCCGGCGATGGAATTGGCGCGCCGTCCGAGGCGTCGAACCGCAGGGCGCGCTACCCCGCGGATCGGCGAACGGTCTTCGATGAGCCCGTCCTGCCCTCGCGCCCAAACGCGGCTTGAGGTTTGCGAAGTTGCAGAAAAAGGCGCCCAAGCCTTTGAAATCGCGCCCGCGCGAACAGGTTTGCGCGGGCTCCCCCGAGTGGGGTTCTACCTTTTCAGACGACATGGAACCGCTGCCGCTGCGGCGGCTCCGAGGGCGTCCCCGGCGGGAAGGGCTTCGACAAGAGGTCGGCGCACCGCGCGCGAGACCGGTCAGGGCGGCTTCCACTGCTCCGGCGGCGAGCGGCCCCAGCGCTTCGTCGACGGCGACCTGCCATTGTTCCTTGCGACACCGCCCGGGACGCCTCTTCGGCCGGGACGACGCGGAGATAATGCTCGGCGAGCGAAACATAGACCAGCACGCCGCATTGCGTCCGGTCGAGGCCGCGCAGGACGAACTGCGCGAGCGCCGCCCGATGGCCGGCCGACCGCGCGGTGCGCTTCGGCACGAGCATCCGCCTCACCCACGGCAGCCGACCCGAGCACCGCCGCGAGAATGGCGACCAGCAACTGAGCGATGTAGATGCGCTGGGCCGAAAGCTCAGTGAACAGCAGGAGCGGAGGGGCGTCGCCAGCGCGATCACGCAGGCCCCGAGCAGGAACTCAGCGTCTCGGGCGATCGAGGCGCTCGCCAGGACGCAGACGATCGGGGCGCGCGTCTTGAGCTGGGCCGCGTCGAAAGCCGCCTCGATGCGGCGCCGTCTCGGCCGGATCGAGCGTCATCACCAGCCCCCCGAGGCGCCGCCCCCGCCCGACGAGCCGCCGCCGCCGGAAAAGCCGCCGCCCCCGAACCCGCCGCCGCCGAAGCCCCCGCCATAGCCACGGCGGAACCCCGCCACCCATGCCCATCGGAATGACAACCGCATTGCCGCCGCCGCGCCGGCCGACCCGCGTCAGCACGAACATGATGAAGAGAAAGATGAGAAACGGCGCGAGCGTGTCGAACAGCGAAGGCCTCGTGCTCGGCGCGCATGTCGGTCGGCTTCGGCTTCCACTCGGCCGAATCGGTCGTCAGCGCAGTGATGATGTCGTCGACGCCGCGCGTGACCCCGCCGTTGTAATCGCCGGCCTTGAACCGCGGCGCGATGGCGTTGGCGATGATGAGGCTCGACACCGCATCGGTCAGCGTGCCCTCGAGGCCGTAGCCGACCTCGATGCGCACTTTCCGCTCCTTCGGCGCGACGAGGAGAAGAACGCCGTTGTTCTTCTTGGCCTCGCCGAGCTTCCATGTGCGGAAAAGTTCGTTGGCGTAGGGCTCGATCTCTTCGCCGCCGAGCGAGGGGACGGTCGCGACCACCAGTTGGATGCCGGATTTCTGCTCCAGCTCGGCGAGCTTGCGTCGAGGTCGGCGCCCGCCACAGGCGAAGAATATGCGCGGCGTCGACGACTCGCCCAGTCAGCGCCGGGAAATTCGCCGCCGCGCGGCGGCGATCCACAGGGCGGCGATGAGGGCTGCGATCGGCGCGCGCGGCCAGAAGCGGGGCATACAGACGCTCCCGTCAGAGGATCAGAACTTCACCTTCGGCGCGGTCTGCGCTTCCGCTTCGGCGGTGAACGGGACCATCGGTTTGGTCGAACGGAACACCGTCTCGGCCCAGAGCATGGTCGGGAAGGTCCTGAGCGAGGTGTTGAAATCCTGCACCGCGGCGATGTAGTCCCTGCGTGCGACGGCGATCCGGTTCTCGGTCCCCTCGAGCTGCGACTGCAGGGCGAGGAAGTTCTGGTTCGACTTGAGATCCGGATAGTTTCGCTGATGGCGAGCAGGCGGCCGAGCGCGCCGGAGAGCTGAGCCTGCGCCTGCTGCATCGCCTTGACCTTCTCCGGG
>CAWDTW010000059.1:0-51820 GCA_963805295.1 uncultured Alphaproteobacteria bacterium | reverse complement strand
ATTGAGCAAGTCATCCTGAGGCCAAGCGCTTCAAAAAGGAATTACTGTGACGCTTGCATATTTCCTGCAGACCGTGCGAAAACTCCGCGCCTTGTTCCCTGGTGCCCTAATTTCGCGGCCTGTAGCCGCGCGGGGCAGAAAAAATCGCGAAAATCGGTTCTCTGCGCGACCGTACGGAGTTTTGCGTTGAGTTTTGCACGGTCTGCCTGAAATAAGCCGGCTCGATGAACGTCCTCCGGTTGACGTCAGCGCGCGTTCGGCGTGATGGGCGACGAGCGCACCTACGATTCTGTCGTCGCGCTGCGCGCCGGCGCGGCAGTCGACGGCATGACCGCCGGCTTCTACCCTACGACATGAGTTTCCTGGCGCGCACCGCGACCCGCATCATCAACGAGGTCAAGGGGGTGAACCGGGTGGTCTACGACGTGACGAGCCAGCCGCCGGGGACGATCGAGGGAGTGAGGGCGGACCGGTGGACGCGGCGCTATCGCGCTCGGCCTGTGTAGGGCAGAATGGGGTCTCTTCGACGATCCCCTTCGCAGGCCCAGCGTTCGCCGAGCCGTCCAGGAGCCGCCAATGACCCAGCGACCGCCTGTTCCGCCGTTCACGCGCGAGACCGCCATTCAGAAAGTGCGCGCGGCGGAGGACGCGTGGAACACGCGCGACCCCGCGCGTGTTCCCAACGCCTACACGCACGACAGCCGCTGGCGAAACCGCGACGAATTCTTCTCAGGCCCTGAGGCGATCGCCGCGTTTCTCGCCCGCAAATGGGCGAGAGAACTCGATTATCGACTGATCAAGGAGCTGTGGGCGTTCACCGAGAACCGCATCGCGGTGCGCTTCGTCTACGAATTGCACGACGCCGACGGGCAGTGGTGGCGCAGTCACGGCAATGAGAATTGGCTGTTCGACGCCGACGGCACCATGGCCGAGCGCCACGCCAGCATCAACGACGTGCGGATCGCCGAGTCCGAACGCCTGTTTCGTTGGCCGCAGGGCCGTCGGCCGGACGACCATCCGGGCCTGACCGAGCTGGGGCTATGAGACAAGCCAATCCGGACTTGGGACCGAGTTGCGGGGCGCGGCGGATGTCGAGCAATCCGGTGGCAGAGGCCATCGAGTGATCGACGACCCAGTCACTGATGAGCGGCGCCTCAGCGTCGCTACCCGACGAGCCGAAACCCGGCCATGACGAAGTGATGATCGAATGCGTAGGCGAGCCTGATCGTCGCTCGCTTCATGATCGCGAAGCTCGTCGCATCGACCGCGGAGAGCTTGTGCAGGTCCGGGCGGCGAAAGTAGGTCCACGCCTGTTCGAGATCGCGCAATTCGCAAGGAAGGATTTTCACCGCCCCTCGCTTGTAGACAGCGGCCTTCCACGCCAGCGCGACCTCGCGGTTCGCGTTCCGATCAAGGAACGTGAAGGTTTCGATGACGACGGGAACGGAAGTGTGAAGTTTGGCGCCGGCGCCCTGCAGAATGTCCCACTGCTCCCGCGCGGAGCCGTGGAGCGGATCACGGGCGAGCGCGAGGGCGATCCACGCTCCGCTGTCGATGAAAACAGCCTCGCCCTGGCGCATCAGCGCTCGTCATGGACGCTGTCGTGCTCGATCGACGAGCGCTTCGGTTCGCCGTCCCAAATCGCCACAAATCCGCCGCCGGAAGGCTTGAGCACGACCTTCCGGATAGCGTCGCGGACCACCTCCGCCATGCTGCGCCCTGTTCGCCGGGCGGCGGCGCGCAGCGCTTCGAGTTCCTCCTTGCGGAGATAAATCTGAGTCTTTTCCATATATGGCAATTTAGTTCAACGATTGACATATATCAATCCGGGCCGCGCAGCGCTTGCGGTCTATCGAATTGCAATCCCCAGGGATCGGCTACGGCGATCATCTGATCGACGACATTCTGCGTGACGCGAGGCGCATCACGTTGGATCGCGATTGGGCTATATCTCACTTATGTGGGTTGGCTCGCCAAGCCCGCTTCACCATCGGAGCAGTGACCCGCATCATCAACGAGGTCAAGGGCGTCAACCGGGTAGTCTACGACGTGACCAGCAAACCGCCGGGGAGGATCGAGTGGGAGTAGGGGCGTGGGATACCGGGGCGTTCTTGTTAAGTCGCGGTTCTGGGTAGGTTCATGGCAATGCTAGGGAGCGGCGAACGCATCCACGAAGAGGTGCGAATTCCGATGGGGCGAGGCAAACTCCTGCGCCTCCCAGGTCGCGCAGTCACAAGGAGAAGCTCATGCTCACGCTCATCCACGCGCCGCGCTCGCGCTCATCAAGGTTTCTGTGGCTCCTCGAGGAGATCGGAGAGCCCTATGACATCCAATATGTCTCCATCCGCCGCAGCGATGGGTCGGGCGCGCTCGATCCTGCCAATCCGCATCCTCACGGCAAGGTCCCGGTCCTGAAGGACGGCGCATCGATGGTTTTCGAGCAGACGGCCATTGCGCTCTACCTGGCGGACAAATTCCCTGACGCCCGTCTCGGGCCGGCAATCGGCGATCCCGCGCGAGGGGCGTTTCTCACCATGCTCGCCTATTATTCAGGCGTGCTCGAGCCGGCATTCACGTCGAAATTCATGAAGGTCGTTGTGCCGCGCGGGACAGCAGGCTGGGTCGATTCCGACGAGGCGATGACTTTCATCAACGCGCGCATAGCTGCACAACCCTATGTCGCGGGCGAGACGTTCACCGCGGCGGACGTGCTCTATGCCGGCGCCTTCGCTCTGTTCATGGACTTGCCCTTGCTGGGCGAGAAGAAGACCAAAGCGCTTGAGGATTACGTCGCGCGCTCCGTCTCGCGGCCGGCGCGCGCACGGGCCGCGGCAAAGGATCAGAGCCCTGTTTGAAGCGCGCTCGGAAGCGGCTTACGTCGGTCGACGGCATGACCGCCGATTTCTACCCCTACGACATGAGCTTCCTCGCCCGCACCGCAACTCGCATCATCAACGAAGTCAAGGGCGTGAACCGGGTGGTCTACGACGTGACGAGCAAGCCGCCGGGGACGATCGAGTGGGAGTGAGGGGGCGCAAAAAACGGCGGGATTTGGAAAGCGCGGGACGGGATTGCGAGGACAACTCAATCGCTCGTGTCCGATGGTCTGTAAACGGTGCGAAGCATCTGAGCCTATGCAAGGCGCTGACCCTCGTCGAAAGCAACATCGGCCCATACGTTGAGCTGAACACGAAAAAGCATGCGACCCATGGGAGCGCCGAGATATCGAGCAGAGTCATAGCAGACGCGGTCGGATCGCCGCCGGAAGGCCAGCGCCGCCCAAACCGCCGCCGCCAGGAAGAAAGGCCGGAAAGCCAGTGACCACAGGGCCGGCCGCACGACTGGCCCCCGCCCTTGGCGTCGCTATCGCCACCGTACCCCTCCTTCGCGCATGGCCCCTTCGCCGTTCCAGCCCGATCGCTGTGTTGCGGGCGTTGGAGGAGGAAGCCGCTTTTTCATCGATCGACGATACGGCAAGACCGGATACCGACGTTTGCGCCCGCGCGAACAAGGCGCCGGATATGGGTTGTCAGTCGGCCGCGTCCTCCGCGATCCGCAAAAGCTTTGCGGGCTGGCGGACCGTCAGACGCTTGTTATGCGTCGCAAGGATTCCCTCCTTCTCCCAGGCGGTGAGGATGCGGCTTGCGGTGTGGAGCGTGGTCCCGGCGATGTCGGCCACATCCTTGCGCCGCAGCGGAAACTCGATGGCCGTTCCATCGACCGTGCTATGGCCGCCCTGGCGGGCGAGCCGCAGCACGGCGTGGGCGACGCGCCGCTCGGCGCGTTGGGTGGCGAGTTCGCGCACTCGGTCCTGCACTTCCTGCAGGCGCTTGCCGATTATGCGGATGACGTTGACGCCGATCTGCGGATGCCGCTGGATCAGGTCGAGCAGATCGGCCTCGCTCCAACTCGCCTCCAGCGTTTCAGCAAGGGTGATCGCGTCGGCGGGATAGCGGCCGTCGGTGAAAAGCGCGACGGTCCCGAACGTTTCGCCGGGACCGATGAAGCGGATGATGACCTGAGCGCCGTCGCTGCCGGTTTGGGCGATGCGCACGCCGCCCTCGATCACGGCATGGGCACGCACGCCCTCATCGCCCTGGCTGAAGATGCGAAGCGCCTTGGGGAGGCGCCGGACACGGGCGCAGGCGGCCACGGCTTCGAGGGCCGAGGGCGAGAGCCCGTGAAAGAGCTCCATCGCGGCAAGGGCTTGCGGGCCGAGCTGAGCGTTGGCGATCACGTAAGTACGTTACCCGCCCACGCCAAGGAAGGGGAGAAGTTTGCTCCAGCGCAAACGGGCCGATCCTTCGCCGCGGTAAGAGTGCAGTAGATCAAGGTGCGGGTGTGATCGATGGAACCTCTGGTTTGCCCCTCTGAGCGCAGGCGTCTCGGCCTCGACCGAAGCGAGTAACGTCATGGACGACGTGATCGTCGCCCGCGCGTTGCATGGGCTCGCCATCGTGATCTGGATCGGCGGCGTTTCGATGGCGATGACGGTCGCGGCCGGCGGTCGCTTTCGCCGGGCTGCACCGTGCTCATTGGCTGCTGCTGGGGCTGAGCGTGGTGACGATCCTGGGCGCGGTCGCAGGCAGCCGGGGATAGCCGATCTTCTGAAAATCTTGGACGGGTCCCGCACAAGAGCTGGCGAGCGTTCGAGAAAACGCCCATGGGAAGGAGTGAAGCATGACGCTGGATGCCGAACGGGTTGATCAACCGGTCGAGGACGCCGTTAGCAACGTCCTCAAATGGGTGCTGCTGGTTGTCGCCATTGTCAGCTTCGCGCTTCTGGCCTGGGCGACGACGGCGACCTACCGGCTGGCGCCGCCGCAGCCCGACCGCTTTGTGGGCGCGGACGGCGCGGTGCTCATGACCAACGCAGACATTGTGGCCGGCAAGGGCGGGTTCCAGAAGGCCGACCTGATGGACTACGGCAGCCTTTATGGCATGGGCTCTTATTACGGCGAGGACTATACGGCCTCGACGCTGGTCCGGCTGGGCACGGCGGCCCGCGACAACGTCGCCCAGGCTGCGAACGGCAAGCCGTTCGCCAGTCTCACCCCCGACCAGCAGGCCGCCGCCACCGCTGTTATGCAAAGCGATCTCCGGAACATCGATCTCACGAAGCGAGAGGTCGTGCTGCCGCCGCCCGTGGCGGCTGCTTTGGTGAGCGTGCGCGACGAGATTGCCAAATCGCTCAATGTGGCCGATCCGACTACCGGCTGGACCCCGGCCTACAGCCTCAATCCGCAACTTGCCCGCCAGACGGCTGACTTCCTGGTGTACTCGGCGCTCACAACAGTCGCGCGGCGGCCAAACCAGACCTGGTCGTGGACCAACAACTGGCCCTATGAGCCGCTGGTCGGCAACACTCCGACCACCAACACCTTCCGCTGGACTTGGATCAGCTTCTGCTTCACCTTTTTCGCCTTCGGCCTCGTGCTGTTCATCTACGAGTATTTCCTCAACGATCCCGACGTCTCGCCGATGGACCCGGTGCTGTCGGCCTTCCGGCCGCTGACGGCGAGCCAGAAGCGGATCGGCAAGTATTTTCTCGTGGTCGCGGCGCTGCTGCTGGTCCAGATCCTGGCCGGCATAATCATGGCGCATTCCTATTACGATCGGACGAGCTTCTACGGCATTGCGATCAACGATTACTTTCCCTTCAATTTCCTGCGCGACGTGCATATCCAGGCGCCGATCGTGTGGATTGGCCTCTCCTGGATCGGCGCCGCGCTGTTCCTGGCGCCCGCCATCGCCGGCGGCCAGGAAGCCAAAGGCCAGCACTGGCTGGTCGATTTCCTGTTCTGGGTGACGCTCGTGATCGTCGCCGGCGCCCTCATCGGCGACTATCTCGGCATCATGGGGGTGATCGACCGCGGCTGGTTCTGGTTCGGCAATCAGGGCCTTTCCTACATCCAGCTCGGCCGCTTCTGGCAGATCGGCTTCTTCGTTGGCCTCGCGCTCTGGAGCATCCTTGTGATGCGGGCGCTGTGGCCGAGCGCGGCGCTGTGGTGGACCGCCACCGGCCAATTCTGGTCGGGGCGCATCCGGCTCGAGCATCTGATCTGGGCCTCCACCATCAACATCGCGGTGCTTTACGTGTTCGGGATGATCCCGCTCACCGGAATCGAGAAGTCGTTCACGCTGACCGACTTCTGGCGCTGGTGGGTGGTCCATCTCTGGGTCGAGCAGTCCTTCGAGTTCTTCGCCGCCGCGATGAGCGCCTTTCTGCTGATGGCGGTGGGCCTCGTCTCTCGCAAGCTCGCGGAGCGGGCGACCTATTTCGAGATCATCCTGATCTTCCTGGGCGGCGTCATTGGCACGGGCCATCACCTCTATTGGGCGGGCGGCCCGAGCATGTGGGTTCCGATGGGGAGCATGTTCTCCTTTATCGAGGTGCTGCCGCTGGTTCTGCTGATCATCGACGCGATCAATCATTACCGGCTGATCGAGGCGCATCAGGAGTTCAGGTATCGGCTCGCCTACACCTATGTCATCGGCGCAGCGTTCTGGAATTTCGTCGGCGCCGGCGTGTTTGGCGGTGGCACGCTCAATGCTCCCCTCATCAATTACTACGAACACGGCACCTTCCTGACGCTCAACCACGCGCACACCGCGCTGTTCGGGGCTTTTGGCGAGCTGGCGATCGGGCTCGTCTATTTCTGTCTGCGCTACGTCGCCGCCGACCGCTACCGCTTCAGCGAAAAGCTAGGGCTATGGGCCTTCTGGCTTTACAACGTCGGCCTGGTGCTGTGGATCCTGCTCAACTTCTTTCCAATCGGGTGGCCGCAGCTCGACGCCGTCTACGAGCACGGACTCGCCTATGCCAGGAGCAGCGACTTCTACAACACGACGCTGTTGTGGCAATGGATGCGGTTGCCCGGCGATGTGGTGTTCGCGATTGGGGCGTTGCTGATGGCCTGGGATTTCATCGTGAAACTGCGGCCGCTCTTTCCGCAAGCGGTCGATCGGATGATCTTCCGTGGATCGCCGCTGGAGGCGGGCCCGGAAGCGGCGGAGTAACGATGGCCAGGCGTGTTGCCGACATCCGGACCAAACGGGTCGATGATCCACCCGACAAGGATGACGGCACGCGCGTGCTGGTGGACCGGCTGTGGCCGCGCGGCATACGCAAGGAGAACGCGGTATTGACGCTATGGCTCAAGGAGATCGCGCCGACCTCGGAATTGCGCAAATGGTTCGGGCACGATCCAGCGCGCTGGACGGAGTTCAGCCGCCGTTACCGCGCTGAGCTGGCGCATAACGACGAAGCCGTCGCACGGCTTGCGGATTTGTCGAAGCTCGGTCCTGTGACGCTGCTCTATGCCGCGCACGACGCGGCGCATAACCACGCCCTCATGCTGGCGGGCTATCTGCGCGACTATCTGAAGGACGGCCATGGCCACCACGCTGCATAGACCCGTTTGCGATCTCCTCGGCTGTACCTATCCGATCGTGCTTGCCGGCATGGGCGGCGTCGCGCGATCCGAACTTGTCGCCGCCGTGACCGAGGCCGGCGGCTTCGGCTTTCTTGGCATGGTGCGCGAGCCGGTAGATTTGATCCGCTCGGAAGTGGCGGCGCTGCGCGCGCGCGGAATCGAGCGCTTCGGCGTCAATCTGATTCCGCACGCCACCGATCCTGCGCTTCTCGAGGCGCAGGTCTCGGCCTGTATCGATCTCGGCGTCCCTGTAGTCGGTCTCTTCTGGGATGTCGCGCTGAAACTGGTGGCGCGCTTGCGCGCCGCCGGGCAAATCGTTGTCTGCCAGGTCGGTTCGCGCGCCGAAGCCCAGGCGGTGGAGCAAGCCGGCGCGCAGGTGCTGATCGCCCAGGGCGTCGAGGCCGGCGGCCACGTCCGCGGCGAGCGGCCGCTTCACGATCTGATCCCCGAGATTGCCGCCGAAACAGAGCTGCCGGTTTTCGCGGCCGGCGGACTTGTCGATGGCGCCGATCTGGCGACCGTGTTGTCGCTGGGCGCACAGGGCGCGGTCTTCGGCACGGCCCTGATTGCCACGCCCGAGTCCTTCGCGCACGACTATCACAAGCAGCGCCTGATCGACGCCCAGGAAGGGGACACGGTCCTGACAGACGCCTTCCACATCAACTGGCCGCGCGGCGCCAAGGTGCGGGTTCTGGCCAACAGCGTGACCCGGGGCAAGTGCGGGGATCCGTTTTCCGGAGCCCGGACCGTCATCGGTGATGACGCGGGGCGGCCCATGTACCTGTTCAGCACCGATTCGCCGTTACGCTCGATGACCGGAGAGTTCGAGGCGATGGCGCTGTACGCCGGCGCGGGCGTGAGCCGTGTGACCGCCATTGTCGGCACGGCCGAGCGTGTGCGCGCCATCGCTGCGGAAGCCTCGCGCCTCCTCGATTTCGAACGCAGCTCGGCCGAGCGAACCCGTTGAATTGGCGTCGCCGGCCTGTCTCGCGCACGAAATGGACGACCGTTACATGGGCTTTGCAGCACGCGACGAGCTCCTGCCAGCGCTGAACGAGCTGCTCGAAGCTGAGCGCGCGGGCGCACGCGTGACGCTGGCCACCGCGAAGGAGATCACAGACGGCAAACTCAAGCCGCTGGTCCTGGCCATTCATCGTGACGAAGCGCGCTGGTGCGGCGTGCTCACCAGCGCGATCCATCAGCTTCAGGGCGCGCCATCGCAGAAGATGGGTGCGTTCTACGACAAGGTGATGGCGATCCCCGATCTTCCGGCCCGGCTCGCCTTCCTCAATCGCGGTCAGGGCTGGGTGGTGAGCAAGCTCAAGGCGCTGCTGCCGACGATCCGCGACGAAACCATTTATGCCGATCTCGCGGCCATGCTCGCCTCGCACGAACGCAACATCGGCCTCGTCGCGGCGGAACTGCCCATGCCGGACCGGATTGGAGCGCCGTCATGAGCGAGGATGCGCTGTCCGCGACGGCGCGCCGGGCGGCGATCACGGCGCAAATCCAGATTGAGACGGGCATCGACGAGGCGATGATCGATTGGCTCGTCCGCGGCTTCTATGCGCGGGTCCGCGACGACGATGTGCTCGGGCCGATCTTCGCCGCGAAGATCGACGATTGGGAGCCGCATCTGCGACGGATGTGCGCCTTCTGGTCCTCAGTCGCGCTGATGAGCGGACGCTATCACGGTCAGCCGATGGCCAAGCACCTGCCGCTGCCGATCGACGCCCGGCATTTCGATCGCTGGCTGGCGCTGTTCGAGAAAACCGCGCGGGCGCTGTGCGCGCCGAAGCCCGCGGACCATTTGGTGATGCTGGCGTGGCGGATCGCGGAGAGCCTGGAACTAGGTGTCGCGGGCGCGCATGGCATGCTCCTCCGCAAGGGCGAACGCTTCGTGGCGGACTGAAGGTCCGATTTGATCTGTTCGTGGTCGTGCTGGGCCCCAAGCGGTCCGTGCGGGGCGAAAAGGCTTTATCCCGGAGGAACTGGAGCGTGGACAGCAACTCAAGCCGCTTCAATATGCGCCGCGGCCATGGAAAAACTATTCGAGGCGGTGTCAGGGAGCGAACGCGCCGAGCAAAGAGCGGAGCCTGGACGGCCAACGCGCGCTGAGGGTATTTTTCACATGGGATCGACCACGCTCGCTTGTGGAGGGTTCAAAAAGATTCGACCAATCGATGCCGATAGTGGGTGAAACCGAGGAGTTTTCAGATCGCCGAAATTTCCTTTTGAAATCAAAAGCGCAGATTTCTGACGGATCGCGGAGTCGGTTCTTGACGGTGCGCAGAAAAACTTTGCGTTGCTAGATCAACGCGTTACCATAAGTCAAAATGATCGAGTGGGAATGAGGGGGGGCGCACCAACGGATACTTAGGGATATTGCAGCGTGGGATCGGCAACCAAGGCGTATCGATAGACGTCGATAGCAGCTGGCCCTTTACTTGTGAGACTATCCATCAATGCGATCACTGCGGCAGGGAATGCCACGATCAGTGATCCGGACGATCTACCGCAGCACTGTTTTTGGCAACTCTGCTGACAGGTGGTCGATGAAGGCGCGTACCGAGGGGAGGAGGCCGCGCCGGTAGGGAATGAGAGCCGTGATTGTGGAATCGCCGGCAAGCCAGGCAGGCAATACCCGGCGCAACGCTCCCAATCGAACGTCTTCGCGACAGACATAGCCGGGCAGCGCGACGACGCCGAGGCCGGCGATCGCTGCCTGCTTCAGGGCGATCATGTCGTCGCACAAGAGCCTTGGCGTTAGCGGCATGACCACCTCGTCCTCCGCCTTGCCCGAACGACGAAGCCGCCAAACGGGCGCAACCCCCGTGCGCATCATGAACAGCGAAGGATGATTCCGGAGATCTTCGGGCGTTTTCGGTGCCTCAATCGCGTCGAGATATGCCGAGCCCGCGAACAGGAGCCATGGCGCTGGCGTCAGCGCCCGCTGCACCAGTGTCGAATCGGGCAGCGGGTCCGAATGGGCTCTGATCGCGACGTCGTAATTCTCGCCGACGATATCGACGTTCCGGTCGGTTGCATGCGCGACGACATTGACCTTCGGATAGCGGAGGAGAAAGTCCGCCACGATATCGCGCATCGCGAACTGCATGGTGGCCATTGCCGCGGTGCAGCGCACTATGCCGGTCGGTTCAGTCAGCCGATGGCGCATGGCGCCCTCGGCCAGTTCGGCGTCGCGCAACATCACCACCGCGTGGCGGTAGAATTCTTCACCCGCATCGGTCATCGCGAACCGCCGTGAGGTCCGATTGAGCAACCTGACCCCGAGCTCGGTTTCAAGCCGCTGGATGCGATGGCTCAGAGTCGATTTCGGAATACGCAGCATGCGTCCGGCGGCGGTGAAGCCACAGCGATCGACCACCTGCACAAAGTAGAAGAAATCGTTCAGGTTAAGCACGAACCCATCGTCCATCTGATTGGACGCTTAGTTCGAACGGTGGCGACTTTTCGGCCGATTGTCCAGCAGCTACCTTCCCACAATTCCCGAACAAATCACCGCGCGCGCCGGTGCGTGACCGATTTTGCGGTCGTTGACGGGTCCGAGTGTCACAATCCCGAGGGGTCGATCACCTCCTGACGTTCGTCGACACGCATGGCGAGTTCGGCGATGATTGCGTGCAACCGGGGCGAGTTCGGGCTCGCTTGACGCGGGCGCGGGGCGTCGTCGCCGCGCCAGGGAACGCTACGCGATATCAGGTCTACGCTCGGCAACGCGCGGTATGGGCTCATCCGGCCGGTTCCTGCGCCAGCGCCCGGATCCTTTGGCGGGCGTCGAGGAGGGTGGCCAGCGCTTCGGCTCCGCCGCCCAGACGAATGATCAGCTGGCGGGCGTGGCTGACCACCCGTCCGGGCAGGCCGATCAGATGGAAGCGCAGCGCCTTCATGCGTTTGGCCGCCCATCTCTCGCCCAGCGCGAGACGCTTCATCGCGGCGTTTAGATTGAACGCCAGGATCGTCAGCGCCCACCAGGCGGCGTTGGCGCCGAACAGCCCAGAGGGCATCTGTCCGCCCGCCAGGTCGGATTTCGTCGCCGAATGGACTTCCTCGCTCTTGCCGCAGCGCTCGCGCAGCCACCAGATCACGCCCTCGCCGGCGCCCGTGCGGTTGGTCACGACGGCGAACAGTTTATAGACCCCCTTCGGGCCGAACGCCTGGGTGGGAAACGGCAGCTTCGCCTCGTCGCCCAGCGCCAGTTGGCGCAGCGGTTCGCGGATCGCGAGAAAGCGGTAATCGGCGCGGTTGCGGCTGTGCCCGGCCCAATTGGGCACGTAGACGACCTCGGCCCATTCTTGATCGGTCTGTTGCGGCTGGCCGTCCGTTTTGCGGATCAGCGGCTTCCACGCGCTCTCGGGCGTCGTCCGCACAGCCGCGCGGAAAGCCTCGGTCACGTCGGCGCCGATCGCGAACTCGATCACGCCAAAGCGCGGGTCTTTTCCCTCGCCGCAATAGAGTAGCAGCTCTTCCTGATAGCCCGCCGTGTCCGAACGCAACGAGACTGTCCTCACGCTGTCCGGCAGATGGCGCAGGCTCTCTTTCAGGACGCGCAACTGCTCGTGTCCGGCGGGCACGTTGCCGTCGCGGAACTCCGAATAGAGCATCGCGCCCTGCTCCGCCCACCAGCAGTTCAGCGGCTGATACGCCTTGAACTTCTTGTAGCAAAACAGCGCCTCGCGCTTGTGCGTCTCAATCAGCGTCGCGTCCATGTCCAGCGTCGCCGTCGCCGCGGGCTGACGCTTCTGCAGAAAGTCCAGCAGCGCCTGGTTCACTCGCCATAGACCGCGCAGTGCCTGCGTCACCGCCGGAATGAACGCCATCCCCGCGACCGCCTTGGGCGAGGCTGGATCATCGAACCGTTCCAGCCAGCCCGACAGCGCCGACGGCGAGGGCATCGCCCGCTCACGCTCGCGCCGCCAGCGACTTTTCAGCGACCGCCGTTCGGCGCGCGAAAGCAAATCCTTCTCGATCGCCCGCAGGATCGCCGAAAAGCCGCTGTCGCGCTCCAACCGTTCGATGTCTTCCACGCAGTCGCCGCCGGAGAGATTCAGGAAAATCACCGCCAGAACCATCTGGATGTCGAGCCAGCCCTGGCCGCCGGCCGCCCGAACATGCCGCTGGATCGCCCCGCCGAGGCCGCAGGCCTTGATCAGCTCGAGATACAAGGGAAGCCCGGCCAGCGACGTCAATCCATGGCTGGACGAATTGGCCTCATACTGGAAATCGAGCAGCCCCTGTGCCAGCATCGCGCACCCCGTTGGTGATGGTTCTTGAGTTGCAAACCGAGACTATCTCCCTGATTTTTCAGGGCCAACGGGGAACTTGAATTTTCCTGATGCGGAATTCAGGCTTCCTGCCGTGTTGCGACCGACAAACGCGGTCGGCCGCAACCTACCTTCCCTCTGCAGGAGAGAGTTCATGTCCGACCCAATCCGCCCCTACAAGCCGCTTACATCTGAAAACGCCGCGCTGGTCCTCGTTGACCACCAGGTCGGCCTCATGACCGGCGTTCGCGACTATTCGACGGGAGAGTTGAAGCACAACGTGGTGGCGCTGGCCAAAGCGGCCAAGGCCCTGCAATTGCCGATCATCGTCACAACCACCGCGCGCGACAGCATGTGGGGTCCGACCTTTCCGGAACTCGTGGAGGCGCTGCCTGGCGTTCCGATCATCGATCGCTCCTCGGTCAACGCCTTCGACGATCCCGAGGTCGCCCAGGCTATCAACGCGACCGGCCGCACGAAACTGATCTTCGCGGGCATCTCCCTCGAAGTCTGCGCGGCCTTCCCCGCTATCACCGCCGTTGGCAAGGGCCTCGACGCCTATGTGGCGGTCGACGCCTCCGGAACTTTCAGCGAGACTAAACGGCAGGTCGGTCTTCTGCGCATGCTGCAGGCCGGCGTGATCCTCTCCGACTACGCCACGCTGATGGTGGAGATCCTCAAGGACAACGCGCGGCCCGAGGCTGCGGCCGTCTACGGCGCCATGGACATGCCCTGGGCCAAGCTCGTGGGGCAGATCGCGCAGGCCTATGGCAAGTAAGCGATGCGTCGGCCGCTTCGCGGCCCATGGCGAAGCGGCGGGCGCACGGGAGGGATTTCGCAGCGATAGCATTCGTGTAGTGCGGGTTTCGCCCGGCTGGATGGAAACGGAAGCCGCTGTCGCGCTGGCGCAGGGCCTCGCCGAGCAAGCCGAAATATACGGTGACACGCGCAATTTTTCCCATTTACTGAATTGGGGTGAGCATTCGAGCGGGCAATTCTATCCGCGCTGCTGCCACGCGCGTTGGGCTCGATCTGGCGAAGAGGGTCTTTCAGGTTCATATCATCGACGCCAAAGGCGAGGTCGTCGTAGCGCGCAAGCTCGCGCGTGGCCGCCGTAATGCGCGCACCGCGACCCGCATCATCAAAGCAGTCAAGGGGGTGAACCGGCTGGTCTAGACGTGACCTCGAAGCCGCCGGGGACGTTCGGGAGTGAGGGGAGATACTTCTGGAATTTGTCTACGAACGGAGTGACAGTTTCTTGCCCGCACCACAAGAATCTCAAGCTCGAACCCGCGCGTTCGCGCGCGTGCTAGGGCCTTGGCTGGCCATCGTCCCCAGCATCATCGTGCTGCGCGCGTCGGAGATGGGCGCGCTCGCATCCGAATTCTTCAAGAGCGAACTCTTCGTGTGGTTCGCGGGCGCGGCCTGTTCGGAGGACTGCTGATCATCGCTCTTCACCTGTACTGGTCGAGCGTGACGGCGGTAATAATCTCGCTGTTCGGCTGGATCCTGGCGCTTGAGGCTTGGCGCTCATGGCTGCTCCCGAACTGTACGAACGCGCCGCTATGTCGATGGACGCGATAGCTCTTGTGCGGCTCATCTTCGGCGCCCTCGTCGCGATCGGGCTTTACCTCACCTATGTGGGTTGGCTCGCCAAGCCTGCTGCGCCATCGGCAGAGAACAACCCGTGAGCGAGGCGAACGATCCGGAACTCTGGCGCGCATTTTGACCTGGTTCCTCGGGTGACGCGGTCGAACCTGAAAGAATGGCCGCGTGGTCATTCGCCTGCTTCAGCTCATGGCGTGGATGTCTTTCGTGACCGCTCTGATGCTCTGGCCGGCTTGTACGCTGACGATGGATCGCACCCGAGGCGCTGATCCAAGACAATCGAGTGGGAGTGAGGGGGAGCCCTACTTGCCCGCAAGCCTGTCGGCGAACAGCGCGACCGTCCTGGCGTAGATCGGCGCGGAATTCCATTCGAGGATGGCGGCGAAGTTCGGCTCGCCCTCGTCCCATCCCGCGCCGGCCCGCCAGCCGTGGCTTTTGAGGAAATTTGCGGTCGAAGCGAGAGCGTCTGCGGAATTGTGGATCAGGTCGGGGTCTCCGCCGCCATCGGGCGTGGTTGCGAACATCAGGTAGGCCGACGGCATCAACTGGGTCTGGCCGATCTCGCCCGCCCACGCGCCTCTCAGTTGTCTGGGATGCTGCACGAGGCGGCGCTGGACCAACATCAGCGCGTCGATCAGTTCTGCCCGAAACCGCTCAGGGCGGCGGCAATCCCAAGCGAGCGTGGCGAGCGCGCTGAACGTCGGAAATTTGCCATTGTCGGCGCCGAAACTCGTTTCGAGACCCCAGATCGCGACCAGCACCGGCGCGGGAACGCCGTAACGCTCTTCGATTTTTTTGAGCGGCTCCGCGTACGACCTCAGCATCGCCTTGCCCCGTGCGAGCCCGCCAGGGGTTATGTGACTGGCGGCGAATGCGGCGAAGTTCCCCCCGAAAGCGGCGACCCCGTGATCGTGAGCCTTGACCGAGGCGTCATAAGCGACGCCGGAGAGCGCGGCGTCGACGACCTCGGGTGAGACGCCGTCGAGCATCGCGACTTGCCGGAAAGAGCTCAGCCAACCGTTGAAACCTTCGGCGCTCTTGCCGCATTCCAGGGCGCGCGCGTACGGAGCGCCAAGAGCGACCGCCGCTGCGGCGGCAAAGAGCAAGGCTCTCAAGTCTCTTCGTCGCATAGATGAGCCCGGCTCCATCGAAAACCGCACGAGCGCGCGCGCCGCTCGGACGCGAGGCGGCAGGGACCTCAACCGTCTCGCGCCATCGGAAGGGCGCATGGCCCCTTTCGTCAACGCGGTCAAGGGCGTCAACCGGGCGGTCTACGACCTGACCTCGAAGCCGCCCGGCACGATCGAGTGGGAGTGAGGGGGCATGGCCGGGCGAAGACGACCTGCCGGCGTCGCCATCTGAAAGGGGCGCCTTGCAATCTGAGCCATCGGCTCGTCAGCCCCCGTGCAGCCGGAAACGCGGTGTTTGGCGGCCGACGGCGGGGCTTTTGGGCATAGGCTATCCGACCGATGTCGAAAGATCGCGAAACGAGGTCATCGAATGGCGCGAACGAAGCGGGCCAATCCTTGCGCGCCGACACCATGTCCGAGGCGACCAGTGTGCGCACCGCAGATATGAATGGCGCACCCCATTGGTGCGCCAGGCGAAGCTGGCGCGATCCAGCCGGTGCAAATCCGGTCCGGGTAAGGGGTAGCGCCCGCCCGGTAGTGAGTGTTGCGTCGTGGAAGGTGACGACCGCGGCGAAGCGTACACAGCAATCGTATGGGGTGTGGGATTGAGCCACGAAAGACCGAAATTCGCGGAGGCCGAGGCGTTCACTGTCGCCGAAGGCAACATGTGCGGCGCCGTCATGCGAGGCGCTGTCGCCCTGCCGGGGTCTGAGGCCACATCACGCACGAAAGGATCGCGTTGGAACCTGGGAGACCTCGTCTGGCCCGCAGTCGCTGCGGCGATCCCGGGCCGCGGCAGGAAGGCGAGGAGCCGAAGCTGCCGTGGAACAGGCGAGGAGTTGGACGAGCCTCGTAGTACTGGCGAAGCGCCCGAACAAGGCCGCGATGAGCGGCGGCGGAGGGCGTGGAGGGAAGGGGGCTCGGTCGGAGGGATGGCAGACGACTGGCGATGCTCCGGGCACAGGACCGGATCAGGCGCGCCGTGCCCGTCGCCTGCCGGCGGATCGGCGCTGTCGCGGAAGCCAAATCCGCGCTCGTCTGGTCACGCCCGACCTCCGGCAAGAGCCCGGTGCGGGAAAGCCGCACGCCGGGATCTGTGCGGGGGGCAGGGAGAAATCCCTGTCCCTACCGCGACAATCCGCCGCGCGAGCCCTGCTGGGCGAGAGCCTGATTAATGAAATCCGTGTCATACGGGACGGATGAAATGACGAGATGCGATAGCGCGGCAAATTTCTCCATCGACAGTTCGCGGGCGCCCGCTGCCGGGTGGCCCTTGCGCAGTACGGCGACAAAATCGTCTTGCAACAACAACCGGCGCGAGAATCGTTCGCCTTGCTCTGGAAAGAGGCCGATCGCCAAATCCACCTCCCCGCGGTCGAGCAGGGGCGCGCTGTCCCAGTGCTGCGGGCTCGGCCCCCGGAACAGAATTCCGGCCGCCACATCAAGGCGGAAGGGTCCGAACTCAGAGATCGCAGCCGTTGCCTGCTTCGAGCCCAATTCGGAAACATTTTCGAATTGTTTCGGAACCGCTTTACGACTTTCGGCCGCGATTGCGGCAGTTTCTCTGCTCGCTTAGTCAGGAGGCAGCCCATGGTCAAGGATGAATTGATCTCCCGTCTCGCCAGCTCCGGCGCGTCCGAGGCCGGGCCCTTCGGCCGCCCGTCGGTTGAGGGCGAAATCGGCTTTGTCGGTCTTGGTCACATGGGCGCGGCGATGGCCGCAAACCTCGCCGCCGCCGGCCATCGGGTGATCGCCTATGTCCGTCACGCCGATCAAATGGACAAGCTCGTTGCGCTCGGTCTCAGGCCCACAACCGAATTCACCGACCTGTTCGGCTGCGAGGTCGTCATCAGCATGGTGCCGGACGACGCCGCCGTTCGCGAAGTCGTGCTCGGGCGAGAGAATGCCGGCGTCGAGGGTCTCGCCTCGGGATTGAAGCGCGGCGCAATTCATCTTTCCATGAGCACAATCAGCACATCCACCGCGTCTCGCCTCGCGACGGAGCATACCCGTCACGGGCAAGGCTACGTCGCAGCGCCGGTGTTCGGCAATCCGGACGCCGCCAAGGCGCGCCAGCTCTATATTGTCGCCGCCGGGGCCCCAGCCGATGTCGAACGCTGTCAGCCGCTCTTCGACACTCTCGGACAAAGGACATTCGTCGTCGGCGCCGAGCCTTCGCACGCAAACCTAGTCAAACTGCTCGGGAACATGATGAGCGCGACCGCGTTGGAGGTGCTGGGAGAAGTCGTCGCCGTGGCGCTCAAGCGCGGACTCGATCCCAAGTCTTTCATCGACGTCATGACAAGCACGATGTTCGGCGGACGCGCGCATAAAATCTATGGCGACAAGATCGTCAGGCAGTCCTACGCGCCCGGATTCGTGTTGCCCCTGGTGCTCAAGGATGTGCGTCTGGCGCTCGCCGAGGCGGAAAACGCGGGCGCTCCGATGCCGTCGATCGACGTGGTGCGAGACCGGCTCATCACGGGAATCGCTCGCGGCTACGCCGATCTCGACTGGACCGCGCTCGGGTTGATCGCAGCCGAGGAAGCAGGACTTGACGTCGCCCCTCCGGTCGCCCCCAACTGAAGATCGGCCTGCAGCGAGCGTGCCAGCGCCGCTAAAGCGGGATGCGAAAAAGTGGATGCCGGTTTTTCGCAATAATCCCGCGTTTTCCAAGCCTCTTGAGCAGGATGCGATTCTGCGAAATCGCATCCTGCTCAAGCCGCAAACCCTCGAGAAAGGAGGAAGATCATGGCCCGTCAAACCGAAACGCTCCAAACCAACATGGAGCGTATCGACATACCCGGCACATCGCTCGAGGCGTCGCGCATCGCGCTCGGCACATGGGCGATCGGCGGATGGATGTGGGGCGGAACCGACGAGGCCGAGGCGATCGGCGCCATTCATGAGGCTCTCGATCAAGGCGTCACGCTGATCGACACAGCGCCGGCCTATGGCTTCGGCCGCTCGGAGGAGATCGTGGGCAAGGCCCTGGCCGAGGGTGGGCGGCGCAAGCGCGTCCTCATCGCGACCAAGGTCGGTCTCGACTGGAAGGACGGTCAGCCGTTCCGCGACGCCAGCAAGACACGCATTCACAAAGAGATCGAGGATTCGCTCGAGCGTCTGCGCACCGATGTCATCGATATCTATCAGGTGCATTGGCCCGATCCCAAAGTGCCGATCGAGGAAACCGCGGCGGCGATGGCGGATTTGCAGCGCGCCGGCAAGGTTCGGGTCATCGGGGTCAGCAATTTCAGTCCCGCGCAGCTCGAAGCCTTTCGCAAGGTCGCGCCTGTGCAGACGGTGCAGTCGCCCTACAATCTGTTCGAGCGCGCCATCGAGCAAGACGTCCTCCCTTATTGTCGGGACAGAAACATCGTCACGCTCGCCTACGGCCCCTTATGCAGGGGTCTGCTCTCCGGCCGCATGACGGCGCAGACGCGGTTTGCCGGGGATGACCTGCGAAAGATCGACCCCAAGTTCCAGGCTCCTCGATTTGCGCAATATCTGCGGGCGGTTGAAAGGCTCGACCGTTTCGCCCAGGCCAATTATGGAAGGCGCGTCATCCATCTCGCTTTGCGCTGGGTTCTCGACCGACAGGACTCGATGGTTGCGCTCTGGGGCGCGCGGCGACCGGACCAGCTCGCCCCGATCGCGGGCCTCGCCGGTTGGCATATCGACTCGTCCGCCATGGCTGAGATCGATCGGATTCTCTCGGAAACGATCGCGGAGGCCGTAGGTCCGGAGTTCATGGCCCCGCCCGACCGGCTTGCGGCCTGAAGCAACCGAAATTGCCTCGACCGAGGAATCCCTTCGCTGGCGAAAATGGCGCAATCGACAGAGGCAACGCCATGTCTGCGACAACGGTCATAAGGTCCGCCGGATTCACCGGCGACCGAGACGCGGCCTTGCGCCCGTCTGCGGGTTTGGCGCCTCAGGCCATAGCGCTCGAGACCAGGCATCTCTCCCGCGCCGTCGTCGGGAGGGTTCTGGTCAGCGACGTCAAAGCTGGAGACCGTTTCGGACGAGGACGTCAAGGCCTGGAGCGCGGCGCCGCCCGGCGCGCATTGATCGACCGTCATCAAGACGACGATCGCGCTTCGCCGGCTAGCGCCTCGAGCCCGTCCGGCGCACGACGCACGAGCCATAAATGACCGCCATCGCGACTTGGCGCGTCGCCCGGACGGGTATAACTTTGGCCGCGTAAGCGCGGTCGGACAGCATCACTGTCTACCGGGAGAGAAGGGACAACGGCGCAGTCAAAACTGTTGGCGGCTGATCAATTGGTTCATCCGGCGTCAAGCCATGAGGAGTTACCCCGCCATGTCAGACCAATCTCCGTCGTCCTCTGCCGGCAAGCCAGGCGTCCAGGTCAATGAACCGGAGGCGGGCGCCGAGTTCGAGCCTTACGAAAGTCCAGCCGGAGGCTGGGATGCGTTGCGCGCGACGGCTCAGGCGCTGCGCGAGCAGAGCGTCCTGCTGAAGGGCTCGAGGGCGCTGCTGTCGATGAACCAGCCGGACGGCTTCGACTGCCCGGGGTGCGCTTGGCCGGACCCGAGGCATACCAGCTCGTTCGAATTCTGCGAGAATGGCGCGAAAGCCGTCTCCTTCGAACTCACCAACCGAACGGTGACACGCGAGTTCTTCGCGGCGTACGCCGTCAGCGAATTGGAACAGCAGAGCGATTACTGGCTCGAGGAACAGGGCCGCCTGACGGAACCGATGCGCTACAACGGCGCGACCGACCACTATGAGCCGATCAGTTGGGATGCCGCGTTCGAGCTGATCGGGACGCATCTGCACGCGCTGGAGAGTCCTGACAGGGCGGACTTCTACACCTCGGGCCGCACTTCGAACGAAGCGGCGTTTCTCTACCAGATTTTCGCCCGACGCTTCGGCACGAACAACTTTCCCGACTGTTCCAACATGTGCCATGAGGCGACCAGCGTCGGCCTGCCCGAGAGCATCGGCATCGGCAAGGGGACCGTTGTGCTGGAGGATTTCGAGAAGACGGACGCGATCTTCGTCATTGGGCAGAATCCCGGCACGAACAGCCCGCGGATGATGACGCCGCTGCGCGACGCGTCGAGGCGCGGCGTTCCGATCGTGGCCATGAACCCGTTGCGTGAACGCGCGCTCGAGCGGTTCGCGGCGCCGCAGGACCCGATCGAGATGGTGACTTTCACCTCGACCCCGATCGCCAGCGAGTATTGCCAGGTCAGGGTCGGGGGCGACGTCGCAGCCCTGAAGGGCGTGATGAAGCTCGTTCTCGAGGCGCACGAAGCGGCAGTTCGCTCGGGGGGAGAGCCGGTGCTGGATCTCTCTTTCATCGAGCAGCACACCTCCGGCTTCGAAGCGCTGAGCGAGGATCTGCGCCGCACCTCGTGGGATGACATTTTGCGCGTCTCGGGGTTGCCGCGGGCCCAGATCGAACGCGTGGCGCGCATTTACATGCAAGCCAAGTCCGTCATCATTTGCTATGGCATGGGACTGACCCAGCACCGCTACGGCACGGAGAATGTCCAGCAGATCGCCAATCTCCTGATGATGCGCGGCAATTTCGGCCGGCCCGGCGCCGGCATCTGTCCCGTCCGCGGTCATTCCAACGTGCAGGGCGACCGGACTGTTGGGATCAGCGAAAAGCCGAGCGCGGAACTGCTCGGCCAGATCGAGAAGCTGTTCGGCTTCCATCCGCCTCAGCGCTATGGGCGCTCGGTGGTGGATACCGTTCAGGCGATCATCGACGGCCGGTCCGACGTGTTCATCGGTCTTGGCGGGAATTTCGTTGCGGCCGTCCCGGACGCGAAGATCGTGAAGGACGCGATGCGGCGGCTGAGGCTGACCGTGGGGATCAACACGAAACTCAACCGGGGCCATATCGTGCACGGCCAGGAGGCGCTGATCCTTCCCTGTCTGGCGAGAAGCGACATTGATGTCCAGGCGACGGGCCGTCAGAGCGTCACGGTCGAAGACAGCATGTCGATGGTGCATGCGTCGAACGGCCTCGTCACGCCTCCAAGTCCCGATCTCAAGTCCGAAGTGTCGATCGTGTGCGGAATGGCGCGCGCGACGCTGCCGGGCAGCGAGATCGAATGGGACGCTTTCGAGGCCAATTACGATCTGATCCGCGAGAAGATCGAGGCGGTGTTTCCCAAGCTGTTCGCCGACTTCAATGCCCGTATCCGTGTCCCGGGCGGCTTCCACCTCTACAATGGCCCGCGAAACCGGGAATGGAACACAGCGACCGGACGCGCGAACTTCCTCGTTTGTGCCGGGGTCGCCGAGGACCCCGACATTGGAGATCCGGCGGCGCTGCAACTCACGACGATCCGGAGCCATGGTCAGTACAATACGACGATTTACGGGCTCGATGACCGGTATCGCGGCGTCTTTGGAGGCAGGATGGTGGTCTTCATGAATAAGGACGACATGGCGGACCGCCAGATCGAGGAGGACACGCTCGTCGAGCTCGAATCGGTGACGGAGGGCGGCGAAGTGCGCCGAACCGCGAGCGGCTTCAAGGCGCGGCCATACGATATCCCGCGGGGTTCGATCGCCGCGTACTATCCGGAGACGAACGGCCTGCTGCCGCTGAGCTACCACGATAAGAAGAGCAAGACGCCGTCGGCAAAGTCGATCCCGGTGGTCGTAAGGCCGATGGTGAGCCAAGGCGCGGCGTGACCACCGGCGGCCGAGGCTTGTCGACCTTATCGTGACCCAAATCGGTCGATCAATTCGAGACGCGAGGAGCACCCAGACTATCGCTTGGCCCAGCCGATCCATCGCGGACGCGGGCGAAATTCCTGCACGCGGAGTCGAGGGATGGAGGGCGGAGGAACGAATTTGGACGGAACGGCGCCGCCGTCGCGCTTCCCGCCGCCGGGAGCCTCCCTTATTCGAGGCGGGATCGCGATCGAGGGGCGGCGCTCCGCCTGGCCGCGAAATCCGAATGATGGGGCCGCAACGCGCCGTCCTCCTTCTTCGTCGGATCATCGGGCGTGTCGTCATTCCGGCGATGACCTGCGAAGAGTGGATGTCCGGCGATGAACTCCCCCCACGAAAGACTTGACGGTCGCTTTTATCGGACTCGGCAAGATCGGCGCCGCGATGGCCGCCAACATCAGACGTGCCGGCCATCCGCTCGTCGTCTGGAACCGTTCTCCGGATAAGGCGGCGCCGCTCCTCGACCTCGGCGCGAAGCTTGCCGAAACCCCGGCGGCGGCCGCGGCCGACGCCGATATCGTGATCTCGAGTCTGGCTGACGGCGAAGCGGACGCCGAGGATGCCTTCGCAGGTCGTCGGATGCGCGCCAAGGCACCCGGCGACCCGACGATGCCGCCCTTCGGCGAGCAGTAGATATCGAGCTCCCTGAGCAGCGGCGGAAAGGAGTATGGATCCTCCGTTTCCTGGATGACGCCGTCCCAGTCGATGCAGAGCCGGTAGTCCCGTCACTCGCTGATTTCCGCCTCGAACAGTCCCGCCCCGATCACGCGCCGGAAGGCGGCGAGCGTCTCCCCCGACGGCGCCAGCGCCGTCACGCCCCGCGCCCCGGCAGGAGTGCGCGGATTACCCAACCCTCGCCTTCGCGGTGCGGTCCGAGCAGCGCGAAAGGATCGCCGTGCCTCCCCTGCGCCAGCGCCTCGATCGCAGCCTCGCTTATCGGCCGCTGGTCACGCATCGACCTTCTCCCGCCGGCGCATCACCAGCCGCTTGGCCAGCATGGTCAGGCCCCGCAGCGGAATGCCGATCCAGGCCGGACGGTTGCCCGCCTCGTAGCCGATCTCGTAGGCCGCCTTCTCGATCAGGAAGAGCTCGATCAGCGCCTTCGCGGACCGGAGGTTGGGAACCCATTTGTGCTCGGTCGCCGCTGCCGCCGTTCGATAGCCCTCGAGGAAACCGCCCGATGCCACGGCGATGAAGTGCCCGAGCAGCTCGTCACGACGGTCCGCCGTCGTCGGCAGACCCGCCGGGGCCGGCTCGCGTGCGATCGTCGCGGCGGCATAATCGAAGGAGCGCAGCAGCCCGGCCACGTCGCGCAGCGGACTGCCCTTTCCTCGTCGTTGCGCAAGCGACTTGGATGGCTCGCCCTCGAAGTCGATCAGGATCGCATCGTCCCCTGCGACAAGGATCTGACCGAGATGGAAGTCCCCGTGCAGGCGCGTCCGGAGCGTCCCGACCCCGGCCTCGGCCAGCTCGCGGATCTTGGCCCCGAGCGGGCGGCGGAGCGCGACCAATTCCTTCGCGACCTCGTGTTCGGCATCGTTTTGCCAGGCGGTGAAGTTTTCGAGGGTCTGCAACGCCCGATCGACCTCCTCGCCGGCCGCGGTCGCCCAGGCCTTCGTCTCGCCCGCCTCCGCCCGCTCAGGCATGAATGCGGGATCGTCCGTGGGGCTTGCCAGCACGGCGTGCATCTCGGCAAGGCGCTTCCCCATCACCTTGGCGAACGTCTGGTAGGCGGTAATCGCCTCCCGCCCCGCCTCGTCGTCGGGCCCGGTGAGCGCCGCCGCATGGATGCCGCGCCGGACCCTGTCGAGCGTCCACTGCCAGGCATCGCCCTGGTTGCGCACGAACCGCTCGGCGATCAAGAGCGTTTGGGGCGTGCCGTCGGCGCCCACGCGCACCATCTCGCCAAACAGCGCCGGGCTGTTGGCATAGCCGTGCTCAGTGAGATACCGGGTCATTTCGGTCTGCGGATGGCGCCCGACTTGGACCCGCCGGATGATCTTGATGACCGCGATATCGCCGAGGATCAGTGAGGTGTTGGACTGTTCGGCCGAAAGCCGGCGGATCTCCGCGCCCGGCGGGACGGTCGGAATCTCCTGGCTGGTCGCGAGCCAACGCAGCTCGCCGTCCGGAAGCGAGGCCACGCGTCCCATCGCGAGGCCCGCCAAGACCGCCGCGGGCAGCGCATCGACGGCAAACGCATCGGTGAGAAAACCCATCCGCCGGTGCCGGCGCACGCGCGCCAGCGCCAGTTGTTGCACGATAGCCGGCGGCTTCTCGTCCTCCCAAACGATGCCAGCCGGCAGCAAGTAGCGATCCTCTTGGCCCTCCGTCGCGACCCCGATCTCGAGCACAAAAAAGTCCCTGGCGCGCCCGCGGATGATGTCGGCGCGCGCAATGCCGATCGAGCGGAGCTTGCGGTCCTTCGCCGCAAACCAGCGGCGCCGCGCGAGGTAGGGGGCGAGTATCTCCTGCTCGATGACGCGCTTTGGCTCGGGCGCCAGCAGCTCGCCGATCTCGTCGCGCATCACCAGCGTCACAAGTTCGGGCAACGGCTCGGAGCGCGGCACGCGCCACGCGGGCATCACCGTATTCTTTGCCAGACTGAACCAGTAGAAAGCATGGTGCGGCAGCGTCAGCAGATAGCTGACCTGCTCGACCGGCGGGAACACCGAGCCGCTCAGCAGATCGACCGGCGTCCTTCCTGCAAATTGCGCAAGATCGAGCTCCACCGCCTGCGCCGCGCGCGAGAGGTTGGAGACGCAGAGAATCGTCTCCTCCCCACCCTCCGCTTTGAATTCCCGGAGAAAAGCAAGAATTTTCCTGTTTCCGGGGGCCAGCAGGCGGAGCCGGCCGCGGCCGAAGGCGCGATGGCGCTGCCTGACTGCGAGCATCCGGCGCATCCAGTTCAGAAGCGAATGCGGATTACTCGCCTGCGCCTCGACGTTCACCGCCTGGTAGCCGTAGATCGCGTCCATGATCGGCGGCAGCACGAGGCGCGCGGGATCGGCGCGCGAGAAGCCGCCGTTGCGATCGAGCGACCATTGCATCGGCGTGCGGACCCCGTCGCGGTCGCCGAGATAGATGTTGTCGCCCATCCCGATCTCGTCGCCGTAATAGATCACCGGCGTTCCCGGCATCGAGAGCAGGAGGGCGTTCATCAGCTCGATCAGCGGCCGGTCACGCTCGAGCAGCGGCGCAAGCCGGCGGCGGATGCCGAGATTGAGCCGCGCTCGCCGGTCGGCGGCATAGGTTTCCCAAAGATAATCGCGCTCCGCGTCGGTCACCATCTCGAGCGTCAGCTCGTCGTGGTTGCGCAGGAAGATCGCCCATTGACACATGTCCGGAATCTCCGGCGTCTGATGCAGGATGTCGGTAATCGGAAACCGGTCCTCCTGGGCGATCGCCATGTACATCCGCGGCATCAGCGGGAAGTGGAACGCCATGTGGCACTCGTCGCCGGCGCCGAAATACCCCTTCACATCCTCCGGCCACTGGTTGGCCTCGGCGAGCAGCATGCAACCCGGGGCGGTCCGGTCGAGCGCGGCGCGGATGCGCTTGATGACGGCGTGCGTCTCGGGGAGGTTCTCGCAGTCCGTTCCTTCGCGCTCGACCAGGTAGGGAACGGCGTCGAGCCGGAATCCGTCCACGCCGAGATCGAGCCAGAACCGCATCGCGCCGAGCACCGAAAGGAGCACGCGCGGATTGTCGAAGTTGAGATCCGGCTGGTGCGAATAGAACCGATGCCAAAAATATGCCCCGGCCACAGGATCGAAACTCCAGTTCGATTTTTCCGTGTCGGTGAAGATGATCCGCGCATCGGCGTAGCCGCGGTCGTTGTCGGCCCAGACATAGAACTTGCGCCACGCGGATCCCGGCTTGGCGTGGCGCGCGCGCTGGAACCAAGGGTGCTGGTCGGAGGTGTGGTTGACAACAAGCTCAGTGATGACCCGAAGACCGCGCGCGTGCGCAGCGGCGATGAACCGGCGCATGTCCTGGATCGTGCCGTATTCGGGATGCACGTCGCGGTAGTCGGAGATGTCGTAGCCGTCGTCGCGCCGCGGCGAGGGATAGAAGGGCAGGAGCCAGACCGCGGTCGCCCCCAACGCGGCGATGTAGTCGAGCTTCTCGATCAGCCCGGGAAGGTCTCCGACGCCGTCGTTGTTCGAATCGAAGAACGACTTCACGTGCACCTGATAGACGACCGCATCCTTGTACCAGAGCGGTTCGGAGGCCAGCGGCCGGGCCGCGCGGCTGCGCCGGGTCATGGCGCCTGCCCATAGCGGCGCCCGCCTGGGTTGTCCAGCCGCCAGATGGCGAAGGGGAGATCGCTGGGATCGAGCCGCACCCGCTGGCGCTTGCCGTGAAAGATCAGCGAATGCGCGCGCATCAGGTCCTCCGCCCCGATCGCTGCCTCGTCCGGCAGGCCGAAACGCCAGAACGGAATCTCGAGATCCGTTTCGATCGCCCGCCAGGGATCGAGGTTGACGGCGACCAGCAGCGTATTGCGCCCGTCGGGAGTGCTCTTCGCATAATAGAGCACCGCATCGTCGAAGGCGTTCAGGAACTCGAGGCCGCGATGGCTGTGCAGCGCCGGATTGGCGCGGCGGATCTGGTTCAGCCGGCTGATCTCGGCCCTGATATTGCCGGGCCGGTCCCAGTCCCAGGCGCGGACCTCGTATTTCTCGGAATCGTCGTACTCCTCCCGCCCTCGCAGCGCGCGGGACTCGCAAAGCTCGAAGCCGTTGTACATCCCCCAGAGCCCCGAGAGCGTGCAGGCGAGCGCGGCGCGGATCAGGAACGCCGGCCGTCCGCCGAGCTGGAGAAAGAAAGGATTGATGTCCGGCGTGTTGACGAAGAGATGCGGGCGGAAGAAATCCGACACCGGCTCATTGGCAAGCTCCGTGAAGTACGAGGTGAGCTCATATTTGGTGTTGCGCCAAGTGAAATACGTATACGATTGCGAGAATCCGACCTTCGCCAGCCGGTACATCATCGTCGGCCGCGTGAACGCCTCGGCAAGAAAGATCACGTCCGGATCGCGCGCGCGGATATCGTCGAGCAGCCACTCCCAGAACGGCAGCGGCTTGGTGTGTGGATTGTCTACCCGGAAGATGCGCACCCCCTGCTCGATCCAGAAACGCACGACATCCCGCAGCGCCTCCCAGAGCGCCGGCGCCGCGCCCGGTGCGTAGAACGCGACGTTCACGATGTCCTCGTATTTCTTCGGCGGGTTCTCCGCATACCGGACCGTCCCGTCGGGCCGCCACTCGAACCACTCCGGATGCTCGCTGACCCACGGGTGGTCCGGCGCGCACTGGATCGCGAAATCAAGCGCAATCTCGATCCCCTGCCCGGAAGCGGCGTCGCAGAGCCGGCGGAAGTCCTCGAGCGTGCCGAGCGCCGGATGGATCGCGTCATGGCCCCCTTCTTCAGAGCCGATCGCATAGGGGCTGCCCGGATCCTCCGGAAGCGCCGTCAGCGCGTTGTTCCGCCCCTTGCGATGGATCCGGCCGATCGGATGGATCGGCGGGAAATAGAGCGCGTCGAAGCCCATCGCCCGGATCGCCGGGAGCCGCGCCATCACATCGACAAACGTGCCGTGGCGGGCCGGATCGCCACTCTGGCTGCGCGGGAAGATCTCGTACCAGCTCGCGAAGCCGGCGGCAGGCCGCTCTGCCTCGAGCGGCATCGTCGGCTCGAGCTGCACCAGGAAAGGCCGCGGCGCGTCGGCGCGCATCCGCGCCGCCGTCTCGGGGTTCGTGATCAATCGCAGCCGTTCCTCCGCCTCGACCGTCTTCAGCGTCGCGCAAAGCGCGGCGATCGGCCCGTCGGGCTTGCCCGCCGCCGCCGCTAGCAGCGCCATCGCCTCGTCGATTTCGAGCCCTACGGCTGCCCCGGCCGCCCGCTTCTTGGCGATGTCCTCGAGCAGGCTGGCGAAGACGTCGTGCCAAGCCTCGACTGTGAAGAAATAGCGCCCGACGCGCTCCAGCGGGAACGCGGCCGCATAGCGGTCGTTGCCGAGGTCCGCCATCGGCATCCGCTCCCACCCGTCCGTGTCGGCCGGCCGCCAGAGGAGATCGGCGGCGAGCTTGCCGTGCCCGTCGCTAATGAAGTCGGCTTCGATTCGCGCCGTCTCGCCGGCGATGCCCTTGGCCGCGAACCTGCCGCCCTCGACGACCGGCCGGACCGCCTCGATCGCGATCCTCGGCCGAGTTGCGGCGCGCTCGGCTCCGGCACTGGGAGCGGGGCGGCGGATCAGCTTCGCCGGCGCGAAGCGGAACGCACGAGCCTCGGCGGGGCCCATTTCGAAGGTCCCCCCGGCCGCGATCGGCCCATGGGCAGGCTCGGCCTCGTCGAGCGGAACCAGGGTCCCGCCGGCGCCGCCGATCCCAGGCAGCACCACCTCCGCAGGGAGCGCGCTCGCCTCGTCGGGGTTCGGGTTCAACGCCAGCACGAGCCGAGGCGCCGCCCTGCTGCCGCGCGCGAGCACCGTGACCTCCGCCCCCGGAGCCGAGACCAGCCGCGCCGGCGGCCCGGCGAAGAGCTCGCGCTGCTCCCGCCGGCGCGCGTTGACGGCGGCGACCTCCGCCTCGAAGCCAGCCTCGAACCCGAGGGGCATCATCCAGAGAGGCGCGTAATGGGCCGCGAGCATCAGCGCCCGCCGCCTCGCGCGCTCCGTCGCCGGGCGCGGTCCGGACGGCGGCTCCGTGAGCGCGATCACCTCGCCGAGCGCTTCGACGCGCGCCGCGTCCTCGTCGATCCACGCCGCGCGAAGATCCCACCAGCAGGATGAGGAGGCCGCGGCGTCGAAGCCGCATTGCGCGAGCGCGGCGACCGCCGCGGGCGCCGCCCCGTAGGTGAAGGCAAGGAACAGGGTCCCCGGATATCGGCCGCGCACCTCCGCGGTCAGCCGCTTCCATGAATTGGGCGGCCTCTCGTGCGCGGCCTCGCAGCAAAAGCCGACGACGCCGGCCTCCAGCCAGGGTTCGAGCTCCCCGGCCGGCAGGTCAAGAAGAACGCCGAGCCCGCCTGCCGCGGCGTGTCCGACGTCGCCCGGGCGGCCTCCCGCCAGCGCAACCGCATCGAACCCGAGCGCGTGCGCGCGCGCCAATGATGCGTCAGTCGGCAGCTCGCGCGGACTGATGCGGGCTATGTTTCTATATCGCAACATCATATCGTCTTAATAACGCACCGGAAAATGGCACCGCACGGCGTCCTGTCCAATCGGTCCAACGGCGGCCCCCTATCCGCTTTCGACTCCCGAGATCGCCCACGGGCGGCGCGAGCACCCTGCAATGGCCGCAGGTAATCATGCAAACGATTTGGCGACCTTAAGTTTTTTTCATGAAACTTTCATCGTCCCGCTCGATTTATCTCCGAGATGCCTCGGTCGTGAGAGAGCCGATCGGCTCGTGCCGCGGGCATAAGTTGAATGGGAGAACAATCGATGCGACCCCTCCTTCCACTCTCCGCAATGACGATTCTTACACTTTCGCTGTCGTCCGCGCTTGCGACGACGGCAAATCCAGCGAAAGTGGAGAAGACATCGTTAGGAACGGTGCTGGCGAACCAAAAGGGCATGACGCTTTATACGTTCACCAAGGATAAGACCAACAAATCCGAGTGTACCGGCAAGTGCGCCGCCTTTTGGCCGCCTTTCAACGCCCCTGCGAACGCCAACTCCAGCGGGAATTGGACCGTCATCACCCGGCAAAATGGCAATAAGCAATGGGCCTACGACGGCAAGCCATTATATACCTTTTATATACCTTTGTGAAAGATAAAAGACGGGGCCAGGACGAGGGGAACGGAATTGTTCACTTCGGCGGAACCTGGAAAGTCGCCCATCCGACTGGACCGTAGGCCGTAGGATCGACGTAGATATACATGTATTATTCGCGGATTGGGGCGGCCCTTGGCCCAAGCGCGGTCGGTCGCCGAGACCAGCGATCGTCGCTTGGAAGCGCGCGATCGTTGACGCGGCGCCAGCGAACTCTTGCATGATTGCGCTCTTCACGGATTTCGGGCTGCACGGGCCCTATGCCGGTCAGATGAAGGCGGTGCTCTTCGAGATGGCGCCGGGCATACCCGTCATCGACCTCTTCGCCGATGCGCCGGTCGGCGATCCCAAGGCGTCGGCGTATCTGTTGGCGGCCTATGCCGCCTGGTTTCCCGAGCGAACCGTCTTTCTCTGCGTCGTCGATCCGGGGGTCGGCGGATTGCGGCCGGCGGTCTTTCTCGAAGCCGACGGCCGGTGGTATGTCGGCCCCGGCAACGGCTTGTTCGAGCTCATCCAGCGTCGCGCGAGAGAGACGCGCAGTTTTGAGATCGGCTGGGAACCGAAGCGCCTCTCGGCCAGCTTTCACGGGCGCGACCTCTTTGCCCCCGTCGCAGCCATGCTGGCCCGCGGCGATTCTCCGCCTGGTCGGCCATGCGACGAGGGCGCCGACCGCCGCGCAGACTGGCCTGACGATCTCTCCGAGATCATTTACGTCGATCACTTCGGCAGCGCCATGACCGGGCTGAGGGCGGCGATGCTGCCGCGCGGCGCGAGGCTTTCGGCGGCCGGATGCGTATTGGAGCGCGCGAGGACCTTCGGCGATCGCCCGCCGGGTGCGGCGTTCTGGTACGAGAATTCGAACGGACTTGCCGAAATCGCCGTCAATCGGGGGCGCGCGGACCGCGATCTCGGCCTATCGATCGGCGTCCCGGTCGAAATCGTCTCTTGAAGGAAGGCGACTTCGTCGGCGCCGGGCCTGTCTTGGCCTCGTTCTTCAGTCAGTGTTGGCGCGTATTCGTGCTCGCCCGCTCGGGGCTCGTCCTCGCGGCCCCGAAACCGTGCACGCGCAGGGCCCATTGATAGCCGACGACCGCCCCCTTGATTCGCGGCAGAACCAGCAGGCTCGTGACCGCGGTCACCAGAAGCCAGAAGAGCGCGACGGCGAGAAGCGGCATTTGCGGCCAGGCGTCGTCCGACAGGAGGACGCCGCCGCCGCCGACGAAACAGACGACAAGCAGAGTGACAAAGGCCGGCGCGTCGTCGGCGCGCTGGGCGCTCAAATCCTCGCCGCAGGCCGGGCAGCGCGGATTGACGCTGAGATAGGCGCGGAACATCGCGCCCTTGCCGCAATTGGGACAGCGCCCCAGCAAGCCGCGCCCCACCGCGACCGCGACGTTGCGGTCCAGAGGTCTATCGACGGCTTGCGGGATCCCGGGATTTATGGGCGTCGGGGCGAGCTGCGATTCTCCCGGAGAACTCGAGGGCGACATGGATCCGGACTCCGCAACGCGAGGTTCCGTGGTCACGGCGTTCTCGCGGAACTGTTGCTTGCGCGGCGTCTCGACCATGTTTTGCTCCTCGTCGGCGCGGGAAAAGCGACAGAGACGTCTCCCGAAGCGCCGTAGGGATAGCGTCGTCGGCTCTCGATGGTAATCCTTTTTGTCGGGGAGAGATCTCGAAATAGCCGAGGATGACGCCTTGAGCGGCTGTGTCCGTCTGTAGGGTTGGATTTCGCCGCCACGCCCGTCTTTGGGATTACGGGATTCCGGTGATGGGACACCCGACCCTTTATCAGGCGGGTTTTTGAGCGGCTGGCGAGGGGTTGAAGGCGGCGGCAAGGATGCGAGGATCTCCGCGTCATTCTGCTTTTCTCTGCCCCGGTTAGGCCTGCCGCCGGGGCCGAAAGGCCGGGGCGCGGCCGACCGTCCTGGCCACACTGAAGGAATTCCAAACCAGGCTGAAGGAAATCCAAGTTTTTCTGAAGGAAATCCAAATTGATTTCTTTCCCCGAAACGAGCCTTTTCAAGGGGTTATCCCCGATTCCCAGCCGAAAGGTAACTCCCAGCCCAGCGGCTCACGCTCAAGGAGCGCGTGCTTGCCCAAAGGAGAGCCTCGGCCTGCCTCCATCGCGTCCGGCGATTTCAAAGACGCGGCAAGCGCGCGCCAAGTCCGCAGCCTGAAGCTTCCGAAGCCCCGAAAACCCCTTCCATTTCCTTCAATTTCCTTCAATTTCTTTCCGCGAATCGAGGCTTATCAATGGGTTGCGCGGGCTGCCGGGCCCCAAAAAAATTTCATCGCCCCTTTTCCCCGCCAGCGCGCTATCGGGCACGGGGCTAGCTAGGGGATGATCTAAAACCATCATGGCCTTGGTCTTTCATGAGCATTTATCCTCTCTGACCCATGCGTGCGACTGGCGGGACGAACGCCAAACTCCCAAGCCCACCTTGGGAGTTACGCCGAAAGCGGCTTCGCGGCGCCTTTGGGCGAGCAAACACCGCCACCGAACTGGGCATAGGCCCCCGGCCGAGCCGGTCCCACGGCGCCGGCCGCTGTCCGCCCATTGCCGTTTTTGATCGCCTCCATCGGTAGCATGATAATGCGGACTTCGATTTTCCCAAAGCAAATGTCCGAACGACCTTTTTTCGGCAAGAACCGCCGCCCGCGCCGTCGCCGCTATCTTCCATGCTCCCCCACGATCGCCACGTAATGATCGAGCACGATCATCTCCAGCGGGGTCGGCAGGCGGTGGTACTCGGGGTTGTGCACGCGCGCGGGCAGGGCCGGCTTCTCGTGCGGCACCTCCGCGTACGGCACGCGGGTCAAGAGATGGGCCATGCAGTTGAGCCGGGCGCGCTTCTTGTCGACGGCTTCGACCACCCACCACGGCGCCTCGGGGATGTGGGTGCGCTCGAGCATCGTCTCCTTGGCCTTGGTGTAGGCTTCCCAGCGGCGGCGCGACTCGAGGTCCATCGGGCTCAGCTTCCACTGTTTCAAGGGATCGTTGATGCGCATGAGGAAGCGCAGGTTCTGCTCGTCGTCGGTGATCGAGAACCAGTATTTTACCAGAATGATGCCCGAGCGGACCAGCAGGCGCTCGAACTCCGGCACGGATTGGAAAAAGTCCTCGTATTCCTCGTCGGTGCAGAAGCCCATCACCTTTTCGACGCCGGCGCGGTTGTACCAGCTGCGGTCGAACAGCACGATCTCGCCGCCGGCGGGCAGGTGCGGGACATAGCGCTGGAAATACCACTGGCCGCGCTCGCGCTCGGTCGGCGCGGGCAGGGCGACCGCGCGGCAGACGCGCGGGTTGAGCCGCTGGGTCACGCGCTTGATGACGCCGCCCTTGCCGGCCGCGTCGCGCCCCTCGAAGATGACGACGAGCTTCAGCTTCTTGGCGACGACCCAGTCCTGGAGCTTGATGAGTTCGCGCTGCAGGCGCAGGAGTTCGGTGAAATAGAGGCGGCGCGGAAAAGCCCCTTTTTCGGGCAGCTCGTGGCCCTCGGCCAAGAGGTCGGCGAGTTCGCTGTCTTCCAGCTCGAGCTCCAGGTCCTCGTCGAGGTTGTCCTGGATCTCGGCGTTGATGCGATGCTGCATCGCGCTGACCGAGCCGTCCTTCTTCGAGCTCATGGTTGGCTTTCCCTCTCTGCCGCCGGCTTGGCCGGGGCCCCGGATTCAATCCATGACACGGATGACAATGCTGCGACAGCCCGCCGCGGCGGGTCAATCCGGGTCCTCGCGGCGAAGGAACGGCGACGGGGCCTCGCTCCAATATGGCGACAAGACCTTACCCCTGTCCGCAAAGCTGTTCGCTCAGCGATGTTCTGCGACAGGAGGAAAAACTAGCCGCGGTCGCTCTCTCCGGCCAAAGCTTCGATCAGCGTCTCGGAATTGGAGACCCAGCCGAAAATACCGCCCTGGGCCTTGATCATCTCGAGGCCCATGGCGTGGAACTCGGGAAAGTAAGATCCCACGCAGTCTTCGAGCACAAGGCAGTCGTAGCCTCGGTCGTTGGCTTCGCGCACCGTGGTGTTGACGCAGACTTCCGTGGTTACGCCGGTGACGATGAGTTGCTTGACGCCGCGGTGCTGAAGGATTGCGTGGAGATCGGTGGCGTGAAAGGCGCCCTTGCCCGGCTTGTCGATCACCGGCTCGCCGGGCCACGGGTAGAGCTCGGCGATGATGTCGTGGCCCGGTTCGCCGCGCACCAGGATGCGACCCATGGGCCCGACGTCGCCGATGCTGGTTGCGCTGCGTCCGCGCACTCTCTTGGCCGGCGGCAGATCGGCGAGATCGGGCCTGTGGCCCTCGCGGGTATGCATAACGAGGAGACCCGCGGCTCGCCACGCCGCCAGGAGGCGCCGGTTGGGTTCGATCGTGCGGCGCAGCTGCGAGACATCGTTGCCGAGCATCTCGCCGAAGCCTCCGGGCTCGAGAAAGTCGCGCTGCATATCGATAATCAACAATGCGCAATGCTCAGGGGTCAGCTCGAAGGCATAGGGCTCAGCGGCGATTTCGGCGACTTTTTTCATCCTGCAGCACCGCCTAAAAAAGGGCTCCTCGCCCATCGTTTGCTACGCGCGGCGCGCGACGAGCGCTGTTCTCGGTGCGTGATCGACGTTCTGCTCGGGCGGTCATTAGCGAAGCAATAATCATGCCCGAATTGTCGCGCGATGGTCGCATCGGGGTTGGCATTGACGGACCGATTTTTCGGGCCGCTTTCGCCTGGGCGGCTTCGGGCCGAACGACCCGGTTCGCATGTCTCGCGACGATGCTCGCGACGATGCTGCAGGTGAAGGACCCCGTCGCTCCGCGACGTCGAGACTTTGACTCGGCGGGGTTATGACGGCGGCGCTGCTCGTTATCGGCTCTCCCACTCGGATGGTGAGGTTTGCCCGCATCTGCACTGCCAGCGACAAACGTCGCCGGGATGACGGGCGTCCGAACTGCCAGCTCGAGGCCCGCCCGGATCTCGCATGGCGCTGCGGCGCCCCTGTGCAGGCCTCCCCGACAAGGCCCGACAAGGGGGGAAGGGACCCGCCGAACCGCGCTTGCGTGCAGGGGCGGATCAATCTGATTGCGATTCGCGCCTAGCAGCCTGTCCGAGTAATCGCGGATTTTGGTGGCGGCGGGGCGCGAATCAAATTCTGCTTGGGGATGAGCAAGACATTCCGCCCCTGGCAGATTGACGAACCGCTTCTGCTTCCGCCTTGCGTGCAGGACTTCGTCGGCGCGGACCACTTGGCGCGGTTTGTGGTTGGGCTGGTCCTCGATCATCTTGACCTTCGGGAGATCAAGGGAGCCTACGGGAGCGAGCGCGGGCAGCCGCCGTTTGATCCGGCGATGATGACGGCGTTGTTGCTTTACGCCTATTGCAACGGGGTCTACTCGTCGCGCCGGATCGCCAAGGCGGCGCGCGAGCGGGTCGACTTCATGAGCGTCGTGGGGCTTGACGCCCCCGATTTCCGCACCGTCTCGGATTTCCGCAAGCGTCACCTGAAGGCGCTTGCCGGCCTGTTCACGCAAGTCCTGAGGCGGCGCGCGAGGGTGAACCTGGCAATGACCGCGGCGAAAACACCCTCGCGCATCGCGCTCGTCACGGGCGCCAATCGCGGCATCGGCCTCGAAGTTTGCCGTCAGCTTGCCCCCCGCGGCTGGCGTGTGCTTCTCGGCGCCCGCGACCTCGCGAGGGGAGAAGCGGCGGCGCGCGGCGTCGGCGGCGGCGGCGTGCGCGCGGTCGCGCTCGACCTCGCCGATCCGGACGCGCCGGCGCGGCTGAGAGACGACGTCGGCCGGGTCGACGCGCTCGTCAACAACGCGGGCGTCCACTACGACACATGGCAGGGCGCGCTCGACGCCGACTGGCCCATCGTGCGCGAAGCGTTCGAGACCAATCTGTTCGGCGCCTGGCGGATGGCGCAGGCCTTTGCGCCGCTCATGCGCGAGGCCGGCTGGGGACGGATCGTCAACGTCTCCTCGGGCGCCGGGTCGCTCGCCTCGATGGGGCCGGAACGCCGGCCTATGCGACATCCAAAGCGGCGCTGAACGCGCTCACCCGCGTGCTGGCCGGCAAACTGAAAGGCAGCGGCGTGCTGGTCAACGCCGTCTGTCCGGGCTGGGTCGCCACCGACATGGGCGGCGTCGGCGGCCGGCCGGTGGCGCTGGGCGCCGCGAGCGTCATATGGGCCGTCGATTTGCCCGACGACGGCCCGACCGGAGGCTTTTTTCGCGACGGCCGGCCGGTTGCGTGGTGAGCGCGAGCGGCCCGGCCGCAAGCAGGGGGATCGATCTCAGCGATTGCCGATCAGCGTGTACTGGCGCGGCGGCACGCCGGTGTAGAGCTGGCGCGGACGGCCGATCTTCTGGTCCGGTTCGGCGATCATTTCCTTCCACTGCGCGATCCAGCCCACGGTGCGCGCGACCGCGAACAGCGCGGTGAACATCGCCATCGGGAAGCCCATCGCCTTGAGCGTGATGCCCGAGTAGAAATCGATGTTCGGGTAGAGCTTCTTCTCGATGAAATATTCGTCAGTGAGCGCGATGCGCTCGAGCTCCATGGCGACGTCCAGCAGCGGATCGTCCTTGACGCCGAGTTCGTTGAGAACCTCGTGCGCCGTCCTCTGCATGATTTTCGCGCGCGGGTCGTAGTTCTTGTAGACGCGGTGACCGAAGCCCATCAGGCGGAACGGGTCGTTCTTGTCCTTGGCCCTGGCGATATACTTCGGGATGTTGCCGACCTTGCCGATCTCGCCCAGCATCTTGAGCGCCGCCTCGTTGGCGCCGCCGTGCGCGGGACCCCACAAGCAGGCGATGCCGGCCGCGATGCAGGCGAACGGGTTCGCGCCCGACGATCCGGCGAGGCGCACCGTCGAGGTCGAAGCGTTCTGCTCGTGGTCGGCGTGCAGGATGAAGATGCGGTCGAGCGCGCGCGACAGCACCGGGTTGACCTTGTACTCCTCGCACGGCACCGAGAAGCACATGCGCAGGAAGTTGGCGCAATAGTCGAGGTCGTTCTTCGGATAGACGAACGGCTGGCCGATCGCATATTTGTAGGCCATCGCCGCCAGCGTCGGCATCTTGGCGATCATGCGGATCGAGGCGACCTCGCGCTGCCAGGGATCGTTGATGTCGATCGAGTCGTGATAGAAAGCCGCGAGCGCGCCGACGCAGGCCACCATCACCGACATCGGATGCGCGTCGCGCCGGAACCCATTGAAGAAGCGCGTCATTTGCTCCTGCACCATGGTGTGGTGGGTGACGCGATAGTCGAATTCGGCCTTTTGCGAGGCGGTCGGCAGCTCCCCGTAGAGCAACACGAAGCACGTCTCGAGAAAATCGCCGTGCTCGGCGAGCTGATCGATCGGATAGCCGCGATACAGCAGCACGCCCGCGTCGCCGTCGATATAGGTGATCTTCGATTCGGTGCTGGCGGTCGAGGTGAAGCCGGGGTCGTAAGTGAACATGCCCGTCTGGGCATAGAGCTTGCCGATATCCATGACCGCCGGGCCCATCGTGCCGGTCTTCACCGGCAACTCCACGGTCCTGTCGCCGACCTTGATGGTCGCGATGGTCTGGGTCATCTGCCGTCTCCTTTCGGTCTAGCCGTAAATTTGCGCTGCAATTTCGATGCCGCGGCGCAGCGACGCGAACAACTCAAACCAAAGCGGCAGCTTGGGCAGACCCTGCCTATTCGGGGTTCTCATAGCTGAAAGTTTGGGCATTCTCGTCGTAGGCGAAAAGCTCGCCGTAACGTCCGAGGTTAATCACAGTGCGCAGCGTCCGATCGGCGTAGTCTTCGGACATGTAGTCTTCGAGCTCCTCGCGGAAGCGGGAAGCGGGCGCGCGGTGGCTGGGGCGTTCGTCGAGCACCCGCTTGATATGGGAAGCCAGCGGTATGTTCGCCACCGCCTGCTCGCCCATCACCTTCTTGCGCTGGTCGACGTCCATGTCGACGAAGCGCCGGCCGAGCGGCGTGAGCTTGATGTCGGCCTCCTCGAAATCGACCAGTTTCAAGAGCTGCAGCGTTTCGCCGAGGGGGAACAGGTCGTCGATCTCGTAACTGAGCGAGTTCGGCGAGATGCGGCAGGTCCGCTTTGCCGTCGTAGGGCGGCGCGGCGATCTCCTCGAGCATGCCGGCGAGCGAGTTGGTCGACACGGTCGGCAGGGAGAGGGCGAGGCCCGCCGCCGCGGCTTCGCGCGCGGCCGGCTTGGTCGTGTCGGGCCGCTGGGTCATCAGCGCGTAGATCTGGTCGACCAGGGCGCGGAACTCCGGATCGAGCCGGTCGCGGGGTTGCGGGATGGTCACGCGGATTTCCGAGGCGATGCGGCCTGGATTGGACGACAGCACAAGGATGCGGTCGCTCATCAGCACCGCCTCCTCGATGTTGTGCGTGACCATCAGGATCGACTTGATCGGCATACGTCCCTCCTGCCAGAGGTCGAGCAGGTCGGTGCGCAGGGTTTCCGCGGTCAGCACGTCGAGAGCGGAAAACGGCTCGTCCATCAGCAGGATCTTCGGCTGCATGACGAGCGCGCGGGCGAAGCCGACTCGCTGGCGCATGCCGCCGGAGAGTTCCTTCGGATAGGCCGATTCGAAGCCGTCGAGGCCGATCGTGTCGATGGCTTTGAGCGCGCGCTGGCGCGTCTCCTCGAGCGGAACGCCGTTCGCGCGGGGGCCGATTTCGACATTGTCGAGCACGTCGAGCCATGGGAAGAGCGCGAAGCTCTGAAACACCATCGCGACGTCTTCGGCCGGACCGGTCACCGGCTCCGCCCGCAATCGCGACCGTCCCTTCCGACGGACGTATCAGGCCCGAGATGATGCGGAGCAGCGTGGACTTGCCGCATCCAGACCGGCCGAGCAGAGCGACGATCTCGCCTGCCTTGAGGCTCAGGGAGACGCCTTCGAGCACCGGCTTGCGACTTTCGCCCGAGCCCGTGGAAAAGGTTTGGCTGACTTTGTCGACCTTCAGCAGCGTCGTGACGGCAGTGTCCAGCATCGGGAAGTCCTCTCAAAAATGGCCGACGAGTTCAGAGGCGCAGCCGCTGCTCCGCGTAGGCATAGAGCTGGCGCCAGAACAAGCGGTTCAACAGCGCGACGAAGATCGACATCATCGCCACGCCGAGCACGATCTTGGGAAAGTCGCCCTTGTCGGTCGCCTCGGCGATATAGGAGCCGACGCCCTGGGCGGTGACCGTGTGGTCCTTCCATTTGACGTACTCGGCGACGATCGAGGCGTTCCACGAACCGCCCGAGGCGGTGATGGCGCCGGTCAGATAGTAGGGCGCGATGCCCGGAAGGATCACCTGCTTCCACCACTGCCAGCCATGCACGCGGAAATTCGTCGCCGCCTCGCGCAGGTCGTTGGGAAAGGCAGCCGCCCCGCCGATGGTGTTGAACACGATGTACCATTGCGTGCCGAAGATGATGAGGAAGCTCAGCCAAATATTGGTGTTGAGATTAAAGGCGAGGATGAGGCTGACGGTGGCGCCGAACAACAGGTTGACGGGGAAGGCGGCGAGGAACTGGGCGATCGGCTGGACCGCCTCGGCCCAGCGGGGCCTGAGGCCGATCCACACGCTGATCGGCACCCAGATGATCGACGCCAAGAAGATGAGCACGAGGACGCGAATTAGGGTGTAGACCGTGAGCACGAAGACGTGAAGCACGTCGTCCCAGTGGGCCTCCGTCGCGATATAGCTGACCGTCAGCCAAACCGCCCACGCAGCCACAGCCAGAATGGCGAGGATCCAGAGGGCGTCGACAATTCGCGACGGGTGTTGGTCTTCCTCCCTCCTTCTGGCCTGCAGCACGCGCGGGAAATGAATTGGCAACAGGCTGATGCTGCGCAAAACCGCGAAGACCGGACGGGCGGCGAGGCGGATCCAATAGGTGCGCTGGAGCAGGTTCAGCATCCAGGAGCTGCCGGTGACCTCGCTCTCCGACAATTCGACCTTGAACTTGTCGGCCCAGGCGACGATCGGCCGGAACAGCAACTGATCGTAGAGCAGAATGACGATCGCCATGGTGAGGATCGCCGCGCCGATCGCCGACCAATTTCCTTCGTCGTTCGCCTTGGCGATGTAGGAGCCGACCCCGGGCAGGGTGATCGTGGTGTCGCCGACCGTGATCGCTTCCGAGGCGACGACGAAGAACCAGCCGCCGGACATCGACATCATCGTGTTCCAGATGAGGCCCGGCATCGCGAAGGGCGCCTCGAGCTGCCAAAACTTCTGCCAGCCGGTCAGACGGAGGCCGCGCGCAACCTCCTCGAGGTCGCGCGGCACGGTGCGCAGCGACTGATAGAACGCGAAGGCCATGTTCCAGGCCTGGCTGGTGAAGATTGCGAAGATCGCCGCCAGTTCAGCGCCCAGCGTGTTGCCGGGAAAGAGGTTGAGAAAGAATGTCACGGTGAAGGAGAGAAAGCCCAGGATCGGCACCGACTGCAGAATGTCGAGCACCGGGATCAGCACCATCTCCCATCGCCGGCTTTTTGCGGCCAGCGTCGCGTAGGTGAAGGTGAAGACGAGAGAGAAAAAAAGCGCGGCGAACATGCGCAAAGCCGTACGCAGCGCGTAATAGGGCAGGTTCGAGTAGGCGAGCGAAACGACCGGTTCGTTCGCCACGGGCAAGGGCGCCGAAATGCCGTGATAGCTTTGCGCGATCGCCGTCAGGACCGCCATGATCGCCGCGAACGCGATCAGATCCCATTGGTTCGGCAGGACCCGCTGCCCGGCGGACGCGATCGTGTTCAGCATTGGCGACGTCCGTTGGCGCGAGACGAATACGGGGTAAGGAGGCGTGGGCGAGGCGGACGCGCGACATACGACACATTGCCCGACGCCGAGGCAATCGGAAAATCGGCCGCTCGCCCGAATGAAACGCGCGCCGAGGCATGGCCAACGGATATGACAGGATTACGACAGAGGCCGGCCGACCTCGACGGCCGGCGTCCGATCCTCAAATGTGGCCTCGGTGTCAACTGAGCCGGGCGTCCCGGTGCGGCCACGCCCTGGCGTCTCCTCGATGACGCCCGGGGTCCGGCGCGCCTTCGTCGCTTTGACATCGACACGACGCGCTGCGCCAAACCTCCGCTTGCGTTTCGGTGTGCGCTCGCTTATATCCGGCGCCATTCCACAGGCGGATTTTTGCGGCTCCTGTTCAAGGTTCCGCTCCGGTGGCGAGGCTCGCTTCGCCGTTCATTCGATCCGCCGAGGCTCAACCGGACAAGGACGACCGATGGCACTGCCTGATTTCACCATGCGCCAGCTGCTCGAGGCGGGCGCGCATTTCGGCCACCAGTCGCATCGCTGGAACCCGAAGATGGCGCCCTACATCTACGGCTCGCGCAACTCCATTCACATCATCGACCTCGCCCAGACGGTGCCGCTGCTGCACCAGGCGCTGAAGGCCGTCTCCGACACCGTGGCCAAGGGCGGGCGCGTGCTGTTCGTCGGCACCAAGCGTCAGGCGTCCGAGGAGATCGCCGCCGCCGCCAGGCGCTCGGCCCAGTATTTCGTCAACGCCCGCTGGCTCGGCGGCATGCTGACGAACTGGAAGACCATTTCCGCCTCGATCTCCCGCCTGCGCAAGCTCGACGAGATGCTCAACGAAGGCGCCAAGGGACTGACCAAGAAAGAGCGGCTGATGATGTCGCGCGAGCGCGAGAAGCTCGAGACGGCGCTCGGCGGCATCAAGGACATGGGCGGCGTCCCGGACCTCGTGTTCGTCATCGACACCAACAAGGAGGCGCTCGCGATCAAGGAGGCCAACCGCCTCAAGATCCCGGTGATGGCGATCGTCGACACCAACTGCGATCCCGACGGCATCGCCTATCCGGTGCCGGCCAACGACGACGCGGGCCGCGCCATCCAGCTCTACTGCGACCTCGTCGCGCGCGCCGCCATCGACGGCATCGGCCGCAGCCAGGGCGCGGCGGGCGTGGATCTCGGCGAGGCGGAGACGCCGATCGCCGAGCCGCTGCCGGAGACGCTGCCGGAGGCCGTCCGAGATCGCCTCGACGACCGACCAATTCGAGCTGCTGGCCGCGCCGCGCGGCGCGCCGGACGATCTGGCCAAGCTCACCGGCGTCGGCCCGCAGATCGTCAAGAAGCTCAACGAGCATGGCGTGTTCCACTACTGGCAGCTCGCCGCGATGACCGACGATGAAGCCGCCAAGCTCGACGCCGACCTGAGGTTCAACGGCCGCATCGCCCGCGACAAGTGGAGCGAGCAGGCCCGCGCGCTGATGGCCGCCGACTAGGCGTCCGGTCGTTTGGAGGTTGCGATCGGCTCGGCCCGGCCGCGGTAGGGGTCGAAAGACGCCCGTCTTTCGACGGGCTGTCGCGGTCCGGGCCGAGTCGGTGTCTTGACTTAACGCCGCGCCTCGGCCGCTCAGGGGCGCGCGGGCTCACGAGAGCATGAGGGAAATCGATGGCTGCGATCACCGCCGGGCTGGTCAAGGATCTGCGCGAGAAGACCGGCGCGGGCATGATGGATTGCAAGAACGCGCTGACCGAGACGGGCGGCGACATCGAGGCCGCCGTCGACTGGCTGCGCAAGAAGGGCCTCGCCAAGGCCGCCAAGAAGAGCGGGCGCGTCGCCGCCGACGGCCTCGTCGGCGTCGCGGTCGAGGACAATGTCGGCGTCGTCGTCGAGGTCAATTCCGAGACCGATTTCGTCGCCCGCAACGACGACTTCCAGGGACTGGTGCGCGGCGTCGTCGCGGTCGCGCTCGATAACGCGCCCGACGTCGACGTCGGGACGGTGCTCGGCGCGCATTACATGGGCGGCGGCACGGTCTCCGAGGCGATCGCCAACGCCATCGCCACGATCGGCGAGAACATGACGCTGCGCCGCGTCCAGGGGCTTCGCGTCGCCGAAGGCGCGATCGGGCATTACGTGCACGGCCAGATCGTCGAGGGCCTCGGCCGCATCGGCGTCATCGTCGGGCTCGAGTTCGAAGGGCGCCCGCGACGCGCTCATCGCGCTCGGCCGGCAGGTCGCGATGCATGTCGCCGCCGCGAGCCCGATCGCGCTCGACGCCGGCGGGCCTCGATCCGGCGACGGTGGCGCGCGAGCGCTCGGTGCTCGCCGACAAGAACGCCGGAAAGCCCGCGAACGTCATCGAGAAGATCGTCGAGTCCGGCCTCAAGACCTACTACAAGGAAGTGTGCCTGCTCGATCAGCCTTATGTCCACGATCCCGCAAAGAACGTCGCCCAGGCGGTCAAGGAGGCCGAGAAGACGGTCGGCGCGCCGATCGCGGTCACCGGCTTCGTGCGGTTCGCGCTCGGCGAAGGCGTCGAGAAGCCGGCGGAAGAGGCCTGAGGGCCGACACGATCAAGGGCGGCCTTGCGGGCCGCTTTTTTGTGGCTCGACGCGCGTCCGACCGTTGCGCCGGCGCGCCCTGGCGTGGCCCATCGGACGGCCCCCCAGCGCGAATTGAAGGGTCGAAGGAGCCGCCATGTCGTCGAAACCCCTGTTCAGCCGCGTCGTGGTCAAGCTCTCGGGCGAGGCGCTGATGGGACCGGACCCGTTCGGCCTCCACGCGCCGACGGTCATGCGGATGGCGGCCGACCTCAAGGCGGCCGCGGATCTCGGCGTCCAGGTCGCGGTCGTGGTCGGCGGCGGCAATTTCTTCCGCGGCCTGCAGGGCGCCGACAAGGGCATCGAGCGCGCGCGCGCCGATTCGATCGGCATGCTGGCGACGGTGATGAACGCGCTCGCCATGGAAGGCGCGCTCGAGCAGATCGGCCAGCCCGCGCGCGTGCTCTCGGCGGTCGCCATGCCCTCGCTCTGCCAGCCCTATTCGCGCCAGGCGGCGCTCGCCCATCTCGTCAAGCGCCGGGTCATCATGCTGGCCGGCGGCACCGGCAATCCGTTCTTCACCACCGACACCGGAGCGGCGTTGCGCGCCTGCGAACTCTCGTGCGACGCGGTGATGAAGGCGACCCAGGTCGACGGCATCTACACTGCCGACCCGAAGAAGGACCGGGCCGCGACCCGCTACGACAGGCTCACCCACGACGAGGCGATTCGCCCGCAACCTGCAGATCATGGACACCGCCGCCTTCGCCCTTTGCCGCGACAACGGCATCCCGATCGTGGTCTTCTCGGTCAACGAGCCGGGCGCAATTCCGGCGGCGCTGATGGGGCGGGGCCGGGCGACCTACGTCATGCCGTGACGACCACGGGCGAGCAGTTTTGGCGACGCGCGCCTTTTCAAAGGATTGACGCCAAATTATGCAACTCCGCTTCAACGCTGTTCTCCCGCCGGGACCGAAGGGCCGGGCGCGCCTGGCCATCCAGGCCGCAAGGAAGGATTTCCAAACCAGGCGGAACGAAATCCAAGCCAGGCGGAACGAAACCCAAGCCGGATGGAACGAAAACCAAATTTTTCGGAACGAAATCAAAATCGATTTCTCTCCGCGAAATTAGCCTTTTCAATGGGTTATCTCAAGACGTTATCGCGGATTTCCGCAGAAGAGCCCTTCGCCGCGCCAATTCCCGGGCAAGGGCCGCGTCCGACGCCGCCGCCAGCTGTCCGGGCATGGCCGATGTCGATTGCAACCATCACGACGATGATAACGCCGATTTCCAGTTTCCCAAAGCAAATGTTCGAAAATCTTCGGCGGCAGACGCATGTCCGGCGATCCGGCCGGCGGCGCCGCTCTCTTCCGGACGGCGTGCGCGCGTCGATGGTTCGCTCGAGAGCCGGCCACTCGGCGCGGGCGTCCGCCTGATAGGCTCCCGCTCCGCCTTTGGGCGGGAACACGGCATCCCTTGGAACGGCTGATAGCGAGATCGGGTTTGCGGGGTTAAGCTGATCGCATGACGGAATTTAGCAGTCTCCAAAACTTCGTCGAGCGGCATAAACGTCTCTTCATCCTGACCGGCGCCGGCTGCAGCACGAGTTCGGGCATTCCCGACTATCGCGACGCCGAGGGAAATTGGAAGCGGCGGCAGCCGGTGACGTATCAGGCCTTCATGGGCGACGAAGTGGCGCGCCGGCGCTATTGGGCGCGCAGTTTTATCGGATGGCGGCGCATACGCTGCGCCCGGCCGAGCGTCGCCCATCGCGCGCTTGCAAAACTCGAGGCGATGGGCAGGAGCGAGATCCTTCTGACCCAGAACGTGGACCGCCTTCATCAGGCGGCCGGCAGCGCAAAAGTGATCGACCTGCACGGGCGGATCGATCGGGTCCGCTGCATGGGTTGCGGGCGGAGATTTTCGCGCGACGAGCTGCAGGAGGAACTCAGCCGGCTAAACCCCGGCTGGCTCGGGCTTGACGCCCCCGACGCGCCGGACGGCGACGCCGACCTCGAAAACCTCGACTTTTCATCCTTCGCCGTTCCGTCCTGCCGGGCTTGCGGCGGCGTGCTCAAGCCCGATGTCGTCTTTTTTGGCGAGAACGTCCCCCGCGACCGGGTCGCTGCGGCCACGCGGCATCTCGATGAGGCCGACGCCATGCTGATCGTCGGCTCCTCGCTGATGGTCTATTCGGGTTTCCGCTTCGTCGAGATGGCGGCCCGCGCCGGCAAGCCGGCAGCTGCGGTCAACCTCGGCCGCACCCGCGCCGACGGGCTTTTCGCGCTGAAGGTGGATGAGGCATGCGAGGCCGCGCTGGGGTTTTTGTTGTGAGGCTAGTCGCGCCGGGCGCCGCGCTCACGTCATATGATGGGGAAGGCGGGTCCGGGAGCCGAAGGACTCCTCAGCGACAATACGTTTATTGGACTAAACCGCTGGCGCGGTAGGGGTGTCGCGCCGGCATTTTGACAACCTCTGAGCGGGGTCATTGGGCGGCGCGATTTTGAAGCTGTCATGGCGTCCGAGGATCAGCATGGAGCGGCTGCTTGCAGCACGTTCCATCTGACAACGGAGCCCTCCCATGAAGACCACGATCCTTCGACAACGCATGACCGAGGACATGCAGGTGCGGAACCTGTCGCGTCAGACGCAGGCCTCTTACGTCTTGCAGGTTTCCCAGTTCGCCCGGTATTTCAACAAGTCGCCGGCTGTTTTGGGGCCCGAGGAGATCCGCAGCTACCAGGTCTACCTGACGAACCAAAAGAAGTTGGAGGCGAGCTCGATCAAGGTCGCCGTTGCGGCACTTCGATTTCTGTATCGAGTTACTCTGAAGCGGCCGTGGGATTTCGGCGAGATCGTTCCCAGCCCCAAGGCGCCCGGACCTTGCCGATCATTCTCAGCCCCGACGAGGTGGTGCAGTTTCTTGGCTGCATACCCAACATCAAGCATCGGACGATTCTGACCGCCTGTTACGCCGCCGGGTTGCGCATCACCGAGGCGGTTCACCTAAAGCCGGCAGCCATCGACAGACAGCGGATGGTCATCCGCATCGAGCAGGGCAAGGGGCGAAGGACCGCTATGTCATGCTGTCGCCGAAATTGCTGGACGTGCTGAGCGACTACTGGCGGGCGGTGCGCCCGAAGGTATGGCTCTTTCCGGGAGACATCCCGGGTCAGCCGATCACGCGCCATTCCGTCGAGAAGGTCTGCCAAGCGGCGCACCACGTTCCGGACTTTCTAAACCGGTGACGCCCCATTCGCTTCGGCACGCGTTCGCAGTGCATCTGCTGGAGTCCGGCGCCGACCTACGGACCATTCAGCTGCTTCTTGGCCACAGCAGCTTGAATACGACGGCCCGTTACCTGCGGATCGCGACCAGCAAAGTGTGTGCGACAACCAGTCCGCTGGATCTGCTGCCGCAGATTCCCGTCGCCGCCCTATCCAAGGCACCGACGCCCGCCTGAGCCGTACGGTCAATGGCTCGGTCGGGGCCGGAAGTGGCGGATGTGTTCCGCCACTACGGTGACGCTTTTCGGGAGCAGCACGGCGGATCTCTGTCGACGGCCCAGCGCCGGGCAATGACGGCGATCGAGATCTGCCGGACGGCGGCGCTCGGTGGCCACGTCGAACAGTGCGACAGCTGCGGTCACCAGCGCATCTCTTATAACAGTTGTCGTAATGGCAGTTGCCCGAAATGCCAATCGATGCGCCGCGCCCAATGGCTGGACGATAGGCGTGCCGAGATTCTCGACACCCAATACTTTCATGTTGTTTTCACCCTGCCGGAGAGAACGGCCGCCATCGCCCTGCAGAACAAGGCGGTCGTCTATGACCTTCTATTTCGGACCGCCGCCGAGACATTACGAACCATCGCCGCCGATCCCAAACATCTGGGTGCCGAGATCGGCTTTTTCGGCATCCTCCACACTTGGGGATCGATCTCCTGCATCACCCTCACATACATTTCCTCGTGCCCGGCGGCGGGTTGTCACCTGACGGGACCAGGTGGATCTCTTGTCGGCGCGGATATTTCCTACCGGTCGAAGTTCTCTCCTGCCTGTTCCGGCGGCTATTCATCGAGGCTCTGCAGAAGGCCAATGCCGCCGGGCAGTTGCAGTTTTTCTCCGCCTTGGCCCAACTAAAGGAAAAGAGCGCCTTCCAGCGGTACTTGGCGCCGCTCCGCCAGACGGATTGGGTCGTCTACGCCAAGCCTCCCTTTGCGGGACCGGAACAGGTCCTCGACTATGTCGGCCGCTATACGCATCGCGTCGCCATTTCCAACAACCGCATCCTCGACATCCACGGTGGCAAAGTCCGCTTCCGCTGGAAGGACTATCGTCGCCGTGGCCAGCAGAAGACGATGACAGTCAGCGCCGAGGAGTTCATCCGGCGATTTCTCATTCATGTCCCACCCAGCAATTTTCAGCGGATCCGCTATTACGGTTTCCTCGGCAATCGCTACCGTGCGGAGAAGCTGGCGCAGTGTCGTCGGCTCCTTGCCATGGCGGAACCCCAGCCCGTCGCCGCCAGCGAGGAGAAGGACTATCGGGACCGATACGAAGAGCTGACCGGCGTTTCGCTCTGCCAATGCCCAGTCTGCAATCTCGGACGCATGATGCCGTTTCGCACGCTTCCGCCGATCACCAGTGCACCACCCTCTGTCGATACGTCATGAATGCAGCACACGCCGACCCTCGCCGCACCGATCTACCCCGCTTGCCTCGGGCAAGAATTGGAACTGCTATTGCCCTTGGTCTGGCTGGCACTGCCGGACCGGCGAAAGAGCCCCGATGCTTCAAGGCGATTCCGTCCGTTGTCGCCATGGAAGATCATTCCTGGCCCCACCCTCGCGGGCGGTTCTCCAGAATCTTCCCCCGCCATGACGCTCGGTTCACCGCATTTCGACGGGTCGCATCGATTCGATCCCCATAGCCCCAGCACCGTGCGGGCGGCTTAGTCCAACGGCGTTTTAGCTTACCGTCGCGCCCTCCACCGCCGGCGGCTCAATTGGCGCGCATGTGCGGCGCGACGCCAAGCTAAAACGCTCTTCATTATGAACAGTCGGCAGAGTGTCGACTGACGATACAATTCGCCTCGGCATTGATTATTGGGACCTACGGTGAGGCGATCCCGCATGGGCGTTCGGGCGTCCGATAGACAATCCAGGACGACGGCTGGGGTTGGCGCCCTGGAACCCCAAGCGCCGACCCCGAGAAGGATCCGGCCGCTATCCCGTCCGCGCTGATGGGGCGGGGGCCGGGCGACCGACGTCGTGCCGTGACGACCCGCCTCCCGCTGCGTTGGGCGGAAGGGACGAAGAGCGTCATACGCCGCGCGCAGTGACCAGACGATAAACGCGCAATTCCAATTTGTTGCTGACGTATTCTCAGCCGGCGCTAGAAGCGGTCCTTGCGGGCGCGGAGTTCTGCGAACACGTCCGCCGGGTCCGCGCCGGACATCCCGACCGCGGCCTGCACGGACGGCTTCTCCGCCCGCAGGAAGGGGTTGGCCGCAAGTTCCGCCGCGATGGTCGTCGGCAGGGTCGGACGCTTCTCGGCGCGCAGCCGAGCCACCTCTTCGACCCGCGCCTTCAGCACCGGATTGTCCAGCTCGACGGTGAGCGCGAAACGCCCGTTGGCCTGCGTGTACTCGTGTCCGCAATAGACCTGCGTTTCGCCGGGAAGGGCGGCAAGCTTGACGAGGGAGTTCCACAGCACCTCGTAAGGCGCCTCGAACGCGCGTCCGCAGCCCAGCGAAAAGAGCGTATCTCCGCAGAACGCCACCGCGTCGGCTTCGAAATGGTAGGCCACATGGCCGCGCGTGTGGCCCGGCGTTTCGATCACCTTCGCCCCCAGCGACCCGACGCGGACGACGTCCCCCTCGCTCACCAGCGAATTGAGGAACTCGATTCGCGCCGCCTCCTTGGCCGGCCCGGTGATTTTCAGCGAAGGAAACCGCGCCTTGAGCGCCAGCGCCGCCTGCACATGGTCGGCATGATGATGGGTGATCAGGAGGTGCGTCAGCGTCCATCCCTTTTCGGCGAGAGCGGCGAAAATGGGCCCGGCCTCGGGCGCGTCGATCGAGGCGGTCGACCCGGTCGCGGAATCGTGCACCAGAACGCCGTAGTTGTCGGTCAGGCAGAGGAACTGATGAACCCTCATCGTCATCGGGGGTCGCTCGTTGATTGCAGCGCCGCAGGAGCGCCACTCCGCCTCGCCCGGAGCGACAATAACGCAAAAGGCCGCGCGGTGTCGTCCGTCTTGAAGACCTGTCCGCCGCGGGCCGGTAGCGCCCCCCGCAATTTTGTCGGCGCGCAAGCGTTTTCAGAGGGTTAGGCGCCAGCCTCGTAACCGGGCAAATTCCCGCACGCAACTGCACAAAGCAAAATGCTGCAGTTGCAGATTGAATCTTATCAAGCGCTTGCGCGAGCGCCGGCCTTCTGAATTTTTTCCTCCCGCGCTCCTGCCCGGGATTCCCCGTTCCCAGCCTCGATGGATCGCGTGACGGGGACGGACGGCGCCTATGTAGCCAGGCTCCAAAGCCCGTCGAAAGACGGGCGTCCCTCTGGACGCCCTGTGGAGCGCGACCGGGCGCGATCGACGCGCCTGCCGCCGTCAGGCGCAAACGGACCGCCTATCATTGGCGTCGGCGGAGCGCTTCGCTTCTTCGGGGCCTGTCGGCATTCACTGCGAGCCGCAACAGCCGGCCGCTCCGCCCGTCGCGCGCGCCGCTTGGACTGGCGGACAGGGAACCGATCCGTAGGAGCAATAGACGCAACAATCGCCCGCCCGCGGTCTCAGCAATGCCCCGCACCCCTTGCATTCGTAAAAGAATTGGCAAGCGTCCGTCGGCATCGTCTCGACCGCCCGGTATCCACACTCTGGGCAGGTCAGCGTCGATTCTCGTTGCATTCGCCGATCGCTCCGATGCTGCGTTGCGCGGAGCTTAGCACGAGAGCTGGCGCGCCGCCCAGGATTGGCGACGGCGCTTTGCCCGCAGCGCCGTCTAACCCCTTCCGGCTTAGGCCGATGCGCGTTTCTGCAAGGCGCCCTCGCCTTTGCTGACCTTGCGCCTCTCCGCGGACAGGGTCACCGCATTCGCAGCGATGGGAATGTTTGACCGCCGCGCCGGGTTCACTACGAGACCATCGCCGCATGCGGCTTGTCCGCGACCGCGCCGTCATGCGAAAGTCGCGAAAAGCGCCGCGAAGCGCAGTCGGCGCTCGAATGTCGCGGGGCCCCATGGGCTCGAAGGAGACGCGCCATGCCGGATTCGCTGCTCGGAACGCCGCACATCCATTTCCTTTCGCTGATCATCATCGGCGGACTTGCCGGCTGGATCGCCGGCATGATTTTGGGCTGGCGTCATGGCGTCCTCACCAACATTCTGGTCGGGATCGCCGGTTCCTGGGTCGGCTCGGAACTGGCGGCGATGGCGGATATTTTCCCGTTCGGCTCGATCGAGGAGTTCGTCGCCGCGCTGGTGGGCTCGATCATCGTGCTCTGGGTCTGGCGGGCGCTGGAAGGGAGACCCGGCCCGCGCTGGCTCGGCCCTCGCTGGTAGGCGCGGGGGGCCGCGGGAGAGACTTGGCCGGGTGCACAGAGGTTCCTCCGCGCCGTTCGTCAACCGCGCCGGGCCGAAGCGCGCCTGCGGGGGTGGCTGGTTGGGCGTGGGGTTACCATCAATACTCGCTCCGTCGTAAACGCTTTCGCGTTGAAGAGCGTTAGAGGATGAAAAAAGGAAGAAAATTGATAAGGGACAGCGAAATGTTGCGATCATCGTGGCCGGCGTCGGGATTGCTGAGGCTGACGTTTATCAGGCCCTGTTCAGCAGCAAGAAAATTATTTGTCGCAAGGACGTTGACCCGCTGACAAAGAAGACCAAAGGACTCTTGTTTGAATTTAAGGGAGAGCCGAAATCAAATTAGGACACTCCCCCGCTTCACCAACGTTTGACCGCCGCTTTGCTCGGTCCTAGATACCTCCCCATGACTCGGCTCATCGACATGGTCGCGGAAGATCCAAGACCTGCACGTCCCCGCCATCCCGAGAAGGCGCACCGGCCCGATCAGCCAGTCGCGCGGAAGCCGGAATGGATCCGGGTGAAGGCGCCGGGGTCGCCCATCTATGCCGAGACGCGCGCGCTGGTGCGGGAGCACAAGCTCGTCACCGTCTGCGAGGAGGCGAGCTGCCCCAACATCGGCGAGTGCTGGGACAAGCGCCACGCGACCTTCATGATCATGGGCGAGACCTGCACGCGGGCCTGCGCCTTCTGCAACGTGCGCACCGGCCTGCCCGACCCGCTCGACACCGGCGAGCCCGCGCGCGTCGCCGACGCCGTCGCCAAACTCGGGCTTAAGCATGTCGTGGTGACCTCGGTCGACCGCGACGATCTCGCCGACGGCGGGGCGGAGCATTTCGCGCGCACGATTTTGGCGATCCGGGCCGCCGCGCCCGGAAGGACGGTCGAAGCGCTGACCCCCGACTTCTTGCGCAAGGAAGGCGCGCTCGATATGCGTCTCGGTCAAAAACCGGCGCCGTCACCGGGCTGC
>CAWDTW010000058.1:0-172341 GCA_963805295.1 uncultured Alphaproteobacteria bacterium | reverse complement strand
GCCGCGCCTGATCGCGGCGATGGCGGCTCCTTTGATGTTGTCGGGCGTGTTGAAATCCGGCTCACCAACCGAAAGCGAAATGACGTCCCGCCCCTACGCCTTCAGGTCCCACGCCTTCTGCGTCACCGTCATGGTCGCGGAAGGTCTTACGCGAGATGAGGCGTCGGCGAGGAAGGCCGTGGGAAGCCTGTATTCCTTTGCGGTATCGGAGAAATTGCAGGGGCGCAGTATAAAGAGACGGGCGCGCGGCGGCAACGGGTTTGCGGCCGGCTGGCGCGTCATAAGCGCTGCCCAGCTTGCGCCAATCGCTATGTCCACTTAAACGCCGGCTCGATGTCGGTCTTTTCGAAATCGCCGCCCTTGAACAGCAAGGGCTCGCTCCGGATTTTTGCCAGGGCGTAGGCGGCACATCAAAGGCGGGGTGACCCTGCCCTTTCCCGTTCGAAGAAAGGCATCAAAAGCCGCCGCGGCGATTTCCGCATCAAACGGCTAGCCTATGATGATTTCGGCATTTTCGAGCATCTCGTCAAACGCACGGACCGCGTCAGCGCCTTTGGCGAGGACTGCAAGACGATCCTGGTCTCCAACACGGTAGCCGATGAGATGAACGGGGATACCACCCCGTTGGTCCTCTTCCTGGAATCGGCCTCGGTCTGGCTCGTTGGTGATGGTCGCTATGATTGCCGAGGTGTCCAAAATCATCAGGACGGAAGCCCGTCAGGACCGTAGCCGACGATTTCGTCGCTGGATCGAGGATCGTTGACCGGCATGCGGGACGCCTGATCAAAGAACTTCAACATTGCGGCTTGGCGATCCGCGGGCTTATTCTCCGCGACAAACCGCTCTTCGACAGCGCGTCCAACGCCGTCTCCAAGTCCTCCCCGGTCAGGCGGGCGAGACGCTGGGCGAGTTCGTCAACCTTTGAGGACACGATGCTCATCGCAATGACGCTCCACGATGCGTCTCTGTTGTCATTCGCGGCGGGACTGGCTTTTTTGCATGGTTGCGCTGGTGTTCAACCGTGTCGCTTGAAAGGGGCGAAATCGCCTCGGGCTTCATATTTTTTGATGGGTTCATCGAACGGAATTCCCTCTCGCCTCGTCGCGCCGAATTCCCTGTTTTTCGCGATTTGCGGCGAATTATTCCCCTGTTCGGCCGAAAAAATTCGCTGTTCGCCCGCGTAGGGAATTTTCTCGCAACGTGCTGGAATCTGGGGGCTTTTTATGGCGGTTTCGACGCAGTTCCGTCGAAAAGAGAGCAATACCCTGTTCTTTTGCCTGTTGGCAGGGAATTCGGCTAAGCCGCCACGCCCCCGCTCGCCCATCGCCTGATCAGATGATGGGCGATGGCCATTGGGATCGGAGCGGTCAGGCCCTCGGGGTGGCGGCGTTCGAGGAGAGCCAGAGTCTCCTCGCGCGAAAACCAGCGCGCGTCCTCGAGCTCGTTGTGGTCGACCTTCAGCGCCCGGCTCCGGGCCTGAGCGAAACAGCCGATCATCAGCGAGGAGGGGAACGGCCACGGCTGGGACGCGAAATAGCGCACCTCGCCGCAGGCGACGCCGGCCTCCTCCAGGATCTCCCGCCGCACGGCCGCCTCGATCGTCTCGCCCGGCTCCAAGAATCCCGCCAGCGCCGAATACATGTGCTTCGGGAACCGCGGCTGACGGCCGAGCAGGCCATGGTCGCCCTCGACCGCCAGCATAATCACCACCGGATCGGTGCGGGGAAAATGATGCATTCCGCAGGCCCTGCACTCGCGCCGCCAGCCCGCCGCCCCGACCTCGGTCGGCTGGCCGCAATTGGAGCAGAAGCCCCCGCGCGCGTGCCACTGCATCAGCGCCTTGGCCGAGGCCAGCATGCTCGCCTCCCCGGCCGGCGCCAGGCCGCCGGCCGCGATCGAGCGCAGGTCGATCAGCTTCAAATCGCCGCGGCCGGGGACGACGAGAACGCGCCGGTCGCGAAAACCGTCGCTCGCATCCGATTGCTCGACGACCGCGTCATCGTGGAGAAGGGCGGCGAAGGTCGGCGCGCCGCTGGGCAGGACGCCGAGCAGCGCCTCGACCCGCGCGCCGCCGAGCGCCGCGATCTCGGAGAGCGGCAGCAGCGGCTCGAGCCCCTCCGGTCTCCTGAGAAGAACCGGCATGTCGCGCGCGATGAGGATCGCGCGCGCGTCGGCGCGGGCGCGCAACGCGGCGAGTTCGGCGGCGTCCTCGCGCCGGTCGGAGGCGCGGTCGAGCGGATCGGCTGCGAAGCCGAGACCATCGAGCATCGCCACTTCGAACCTCCTTCAGCCGCGCAGCGCCGGCAGATCGGGCCGCGCGCCCCATTCCGCCCAGGAGCCGTCATAGAGCCGCCCGATCGGCTTGCCGAGCCTCATCAGCGCCAGATTGACAATGGCGGCCGTGACTCCGGAGCCGCAGGTCGAGACGACCGGACGGTCGACGTCGACCCCGGCCGCGGCGAAGGTCGCGCCGACTTCGTCCGCATCATCGAGGCGCCCGGCGCGAACCACCGCGGTCATCGGCAGATTGAGGGCGCCGGGCATGTGCCCGCCGTTGACGACCGGCCACGGCTCCGGCGCCCGGCCCTTGAAACGCTCGGCGTTGCGCGCGTCGACGACCTGCGCCGTGCCGTCCGCCAGCGCCGTCTGAACGTCGGCGAGCCGAGCGAGCAGCAGGGGGTTGAAGCGCGCCGTGAACACGCGCGGTTCGGCCCCGACCGGCCCGGATTCGAGCTCGCCGCCGTTCGCGATCCACGCCGGCAGGCCGCCGTCGAGCACGGCGACGCGCTCGGCGCCGAAGGCCAGGAACATCCACCACGCGCGCGCCGCCGAGAGGAGGCCCTCGCCGTCGTAGACGACGATCCGGTCGCCGTCCCCCACCCCCAGCGCGCCGACGGCGTTTGCGAACGAGCGCGCATCCGGGATCATGTGCGGCAGCGTCGTCGACGGATCGGCGATGGCGTCGATATCGAAGAACCGGGCGCCCGGAATATGCTCCTCGACGAACTCCTCCCGGCCGCCGCGCCGGGTCGCGGGCAGATAGTAGGAGGCGTCGAGCACGACGAGATCGGGCTGGCCGAGACGCGGGGCGAGCCATTCGACGCCGACGATCGGAACGGGAAGGCGGGACGCGGCCGTCTGACCCTCGGCAGGCGTTCTCTCCGCGCTCAAGGATAGCGCGCCTTCAGGCTCGCGACCCGCTCGGCGTCGTAGTCGATGATGCAGCTCAGGCGCGGATCGCGGCCCTTGGCCTCCATGCCCGCCTCGAACGGCGCGACGTCCTGGCATTCTTCGTCGCGCCAAGCGACCCACTGCGCCTGCGCCTCGGTGAGCGAACGGCGCCAGCGCGCCTTCTGCGACGACAGCAGTCCCTGGCGCGCGTCGATCGACTTGATCGCCGCCTCGACTGTCGCTGCGAGCTCCGCCTCGGCCCGGTCGGCGGCGCCGCGCAGGCATTCGGCGAGATCGCCCGCGCCGATCTTTTTCGCGTCGCATGCGAGCTGAGAGGGGCGCGAGTCCCGGGCGGCCGCAAGCGCCGAGGGGCCGAAGCCCGTAAGGGTGAGCGCGGCGGCAAGGACAAGAGTTCGCATGGTCGAGTTTTTCACCTCGAGGGTTTTCGCACGCTCGCGTTGGCTGAGGCTGGACGGCTCAAGAATTCGCCCATGCGCTCGAGCGCACGCTCGATGTTCGCGAGCGAGTTGGCGTAGGATAGGCGCAGATAGCCCTCGCCGTTGACGCCGAAATCGGGGCCGCCGATGGTCGCGACGCCCGCTTCCTCGAGCAGGGCGGAGGCGAGCGGCTTCGCCTTCCAGCCGGTTTTGGAGACGTTGGGAAAGGCGTAGAAGGCGCCTTTCGGCGTCACCGCGCTGACGCCCGGAAGGCGGTTGAGGCCCGCGACCACCGCCTTCCGCCGGCGGTCGAACTCGGCCCGCATCGCCTCAACCGAATCCTGCGGGCCTTTGAGCGCTGCGATCCCGGCGAATTGCGCCGCCGAATTGACGCAGGAATAGGAATTGACGGCGAGCTTCCGGGCGACGTCGCGCCACGGCTTCGGCCAGACCGAATAGCCGAGCCGCCAGCCGGTCATAGCGTAGGTCTTCGACCAGCCGTCGAGCAGGATGAGCCGGTCGCGGATCTCCGGATAGGCGAGCAAGGTGCGGTGGGCGAGGCCGTCGTAAGTGAGTTGCCCGTAGAATCTCGTCCGACAGGATCGCCGCGTCCGGCCATCGCGCGAGGCCCGCGACGAGCTTGTCGATCTCCTCGGCGGGGGTGACGCCGCCGGTCGGATTGGCGGGCGAATTGAGGATGACGAGCCGCGTCCGGGGCGTCATCAGCGCGAGCGTCTCCTCGGCCGAGAACGCGAAGGCGTTCTCCTCCCGCATCGGCGCGGGGACCGGCCGCGCGCCGGCATATTCGATCATCGAGCGGTAGATCGGAAAGCCGGGGTCGGGATAGACGATGTCGGCGCCCTCCTCGCCGAACATCAGGATCGCCATGAACATGGTCACCTTGCCGCCGGGCGTGATCATGACGAGGTCGGGCGAGATCTCGGCCCCGAGGCGGCGATAGAGGTTCTCCGCCACCGCCTCGCGCAAGGGGGCGATGCCGGTCGCGTCGGTATAGCCGTGCTCGCCGTCGCGCAGCGCCTTGACCGCCGCTTCGACGATGTGCGGGGGCGTTTTGAAATCCGGCTGGCCGATGCCGAGATTGACGACGTCGCGCCCTTTACGCTGGAGTTCGGCCGCCTTCGCGAGCACCGCGAAAGCGTTCTCCTCGCCCATGCGCGCGAAGGCGGGATTGACTGGAATCACGAGGAGAACCTCCGCCGGAGACGTCCCTTATTGGCAAAGGCTTGGCCGCCGGGCAAGCAAAAGGCGAGAGCGGGGCTCGCGGACCGCGCCCCTGCCGCTTTCGCCGAGCGGAAGGAATAGGTCCTTTCGGGCTTAGGGTTCGGGTTTGTGCATTTTCAGAGGGTTAGGAGGCGGTTTAGCGTCGCCTTGTCGGCCGCTCGAATTTGACCTTCCGTTCGACTTCGCTTTTTGCGTTTTTATATTAGAGATCCCCGCAATATAGCCCAGTCGAACGATGTGCGTACTTACACTCTACTGTACCGTCCTGGGATTTTACCTTGCCCAAAACACGGCGTAAAGCGGCGCTGGCCGTCTCGACTTCGGTCGGGCCAGCGCCGGCAGGCGAAACCAAACCCGGACCAGCCTACCCCAGCGCCTTCTCCAGCACCCGACGCAGGCGGGCGGCGAAGGCCGGCGGGTCCTCGAGGCTCGCGCCTTCCAGGAGCCGCGCCTCGTCGAGCATCAGCCAGGCCGCGTCCTCGACGAGCGGCTTGTCCTTGCCGGCGACGAAGCGGCCCGCGAGCGCTTTCGTCAGCGGATGGGTCGGGTTGATCTCGAGGATGGGCTTCGCCCTCTCGGAGAGTCGCCCGTGCGCGGCGAGCATTTTCTCGAGCTGCCGGTCGGGCCCGAAGTCCGGCGCGATGAGGCAGGCGACGCTGTCGGTGAGCCGATCCGAGCCGCGCACCTCCGCGACCTCCTTCTCCAGCGTCTGCTTGAAGAAGGCGAACAGCGTCGCGACCTCGCCCGAGGCTTCGGCCGGCGCTGTCGCCCCCTCGATCAGCGCGATCGACTTGATGTCGGCTGCGCCCTGGCTCACCGACTTGAACGGCTTGCCGTCGAAGCCGGCCGCGGTCGAGACCCAGAAGGCGTCGACCGGATCGGAGAGCAGCAGGACCTCGACTCCGCGGGGGCGAAAACCCTCGAGTTGCGGGCTCGCGGCGAGGCGCTTCGAGTCGTCGCCGGTGAGGTAATAGATCGCCGTCTGGTTCTCGCGCAAAGACGCGACATATTGCGCGAGCGTCCGGTCGCCGGCCGGGTTCGTGGTGGAGGCGAAGCGCGCGATCTTGTAGAGGCCGTCGCGCCGCTCGGGATCCTCGTACAGGCCCTCCTTGATGACCGCGCCGAAATGCTCCCACACCTTGGCGTATTTCTCCGGCTCGGACTCCGCGAGCTTGCCGAGCTCCTGCACTACCCGGTTGGTGACGCCCTTGCGGATCGCGGCGAACACGTCGCTCTTCTGGATCAGCTCGCGCGAGACGTTGAGCGGCAGGTCGGCGCTGTCGACGACGAGGCGGACGAAGCGCAGCCAGCCGGGCAGGATGTCGGCGTCCTCGGTGATGAGCACCCGCCGCACGTAGAGCTTGTTGCGACCCTTGCGGAGGGGGTCGAACAGGTCGAACGGCCGCGAGCCGGGGATGAAGGCGAGCACGGTGTATTCGTGCCGCCCCTCGGCGCGCCAGTGCATGGTCAGCGCCGGCTGGTCGAACTGGCCGGACAGGCCGCGGTAGAACTCGGCATATTCCTCCGGCTTGACCTCGGATTTCGCCTTCGCCCAGATCGCCGCGCCGTCGGCGATGCGGCGGGGCTCGGCGCCCGGCTTGTCGATAAGGTCGATCGGCACCGGGACCGCGCCGGAATGCTCGCGCACGATCCGCTCGAGGCGCCAGGCGTCGACGAACTCGTGCGAGGCCTGGTTCAGATGGAGGACGACGCGCGTGCCGCGCTCGGGCGCGGCCTCGAGCGGCAGCGGCGCGATGGTGAACGACCCCTGGCCGTCGGACGACCAGCGCCAGGCCTCAGGCCCGCCGGCCCGCCGCGTCTCGACCACGACCTCGTCGGCGACCATGAAGGAGGAGTAGAAGCCGATGCCGAACTGGCCGATCAGCGCCAGGGCTTCCCTGCTCGCGTCCTCGGCCGTGAGCTTGTCGAGGAAGGCCTTGGTGCCGGACCGGGCGATGGCGCCCAGCCCATCGATCGCTTCCTGGCGTGTCATGCCGACGCCGTTGTCGGCGACCGTCAGCGTCTTCTTTTCGGGGTCGAGCGCGACGGTGATCGCGAACGGTCCGCTCTCGATCAGCTCGGGTTTTGCGATCGCCTCGTAGCGCAGCTTCTCGCAGGCGTCGGCGGCGTTGGAGACGAGTTCGCGGACGAAGATCTCGCGGTCGGAATAGACCGAATGGACCATCAGATGCAGCAGGCGCGAAACGTCGGCCTCGAAGCTCTGGGTGGTCGCTGCTTCGTTTGTCGGGGTTTGGGCGTCGGCGGTCAAGTCTGGCCTCGTATCAGAACGGGAAAAGGGTCGGGGCCGGGCGTCGGGGACCGCGGCCGGCCCCGATATCGGCGTCTTGCCGCCCGGATTCAAGATTTTATCGCGCGCGCCTCGCCGACTCGGGGGTGAGCTGTCCCCTCCCGCTGGAGCCGACAGCGCTTCGATCATCTCGTTCTTGCCCCCGACCGCGAGGAGGCGCTCGCGCTCGGCGAGGGCGCCGGAGGGAACGGGAAGACGTTCGGAGGTTGATAGGGGTAGGGATCGGCTTTCGCCGACCCCTCCCTCCGAACCGTACGGGCGGTTTTCCCGCATACGGCTCTCCGGTTGGTGGTTTCTTCATCGAGACTGTCTCGCTGATAACCAGGCCGTGTGAAGCGCGAACAGCCCGGCTTCTGCGAAGAAGGCATTTGGCCAGCGTTGATGGTCGGCGCGGCAGACGCCCCGCCCTGGGCGCTTTTCCTGCTTGCGCAGGACGGCGCGCAGCCGCCGCCTGACAAACCCGTCGAGCTTGCCGAAGGTGGTGTGATGGGCATATTTGAAGTAGCCGAACCAGCCGCGCAACAGCGGGTTGAGATCCTTCACGGCGCAGGCGAGGCTGTCGCCGCGTGTGCGCCGCGTCTTCTCCCTTATGCTGTCCTTGAACTTGTTCAGGCTCTTCTGGCGCACGTGACGCTGGCCGGCTTCGAAACGGTAGCCGAGGAACTCGAACCCTTGCCCCGGCTGCCGGCAGTCGCCGACATGCGTCTTTTCGGGGTGCAGCGCGAGGCCGTTTTCGCCCACCCAGGCGCGCACCTCCGCGAGGGCGGCGTCCGCCTCCTCGCGTGTCCGGCACAGGATGACGAAGTCGTCCGCATACCGCACCATGCGGCGCCCGCGTTCGGCCATCGCCGCATCCAGCGGGTCGAGGTAGATGTTGGCCAGCAGCGGGCTGATCACCGCGCCTTGCGGCGAGCCGCGTGCCGGCGTCCACCTCTCCAGCCCTTTCAGGATGTCGGCCTTCAGCCAGCCGCGGATCAGATCGAGAACCCGGCCATCGCTGACCTTCTCCTCGACCCGCGCCAACAGCCGATCATGCGGGATCGAATTGAAATAGCCGGCCAAGTCCGCGTCTACGACGTGGGCGTAGCCGTCCGTGATCAGCCGATCGACTTCCCGCAGCGCGTCATGGCATCCGCGTCCCGGTCGGAAGCCGTAGCTCCCGTCGCGGAACCGCGTTTCGAAAATCGGTTCGATCACGAGCCGGACAGCCTGCTGGACGATGCGATCCTTGACCGTCGGAATGCCCAGCGGCCTCGTTCTTCCATCGCCCTTGGGGATGTCGACCCGTTTGACGGCTTGCGGGTGGTATGATCCCTCCCGCAGCGCCGCCGACAGCTCGGCCAGATAATCTTCGGCCTTCGCCGCGAACCGCTCGATGCTTTGCCCATCCACGCCCGCCGCGCCTCTGTTGGCCCGGACCTTCGTCCAGGCCGCCGCCAGCGTCTTGGGCGCGAACACCTTATCCATCAGAGCCTCTTGCAAAATTCATCGACGCGGCGAATTTTCCCTGTGTTCGCGGGGCGGAGGGGCCGGCGCTCAGGCCGGCGCGGGCCTGAGCTGCGTGACGCGGAGTATTTGATCGACCGCGAGTGCCACCACGCCGAACATGAGGTGGCATTTGACCTTGATCGCGCCGCGCACGCGCACGGACCGTGCGCCGAATTCATCCTTCAGTCGGGCGTTGACGCGTTCGGCCAGGGTGCGAAAATCAAAAATCACGTCGTCCGGATCGGGCATATGGATGAGTTTCATGCGCTCGACTTCTTTGGCCCATTCGGCCTTGGCTTCGTGCTGGGCGCGAAAGTTGCGATCGATGATCGGCGCATGGCCGAGCGCCTTGCTGTGGTCATGGATGGCGGCGGCGTCGTAGGCCGCATCCATTAGATCGTAGAGATAGGAGACGCGGGCGCCGGTCATGGTCATCAAGGGAATGGCGACCTGACTGTCGTGGACGGAAGCCGAGGTCAGTACGCAGGAGACCGGGATTTGGCCGCAGGCGACATCCAGATGCAGTTTGTAGCCGATCCAGGTTTCCTTGTAGCCCTTGCTGTTCTTCTTGGAGCCGACATCGCACGCGGTGGGCAGATCGGCGAGCATCTGATCGAGGTTCTGCGTGGTCTGCCGTTCGAGGCGCGTCGGCTCGGGTTTTGGCCGTTCCTCGTCCTTGCGCGGGCGTCCGCGCTTGCGCGTCGGCTGAGCGCCATCGGGCGGCGGCGGATCCCCCTTTTTGTCGTTCGGCTCCGTCTTGACCGGCTTCTCGCGCGCCTCGATCTCGGTCGCGTCGCGCGCGATCACGCCGACGATGCGCCCGCCGAGCGAGCGCTCGATCAGCGCCGCGTGCATCTTGTCGGGCAGATCGCCCTGCGCAAACTCCGCGAAGGCGCGGGAAAAGGTAGCTTCCGATGGCACTTGCGAGCGTCGTTCCCAACCGAGAATGCGACGCAGCGACCTGTCGACATCGAGGCGCTCGATCAGAGCGGTGGTGGTAGGAACGCCCAGCACCGCCTTGGCGACGAAAGCCCTGGCGAGGGCGCGGCGATCGTCAGGCGGGCGGCCGGCGCCTCGGGGCGGTTCGGGAACGAAGGCCTCGAGGCCGATCACGTCGAGGGTCGTGACGAGCCGCCCGAGCGCTTCGGTCATCGGGTCGACTTCCTCGCGAAGCCAAGGAAACAGATAGCCCTGGATGTGGTTCCAGCGCGCTTTCATAGCGTCGAGAGGATCGTCGGTCATTGCTGTTGCTAGGGTTCAGGACGATAGAATCGACACTATATAGAAATCTTTCTCACAGTAAAGCGGAATCTTTTAGAATATTGCCTTGACAACCGTTGGATGGAGTTCTAAATATATTGCCTCGATTTGAGAGGGGTTATGAGAGGCGTTTCAAATAAATTTGCAACTGGCTCATCAAACTGAACCATTTGCCGCCTTTGACGCCGTTGCCCAGCGCCGACAGCATGCGTTCCGTCCAGATCGAGGCTTCGACCCACGTAAAGTCACGTCGAGCCTCTCCGCCTTGTGTAGCCTCGTCGGCACTCCCGACGGTCTGTTGCCTCGACCCGTTCATCGCGCATCCCCTTCCTGCCCACCTTCCCTCGCACGGGTTTATGTTGCCCCGTCCTCTCGCGGTCCGTCCCTTCCGGACGCAGACCACAGCGGTAGTATGCGGGCTCTGACTCCTGCCCGGCTCGCACACGCCGCGCAGGTCTCTCCGCTTCCTTTGTCTCGCCGTCCGAACATCCCGCCCCCAACCACGTTATGGGCCCGAGCGTCGTTTTCGCAGTCGTCTCAACGCGCCCGGCGGGTCTCATGACCCAGGCTTCGCCATGAGTGAGCAGGCTCGCCGCGCCACGCCGCCGAAACGGGTTCGTCGTCCTGCGGGCTGTTCGTTCGCCTCCGGCTGCTCCCCACCCCGTCTCGCGACGACGCAGTTGCCTTCGGCTACATGTGTCACGACTTCACATCGGTTGGACTTTCACCCCCCTGACAAGACAACATCACGGACGCACTCACCCCCGCGAAAGCGGGGGTCCAGAGACGCCGCCACAGGCATCTCGAAAATCAATTGTTCAGCGTCTCGTAAAGGTCTCGCCAGTCCGGATTGAACCGCTCGATCAGCTCGAGCTTCCACCGTCGCTCCCATTTCTTCAACTGCTTTTCCCGCGCGATCGCGTCCCTGACATCGCCGTAATGCTCGTACCAGACGAGCGTCTTGACGCCGTATTGCGCGGTGAACTGCGAGCCGACCCCGTTGCGATGCTGAAACGCGCGCGCTCCGAGATGGTTCGTTACGCCCCCATGAGAAGCGTTCCGTTGCGCCGGCTCGCCATGATGGTGACGCTGTAGCGTCGCTCTCTCATCCAAACGCCCTTGCCCATTTCACCCCCGCGGATAGCGGCGCGAAAGCGGGGTCCGGCATTGTCATGTGTCGCAGCCAAGCCGCTTCGCGGTCAAGCGCCCGCGGATGTTCTCTGGACCCCCGCTTTCGCGGGGGTGACACAGTGGGACCGACATCGGCTGCATTGACCTGCTCCAGCCGGCGTTATTCGTCGACAATCAACGCGCGGCTCAAGGTGACCGGCCATCTCTTCCAGGCGACGGTTCGGCTCGGTTGCGACGGACGAGGAGCGCCTGATGACGGCGGCGCGCTCTTTGGCTTTGAACCCGTGCAGGGAGTTGGGGGATACCGTAATGCTGATCAACTTCAAGGTCGTCCAGCTGAAGCGGGGAACAAAACGAATGATCTCGTGACCTTCGTGCCACCGTCGTGTCCTTTGTGTTGAAAAATTAAACACGAAGGACTTGAAGGTTCGCGCCAAGGGCACAAAAGGTCACCCCCCCTTCTGAGCCTCATCGCGCGCGCTCTGCGCCTCGATCGCGGCGCGCGCGGCCTTCCATTCGGCGTCGCCCCATTTGCGATTTCGAAGACCCTGGTCGCCGAGATTCACCGAATGATCGCTTAAGTTGCGGCCTCCGCCGGTCGCATCAACCGGGTGGAAGGCGGCAAGCGTGACGCGTTCGACTCAAATGGACGGGAGACGTGCGCTATTGCCGCGCCGGACTGGACGGAGGTCACCCGCGCGACGGCCGTTCTTGACGCCTCGAGCGCGTCGGGGCGCTATGGAACCGGCAACCCGCTTGAGAAAATCGCGAATGCCGGCCACATTGGCCGTCGTCGGAGGCGGCATGCGGCGAATGTCGGTGAAATGGGCTTGAACAGCCTCCCGCCGTTCCTTATCGCTCCGGCTTTCGCGATACGCTCGCAGCACTATTCGGGTCCCGAATCAATACTCGCAAAGGTCATGCTATGCAACAGGGACTCTTTTTAGCTTGTACCATTTTGCTTGCTGATCCCGCGGGCGTTCCATAGCTTCAAACTCGTTCTCATCGCAGGACAATACAAGCAAAACGGGGATAGAATTCACAATCGAGCTGAGCAGTGTCCGGCTGTCATCTATTAATTCTCTTGCTACATGAGCTTCCACGGTTCGTCCGTGGATTTTACCTCTGTATTCGACCCGCCATTCCTCCTTGTAAACAACCATCGATGATTGACCGCTGTGCAAAAGCCCACCAAGCCCGCTTGTCAGTGGATTTGTTTGCTTTGTGAAATTCCCCCTCGCAACGAATTCCATGCCGTTTACATCGACATCCAATGTACATTCGTCTCCTTCCCATTTACCTGACAAGTGTGAGGGGGTTATTTGCGCAAGTCCTCGCCCACGCTTAGAGTACAACCTGGTCTCCTTAGCAACCGCTTTAAGGATTTCTTCGATCTTTTTCTCTTCGACTTCGAATAAGTTATTTGCCTCAAAAATAGTGGTCAGGAGGTTATCATGGTATTTAGGTGCACTCATTGCCTCCTTGCATAGTCGTGTTGCCTCATCGATAAATCCTTCCGAAAGGAACTTCAAAGCTAGATTGCTAATTGCGAGTGTCTCGCCCATCTCCTCGGCTTTCCGATAAGCAGCTACGGAATGGGCCTTCAACTCCTAAGCGCTATACGTTACCCATAAGTTGTTCCAGGCACCTGACTGCCGGTCGCCCACCGGTATCATCCTGTAATGATATATAACGACAACACCTCATTGCTTCTTTTAGCATGCTCAGACGCTAAGGCAAACCGGGTATCTGTATCTGAAGGAGCTAACTCTACCATCCTCTGCATTATCGCAATGAGCATATCTGTATCCTTTAACTCGTTGAAAATATCCTTCAGTACCAAGAGTGCATCATTCTCATGAATATTATTTTCCACTGTAATCTTCCTTACCTTTTCTACTAACTGCTCTATTACGGACTCCCTTTCCCCATCGCGCACGTACTGCACAGCAGCCTTGCTTAAAAGAGAAATTTTGTCATGCGGATCTCTTGCCTTTTCAGCCGCAATTTCATAATTCTGAGCAGATTCGTTGAATTGTTTAAAATACGCAAGAGCAAGAGCAAGATATCTGAAAATTTCATTGTTTTCAGAATGAACAATTGCTAGCTGTCTTAGTTCGGTGATACTCCCATTCTTCCCATAAACAATTTGATCCCATTCGCAAAACGCAGGCCATGCTGTTTTCTGGATCGGTGAAAAAGACGAATTAGCTACGAAGGACTTGCTTATGCTTTCCGCAATCTGGTCTTCTTTATCAAGCTTGGCCATATGGAACGCGAATTGGTATTCTGTCGAACTCCACGATTGACTAGGTGTTTTCCAATCGAACGCCTCCGGTGACTTCGGGATGCTTCTCGGGCAGAGACACCGGCGCACCCTGAGCAGGAGCAAGTGCCCTTACCTGCGGCACAATGTTGTTAATCATTTGCAAAAGTTTCGTGAAACAGTTGGCGGGAGACGCACGGGCAAACTCAATATACTCCAAATCACCTTGCAAGCCGCCAGGCCTTCTAACTCCCTCTTCAAGAAGAATTATCAGTTTGCAGCCACGTCCTATTGCAAAGCCGATTTCCTGGATGATCCAATCGGACGTCTTCCAAACGACATCTTCTGTCTGTCTACCAAACCAGCGCAGTCGCCTAGGACTGAGACTGGTTATCACCTGTTCGTTTTTCGTACAGATGGCGATAAACACAGTCTTATCCGACCACAGAGATAGAACCTTGTGCTGACTTCTCGTGGTTGGGCAAGCTCAGCATGTTCCCATGAAAAATTCGGATTTAGCTTCGCGATTTCGTCTAGGATCTTAAGGAATTCGCCCACCACAGCCTGGTCAGTAGGAGAAAAATGATCTTTATCACCCGGCGTAAAGCTGTGCGCAACAAATGCTTTAAGTTCGGTCATCAAGCAGCACTCGTTATGTGGGTTTAAGCCTAGTCTACCTCACGACGTCGCTTTGAGTTGATGGACGATGAACCGGTTGATGCTTTTTCCCTGCGGGCCACCGAGACGATGGGCGCCCGCTCGGCTCCGCGGCGTTCCTTAACGGCCTCGCCGCCCTCACAGGCCGCGATCCGCGTCCGAAACGGCGCGGCCCGAAGCGGAGACTTGGGCGATTGAATGAAGCCGTAATGCTAGGGCTCTGAAGTGCAGCCAGCTTATGAACCGGCCGAATTACCATTCGGTTGCTGCCTACCTGCCTTCGTCTTCGCCATTTGCGCCTCGGCCCACCTATTGAGGACTTCGCGCCTTTTCGGCATTTCCGTGTTGGCGTATTCGGCCCAGCGAGCAAACAGGTCGAAGCTGGTGCGCTGGCAGACAAAACTTACCCTAGGTCCGGCATAAATTGTCTGCTCGCCCTCGACGGGATTCACATCAAGCGCCTGCTTGACGAACCCAATGAGCCCAAAGTGCTCTCCGTCGCTCCAAAAAACAGGGCCTCCGCTTACGCCGCTAAGCGAGCTTACGGGCACCCTTTCGAAAAGCTCGCTGAAGAACTGAAGCTGGTCGGCATCCTCTCGCGATCCGACTCCTTCAGCGATAGCATGAACACCACGCATTGAAACCCCGCCGCTCTTGTTTTCACTTTTCTCCAAGGTCGGGAAACCGATAGCCGCGGCGTAGCGAATAGGAAATTCGGGCTTGGGTTCCCGCATTAACGGAAAAGCCTCCTTGCCGATGTACGCAGAAAGATCATCGTCAATCTGGCGCAGAGCAATGTCGGGGTCTTTGTCGGGCCACTGCGCCGGCGGCGAAATGAACGTCGGGTGCAACTCCACGCCCGGCGCCGCCGGCAGGAAATAGCTCTCGTTCACTATTCCTTCAGCCGCCGCTTGCGCGGCGAATGCTTCGATGACGTGGCGAGCAGTCACGGCGTAGGTCTTGCCCTCAAACTTGACGAAGGAGACAGTCGCGGTGTCATCCCTCGGCGTAGGAATAAACCGTCGCCGATGAAAGTGCGCCACGCGCGCCCGTGCGATCGTCGCGCAGAATTTGCCAGCGTGAAGCACTTCGTCGGCAAAGGCACATTCGACCACAGTCTCGCTCCTTGGCCATGTCATAGCGCCAAATTTCGAAATTACGGCGACTCGCCCGTCTTTTCCTTTTTTCGCCGCCATCGGCGCCTTCCGATCGCGGCTTACGGCCGCCGACGGTTTACTCAATCCCCAATTCGATCGCCACAGCATATCGCCCGAGGATCCATATGGCCCGCATCGCCCGCTTCGTCGTCCCTGGCCTGCTGCATCACGTCACGTGAGCGCGGCGCCCGGCGCGAGCGCGTGTTATTCGGCGAGGACGACGACGCGCTCTATCGCGATCTCCTGGCGAGCCAATGCCGCAACCACGGCGTGGCGGTCTTTTGCCTATTGCCTGACGCCCAACCACGTTCATCTCATTCTCGCCCCCGACCGCGAGGAGGCGCTCGCGCTCGGCGAGGGCGCCGGAGGGAACGGGAAGACGTTCGGAGGTTGATAGGGGTAGGGATCGGCTTTCGCCGACCCCTCCCTCCGAACCGTACGGGCGGTTTTCCCGCATACGGCTCTCCGGTCGGTGGTTTCTTCATCGAGACTGTCTCGCTGATAACCAGGCCGTGTGAAGCGCGAACAGCCCGGCTTCTGCGAAGAAGGCATTTGGCCAGCGTTGATGGTCGGCGCGGCAGACGCCCCGCCCTGGGCGCTTTTCCTGCTTGCGCAGGACGGCGCGCAGCCGCCGCCTGACAAACCCGTCGAGCTTGCCGAAGGTGGTGTGATGGGCATATTTGAAGTAGCCGAACCAGCCGCGCAACAGCGGGTTGAGATCCTTCACGGCGCAGGCGAGGCTGTCGCCGCGTGTGCGCCGCGTCTTCTCCCTTATGCTGTCCTTGAACTTGTTCAGGCTCTTCTGGCGCACGTGACGCTGGCCGGCTTCGAAACGGTAGCCGAGGAACTCGAACCCTTGCCCCGGCTGCCGGCAGTCGCCGACATGCGTCTTTTCGGGGTGCAGCGCGAGGCCGTTTTCGCCCACCCAGGCGCGCACCTCCGCGAGGGCGGCGTCCGCCTCCTCGCGTGTCCGGCACAGGATGACGAAGTCGTCCGCATACCGCACCATGCGGCGCCCGCGTTCGGCCATCGCCGCATCCAGCGGGTCGAGGTAGATGTTGGCCAGCAGCGGGCTGATCACCGCGCCTTGCGGCGAGCCGCGTGCCGGCGTCCACCTCTCCAGCCCTTTCAGGATGTCGGCCTTCAGCCAGCCGCGGATCAGATCGAGAACCCGGCCATCGCTGACCTTCTCCTCGACCCGCGCCAACAGCCGATCATGCGGGATCGAATTGAAATAGCCGGCCAAGTCCGCGTCTACGACGTGGGCGTAGCCGTCCGTGATCAGCCGATCGACTTCCCGCAGCGCGTCATGGCATCCGCGTCCCGGTCGGAAGCCGTAGCTCCCGTCGCGGAACCGCGTTTCGAAAATCGGTTCGATCACGAGCCGGACAGCCTGCTGGACGATGCGATCCTTGACCGTCGGAATGCCCAGCGGCCTCGTTCTTCCATCGCCCTTGGGGATGTCGACCCGTTTGACGGCTTGCGGGTGGTATGATCCCTCCCGCAGCGCCGCCGACAGCTCGGCCAGATAATCTTCGGCCTTCGCCGCGAACCGCTCGATGCTTTGCCCATCCACGCCCGCCGCGCCTCTGTTGGCCCGGACCTTCGTCCAGGCCGCCGCCAGCGTCTTGGGCGCGAACACCTTATCCATCAAACTGAACCATTTGCCGCCTTTGACGCCGTTGCCCAGCGCCGACAGCATGCGTTCCGTCCAGATCGAGGCTTCGACCCACGTAAAGTCACGTCGAGCCTCTCCGCCTTGTGTAGCCTCGTCGGCACTCCCGACGGTCTGTTGCCTCGACCCGTTCATCGCGCATCCCCTTCCTGCCCACCTTCCCTCGCACGGGTTTATGTTGCCCCGTCCTCTCGCGGTCCGTCCCTTCCGGACGCAGACCACAGCGGTAGTATGCGGGCTCTCGACTCCTGCCCGGCTCGCACACGCCGCGCAGGTCTCTCCGCTTCCTTTGTCTCGCCGTCCGAACATCCCGCCCCCAACCACGTTATGGGCCCGAGCGTCGTTTTCGCAGTCGTCTCAACGCGCCCGGCGGGTCTCATGACCCAGGCTTCGCCATGAGTGAGCAGGCTCGCCGCGCCACGCCGCCGAAACGGGTTCGTCGTCCTGCGGGCTGTTCGTTCGCCTCCGGCTGCTCCCCACCCCGTCTCGCGACGACGCAGTTGCCTTCGGCTACATGTGTCACGACTTCACATCGGTTGGACTTTCACCCCCCTGACAAGACAACATCACGGACGCACTCACCCCCGCGAAAGCGGGGGTCCAGAGACGCCGCCACAGGCATCTCGAAAATCAATTGTTCAGCGTCTCGTAAAGGTCTCGCCAGTCCGGGATGAACCGCTCGATCAGCTCGAGCTTCCACCGTCGCTCCCATTTCTTCAACTGCTCGTACCAGACGAGCGTCTTGACGCCGTATTTCGCGGTGAACTGCGAGCCGACCCCGTTGCGATGCTGAAACGCGCGCGCTCCGAGATGGTTCGTTACGCCCACATGAGAAGCGTTCCGTTGCGCCGGCTCGCCATGATGGTGACGCTGTAGCGTCGCTCTCTCATCCAAACGCCCTTGCCCATTTCACCCCCGCGGAAAGCGGCGCGAAAGCGGGGTCCAGCATTGTCATGTGTCGCAGCCAAGCCGCTTCGCGGTCAAGCGCCCGCGGATGTTCTCTGGACCCCCGCTTTCGCGGGGGTGACACAGTGGGACCGACATCGGCTGCATTGAGCATCTGATGACGGCGGCGCGCTATGTGGCTTTGAACCGCGTGCGGGCGCGGCTTGTCAAACGGGCGGAAGACTGGCGCTGGTCGAGCGGCGCCGCGCATCTGGCCGGGCGCGACGACGACCTCGTGAGCGTCGCGCCGCTCCTCGACCGTTGCGCCGGCCTCTTCGCCGATCCCGATCTCAATCGGGACGGAGCCGTCGGCCTACCGGATTCACACAAGTCATTTCTTTATCGAGTTGCGCCCGGCCGCCGCGTCTCCCCCTTCTCCGCGAAGCGGGGAAGGTGGCGCGGAGCGCCGGATGGGGTGTGGAGAGCAGGAATTTGTCGATGAAATCCTCGCGGTGACGGCCGTGCAATGCAACTCCTGGCTTAGAAAGCGACCATTCACCATCCGGCGCTCCGTGCCGCCTCCCAGCAGTGGGGGCAGTGGGGAAGGGGTCACGCTTGTGATAGGTAGACAAGATAGACGAGCCACCGCGTTTCCGTCAGTCCTCGCGCAAGTTCGCTCGGTTGCAGCGTCAGAACATGACGAGGGCGGAGACCATGCTTTGGCGCGCGGTGCGGAATCATCAGATCGACGGACACGGCTTTCGCAGGCAAACGCCGATCGGACCCTATTTCGCGGATTTCGTTTGCCTTGCGCGAAAAATCGTCGTCGAAGCGGACGGCCGCACGCACGAGACGGCGGATGCGAAGATCAAGGACGCCGAGAGGGATGCATGGTTTCGACGCGCGGGATTTCGCGTTCTTCGATTTCCCGACGAGCTCATCATCGGCGGACTGCCGATCGTCGTCGAGCGCATTCGTGCGGCGCTGCGCCAGACATGAACTCCCGTTCCGCGAAGCGTGCCAAGTGTCGCCAACTGGGGTGCGGAAAGCAGGGACGCGTCGATGAAAGGTTCGCGGTGACGTTCGTGCAAGCGGACTGAGGTTCATGCAGCGGGCCACACCCCATCCGGCGCTTCGCGCCACCTTCCCCAGCAGGGCTGGGGAAGGAGAACGCGCGAAGCGCGGCCGATGAAACGCGGTGGCCGACCAACTGAGCCTGTTTAACGTAGACCCGATTTGCCGGACGGCTTCCGCTATCGACCGGACGTTCTCGACGAGGGCGAAGAGCGCGCGCTCGTCGCCGAGATCGCGCGCCTGCCGCTCAAGGCGTTCGAATTCCACGGCTTTTCCGGCAAGAGGCGCGTCGTGTCGTTTGGCTGGCGCTATGACTTCAGCGAAGCCAAACTCCGCGAGGCGGGCCCCGTCCCAAAAATCTTCCATCCCGTCCGCGCGAAGGCCGCCCGCTTCGCCGGCCTCGACGCGCGCGCCTTCGAACAGCTCCTGGTGACGGAATACGAGCCCGGCGCCGCGATCGGCTGGCACAGGGACCGCCCGGTCTTCGGCGAGGTGATCGGCGTCTCGCTCCTGGCCGAGTGCACATTTCGCTTCCGCAAGAAGGCGGGCCCGGGCTGGGAGCGCGCATCGCTCCGCCTTGCGCCGCGCTCCGCCTATCTGCTGCGCGGCCCGGCGCGCGCCGAGTGGGAGCACAGCATCCCCGGGGTGGAGCGGCTGCGCTACTCGCTGACCTTCCGCAATTTCCGGCCCGGGCCGAGGTCAGGGCCGTGACAGCCGACGAAGCCGCCCAAGCGGCGCATTGCAGCCGCCGACCTCGTCCCGAGGCGCCGCGAAGCGGCCTCGAAGGACGAGGTTCGAGGCGCTTGGCGAAGTGAACCCGCTCAGCTCTCCGCCGTCGCGGCTTCCGCTCGCTTCTCGTTCGCCTTTCCAGAATTGCTAGCGAACGATGGTCAGCCGCACGTCGCGAGGCGAAGAGGCATGGCGGCGATCCCTGTTTCCTCGCATAAATTCCCTGCTCGTTCCCTGTTCGCTCGTCGCCGCTTCCCTGTTCGTTCGTTGCAGAACCCTGTTTCCTATTGCCGCAGTGAGCGCTTCGCGGCCGGATGACGACGCGGTTGCGCTCTCTCGCGGGAGCGGCGGCGCCCGCCGGGCGCATCGCGCGTTGCCGGACCGGACGGATCGCGCGTGGGCGAAACGTTCTGCGGTATTGTCTTGCGGAATATCGAAAAGTATGGTACAAAGCAAGAACGAGATTGAACGACCGGCTCGGTGAGCGGCGGGAGCGAACGCAAGCGGAGGCGACGGTCCGCCAGTCGGTCGCATGGATTGGGGTGAGAGAGAAGATCGATGCTTCGCGAAAGGCCAAGCTCAGGATGGTTTTCGATCACCCCCACCCACCGCCCGCGCCCGATTGAGCGCCGGTGGGGATGAATTTTTTTTTTGGCCCGGGAGCCCCGCGCAACCTATTGAAAAGGCTCGATCCGCGGAAAGAAAGTGAAGCGAATGGAACGAAATGGAAGGGGTTTTTGGGCGCGCCGGAAGCTTCAGGCCGCGCATTTGGCGTTCGGTTGCCGCGCTTTTGAAAACGGCGCAGGCGGTGGGCGGGGCTATGCTGTCCCTGGCGCACGCGTCGCCCGGAAGGCCAGCGAGCGCCTTTGACCCTTCCCTCGCTGGAGGGCAGGCTCCTCGGGACGCCTCCCTTGCTCAAGCCTCCGGTTCTCCACGCTCCTTGAGCGTGAGCCGTTGGGTTGGGAGGACCAAATTCTCCCGTTGCGACGGCCAAACCCTTGAAAACGCTCAAAACGGGAATGGGCGGCTCTTGCAAGAACTTGGCATGGATTCGCCCTCGGCGCCGCATCGGCTTGGGTCGGCGCCGCTTTGGCCTTGGCCGCGGCCGCGCTAGCTTTCCGACGTCGTGAGCGCCAGCGCGTGCAAGTCGCCGCCCATCTTGCCCTTGAGGGCCGCATAGACCATCTGGTGCTGCTGCACCTTGCTCCTGCCCTTGAAGGCGGCGGTCACGACGTTGGCGGAATAGTGGTTTCCGTCGCCCGCGAGGTCCTTCACCTCGACGCGCGCGTCGGGGAACGCCTCGCGGATCATCGTTTCGATTTCAGCGAGCGACATGGCCATGGTTTTTGCTCTCCTTGATTAGAACGGCGTCGTCCTCTTCGCGCGCCTCCGCCTCGAGCCGCGCGACGACGTCCTCGGCGGGTTCGGCGGCGGCGATGGTCACGCCGTCGGTCATGAGGACCGTGCATTCGGCCGGATCGCCCGAATTGACGGCGATGACATGCTCCGGCCGCAGATAGGCGAGCCCTTTGCGCGTTTTGACGACGACGAAGGGTATCATGCGGCTCTTCCCCCGGGGCGGCTCATCGTGTCGGGCAGCCAGGTCTCGTGCGCCGCGCGCAACGCCTGAAGCCCGACCGGCGCCGCGCGCCCGAGCGTCAGGGCGTCGCCGCCGGTGACCCCGATCCGGGCGACCGCGACGCCCGCTTGGGCCGCCGCTTCGAGAATGGGGGCGGTTTCGGCGGGCAAGGCGGTCAGCGCGTAGCGGCCCTGGTCCTCGCCGAAGAAGAACGCGTGCTCGGGGCCAAAGGCTTCGACCGTCGCGCCGATCCCTCCGGCCATCGCCATCTCCGCGAGCGCGACCGCAAGCCCCCCGTCGGCAAGGTCCTGGGCGGCGCTGATCCGGCGCTCGGCGATGAGGGAAGCGACGAATTCGCCGTTCAAGCGCTCGGCGGCGAGGTCGACCGGGGGAGGCGCGCCCTCCTCGCGGCCCGCGATGACGCTGAGCCAGGCCGAACAGCCGAGCCAACTTGGGGGCCCGCCGACGATGAGGATGTCGTGACCCTTGGCCTTGAAGGCGGGCGTCATCGTCCTCCCCACGTCGGCGATGAGGCCGACGCCGCCGATCGCGGGGGTGGGCGGGATCCCTGCGCCCAGGGTCTCGTTGTAGAGCGACACGTTGCCCGAGACGATCGGGAAATCGAGCGCCCTCGCGGCGTCGCCGATGCCCTCGATGCAGCCGACGAGCTGGCCCATCGCGTCCGGCTTCTCGGGGTTGCCGAAATTCAAGTTGTCGGTCAGCGCCAGCGGCCGCGCCCCGACGGCGACGAGGTTGCGCCAGGCTTCCGCGACCGCTTGTCTGGCCCCCTCGCGCGGATCGGCCTCGCAATAGCGCTCGGCGCAGTCGGTCGTCAGCGCGAGGCCTTTCGGCCCGTCGCCGAGCCTTATCACCGCCGCGCCGCCGCCGGGGCCTTGGACGGTGTTGCCGAGAATGAGCGTATCATACTGCTCGTAGACCCAGCGCTTGGAGCAAAGGTCGGGCGAACGCAAGAGTTTCAGGAGCGCCGCGTCGGTCGGCAGCGGCGGCTCGATCGCCGCGCCGTCGAGAACGCCCGAGGGCTGGGTCTGCGTCCACGGCCGGTCGTAGAGGGGCGCTTCGTCGCCGAGCTCCTTGATCGGCAGGTCGGCCTTGACCTTACCCTCATGCTTGACGACGAAGCACTTGGTTTCGGTCGTCTTGCCGATGACGGCGAAGTCGAGCCCCCACTTGCGAAAAATGTCCTCGGCCCGAGCCTGGAGCTCCGGCCTCAGCACCATCAGCATGCGCTCCTGGCTTTCCGAGAGCATCATTTCGTAGGCGGTCATGGCCGCCTCGCGGCACGGGACGCGATCGAGGTCGAGCTCGACCCCGAGACCGCCCTTCGCCCCCATCTCGACCGCCGAGGAGGTGAGGCCCGCCGCGCCCATGTCCTGGATGGCGACGACCGCGCCCGAGGCCATCAGCTCGAGGCAGGCTTCGAGCAAGAGCTTCTCGGCAAACGGGTCGCCGACCTGCACCGTCGGGCGCTTCTCCTCGGCGTCCGCCTCGAAGGCGGCCGAGGCCATGGTCGCGCCGTGGATGCCGTCGCGCCCGGTCTTGGAGCCGAGATAGACGATCGGGTTCCCGACCCCGGTCGCCTTGGCGGTGAAGAGCGCGTCGGCCCTCGCGATCCCGACGGCAAAAGCGTTGACGAGGATGTTGCCGTCGTAACCCTTATTAAAGCCGACCGATCCGCCGACCGTCGGCACGCCGAAGGAATTGCCGTAGCCGCCGATGCCCGCCACCACCCCGGCGACGAGATGGCGGGTCTTGGGATGCTCGGGCGAGCCGAAGCGGAGGAAGTTCAAGCAGGCGACCGGCCGCGCCCCCATGGTGAAGACGTCGCGCAAGATTCCGCCGACCCCGGTCGCCGCGCCCTGGTAGGGCTCGATGAAGGAGGGATGGTTGTGGCTCTCCATTTTGAAGACGCAGGCCACGCCGTCGCCGATGTCGATGACGCCGGCGTTCTCGCCCGGGCCCTCAATGACCCAGGGCGCCTTGGTCGGGAGGGAGCGCAGATGCAGGCGGGACGACTTATAGGAGCAATGCTCGTTCCACATCGCCGAGACGATGCCGAGCTCGGTGAAGGTCGGCGTCCGGCCGATCAGCTTAACGAAGCGGGCATATTCGTCGGCTTTAAGCCCGTGCCCGAGCGCGAGCGCCTCGTCGACCTTCGGTTCCAGAACGCTCAACGTCTCGTCTCTCATGACATCGGAAATCCGCTCCGCCCAATAGCCTGCGGCGGCTGCAATCTCAAGCGGCGAGCCTTTCGGCGCTCGCCGATCTTTCCGGCCGAAGGATCGACGATCCAGGCTTGCCAGGAACCGTAAACCCGTCGCATGTTTGCCTTAGGCGATGCCCAAAAACTATTGCTTCATTTCGTGAAACCTCGGCGAGATGCTGTAGTTCCATTCTGGATGGAATGAATTCTCGGGTCATGTTGAGGGTCGCCATTTCCGCGTCCGAGACCTTGATGCCCTTTGGATAGGTGTTGCTATCGAGTTCGCAGCGGATTTTGAGACCGGTTTTCGTCGTGGTGTTGGCGATCAGTTCGATGACGATGAGGAGGCTGAGGAGTGGCGTCGCGCGCCAGTTCTGCGTGATGTGGCAGAACATGCGATGCTCGATCTTGTTCCACTTCGAAGTCCCTGGCGGATAGTGGCAAACCTGAATGATCAGACCGGTTTCGTCCGCGAGTTGTTGGAGGGCCAACTTCCAGAGCCGCAGCCGTGAACCATTGGAGCCGCCGCCGTCGGCCGTGATCATCAGGCGCCTCATCCCGGGATAGAGCTTCCAACCCATCTGATCGAGCCAGCATCGGACGGCGTTGACGGCGAACTCCCCGGTGTCGTGGTCAATTCCGAGGCTGACATAGCCGAGGTTGGCGCCGATGTCGTAGACCCCGTAAGGGACGACCTTGCCCAACTCCTTGTCCTCGAAATCGTGAGCGTTGACCTCGATCGGTTCGCCCTGCGGCCCATAGTCGCTACCGCCGTTCTTGAATTCGCCCAGCAATTCCTTCTTCTTCGCGTCGATCGATATCACGGGTTCGCCGGCCGCCTGAAACGCCTCGACCTTCGCGTTGATATATTCGAACTGGGCGTCTCGATCAGGATGTTTGCCGGCTTCCTTGGTCTTGCGGTTGGAATGGCGACAATATTTCAGTTCCTCCAGCAGCTTGGGAATGGTCGAGGAACTCACTTTGTGACCCATGGCGCGAAGCGCCGTCGCCAGCTTGTCGTGGCTCTTGGAGACCCATCGCAACGGCCGCATCGGGTCGCCCATCGTCGCCGGCTCGAGCAATCGTTGCAAGTCCTCCAACAGCGTCGGGTCCTTGACCGTCAACCGAGGAGTGCCCCCGCCCTTGCGCCGCACCTCTCCCGTCAAGGAGCCGGGGTTCCGCAAGTCCTTCAGACCGCGCCCAATCGTGCTCCGGGCGACCTTCGTCGCGCGCGCGACCGCCGCAATCCCGCCGTAGCCCGCCGCCTTCGCCTCCGCCGCCGCGCTCAACCGCCGGCGTCGCTCGTCCAGCGAAGGCCGAAGCGCGTCAAACCGGACGCGCAGGGATAATTCGTCTATCATCATCACGATATAGACGCTCGCCTCGCACTCGGGAATCCGCTAAACAGCCGATGCCAGTAAAATCGCAAATTCCGAATCGGCTATTTTTGGGCGTCGCGTTAGACCGGCGGCCATCTGAAGAATGTCGGTTGAGAGGCCCGACCAGAGCTAAACACGGCGTCTGGCGTGGCCACCGCACCAGGCTTCGCTCCCCATTGCGTACGCGGTCAAGTGGCAAAGGTTGTTTTACTTTGGACTGCCAAAGTCTGGAATGCGCCTGCTCCCAAGAGCGAGAATGTCAACATCCTGACCTATACGACCTGGACAGTGAAGCCTTCCAGGTCGAACTTGTTGGTGGTGTTGACATACGGTATCGATCGATTGGATTATGCAGAAGGAACCCTAAAGCAAACACCCCATTAGGCGATGGTTCCATGCGATGGATCGCGGAGAAATCGAAGCGGTCCAACACATTATACGGATTCCGGCTGATTGACTCGGCGGGGGCGGATTCTCGTTTTCTTTTGCTGCCGGTAGATAGGGCAGCCATGATTCGCGGGAGACGGGCATGGCTTATGTTGCCGATCATCTGAGCGTTGCGGCGCTGGAGGAGCGCTACGAGGCGTGCCGATCGGCGTGCGGCCGATCGCGCACGGCCATCATCGGTTCGAATGGCTCTATGTCACGGCGTTCGTTTCCCCGGCCACCGGCGAATGCTTTTGGTACGTCTCGAACGGCGTATCGAAGCCGTTCTTCGAGGCGCTGCTGCGCCTCTTCGCGGAAGAAGCCGGCGCAGCGCAGCCTGAAGGAAAAGCTGATCAAGATCGGCGCGAAGGTCGTCGGCCACGGACGCTATGTCGCGTTCCAGATGGCCGAGGTCGCGATTTCCAGAAACCCGTTCGCCGACATCCTGCGGTTGATTGGGGAATTGCGGCCGCCGCCCGTAACATCGACTGGGTAATGCGTTCGCCTAATTCGGCAGTTGGCTCTGATCGTCGTTCGTGAAGCGGGGTGCGTTTCAATCTGCGGTTGCGTCAAGATGGACATAGGCGCGGTGGCGTGCGAAGGGCGCGGCCTTTGAGGAAGGCTTGGAAGGCGCGGGAGAGTATTTCGCGCCAACGCTGCCAGGGCGTCAACTGCTCCGCATTTGTGACCAACCGCCTTAGGAATAGGGCTACCGCTCGAAGCGCCTTTGCGGCGGGAACGGACTTGGCGTGCGTGCTGGCGATCTTGATCGTCGTTTGTCGCGCATGGCGCACCCGTTCGGCGATGGCGTGCAACAACAATGGTCGGCTCGTGATCGCCTCTCGGTGGCGATCGGCTCGGCCAATCGCGTGAAGATGTTCCACCAATCGTAAAACAACGCCACGAGGCGGGCCGCCAAACGACAGCGCGCCAGGTCGTGAGTGACGAAGCCGCCCCAGCCCCATTGGTTCTTCAACTCGTCGAAAACATTCTCTCCATCGCCGCGGTCGCGATAGAGCTGGCCAAAGCTTTCCAGAGCCTCGAGGAGCGTGGTCGCGAGAACCTGATATTCCCACATCTCCTCGCTCGGGCCGATGTCGAGGAAGGCGAGCCGAGGCGGTCCATCCTCGTCCATCGCGGGCGTCGCCAGCGCGCCTCTCACGCGCCGCCGCAATATGACGACGCGCCGTTGTCGGCTCCAGCCTTGCAATCAAATCTCGGTCTCTTTGGCTTGCCAACCTTGGCCCGAATCGACCCAATCGCTCTGCCCCGAAAGACGCTCGATCGCGCGTTTGACCTTGGCGGTCAGCCGTAGCTTGAACAAATACGGCAAAGCGCGCCGCTCGGCTTCGCCCATGATCCCCTCATTGCCGAAGCCCTTGTCGCCGCGCAAAAGAGAAGGCCAACAATCGCGCGGCGTTCGATCCAACAACGCCCACAGGCCAGGCGCGCTGTGATTGGAAGTGTGCTCGTCGCCCGCGCTCACATCCACATCGAGAACCAATCGCGTCCCCGCCATCGAATAGGTGTGATAGCAGTGGCTGGGCCGCCCAGGCTTCTTGGGATTGTAGCCGACCACCGCTCCTTCCTGATGGCCGTAGAGCGGCTTCACCGTCGTATCGACGTCGAGGATCCACGGCTCGCTCAAAAGCGGCTCCACGCAATGGTCGAGATGACCTCGCAGCCAGTTCGCGCCCGCTTCTTCCTCGATCGCCGCGAACGCCCGCCGAACCGCGTCCTCGCTGATGATCTTGCTCATGTCGAGAAGCTCGGGCAACACGCCGTCGCCTCGCAGCGCCGCGATATGCGCGTAGCGCTTGTGCCCGGCCAACATCGACAACATCGTCGTCCCCAGCACGTCGCGCTTCTTGGGCGCGTTCGGGCTCGTGTAACGCAGCGGGCAATCCGCCACGAACGCCTCGAACAGCCCCGCGGTCTTCAGAAAATCGATGAAGAACGGCAATTGCCCGAGCGGCGTAAGCGCCGCTTCATGGTCAAACTCGACCCGAACCGAACCGGCGAAACTGTCGACCACGACGCCCATGCCCGAGGCGTCGGGTTCAACCGCAGATTGTTCACCCGACGGGTGAGCCCCAAAGCGCGCTAAATCTTCTCTCATGCGAGCCAGTTGCAAAATTATTTGGAACGCCTCTCATAACCCCTCTCAAATCGAGGCAATATATTTAGAATCCATCCAACGGTTGTCAAGGCAATATTCTAAAATATTCCGCTTTACTGTGAGAAATAATTCTATATAGTGTCAATTCTATCGTCCTGAACCCTAGCAACAGCAATGACCGACGATCCTCTCGACGCTATGAAAGCGCGCTGGAACCACATCCAGGGCTATCTGTTTCCTTGGCTTCGCGAGGAAGTCGACCCGATGACCGAAGCGCTCGGGCGGCTCGTCACGACCCTCGACGTGATCGGCCTCGAGGCCTTCGTTCCCGAACCGCCCCGAGGCGCCGGCCGCCCGCCTGACGATCGCCGCGCCCTCGCCAGGGCTTTCGTCGCCAAGGCGGTGCTGGGCGTTCCTACCACCACCGCTCTGATCGAGCGCCTCGATGTCGACAAGTCGCTGCGTCGCATTCTCGGTTGGGAACGACGCTCGCAAGTGCCGTCGGAAGCTACCTTTTCCCGCGCCTTCGCGGAGTTTGCGCAGGGCGATCTGCCCGACAAGATGCACGCGGCGCTGATCGAGCGCTCGCTCGGCGGGCGCATCGTCGGCGTGATCGCGCGCGACGCCACCGAGATCGAGGCGCGCGAGAAGCCGGTCAAGACGGAGCCGAACGACAAAAAGGAGGATCCGCCGCCGCCCGATGGCGCTCAGCCGACGCGCACGCGCGGACGCCCGCGCAAGGACGAGCAACGGCCAAAACCCGAGCCGACGCGCCTCGAACGGCAGACCACGCAGAACCTCGATCAGATGCTCGCCGATCTGCCCACCGCGTGCGATGTCGGCTCCAAGAAGAACAGCAAGGGCTACAAGGAAACCTGGATCGGCTACAAACTGCATCTGGATGTCGCCTGCGGCCAAATCCCGGTCTCCTGCGTACTGACCTCGGCTTCCGTCCACGACAGTCAGGTCGCCATTCCCTTGATGACCATGACCGGCGCCCGCGTCTCCTATCTCTACGATCTAATGGATGCGGCCTACGACGCCGCCGCCATCCATGACCACAGCAAGGCGCTCGGCCATGCGCCGATCATCGATCGCAACTTTCGCGCCCAGCACGAAGCCAAGGCCGAATGGGCCAAAGAAGTCGAGCGCATGAAACTCATCCATATGCCCGATCCGGACGACGTCATTTTTAATTTTCGCACCCTGGCCGAACGCGTCAACGCCCGACTGAAGGATGAATTCGGCGCACGGTCCGTGCGCGTGCGCGGCGCGATCAAGGTCAAATGCCACCTCATGTTCGGCGTGGTGGCACTCGCGGTCGATCAAATACTCCGCGTCACGCAGCTCAGGCCCGCGCCAGCCTGAGCGCCGGCCGCTCCGCCCCGCGAACACAGGGAAAATTCGCCGCGTTCGATGAATTTTGCAAGAGGCTCATGCATATGAAAATGAATGATTCTCACCCCGCGGAAAACACCCAAACCGCCGAATTTAGGTTCAGTTGTCACGCTTTCCATCAGAAACCAAGGGAGACGGGCGTCTTGATGACAGAAAATTCGCCATGGCTCTTATGACGTTATCTGTTGATAAGGCCCCATCCCGATGGCGCCGAGGATCCAGTTTTGCGGAGTGGCCTGGTCTCCCCATGCCTCGAGCGCTCGTCTCCATCCGAGATAGTTGGGCAGGTTCTTGGTGGCGACGCCGTGGAAGCGGCGCATCCATTCCTTGAGCCGGCCGTGATAGGCGTTGACGTTGTTGATATGGAGGTCGGGGGCCTCGGGGCTGGGCTTGCCCGGCGCGGGAACGACATGGACCGGGATTTTCGCCCTGTGGGCGAAGGCCACGATCGCCTTTCCGCCGTCGCAGACGAACCGATTGGCGGGCGTGACCACGCCGTCCAGCGCCGCCGCGATCGAGGCGCGGTCGACATTGGGCAACACCGCGTCGGTGGTTGCGCCCTCGCGGTCGCGCGCCACCAGGATCGGGATGTTTTCGAAGAAGAGGCCCGGGTGCTTGGCCTTGCCGCCCCGCTTGCGCGGCGGGCGGGGAAGACCGGACCTGCGGCCCTTGAACGATTCGAGGATGAACGTCTCGTCCGCCTCGACAATGCCTCTCAGCGTCTTGGGCTTGTCCAGCGCGGGCGAGCCGAGAAACCGGTGTCGCCAGCGGAAGGCCGTGGTGGGGTGGACGTGGCAACGTTCGGCGGCCTTCGCCACGCTGGTTCCCTCGATCATCGCCTGGGCGTGGTCGAGCCATTGCTCCTTCTTGCGCAGCCCCGCCATCGGCGTCTTCGTCAGGGCGTTGAACGTGCGCCCGCAGCTCTTGCAGCGGGAGCGCGCCAGACCGTTCGCCCGTCCCCAGGCGACGATGTCGCGCCCCGCGCAATGGGGGCAACCCCGGCGTTCCACCTTCGCCTGGCCGATGTCCCCCAGCGCGTCCTCGCGAACCCGGCGCTGCTTGCGCGCGTCCCCCTCGGCAAGCGCCGCCGGCGCGTCCTCCGATCCTCGAGCCGCCGCCTCGACCGGTTCGCCAAAGCCCGACGCAACGTCCTCATCGGCCTTGCAAAGCGCCTTCACCGCCTGTCGCCGCTGCGCTGGGGTCAACCTACCGATCCCGCCCAGCCAATCCTCAAATTCCGGGCTCTCCACCAACGCCTCCTCGAATCAGACGCGCCAAGAATAGCCCGAAATCAATACTAAACGCCAATAGAGCCTTCGCCATTATTCGGCTCGCAACCGGGAGCCGACACCCTCCGAAGCGCATCTGCAAAACCACAGCGACGCTTCCGTCTTGCAAAAGGCAGGCACCGGCGGCAACCTACGCCTCGCCGAGGTTTCCACCTGGAGAATTTCGGATGAGGGTCTTTACGTCGTCGATGGGGCCATGGCGCCGAATGGTTGCACGGCGGCCACCAATCCGGCTCGGACGATCGCAGCATTGGCCGAACGCTGTGTCGAGAACATCCTGAGCCGCGACTTCTGAAGAATGTCGGCTTAATTGCAGGGACAAGGGGCTAGAAATGGACACGATCAACTTCTCATTCTCCGACACAATCGCCGGCTATGTGGTGGGTTACGACAAAGAAATTGACAGCTTCCGTATCAGGACCTCGGATGGGCGGGAGTTCAGCGTCAAGTTCGGGCCCAACTCATACGCCTGGATTGCGAACAACCTGAACGAGCCGCGGCAATGGTGTAAGGACCAGATGCGCAGCATGCTGTCGCCAGGGCGGTTCCTGTTCGTCTATGGCGCTTTCTATAACGAAGGTGGCGGGTTCAATTTCGTGGCGCAATACTTGGTCTTCCCTGGGGCCAGACCGGATGAATACCATTTCGAGAAGCGGGACTGGTGGGTGAGGCAGATTCGGGCTCTGGGAGAGTTCTATCTGCTTGCCCAGTTCGGTGGCGATGAAATCAACTATGACAACTACCGCACCACCATCAAGGTCACCGGGGAAAAGCCCAAGGATCAATACCGCCAGGAAACCGACACCATCTCGCGCCTGGTGTACGGTTTCGCGACCGCCTACATGATGACCGGCGACGAACGCTTCCTGGAGGGCGCAGAGAAGGGAACCGACTATCTTCGCGAGCACATGCGATTCTACTGACTCGGACGAAAACATCGTCTACTGGTACCACGGCATCGACGTGGCCGGCCGACAGGAGACCAAGATATTCGCCTCGGAGTTCGGCGACGACTTCGACGCCATCCCGGCCTACGAACAGATCTACGCGCTGGCCGGTCCCACCCAAACCTACCGCATCACCGGCGACCCGCGAATCCTCAACGACGCTGAAATGACGGTTGACCTGTTCGACCGCTTCTTTCTGGACAAGGAGCTGGGCGGGTATTTCTCCCACATCGATCCGATCACGCTGGATCCGCGCAGCGAATCCCTAGGCCAGAACCGGGCCAAGAAGAACTGGAACTCGGTCGGCGACCACGCCCCGGCGTATCTGATCAACCTTTATCTGGCCACTGGCGAAGAGCGCTATGGCCGGATGCTGGAAGCTACCTTCGACACCATAGCCAAGTACTTTCCGGACTACGACAATAGCCCGTTCGTTCAGGAAAAATTCTTCGAGGACTGGAGCCACGATTACACCCACATGTGGCAGCAGAACCGGGGCGTGATCGGCCACAACCTCAAGATCGCGTGGAACCTCATGCGCATGCATAGCGAGCGGCCGAAGCCGGAATACGAGGCCTTCGCGCGCAAGATCGCCGAGGTCATGCCCGCCATCGGCGGCGACCCGCAGCGCGGCGGCTGGTATGACGTGATGGAGCGCAAGCTCGGCCCGAACGAGGAAAGGCACCGCTTTGGCTTCCACGATCGCAAGGCCTGGTGGCAGCAGGAGCAGGGCATTCTTGCCTTTCTCATCCTGCGCGGCGTGCTTGGCGGTGAGCAATACTTGAGGATCGCGCGGGAGTCGTCGGCGTTCTACAACAGCTTCTTCCTCGACCACGACGAGGGAGCAGTGTATTTCAACGTGCTGGCGAACGGCGTGCCCTATCTGATGGGCACGGAGCGTCTGAAAGGCAGCCACTCCATGAGCGGCTACCACTCTTTCGAGCTGTGTTACCTGGCGCAGGTCTATACCAACCTGCTGATCACCCGGCAGCCCCTCGAGCTTTACTTCAAGCCGATGCCCGGAGGCTTCAGGAACAACATCCTGCGAGTCACGCCGGATATCCTCCCGCCGAGGAGTGTGCGGCTGGAGAAGGTCTGGGTGGACGGTCAGCCGTATAGCGACTTCGACAGCGTGCGCATGACCGTGAATCTGCCTCAAACCGACAGACGCGTCCAAGTGAGGGTGCTGCTGCAGCCGCAAGGGAGGCCCTGATGCAAGTGGATGTGCGCAACGAGGGCGACATCGTCCTGGTCGAGCTTGTGGGCGACATCGACGGCAAAACGGCGCCAGAATTCCAGGCCAGGGTGCTTGACCTCGTGAAACCCCGCTCCCGCATCGTCGTGAGTTTGGAACGGGTTGCCTTCATGTCCAGCGCCGGTCTGCGCACGATGCTGCTGATCTACCGGGAGGCCAAGTCCAAGGACGCGAAAGTGGTCTTGGCGCAGGTCAACCAGGACATCCGCAGGAGCATGGCCGCCACCGGATTCCTGCCGTTCTTCGTTCTAAGCGACAGCGTGCAGGACGCCATTTTGGGGATGGGCTGAATATGGAACGTATCGATGTCCATCCCACCCACGAATACCAGGGCTACAAGATACGCTCCGGCAAGCCCTATCCGTTCGGCGCCTCCTTGGTGGCGGGCGGGGTCAATTTCTCGGTGTTCTCACATCACGCCAACTACTGCGTCCTGGTCATCTTCGAGAAGGGCGCGGATACGCCAACCGTCGAAATCCCGTTCCGCGGCATGTTCACGAAGGCGCTGACCCAGGAGCCGGTTTGGGGCGAGTTCCGCATCGGCAATGTTTTCAACATGACCGTGCTGGATCTGGATCACGAGGCCATCGAATACGGCTTCCGCATGGACAGCGGCTTTCCCGGCGCGCGGGCGGGGCAGCCGGCGCTGCACCGTTTCGACCCCGCCAAGGTGTTGATGGACCCATACGCCGCCGCCATCGGCGGGCGGGATGTATGGGGACAAACACCGGACTGGAACGCCCCGTTCCAGCACCGCTCGCGCGTCATCTTCGACGACTTCGACTGGGAGGGCGATCGCCCGCTGGAGATCCCGCTTGCGGATCTGGTCGTCTACGAGATGCATGTGCGCGGCTTCACGCGTCATCCGTCCTCGGCGCTCGACGCCGTCGGCGCCGGCACCTTCGCGGGCATGCGGGAGAAGATCCCCTACCTGAAGGAACTCGGCGTGAACTGCGTCGAGTTGATGCCCGTCTATGAGTTCGACGAATTCGAGAACAGCCGCTGGGACGCGACGCAGGGCCGCTGGGCCAAGATGAATTACTGGGGCTACAGCACCGTCGGCTTCCTCAGCCCCAAGGCTGGGTTTGCCGCCACCGGCCGGATGCGAGACGGCACCATGGTCGGCGATGAACTGAAGACCCTGGTAAAGGAGCTGCATCGCAACGGCATCGAGGTCATCCTTGACGTCGTGTTCAATCACACGGCCGAAGGCAACGAGCAGGGGCCGACCATTTCCTATCGCGGCATCGACAACGCCACCTACTATATGCTGACCCCGGAGGGCTATTACTACAACTTCAGCGGCACCGGCAATACGCTCAACTGCAACAACCCCATCGTGCGCGACATGGTGCTTGACGCGCTGCGCTATTGGGCTTCGCAGTACCACATTGACGGTTTCCGCTTCGATCTGGCCTCCGTGCTCGGCCGCGACCCGTGGGGGGCGCCGCTGGCCAACCCGCCGCTGCTCGAGGCGCTGGCGTTCGATCCTATCCTCGGCAAATGCAAGCTGATTGCCGAGGCGTGGGATGCGGGCGGGCTGTACCAGGTTGGCTCGTTCCCGGCCTACGGACGGTGGGCGGAATGGAACGGCAAGTATCGCGACACCGTGCGCCGCTTCCTCAAGGGCGACGCCGGCGAAACCGGGGCCATGAGCCAGGCGATCCAGGGTTCGCCGCAGATGTACCAGGGGCGCGGGCCGACGGCGTCGATCAATTTCGTGACCTGCCACGACGGCTTCAACCTCGCCGACCTGGTTTCCTACAACGACAAGCACAACGAGGCCAATGGCGAGGAGAACAGAGACGGCGCCAACGACAACGCCAGCTGGAATAGCGGTTGGGAAGGCCCGACGACGGATCCCGGCATCCTCGCCTTGCGCCGGCGCCAGATGAAGAACGCCATGGCGATGCTGCTGGTCAGCCAGGGGGTGCCGATGATCCTGATGGGCGACGAAGTCGCCCAGAGCAAGCTCGGCAACAACAATACCTATTGCCTGGACACCGAGATCAACTGGCTGGACTGGTCCTTGCACGACCGGAACAAAGAGCATTTCCGTTTCGTCAAGAACATGATCGCGTTCCGCCGGGCGCATCCGGTGCTGCGGAACCAGGAGTTTTTCCGCTACGGCGACACTGGCGGCGGCTATAGCGACATGTCCTGGCACGGCACCCGGCCCTGGCAACCGGACTGGGGCGGCAGGGTGCTCGCGTTCATGCTGTCCGGGCGGCATGGCGAGGCCGGCACGGCGAGGGACGATTTCCTCTATGTCGCGATGAACATGTATTGGGAGGCGCTACCGTTCGAATTGCCGCGCCTACCGGACGGGATCCGGTGGCGCGTCTTCGCGAACACAGGCATGCCATCGCCGGAGGACGTCTTCGAGCCGGGCAAAGAGCCGGAACTGACGGAACAGGCCGGCTGCATTGTGGGAGGACGATCGGTAATGATCCTGGTGGGCAGACCCGCGGGGCATTAATGCGGCATGTGGCCGGCGGCGAGACCGGGCCAAAGCACGTTGATCCGTTACCGCCGCCAGATGCGAAAAGGAAATAGACATGGCACTCAACATTTCGGTCAAGGAAGGCCCCGGCGAGGCCACCATCGCCTTGTCGGGGGAGCTGGATGCCGCCACGGCGCCTCAGTTCAAGGAGGCGATCGAGAAAGTGGCCGAGGCGAAGCCCCAGCGGCTGGTGCTGCTGATGGGCGAACTCGAATTCATGGCCAGCGCGGGCCTGCGGGTGCTGATCTTCGCCCGCCAGAAGATGGGGCCCGGCGTATCGCTCTACGTGATCGGTAGCCGCGGGCCGGTCTTGAGCACCCTGAAAATGAGCGGCTTTCACCATAGCGTCCATCTTCAGGACACCTATGCGCCCGAGTAGCGGGCCTCCTCACATGGAAAAGCGCTCGCTGCCAGCCGTACTGGATTCCCTTGCGGAGCTTCGCCGCTATGTGAAGGAAGCCGCAGACGGCGCCGGGATCGATGAGCCGAGGGCCTACACCCTGCAACTGGCGGTGGACGAAATCGCCACCAACATCATTTCCTACGGATACAAGGACGTCGGCGCTTCGGCGGTCATATCGATCGGCGGCGAGGTCAAGGATGGCGCGCTTGTCATCACCCTTGAGGACCGTGCGCCGGCCTTCGATCCGCGCACGATGCAAATGCCGGAGGCGGAAGATCTCGCCAAGCCTCTGGAAGAGCGGACCATTGGCGGCTTGGGGATCTTTCTCGCCACTCAAGGAGTGGACCGCTTCGACTACCGCCGCGAGGGCGACCGCAATCTCAACATCTTCGCGGTCAGGATATGACATGAACGATAACGCTTCAACTCCTGCCGCGAGGGCGACCGCAATCTCAACATCTTCAGGCCAGGCCATGACTGAGGTCTCGCCAGCCCGGCCTTCGCAGCCGAAGCTGAAACGCCGATCCATCAAGACCAAGATTCTGCTGGCGCTGCTGACGCTGTCGTTGTGTCCGCTGATCGTTATTGTAGCGATCAACCGCGCCCGGATGGGGGATGTGCAGGAGTACGTCAAATCGCAACTCAAGCAAGAAGCCGATAAAGACCTCCTCCGGGCGGCCACACGGCAAGCCGCCATTGCCAATGCCATGCTCGACAATGTTGAAGTGGAAACGCGGATGGTTGCGTTTTTCGCCGAGGCGCTGTTGCGCGACCCCGCTGCCTTCGGCCACGCGCGATCCTATTCCCCCGCCGAGAAGCCGGACGATCCCGCTGCCGCCTCCGTCTACGCCCTGGCGCCCGGCGTCTCCATGGCGACCGCCCAACCTGAGTTGGACCTTACCAGCAATCTGGACAAGTTGTTTGTCCTAGTCAAAAAAAACGATCCGAACCTGGAGGAAATTTACTATGGGACGCAATCCGGCGTTTTCCGGGACTTTCCCTGGAGCCCCGAAGAGTTGGATTCTTTCCAATTCACCCTTGAGCCGGCATTTGCGCAGCTTCTGAACAAGGGAGGTGAGATTTCCGGGCAACTGTGGCAGGCATTCAGCGAAAATGGCCTGGCGCTGTCCCGGCATGCCATGGTTTCACCCATCGAGCCGGGCGGTAGGTGGGTGATACCGGACGACAATAGCGACCGCATATTCTCGGTGCGGCAAGGCAAGACCGGTCTGGACGTTTACTCGGGGTACGACCCGAGAATCCGCCCCTGGTACCGCGACGCGGTTGGCCGTGACAGCGCGTCGTGGACCAAATATGCCAACTGGAGCGGGGGAGAGTTGCTGTTTGCCCTCGACACCAAACTCGAGAGTCAGATAGGCGACAAGGTTTCTCCCAGCCTGGCGTCGGCATTCGGGAGCCGGCAGCTTATCCTTAGCGTGAACAGCCCCATCTCAATTGAGCGGGGTGGCAGCTGGATACTTCAGGATGAGAATGGAAACCATTACGAAATAAGAAAGGAGAACGACAAGCTGAACGTCTACGGCATTGACATCCTGACCTGTTCCCAGGCCGTGTACGATCCTGAAGGACGTTTGGCGGGCGTGGTCGGGTTGGACATCGGCATGGACGACATCAGCGGTAAGGTTATCCGCACCCCTGGAGAGTTCAAGGGCTACGCCTTTCTGCTGAACGAAAGGGGTGAACTCGTTGATCAGGAAAAGGCCGACATGTTCATCCCGCAAGCCGGCGGCCCTATCCGGTCGAAAATGGCCGCCGGCGATATCGGCACTGAGTACGCCGTCGACAGCGCCACCTATGTGGCCTACGCCCCCATCCGCTCCATTCACTCGTACGACGGAAAATCGTTCTGGAGTGTCGGTATATCCATGCCTGAACGGGACATTACCCGGCTTGCCGACGATATTCACAAAAAGTTGGTCTCGGTGCTGGAAGTGGTCGTGGCCCTCTTCGCTGCTTTGACCGCCGTGGTCGTCTTCGCCGCCATGAGGATGTCGAAGGGGATCACCGACCCCATAGTGGCGCTTGACGCCGGCGTGACGCGCATAGGCAGCGGGGATCTGGACTACCGCGTCAATGTCGGGACCCGCGACGAGATTGGAGAGCTGGCCAACGCGTTCAACAAGATGGTTGGCGACCTCCAAGCCTATATCAAGAACCTCAGGGAAACCACGGCCGAGAAGGAGCGCTTCGCAAGCGAACTGCGGGTGGCCCACGACATCCAAATGAGCTTCCTCAAGAAGATCTTTCCCGCCTTCCCGGACCGGAGCGAATTCTCGCTCTACGCGACCCTCGTGCCGGCAAGAGAAGTTGGCGGCGACCTTTACGACTTCGGCCTCTTGGATGGGACGCAGCTGTTCTTCTATGTCGGCGACGTCGCGGACAAGGGCGTGCCGGCCTCGCTGGTGATGGCCATGACCATAGTGCTCATGAGGCGCGCGAGCCAGCAACCGGGCATTACCCCAGCCGAGATCCTGCGCCAGGTAAATGCGACACTGTCCGAAGACAACGAGAGCTCCATGTTCGTGACGCTGTTCGTCGGTATCCTGAACCTGCAAACGGGCGAGTTGCGCTTCTCGAACGCGGGCCATAACCCGCCGCTTATCCTGGCCGCCAACGGCGAGTGCCGCTTCCTGGCGCTGCCCGATGGTCTGGTGCTGGGCGTGATGGCCGAGGCCGAGTACCGCGATGACACGGTTCGCCTCGAGCCGGGAGACATGATCGTGACCTATACGGACGGGGTGACCGAGGCGATGAACCGCGAGCGGGTCCTCTATTCGGAACCCCGCCTGCAGGAAAAGCTGGCGACGCTGGCGGGTCGCGAGGTCAATGACACGGTGAGTGAAATTGTCGCTTCCGTCAGGGTCCATGCGGCCGGCGCGCCCCAGTCCGACGACATCACCGTGCTCGCCGTGCGGCGAAGCTGAACGAGCACGCCATCGCTCATCGGCCGACGGGGGAGAAGAAAGCCCGGGGGCTCTGCTCCGGGATCCGTGCAAAGGCCCAGCCTTTGCAATCCATTGTGTAAGTGATGGGGTCCGGGGCCTCACGTGACCTTGCCCCGGGATTTCATCCAGCCGTTGGTCGAATCCCGACAGTAGTTGAGCCTCTTGCCTTGTGCGACGCAACGGGACGCGACGCGGGAGCCCTCGACAGCGGAAGCGTCGCATCCCGTTGCGGGCTCGGAGCTGGGAGTTTGGCGGCGAACTCCGCCAGCGGGAGCCGGCCGAGCCGTAAGTGTGGCCGGGCGTGATTGTAGTCACGGCACCAAGGCTTTGAGGACAATGCGGGCATACGCAACTGCACAAAGCAAAATGCTGCAGTTGCGAGATTGAATCTTATCAAGCGCTTGCGCGCTCATGGCGGAAAGCTCTTTGAGGCGCGCCCATAGCCATTTCAGCTTGCGCCGGCGGCTTGGCGCGCTCCTTGGCGAAGCGCGCGCTGCTGCGCGCCAGCACGTGGAGTTCCTCCTCTTGCGCCAGCAGCTTGACGTCGACGCCTTCGCGCACGGCTTGCCAGGGCCGTGCGAGCAGCGCCTTCTCCATTTTCGTGAGCCGCCCCTTGGGCGTGCCGACCAGATAGGAGATCGGCGGATCGGCCTGGCGCATCTCGCGCAGCACGTCCTCGGTCGGAATGCCGCGGTCCATCACCCAGATGCGCTGCGCCTTGCCGTACTGCGCCTCGATCTTCTCGAGGAAGCCGCCGCAGCGTGGCGTTGTCGGCGGTGTTGCCCGGGAGCACCTCATAGGCCAGCGGCAAGCCCTCGGGCGTCACGATCAGGGCGATCACCACCTGCACGCAGTCGCTGCGCTTGTCGCGACTGTAGCCGTGCCGGCGCTTGTCGGCGTCGTTGTCCGGCGGATCGGACTCGAAATAGGTGCTCGTCAGATCGTACAGCAGAACCTCGAACTTGGCGCAGAACAGATCCTGCCAGCGCGCCCGCAAGTGATCGAAGAGCGCCGCCTTGTGCGCCAGCAGCTTGTCGAGGCAGCGATACAGCGTCGTTCTTGGCGACCAGCGAATAGTCCTCGCCGAGCAGATCCCCCATCGCGCTCTGCTCGAACCATAGCCGATGCAATCGCCACTCGCTTCCCGGATCGATCAGTCGATAGCAGACGAGCGTATGCAAGATATGCCGCCAGCTGGTTCCCTCGCGGCTGAGTCGGCAGCCGCGGCGCCCAGAAACCGATCCAGTTCGAGTTGCTCATAGAGATGGCAGGAAAGCCAGCACGCGCCCCATTGGCGCGGGCGATGCAGCTCCATCGCGTCGAGCCGCACCTGCACGCCAAAGCCCGCGGCGTGATCAGGAACGCCCCGCCCGGCTCCGGAAACAGCGCGAGCTGGCGCGGCCGTCGGCTCTCCTCGGCAAAGGCCTCGATGACCCGCGACCAAGCCGCGTGCTGGCTGTCGTTGATCTCGCCCAGATACAGGACCGGGCGCTGAACCGCCCGGCCGCCAGCACAGCGCTTGCTTTCGACAATGCTCCAGTAACGGTGCTCCTTGCCGTTCTTCCTTCGTCGGGTGAAGCGCAAGTACATGCCGGCGATTCTACGCCGAAAGCTGCCCCGGAAAAGGGGGTAGGTCTTCACTACACTCGTTTTCGGCTTGCCGCCCCTTGTATTGTCTCAGGTTTTTTCAACAGATATCCAAATTACGAGCCCCAGTTGGAACAGTCGGGCTAGTATTGTGAAAAATCCGGGCAAGCAGCTTCGTTCAATCCCCAGGGCAGTCAATTCAAACGGCCGTTGCGGTAAATCCTGCGCCCTGGCGCGGGTTTGCTGGCGCCCGGCTTCGGCCCGAGCGCCCCGACGCCCATCCGCCGCATCGGCCGGCGCACGCGCCTACGCTCGATCGGAAAGTCCTCTTCGCTAAGCGGAGCTTCCCTCTTTCGACCTGCGCAACCCATTGTTTCAGCTTGATAAGATCAAGCTGGATGGGTGTGTTACTGGGTACAGGTTATGCCCAGGAGGTCGAAGGCTTTTTTCTGGATGTGTGTCGGCCGTGTGGTGATTGTGAAGGGGAAGTCGGGCGCGAGGGCGGTCGCGACGGTGTTTTTGGTGACGGTGGCGAGGTCGTGAAGCAGGGTGTGGAAGCTGTGGACGGGGAGACCATCGTCGGTTCGGCCTGTGGTCTGCTTGGCGAGGGCGGCGGGCGATCGCTCAGCCTTTGCGACCGGGCTCTTGCGGAGCGCCTCGGCGGCCTCCTTGTCGGTGTCGTCGTAGAGCATGGGGGCCAGGCGCTGGCGCATGTGCCATTCGAGATAATAGGCGAGCATGCAGAGGAAGACGTGGGCGCGCACGCGGTCTTCGAGCCAGTGGTAGACCGGCCGGACATGGAGGTCGAGGGTCTTGATCGACCGGATGGCGTGCTCGACCAGGCTCAGGGATTTGTAGCTTTTGACGGTTTTGCTGTCGTCGAGCGCGGTTTCGGGCAGGCTGGTGCGCACGGCGTAGAGGCCGTCGAGGGCGGCCTCCTCAGCGATCGCGGCGGTCTTGCGGGCGAAGGCGAAGGACGTGTCGGTGATGTCGAGCGCGAAGTGCTTGGCCATTTTATGCTTGCCGATGACGGCGCCGACGGCGAGGCCGATCTCGGCTTTTCCCCTGAGCGGCTCGCGCTTGCGCCGCACCGCGGCGGCAATGGGGGCGAGATCGCGTTCCGTGGCGCGCAGCAGGTCCTCGCGCTTGCGGGCGCGCTCGGCGGCGAGCGCGGCGTTGCGGCACAGGATGAGGCGCTCGCCCGGGAAGTCGGGCGAGGTGATGGTCGCCATATCGCGGTCATCGAACAACGACATCTGGAAGGCGCCGCCGTCGAGCAGCCCGCGGATCGCCGGCGCCCTGAGCGCGGTGATCCAGTCGAGCCCGGCCGGCTGGATGTCCTCGGCGATCCGGGCGTCGGTGATCATGCCTCTGTCACCCACCAGGACCACGTGGTCGAGGCCGAAGCGCTGCTTCAGCTTGGCGACCTGTGAGCCGAGCGTCGCCGGGTCGCCGGTCGAGCCCTCGAAGACCTCGACGGCGACGGGGCAGCCGTCGGGGGCGCAGAGCAAGCCGTAGACGATCTGGAGCTTGCCCTTCTTGCCGTCGCGGTTGTAGCCGAACCGGGCGAGCGGGCAGCAGCGGCCCTCCATGTAGCTCGAGGTCACGTCGTAGAGCACCAGCGTCCCGCCAGAGAGGTGGCGCTTGGCGAGCATGGCCTCGATCGCCGGCTGGCGGACCGCGAGCCAGTCGAGCGCCGCGTAGAGCTCCTCTTCGTCGACGATCCCGAGGCCGAGCTCGTCCCCCAGGCTGGAGGCGGCGGTCTCGGGCGACAGCGCGCGGGCCGCGGCAAGCTTGGAGGACGGATCGAGGATGCGGCTGACGGCGAGCGCCAGGACGAGGTCGCGGCGGCGGTTGCCGTCCGGCCCGATCAGCCGGTCGAGACCGATCCTGCGCGCCGTGCCCAGCGCCGCGGCCACGTGCCCGTGCGGCAGGGAGCGAATGATGCTGATCGCCTCCTTCTCGCTCGGGATGACCGTGCCGCCCTTGAGCAGCGCCTTGAAGCCGGCGATCCGCTCGCTGGGCCAGTCCGACAGGTTGAGCAACGTGCGCTTCCTGACCTTCCCGCCTTCGCGATAGCTCTCGCGCAGGAGGATGGCGGGGGGTGAATCGCGGTTGGGGACCAATTCGATGTACATGGGGCAACAATAAGCCTGACCGCACCACAACACAACATAAAATCAGCCAATTACATGGGTACCCATCAAGACCAATATCTCGAAATCTCGCCGAAATATCAATCGCCTACGTAATCGGAAAGAGGGAAGCTCCGGCTAAGCGTTCGAGCGATCCGCCGCGCGCTTAAAGAACGGCCGCGCGGTGAACAGCGCGTCGATGCGCATCGCCTCCAGATCGTCGTCATTGGCCGGTCGCGGCTTGCGGTGGGCGCCCGAGCGCGCCAGGCCCGGCATCGCGCATGGCCGGCGGATCGACAGATCGCCATGCGCGCGATCGAGCTTGGCTCGACGGTCCGGCGCGCTCATTTGCCGAACCTCTTGGCGAAAAAGCTCGTCCCCGACTCGATCGGGGATCGTTCTCGATCGTCAGCTGGCCGATCCTCGGGTCGAGCCCGAGGACAAGCCTTGGCGTGAAGCCTCTCGATCTCGCGCGCCGACGCCGCCTCGGCGTCCAGCCCGACCCTCGGATCAAACGCCCGCGCCGCAGGGTCCAGCAGATGCTTCTTCCAGGCGTAAATCTGGTTCGGATGAACTTGATGACACTGCGCCAGGTCGTTCCCTGTCGCTTGTTCGCGTAACGCCTCGACCGCGAACTTCGCCTTCAGCCCCGCCTCAATCTTCCAACTCGCCTTCGTCATCCTCCGCTCCGTTCGACGCCACTCGGAGCAGACTTCCTCTAACCAAGCCAGTGGTCCCAAAATCCGGGGCCACTTCAAATTGCCCATTCGCAGCCGAACACAGTGAGAAATGAAGGTTGCCGTCATTGGAGCGTCCGCAGATGACGAAACACGATGGCTCGGGAGAGAAGGCCAGTCAGCAACGTGACCGCCGCGCCGACGACAGCCAGCGCGGCGTAGCCAGCCGGGCCGAGCGCGAAAGCCCCGAACATGGCGGCGATCTCCAAACTGCCGGTCGAGTTCGCCCGCCAGTTGGAAAGCGTCGCGGCGGTGAGAAAGAACGCCATTGCCGTTGAACAGCCGATTAGTGCTCCGCGGAAGCCAAGGCGGCGGAAATGTGTCTGGAACTCCCTGATGATGAAAACGTCGGAGGCCCCGACAAAGTGCAGCACTTCGATGATTTCGCGATTCCCCGCCACCGCGCCGCGGGTTGCGAAACCGATCGCGGTGGCCATAGCCGCGATCATCAGCGCAAACAGCGCGGCGGCGAGAGCGACGATGGCGTTGGCCATTATCCCGATGCGGGCGGCCCACAGGCGATGATCGTCGAGATTGGCTTGCGGAACCGCGCTGGTGAGCGCCGCGCGCAGCCCAGCGAGGTCGTCATCGGTCCCACCTTCGAAGTGAGCAACTATGATCTGCGGAATGGGCAGCAGACTCAGATCGAGTCCTTCGCCGAGCCAGGGCTGCAACAGTTTGGCCAATTCGGCGGCGGAATAGGCGTGAACGCGCTCGACCCCCGGCGCTTGCGTGGCAAGCGAGACGACTTTGGCAACCAAACTCTCGACGTCGTCTCCGGCGCCCGGCTTCAATTGGATCGTAACGTCGCGCAGGACCTCGGATCGCCAACCCTCCGAGGCCAGAGCGACTAGCAGCGCGGCGCCGGCGGTGAGACACGCAAGGAAAGTCATGATTGCGATGACGACCACCAAGGCGTGTCCGGCGACCGAATCACCGGGAACGAGCGGCATGTCGCGCTTCAGAGACGGTTGCGCCGTCATCGCAAGCTGGTTGTCGTCGATCGGCTCATTCATCCCGAGACGCCATCGAAGATCGCGACCTCTCCGTCACCAACGACGAGCCGCCGCGCGAAACCGAACTGATCCATGAGCTGCAAGTCGTGGGTCGCGATAACAACCGCGGTCCCCAGGCGGTGCAACTCGACGAACAGCCGAAGCAGCCGCCGCGCAAGCCCGGGATCGACGTTTCCGGTCGGCTCATCGGCGAGGAGCAACTCTGGCCGGACGATGAGCGCGCGCGCGATCGCGGCGCGCTGCTTTTCACCGCCGGAGAGAACGGGCGGCGAGGCGTTCATGCGGTCGCCAAGGCCAACCCATCTCAAAAGTTCGATTACCTCGGCGCGGTATTCCGACTCCGCCCGACCCATCACGCGCAGCGGCAACGCCACGTTTTCGTAAGTGGTCAGATGGTCGAGCAGACGGAAATCCTGGAACACGACGCCGATGCGCCTGCGCACCGAAGTTAGTTCGTCCTTTCGCAACGCTGCGGCGTCCTGCCCGAAAATGTGGACCGTTCCGCGCGTCGGCCGCAATGACAGAAGCATCAGTCTCAGAAGAGTCGTTTTACCGGCGCCGGACGGACCGGTCAGGAACTGAAAACTTTGGGGCGCGATGGAGAAGTTGAGGTCGCTGACGACCTCCGGACCCATTTCATAGCGCAAACCGACGTTATCGAATCGTAACAACGCGATCCCCGGGCGATGGCGGAGCCTGCCGCTTCACGCGGCTTTACCCGCGTTTTCGGCCGAACGCCAGCGACTGAATTTCGTACCTGACGAGCAGTCCGATTCGGCGAAAAAATCCGATGCCAGATTTGCGTAGGGCGTATTAACCCGCATTATGCATGGCGGGTTGGCGGGTGTGGTTTAAATATCTGATTTCGTGTAGAATTTGGTTGTCAAAGCCGATTCACCCGATTTCAGCGAGGCCGCACCCGCCATGAACGATCCTATTCTGCCGTTGCCTGGTCTGTCACCTGCGGGCGGCAAGGCCGTCGTGGTCAAGTTCGATGGCGGCTTGCTGTCGTCGGATGGCGGCGTTCTGGCGTTGCGCGAGGTCGAACGGCACCTTCGCGTCGCCGATCGGCTCGCCGCCTGCATGATTGATCCTCGCGCGCCCGATCAGATCACCCACAGCCTGGCCGACATCATTCGTTTTCGGCTGCTGATGATCGCGGCGGGCTATGAGGACGGCGACGACGCCAATTGCCTGCGGAGCGATCCGATGTTCAAGATGGCGCTCGACCTGACGCCGTCCGAGCGCGAACTGTGCTCGCAGTCGACGATCTCGCGGCTGGAAAACCTGCCCGACGTGCGCGCGCTGCTGCGGATGGGCCGCGCCATGGTCGATCTCTATTGCGAGTCCTTTCACAAGGTTCCCAAACGGATCATGCTCGACATCGACGACATGTTCGACGCGGTTCACGGCGGCCAGCAGCTGCGGCTGTTCAACGCCCATTACGACGAATACGGATTTCAGCCGATCGTGGTGTTCGACGGCGCGGGCCGCTTCGTCACCGCCGTGCTCCGTCCCGCCAAGCGGCCGAGCGGCAAGGAGGCGAGAGCCTTTCTGCGCGGGCTGTTGCGGGCGATCCGCGCCAACTGGCCGCGCACCGAAATCTTGGCTCGCGCGCCGACAGCCACTATTGCGGCCCCCAAATTCTCGACTAAGGACACTTCGAACAATAACCGAATCGTGATTGCTGGTCATGCGACGGAGTGACTCGGGTTGCGGGGATTCCGCCACTGAGCGAACCGGCGTAGGTCGGTGGCATGATCGAGGAGGACGCGATTCGGCAACGGTGGGGAGCGGTTGGCTCGAAGCTCGACGAGCGGGGACGGCGGTTGTTTGCCGCGGGCGAGACGCGGAGCGCTGGGTGGGGTGGTCTTGCGGCCGTCTCGAAGATCACCGGGCTGGCTCGTTCGACGATCAATCGCGGGAAGGATGATCTGGATGCGGCGGCGCTGCCGAGGGGGCGCGTTCGCCGCGCCGGCGGCGGGCGTCGCGCGCTCTCTGAGAACGATCCGGGGCTCGTTCGCGCGCTCGAACGGCTGGTCGAGCCTGCGACGTTGGGTGATCCGATGCGGCCCTTGATCTGGGTGTCGAAAAGCATGGAGAAGCTCGCGGCGACCCTGACGGAGATGGGACATCCGATCAGCGCCGACACGGTGCGCAAGGAGCTGGTGAAGCTCGGGTTCTCGCGCCAGTCCAATCGCAAGGCGGATGAAGGCGCCAAACATCCCGACCGAAACGCGCAGTTCGAATATATCAACGCGAAAGTCGTGGCGGCGCAGGCCCAACAACAACCCGTGATCTCCGTCGACACCAAGAAAAAGGAGCTGATCGGCAACTTCAAGAACGGCGGAACCGATTATCGCCCGAAAGGCAAGCCACGGCGCGTGAACGTGCATGACTTCGAGGACAAGAAACTCGGCAAGGTCGTGCCCTATGGCGTCCACGATGTGACTGCCAACGCCGGCTTCGTCAGCGTCGGGATCACGAGCGACACGGCCGAGTTCGCTCTACAGTCGATCGCTGCTGGCGCGAACGCATGGGGCGGCAGCGCTATCCCCATGCGCGAGAGCTGACGATCACGGCCGATTGTGGCGGCTCGAACGGGGCGCGGGTGCGGCTGTGGAAAGTCGAACTGCAGAAGCTCGCCAACGAGACCGGGCTCGTCATCCATGTCCACCATTATCCGCCGGGCACATCGAAGTGGAACAAGATTGAGCACCGGCTGTTCTGCCACATCACCCAGAACTGGCGCGGCCGGCCGCTCACCGATCGCCTTGCCGTCGTCGAGCTGATCGGCGCGACGACGACCAAGGCCGGTCTGCGAATCGAGAGCGCGCTCGACACCCCCCACCTACCAGAAAGGCATCAAGGTCGGCAGAGCCGAGATGAACCGTCTCGACATCACCGGTGATCCGTTCCATCCTGAATGGAACTACACCATCAGGCCGCGACTCCCTACCTCGGCACAGCCAGCGGAACCGTAGCGGTTATTTTGCGTGATGTCCTTGGTTGGCGCGAAACGGTGTTGAGGGCCTCAAGCCCCGCCGCGCGCCCCGAACATGAGCAGGACGCCGAAGGCGAACACCGCAAGCGCGGCGGCGAATTCGAGGCCTCGCGCGACGAGCGCGGCGCGCGAATCCTCGCCCGCCGCCAGGCGCATCGCCGTCGACTTGGCGAACACCGCCATCCAGGCGAACGCGCCGGTGGTGATCGCCGTGCCCAGCGCCATCGCGAAAGTCGCCTCGAACTCCGGCCACGAACAGTCCCTGGGCGAGCGCGAACACCAGCACCAGGATCGCGCCTGAACAAGGGCGGACGCCCGCGGCGATCACCGTGCCGGCGGCGTTGCGCCAGGAGAAGGGGCCGTCGAGCGCGGAGGCGTCGGGCGCGTGAACGCAGCCGCAATCGTCCGCGAACAGGGACGCGCCCGGCGGCTCAGCGCGGAACGCCGCCGCCGAAAGGCTGCGCGCGGACGCGCGCCATGCGACGCCGGCGTAGACCGGCGCGGAGGCGAACGCCCGTCCGCGTTCGAAATGGCGCCTCAGCGCGGCGATCAGCGCGCCGCCTTTGCGCCAGGCGAGCCACAGGCCGATGGCGGCGACGCCCGTGCAGCTCGCAAGCTGGAGCCGGCTGGCCGCCCGGTTCATCTCCGAGGCGGTGGCGTTGAACACGAAACCGGCCGCGCCGACGAGGGCGATCGCCACCGCCGCCTGCAACAGCGCCGCAAGCAGCGCCAGCAGAGCGCCGCGCTTCAGCGAACGTTCGTTGGCGAGCATGTAGGAGGCGATCACCGCCTTGCCGTGTCCCGGTCCCGCGGCATGAAAGACGCCGTAGGCGAGGCCGAGGGCGACGAGCCCCCAGGCGGCGCCGGGATCACCGTGCAGCGCATGGACCTTCGCCGCCATGAGATGGGCGAGCCGCGACTGTTCGGCGAGAAGCCAGCCGGTGATCCCGCCTTCAGCCCCGCCGCCGCCCTCGCCGGCCCCGACCGAGAAAGGCCGTGGGAACGCTTGAGCGAGCGCACCCGCGGCGGAGGCGAACCAGAGCGCGGACGCGATCGTGATCGTCCTCGGCTTCGTCATGGGCATGCGATGACGGCGCTGCTCGCCATCTTGAAGCCGAAATTGGCGCCGGGCGAAAGATTGGTGAAGAAGGATTCGGTCAGCTTGGACTTGTCGGCGGCTTCGAGGGGCTTCGGCTTGGCGACCGACGCCGAACAACCGGAGGGCGGGGACAGAAGCTTCACCGGATCCTTATCGTCAAATTCGAAATCGATGAAATATTCCGGGTCGGCGACGCGCAACGTCATGAATTTGACGAGAGAAGCCGGGTTCATGAGCGGCAGGGTGACATGGAACTCGACCAGATGGTCGGGCCGCTCCTGCATCCAGTAGTCGGTCACCGAGCCGAAATCGACCGTCTTGCCGGCGATCTTCAGCGTCGTGAAATAGCCGATCTCGGCGAGACTCCCGGCGTTTTCCTGGGCGAGCGGGGCGAATTGCTCGCGCGTGACGAGTTCGCCTTTCTTGGCGAGCCCCTGGGTCGCGAAGGACGAATACATCTCGTCGAACACCCAGTCGTGAATGACCGCGGAGACTTTGCCGTCCGGCGTGAAGGCGATCTGGCTTTTCACCGTGATCCAAACGTGTGGATGCGCGCTCGCCGGCGCCGCCGCGAGGCCGAGCGCAAGCCCAGCCGCCGTCGCCCGCCAATTGCCCGCTCGATACCCCAACGAACCGATTCTCCCTCGGCGCCCGACCCGAACGCCGGCGCGTCTTGAGGGCAAAGTGCGGCGGCGCGATGGCGGGCGGCGCGGCCTTTCGCCGCCATTGGTTCAGCGATTCTTAAAACAATCGTCCCAGATTGCCCCAATGGCGCGTCGCGTTCGGCCGTTCGCCCTGGCGTTTGTCGCCGCCCTGTCCCAGCCGGGCTGCGGCTTCTTCGGCCGTCCGGAGCGGCCGATCTGGCGGACCCAGGCGGAAAACGCCTGTTTCGCCCGCAAGCTCGTCATCCTTTCCGATTACATCGTTCCCTCCCGCGAAATCGACGGCCCGGGCATCTGCGGCATGACCCGCCCGCTGAAAGTCTCGGCGCTCGCCGACGGCAAGGTCGGGATCGACAAAGTGCTGACCATCGATTGCCCGATGATCCCGGCGCTGGAAGCCTGGCTCAACGACATCGTCCAGCCGGACGCTCAGGCCCGTTTCGGCCAGAAGGTCGCAACCCTCAACGTATTCGGCGCCTACAGCTGCCGCTCGGTCGACAACATGGCGGGCGCGCGCCTCTCCGAACACGCCTTCGGCAACGCCGTCGACATCGCGGGATTCACGCTGGCCGACGGGCGCACGCTCGAATTCGTGCGCGACTGGAAGAAGGATGGCACGCAGGAGGCCGCGTTCCTGCGCGAGACGCACGCCGGCGCCTGCCAGTATTTCACCACCGTGCTCGGACCGGGAGCGGACGTCTTCCATTACAACCATATCCATCTCGATCTCGCCAACCACGGCGCGACCGACATCGGCCCGCGCCGCATCTGCAAGCCGACGCCCGCGCCGAATCTTCTGCCCGCGCCCGCGGCGCCCGACGGCCTGCCGCCGGCGCCCGACATCGAGGAGCCGCGCGACATCGCCCATCTCGCGAATCCGCACGCAGTCGCGCTCGCGCCCATGTCGCTGACCGGGCCAAGCGCGGGTCCGGACGGCGCGCTGCCGCCCGCAGCCATCGGCGAAACCGATCCGGCCCCGCCGATCCTGCCGGCTGGCGCCGGACCGAGCGTCGGCGCCGAGCCGACGTCATCGACCGGCGAGCACGACGATTGAAGCGCTCAGCCTGCCGCTTCGCCCGCGGTCGGGGCCTTGGCCGGCTTGGGCAATGCGCGCAAGGAATCGATTCCAGCGATCATCCGCTTGATCGCCTCGACATTGGCGCGTGCGGCCTCGGGCGAAAGATCGGTGAGGCTCACCTGTTCAGCCTCGGCGTATTTCCCTTCCAGCATCAGCACTAGGGCGAGATCGCCGCGCATGCGCCCGTCCGCCTTCGGGCTCGCGACGGCTTGTCGCAGCGCGCGTTCGGCCTGGGGCAATTGCCTGGCGAGGGCGAGCGAGAGACCCATGTTGGTCAGAATGCTCGGCTCGCCCGGCGCAATCTTGAGCGCCTCGCGATAGAACTGCATCGCGCTCGCGTGATCGCCGAGCCGGTCGGCGACGGCGCCTTGAACCGACATGATGTCCCATTTCGGATTGTCCGGCGTATAGGCGCGGGTCAGCACGTCCTTCGCCTGGTCGAGTTCGCCCGCGTCGGCGAGCGCCTTGCCGTATTCGCCGAGTACCTCCTGATCCTTGGGCGACTTGACCGCCGCCGTCTCCATCACCGCGACGGCCTCGGCGTGACGCGTGAGCGCCCGCAAGGCGCGCGCGTACTCGATCGAGGCCGATTTCTCGCCCGGATTGCGTTCGTAACGGCCCCGGCATTCCTCGGCGTAGGCGCGCAACTGGGCCTCGTCGGCGGGCATGGTCGGCGACGCCCTGATCGCGCCGGTGGTGGAGTCCTCGAATTCCTGGCAGCCTCCGAGCGCCGCCGCCGCGGCCATCGCCACGACAGCCGCGCCCAGGCGTAACGCGAGACGACGGACAGGTCGGGATTGCGCCATGCGGAGCCTTTCGCGAACCGGCGCAGCCGGTTTGCCCCGGCTTTAGTCGAGCGAGCTTGCCTCAGGCTGCCCGTCGGCCTCGGGCCGACGGCGCCTCAACACGGTCGAGGACAGATCCGAGCGCGGCCCATGCAGGAACAAGAACGCCGGGGGCGGCCGATCGACGAAGCGCGCCGCCCCGCTTTCCGGCGCGCGCCAGCGCCCGAGCGCAATCGCCGCCCGGCTCGACATCGCCCGCAAGGTCGAGCCCGGCCGGTCGACAACGGCGATCGGCGTCAGGCCCGCGATCGCGCGCCAATGGCGCCAGAGATGGAACTGCCTGAGATTGTCCGCGCCCATGATCCAGACGAACCGGACTTTTGGGGCGCGCCGGGTGATCCAGGCGAGCGTGTCGTAGGTGTAGCGGGCGCCGATACGGGCTTCGATATCCGTCACAGCGACGCGCGGGCCGGCGACCAGCCGGCGGGCCGCCTCGACCCGCGCCTGAAGCGCCGCCAGCTCCGCCGGAGACTTGAGCGGATTGCCCGGCGTCACCAGCCACCAGACCCGGTCGAGTCCGAGCCGCGTCAGGGCCAGGCGAGTGACGAGCGCATGACCCTTATGCGGGGGATTGAACGAGCCGCCGAGCAGGCCGACCCGCATGCCGGGCTCGAAAGGCGGCAGCCGCGGGATTCGAGTCACGAGGCCGCCGATTGCGCGAGCAGCTCCGCCTGACGTTCGGCGGTCAGCGCATCGATGATCTCGTCAAGCCCTTCGCCCTCCAGGATGCGAGCGAGCGAATAGAGGGTCAGATTGATGCGATGGTCGGTCACCCGCCCCTGCGGAAAATTGTAGGTGCGGATGCGCTGCGAACGGTCGCCCGAACCGACCTGAGAGCGCCGCTCCTGCGACCGTTCGGCGTCGAGCTTCTGGTTGCGCGCATCGAGAATGCGCGAGCGCAGGAGCGCCATCGCCTTGGCGCGGTTGCGGTGTTGCGAGCGCTCCTCCTGCATCGCCACCACCACGCCCGTCGGGATGTGGGTGATGCGGATCGCGGACTCGGTTTTGTTGACGTGCTGGCCGCCCGCGCCGCTCGAGCGCATGGTGTCGATCCTGAGGTCGGCTTCGTTGATGACGAAATCCGCCTCCTCGGCGACTGGCAGGACCGCGACAGTCGCCGCGGAGGTGTGGATGCGGCCCTGCGTCTCGGTCGCCGGCACGCGCTGAACCCGATGGACGCCGCTCTCGAACTTGAGCCGCGCGAACACGCCGCGCCCGGAAATCTCAGCCACGATTTCCTTGTATCCCCCAGCTGTCCCCTCGCTCATCGACAGGACTTCGACCTTCCAGCGCTTCGATTCTGCATATTTGACGTACATGCGGAAGAGATCGCCGGCGAAGAGCGCAGCCTCGTCGCCGCCGGTCCCGGCCCGCACTTCGAGGATCGCGTCGCCGTCGTCCGCTGCATCCTTCGGCAAGAACGCAATGCGGATCGCCTTCGCCATCTCCTCGGACTCCGCCTCGGCGGCGGCGAATTCGGCGCTCGCCATCGAGCGCATTTCGGCGTCGAGGTCGGGATCCTGCAGCATCGCTGCGAGATCCGCCCGCTCTTTCTCCTTGGCGCGGAACGCCCTGATCGCGGAAACGATCGGCTCGAGATCGCTGAGTTCGCGCGACAGCGCCGAATATTCCGCGCCGGAGACGCCCTCGGAGAGGCGCGCGCCGAGTTCCTCGTGACGGCGCAGGATAAGATCGAGATTGTCGTTGGCGGCCATGCGTTGGAACCGGGAGGGGAAATGGCTGGGGCGAAGCGCGCGCCGCTAGAGGCGCACGTTGAAGCGCTCAGCCAGCGCCTGCAACGGCCCGCGCAGCGAGGCCTCGTCGCGGCCCGCGGCCAGCATCGCGTCGACCTCGCGCGCGACGGCGTGAATCTTCAGCGACAGCGTCATCGCCTTGACCGGCCCGATCGACGTCGCCGACATCGAGAGATCCCGGTAGCCGATCGCCATCAGGGCCATCGCCTCGAGCGGCCGTCCCCCGATCTCGCCGCACAAAGTCACCGGCGTTCCAGCGCGCGCGCCGGCCTGAGCGATCGAGCGAAGGGCCCTCAGGAAGCCGACGCCCAGAGGATCGAAACGGTTCGCCACCCGGCGGTTGTCGCGATCGACCGCGTACAGATACTGCATCAGATCGTTCGAGCCGACGGAGAGGAAATCGGCGCAGGCGGCGATCTCGTCGAGCTGCCAAAGGAGCGAAGGCACTTCGACCATGACGCCGAGCTTGACCGAGCGCGGCGGCTCGTAGCCCTGGCCCGCGCTCCAGGCGAGCTCGCGATCGAGCAAGGCGCGCGTCCTCTTGAACTCCTCGACGGTCGAGACCATCGGCGCCATCACCCGCAGCTCGCGCCCTGCGGTGGCGCGGATGAAGGCGCGCAGTTGCATCCGCAAGAGGGCGGGACGGTCGAGACCGATGCGAAGCGCGCGCCAGCCGAGGGCCGGATTCTCCTCCTCGAAGCCCTTCATGTAGGGCAACAGCTTGTCGCCGCCGATGTCCAGCGTGCGGAAGGTGACGGGGCGATCGCCCGCCGCTTCGAGAATCGTGCGATAGAGCTTTTCTTGCACGCCGGGCCTGGGAAAGCGCGAGGCGAGCATGAACTGCAGCTCCGTGCGGAAGAGACCGATCGACTTTGCCCCCGTCTCGGCCAGATGCGGCATGTCGACGAGCAGCCCGGCGTTCATGTGCAGGCCGATCGGCACGCCGTCCAGGCTGATGGTCGGCGCGTCGCGCAACGCGCGATACTGCGCCTGCTTGCGCGCGCGCATGCGCGCCTTCTCGCCGTAAGACGCCTCGACGTCCGGCGGCGGGCGCAGGTAGATCTCGCCCGCGTCGCCGTCGACGATGATGGCGTCGCCGTGCTCGACAATCTCGGAAATGTTGGGGATGTCGCTGACCGCGGGCAGCGCAAGCGCGCGAGCGACGATGGCGATATGGCTCGAGGCGCCTGCCTCCTCGAGCACGATTCCGCGCAGCCGCGCTCGGTCGTAGTCGAGCAGCGCCGCCGGACTCATCGAGCGCGCGACGAGGATCGCGCTCTCCGGCAATTCCTCCGGCAGGAGGACGAGGCTCTGGCCGGCCAGCTGATGCAGGAGTCGGTTGGCGATGTCAGTCAGATCGTGCAGCCGGTCGCGCAGGTACGGATCGGTCTGACGCTGCAGCTTGGCTCGCGCGTCGTTCTGGACGCGCTCGACCGCGGCTTCGGCGGTCAGGCCCGAGCCCACCGCCTCGCGCAGCCGGCGCAGCCAGCCGCGGTCGTGCGCGATCATGCGAAAGGCCTCGAGCACGTCGCGGTGCTCGCCTGACTTGCCGTCGTCGTTGCGGTCGATTAGGTCGTCGACGGAGGCGCGCATGGCGCCGATCGCCGTCTCGAGCCGCTGCAGCTCCGAGTCCACGTCGTCGGCGACGATCTTGGACACCGCCACGCGCGGCTGATGCATCACGACATGGCCGAGCCCGAGCCCGTCGGCGATGCCTTGACCCTTGAGGGACATGGGCCGGCGAACGGCGATCGGCGCGCCCTGCGATGCGATGCCCTGCAATTCGCCGGAGGCGATCATTTCGGCGAGCAGCATCGCCGTCGTCTGCAGCGCCTCGACCTCTTCTTCCGAATAGGTGCGCCGCGCGCGGTTCTGCACCACCAGCACCCCGATCGTCGCGCCGTTGCGCAGCACCGGCACGCCGAGGAAGGACTGGTAGATCTCTTCGCCCGTCTCGGGCTTGTACGAGAAGGCCGGGTGGTGCTGGGCGTCGGAGAGCGCGAGCGGCTCGGCGCTCGAGGCGATGAGCCCCACAAGACCCTCGCCCGGCTTCATCGTGGTCAGGTGGACGGCTTCACGATTGAGGCCCTCGGTCGCGAAGAGCTCCATGACGCCGTCGGCGCGCACGACATAGAGCGAGCAGACCTCCGCCACCATGTTGGAGGCGATGAGGACGACGATGCGGTCGAGGCGCGCCTGCGCGGTGACGGGCTCCGCCATGACCTCGCGAAGCCGTCGCAGCAACAGACGAGGTCCGCCCGGCGCGCGCATTCAGAATTGTCCTCTCCTCTCGCCCAACGGTACGTCGGCGTGCCGAGCCAGGCAATGAACGGGCCGAGTGCGAGCCGGCGCCCAAACGCGCTCGCGGGCCCGTTCGTCATCCGGCGTCAGGGCGGTATAGAAACGATTTGCCGGCCCGGCAAGGGCGTCGCTCCAATTTCACACGAGCGTCCTGGAGCGCCGCCGCGCGAGCACGTCGTCGAGCCAGTCCGGCCGCATTTCCGGGACTGAAGACAAGAGGAGCTCAGTATACGGATGATAGGGGGGCGCGAACACCGAGGCGGTGTCGCCTCCCGCCACCATTTGGCCTTGCAGCATCACCACGACTTTGTTGGCGATGCGCCTCACCGCGCCGAGATCGTGGGTGATGAACATATAGGCGACGCCCAGATCGTTCTGCAGCTTCTTCAGAAGACGCAGGATTTCCTCGCCGACCAGTTGATCGAGCGCGGAGGTGACCTCGTCGCAGATGATGAGATCGGGCTCGGCGGCGAGCGCGCGGGCGATCGATACGCGCTGCTTCTGCCCGCCCGACAGCTCTGACGTCTTGCGGTCGACGAAATGCTCGGGCAGGTCCATGTGCCTAAGAAGCTCGAGGACGCGGGCGCGAACTTCCGCGCGCGAACGCTTGAAATAGAAGGAGACCGGCCGCCCAATCACGTTCAGGAGCGTGTGCTGCGGATTCAGCGCCACGTCGGGCATCTGATAGATCATCTGGATGCGCCGAAGTTGATCGCGCGAGCGGTCCTTGAGTCGGGCGCCAGGCTCGCGCCATTGAATCGAACGTCGCCGGCGGCGCGCGGCAGTAGGCCGGTGACGACGCGCGCCAGCGTCGACTTGCCCGAGCCCGATTTGCCGACCACGGCCAGAGTGTCGCCGCGGTAGATTTCGAGGCTCACGTCGTCGATGACTTTCGGTTTGCCGGTGTAGTCGGCGGTGACGTTCTCGACCGACAGCACGGGCGACGCGCCCGCCGCCTTGGCGACGAACGCGTGGCCCGCGGTACGCTCGCTCACGAGGCGGCGGGTGTAGTCCTCGCGCGGCCCCTGGAGAATCTGTTTCGCGTCGCCGAATTCAACCATCTTGCCGCGTCGAAGCACCATGATGCGGTCGGCGATCTGGGCGACGACAGCGAGGTCATGGGTGATATAGAGCGCGGCGGCGCCATGTTCGCGGATGAGGCGGCGAAAGGCCGCCAGACACTCCACCTGCGTTGTCACATCGAGCGCTGTGGTCGGCTCATCGAACACGATGATCTCCGGCCTGCCGACCATCGCCATCGCCGCCATCACGCGCTGCAGCTGACCGCCCGACACCTGGTGCGGATAACGCGAGCCGATCGTCTCCGGATTCGGCAGGTCGAGCTCGCGAAACAGCCGGATCGCGGCGGCCTGCGCCTCCGCCCGGCTCATGACTCCATGGCGGATCGGCGCCTCGCACACCTGGTCCATCAGCGTGATCGCCGGGTTGAACGAGGCGGCGGCGCTCTGGGCGATATAGGCGAGCTTCAGGCCGCGCAAGGCCCGGCGGCCTTCGAGGTTCATGGCGCGCAGGTCCGCGCCCGCGAACAGGATTTGCCCGCCGACGATGAAGCAGTTGCGGCGCGTATAGCCCATCGAGGCGAGCCCGATGGTCGACTTTCCGGCCCCCGATTCGCCGATGAGGCCGATCACTTCGCCCCGCCGCAACTGCAGCGACACGTCGTCGACCAGCACCGGACCGTCGCCGTGATCGGTTCGCACCGCGATCCGCATCGCACGAACGTCGAGGACGATTGGCTTCTCGCTCGCTCCGGCGCTCATGCGCCCTCTCCCTGGCCGCGCGAATGGATGGCCAGCATCCAGTCGACGACGAAATTGACGCCGATCGTCAGAATCGCGATCGCGGCGGCGGGATAGATCGGCGCCGCATAGCCGAAATTGATCATGTCGCGGTAGTCCTTGACCATGCTGCCCCAGTCGGCGGCGGGCGGCTGCACTCCGAGGCCGAGAAAGCTCAAGGCGGCGATGAACAGAAAGGTGAAGCAGAAGCGCAGGCCGAATTCCGCTGTCAGCGGCGCGACCGCATTGGGAAGAATTTCGCGGCTGACGATCCACCACCAGCCCTCGCCCCGCAATCGCGCCGCCTCGACGAACTCGAGGCTGACGATGCCGACGGCAACCGAGCGCGCGAGGCGGAACACCTTGGTCGAATCAAGGACCGCAATGGTCACGATGAGCACCGGCAATCCGGAGCCGAGGACCGACAGGATGACGAAGGCGAAAATGAGCGTCGGCATCGAGAGCAGCAGATCGACGAGCCGCGACAGGGCCTGATCGATCCATCCTCCTGCGACCGCGGCGGCAAAGCCGGAAATGATGCCGATGCAGAACGACAGCGCGGTGATGACGAGGGCGAGGCCGATCGACATGCGCGCGCCATAAATGAGCCGGCTCAAGAGATCGCGCCCGAGATTGTCGAGCCCGAGCCAGTGCTGCGCGTCCGGGTCGGACCACGCGTCGCCGAGCGGAGTCGTCTGGTCGTAAGGCGCGATCAGCGGGGCGAACAGCGCCATGCTCAGGTTCAGCGCGACGATCGCGAGGCCGATTTGGGCGGTGACGCTGAGCTTGTGTCCCAGGATGCGCATCGACTGGCCTCAGCGCGGCTGCCGCAGACGCGGATTCGAGAGAATGGAGAGTATGTCGGCGACCATGTTGAGCAGGATGAACGCGGCGGCGAAGATGAGGCCGCAGGCCTGCACGACCGGCACGTCGTGCTTGGACACCTCGTCGACCATCAACTGGCCGAGGCCGGGATAAACGAAGACCGTCTCGACCACGACCACGCCGACGATGAGGTAGGCGAGGTTCAGCGCGATGACCGAGATGATTGGCGCGAGCGCGTTGGGCAGGGCGTGGCGCATCACGATGCGCGTCTTGGTCAGGCCCTTGAGGATCGCCATTTCGATATAGGGGCTCGCCATCACCGCCAGCACTGAGGCGCGCGTCATCCGCATCATATGCGCGACGATGACGAGCGCGAGCGTCACCATCGGCAGGAAGGCGTAATAGAGCCGGTCGGGAAAGGACGTGTCCGGGGACACGTTGGCGAGCGAGGGAAACCAGCCGAGATCGACCGCGACATATTTGATCAGGAGATAGGCGACGAAGTACTCGGGCACGGAAATGGTCATCAGGGTGACAAGATTGACCAGCCGGTCGAACGCGCTGCCCTGCTTGATCGCGGCGGCGAGGCCGAGTCCGACCGCTAGCGGCACCGCCGCCAACGCCGCATAGGCCGCCAGGAACATCGTATTGGCGAAACGCGGCGCGATCTCCTCCAGGACGTCGCGCCCGTTGGCGAGCGAATGGCCAAAATGGCCTTGCAGAGCGCTGAACAGCCACTCGAAATAACGCAGGATCGCCGGCCGATCGAGGCCGAGCTCGAGACGCAGCTTGGCGAGATTTTCCGGGGTCGCCTGATTCTGCAGGATGGCGGAGGCGAGGTCGCCCGGCAGGATTTCGGTGCCGATGAAGATGAGCGCCGACGCGGCCAACAACGTCAAGACCCCGAGAATGGACCGCTGGACGATCAGCCTTCCCACCCTGGACCCGCCTCCGCCTCGCCGTCGCTAAATGAGGATTGGCCGTTACGACTTCAGCCATGCCTTGTCGAGAATCATGCCGTTGTCCATGTCGAACCCGCCGTGCGGGGTATGGCCGCCGACTTTGGCGTTGTGGGCGTCGAGCCAGTCGCGGAAGGCGGGAATGAGCGCGCCGCCGTCCTCGTTCAGCATGGCCTGCATTTCCCAGATGTAGGTCTTGCGCTTGGCCTCGTCGGTTTCGGCTCGCGCGTCATCGAGCAGCTGGGAGAACTTCTCGTTCTTCCAGTGGGTCTCATTCCAGGGGGCGTTCGCGGCGAATGCGACGGCGAGCATCTGGGTCGCCGCCGGGCGTCCGCCCCAATAGCTCTCGACGAAAGCGCCTTTCAGCCAGACGTTGTCAAAGAAGCCGTCGGCCGGCTCCTTCTTGACGTCGACCTTGATGCCGGCCTTTGCGGCGTTCGCCTGGAAGAGCGTCGCCATGTCGACGGCGCCGTTGAACGCCGCGTCCGAGGCCTGTAACAGGATTTTCGGAACGGCGATTCCCGACTTCCTCAAATGGAAGGCCGCTTTGTCCGGATCGTACTTGCGCTGCGGCAGCTCGGCGTTGAAGTAGGGATCGCTGCGCGGAATCGGATGATCGTTGCCGAGGGTGCCGTAGCCGCTGAACAGCGCCTTCAGGATCTGGTCGCGATCGGCGGCGTATTTGAGCGCGAGACGGATGTCCGGGTTGGAGTAGGGGTCCTTATCAATCTGCATCGCCAAGATCGTGAACCAGCCGCCCGGCGCCCGCACGACCTCGATCCTCGGCGTCTTGGTGAGCAGGGCGACCGCGTTGTGGTCGACGCGGTTGATCGCATCCACCTGGCCCGAGATCAGCGCGTTGAGGCGAGCCGAACCGTCGTTGATGACTGTCACATCGGCGCCGTCGAGCCACCCGCGGCCCTCCTTCCAATAGTCGGGCCGCTTCTTCAAGACGATGCGCACGCCGGGATCGAATTTCTCGAGCAGGAACGCCCCGGTGCCGACCGGCTTGGCCCAGTCCTTGAAGCCTTCTGGAACCATCAGCAGGTGGTAGTCCGTCAAGGTATAGGGAAAATCCGCGTCGGGCGCCGCGAGCGAGACCTCGATCTGGTATTTGTCGAGCTTCTTGACGTCCGAGACTTCCTTCATCGGCCCAGCGGCGCCCGATTTGGTGTCGCCGCGATGCAAGTTGAGCGAATAGACCGTGTCGTCAGCAGTGAATTCCTGGCCGTTCGAGAATTTTATTCCCTTGCGAAGATTGAATATCCAATCCTTCGCGCCGTTCTTCGGCTCGAAGGTCTCCGCCAGCTCCGGATGCGGCTTGCCGTCCTGGCCCCATTCGACGAGGCCGTTGAACAGGCCGTGGCTGACGTCGATCATCACCGAGTCGTTATAGGAGGTGACGTCGACGCTGTCAGTCGTGCTGCCGCCGGCGAGGCCGAGCCTGAGCACCCCCCCTTTGCGCGGCGTGTCGGCGGCCAGCGCGTCCGCGCTCGCCAGCATGGCCGAAATCGCGAGGCTCGAAGCGCCGAGCGCGGCGGCGCGGCCCATGAACTCGCGGCGCGTGACGCCGCCCTTGAGCAGCTGCCCTTTCCAGTAGTCCAGTTCGCTCATTGTATGGTTTCCTCTCGAGAGCGCCCCTTTCCCAGACAACGATCGGCCGTTCTTCTTTTGCCCACGGGGCGTGGTCACCGAAGTTGTCGCCAGATTTGTGCCTCTGTCAATTGCACAGCGCACTGCGGAAGTTTAATCGACGATGGCTCCGTATTGCCAGGTCCGCACGATCCGGACGAAAATGCGCTTTCGAACGGACACCGAGGCTATCCGCATGTCATGCCGGCATGACTGTGACGCTATTTTGACCGGCCGGGAACCCGTTGGAACGGGCCGGGAATCAAACGTTCCGCCGCGTTGACTTGCGCAATCGTCAAGATTAGGGGTTTCGGCCTCGAATTGCCGGGCAAATGCGCTCGACCGAGGACGGAGTGATCCCGCTCATGAAGATTCTCGTGCCCGTGAAACGGGTGGTCGATTACAACATCAAGATCCGGATCAAGGCGGACGGGTCGGGCGTCGAGCTCGCCAACGTCAAGATGTCGATGAATCCGTTCGACGAAATCGCGGTCGAGGAGGCGCTGCGCCAGAAGGAGGCGGGCAAGGCGACCGAGGTCGTCATCGTCTCGATCGGCCCGGCGCAGGCGGGCGAGACCATCCGCACCGCGCTCGCGATGGGCGCGGATCGTGGCGTCCTGGTCAAGACCGACGCGCTCATGGAGCCGCTCGCGGTCGCCAAGCTCTTGAAGGGCGTGGTCGCCGCCGAGCAACCTGGCCTCGTCATCATGGGCAAGCAGGCGATCGACGACGACTGCAACCAGACCGGGCAGATGTTGGCGGCGCTGACCGGCTGGGGCCAGGGCACGTTCGCCTCGAAGGTCGTCATCGGCGACGGCGGCGTCGAAGTCACCCGCGAGGTCGACGGCGGCATGCAGACGGTCGCGCTGAAGCTGCCGGCGATCGTCACTGCCGATCTGCGCCTCAACGAGCCGCGCTACGCTTCGCTGCCCAACATCATGAAGGCGAAGAAGAAGCCGATCGACGAGAAGACGCCCGCCGATTACGGCGTCGACGTCGCGCCCCGTCTCAAGGTCATCAAGACCGCGGAGCCGAGCGGCCGCAAGTCGGGCGTGAAAGTCAAGACGGTGGCGGAGCTCGTCGCCAAGCTGCATGACGAAGCGGGAGTGATCTGACCATGGCGACCCTTCTTCTGGCCGAAGTCGTGGGCGGCCATCTCAGCGACATGACCGCGCGCGCGTTGACCGCCGCGCTCGAACTGGGCGCGCCCGTCGACATTCTGGTGGCGGGGCATGACGACGGCGCGGCCGCCGCGAGCGCCGCCGAGCTCGCCGGCGTCGCAAGAGTGCGCATCGCCGACGACGCGATCTACGCCCATGGGCTCGCCGAGCCGCTGGCGGCGCTGATCGTCTCGCTCGCTCCCGGCTACGACGCGATCGTCGCGCCCTCGACCGCGGCGGCCAAGAACGTCGCCCCGCGGGTCGCGGCCCTCCTCGACGTGATGCAGGTCTCCGACATCACCAAGGTTCTGGGCCCCAAGACCTTCGAACGGCCGATCTACGCCGGCAACGCCATCCAGACGGTCGAATCGACCGATGCGAAGATCGTGGTCACCGTGCGCACCGCGTCCTTCGCCGCGACCGGCCGAGGCGGCTCGGCGCCGATCGAGCCGGTCGCCGCCGCCGCCGACCCGGGCGTCTCCTCCTTCGTCGGCGAGGCGCTCGCCAAGTCCGACCGGCCGGAGCTGACCTCGGCCAAGATCATCATCTCGGGCGGCCGGGCGATGCAGAAGGCGGAAAACTTCAAGACCTACATCGAGCCGGTGGCCGACAAGCTCGGCGCGGCGATGGGCGCCTCGCGCGCCGCGGTCGACGCCGGGTACGCCCCGAACGACTGGCAGGTCGGCCAGACCGGCAAGGTGGTGGCGCCCGAGCTCTATATCGCGGTCGGCATTTCCGGCGCGATCCAGCATCTGGCCGGCATGAAGGATTCGAAGGTCATCGTCGCCATCAACAAGGACGAGGAGGCCCCGATCTTCCAGGTCGCCGACTACGGCCTGGTGGCGGACCTCTATCAGGCTCTGCCGGAGCTGACGGCGGAACTGGCCAAGATCGGACGGTGACGTCCGCCGCATCCGACGAAGGGCCGAGGCGTCCGACTGGACGCCCGCCGCCGCTCGTCTATGATCCCAGCACGAAACGGGGCGGCTTGGCAGGTTGAGAACATGGCACTGAACATCGAGACGGTCGGGGTGATCGGCGCGGGGCAGATGGGCGCCGGCATCGCCCAGGTCGCCGCCCAGGCGGGAATGGGCGTCCTCCTCAACGACGTCGCCGAGGAGCGGGTGCAAGCGGCGCTGGCGACGATCAACGGGCACCTTTCGCGCCAGATCCAGAGGGGTCAGCTGGACGAGCCGGGCCGCAGGGCGATCCTCGACCGCATCCAGTACGCGCCGACCCTCGACAGGCTCGGCGACTGCGATCTCGTCGTCGAGGCGGCGTCGGAAAACGAGGACGTCAAGCGCAAGATCTTCGCCTCGCTCCGCTCCTTCCTCAAGCCCGACGCGATCCTCGCCTCCAACACCTCGTCGATCTCGATCACCCGCCTCGCGTCGGTGACCGCCAATCCCGAGCGCTTCATCGGCATGCATTTCATGAACCCGGTGCCGCGCATGCAGCTTGTCGAGCTCATCCGCGGCATCGCGACCAAGGACGACACGTTCGAGGCGGCCAAGGCCTTCGTCAACCGGCTCGGCAAGACGGCGACCATGTCGGAGGATTTTCCGGCCTTCATCGTCAACCGCATCCTTCTGCCGATGATCAACGAGGCCGTCTACACGCTCTACGAGGGCGTGGGCTCCGTCGAGTTCGATCGACACCGCCATGCGGCTCGGCGCCAACCACCCGATGGGCCCGCTGCAGCTCGCCGACTTCATCGGCCTCGACACCTGTCTCGCCGTGATGCAGGTGCTGCACGAGGGCCTGGCGGATTCGAAATACCGCCCCTGCCCGCTCCTGGTGAAATACGTCGAGGCCGGCTGGCTCGGCCGCAAGACCCAGCGCGGCTTCTACGACTACCGCGGCGAACACCCGGTGCCTACGCGGTAGTCCCCTCTCCCGCGTTGCCCGTCGAGAGACGTGCGTCAATCGACGCCCTTGGCGTGAGAAGAGACGCCCAGATCCGGCCGCCTCTCCCGTGTGATCCGCTCCGCCTCCGCCCGCCGCCATTCGGCGATTTTCGCGTGGTTGCCCGACAGCAGCACGTCGGGAATCGCGCGCCCCTCCCATGTGCGGGGCCGCGTATAGTGCGGATATTCGAGCAGGCCCTTCTCGAAACTCTCCTCCTCGCCCGAGGCCTCCTTGCCCATCACGCCGGGGACGAGCCGCACGCAGGCGTCGAGGATGGCGAGCGCGGCGATCTCGCCGCCCGACAGCACGTAGTCGCCGATCGAGACCTCGACGAGACCGCGCGCCTCGATGATCCGCTCGTCCACCCCCTCGAAGCGCGGGCAGAGGATGACGAGCCCGGGCCCCGTCGCCCATGCGCGGGCGTGAGCCTGCGTGAACGGCCTGCCGCGCGGGCTCGTGACGAGGCGCGGGCGGAGGTCGTCCGGCAGAAGCGCGGCGTCGAGGCTCGCGGCGACGACGTCGGCGCGGATCACCATGCCGGGGCCGCCGCCCGCCGGCGTGTCGTCGACCGCCCGGTGGCGTCCGAGCCCGTGCTCGCGGATGTCGCGCGCCTCGAGCGACCAGAGGCCCCGCGTGAGCGCTTCGCCCGCCAGCGACTGGCCGAACGGACCGGGGAACATGCCGGGAAAGAGAGTGAAGATGGTTGCGGCGAACATGGCGGCGACGCATAGCGCGTCCGCCCGCCCGCTGTCATTCCGCGCCGCGCCTCACACCTGCAGGATCGAATTGAAGTCGAAAATCTGGCCCGGCGGGTTCTCGCCGACCCGCATCGTCCTCTCGTCGGGGAAGAAATTGGGCGGCACCGGCAGGTTGTAGGGCGCGGGGACGCCCTCGAACACACGGCCCGCCAGATCGTATTTCGAGCCGTGGCAGGGGCAGAAGAAACCGCCCGGCCAGTCCGGCGCCGGATTGGTCGGGTCGGGCTTGGGGTCGAACAGCGGCACGCAGCCGAGATGGGTGCAGACGCCGACCAGCACGAGGATTTCCGGCTTGATCGAGCGATGCCAGTTCTTGGCGTATTCCGGCTGCTGCAAATTGTCGGAATCGGGATCGCGCAGTTGGGCGACGAGCTTCGGATTGCGCAGTTCGTCGAGCGCTTCCGGCGTGCGGCGGACGACGAACGCCGGCCGCGCGGCCCACAGGATCACGACCCGCTGCCCCGGCTGGATCTGGGTCACGTCGACGTCGACCGGGCCCGCCGCCGCGATCGTCGCCGAGTCCGGATTCATCTGGTCGATGAACGGCCACATCGTCAGCGCCGCGCCGACGGCGGCGACCGACCCGGTAGCGAGGTAGAGAAAGTCGCGCCGCGACGCCGCCTCGGCCGGCGTGGCGTCGACGGCCGCTTCAGAAGGGGTGTGAGTCATCCGATTCGCCTCCCAAGCCTTCCCCGACTATGAGCGCCCTTACCGGTGGCGTCGAGCGATATTATGGCGCGTTCGTCTCGCCGTCGACCTCGTGCGGAGGCTCGACGACGATCCGTCCGGCCTCGAAGTCGATAACCGGCGCGATCTCTTTGGTGAACGGCAACAACAGGGTTTCGCCGCCGTCCTCCGGCGCGATCTCCATGATGTCGCCCGCGCCGTAGTTGCTCAACGCCGCGACATGGCCGAGCCGCGCGCCCGCTCGCGTGACGGCCTCGAGGCCGACGAGGTCGGCGTAATAGAATTCGTCTTCATCGGGCTTCGGCAGCTGGCCGCGGCAGGCGAAAATCTGAATCCCCGTCAGCAAAGCGGCGGCCTCGCGCGTCCCGACGCCCTCGAGCTTCACGACGACCATATCGTCCTTCACCGCCCGCAGGCGCTCGACGGCGAAGGCGCGCGAGCGCTTGGCGTCCGTCAGCGCCCCGTAGGCGCCGATCGCTTTCGGATCGGCGGTGAAGGACCTGACGCGGATCTCGCCGCGCACTCCTTGCGGCGCGCCGAATGCGCCGACGAGGACGAGGCGGTCCGGATCGCGCAAGGGTCGGCCCGGTCAGGCCGCGGCGGCTTTGGCGGCGGCCTCGGCCGCCGCGAGACGCTCCTGCGCCTTCTTCCTGGGCTTCGCCTTCTCCGGGTTCACGCGGGCTTCGCGCTTGGCGACGCCGAGGCTGTCGAGCAGGCGCAGCACGCGGTCGGTCGGCTGGGCGCCCTTGGCGAGCCAGGCTTTGGCCTTCTCCTGATCGAGCACGAGACGGGTCGCGTCGTCCTTGGCCTTCAAGGGATCGAAGGTGCCGATCCTTTCCACGAAGCGGCCGTCGCGCGGCATGCGCGCGTCGGCGACCACGATGCGATAGAACGGGCGCTTCTTCGCGCCCCCGCGCGACAGGCGGATTTTGAGGGACATCGGTCTTTTCCTTTCAGAGGCAATTTCAACTACGAGACAAACTCATCTGCGTGGCCCCCTTCTCCCCATAGGGCGTCCGGAAGGACGCCCGTCTTTCGACGAGCTATGGCGGGCGAAGGTGTCGCCGAAGGCGACGGATGAGTTCTCATTCGCTTGCGCGCACCTTGATGGATGAGAAGGCGGCTTGACCACCCCCTTTTCAGGAGAGGGGAAACGCGTTCGCCGGCTCACTTCTTCTTGCCGAACGGGTTGAGGCCGCCCCCCAGCCCCGGCAGCTTCGGGCCGGACCCGAGACCGGGGAATCGCGGCGGCAGGTTGAAGGCGCCTGGCGGCGGGGCGGCGGGAATGCCGAGCGGGCCCGAGGGCAGGCCGGGCGCCGGCCCCCCGCCCAGCTGCTTCTGCATCGCCGCGATCTCATCGGGCGTCGGCATCGCCATGCCGCCCATGCCCATCATCTGGCCGAGCTTGCCCATCACGCCGCCGCGCTTGCCGGCGGACCCGCCCATCATTTTCATCATGTCGGCCATCTGCCGGTGCTGCTTCAGCAAGCGGTTGACCTGCTCCACGTTGACCCCCGAGCCGGCCGCGATGCGCTTCTTGCGCGAGGCTTTCAGCATGTCGGGGTTCCGCCGCTCCTGCGGGGTCATCGAGGAGATGATCGCGCGCTGGCGCTTGACGAACTTGTCGTCGAGATTGGCGGAGGCGAGCTGATCCTTGATCTTGGCGACGCCGGGCAGCATGCCCATGATCCCGCCCATGCCGCCGAGCTTCTCGATCTGGGCGAGCTGCTCGGAGAGGTCGTTCAAGTCGAAGACGCCCTTGCGCATCTTCTCGGCCATCTTGGCCGCCTGCGCCGCGTCGATCGTCTGCGCCGCCTTCTCGACCAGCGACACGATGTCGCCCATGCCGAGGATTCGGTCGGCGAGCCGCGCCGGATGAAAATCCTCGACCGCGTCCATCTTCTCGCCGACGCCGAGCAGCTTGATCGGCTTGCCGGTGACCGCGCGCATCGAGAGGGCCGCGCCGCCCCGCCCGTCGCCGTCCATCCGGGTCAGCACGATGCCGGTGAGGCCGACCCGCTCGTTGAAGTTCTTGGCCAGATTGACCGCGTCCTGGCCCGTCAGCGCGTCGGCGACGAGCAGGATTTCGTGGGGGCGGGCGGCGTCGCGGATGTCCGCCATCTCCGCCATCAAGGGCTCGTCGATATGGGTGCGCCCGGCCGTGTCGAGCAGCACGACGTCGTAGCCCTGAAGCCGCGCGGCCAATTCGGCGCGCTTGGCGATGGCGACCGGATCCTGGCCGGGAATGATCGGCAGCGTGTCGACGCCGACCTGTTGGCCCAGCACCGCGAGCTGCTCCTGCGCCGCAGGGCGCTTCACGTCGAGCGAAGCCATCAGCACTTTTCGCTTGTCGCGCTCGGCGAGACGCTTGGCGATCTTGGCGGCGGTCGTGGTCTTGCCCGCGCCCTGGAGGCCCACCAGCATGATCGCGACGGGGGCCGGGGCGTTGAGGTCGATCGCCTGGGATTCGCCGCCAAGCGTCTCGATCAGCGAATCGTGGACGATTTTCACCACCATCTGGCCGGGCTTGACCGACTTCACGACGGCGGCGCCGACCGCCTTGGTGCGGGTGCGGTCGACGAACGAGCGAACGACCTCGAGCGCGACGTCCGCCTCGAGGAGGGCGCGCCGCACCTCGCGCATCGCGGCGTTGACGTCCTCCTCCGAGAGGGCGCCGCGGCCGGTGAGTTTATCCAATATGCCGGAGAGCTTTTCGGACAGGCTCTCGAACATGAAACGCTCCTTTTGGGGCAGTCGGCAGTGGGCAGTCGGCAGTGGGCAGTCGGCAGTGGGCAGTCGGCAGTGGGAATATGGGGTCGCGGCCCCGACTGCCGATTGCCAACTCCCTCTCCCTCCAACCAGCACGAATCGCGCCCGGGGGCGCGACGCGCTGCCGGACGGGGACCGCCGAGCTCAAAGGATCGGACGGCTGATCGACGAGGCGGAAACCTGACGAAGGCGGGTTCTTATGCGCGCGGGGAGGGGATGTCAAATACTGGTGTGGCAAGCGATCGCGGCAACTCGGGAAGCAAGCTGAGCGCGAGTCATGAACTCGCGCTCGGCCAGTGGCGAAAATCTGTATCGAGTAACTTCGACGACGGTTTCGGCAGTCACTCCGCAGGGCGAGCAGGCTAACGCCGATCAACTTTCCGCGACTTCGACGACGGCTTCGGCAAAGGCCTGGGGAGCTTCCTGAGGCAGGTTGTGCCCGACGCCGCCTTTGATGAGCCGGTGCGCATATTTGCCTGAGAATTTCTTGGCGTAGGAGCTGGCGTCCGGATGCGGAGCGCCGTTGGCGTCGCCTTCAAGGGTAATGGTGGGCACAGCGATGACCGGACCTTCGGCAAGCCGCTTTTCCAGATCGTCATATTTCGGCTCGCCTTCAGCCAGTCCGAGCCGCCACCGATAATTATGGATGACGATGGCGACATGATCCGGGTTGTCCAACGACGCCGCGGTGCGTTCGAACGTGGCGTCGTCGAAGTCCCATTTCGGCGAAGCGAGCCGCCAAATGAGCTTCGCAAAATCGCGCCGGTATTTGTCGTAGCCAGCCCGGCCGCGTTCCGTCGCAAATTAGTACTGGTACCACCACTGGAGCTCAGCCTTTGGCGGCAACGGTATCTTGCCTGCTTCCTGGCTGCCGATCAGGTAGCCGCTGACGGAGACGAGGGCCTTGCAGCGCTCCGGCCAGAGCGCCGCGACGATGTCGGCCGTCCGCGCCCCCCAATCAAAGCCGCCGATGGTCGCCTTCTGGATCTTTAGGGCGTCCATCAAGGCGAGGACGTCGACGGCAATCACCGATTGCTGGCCGTTCCGGGCGGTCTCCCTTGAAAGGAAGCGCGTTGGGCCATAGCCGCGGAGGTACGGGATGATTGGCCTGTAGCCGGCCGACGCCAGCAGAGGGGCCACGTCGACGTAGCTATGAATGTCGTAAGGCCATCCGTGCAAAAGAATGACCGCAGGACCATCGGCGGGGCCGGCTTCAGCGTAGCCGACATTCAGGACGCCAGCGTCGATCTGTTTCAGTGAGGCGAACGAAGTGTTCGTGCCCGGCTTGATCGCGGGCAGATCCCGTGGCTTTGCGCCGTTGGTCTGTGCGTCAGCAAAACCGGTCACGCCGAGCTGGGCGGCTGCGACAGTCATCGCTGCGGCGCCAAAAAAGCGTCGGCGACGATGGTTGATTTCCTCGCGGACTTTGATCGTATCCATTAATGAACCTCCTTCGTTCCACAGTCGCAAGGAAGCGCGCCAGACGAGGCGGATGCATCAGCCTGCTTTGATCAGCCCCATGTCGGCGTCCGCGACCGCTTGGAGCTTCCAGCGGAAGGCTGTCCTCGAACCTGGTTTGTCGGCGTCGCGTGTTGGCGACTTTGCGCGCGCGGATCGTCTTTGGGATCCAAATATTCGAGACCCAAGGGACCAATCGCCGATACCTGGGTGACGTACTCGCCGGACTTTGCCCAGTGGAAGTGGGGCGTGTCGCCGGGCAGGACAATGACGCTGCCGGGCGGATAAGCCTGCACCTTATCGCCGTCGAACTCATCGCCGAGGCCGATGTAGAAAACGCCGGACATCACCGTGTAGATCCGGTCCTCCGGGTGTCGGTGCGGCATCAGCTTCACACCAGAGGGCACTTTCACCCTGACCACGTAGGGCCCCGGCTCCGAGGGCTGACCGACAACGACGGCGAGGCGGACCGAAGGCGGGAACGCCGGGAACGGCTTCCAGTCGATGTTTTCCGGCAGGATCGCTCTGAAAACGGCTTCGCCCGGCTGGTGGGTTCGAACCATTGTCGTCCTCCTTGTCTGGACGTGTTGGCCGGCCAACGCATCCGCCGGCTCGCGCTTACGTCGAGAGACCCAGCTGACGCCTCAGACCAACTTGGCGTCCAATGTGATCGCGGCGTTGAGGACCTTGGAGACCGGGCAGTTCTTCTCGGCATCGCCGGCCATTCGAGCAAATGCGGCTTCGTCCAGGTTCGGCACTCGGGCGCGGAGGGTCAGAGCCGACCGACTGATGCGGAATCCCTGGCCCTCTGGCTCAAGGGTGACCGCGGCCTCGGTATTGAGCTCAGTGGGCGTATAGCCGGCGCCCTGCAGCTGAAAGGCCAACGCCATGGTGAAGCATCCGGCATGGGCGGCGGCGATCAGCTCTTCAGGGTTCGTGCCCTTCTCGTTCTCGAAACGGGTCCGAAAAGAATATGGGGTCTCAGCGAGCACCCCGGAATCGGTGGAAAGATTGCCGCTGCCGTCGCGGCCCGTGCCGCGCCAAACCGCTTTCGCCTTGCGAATCATGAGTTCACTCCCTGCTGTTGCGTATTCTGAACTCTCTCGAACTTCACCCTTTGAAGCTTCGTACGCATCGCAACCCTGGTTCCGCTCACGTCGGCTGCTTCAACGCAGTAGTGTCGATCGGCAGCTTGCGCAAGCGCTTGCCGATCGCGGCGAAGATCGCGTTGGCGACCGCGGGGACGATCGCCGAGGTCCCGGGTTCGCCCATCCCGCCCGGCGGCTCGGAACTCTGGACAATATGGACCTCGATCGCCGGCGCCTCGTTGATGCGCAGCATTTGGTAGGTGTCGAAGTTGGCTTGCTCGACGCGGCCGTTCTTGAGGGTGATTGCGCCGTAGAGCGCCGCTGTGATTCCGAAGATGATCGCGCCCTCGATCTGCGCCCGTACGATGTCGGGATTGACCACAACGCCGCAATCGACCGCGCAAACGACGCGCCGGACACGAACCGAGCCGTCCTTCGACACTTCGACTTCGGCGACCTGCGCCATATAGGTCCGGAAGGAGGACTGGACCGAAGCGCCGCGTCCGACCCTATCGGGCAGGGGCTGTCCCCAACCGGCCTTATCCGCGGCGAGATCGAGGACAGCTTTGGCGCGGGGCGACTTGTCGAGGAGAGCCCGCCGGTAGGCGACCGCATCCTGCTTCGCCGCAGCGGCCAGTTCGTCGATGAAGCTTTCGGTCACAAAGACATTGTGCGACGGGCCGACGCTGCGCCAGAAGGCGGTCGGAATGCCGGGGGGTTCGACCCGCAGATATTCGACGCGCATGTTCGGCAAGGCGTAGACGAGATTGATCGCGCCATCGGTCGTGTCGGGGTCGAGACCGTTGTTGAACGCCGGAGGGAGCCATCTCGCAAAGATCGAGGAGCCCGCGAAGCGATGGTTCCAGGCGATGGGCATTCCCTTCTGGTCGAGACCGGCAGACATCCGGTCGAAGAAATACGGCCGATACATGTCGTGCTGGATGTCTTCCTCGCGCGTCCACACGACCTTGACGGGGCCGTCGGCGTGTCTGGCGATCTCAACCGCGCGGGCGACGCCATCGATCTCCAGCCGCCGGCCGAATCCGCCGCCGATCAGGTGATTATGGACGACGACTTTCTCCAACGGCAGACCCGTAACCTTCGCTGCCGCCGCCTGAGCTCGCGCCAGCACTTGGCTGCCGACCCAAACGTCGCAGCCGTCCTCGCGGACATGGACCGTGCAGTTCATCGGCTCCATTGTCGCATGGGCCAAAAACGGAACCTGGTAGGTCGCCTCGACCTTGGTGGCGGCGCTCGCCATCGCCTTGTCGACGTCGCCGATATTCTGCGCAACCGGCCCTGAATTGAACGTGGCTTTTTCCAGTTCGCTCGCGATCTCGTCGGTATTGAGCTTGGCATGTGGTCCGTCGTCCCATTCGATGACGAGAGCGGCCAGCCCCTTCTTCGCGGCCCCCATGTGGTCGGCGACGACGGCGACGGCGTCGTCGAGCCGCACGATCTGGCGTACGCCGTTGACCGCCTTGGCCGCCGCGTCATCCACTGTCTTCACCCGACCGCCGAACACGGGCGACTGCGCGAGGGTGGCAATCTTCACGCCCGGCGGGCGAGCGTCAATGCCGTAGACGGCTGATCCGTTGACCTTCGCGGGAGTATCGAGCCGCTTGGCCGAAGTGCCGATGAGCTTGAAGTCCTCCGGACGCTTGAGCGCCACGTCTTGGGGGACGGGCATGCCGGCGGCGTCGGCGGCAAGCTCGCCATATGTAAGTCGTCTTCCCGTCGCCGCGTGAAGCGCTTCGCCGCTTTCAGCGCGGCAGGACGCGGGATCGACGTTCCAGCGCTTTGCCGCCGCCGACACGAGCATCGTTCTTGCAGCTGCGCCGGCCTGGCGCATCGGCTGCCACGCCTCGGATATCGCGGTCGAGCCGCCTGTCACCTGCACGCCGCCGAAAAAGATCCTATGCGGGTGGACGGCGGCCTGACTTGGTAGGCTGAGCTTCCACACCAGCATGGAGGCAACCAATGAAGTCTGTCACCTCTGCGACCGCTGTCGCGACCACCGTCCGCGCGAATGATATCACGTTGTTCGCCTCGCTCGAATTGAGCAAATCGAAATGGGTTGTGACGATCAACAGTCCGGGCAGCGAGAAGTTTTCCAAGCACGTGGTCGAGGGCGGGGACGGCGCCTGCCTGCTCGACCTTCTTTCGCGATCGAGGGCGAAGGCCGAGCAGCGCTATGGGGCGCCGGTCAAAACGGTCGTCATTCAGGAAGCGGGATTGGACGGGTTTTCAATTCATCGCTTGCTGCTCGCCAACGGGATCGAGAGCCACGTCGTCGATGCGGCTTCGATCGCGGTCGCCCGGCGGCATCGGCGGGCCAAGACCGATGCGATCGACGGCGAGACGCTGTTGCGGACGCTGATGGCCTGGGCGCGCGGCGAGCGGCGGGTCTGTTCGATGGTTCGGGCGCCGAGCCCGGAAGACGAGGATCGCCGGCGCCTGACGCGCGAGCGCGGCACGCTGCTGAAGGAACGCATTCAGCATACCAATCGGGTCCGGGGCCTGCTCAGCGGCCAAGGCGTCCGGGATTACAATCCGCTTCGGCGCGATCGTGTCGAACGACTGGAGGCGCTGCGAACCGGCGACGGTCGCGAGCTGCCGCCGATGCTGAAGGCGGAAATCCGCCGGGAACTCGATCGGATCGCGCTAGCGACGACGCAACTGGCTGCGGTCGAACGGGCCCGCGACGCGCTCATCCGCACAGAAGCCGAGGAGCCGAACAACCCCGCCGCCCTGCTCCTCAGGTTCAAGGGCTTGGGCCCTGAGTTCGCCTCGCTCCTCTGGCTGGAATCGTTGTTCCGCAGCTTCGGCAACCGACGCCAGGTGGCGGCTTACGGCGGATTGGCGCCCAGCCCCTGGCAGAGCGGCGGCGTCGAACGGGATCAGGGCATCTCGAAGTCGGGCAACCGCCGCCTGCGCAAGACGATGATCGAGCTTGCCTGGTTCTGGCTGCGTCACCAGCCGGAACTCGGCGTTGAGCCGCTGGTTTCAGGCGCGGGTCGGCGCCGGGAAGGGACAAATCCGCCGGATCGCCATCGTCGCGCTGGCCCGCAAACTCCTCGTCGCCCTGTGGCGCTATGTCACCCAAGGCGTCGTTCCCGAGGGCGCCGTGTTCAAGACGGCATGACCCGATGGCTCAATCCCACTCCTGCACTCCAACGATGACTTAACGACTTAACCCCATTCCAGCGAAGCTGAACGCGACGGCTTCGCCGGATCCGGGCGGGCGGCGACCGCGGATCAACCCCCGGGCTGAAACACGCCGTGAAAAAGGATGGTCCCGCCAACCCGAGCCCGATGCCCTCGAGCACGAGGGATTATGGTCCGAGCCCACAAGCTCGACCGGATGTGAGGTGATGCGGTCATCAGGGCTGCATGGCAAAGACGGGCTCACGCTTCGGATCCAAACGCCCAGGAGAAAGTGAAATGACGAAATGAATGAGCTTGACTGGAAGCACCCCATGTGAGGGGTTGCCGTAAAGCTTTGGGTTGGGCGGGGCATGCTCCAGCCGCACTTGCTTCAGGTCCACCTCCAGTTCCTCGGCGATCAGCATCGGGATCGCGGTGTAATCGCCCTGGCCCATCTCGACATAGGGCATGGTCAGCACGATGTGCCCGTCGCCGTCGATGCGGATGAAGGCGTTGGGCGCAAAGCCGCCGGCGCCGGCCGCTTCGGCTTCGCCGCTGGCGAACGGCAGGCTCAGGCTCAGCATCAGGCCGCCGCCGGCCGCCGCTCCAGCCTGCAGGAATCTGCGCCGGGAGAAATCGTCCGATGATGAGGATCGATCTGAGCCGGCGGCTCCGGAAGTGATGCGATCGAAGATCATTGTCAGCCTCCCTGCGCGCTCGATTGCGCGGCCTGTTTGATCGCTTCGCGAATGCGGCCATAGGTCCCGCAGCGGCAGATGTTGCCCGACATCGCGTCGTCGATGTCCGAAATCCGTCGGATGTGGGTTGCTCGCCAGCAGGGCGGACGCCGACATGATCTGGCCGGACTGACAATAGCCGCATTGAACGACCTCCCGGTCGAGCCACGCCTTCTGGATCCTGGCGCCTGCCGCTGTCGCGCCAATCGCCTCGATCGTTGTGATCTTGGAGGCGCCGATGGTGTCGATTGGGGTTACGCAAGAACGGGTGGCGACGCCGTCGAGATGCACGGTGCAAGCGCCGCACAGCGCCATGCCGCAACCGAACTTCGTGCCGGTCATGCCGAGCACGTCGCGCAACACCCACAAGAGAGGGGTGTCGCCGTCGACATCGACGCTGTGCGTCTTGCCGTTGACTTTGATGATGAAGGCCATCGCGTCCTCTCCTTTACAACCAATGGCGATTTCAGCGCGATACGCTGACCCACCCGCGCCCTTCAAGGCGCGTAGCGGGTGAAGACAAAGTCGCGAGCTTTGGCAGGCTCGTGGCAAGGGAAGCAGGTTTTGTGCAGCGCCTCGTCGGCAGGTTTGCCGTCCGTAAAGTCGGCGAACCCCCAGCCGCCTGTCGCCGCGTATTTTTTCGAGTCCTTGACCATGAACTGAATATTCTTGGCGGACCCGGCGACGAAAGATTGCGAACGACCAAAGACTTTGTTGTTTTCCTCCGATGGAACGTAATTCCAATGAATCGCAGCAATGATCGCGCCGTCCGGGAACGGAAGCGTTCCTTCCCGATAGGCCTTGATCGCGACATCGTTGCCCAGTTGGGCGCGCAAATCGTTGAGGTTGCCTTCTTCGTGGGCCACGGAGATCAACCTCCAGTCGCGGTATCCTGGGGGGATTTTGACTCCGAAGATCGGGGCGGCCTCTCCATCGGACTGTCCAGATGCGGGGGCCATGGTGGCGACCCCGCCGGCCAGCGCTCCAACTGCAACGAGCACGGAAACAATCCGTCTCATAGTTTCCGCCTTCAATCAGGGTTCAGAACAGGCGCCATCACAAGCAATCCCAATTCAGGGCCGTCGCCACTCTGGCGGAGCGATCGAAACGCCGCGCGGATCTCCTCAGCGAAGAGCTGCGGCTGTTCCCACGCCGCAAAGTGACCGCCCTTGTCGACCTCGTTGAAATAGATGAGCTTCGGATACGCGCGCTCGGTCCAGGTCCGCGGGGCTTGATAGTTCTCGCCAGGAAAGACGCTCACGGCAGCCGGGATGGCGACGTTAGCGGCGTTGTAAAGGCTGAAGTGAAGTTCCCAATAGAAGCGGGCCGCAGATATCGCCGTGTTCGTCAGCCAGTACAGCGTGAAGTCGTCGAGCACGTCGTTTCGTGTAAGGTCGCCCGCGGGGTGTCCATTGGTCGTGCGCCCGAGCACGGCCGAGGTTAACGCCGCCGACGGCTGGTCATAACCGTCACCGTGGTCAAAGAGCCAGGCCGCGAGGCCGACGGGCGAATCCGCCAATCCATAGACCGTTTGCGGGCGCGTCCCCATCATTTGTGCGTAGGCGCGTCGCTTCGCAAATAAGACCTTGAGCTGCTCGTACGCGCGCGTTTCGTCGGCTGAGAGACCGGACGGGCCGCGCTCCGAGCATGAATTCGGGGGCCCAGGGACACAGAAAGGCTCCTTGCTTGGCGAGATGTCGGCCATCGTCGCTGCACGCGCGGGCAAGCTTTGAGAGCCCACAATCGAGACAGCAGGGGGTGTCCGATCCCGCAGCCCCTTCGCGGCCGCAACGCTGTCGTCGGACGCCGCAGTAGTGGACTTGAGGTCGTCGGACCGAGCCTCCGCAGACCGCGTCCCTGGCTGATATGTCTTCCCCTTGAGACGAGTGCGCGAAATCATCAGACGCGCCTCCCACGTGCGCTAGGCGTTACCCAGCCGCACTCCACCCTAACTTCAACTCAGAAGCCGCGCGAAAGTTCCCGTCATGCTTTGTCAAGCGCTGTTGCCTTTCTACGAGCAAGTCTGGCCCACTGTGCAAGGCAACTCCACCATCGGATTCGAGACGCTGCGGCTGATGCTGGAGGAGCAGGCCGGATCTCCGGCGGTCGTGGACGAACCGCTCCTGCCGACCTCGGCCGAGCGCTTCCTCATTGAGCCGGTTCACGCTCGCTAGGTCGGTTTTCTCGGCAGATCGCGAGCCGGCTCGATATGCGGCTTTGACGGAGCCCGGTCAGCCGCAGGGGTCTTCGGAAAAACCGACATTTTCTTGCCAAGCGGACCGACGCGTGGTCTCCTGTCTCGACGGCCCCGGCCCAAAAGGCGGCGCGGCGGCGGGAAAGGGCCGCGAGACAGAGGTTTCGGCTCGAAGTCGGTGATAACCCATTGGAAAGTAATGATTTGCGGAAGAAACTGGATTTTGATTTCGTTCCGAAAAACTTGGATTTCGTTCCGCCGGATTTGGTTTTCGTTCCATCCGGCTTGGAATTCGTTCCATCCGGCTTGGAAACCCTTCCTTGCTGCTCGGAAGGTCGGCCGCGCCTGGGCCGCCTTTCAGCCCCGGCGGGAAAGGGCGTCGAAGCCGAAGGGACAGATTTTGGCGCCTAACGGGTTGAAAACTCTCGCTCGGCTTCAATCCGCGGGCTCCCGCGCCGACGCCCGACGTCCGGCGGCGCCCCGCGCGACCGCCTGACGCAAGCCAGCCGCAGAATACGCGTATAGACTCGAGCCAGGGCGGGCGGCGATGATTCGAGGCGAGGCGCGTTTGGCTCGACAGCAGCAGGGATTCCACGCGGGCCGGCCTCCGGCGCCCGAGCCTCCGCCGCCGGGCCTCGCGGCCCGGGTCGCCGCGGCGCGCGCGGTCGCCGAGGCCGTGACCCGCGCGCGGCCGCTCGACGAGCGCCTTGCCGCCGACCTCGCGCTGCGCGGCCCTGGCGTCGATCCCCGCGATCCGGCGCTCGCGCGGTCGATCGCGACGGTTGCGCTGCGCCGGCTCGGCACGATTCGCAAGGCGCTTGCGCAGAGGCTCGAAAAGGGCATGCCGAAGCGCAGCGGCGCGCTCGAATGGACGCTCGTCGTCGGCGCGGCGCAGATCCTCTTTCTCGATGCGCCCGACCACGCCGCCGTCGACCTCGCGGTGAAGGCGGCGCGCGCGGAAGCGGCGAGCGCCCCGTTCGCGGGCCTCGTCAACGGGGTGTTGCGCGGGATCGCGCGCGAGCGCGAGACGATCCTCGCCGCCTCCGATCCGCTCGACGACGATACGCCCGCCTGGCTCGCCGCCCGCTGGCGCTCGACCTTTGGCGAGGCGACCGCGCGGGCGATCGGCGCGGCGCACCGGGCGGAGCCGACCCTCGACATCAGCGTCAAGAGCGACGGCGCGGGTTGGGCGCAAAGGCTCGGAGGAATCGTCCTGCCGACCGGCTCGGTGCGGCTCGACACGCACGAAGCCGTCGCCGATCTTGATGGCTACGCCGAGGGCGAATGGTGGGTGCAGGACGCGGCCGCCGCCCTGCCGGCGCGGCTCCTGAACGCCCGCGCCGGACTCCGCGTCGTCGACCTCTGCGCCGCGCCCGGGGGCAAGAGCGCCGAGCTGGCGGCGGCCGGCGCCGCCCTGACGACGGTCGACCGCTCCGCCGAACGGCTAAAAGTGCTCGCCGCCAATTTCGAGCGGCTGCGGCTCCATTCGGAGATCGTCGTCGCCGACGCGCTCGCCTTCGACGCGCCGGCCTTCGACGCCGCGCTGCTCGACGCGCCGTGCACCGCGACCGGCACCATCCGCCGGCATCCAGACGTCGCCTGGACCAGGCGCCCCGGCGACCTCGCCGCGCTCGTCAAGCTGCAGGCTCAGCTTCTCGACAAGACGATCGCGCTGACGAAGCCCGGCGGGCTCATCGTCTATTGCACCTGCTCGCTCGAGCCCGAGGAGGGGGACTCCCAGATCGCCGCGGTCCTGAGGCGCAATCCCGACGTGCGCCGTTCGCCGATCGAGGCCGGCGAAATCGGAGGCCTCGCCCAATGCCTCACTTCGGCCGGCGACCTGCGCACGCTGCCCTGCCATCTGTGGGGCGACGATCCGAGGCGCTCCGGGCTCGACGGCTTCTTCGCGGCGAGACTGAGGAAGGCGGGATAGACAGGCCTCGGCCATCGCGTTCAATTCCAAAAGAGCCGGATCCGCATGCCGAAATTTTCCGCCAACCTCGGTTTTCTGTGCGCCGACCTGCCGTTCCTCGACCGCTGCTCCGCTGCGGCCAAGGCAGGCTTCGCCGCCGTCGAATGCGCGTCGCCTTACGAGCACGACGCCAAAGACGTCGCGCGCCGTCTCGCCGACCATGGCCTCACCCAGGCGCTGTTCAACCTGCCGTCGGGCGATTGGGCGGCGGGCGAGCGCGGGCTCGCCATTCTCCCCGGACGCGAGGGCGAATTCCGCGACGGGGTCGCGCGCGCCCTCGATTACGCCAATGCGCTCGGCTGCGAACGGCTCAATTGCCTCGCCGGCCTCGCGCCGCCCGACGCCGACCGCCGGGCGCTCGAGGCGACGTTTCTCGACAACCTCGCTTTCGCCGCCGAGGCGGCGGCGCGGCGGAAGGTGAGGCTGCTGATCGAGCCGATCGACAATCGCGACATGCCGGGCTTCTATCTCAATCGCACCGACGAAGCGCTGCTCCTGATCGAACGCGTGGCCTCCGACAACCTCTATCTCCAGGCCGATATTTATCACATGCAGGTCATGGAGGGCGAATCTCGCGCGGCGGCTCGAAGCGGCCATGCCGTTGATCGCCCACCTCCAGATCGCCGACAATCCCGGCCGGTACGAGCCGGGCGCCGGCGAAATCAACTTCGCCTTCCTCTCCTGAAAAGATCCTATGCGGGTGGACGGCGGCCTGACTTGGTAGGCTGAGCTTCCACACCAGCATGGAGGCAACCAATGAAGTCTGTCACCTCTGCGACCGCTGTCGCGACCACCGTCCGCGCGAATGATATCACGTTGTTCGCCTCGCTCGAATTGAGCAAATCGAAATGGGTTGTGACGATCAACAGTCCGGGCAGCGAGAAGTTTTCCAAGCACGTGGTCGAGGGCGGGGACGGCGCCTGCCTGCTCGACCTTCTTTCGCGATCGAGGGCGAAGGCCGAGCAGCGCTATGGGGCGCCGGTCAAAACGGTCGTCATTCAGGAAGCGGGATTGGACGGGTTTTGGATTTATCGCTTGCTGCTCGCCAACGGGATCGAGAGCCACGTCGTCGATGCGGCTTCGATCGCGGTCGCCCGGCGGCATCGGCGGGCCAAGACCGATGCGATCGACGGCGAGACGCTGTTGCGGACGCTGATGGCCTGGGCGCGCGGCGAGCGGCGGGTCTGTTCGATGGTTCGGGCGCCGAGCCCGGAAGACGAGGATCGCCGGCGCCTGACGCGCGAGCGCGGCACGCTGCTGAAGGAACGCATTCAGCATACCAATCGGGTCCGGGGCCTGCTCAGCGGCCAAGGCGTCCGGGATTACAATCCGCTTCGGCGCGATCGTGTCGAACGACTGGAGGCGCTGCGAACCGGCGACGGTCGCGAGCTGCCGCCGATGCTGAAGGCGGAAATCCGCCGGGAACTCGATCGGATCGCGCTAGCGACGACGCAACTGGCTGCGGTCGAACGGGCCCGCGACGCGCTCATCCGCACAGAAGCCGAGGAGCCGAACAACCCCGCCGCCCTGCTCCTCAGGTTCAAGGGCTTGGGCCCTGAGTTCGCCTCGCTCCTCTGGCTGGAATTGTTGTTCCGCAGCTTCGGCAACCGACGCCAGGTGGCGGCTTACGGCGGATTGGCGCCCAGCCCCTGGCAGAGCGGCGGCGTCGAACGGGATCAGGGCATCTCGAAGTCGGGCAACCGCCGCCTGCGCAAGACGATGATCGAGCTTGCCTGGTTCTGGCTGCGTCACCAGCCGGACTTGGCGTTGAGCCGCTGGTTTCAGGCGCGGGTCGGCGCCGGGAAGGGACGAATCCGCCGGATCGCCATCGTCGCGCTGGCCCGCAAACTCCTCGTCGCCCTGTGGCGCTATGTCACCCAAGGCGTCGTTCCCGAGGGCGCCGTGTTCAAGACGGCATGACCCGATGGCTCAATCCCACTCCTGCACTCCAACGATGACTTAACGACTTAACCCCATTCCAGCGAAGCTGAACGCGACGGCTTCGCCGGATCCGGGCGGGCGGCGACCGCGGATCAACCCCCGGGCTGAAACACGCCGTGAAAAAGGATGGTCCCGCCAACCCGAGCCCGATGCCCTCGAGCACGAGGGATTATGGTCCGAGCCCACAAGCTCGACCGGATGTGAGGTGATGCGGTCATCAGGGCTGCATGGCAAAGACGGGCTCACGCTTCGGATCCAAACGCCCAGGAGAAAGTGAAATGACGAAATGAATGAGCTTGACTGGAAGCACCCCATGTGAGGGGGTGGTCAAGCCGCCTTCTCATCCATCAAGGTGCGCGCAAGCGAATGAGAACTCATCCCCCTGATCGACCGCCTCGGCTACGAGGGCTGGGTCGGCTGCGAATACCGTCCAGCGACGACGGTCGAAGCGGGCCTGGGGTGGATGAAGGCGTATCGCGGCTCATGACGGAGCGGCGTGCGTCGGATTGTGCTTTGACCTCCGGCACAGAGGGCTCAGGCCGTGCGATTGCGCTTTTGGCTTGTTTCTTGCGTTTTGCAATCGCGTCGGAGGCGGCGGTCCGTCGAGAAGGAGGGAGCGTTCCAAATCAAGGATGCGTCAGAGGGCCGGCGGCGGCTTCCCTTTTTGGGCGGTCCTTGATTTGGAAAACCTCTTGTCGTTCTTCGCCGCCGGCGGCGTCGGTTGACCTACTGTAGCCGGGGCCGCTTCAAGAATCCGGCCCGATCGGCCGACTTGATCCTGAGCCCGAGCGCCCGCCCGTTGCGGATGATCTCGATCGGGACTTCGACCCCGGCTTCTCCGCAGCGCCAGACTTTTCGGTAGAAGTCGCCGAGGTCGGCGATCTCGGCGCCGCGGACGCTCGCGAGAATGTCGCCGCGGCGCAAGCCGGCGGCCGCCGCAGGCCCGCGCTCGGCCACCGCCGCGATGACGACCTCGCCGTCGCTTTCGGCCGAATAAATGCCGAGCCACGGCCTGGCCGGCTTGTTGACCCGGCCATAGGTCAGAAGATCGCCGAGAATCGGCCGCAACAGGTCGATCGGCACGATCATGTTGATGTCGCGCGGCCCGCCCTGCGCAGTCAGTTGCTCGACATGCAGCGAGCCGACCCCGAGAAGCCGGCCGTCCGCGCCAATCGCCGCCGCGCCGCCCCAAAAAGGATGCGCGGGCGCGGTGAAGATCGCCTCCTCGAGGAAATACTCCCAGTATCCCGCGAATTCCTGTTTCCCCACGATGGACGCGCGCACGGCCTTCGTGCCTCCGCCCGCGGCGACGACCACCGGGTCGCCGAGCCGGACTTCGCCCGAGCGCCCGAACTCGAGCGCCGGACAGTCGAGCCGATCGAGGGCCTGCACGAGACCGAACCCGCTCTCCTGATCGATCGCGAGCGCGTGGCCGGGGACGACGCGGCCGTCGGCGCGGGCGATCCAGACGGCTTCCGCCTCCGTGACGAGGTAGCCGATCGTCAACATGAGACCGCTCTCGCGGATGACCACCCCGCTGCCGGTTCGCTGCTCGCCCAGCGTCTGGGCCGTAAAAGCGTCCTCCGGGATCGAGGATTGGATCGTCACGACGGATTTGACGGCGCGATCCAGGTCGAAGCCGAGGCCTTCCGCAAGTGTCGCCGGACTTGCCCGCGGAGCGTCCCGACGCGGCTTTTCCGTCATCGCCTTTCCCTCCCGATCGCAAGCCGAAGGGATGTTACTTCGCAGGCGCCCGAGCCGCAATTCGCGCGCCCCGCGCCCCGCCGCCGTTCGCAATTTCGAGAGCGAACCGTCTGTTCGACCTCGCTCAATCCCGCTGCGGGATCATGGCCATAATTGGTCAATGCGTTCTCGCGAGCAGAGGGAAGGAGGGGATCGTCAGGGCGGGATCGGAATTGTCCCTTCGTGAGCTTCTGAGCAGTTCGGTCCATGCCACGATGGGCGCCGGAGCGGTCTCGATGATTCCGAACGCCTCCGCCGGCGAGGCTGCGGCGCCCTCTGGCGGCTCGATCCATGACATCGTCCTCCGAGTGAACGGCGCTCGCCCGCGGCGCTGACGAGATCGGCTACGGAACCAGCGCGGCGACGCTCAACGCTTCGAGGGCCGAGTTCGAGGCCGCTTTTGAGCGGATGAGCAGTCCTTGGCGAGGGTCAGTCCGAGCCGTACCGCTCCGGTTTCTCGCGTTCCCATTTCTGGATGCCGCCCCAGATGTCCTCGGCCGTCTCGGCGTACCAGAAGAGTTCGCGATCCTCGGCGCCGATGACGCCTTCCTCGACCAGGAAGTCGAAGTTGACCGCCTTTCGCCAATGGCGCTCTCCGACGAGCACAATCGGCATCGGCTCGATCTTGCGCGTCTGGCTCAGCGTCAGAACCTCGAAGAGCTCGTCCAAGGTGCCGTAGCCGCCGGGAAATGCGACCAGCGCCATCGCCCTTTGCAGGAAGTGCAGCTTGCGCATGGCGAAATAGTGAAACTTGAAGCACAGTTCCGGCGAAACGTACGGGTTGGGAAACTGTTCGCGCGGCAGGCTGATGTTGAGCCCGATCGTCTTCGCCTGCGCGTCGAACGCGCCGCGATTGGCGGCCTCCATGATGCCCGGACCGCCTCCCGTCATGATGAGCGTCTGGCCGTCTCCGCCGCGAGCGTTGGCTTCGGCGACGATGCGGCCGAACGCGCGGGCGATATCGTAATAGCGGCTGTTGTCGAGAACCCGTTCGGCGATCGCGCGGCGGCGGGCGTCTAGGTCGCCGCCTCCGTCGCTCGAGGCAGCGGCGCGCGACGCTTCGACGCGGCGGCGCGCCTCGGCCGGTTCGCAGATTTGCGCGCTGCCGAAGACGACGATGGTCCTTACGACGTTGCTGGCCCGCAGCAACAGTTCGGGCTTGAGGTAATCCATCTGCAGCCGGAGGCCGCGCACCGAATCGCTGGCCAGAAAGTCGATATCCTCGCTCGCCACTCGGTATGAGGGCGACTCGAGGATGGCTCTGACCCGCGCCGCCGCGGCAGGGTCGCCGCCCGCTCGTTTGGCCAGCGGGGAAGGCAGCGGTTCGCGCCGCTCGTAAGGATCGGCCGGCAACGGGATCGTCGTCCTTGGGCGGCTCGTCATGACTTGACCCCATTGCTGGCGTTTGTCGTTGAACGCAAGCTTGCAGCGGCGGCCCGTTTCAAGTCAACGTAGGGTTTAAGCGCGACGACGCTCCTCCAGCACCATGCGCAGGTACTGCCCGTACGCGCTCTTGCCGAACCGCTCGATGATCGCCTCCAGCCGCGCTTCGTCGATGAATCCGAGATCGAAGGCGATTTCCTCCGGACAGCAGATCTTGACGCCCTGACGAACTTCGAGCGTGCGCACGAAGCTCGCCGCGTCGACCAGCGAATTGGGAGTGCCCGTGTCGAGCCAAGCGAAGCCGCGCCCCATCCGCTCAACGCTGAGCTCTCCTGCTTCGAGATAGATGCGGTTGACGTCGGTGATTTCATATTCGCCGCGCGCGGAGGGCTCGAGCGCCTTGGCGATCTCGACGACCTTCGAGTTGTAAAAGTAGAGCCCTGTCACCGCCCAGCGGGACTTCGGCCTGGCGGGCTTTTCCTCGATCGAGATTGCGCGCCCGCCGCGATCGAATTCGACCACGCCATAGCGCCCCGGATCGGGCACGTGATAGGCGAAGACGGTGGCGCCGCGTTCGCGTTTTGACGCGCGCCGCAGTTGCTCGCCCAAACCTGCGCCATAGAAGATGTTGTCGCCGAGGACCAGCATCGCCCGGTCGCCGCCGACGAAGGATTTGCCGATCACGAACGCCTGCGCGAGTCCATTGGGCATCGGCTGCTCGGCGTATTCGATCCGGATGCCCCAATCCGAACCGTCGCCGAGCAGGCGGCGGAAAAGAGGCAGGTCGTGCGGGGTCGAAATGATCAGCACTTCACGAATTCCCGCCAGCATGACGACCGACAACGGATAATAGATCATCGGCTTGTCGTAGACCGGGACGAGCTGCTTGGAGACCGCCAGCGTGATCGGATGCAGACGCGTGCCGGCGCCGCCCGCCAGGATAATGCCCTTCACCGCTCAATCCCCGATCGCTGCCGCGGCGGACCCGCCGGCCGGCGTGTTTGCTGACGTTGCTTCCGTGGGCCCTGCGAGCACGCCGAGGCGCTCGCCTGCGTAGATCTTCTCGCGCAGCGGACGCCACCACCATTCGTTGTCGAGATACCAGCGGATCGTCTTCTCGACGCCGCTGTCGAAGGTCTCGAGCGCGCGCCACCTGAGCTCGCGCTCGAGCTTGGAGGCGTCGATCGCGTAGCGGAGATCGTGTCCGGGCCGGTCGACGACGAAGGTGATGAGCGTCTCGTATGGGCGGCCCAACGGGCGCAGGCGGTCGAGGATCGCGCAAATGCGGCGTACAACGTCGATGTTGCGCCGCTCGTTGCGGCCGCCGACATTGTACTTCTCGCCGATTCGGCCGCGGCTCACGATGAGATCGAGCGCGCGCGCGTGGTCCTCGACGTAGAGCCAGTCGCGCACGTTCGTTCCCCCTCCGTAGACCGGCAGCGGCTTTTGGTGAATGGCGTTGAGAATGACGAGCGGGATCAGTTTTTCGGGGAAATGATAGGGACCGTAATTGTTGGAGCAGTTCGAGATGACGGCCGGGAAGCCGTAGGTACGCGCCCAGGCCGAAACGAGGTGATCGGACGCGGCCTTCGAGGCGGAATAGGGCGAGCTCGGGTCGTAGGGCGTCGTCTCGCCGAACAGGCCCTCCTCGCTGAGCGAGCCATAGACCTCGTCGGTCGACACATGCAGGAAGCGGAACCCCTCGCGTTTTTCCGAAGGCAGCCCGAGCCAATAGGCTCTTGCCGCCTCGAGCATCGAGAACGTACCGATGATGTTCGTCCGGATGAAGGCGTCGCTGCCGGTGATCGAACGGTCGACGTGACTCTCGGCGGCGAGATGAATGACGTGATCCGGCCGAAAAGTCTGGAACGCCTCCGCGATCGCGCGCCGGTCGCAGACGTCGATTTTGGCGAAGCGGTAGTTCAGAGCGTTGTCGATCGACGATAGGGACGCGAGATTGCCCGCGTAGGTGAGAGCGTCGACGTTGAGCACGTTGACGCCGGCGCCGACGAGATGGCGGCACACCGCAGACCCGATGAATCCCGCGCCGCCGGTCACAAGCACGTTGCGCATAAAAGGGTCTCCCGCGTCATCGGATCAGCCGCGCGCAGCACGCCGCAAGCGAGACGCGCCAGTCAGGCAGCGCGAGACCGTAGACGCGGCGCAGCTTTTCGTTGTCCAGGCGCGAATTGGCCGGGCGCCGGGCCGGGGTCGGGTAATCGGCGGTGGCGATGCGCTTGACGCGGGTGACGCGTCGCCCGCGCGCGTGGGCCTCCTGAAAGACCGCCTCGGCGAAGTCCGCCCAAGTCGCCTCGCCCGACCCGGTCATATGAAAGACGCCGCGCAGCGCCGGCGAGGCGTCGTCGCAGATTCTCTTGGCGATCGCCAGAAGCGCTTCGGCGATGTCGAGCGCCGAGGTCGGATTGCCGCGCTGATCGGCGACGACCCTAACCTCCTCGCGGGTCTCGTTGAGCCGCAGCATAGTGCGGACGAAATTCGCGCCGAACGGGCTGTAGATCCAGGCGGTGCGAAGGATCGCGCTGTTGGGACAACGCTCGGCGACGCGCCTTTCGCCGACGAGTTTCGAGCGGCCGTAGGCGCCGGTCGGGCCGGTCCGGTCGTCTTCGCGGTAGGGACGATCGAGCGCGCCGTCGAACACGTAATCGGTCGAGAGATGCAGAAAGGGCGCGCCGATTCTCGCAGCGGCTTCCGCCACGTGACCGGCCCCCTCGCCGTTGACCCGCATGGCGAGATCCTCCTCGGACTCGGCCCTGTCGACCGCCGTGTAGGCGGCGGCGTTGACGATCGCGTCCGGCCGCGCCGCCTCGATCCCGGCGAGTATTGCGTCGCGGTCCTCGAGCGAAAAGGCGGGGCGGCTCAGCGTGACGATCTCGAATTCCGGGCCCGCCCGTTCGACGAGCGACGTCGCCACCTGCCCTTTGGCCCCCGTGACGGCGATGCGCATCATTCAAACAATTCCTGCGCGTCCTTGAGCCGCGGCCAGCGCCGGTCCTTGTCCGACAGCGTCGGGCCGCCGGCGGGCAGTGGCCAAGCGATTCCGATGTCGGGATCGTCCCAGGCGACGCCGCGATCATGCGCCGACGAATAGAGCGCCGTTGTCTTGTAGAGAACCTCACTGTCGGGCTCGAGCGTGACGAAGCCGTGCGCGAAGCCCACGGGGACGAGCATCTGGCGCCAGTTCTCTGCCGACAGCTCCACGGCAACATATTTCCCGAAGGTCGGGGACGACCGGCGGACGTCGACCGCGACGTCGAGAATGCGCCCCCGTCCGACCCGTACAAGTTTGTCCTGGGCGAAAGGCGGGGCCTGAAAGTGCAGACCGCGCAGCGTTCCGACCGCAGCGGAAAGGGAATGGTTGTCCTGGACGAACGCGAAGCTGAGGCCAGCGTTGTCCCACTCACACTTGTTGTAAACTTCGGAGAAAAACCCTCGGGCGTCGCCGTGCTTTTTTGGCGAGACGATTTTGACCGCCGGTATCGCCGTGTCTTCAACCTGCACCGCCGCGTCCCCTGACCTTGCAACGAGCCGCCGCACTCCGGCTTGAGGCCGGCGCCTCCTTGCCAGAAACCGCTGTTCGCCGCCACCGCAAAGCGCCGAATTCTGTGTCGGCGCCCTTGGGAGCGGTACTGCGTATGGGTTGAGTTGATTATGATAAACCGCATTTTCTCAACGAGATGGAAAGCCATTGTTGGCGAAAATCAGAACTCATGTTATGGAGGTTTTCGGCATGGACCCGTCTAGGGAGACCAGCATGTTCAAACCGGACCGCATCGCGCGATCTTGCTGTGATCCGGATCAAATACGGCGTCAAGGCGCGGAGGACGCCGCATTTCGCACGGCACTGGACGGGGGAGACGGAGAAGAGGGTCCGCGATTCGGAAAAGAAAAAGGAAGGAATTTCCGTGCTTCACGGACGTTTCACGGCGTCTCGACCGCGTCCGGACGTGGTTTCTGAAATTGCGATCTCTTGCCGGCCCGCAAAAAATCGTAGACGCCCCTTTGCACATCAGTTACAAAGATATATCTTTGTGTGAGACATATCTTGGATATGTCTTAAAGGGTAGCAGGGAGTAAAACTATGTTCCATCGTCATTTCGACGAACACGTCCGCTATGGCCGCCATGGCGGCTTCGGCCACGGGCCGTTCGGCTGGCGCGGTCGGGGCGGCGGCTTCGGCGCACGGGAAGGCCGGATGTTCGACGGCGGCGAGCTTCGGCTCGTCATTCTCGCCCTCGTCGCCGAAAAGCCGCGGCACGGCTACGAGATCATCAAGGAGCTCGGCGAGCGCGTCGGCGGCGACTATTCCCCGAGCCCCGGCGTCGTCTATCCGACGCTGACCCTGCTCGAGGAGATGGGCTACGCCAGCGCCAGCACGGACCAGGCAGGCCGCAAGCTCTATACGCTGACGCCGGAGGGCGAGAAGGCGCTCGCCGACAACAAGACGCAGGTCGACGCCATCTTCGAGCGGTTCGGCGACCGCGAGGAGACCGCCGGACGCGGCGGCATGGGCTCGGTCATCCGCGCGATGATGAACCTGCGCGCCGCGACCCGCCTCCGCTTGCGCTCGCGCTCCGCAACCCCCGAACGAGATCCAGGCGATCGTCGACGCGCTCGACGCGGCGGCCAAGACGATCGAGCGGATTTGAGGGTGAAGGCTCATCGTCGCCACCCCTTTCCTGTCGGGCCCGTCAGCTTCAACGCGGCGTCCATGCCGAGCACGCCGAGGCCCAGTACGCCGACATGGACGTCTGCGGCCTTCGGCTGCTCGTCGTCGTCCGCCCAGACCCACTCGCGCTGCTGGCGCTCATAGCGCCTGAGCTGGCGCAGGTGGATCAACGCATGCATGACGACCCATTCGCTCATCCGGTCGCGCAGGTCCGGATCCACCACGCGCACGATCGGCCGGTCGGGCAAAAGGGGATCGGCGAACAGGTGATCGACGCCGGCGCCGAGCGAGAAGATCGCTTGCAGGTTCGGCAGGTCGGCGAGTGCGCCCGGCGGATGGCGCCAGCTCAGCGCATAACGGACCTCCATGCGGTCGAACGGCTCGCCGAGAGCCGCCACAGGATGGGCGGGCATGAGCTCCTGCAGTCGCGCCCGCCAGGCCGAGACGTCCCAGCCGGAAACCGCGATCAGGACGCTCATGTCGCCGCGGCGATGCGGGCGACGACCGGATCGGGGCGTTCGGGCGCCGAGTTCGCCCAGACGATAGGCGGCGCGCAGCCGGCGGGCTGCGGCTTCCGCCTGTTCAGCGCTGCGCGCGTGGATGCGGGCGAGCGGCGCGTCCGGCCCCACTTCGGCGCCGATCGGCGCGAGATCGGTGAGGCCGACCGACGGATCGATCGAGTCGGAGGCGCGCGCGCGGCCTCCGCCCAGTTCCACCACCGCAAGCCCGACCGCACGCACGTCGACGGCGACGACGGCGCCGCGGCCCTCGGGCATCGCTTCGACGAGTGCCGGGGCGCGCGGCAATTCGGCGTGAGCGCGCTTCAGAAAATTCTTCGGGCCGCCGAGCGCGGCGACCATGCGCTCGAAGCGCTCGGCCGCCGCGCCGGAATCGAGCGCCTTCTGCAACGCGGCGCGCGCCGCCTCGGCGTCCTTGGAGAGGCCCGAGAGGGCGAGCAGCTCGGCCCCGAGCGCGAGCGCCACGTGATGCAGCCGCAGGTCGCGTCGCGCGCCCGTCAAATAATCGACGGCGTTGCGGATCTCGACGGCGTTGCCGGCGGCGCTGGCGAGCGGCTCGTTCATGTCGGTGATGAGCGAGACGGTCGGGAGGCCGGCTCCGCTCGCGACCGTGGCGATGCTCGTTGCGAGCTCCCGTGAGGCCTCCAGCGTCTGCATGAAGGCGCCCGAGCCGGTCTTCACGTCCATGACGAGGCCTTGCAGCCCCGCCGCGAGTTTCTTCGACAGGATCGAGGCGGTGATGAGCGCGACCAACTCGACCGTCGCGGTCACGTCGCGGATGGCGTAGAGGCGCCGGTCGGCCGGCGAGAGGTCGGCCGTCTGACCGATTATAGCACAGCCCGCCTCCTTCACCGCGCGTTTGAACAGCGCGAGGTCGGGCTGCGAGACATAGCCGGGGATCGAATCGAGCTTGTCGAGCGTGCCGCCGGTGTGGCCGAGGCCGCGCCCCGAAATCATCGGCACATAGGCGCCGCAGGCGGCCAGCATGGGCGCGAGCATGACCGACACGTTGTCGCCGACGCCGCCGGTCGAATGCTTGTCGAGAATGGGGCCCGGCAGGTTCGCCTTCCGCCAGTCGATGGTCGCCCCAGACTGGGTCATCGCGCGGGTCAGCGCCACGCGCTCGTCGAGCGTCATCCCACGGAAGAACACCGCCATGGCGAAGGCGGCGCCCTGCCCCTCGCTCACGGCGCCACTGGTCAGTCCCGCAATGAACTCGCCGATCTCGGCCCCGCTCAGTTCGCGTCCGTCGCGCTTGGCGCGGATGATCTCCTGCGGCAGGGTCATGCGTTCGTCGCCTCATACGCGCGGATGAAGCCGCGCAAGAGCCGCTTGAAGCGGTCCGCGGCGAGGCGGGCGTATTCCTGCGTCTCCTCGTGGCTCGGATCGCCGCCCGAGAGGCCGGCGGCATAATTGGTGACGACCGAGACGGCGGCGCAGCGCAGACCAGCGCGACGCGCGAGAATCACTTCCGGCACGGTCGACATGCCGACGAGGTCGGCCCCGAGCACGCGCGCGGCGCGGATTTCGGCCGGCGTCTCGAAGCTCGGGCCCGAGAACCACATGTAGACGCCCTCGTGCAATTCGATATCGCACGCCCGCGCCGCCTCGTGCAGCCGCGCGAGCAGGTCCGGGTCGTAGGCGTGGGTCAGCGGCACGAAGCGGTCCGCGCCGGAATGGCCGATCAGCGGATTGACACCGACGAAGTTGATGTGGTCGGTGATGGCCACGAGGGCCGGCGGGCGCCATTCCTTGCGGAGGCCGCCGGCGGCGTTGGTCAGCAGAAGCGTCTCGCCGCCGAGGCGGCGAAAAGTCTCGATCGCGACCCGCATCGCGTTGGCGTCGCCGCGCTCGTAATAATGGCTGCGGCCCTGAAAGAGCGCGACCTGCCGCCCCTCGATCGCCCCGACGACGAGGCGCCCGGCATGGCCTTCGACGCTCGTCGCGGGAAAGCCGGGGATATCCGTATAGGAGATTGCGTTCGCTTCGCTCGCCTCGTCGGCGAACGGTCCGAGGCCGGAGCCGAGGACGATCGCGAGCCGCGGCAGGACGTCGAGCCCACGGGTTCTCAGCGCCGCGATCGCCGCGTCCACGTTGTGCTGCATCGGTCGCTCCTCGTGCGGTTGCGAAGGGTCAGGCGGGCAAATGGCCGGGGCCGAAGGATTCGGGCAGGAGCGCGCTGAGCCGGAACGTCGCGCGCACGCCTTCGGGGCCGGCGACGTGGACGGTGGTCGCGGCATCGGCGAATTCGCGGATGCGCTGGCGGCAGCCGCCGCAAGGGGTGCAGAGCGCCTCGCCGTCGCCGACGACGCAGATTTCGGCGATGCGGCGCTCGCCCGCCCGCGCCATGGCGGAAATCGCGCTCGTCTCGGCGCAGACGCCTTCGGGATAGGCCGCGTTCTCGACGTTGCCGCCCGAATAGATCGCGCCGCCCGGCGTGCGCAGCGCGGCGCCGACCTTGAACCGCGAGTAGGGCGCATAGGCGTTCGCTTGCGCGGCCTTGGCCGCGGCGAAGAGTTCGGCGAGCGGGTCAGCGCTCCTTGACATAGGGAATCCCCGAGGCCTTCGGCGGGATCGCCTTGCCGATGAATCCGGCGAGCAGCACGACGGTCAGAACATAGGGCAGCGCCTCGATCGCCTGCACCGGGACGGGGCCGACGACGGGCAGTTCGACGCCCTGCAGCCGGATCGCGACAGCGTCGAGAAAACCGAACAGGAGGCAGGTGGCCAGCGCGGGCCACGGCCGCCATTTGGCGAAGACGAGCGCCGCGAGCGCGATGAAGCCCTTGCCGGCGCTCATGTGGGGCTGGAAAAAGGCGGCCTGTGCGAGCGCGAGATAGACGCCGGAAAGCCCTACCAGCACGCCGCAGATGACGGCCGCGCTGTAGCGCAATCCGCGCACCGAAATGCCCGCCGTATCGACGGCTGCCGGATTCTCGCCGACCGCGCGTAGGCGCAGACCGAAACGCGTGCTGTATAGCGCCCAATAAGTCAGCGGCACCAACGCAAAAGCGGCGTACGTGACGATGTCGTGGCCGGAGATCAGGTGACGGTAGATCGAACCTACGATTGGCACGGCGCCGAAGCTCTCGGCGAAGGGAAGGGTGATGGTGTTGAACAGCGCCGTGTCCGGCAATTGCGGGGTGCGCCCGCCTTGCGACCAGATCGCGTTGCCGATCAGCGCGGTCAGGCCGTCGGCGACCATGTTGATCGCGGTGCCCGAAACGATCTGATTGGCGCGCTGATCGATCGAGGCGTAGCCATGAACGAGCGAGGCGACGACGCTTGCGGTCACGCCGGCCAGCAGCCCTATCCAGGCGCTTCCGGTTAAGGTCGCGAACACCGCGCCTGCGAAGGCGCCGGTGAGCATCTTGCCTTCGAGGCCAATGTCGACGACGCCAGAGCGCTCGGACCACAGGCCCGCCAGACACGCAAGGATCAGCGGCACTCCGAGCCTGATGCCGGAGCCGAAGATCTGGATGAAAGTGTCGAACAACTCCATCCGCACGGCCCTCAGATCGGCGGTTGGGTCGTGCGACGCGCCAACAGCACTGCGACAGGCCGCCGGAACATGTGCTCGAGCGCACCGGCGAACAGCACCACGAGGCCCTGAATGACGACGATCATGTCACGGCTGATCTTCGGCTTGTCGAAGGCGAGTTCGTCGCCGCCCTGATAGAGGACGCCGAACAGGATCGCGGCGAGAATGATGCCCACCGGATGGGCGCGCCCCATCAGCGCAACCGCAATGCCGACGAAGCCGAAGCCGCCCGTAAATTCGAGAATGAGCCGGTGCTCCTGGCCCAGGATCACGTTGACCGCCATGCCGCCCGCCAGCGCGCCGGAGAGCAAAGTCGTGACGATCGTGACGCGCGCCGGTGAAATTCCGCCATAGATGGCGGCGGTCGCATTAGCGCCGACGGTGCGGATCTCATACCCGAGCCTCGTGCGCCAGATCAGCAGCCACACGGCGAGCGCGGCGGCCAACGCCAACAGGAAGGAGAGGTTGAACGGCGTCACCGGCCACTGGACGCCGAGTGGCGCGAGCAACTCGTGGAATTGCGGCACGGCGGCGTACTTTGAGAATCCGGGCGTTTCGGCGTTCATTTGTCCGGGAACGCGCAGAACGTCGACCAGCAAATAGCCCATCAAGGCCGAGGCGATGTAATTGAACATGATCGTTGTGATGACGATGTGGCTGTCGCGGTAGGCTTGGAGATAGCCTGGAATGGCTGCGAAAGCAGCGCCGAACAGGGCGGCGGCAATGATTGCGGCGATGACGAGGGAGTAGCCCGGCAGGAAGCCGAGATGGAGCGCCGCCAGCGCCGCGCCCAAGCCCGCGATATAGGCCTGCCCCTCGACGCCGATGTTGAACAGGCCGGCGTGGAAGCAAATCGCGACCGCGAGCCCGGTGAAAATGAAGCTCGTCGCGTAATAGAGCGTGAAGCCAATCCCTTCGAGGTCGCCGAGCGCGCCGGCGATGAGAATCTGCACCGCCTCGAGCGGATTCTCGCCGATCGCCAACACGACGAACCCTGAAATGATGAAGGCGGCGACCACGTTGATGAGCGGGATCAGCGCGACGTCGGCCCAGGCCGGCAGTGGCTTCCGCGGAGAACTCATGCGGCCCGCTCGCTCACGCCCGCCATCAGGAGGCCGAGGTCCTGGGCGTTGGTTTCCTCGGGCCTTCTTTCGCCGGTGACGCGCCCGCCGCACAGCACGATGATGCGGTCTGACAGCGCGAAGATCTCGTCGAGCTCGACCGAGACGAGCAGCACCGCCTTGCCGGCGTCGCGCTGGGCGACGATACGCTTGTGGATGAACTCGATCGCGCCGATGTCGACGCCGCGCGTCGGCTGGCCGACCAGCATGATCCTCGGATTGCGCTCGATCTCGCGCGCCAGCACCAGTTTCTGCTGGTTCCCGCCGGAGAAGTTAGCAGTTTTCAGGAGCGGCGCGCGCGGCCGGACGTCGAAGGCCTCCATCTTGCGCTCCGCGTCGGCGATGATCGCCTTGCGGTCATATAGCAGTCCCCTGCCGTAGACCGGCTCGTAGTGGAAGCCGAGCATCGCGCTCTCGCATGCCTCGAACGGCATGACGAGGCCGACGCGGTGGCGGTCCTCCGGCACATGCCCGACGCCGATGAGGCGCTCGCTGTGCGGGTTGTGCTCAGCCGGCGGCAGCGGCTCTCCATCCACCAGGATTTCGCCGCCCAAGGGCCGGATGCCGGCGAGCGCCTCGAGCAGCTCCGACTGGCCGTTGCCCGCGACGCCCGCGACGCCGAGAATTTCGCCTTCCCGCAGGGCGAACGAGACGCCGTCGACCCGCACGACGCCGCGGTCGTCGCGTACCACGAGATTGCGCGCCTCGAGCGCGACGCGGCCTGGATGCGCCGGGCCCTTGTCGATTTTGAGGATTACCTTGCGTCCGACCATCGCGTCGGCGAGCTCCGGCGGCGAGGTCTTCGCCGTGTCGAAGGTCGCGACCATTTCGCCCCGCCGCATCACCGAGACGCGGTCGGTGAGGCTCATGATCTCGCGCAATTTGTGGGTGATGAAGATGATGGTCTTGTTCTGGCCCTTCAGCACCCTCAGCATCTCGAAGAGCTGATCGGCCTCGGCCGGGGTCAGCACCGCGGTCGGCTCGTCCAGCACAAGGATTTCCGCCCCGCGCACGAGCGCCTTCGAGAATCTCGACGCGCTGCTGCAGCCCGACCGACAGTTCGCCGACGACCGCGTCGGGATCGACCTCGAGTTCGTATTCCTTGCCGAGTTGGGCGAGCCGCTTGCGGATCGCGCCCGCGCCTCTGGCGAGCAGCGGCCCGCCCTCGGCGCCTAACATCACGTTCTCGAGCACGCTGAGCGGCGACACCAGCATGAAATGCTGATGCACCATGCCGATGCCGTGGCTGATGGCTTCCCTGGGGGAGCGGATCCGGACCGCCTCGCCGTTGACCCGGATCTCGCCGGCGTCGGCTTCGTAGAAACCGTAAAGGATCGACATCAGCGTCGACTTGCCGGCCCCGTTCTCGCCGACGATGCCGTGAATGACGCCGCGCTCCACAGCGAGGTTGACGTTATTGTTGGCGTGAACCGGGCCGAAGCTCTTGTTGATGCCGATCAGCTCGATGGCGGGAGGGGCACTGCCGGCCTCGCTGGTCAACGCCTTACCCCGCTTGAAAGATTCGAACAGCCGCTGTTTTCAATGGACGGCGCCGTCATTGCGAGGAGCGTCAGCGATGAAGCAATCCAGCGGTTGCGGCTTTCACGACGGCTGGATTGCTTCGCTTCGCTCGCAATGACGAAGCGGCGCCCCGTCGTCCAAGGCTAATCCTTGAGGGACGACTGGCGCGCCGCGCCCTTCACATCGGGCACTTGTTGTCCGACATGTAGTCGTGGACCTGGATCTTGCCCGAGATGATGTCGGCCTTGGCGGCGTCGGCTGCGGCCTTAGCCTCCGGCGTCAGGATGCTCTTGTTCCATTCGTCGACCGCGTAATCGACGCCGCCTTCCTTGAGACCGAGCGCTATGTGGCCCGGCTTCCATGTCCCGTTCTTGGCGTCCATGAACGAGTTGTAGGTCGCGACATCGACATGCTTGATCATCGAGGTCAGCACCTTGCCGGGGAAGAGATTGTCCTGGTCCGAGTCCACACCGATGCCGAGCTTGCCGGCGTCCGCGGCCGCCTTCAAGACGCCCTGGCCAGTCGCGCCGGCGGCCGCGTAAACGACGTCCGCGCCGCGGTCGATTTGCGACTTGGCGAGCTCACCGCCTTTGACCGGATCGGTCCAGGCATGGAAGTCCGTTCCGGTCATGTTGGCGAACACTTCATCCTTGTCGCTGACGTATTTGACGCCCTGGGCGTAGCCGCATCCGAATTTCGAAATCAGCGGAATGTCCATGCCGCCGACGAAGCCGACCTTCCCCGTCTTCGAGGTCTTGGCGGCGATCACGCCGACAAGGAACGAGCCCTCGTGCTCCTTGAAAGTGATCGACTGCACGTTTGGCTTGTCGACAACCGCGTCGATGATGGCGAATTTGGTGTTGGGGAATTCGTCCGCGACCTTTCCGAGCGCGGTCGCCCAGGAGAACCCGACGGTCATGATCGGCGAATACCCCGCTTTCGCGAATTTGCGCATATCTTGCTCGCGCTCCGCATCGTTCTGGATCTCGAGATCGCGATAATCGACGCCGCTATCCTTCTTGAACTTTTCCGCGCCGTGGTAGACGCCCTCGTTGAAGGAGGCGTCGAACTTGTGGCCGAGGTCATAGATGATCGCGGGTTTGATGTCTGCGGCATAGGCGGCGGAGGCGAAGAGCCCGCCGGCGAACAGAGCCGTCGTCATGATATTGAAATTGCGACCGAACATCCTTGACCTCCCGGTGATGGCGAGAGCCGACGTCCGGCCCGCGCCCGATGCTCTCAAGAACCTGACCGATTGGTCAAGATAAGCCCCCCCCAAGTCGGCGCTGTCAATGGCGCCGGCTCGGATTCGACCGCTTGCCAACGAATGCGCCGAGACTATGCGGGGGATTCTGGGAGGGCAAGCCGAGAGCGCAGATTTTGCGCCGGATTTCGCTTCGGGCCCGCGGCGCCCGGAATGGCGCGGCTTCCGAACCTCAGTTGAACAGCGACGAGACGCTTTCTTCCTTGGCGATGCGCGCGATCGCCTCGCCGATCAGCGGGGCGATCGAGATGACTCGGATATTGCGCGCGACCCGCACCGCCTCCGTCGGGGCGATCGTGTCGGTGAGCACGAGTTCCGTGAGCTTCGAGGCGGCGACGCGCGCGACCGCCCCGCCCGAGAGCACGCCGTGGGTGATAAAGGCCGAGACGCTGGCCGCGCCGGCCTCGAGCAGCGCGTCGGCGGCGTTGCAGAGCGTGCCGCCCGAATTGACGATGTCGTCGAGCAGCACGCAGTTGCGTCCTTTGACGTCGCCGATGATGTTCATCACCTCCGATTCGCCCGCCCGCTCGCGCCGTTTGTCGACGATGGCGAGCGGGGCGTCGAGCCGCTTGGCGAGCGCGCGGGCGCGCACCACGCCGCCGACGTCGGGCGAGACGACCATGACGTTTTTGCCGCCGTCGCCGCGCGACTGGATGTCGCGCACCATGGTCGGGGCGGCGAACAGATTGTCGGTCGGGATGTCGAAAAAGCCCTGGATCTGGCCGGCGTGCAGATCGACGGTCAGCACCCGGTCGGCCCCGGCGCGGGTGATCAGGTTGGCGACGAGCTTGGCCGAAATGGGCGAGCGCGGTCCGGGCTTCCGGTCCTGTCTGGCGTAGCCGAAATAGGGGATGACCGCCGTGATGCGACGCGCCGAGGCGCGCCGCAGCGCGTCGATCATGATGAGCAACTCCATCAGATTGTCGTTCGCCGGATAGGACGTCGATTGGATGATGAAGGTGTCGCGCCCGCGCACGTTCTCGAGAATCTCGACGAAGATCTCGAGGTCGGCGAAGCGGCGCACATGGCAGCCAGTCAGCGGCTCGCCCAGATAGGCGGCGATCGCATCGGCGAGGGGTCCGTTGGAATTGCCGGCCAAAAGCTTCATCTTGCCCTGCACCGCCAATCTCCGAAGACGCGTTGCGCGCTGCACAACGGCGCACGCGCGGGGTCTTAGCAGCCGCTCGGCGCGCAAACAACATGACGATCAGAATACGGTCGCCCCGGCCCGCCCGCCTACCCACAGGCAAAAAAACGCGTCACTGGGCGTAGCTGAGCGCCGCGCCCGGCGCGGCCTCCGGCGTGTTCGACAAATAGGCGGCAAGATCGTCGGCGCATTTGGCCGCGATGCTGTCGAGCGCCGCCGCGTTGACCATCGCCCAGGGATCGTCGCCCGACCCGCGGACGGTGATCGAATCGCTGAGCCGCTGCGCGCGCTGCTTGTCGGGAGTGAACAGGTCCCAGACGAAATCGATGGTCGCGCCGTCCCGGACCAGGGACGCGCTGAGATAGCCGCGCACGAGATAGCGGGCCGAGGTCGGCGGAGCGACCGCGATCTGGCGCTGGGCGGCCGCCTGATCGAGGCTCCGGTCGAAGAGCGCGGTCAGGTCGGAAGGCGCGCCTTCGACCGACATGATCGCCATGGTCGCGCCGGCCATGCTCGCGTCAGGGCGCCGGACAAACTGCTGGCCGCCTTCCGCGCCGGGCGCGATGTCGCCGGCGGTCTCGACGCAGCCGCTCGCCGCCAGCGCCGCCAGCAGCGCCAAAGTCACCGACGCCAACGCCTTGCGCGGCCCGAACGCGCCGCCGAGACTGAGCCTCACGCTGGAATACTCCCCGCTCCCCGTCGCGTCCCCGCCACGGAAGGCCGTTAACAAAACCTTAACGCGTGCGGAGACTGCTAACGCCATTCGCGCGCGAGGTCCAGTCCGAGCCGGGCGCTTGGGCGCGCGGCGCCAATCAATCCGCCAATCCTCTTCCGCCCCGTCACAATCGACCTCCGGCCGGGCGCGCGACGCGCTCGCGCTCACGAATACGTGACCCAGGACGGTTGTTTTGTCCGCGCACGGCCAGAAAGCGAACGGAAGGGGGGCTCATCCCCGGCGCGAGCGCGCCGGCGGTCTTTGGAGGATGTAAGCTATGGGATGCCTCGATCTACGTTCTTGGGCGCCGGCTCTGTCGATGGCGGCGGCCCTCGTTTTGACCAGCCCCGCAACGGCGGCCCAGATTCACGTCTCAAACGGGCGCGGCTCTTCCGCGATGTCGGCCCACATGCGTCCGGTCATGGGGGGTGATTTTCATCGGCATCGCTTCTTCGCCGTCGATCACCGACGCTTTGGGTTTGGCCCGCGCGTAGCGGTTGGCGCAGTCGGCGTCGGCTTTGGCGGCGGCTACGGATATCCCTATCCGTGCAATCCCTACTACGACACCTGCTGCCCATCATACCCGTACTACGACTCGTACTATGGCTCAGCATGCCCGGCGTATTACGGCGACGTCGGCCCGTTCGTCGGCTTCGGCTTCAATGAGTTCGCATTCGCGCAACGGTTCCCTCACCGCCGGTTCTTCGATTTCGACGACCGTTTCCACAGGTTTGACGGGCGATTCGCCGGCAATCGCGGGTTCTTCCCTGGCCGATTTGCGATGCAGCCCGGGATGGGACGCGCTTTTGCCGCGAGCGGCGGCTTCCATGGCGGTTTCGCGCACGGGGGCGGAGCGATGTTCAGGCGCTGAGGGCCTGAAGTCTGGCTCCCGATTGCGGGCGCGCGAGGCGGCCGAGACCGTCAATCGCCTCGCGCCGGCTTGACCCCTTCCGTAAGCCGCCGGGCCGGCCTAAATGTCCGGCGCAATGACTGGCGCGCCGAAATGCTATCCCCCGGGCGAGGCGCCCGCAGCCGAATTGAGAGCCGAAGCGGCGCTCGAGCGGGAGCTCGCCGCCGACGCCTCCCCGCTCGACATCGGCCTCGACGAGCCGCCGGCGGAGCCGATGAGCCTCGCGCGCGGGGCCGGGGCGATCAAGGATTTCTGGCGCCATGCCCCGCTCGGACCAGGCGTCTACCGCATGATCGGCGCCGAGGGCGAAGTCCTCTATGTCGGCAAGGCGCGCTCGATCAAGAGGCGCATCGCCGCCTATATGACTCCCGAGCGCCAGTCGACCCGCATCGCGCGGATGGTCGCGCAGACCCGCTCGATGGTGTTCGTCACCACCGAGACGGAAGCCGAGGCGCTGCTGCTCGAGGCCAATCTCATCAAGCAGTTGAAACCGCGCTACAACGTGGTTCTGCGCGACGACAAGAGCTTTCCCTACATCCTCATCGCCGGCGGCCATCCGGCGGCGCGGCTCGTCAAGCATCGCGGAGCGCGTAACGCTCCCGGCGACTATTTCGGCCCCTTCGCCAGCGCCGGCGCGGTGTTCCGCACGCTGAACGCTCTGCAGCGCGCTTTTCTCCTGCGCACCTGCTCCGACAGCTACTACGAGAACCGCACGCGGCCGTGTCTCCTCTATCAGATCAAGCGCTGCTCGGCCCCCTGCACCGGCGAGATCGCGCTCGACGACTACGCCGGCCTCGTGGGCCAAGCGCGCGATTTCCTGTCGGGCCGCAGCCGGGCGATCCGCCATCGTCTCGCCGACGAGATGAGCGCGGCGGCGGCGGCGCTCGAATTCGAGAAGGCGGCCCGCTTGCGCGACCGCATCTCCGCGCTGTCGGCGATCCAGGGCGAGCAGAGCGTCAATCCGCGCTCGATTCCCGAAGCCGACGTGTTCGCCGTCTGCGAGGAGGCCGGGCAATATTGCGTCGAGGTGTTCTTTTTCCGCACCTATCAGAACTGGGGCAACCGCGCCTATTATCCGCGCACCGACCGGGCGCTCGGGCCGGAAGAGGTGCTCGACGCCTTTCTGGCGCAGTTCTATCTGGAACGCCCCGCGCCGCGCCTCGTGCTCCTGAGCCATGCCGCCCCCAGCGCCGCAACTTTGTGCGAGATCTTGAGCGCCCGCGCCGGGCGCCGCGTCGCCATCGGCGTGCCCCGGCGCGGCGAGAAGAAGGACCTCGTCGACGCCGCCATGCGCAACGCGCGCGAGGCCCTGTCGCGCAAGCTCGCCGAGGCCGCGAGCCAGGAGAAGCTCATCGCCGCGCTCGGAGCGGCGTTCGGCGTCGAGCGGCCGATCCGCCGGATCGAGATTTTTGACAATTCCCACATCATGGGGACGAACGCCATCGGCGCGATGGTGGTCGCGGGGCCGGAAGGATTCGTCAAGAACCAGTACCGCACCTTCAACATCAAGAGCGCGGACCTCACGCCCGGCGACGACTATGCGATGATGCGCGAGGTGCTGACCCGGCGTTTCGCGAGGCTTCTCCGCCAGGGCGAAACGGCCGAGGCCGGCGCCTTCCCCGACACGCCCGACCTCGTCGTCATCGACGGCGGCAAGGGGCAGTTCGAGGCCGCGCGGGAGGTTCTGGCCGCCCTCGGGGTGACCGGCGTGGCGCTCGCCGCCATCGCCAAGGGGCCCGACCGCAATGCGGGCCGCGAGACCTTTTTCGTCGAGGGCCGCGAGCCGTTCAGGCTCGCGCCCCGCGATCCGGCGCTCTTCTTCGTCCAGCGGCTGCGGGACGAAGCGCACCGGTTCGCCATCGGAACCCACCGCGCCCGGCGCAAGAAGGAGTTCGTCAAGAACCCGCTCGACGAAATTCCCGGCATCGGCCCGGCGAGGAAGCGCGCCCTGCTGCACGCCTTCGGCTCCGCCAAGGCCGTGGCGCGGGCCGGCCTCGCCGACCTGGAGAAGACCCCGGGCCTCAACGCCGCGACGGCGAAGCTGGTGTACGACTTTTTCCATGAGGCCGGCGGGGGACGGGGCGGCTAGGCCGGTTTAGCGCCCGTTTAGCGGCGGCGCCCAGCGAGTTCAGGGACTTGCGACCCCGTTTAGCGTCGACGTGCAAGAACGGCTATTCCGATCCCGGTTGGACGGCGCCGGACGAGAGATGGCGGACAGCCGAGAGGACAAATAATACGTGATGCATATGTTGTTATCACTCTCTACGTCTGAGAAGATCGACCCCCCATGCTCGAAGGTCTGCCGCCCAACAACGCCGCGCATCGGCTGACGCTGGTCAGCGACGAAAGGCGGGCGCGCGCCGTCGCCGACCTCATCGTCGAGAGCTTCGAGCCGGCCGAGGCGGCCTCGACCGCCTTCGAGACCGAGGAGTTCTGGCCGGGCGGGGGCAAGGCGTGGCTGGTCGAGGCCTATTTCGGCGTAATGCCGAACGAGGAGGCGATCCGCGCCCTCATCGCCGTCGCCGCCGACGAGGAGACGGCGCGGTCGGCGACTTTCGGGCTGACGGAGAAGCAGGACTGGGTGGCGAACGCGCTTGCCGGCCTTCAGCCGGTGCGCGCCGGGCGCTTTCTCGTTCATGGCGCGCATGACAGGGGAAAGGTCGGCGCAAGCGACGTCGGGATCGAGATCGAGGCGGGGCTCGCCTTCGGCACCGGCCATCACGGCACGACGCGCGGCTGCCTCCTCCATCTCGACCGGCTCCTCAAGCGCCGCCGGCCGGAAAAGGTTGTCGACGTCGGCTGCGGGGCGGGCGTGCTGGCGATTGCGGCGGCGAAGGTCCTAAAGCGAAAGGTCGAGCTCGGCGACATCGATCCGGTGGCGGTCGAGGTCGCCAACGCCAATGCGCGGCTGAACGGGGTCGGCCAGTTTTGCAAGGCGATTCAGTCGCGCGGGGTCGAGAACCGCGCCTTGCGCGAGGGCGCGCCCTACGACGTCGTGTTCGCCAACATCCTGGCAAAACCCTTGCGCCTGCTCGCGCCCTCGCTGGCTTCTGTGACTGCGCCGGATGGCGAGGCGATCGTCTCGGGCCTACTCAGCGGAGACGTGCCCGGCGTGCTCGCCGCGTGGCGAGCGCAGGGCTTTTTCCTCGCCGAACGGATCGATCTCGAGGGCTGGGCGAGCCTGAGGCTGACAAGGTGGAGTGGACGCTGCCGGGCACTCGATACGAATGTTATCCAGAACTGACCAAGCTTAAGCTACGGTCCAGATTTCGCCGCGCCTCATTCATCGCCCCGATCCGAAATGGAATCGATGAAGCCCTGGTCGTCGACGGCGTGCGCGCTCCGCGCGACCGCGAGCGACTGTCGGTGCGCCTCTTCCGCGAATGTCGGTGCGCGGACGTCGGGAACCCAAATTTGGATCGGGCGCAACCCTTGCGCGCGCAATCTTTGTCGGTGCGCCCGCACCTTGTCCCGTGAAGTCTTGGCTGTGAATGGCGCCATGTTCCTCTCCGATAGTTACATGTAACCTATCATCGCCGAGCGACGTCTGCAACGCAAACGCCCGCGAGTCCTTCCAGCGCACCCACGCCTCAAAGAGGCGGCGCGCCTTTTCGCTTTCATGTTCGCTGTCGTATGACTGTCGCGGCGGTCTCGCACTACATACGCCGCCCGGTCCAACCGAAGAGGCAGGAGGAGAAGCGCGATGTCGAAGATACCGCCAGGGGTCGGTCCGAAAATGCCGCAAATCGTCGTCGTGTTCGGCGCGACCGGCGACCTGTCGCAGCGCAAGCTGCTGCCCGGCTTCTTTTATCTCGCGGCAACCGGCTTCATCCCGAAGTGCCGCATCGTCGGCGTGTCGCTCGACGACATCGACGCGGACGCCTTTCGCAAGCTCGCCCATCAGGCGGTCGAGCAGCATCATGCTCATAAGCCGATCGACGGCGCGTGGCCCGCCTTCGCGGCGGCGCTCGACTATGGCGATGCCCAAAAACTATTGCTTCATTTCGTGAAACCTCGGCGAGATGCTGTAGTTCCATTCTGGATGGAATGAGTCTCGGGTCATGTTGAGGGTCGCCATTTCCGCGTCCGAGACCTTGATGCCCTTTGGATAGGTGTTGCTATCGAGTTCGCAGCGGATTTTGAGACCGGTTTTCGTCGTGGTGTTGGCGATCAGTTCGATGACGATGAGGAGGCTGAGGAGTGGCGTCGCGCGCCAGTTCTGCGTGATGTGGCAGAACATGCGATGCTCGATCTTGTTCCACTTCGAAGTCCCTGGCGGATAGTGGCAAACCTGAATGATCAGACCGGTTTCGTCCGCGAGTTGTTGGAGGACCAACTTCCAGAGCCGCAGCCGTGAACCATTGGAGCCGCCGCCGTCGGCCGTGATCATCAGGCGCCTCATCCCGGGATAGAGCTTCCAACCCATCTGATCGAGCCAGCATCGGACGGCGTTGACGGCGAACTCCCCGGTGTCGTGGTCGATTCCGAGGCTGACATAGCCGAGGTTGGCGCCGATGTCGTAGACCCCGTAAGGGACGACCTTGCCCAACTCCTTGTCCTCGAAATCGTGAGCGTTGACCTCGATCGGTTCGCCCTGCGGCCCATAGTCGCTACCGCCGTTCTTGAATTCGCCCAGCAATTCCTTCTTCTTCGCGTCGATCGATATCACGGGTTCGCCGGCCGCCTGAAACGCCTCGACCTTCGCGTTGATATATTCGAACTGGGCGTCGCGATCAGGATGTTTGCCGGCTTCCTTGGTCTTGCGGTTGGAATGGCGACAATATTTCAGTTCCTCCAGCAGCTTGGGAATGGTCGAGGAACTCACTTTGTGACCCATGGCGCGAAGCGCCGTCGCCAGCTTGTCGTGGCTCTTGGAGACCCATCGCAACGGCCGCATCGGGTCGCCCATCGTCGCCGGCTCGAGCAATCGTTGCAAGTCCTCCAACAGCGTCGGGTCCTTGACCGTCAACCGAGGAGTGCCCCCGCCCTTGCGCCGCACCTCTCCCGTCAAGGAGCCGGGGTTCCGCAAGTCCTTCAGACCGCGCCCAATCGTGCTCCGGGCGACCTTCGTCGCGCGCGCGACCGCCGCAATCCCGCCGTAGCCCGCCGCCTTCGCCTCCGCCGCCGCGCTCAACCGCCGGCGTCGCTCGTCCAGCGAAGGCCGAAGCGCGTCAAACCGGACGCGCAGGGATGATTCGTCTATCATCATCACGATATAGACGCTCGCCTCGCACTCGGGAATCCGCTAAACAGCCGATGCCAGTAAACTCGCAAATTCCGAATTCGGCTATTTTTGGGCGTCGCCTATGTGCCCATTGCGCAGGGCGCGGGCGCCTTGAAGCACGCGGTCGAGGAGGCCGCCGCGGCGTTCGGCGAGGCGTCCCAGCTCGTCCATTACGCCAGCGTGCCGCCGAGCGCGGCGCTGTCGGCGGTGCGGATGCTCGATGAATCGGGACTGGCCAAGGGTTCGCGCATCATCATGGAGAAGCCGTTCGGCACCGATCTCGAGAGCGCGATGGCGCTCAACGCCGCATTGCACAAGGTCTTTTCCGAGGACCAGATCTTCCGGATCGACCATTTCCTCGGCAAGGAGCCGGCGCAGAACATTCTCGCCTTCCGGTTCGGCAACGGCCTGTTCGAGCCGATCTGGAGCCGCAACTTCATCGACCACGTCCAGATCGACGTGCCCGAGACGCTCGATCTCGGGACCCGCATCGGCTTCTACGAGCAGACGGGCGCCTATCGCGACATGGTGGTCACCCATCTCTTCCAGATCCTCGCCTTCACCGCGATGGAGCCGCCGACCTCGCTCGCGCCGGGCCCGATCAGCGAGGAAAAGAACAAGGTGTTCCGCTCGCTGATGCCGATCGACCCGGCCGACGTGGTGCGCGGCCAGTACATCGGCTACCGCAAGGAGAAGGGCGTCGACCCGGAATCCGACACCGAAACCTTCATCGCCCTCAAATGCCGCATCGACAATTGGCGCTGGGCGGGCGTGCCCTTCTATCTCAGAACCGGCAAGCGCATGGCGGAGGGCCAGCGCATCATCTCGATCGCCTTCCGCGAGCCGCCGCGCAGCATGTTCCCGGAGGATTCCGGCATCGGCTTGCAGGGCCCCGATCATCTGACCTTCGACCTCGCCGACCTGTCGCGCGTGTCGCTCTCGTTCTACGGCAAGAAGCCGGGGCCGGGCATGCGGCTCTCCAAGCAGAGCCTGCAATTCGCCTTGCATGAGACCGGCCTAGGCGGCGACGTGCTCGAGGCCTATGAGCGCCTCATCCTCGACGCCATGCGCGGCGACCACACCCTCTTCTGTTCGGCCGACGGCATCGAGCGGCTGTGGGAGGTTTCGACCCGGCTTCTCGACAATCCGCCGTCGGTTCGAATCTACGCTCCCGGCTCCTGGGGGCCGCAGTCGATCTACCAGCTGGTTGCGCCCCATTCCTGGCGGCTGCCGTTCGAGCGCGCTTGGCGCGACCCCAATCTCTTGGGCGCCTGAGCCGTTTCCGCAAGCTCGCGTCGCATGCTAAAGGCGCGGGCGATGTCCGACCTTTCCCTTCTCCTCGAACCCGAAACGCCCGACGACGCCGAGCTGATCGAGCGGCTCAACGAGCGCGTGTTCGGCCCCGGCCGCTTCGCCCGCACCGCCTACCGCATCCGCGAGACGGCGGATCCCGATCCGTCGCTCAGCTTCGTCGCGCGCGTCGGCACCCTGCTGGTCGGCGCCAATGCGATGACGCCGATCGCCATCGGCGGGGCGAAGGCGCTCCTGCTCGGCCCGCTGATCGTCGAGCCGGTGTTCCGCAGTCAGGGCATCGGCGAAGCTCTGCTGACCCGCTCGCTCGAGGCGGCCAAGGCGGCGGGCTGGAAACTCGTCATCCTGGTCGGCGACGAACCCTATTACGCCCGCATGGGTTTTCAGCGCGTTCCCGCGGGCCGGATCACCTTGCCGGGCCCGGTCGACCCCGCGCGACTCCTCTATTGCGAACTCGAAGCCGGCGCGCTCGCGGCGGCTGCCGGCGAGGCGCAGGGCGCGTGACGGGGCAAGAGAACGAAGCGATAATTGACCGTGCCGTAAGAAAAAGTTCTTCGTGGTCGCCGCTTCGCCGCGTTGCGGTTTCTCCAAAAGCGTGTTTTTTCGACGCCGATTCGGGGGTCAAGCCTGGCGATGCTGCGCTCTTGCGCCGCACATCGGGCGGCGCCGGAGCCGAACAAACGCACCGCCGTCGTCGAGAACGCGCGCGTTCTGGGGCCGTTGTTCCCTTATAACAACCTGCACGTCGCCCACCACATGCGCGGCGGGCTGCCGTGGTATCAGGTCCCGACGCTCTACCGGCTCAACCGCGCGGCGCTGATCGAGCGCGGGGCGGTCGCCATTCACGTCTCCGCGATGCCGCCGAGATCGCCCGACCGCGATCCCTCCTGGCCGTGCGGCAGGGCGAGATAATCCGCCGAGCGCATCTCGAAGAGCCGCGAGGCGGTGCGGGCGAATTCGAACGCCTCCGCCCCGTCCGCCCCGGCGAGCAGCCCTCCCGGCTCGGCCGCCGCCGAGGCGACGAGCTTGACCCGCATGTCGTAGAGCGCGTCGATGAGGATGATGAAGCGCTTGGCGTCGTTGCGTTCGGCCGGAGTCAGCACGGGGATGCGGTCGACCAACACGGTGTGGAAGCGCTCGGCGATCTCGAGATAGTCGGCGGAGCCCAGCGGGCGGCGGCAGAGGCCGTCGAAATCGAAGCGCGCGACGCCGCCGACCGCCTGCGGCACGCGCAGGAACCGGCCGAGCAGTTCGATCTCGGCCGGCGGACCCTGCTCATGGCCGGTGAGGGCGAAAAAGGCCGCGTCGAGCGCGGCGCCCGCCTTGGGGCTCAGCGGCGTGTAATAGACCGGCGCGCGGACGAGCTTCTCGAGCCGGTAGTCGGTGCGCGCGTCGAGTTCGACGATCTCGAGACGCTCGCGCAAGAGGGCGATGAAGGGGAGGAACAGCGCGCGGTTGAGCCCGTCCTTGTAGAGATCGCCCGGGGCGACGTTCGACGTCGCGACGACCACGACGCCGGCGGAGATGAGCGTCCTGAACAGTCGCCCGAGAATCATCGCGTCGGCGATGTCGCGCACCGCGAATTCGTCGAAACAGAGGAGCGAGGTCTCGCGCGCGAGCTCCGCCGCGACGGGGGCGATCGGATCCTCGCCGGTCACTTCGCCCTTCTTGCGCGCCTGCCGCCACTTATGCAGGCGTGCGTGCACGTCGGCCATGAACCCGTGGAAATGCGCCCGGCGCTTGCGCGGGACGTCGACGGCGCCGAAGAACAGGTCCATCAGCATCGTCTTGCCGCGCCCGACCGGGCCGTGCACGTAGACGCCGCGCGGCGGCTCGGCCGGCTTTGCGCCCATGAACCGCGCAAAGGCGCTCGGCTTCGCGTCGGCCCGGTAGCCGTTCAGCTTCGCGCCGAGCGCATCGAGTTCTGTCGGCGAGGCCCGCCTGCGCCGGGTCGTATTCGAAGCGGTGGTCGAGCACGAGGGCGCGGTAGCGCTCCGAAATGGTCGTCATGCGGCGGCCGCGCGAGGGACCGCCGGCAGTTCGCATTCGGACGCCGTTGCGGGCAGCCATAGGGCGTCGAAAGACGCCCGTCTTCGACGGGCTATGGAGACGAACCAATCCGGGGGTTCGCAGCTCTGCGGCGGCGGCCCCTCGATGGCTTCGCTTCGGTCGCAATGACGACGCCAGGTTCGATCGACGCGCCTCAATGCGCCTCCTCCCAGTTCTGCGCCGCCCGCGCGTCGACTTGCAGCGGGACATGCAGTCGGAGCGCGGGTTCGGGCGCTTCGACCATCACCCTCGTCACCGCCGGCAGCGTCGCCTCGACCTCCTCGTCCGGCGCCTCGAACACGAGTTCGTCATGCACCTGCAACAGCATGCGCGCCTGAAGCCCGGCGCGCGCGAGCGCGTCGTCCATGCGGATCATCGCCCGGCGGATGATGTCGGCGGCCGAGCCCTGGATTGGCGCGTTGATGGCGGCGCGCTCGTTGAAGGCGCGCTCGGAGACGTTGGAGGCGTTGATGCGCGGATAATGGCACTTGCGGCCGAAGATCGTGTTCACATAGCCGTTGGCGCGCGCCGCTTTCTTGGTCGCCTCCATGTAGTCGCGGATGCCCGGGAAGCGCTCGAAATACTTCTTGATGTAGGCCCCCGCCTCCTCGCGGGCGATGCCCAGCTGATTGGCGAGGCCGAAGGCCGAGATGCCGTAGATGATGCCGAAATTGATCGCCTTCGCGCGCCGGCGGATTTCGACCGGCATGCCCTCGATCGGCACGCCGAACATTTCGGAGGCGGTCATCGCGTGAATATCGAGCCCGTCGGCGAAGGCCTTTTTCAGCGCAGGAATGTCAGCGATGTGGGCGAGCAGGCGGAGCTCGATCTGGCTGTAGTCGGCGGAGATGAGCTTATGCCCGGGGGCGGCGACGAAGGCGCGGCGGATCTTGCGGCCCTCCTCGGTGCGCACCGGAATGTTCTGCAGATTGGGCTCCGACGAGGACAGCCGACCCGTGGTCGTGGCCGCGAGCGCGTAAGACGTATGCACCCGCCCCGTCGAGGGATTGACGAAGCCCGGCAGCGCGTCGGCGTAGGTCGATTTGAGTTTTGACAATTGGCGCCAGTCGAGAATGCGCGCCGGCAGCTGATGGCCCTCAGAGGCGAGATCCTCGAGCACGCTCGCCGAAGTCGACCAGGCCCCGGTCGCGGTCCGTTTGCCGCCCGGCAGGCCCATCTGGCCGAACAGGATGTCGCCGAGCTGCTTCGGCGAACCGGGATTGAACGGCGCGCCGACCATCTTGGCGATTTCGTCCTCGAGCCGCCCCATGCTCTGGGCGAAGTCGCCGGAGAGGCGCGAGAGCATCTCGCGGTCAATGGCGACGCCGTGACGCTCCATGCGCGCGAGCACTGCGACGAGCGGCCGCTCCAGCGTCTCGTAGACGGTCGCCATGCGTTCGGCGGCGAGGCGGGGCTTCATGACCCGCCAAAGGCGCAGCGTGACGTCCGCGTCTTCTGCGGCGTATTCGGTCGCCTTGTCGATCGGGACCCGCGCGAAGCCGATGAAATTGCGGCCGGCGCCCGCGACCTCGCTGAAGGCGATCGGCTTGTGGCCGAGGAAGCGCCCTGACAGCGCGTCCATGCCGTGGCCGTCGCCGGTCGCCCCCGCCTCGAGCGCGTAGGAAATGAGCATCGTGTCGTCGATCGGGGCGACGGTCACGCCGCGCTGCGCGAACACCTGCATGTCGAACTTGACGTTCTGACCGATCTTGAGGACGCCCGGCGCCTCGAGGAGCGGCTTGAGAAGCGCTATCGCGTCCTCTTCCTTGATCTGATCGAGCGCGAGGCCACCCCCCCCGAAGAGGTCGTCCGCCCCCACGCGATGGCCGATCGGGACGTAGCAGGCTTGGTTCGGCCTCACCGCCAGCGACACGCCGACGAGATCCGCCTGCAGCGGGTCGAGCGAGGAGGTCTCGGTGTCGAAGGCGACGGCGCCCTCCTCACGCGCGCGGGCGACCCAGGCTCCGAGTTCTTCGAGGGTGCGGACGGTCCTGTAGGCCAAGCGGTCGACGGGGGCGCGCGCTTCGGCCGCCCGCGTCCTGGCGAGATCCACCGGCGTCGCGCCCTCGGGCGCGGCGAGCGGCGCAGCGGCGGCGGCGGCCGACCTCTGCGCCGGCTTAGCGGCATCGGCTGCCTGCTCGCCCGCCGGCGCCGCCTCGCCGTTGCGCCCGCGCCACCCGTTCGGGCCGACGAAGCGCGGATCGGGCTCGATCGAGGAAATGTCGAGGCCGCAGATCTCGCCGACGCGGCGGGTGATCGTGTTGAGCTCCATCGCCTTGAAAAAGGCGACCAATTCCTTGCCGTCGAGGGTCGGCGTGACGAGGTCGTCGAGCGGCGTTTCGACCGGCACGTCGCGCACCAGCGTGACCAGCGTCTTCGAGATGCGGATGCGCTCGACGTTCTCCGGCAGGGTCAGCGCCTCGCGCCGCTTCGGCTGTTTGATCTCGTTCGCCCGGGCGAGCAGCGTCTCGAGATCGCCGTATTCGCCGATGAGCTGCGCCGCGGTCTTGACCCCGATGCCGGGCGCGCCGGGAACGTTGTCAGTCGAATCGCCGGCCAGCGCCTGGATGTCGACCACCTTGTCCGGCCCGGCGCCGAAATAATCCGCCACTTCGGCCGGGCCGATGCGCCGCTCGTCTCGCTCGCCCGAGGCGGGGTCATACATTGCGACCCCCGGCTCGATCAGCTGCATGAGGTCCTTGTCGGCGGAGACGATGAGCACGTCGGCGCCCCGTTCGCGCGCCTGACGGGCATAGGTAGCGATGAGGTCGTCGGCCTCGTAGCGGTCCTGCTCGACCGGGATCATGCCGAACGCGCGCACGGTCGCGCGCAACAGCGGGAACTGCGGCACGAGATCGGCGGGCGGATCGGGACGGTGGCTCTTGTAGGGCGGGTAGAGCTCGCGCCGGAACGAGTTCTCGGATTTGTCGAAAATGATCGCCAGATGCGTCGGCTTGATCCCTGCGGCGCCGTCGCGGACGAACTGCAGCATCTTGGTGGCGAACAGGCGGACCGCCCCGATCGGCAAGCGGTCCGAGCGGTAGTTGTACTTCTGATCCTGCCGGATCGACTGATAATAGGCGCGAAAGACAAAGGACGAGCCGTCGACGAGAAAGATATGGTCGCCGGGGCCGACCGGACGGTGGGGCTGGGTCATGGCCGAAGAATAGGCGATGCGGCGGACGAGCGCTATTGGCGAAACCGAGGAATGGAACCATACGATTTGCTGACGCGTTTTCAATGTCGTAACTAATCCCGTTCATCGGCCAGTCATCGCGGCGGGCGCATGAACGAAGCGGGATGGCCAGTCGGCCGGGACGGTTGGCGACAGGGCGGTACGATGCATTTTCGCGGATGGATCGGCGCGTCGGCTTTGGCGCTAACTGCGGTTCTCGGGCCAGACTCGGCGCTTGAGACGGCGCGGTCCTTCACCATTCCAACCGCCTGCTCGGACGCTGCCCAATGCGCCGCCTTCTGCCGCAGCGTCGTCGAAGAAGGTCGGACGGAAGGTGACTTCATCGCGCTCGCCGCCTACCAGCTCGGGCCGGAGAAGCCGATGGACCTGCCGCCGGCCAACATGTCGATGCCGGCGCCCGTCGACCCGAAGAACGTCTACGCCGGCGCGGGCGCAGGCATGTTCAGTCCCGCCGTCGCCGGGCATCTCTCGCGCGTCTATTCGCCCAATCTCATCACCGGAAAGGTCGACGTCATCGACCCCGAGACCTTCAAGGTGATCGAGAGCCTCGACGCCATTCCGAGCCCAGAGCACATCGTGCCGTCGTGGGATCTGCAGACCTTGTGGGTTTCGGGCGACGTCAGCTATCGCGGCGGCCACGCCGACGTGATGCCGATCGACCCGAGGACCGGCAAGCTCGGCAAGGCGATCGACGTGCCCGATTCCTACAACATGTATTTCACCCCCGACGGCAAGTCGGCGATCATCGTCGCCGAGGCGATGCGGCGGCTCGAGTTCCGCGATCCCCATAGCATGGAGTTGCAGGGCTATATCGCCACGCCGAAGTGCCCGGGGATCAACCACGCCGATTTTTCCGCCGACGGCTCCTACGCGATCTTCACCTGCGAATACGACAACGCGCTCGTCAAGATCGACCTCGTCCATCACACGCTTGAAGGGATTCTGCCGCTATCGCGCGGGGGGATGCCGCAGGACATCCGCGTATCTCCGGACGGCTCGGTGTTCTTCGTCGCCGACCTCCTCAAAGACGGCGTCGTCCTCGTCGACGGCGCGGCCTTCAAGGAGATCGGCTTCATCGGGACGGGCGTCGGCGCCCACGGGCTTTACCCCTCGCGCGACGGAAGAAAGCTTTATGTCTCCAATCGCGGCACCCACAACCTCGCGGGCCAAAGGCACGGTGAGGGCAGCGTGACCGTGCTCGACTTCACCAAACCCAAGGTCCTCGCCAACTGGACGATTCCCGGCGGGGGCAGCCCGGACATGGGGAACCTCAGCGCCGACGGCAAATGGCTGTGGCTGTCGGGCCGCTACGACGGCGTCATCTACGCCTTCAACACCGACGACGGCTCGGTGAAGACGATTCCCGTCGGCGGCATGCCGCACGGACTCACCGTGTGGCCGCAGCCGGGCCGCTACTCGCTGGGGCATACGGGGAATATGCGGTAGCACTCCCTTCGCCCCTTGCGGGAGAAGGTGGCGCCATAGGGCGTCAAAAGACGCCCGTCTTGCGACGGGCAATGGCGCCGGACGAGGCGTCCGCGCCGTAAGGCGCTTTACGGCGCAGCCCGTCACCCCTGACCCCTCTCCCGCAAGGCCCGCAAGGGGAGAGGGGAACAAAACGCCCTACTTGATCTGCGCGAGGAGATCCTGCGCGCCCGAGAAATCGACTTTGCCGGCGTCCGGCTCGACGTTGAGCAGCTTGACGACGCCGTCGACCACGAGCATCGAGTAGCGCTTCGAGCGCAGCCCGAGGCCCCCGGCCGAAAGGTCGAGATCGAGGCCGATCGCCTTGGCGAACGCGCCGCTTCCGTCGGCGAGGAAATCGACGTGGCCCGTGGCCCCGGTCGCCTCCGCCCATGCCTTGAGCACATAATTGTCGTTGACCGCCGTCATGGCGATCTTGTCGACGCCCTTGGCCTTGAACCGCTCATCATTGTTGATGAAGCCGGGGAGGTGGTTCTTGTGGCAGGTCGGGGTGAACGCGCCCGGCAGGCCGAACAGCACGACGGTCTTGCCGACAAAATAGTCTTTGGTCTCGATCGGCTGCGGGTTGACCGCAGTCACGAGAAGAAGCTTCACGTTGGGCAGGCGTTCGCCGACTTTGATGGTCATGGGATCGTCCTCAGGCTGGCGCCGCGCTCCCGCGGTCTCGGGCGGCGAGACTATGCGAACGGAACGCACGGCGTAAAGCCGCGCGCCGGCCCCGGGTCGCGCGCTAGGCCGGAGCGCGCGGCCGCGCCTCGACCTTTTCGACGAAGCCGCCGATGGCCTCAAGATACACCCGCGCCGCCGATTCCGTGAAGTCGTGGCCCAGGCCCGGGACGACGAGGAGTTCGGCTCGGGGATGCTTTTTCGCCGTGTCCTCGCCGTGGGCCGAAGGCATAATCGGATCTTCCGCGCCATGGATGACGAGCGCGGTTGATCGCGACAAGCTGCGCGATCATGCCCCCGTCGACGCGCCGACCACGTGCGTCCGCGCGATTCCCAGCGCGTCGAGCGGAGCGGCCGCGTCGGCGGCCATGTCGTCGAGCGATTAGGGCGAGGCGACGGGCTCGCCCGACTGGAGCTTCGCCATGATGGCGGAAATGTCCGGCGCGCCGAGTTGCGCGAGGTATGTCGAAAGGCCGATGTCGCGGTTGTCGAACCGAACGAGGCGAAAGCCCCGCGCCACAAGTCCGTTGCAAAGCGAGTCCGGCCAGCCGGTGAGCGGCGTGGCGAACCCGTGGATCAGCAGGATTGCCGGATCGCCCACGCGCCCGAGGCTTTCGTATCCGATGCCGATGCTGTTGGCGCGGACTCGAGGCATGCCGGCGACCTCCCAATTCTTGGCGCGCGACCAAAATCGAGACGGTCGCAAGTTCTCAACCCCTACCGGGCTGCCGGCGCCTCGACCTTCGTCTCGGTCGGCCCCGCCCCTCCGGTCATCGTCAGGCGCAGCGTGACGGGCAGGGCCGCGTCTTTCGGCTTGTCGCGCAACGTCAGCTTGAAGCAGTCGCTCCCCGCCTCGCCCGCCGCCGCGGCGGTGACCCACCAGCCCTGCGGCGGCTCGACGAAGAGGTCGCGCCGGCTCCCGGCCTCATGCGGCGCGCAGAGACGCCAACTGTCGGCGCCCTCAGGCGTAAGCTCGCCGAAATCCTTGGGCGGGACGGCGCGCGGCGCGGCGGCAAGCGCGGCCTCGACGAGGCCGGCGTAGGGGGATGCCGCGCCCGGCAGGGTCAGCTCGAGGCGCGCTTCAGCCGGCAGGCAGATCTTTTCGCAGACGGCGTAATTCGCGTCGAGCGCCAGGGCGACCGGCTTCGCCGGATCGCGCGGCTCGACCCGCAGCGGGAAAACGACGCTCGATTCGTAGCCAAAGGCCTGGCTTCCGTCGGACTCCTCGATGCGCTTCGGCGCCGGGAACACGGGCTCGACCTTGGCCACGTTGTCCGAGCCCGAAAAATCGAACGCCGGCGGAACGCCGGCGTCGCCGGGATCGCGCCAGTAGGTGATTGCGCCGGGCGCGAGCCTGATCTCGAAGCCGGCGAGACCGCCGCGCCCCGCGACGAGGCGCGCCTCCGACTTTGGGCTCGCCGCCCAGTCGGTCGAGAAGGCGTCGGCGGCGGGCGCGGGAGCGGAGAAGACGGCGAAGAAAGTTGTCAGAACGCTAGCGACGAACCGCCGGGCGCTGCCTGATCCGTGCTCGGCGTCAAGGCCAAGCCTGCTTCGCGGGGCGCTCCGCTGCGCTCTGCGCGCCTTGACCCCTGCGCGCGGCTCAGGCCTTTTGGCAGCCATGGACCTTGCTGCGGGGACCCGGCCTGACCGGCCGGTCCCGTCAGCAAAGCCCATGGCGAGAAAGAGCCGCGTCGGAGCGGCGCCGTCACCCGAAGGGCCGCAGCGAAGCGGAGGACTGGTGAAGCGCACCGGAGCCGGTTGACGGCGACGGGCCGACGTGGCCCCCGCGCATGAGGACGCGCGCAAGACCCACGCTCGATCGCCCCCCATCACGAATTCACAACCATCTTTGTTTCGTCCCGACCCGGTCATCATCCTTCTCTATACCCGCGGCTAGAATTCGACTAACATTGAAAAAATGTGCCGGGCTCGACTCCGGAGGCGAGAATGAGACGGACAGATCCTCCGCCGCCAACCAGTCTGGAAGGCCAGTTCCTCATCGCGATGCCCGCGCTCCGGGAGGGGCCCTTCGCGAGGTCCGTCGTCTATCTCTGCGCCCATCGCGATGACGGGGCGATGGGGCTCATCATCAACCAGCGCGCCGAAGAGATCGATTTCGGCGAGCTCCTCGCGCAACTCGGCGTCGTTCCCGGCGGTCAGGGCATACGCCTGCCGCCGCGGGCGGAAGCGGTGAGGGTCCTGCGCGGCGGCCCGGTCGAGACGGGGCGCGGCTTCGTGCTGCATTCCGCCGACTACGGCGCGACCGATTCCACCGTCAAGATCGCCGACAACGTCTGCCTTACCGCGACCATCGACATCTTGCGCGCCATCGCCACGGGAACGGGGCCGGCCCATGCGGTGCTGGCGCTCGGCTACGCCGGCTGGGGCTCCGGCCAGCTCGAAAGCGAAATCTTGGCCAACGGGTGGCTGACCTGCCCCGCCGATCCCGATCTCATCTTCGACACCGACGACTCCAACAAGTACGACCGCGCGCTGGCGATGCTCGGCGTCCACCTCGGAATGCTGTCGTCCGACGCGGGGCACGCGTAGGCCCTCACCCCAACCCTCTCCCGCCCGCGGAAGAGGGGGCGCATCTCTTCTCCCGCCTCCGGGAGAAGGTGGCGCCATAGGGCGTCGAAAGACGCCCGTCTTTCGACGGGCTATGGCGCCGGATGAGGGCCTTTTGCGGATTCCTCACCAAAAGCAATTCGCGCTACCCTTTGCCCGCACCCCCGTCTCGGCCGAAACCTCGAATGTCTGCGCCCGCCCTTCGAGATCGGCGAAGGCGGCGGGGTCCGCGCCGGTGAGGAACGCCTGGCCGCCGAGGCGTGTGAGCGAGTCGAACAGCGCGGCTCGCCGGCGCGGATCGAAATGCGCCGCGATCTCGTCCAGAAGCGCGATCGGGACGATGCCCGACATGTCCGCCACCAGCCGCACATGCGCGAGCACGAGGCCGACGAGCAGCGCCTTCTGCTCGCCGGTCGAGGCGCTGGCGGCGGCCGCGTCCTTCGGCCCATGCCAGACGGCGAGATCGCCGACGTGGGGGCCGATCAGCGTTCGCCCCGCGGCGGCGTCGCGGCTCCGATTGTCGCGCAACAGCGCGCGGTAGCGGTCCTCCGCCGCCAACGCTGGGCCCTTGGCGACGAGCGCCTCCACCTCGCCCCGAAGCGCGAGCCGCGCCCAGGGGAAGGGCGAGGAATCGTCACGTTCGGCTTCGATCAGCGCCTGGAGCCGGTTCACGCATTCGAGCCGCGCGGCGGCGACCGCGACGCCGAGTTCGGCCGCCTCGCGCTCGATCGCGTCGAGCCAGGAGGGGTTGCGCGAGCCCTCTTCGATGAGCCGGTTGCGCCCGCGCAGCGCCCGCTCGAACTGGCCGACCCGCGCGCCGTGGCTCGGGTCGATCGCCAGCACGAAGCGGTCGAGGAACCGTCGCCGCTCGCTCGCCGGACCCGAGAAGAGCGAATCCATCGCCGGCGTCAGCCAGACGACGCGCACATGGTCCGAGAAGGCGCGCGAAGACGCGACGGGGGCGCGGTCGATGCGGTTCTTCCGTTCGGCGCCGCCGTCGCCCTCCGCCGGGCTCCAGCCGGAGCCGAGCTGATGGACCTCGCCGTTCTCCTCTACCTCGACCGAAAGCGCAAAGCCGCCGGCGCCGTTCTCGCGCGCGCATTCGGCGAGTTCGGCGCGCCGCAGGCCGCGGCCCGGCGAGAGCAGCGACAGAGCCTCGAGGAGATTGGTCTTGCCGGCGCCGTTCTCGCCGCATAGGACGACGAGACGGCCCTCGATCGCGAGATCGAGCGCCGCGTAAGAGCGGAAGTCCTGCAGCATCAGGCGCCGCACGAATGGGCGCCGTCGCGCGGGAAAGATGCCGTCGGGGCTCGCCATGGCCGTCGCATGTGCCATGTCCGGCGCCGGCGCGAAAGTGGGAGCGCTCGCATGAAGCCCCTCGATGTCCTGATGCCCGCCGAGGGCATGGGCATAATCGCCGACCTGATCGCCGAGAAACTTCCGCTGCATCGCCTGTGGCTCGAGCCCGACCCCAAGGCATGGTTCGCCGAATGGGGGCCAAAAATTCGCGCGGTCGCGGCGAGCGGCCCGCAGGTCGCGATCGACGCGGCCTTCATGAGCCGGCTGCCAAACCTCGAAATCGTCGCCAGTTTCGGCGTCGGCTACGATCACGTCGACGCGCGATGGGCCGGCGAGCACGGGATCATCGTCACCCATACGCCCGGCGTGCTCGACGACGAAGTCGCCGACACCGCCATGGCGCTGACGATCATGGCCGTGCGCCGCCTGCCTCAGGCCGAGCGATTTTTGCGCGCCGGCGAATGGCGGAACGGCGGGTTTCCCCTCACCGCGTCGCTCCGCGGCCGCACGATGGGCATCCTGGGCCTGGGGCGGATCGGCAAGACGATCGCCAGGCGCGCGCAAAGTTTTGGGCTCGAGATCGTCTATCACGGCCGCCGCGCTCAACCCGACGTCGCCTCGCGCTTCTACCCGTCGCTGATCGACATGGCGAAGGCCTGCGACATCCTGATGGTCGCGGCCCCCGGCGGCCCCGAGACGCGACACATCGTCGACGCCGCCACCTTAAGCGCGTTGGGGCCGGACGGGGTGCTCGTCAACATCGCGCGCGGCACGCTCGTCGACGAGCAGGCGTTGATCGAGGCGCTGAGGACGGGAAAAATTCTCGCCGCCGGCCTCGACGTGTACGAGGACGAGCCGAATGTTCCGACGGAGCTCGTCGCGCTCGACAACGCCGTGCTCCTGCCCCACGTCGGCTCCGCGTCGGTCAAGACCCGGCGCGCGATGGCCGAATGCGTCGCGGCCAACCTCGTCGCCTGGTCCGCAGGCAAGCCGCCGCTGACGCCGGTGCCGGAGACGCCGTGGCGGGGGGTTTGGGAGAGGGGAGGGTAGAGGGGACGGAGCGCCTCAAGCGCGTCAAGGAATTCGCGGTCGGCGCTCAGAACGTCATCGCGATGGCCGAGACCAGGCTCGAACGCAAGGTCCGGCCGGGCAAGCGGGGGCGCGAGCCGCACCCCAGGCGGACGAATTAATATGGGGAATTCGTATCACGTCCCCGTAATCCCCGCTCAATCCCCGCTCGAATCCCCGCTCGGGCGTATCGGTGATCCCGATGACGTCGCCGGCGCCGCCGTCTTCCTCGCTTCCTCCGACGCAAGCTTCATCGCCGGAACCGAACTCTTCGTCGACGGCGGACAAGCCCAGATCTGAGCAGACTGATCACAACGCGACTGGGGGATGCGCCACAGTAAATAGCCAAGGAGAAATGTTATGAATGACCGTATCGACGAACTGCTTCACCGCAACCTTCAGGAGGTCTTCGGCGAGGGCGACGCGGTGCGTCGCCGCGCAGCGATCGACGAGCTCTATACCGAAGACTGTGTGCTCTATGTGCCGCCCGGCACGTTTGTTGGGCGTGAAGCCCTCGACAAATTTGCTGGTGATCTCCGTGCGACCCACCCGCACTTTGCGTACACGCCGCACGGCGAACCGCAGGCTCTCCACAATGCCGGCCGTCTAGCCTGGGGCTCCGGCCCACGCGGCGAAGCGCCCGAATACACCGGCATGGATGTGATCATCGTTCGCGACGGCAAGATCGCGGCGCTCTACGTGTTCCTCGATTCCATCCCTTCATAGCCGCCACGGCGCTCCTGATGAGCGCAAGGTTAATCCCAACGAGAGCGCCATCCGCACGTTATACACAGTTTCCGCCGTAGAGGATTCCGAAGTGATCCTCAGCGTCACTGCCTGAAGTTCAATCACCAGCAAGGAGCCGTATCATGAACGATGACGATGTGGCCGCTGTTCGTAACGGGTATGCGGTTGCCGAACGGAAAGATCTGGAGGGCTGGATCAACCTGTTCACGCCCGATGGGGTTTTCGTCGACAATTCGGTGGGTGTGACCTACCGTGGTCGCGCGCTCGCCGACCCGGTCCGCAACTACGGCACGGCGTTTTCCAACATGCACCGCGAGCTATATCGCATCTATGCCTATGGCAATGTCGTCGTGGTGCAACTAGCCCTGCAGGGCACCCACGATGGCCCGCTGCAGCTTCCCTTTGGCGAGCTGCCTGCCACGGGTAAACAAATGGACGCCCCGTGCTGCGACGTGTTCGAACTCGAAGACAGCAAGATCAAACGCTTCGACTGCTACCCAGAGGGGTCGATCATCTTTGGCCAGCTTGGGGTCTTGAACAACCTCGACGCCGCTTTGAGTATTGAGGTGGTTGCCCACAGCGGCATCAGCCTACGATGCCTTCGAGCTGGTCAGCCTGGCTCTTCGGCCGACATCCGTTCGAGAGTACGCGCCGCAATTGTTTGTTGCGGCGCATGAGTCAGGTCTTGGCCGGAGTCGGCCATAGGCGTCCTTCAATCATACGTCCGCTATCGAGAACCGCCGCATGGGCGGGGAAAGGCTGTAATGGGCGCATTCCTTCCATACCGCGACTGACCAGGAACGGCAGCGAGGGGTCGATTTGGCCGTTCGCCGAGCCGTCGGCGAATGACCGGTATTTTGCGCATTCCCGTCGTCCGCCGCCTCGCAATGCTTGGACAGCGCCGAGGCTCGGGCATAAACGGACGATCGTGAGTTGCAGAACAGAAGAAAACTCGAGGGCAGCGGAACGCACACGCCGACGCTTACTCTACGGTAACTTTTTCCCGTCATCCAGCTGCGGCCATGGTGGCAATAGTCGGGTCGATTTGACCCACTCCCCACTCCCCACTCGGCGGTGAATGACCGCTATTTGCGCGGAACTGGGCTTACGCACGAACGCGCTTGTTGCGGTCGGCGCCGCCGCCTTCGTCGATTTCGGCATTCGCCTCGCCGGGCCGGGCTCGACGCAAGTCATGGCTTATGTCGTTTCCGGCATCGGCTTTCTCGGCGCGGGCGCGATCATGAAAGAGGGCCTCAACGTTCGCGGCCTCAACACCGCCGCGACCCTCTGGTGCTCGGCCGCCGTCGGCGCCGCCGCCGGCGCGGGCCTCGTCGCCGAATCCGCGCTGCTCACCCTCTTCGTCATCGCCGGCAACACGCTGTTGCGACCGCTGGTCAACCGGATCAACCGCATTCCGCTCGATGAAGAGGCGGGCGAAGCGACCTATGAGGTTCGCATATCCACGAAGCCGAGGGCCGCCGAAGAGGCGCGCGAAGCGCTCATCGAGGCGCTCGAAAAGGCGCACTATCCGGTCAGCGACGTCGAGACCAACGAACGCGGCGACGACGCGGCGGAGATCGTTGCGACGCTCATCGCGACCGCGATCGTGCCCGAAGAACTCGATGCGGTCGTTGAAGCCCTGGAAAGGCTTCCGGACGTTGAGCACGCGACGTGGGAGAGCGCCGCCCAGAGTTGAGGCCGCGGAGGCTCGCTGCGACGGTCGCGCCCCGTCTTCAGCCGGGCCGCTGGAGGCGCTCGCCGTTCGTCAGGATGGCCTGCGCCAGCGCCGCAGCGGGGCCGGGCTGACCGGCTCTGGCGCCCACCACGACGAACTCCACATCGGCAAGCTCCGGCAACCGGCATGACGCGTCCATCTCCATGAGGCCGTCCGGGATCAGACCGCGCGCGTGCACGGCGACGCCGAGGCCAGCCAACGCGGCGGCGCGGACGCCGCTGAGGCTGCTGCTGGTGCAGGCGATGCGCCAGGTCAGGCCGTGCCTTTCCAGCGTCTCCAGCGCCACCGATCGCGTGATGCTGGGCGGGTTGTAGAGGATCAGCGGCGCCGGCGCGGAGAGATCGATGCGGGCGCCAGGCCGGGCGATCCAGGCCAGCCGGTCGCGCCAGACCACTTGGCCGCGATCATCCCCCGCCGGCCGCTTGGCCAGCACCAGGTCGAGCTCCCCGGAGTCCATGCATTCGTACAACCTTGCGCTGACCCCGACCTTCAGCTCCAGGTCGACCAGCGCGTGCTCCTGGACGAACTCGCGCAGAAGCTCGGGCAGACGCGTGCTGACGAAATCCTCCGAGACGCCGAACCGCAGTTTTCCGCGCAGGCGGGAGCCGGCGAAATAGCGGCGGGCGCGGTTGGCGGCATCGAGGATGGAGCGGGCAAACCCGGTCATCGCCTCGCCGTCCGCGGTCAATCGCACCGAGTGCGTGTCGCGTACGAACAGACGACGGCCGGCAGCGGCCTCGAGCTTGCGGATATGCTGGCTGACGGTGGACTGCTGCAGGCCGAGTCGACGGCCGGCCTCGGTGAAGTTGTGCGTCTGCGCGACGGCGAGGAAGCTTTCCAGATGGGTCGGCTCGAACATGACGGGTCCGTTATCACGATTCGCGATGACAATAACGCCGCTCAGAGGGGTTCACAATGACCATGCGCCGGCCCATCTTGGCCGCGAAGCTGAGGCAAGGGTCATTTCTCGAAAAAGAGGATCGAGGCGATGAGCCCGAAGGCGTTGTTCTCCCAGCTGCCGGTCGACCCCTATATCGCGGCGATCGTCGGCATGGTCGGCGTTGCGACGGTTTTGCCGGCGCACGGAAGCGGCGCCGTCGTCGCCAACTACGCCACCGACGCCGCCATCGCCCTCCTGTTTTTCCTGCATGGCGCGCGGCTCTCGCCGCAGGCGGCTTTGGCGGGCGCGTGGCACTGGCGGCTGCACGTCGTGGTTCTCGCCTCGACGTTCATGCTGTTTCCGGCGCTGGGCCTCGCCGCGCGCGCGCTGTTTCCGGGACTTTTGACGCCGCCGCTCTGGACGGGCGTGATTTTGCTTTGCGCTCTGCCTTCGACGGTCCAGTCGTCGATCGCCTTCACCTCGATCGCCCGCGGCAACGTGCCGGCCGCGCTCTGCGCTGCGACCGCCTCCAACCTTTTGGGCATGGGATTGACGCCGCTCTTGGTCGGGCTCCTGCTCGGCGCGCAGGGGGGCTTCTCGGCGCGCGGCGCCGGCGACATCGTCCTCCAGCTTCTGGTCCCCTTCGCCGCCGGCCAGCTTGCCCGGCCGTGGATCGGCGGCTGGGCGCTGCGGCACAAGACGCTGCTCGGTCTGGTCGACCGCGGTTCGATCCTGCTCGTGGTCTATGCGGCGTTCAGCGAGGGCGTCACGCAGGGCATCTGGCGCCAGCTCAGCCTCAGCGATCTGGGGCGCCTCGCAGCCGTGGACGCTGCGTTGCTGGCGGCGGTGCTCCTCATCACCACTTTTGGCAGCCGGCTTTTGGGCTTCTCCCGCGACGACGAGGTGACGATCGTCTTTTGCGGCTCAAAAAAGAGCCTCGCGAGCGGCCTGCCGATGGCGACCGTGCTGTTGGCCGGCCAGCCGGTCGGCCTGATCGTGCTGCCGCTGATGCTATTCCACCAGATCCAGTTGATGGTGTGCGCCGCGCTGGCGAAGCGCTACGCCGACGCCCTCCGGCGCGCATCCGCTCCGGCATTGTGCGCGAAAGTCGGCGCCACGTAGCGTGCGCCTTCGAGCGCCGGCGGGCCTCGTGCAGTGAGGTCGCCGAGAAGACGAGCGCGGCGCCGAGGCCCGGCTTGCAGCGATGGTCGTTATATCCGGGGAAGAGATGGCCGATCGCGCCCCCCGAACCAGACATATCGTCTGCCGCCGACACTTTTTCGAACATTTGCTTCCGGAAAATCGAAATCGGCGTTATCGTGCTCCCCATGGATGGGATTGACATCGGCAATGCGGGGAGAGCGGCCGGCGCCGCCGGACAGGCTCGGCCGGGGGCCTATGCCCAACTTGGGGGCGGTCTTTGCCCGGGGAAAGGCGCGGCGAACGCCTTTTCGGCTGGAAATTCGGCTGGAAGCGGCGACAACCTGCTGAAAAGTCCCAATTCGCGGAAAGGAATCGATTTTGATTTCGTTCCGAAAAATTTGGATTTTGTTCCATCCGGCTTTGATTTTGTTCCGGCCGGCTTTGGTTTTGTTCCGAAAAATTTGCAATTCGTTCTGAGGCGGGCTTGCAAGCCCTTCCCTGCGGCTCGCCTCGGCCGACTTTCGTTCGGGCGGCTGCGAAAGGGACAAAGGGATGGAAATGGTGCCGGAAGCCTTTGAAAACGCTCGAAACGGCGATGAAAATGGCGCCAGCGGCGACCGCAAAAGGTCGCTTGGGAGAGTTTCGAGTTGGGAAGGTTCGAGTCTTGGAGGGCCATGGCGGGCGAGATCCTGTGCGTGCAGGAGGAGCGCCAGGTCGGCGCCGGCGATTGCGTGTCCTACCGCACGCTGAAACTGCAGATCCCGGCAAGCCTGCTGCGCCCGCATTTCGTCAAGGCGCGGGTCAAGGTCCACGACTATCCCGACGGCTCCCACGCCCTCTTTCATGGGCCCCGATGCATCGGCCGCAAGGACGAGAAGGGAGCGCTCAGGGAAACGAAAAACGCCGCTTAAATCCGCTCGGCCGCGCACCTGTGGAAATGTGGACAAGGCATCCGCCTTGCCCACAGCCAAAATCGGACAACCTTAATTCGCTATCGACAGTCGGAGGCGCAGGGCAGGGCCCAAGTTGCGGCGATCCGTCAGAACGGATTCCAGGTCGCGCGGTCGGTGAACTTCAGATAGCCGACGTTGACGCCGAGCCGCCATCCGAGTCCGGTGCGGATCGGCACGACGATGACCCCGGCCGCATCGAGCGCGGTGAAGCCGAATCCGCCGACGAAATAGGCCGAGCCGTCGACCCCGCCGAAGCGCTGATAGATCGCTTCCACCGCCGGCAGGTTATAGACCAGCATCATGGTGCGGTCGCCGTCGGCGCCGGCGTCGAAGCCGACCGACGGTCCCTGCCAGTACACCGGCTGATCGCCGGCGTTGCGCGTGTACATCTTGCCCTCGCCGTAGCGCAAACCGCCGACGAACGCGGCGGACCCCTCCTGGCCTTGGATATAGGCGTTTGGCAGGCCCCATCGACGCCCGGCCTCCTGTACCGCCTCGGCCAGTCCGCGCGAGATGCTGCCGAAAAACTTGTGGCCGCTGTCGACGATCTCGTCCGGCGAATAGGTGCTCGGAGCGTCGGCGCGGGCGGGAAACGCCAGGGCGAACGGGCCCATGGCGGCCGCGGTGAGAAGCTGTCGGCGGGTCACCCTCGTCATTGCGGCGCTCCTTATGTAAGCGCGGTCGGCATCGACGCGGCCCGCGCTCCGCCCGAATCCTGTTGCCGCAGCGGCGGATCTTCGCCTCGCGGATAAGCGCATTTTCTGATCCGACCGCTAACAATTGGTTAACGATGGCCGAATCGGCCGGCCGCCGTCTCGTCGCCCCAAGCCACGAACGCTCCGTTGCGCAGGCCGCTGGCGGTCTTGCCATAGGCGAGCGGCGTCCCGGCGGAATCGAGAACGACTCCGCCCGCGGCACGCAGCACCGCGTCTCCCGCCGCGGTGTCCCACTCCATCGTCGGTCCGAAGCGCGGGTAGACGTCGGCTAAGCCTTCGGCGATTACGCAGAATTTCAGCGAGGAACCTCTGGTTTGACGTTCAGCGATCGGCAACCGTTGCAGAAAGGCCTCGGTCTGCGAATTGCCGTGCGAGCGGCTCGCCAGGACGACCAGCGCGCCGGGCGCGCGGCGCACGTGAATCTGCCGCCACGATTGTCTGGCCGGCAGGTTCGCTCCGACGGACGCGTCGCAAACGAAGGCCTGTTCCCCGCCGAACCAAATCCGGCCCAGGGCAGGCGCGTAGACGGCTCCAGCGATCGGCCTGCCGTTCTCGATGAGCGCGACATTGATCGTGAATTCGCCGTTGCGGGCGATGAACTCCTTCGTTCCGTCGAGCGGATCGACGAGCAGGAAGCGTTTGCCGGCCGCGACGGGCTTCCCGGCCGCCGTCGACTCTTCGGCGACGACCGGCACGGGCGGCACGGCGCAGGCGAGACAATCGCAGACAATTGCCTCCGCGCGTTGATCGGCGAACGTGACCGGACTGCCGTCGCCTTTGGCCCGAACGTCTCCCCCATGCCCGTAGACGTCCATCACTGCGGGCCCGGCGGCGACAGCGGCCTCCGCCAGGAAGACCCCAATCTCGTTTGGCGTCGCTAGGTCGAAATTGAACGGACGCGCATTTGGGCGAAGCTGATGCACAGGCAAATCCCCTTTCCTCGAAAACCGGTCCCGCACGGCGCCGATCGAACCGGCGCCCACGCCGATGAGAAGATATCGCCGCCGGCCGACGAATCGGATAGACAGACAATGGGTATCGAATCCATACGCCGGAATGGCTTCTGTCGCCGGTTCATCGGTATTGACCATAGGATCAGCCGCTTGACAATCGTCTCTCTCGCCCCACTCGACCTTGCCGCTCTCTTATGTTCGCGCATTTGCCACGACGTCATCAGCCCAGTCGGGGCGATCGTCAACGGCCTCGAAGTGCTGGACAGCGAAGAGGACAAAGACATGCGCGCCATCGCCATGGACCTTATCAAGAAGAGCGCGATCTCGGCCTCGGCGCGGCTCCAATTCTGCCGGCTCGCCTTTGGCGCGGCAGGCTCCCTCACCGCAGCGATCGACACCGGGGACGCGGAGAATGTGGCGCGGGGCCTGATCGGCAACGATCGGACGACGTTGCGATGGAGCGCGCAGTGTCGGCTGGCCCCGAAGAACGCAGTCAAGCTGCTGCTCAATCTGTGCCTCATCGCGGCTGGCGCGGTTCCGCGCGGCGGCGTCATCGCTGTCGATCTCGAAGGTGACGGCGACGCGACGACGATGCGCGTCGAGGCGACGGGGACCAACGCGCGCCTTCCCCATGGCGCGGCGGCCTTTTTCTCCGGAGGCTCGATCGAAACGATCGACGGCCGCTCTATTCAGCCCTACTACACGACGTTGCTCGCTCGGGAATGCGGCATGACGATTAGAGCCTCGACCGCGCCCGAACTCGGTCACGCTGCGAGCGACACCTGGGGCAGTCGGCGGCGCTTTCGAGGAACCAGCGAAGACGTCGAGCGAAGCGCGAGCGCCATCATGAACAATTCGTCACGCCCGCTTGGCTCCGTCAACGTCTTCTGAACTATCGCGCTTCAGCGCCCTTTAACTGGCCGTCGCCATAGTCTCGAACCAATCCCCGGCCGACCCCGGGCAAGGCGAGACGCATGGACGAACTCCTCCGGGACTTTCTTGCCGAAAGCGCCGAACAGCTCGAGGCCGTCAAGGCGCAGTTGAGTTCGGGTCGATTTCGACTTCGTCGACCCGCGGGCCTCTGACGGCGCCTGGCGGTGGATTCACGCGATCAAGGGAGCCTGTGGCTTTCTCAATTTGCCCCGGCTGGAAGCGATCGCTCACGCCGCGGAAGCCTTGGTTGGATCGATGAACGGTGAGGTCGCCCGGAAAAGGACGGCGGTTTCGCTGATCCTTGAGGCGGTCGATCGAATGAGCTTCCTTCTGGAGGGCCTCGTGGAGGGTCGCAGCGAGCCCATCGGCGACGACAGCGCCCTCATTGCCCGCATGGAAGCGGCCGCCGGGCCCTCGCCAGCTTCGTGGCGCGGGGTTTGCGACGGTGACCCCCTTCTGGAAACGCCGTTGGACGGAGCGTTGACGCCCCCAGAAAGGCGGAAAGATGCCATCCGCGTCCCACTCAAATCGATTGAACGCATCGATTCACTGGTCTCAGACCTGATCGTGACGCACAACCAGATATTGGCCGTTGCGAGGAGCGAGGCCTTGGAGTCGCTTCGCACGCCGCTGCGAAGGCTTTCCATGATCACCGGCGATCTCCAGTCCGAGGCGCTCGCCGCCCGTGTGCAGCCGATAGGCCGCCTGTTCGCCAAGCTGCACCGGCTTGCCCACGACGTCGCCGCGGACTTGGGACGGCAAGTCCACTTATCGCTCGAAGGCGGCGAAGTGCTGCTCGGTCGCCAGCTGTTCGGCTCCGTTCGCGAAGCCCTGGCCTTGTTGGTTCGCGATGCGATCGACTACGGGATTGAACCGCCTGACGACCGGCGTCGACTCGGCAAGCCTGACGCCGGGCAGATCACAATTTCGGCCCGCACGCAGGTCGACCAAGCCGTCATCGAAGTGCGCGACGACGGGCGCGGCATTGACGCCGACAAGCCGGCTTCAAGCAGTCGGTCGAACCGCAGAGACGATGGCGTCCGGATCGTGCGGGCGGCGCTCGAGGACATCGGCGGCTCCGTTGCATTAGAAGGCCGGCCGGGAGAGGGCGCGACGACGACGCTACGCATTCCGCTCGCTATCGCGGCCGTCTCCGCCGTGATCGTCGAGGCCGGCGCCGACCAATTCGCGGCGGAGCTGCGCATCGTCGACGACCTCGTGACGCTCGAACTCGAACGGCGACGCCCGCCTTGAGGCAGCGCCAGACGGGTTGTTCCTGTGGGTGAAAGGAGATCGCACGCCGGCTGCGCGACTGAGCGTCTTGATGCAGAGCCCAACCCCGTCCGAGACGCCCGACGGTTTGCCGGTCGGCCTGCTCATGCGCGCAGGAGACCGTCGCTTCGCGATCGTCGTCGACGCCGTCTCGGGAGTTCAGGATCTCGTGTTGAAGGCTCTGCCGCAACCGATGAGGCATACGAAGCTGTTTTCGGGCGCAGCCATATTGAAAGACGGCTCCGGCGCGCTCGTCCTGAGCCCGAGCGGCCTCGCAGAGGCGCTGGGCGCGACCGCCTGGCGTAGCGACGCCGCGGACCCCGGGCCCGGCCATAGGTTGTCGGACATGACAAGCGTCGCGCCAAAAGTCGAGGCGGCCGACGGCCGCCTAACCCGGCTACTGGTGATCGAGCCGGCCATGCCGCTTCGGCGAATGCTTGACCGGACGCTGACGCAAGCGGGCTACGAGGTCCTGTTCGCCGCGACTTTGGACGAGGCGTTCGACGCGCTTCAGCGGTCGACCGAATTTGACGGCGCGCTGGCGGACCTGGAACTGGCTGCGCCGGCGGAAGCATGGAGCAAGCGTTGGGAAAAGCTCCCCAAAGCAAGATCAGTTCGACTTCTCGGATTGGCCGCCCACGGCGGCGAGAGCGTTCAGAACGCGGCGCGCCAGGCTGGGTTCGCCGCCGCCACGGGCAAGTTCGACAGAGGCGGCATCTTGTACGCGCTCCGCGCGTATGGGCTCGAGTCCGCGAGCTGGAAGTCAGCCCCATGAGCGGATCTGCTTTGCCTCCGGGCACTGGAGCGTTTCTGACCGTGCAGGCGCTGGGGCGGAATTTTGCTCTGCCGATAGGCTGCACGCGGTCCGTCTTCCGCGTCGAAGGCCTGACCAGGTCGCCGCTGGCCTCGCCACGCCTGCTCGGCCTCGTCAATCTGCGCGGGCGCCTCGTCGTGTTCGCGTGCCTCAATCGTCGGCGCCCGCCTGACGCCCTTCCGCTTGGAGTCGGATCGCTTGCGGTCGCGATCGAGCTCGGGCCGGACGTCGTCGCCCTCGCGGTCGAGGGCGTAGGCGGCATCGTCGAAGCTCGACGCGAGGACTTTGTCCTCGCTAAGCGACGCTTAGACGCGCGGCCAAACGCACTCGGCCTCGGCGTGTTGCTGCGGACCGGAACGACCCAACGCCCGGCGACCGTCCTCGATGTAACGGCGCTGTTCGAGTTTGGACGGATGGTCGCAGCGTGACGGGTATGTGAGATCTCTGAGAGGAACAACAATGACCGAGGTCCTGATCGTGGACGACTCGCCTGTGGTGCGAAAAATCGCTCGACGGGTTCTCGAAGGCATGACCATGAAACCCTCTGAAGCGGTAGGCGGAAGTCAGGCCCTCGCCGTGTGCTCGCTGGCGATGCCGGAGGCGATCCTTATCGACGGCGATATGCCTGAGATCGAGGGTTGCGAATTTGTGAAGCGGTTGCGGCGACTACCCGGCGGCGATCGCACGAAGGTGGTGGTGTGCGTCAGCGAAAACGATCCCGCGCGTCTCGCCCGGGCGATCCACGCCGGCGCCAATGATTTCATGTTGAAACCCTTCGACAGCGGTCTGCTGCGGTCAAAGTTTTCGAGTGTCCTCGCTCGTTGAGCCGAAGCCCGCGCCCTATTCGCCCACCGGGGTCTCGTCGCTGACTGGGTTAGAGTTCTGGGTGTCCAAGTCCTGCTGAACGGCGTTGAACCCGTAAGGAGATCGCAACCGGCGACGTCGCCCGCGGCCGGGGAAATGGCCTTCGCCTGACGAGGACTCGTCAAAGGCCGGGCCCCCGTCCGGCGCTTCGCCGGACATCCGGACCGCGTCCGCGTCGGGAGAGGGCTGACTGTCCGGTTCCGCGACGCCCGGCCTTGACCCGCCAGTTATGAACGGCGGAAGAGCGGCCGCTCCAGCGTTCTCGGCGGCGCCTTCTCGCTGAAGCTGGGATGCGGGATCGCGATAGGGACGAAATTCGCGCGGGCGCCCGTCGCGACTCTGTCGATTGTCGCGATATCCCTCACCCCGCTCGCTGAACGGCCGATCCGGACGAGGCCCGCGATCCGGAAAGCGATTGCCTTGCCTATCCTGCCGATTGGGAAATCCGCCACGATCGCTCTGCGGCGCCCGATCGGCCTCGAACGGCTGCCTCTCGACATAAGGTTGCGGCGCGTTCGGAACGGCGCTCGGTTGTCCCTGAAACGCATTCGGCTGCTGTTGGTAAGTTGCGCCTACGCGTTCAGACGGCGAGGCGAAGCGATCGGACAGGGCGCCGAAATCGTCGTCGTCGTCGAATTCGTTGCCCTCGCCTTCGCCGGCTGGCCGCTGTTGACCGCTCTGAGCCAGCGCCTGAGCGGCCTGAGCCGCAGCAATCAATCGAAAGTAATGTTCCGCGTGCTGTAAGTAGTTTTCTGCGGCGACCGGATCGCCTCCGGTATGCGCGTCTCGCGCAAGTTGGAGATATTTCTCAGCAACATGTTGCGCATTTCCTCGAAATCTTGACGTCGGGACCGTTCAACTCGTAAGAACGAGTCAAGGGGTTGGGACCGCGCCGATTGTTTGTCGGCCTGCCCCGCATCCGCTTGTTTTGACCTGGTCTCATTGCCTTTTCCAGTTATCCATTTAGTTGCGCCCGTCGTCGCCCTAGCCCACCCGGGCGCGAGCGCGCTCCCGAGTTTTGGGTCGTCTTCGGCGGTTGCGCCCTCTTGCTCGCGGCCCCGCCCGCGAAGCGCGTTTCACTCGCCTGCTCGAATTCCGGCCGCGTCGCGCCGCCCGCTCCGCCAGCCTCACATCGACCCCGCAAATTCCCTAATCGTGACCGGTTCGCTGCGTTAGCTGCCACGTCAGAGTATTGACGGCGACAAGTGCGCAGACATTCGGTGTTCGGTCGGTTCGGCAGAATCTCTGCGTTCGGCCTAGCGAGTGATTCGGTCTACGACCGGCACTCCGCAACCCCTCGCCTTCGGTCATTCAGCCGAGCTGAACTCACGGCGAATCTCAACCATAAGATAGCGACTTTTCTTCTCATCGCCAAGCGGCGATTCCACAATATGTGGGCCAACGGCCGATCGCGGGCGAGACGGATTGTCAGTTCGCCGCCTGCCCGATTGGCCCAACCGGAGCTCGGTAGCCCTTCGGCGGATCGGTTAACCATTCGCGGTCCGGCTCAGGACCCAACGGAGCGCTCTTGCCCATCCCGACCCAGCTCATCGGATTCAGGCTCCCGAGAACGGACGAGGACTCGATCTTGCCGTCGGCGGACGTCGCCTCTGTCCCTTGCTGGTCCGTCGCGCGGACCGTCACGGGGGCGTTGGGGAACGGATGGGTATACCGCAGCCGCGCGTCCCCTTGACCCGCGATCTGCTTTTTCGCCTCTTCCCTTTCGTTTCTCTTGCGTTGGACTTCCTGGTTGACCGGCCAAGCGCCGCCTGCCGCGGTCGGCCCCGAGTCCGGCTGCGGGAGCTCCATCTTCGGCGGAACGACGATCTTGCCGTGCTCACGATAGTCGATCGGTTCCTTTTCATCCTTTTGCAAGCCAACCAATGGACTGAAAATCGAACCGATCCCGACCCAAAGGGGCGCGGCGCCGTCGTCGCCCGCGCGCGCCGCAGTCATCCCAAAGCAACCCACCGTCGCCGCGAACGCCAGCATCGTCCCCCGAAAGCCGAAATGCATTTCCTTTTCCCCGTACGTTCCTCGGCTGTCCCCCGCCGTTCAAGGACAAGGCCGACGCCCAGCCTATTCGCCGCAAATTTCGGCTATTCCATGACACACTCCGCTTCGCCGCAGGCGATCCTCGGCCGAGGCGAAGCCTTACTTTGCGCCGGGCGGCGACCCCGTTTGTTTTCCGTCGTCCCCTGCGCGCAAGCCGAACGCAAGGTCGATCATCAAGAGCGCGACGCCGACGTTGATGGCCGCGTCCGCCAGATTGAAGACGAAGAAATGTCGTCCGAAGGCATGGAAATCCAGATAATCGACAACGGCCCCGTGGACGATACGGTCAACTGCATTGCCGAGCGCGCCGCCGATGATCGCCCCGAGACCCGCTGCGGCCGCCGTTGATCGGCAGATCGACAGCCACCAGCCAAGCAGCGCAATCGCCGCAAGGGTCAAGCCGAGCAGGAAGATCCGGCCTGCAGCGGAATCCTGCGCGAACAAGCTGAATGAGATGCCGCGGTTCCATCGCAGAGCCAGATCGAGAAACGGGCCAAGCACCGCCGAATTCTGAGCCGCCTCGCCAGTGGCGCGCATGAGCACCGCGATTTTCCCGGCCTGATCGGCGACAAAGACTGTGAGTGCGATAAGCCCCCCGAACGTGCGCGGAGTCATGGCAGGCGGCCAAGCGCTCTGAGCTCGCGCAACGCTGCTGCGTCGCGGGGGCTGACGTCGGGAAAATCGGGCGAGGCCTTCGACGGATCGAAATAGCGCCAGGAGCGGGCGCACTTGACGCCTCTCGCCCGCTCAACGACGACGGCGACGTCCGCCAGTTCGGGAAGGCGAAATGCGCCTTCGGGGGCGGACTTCTCTGTCTCGATCGCGATATCGGATGTTATGCACACTTCGGCAAAGTCCACCCCGCGCAAGGCCTCGATGTGTTCGGGCCTTTTGAGATAGACCCGTGGAGCAGCTTCGAGCGACGACCCAATTTCCTTGCCAGCGCGCGCGATCTCGATTGCTCCCGTCACGCAGAGGCGCAATGCGCGGATCGTCTCCCAGGTTTTCGCCAGTGCGTCGTCGCGCCACGCCACCGGGATCGCCGGAAACTGTTCGAGGTGTATCGAGCGGTGCGAAGCGTCCCGCGCGGCCCACGCCTCCTCCATCGTGAAGACAAGCACGGGCGCGAACCAGATCGTCACCGCGCGGAAGATCTGATTGATCGCCTCCAACGCGCCGCGCCTCTTGGCGCTCGACGGGGCCTCACAATACAAGGCGTCCTTACGGATGTCGAAATAGAACGCCGACAGATCAGTATACATGAACGCGGTCAGCGCGGCGATCACGCGAGCGTAATCGAAATTAGCGTAGGCCTCGCGCACCTTGAGGTCGAGCTCGAAGAGCTTGTGCAGCATCAGCCGATCCAGGTGGGCCATCTTGGCGAGGCCAATCAGGTCGCCACGCTCGCGGTGCGCAAGCGTTCCCAGCATCCAGCGGATCGTGTTGCGCAGTTTTCGGTAATTGTCGCTGACGGCCTTGAGGATTTCCGGGCCGATGCGTTGATCGTCGGAATAGTCGACGCTCGCCACCCAGAGACGCAGCATATCAGCGCCGGACATCCGAATCACGTCCTGCGGGAAGGTCTGGTTTCCCAATGACTTGGACATCTTCCTGCCCTTCTCGTCGAGGGTGAAGCCGTGTGTTAGCACGACGTCGAAAGGCGCGCGTCCGCGCGTGCCGCAGCTTTCAAGCAGGGAGGACTGGAACCAGCCGCGATGCTGGTCGGAGCCTTCGAGATACATCACTTCGTCCGGGCCGCCGTCAACCCTCCGGTCGATGCCCGCCAAGCCGGGAAAGTGGAGGGGGTCTTCGAGGACGAAGGCGTGGGTCGAGCCGGAATCGAACCAGACCTCTACCAAATCGTCGACCTTGTCGTAATCGTCGGCCTTATGCCTTTCGCCTAAGAAGCGCTGCGTGGCGTCCCCAGCGAACCAGGCGTCGGCGCCTTCTTGTTCGAACGCCTCGGCGATCCGGGCGTTAACCTCTTCGTCGAACAGGATTTCGTGCCCGCCTTTGCGCACGAAAATCGAAAGCGGCACGCCCCAAGCGCGTTGGCGCGACAGGACCCAGTCGGGCTTGCTCGCCACCATACCCTTGATGCGATTTTCGCCTGTCGCCGGAACCCAGCGCGTTCGTTCAATCGCATCGAGAGCCACGGCCCGAAGGGTCTGCCCATTTCGCGCATTCGCGAAAGGCCGATCCATGGCGAGAAACCATTGCGGCGTGTTTCGGAAGATGACCGGCTTCTTCGAACGCCAGCTGTGAGGGTACTGATGCTTGAGCCGCCCGAGAGCAACAAGCGCGCCGGCGTCGACCAGGGCCTTGATAACGGCCTCGTTGGCGTCGCCCTTCTCGCCTTTGTCGGTGATGACCCGCTTGCCCTCGAAGCCTGGCGCTTCGACGGTCAAGGCGCCGTTCTCATCTACTGTGCTGGGGATCCGAGTGTCGATTCCGCGCTCGACGAGCAACCGGCCGTTCGCCGTCCAGAGTTCGAAGTCCTCGCGGCCATGGCTGGGGGCGGTATGGACAAAACCCGTTCCGGTTTCCTCCGTGACATGATCGCCGTTGAGCAAGGGAACGACAAAGCCGTAGCCACGCCGATGCAGCGGATGAGCGCAGACAAGCGCAGCCAGCGCGTCGCCTTCGACTTCCCCGTGGAACTCGAACGCCCCAACTTTCGCCGCTGCGAACACGCTCTCCGCGAGTGACCGGGCGAGGATGTAAGTCGATCCGACCTTAGCCCAGTTGTCGGCGGCAGCCTCAGTGACGCGATAGCGACCGTAGGCGATGCGGCGCGAAAAGGCGATCGCGCGATTGCCCGGTATTGTCCACGGCGTCGTGGTCCAGATGACAATCGAAGCGTCTTCGCCTTCAATCGGGAATCTGACATAGATGGTGTCGCTGGTATAGTCGTCGTATTCGATCTCGGCTTCGGCCAGCGCGGTTTTCTCGACGACGCTCCACATCACCGGCTTGGAGCCGCGATAAAGCAGACCATTGGCGACAAATTTGAAGATCTCTCTCGCGATCTGAGCCTCGGCGGGATAGCTCATCGTAGTATAGGGATGGTCCCAGTCCCCGACCACGCCCAATCGCTTGAATTCCTCACGTTGCACCGAAATCCAGCGTTCGGCGTAAGCTCGACATTCGCGGCGAAACGCAATGATCGCCTCCGGTTTGGAGAAATCGGGCTTCGTCTTGCCCTTCCTCCTGTAAGACTCCTCCTCGACCTTCCATTCGATTGGCAGGCCGTGGCAATCCCAGCCCGGCACATAGTTGGAGTCCTTGCCCGACATCTGCTGCGAGCGCACAACAATGTCCTTGAGGATCTTGTTGAGCGCGTGTCCGATGTGAATGTTTCCGTTTGCGTAAGGCGGCCCGTCATGCAACACGAACTTGGGACGCCCCTTGCCGCTCTCGCGCAGCGCGCCGTAAAGGTCGTCGCGCGCCCAACGGGCAATGATTTCCGGCTCTTTCTCCGGCAGACACGCGCGCATCGGAAAATAGGTCTTCGGCAGAAACAGCGTCTGCGAATAATCAAAGCCTTGGTCGGGCGTGTCGGTCATAAGACTGGGACCACATTCGAGTTCCGCGGGCAAGTCGCGAGGGAATTAGAGGATTTGCCGCGAATCGCCAAATCGCCTTTCAAGGTTGTAAGGAAAGGATCGCACGCGCTCGCTCCTTGTCGCGCTTCATCTGCGCGACGAGCAGGGCGAGCGAATCGAACTTGCGCTCTTCCCGGATTCGTTCCACGAATTCAACTGTCAAGTCGCGGCCGTACAGATCCGCGTCGACATCCAACAAGTGAACTTCGAGCAGCGGCGGGCCGTTATCTAGGGTCGGTCGAACGCCGAAACTGGCGACCGCTGGACAGGCCTTGCCATCGACGAGAGCTCGCACCGCATAAACTCCATGCGCGAGTTGATTAGTCGGCGCCAAAGCGATGTTCGCCGTCGGAAACCCGAGGGTGCGTCCGAGACGCTGCCCTGGAATGACGCGGCCGGACACCGCGTAGAAGCGCCCGAGCCCGTGCGCAGCGGCCACGACGTCCCCTCGTTCGAGCGCCCGCCGGATCGCCGTCGACGACACGACCCGAGCAGATTCTCCGGCTCCGTCCTCGACCTTGGCGACAATATCGACCGCAAATCCGTACCGCCGCCCGGCCTCGACGAGAAAGGCCGGCGTGCCCGATCGAGCCCTGCCAAAATGAAAGTCCCATCCGACGACTGCCGCGCCGGCACGGAGCCGCTCGACCAGAAACGTCCTGACGAACTCCTCGGCGCTCATCGCCGCGAGCCACGCGTTGAACGAGATGAAGACAATGCCTGCCAACCCAAGCCGCGCGCAGATGGCGGCTTTCAAATCCGGAGGCGTGAGCCGAAAGGCGACGGGGCGTTCGGCGAAATGGTCCGCCGGATGCGGCTCGAACGTCAAGAGGGCGCTCGGAGCGGCCCATTCCTTCGCGAGAACAATCGTGCGCTCAATCACTGCCCGATGGCCGATATGAATGCCGTCGAAGTTTCCGATCGCGTACACCGCACGCTCAAGCCCGGCAGGTGGCGCGGCCGGGTCCGTGGCAAGCACGAAACCGTTGGTCATTGCATCCTGCCGATCCTTGGGCTCCAGACGTCGCGGTTTCGGCGCTGTGGCTTGCGGAAACTGCCCCCAGCTCCCAGGACGGTCAAGCTGTCGCGTGCCTCGCCTTCGGGTTGGGCGGAACGCTTAAAACGCCTTGGCCTTCCAACACGGTTTTGTCTCCAACTCGGCATTCGCATTGCAATCGGACGCGCCGCCCCTTTTCGGTCAGCTCGACAACCTCGACACTGACGTCCACCACGTCGCCGATCTTGACCGGACCAAGAAAGTTCAAAGTCTGGGAAATGTAGACCGCCCCCGGGCCCGGTAGCCGCATGCCGATGACCCCGGAGATGAGGCTCGCCGTGTAGAGTCCGTGGACGATCCGACCGCCGAATCTTGTTTTCCGCGCGAAGTGCTCCGACAAATGGATCGGATTGTGGTCGCCCGAAAGTTCCGCGAATCCGATGACATCCTCATTCTCGACCGTTTTGCTGATTGTCTCGCGCATCCCGACCGCGAGGTCCTCGAAATACAGGGTCTGAAACATCGACTTCTGCATGCATTCAGGCTTTCATCACCCGATCGAAATTGTCGGCTTCGGGCCAAATGGATGTTCTGAGGCGGGTCGGTTCCCGCAAACCTCTCAATAGTTTGAAATGGGCCGCCAATCAATTCCCATTGACGTATGGCGCGCCGTCACGGTCGATCATCCTTGAAGCGCGCTGATAACGGTGGCCGGCCAGAGCGAATATTGTGCGCAGAGGCGTTGCAGTTCATACCGATCCGCCGGACAATCGAGCGTCTCGCCGTGCAGCGCCGCCCGGTGAATTCCCTGGGTGACGAGAAGCGCGTCCAACCCGACGCATGCCGCGCCGGCAATGTCCGTTTTTATGCTGTCGCCGATCGCCAGCACCCGCCCTTTGTCGACCGGGGCGCCACGAGACCGCTCAGCGAGCGCCAGCGCACGGCGGTAGATCGGCGCATAAGGCTTGCCTGCATAGATGACCAAACCGCCAAGCTCCTCGTATCGGCGAGCCAATGCTCCCGCGCAGTAGACTAGGGCGTCCCCGCGATAAATCACGATGTCCGGATTGGCGCAGACCATAATCATCGCGCGGGCCGTCATTGCGCGCAATTCGGTTTCATAGCTGTGAGGCGTCTCGGTCAAGTCGTCGCGCAGGCCCGTGCAAAGCGCGTATTGTGCGCCTTCAAGAGAAACAAGGTTCGGCTGGCGGCCCGACGCCTCCGCGGCAGCATCGAACAGACTGAAATCGCGCGCCGGCCCAATGTGGAGGACTGGGTCGTCAATCCGTTCCTCGATCAATCCGATGGTTACGTCGCCCGACGTCACAATCTCGTCGAACGCGTCGGACGAGACCCCGAGCTTCAGCAGCTGATGTCGAATGGGCCCGGAGGGCCGAGGCGCGTTACTGATCAGGACGACGGCGCCGCCCCGGCGTCGAAACGCCGCCAAGGCGTCGGACGCTGCCCCGAACGCAGCCACCCCATTGTGCAAAACGCCCCAGATGTCACATAGGATCGCGTCATAACGGCCCGAAATCTCGACGAAACTCGCGATTTGCCGGATATCTTGCGCCTGTTTCCGCATCGTCATCGGGCGCTCGGCTAGGGCGCTCGGGCATGACTGTCAAGCCCCGAAACCGTCGGCCCGTCTCGAAGACTTGACCGCGATTCTTTCGCGCGCGAAAGATCAACGACCTCCGGGAAGGAAGCATCGAATGCCTCGCACACTCGGTTTGACGCCGACGATCTGCTTCGACGAGTTTCTGAAAGTGGACATGCGGGGCGGGACCATCGTTTCGGCCGAGAACTTTCCAGAAGCGCGCAAGCCTGCGTTTAGGCTCGTCATAGATTTTGGTTCGACGATCGGAAAAAAGAAGTCCTCCGCCCAGATCACCAAACATTATCGGACGGACGATCTTGCCAGGCGGCAAGTGGCCGCGGTGATCAAATTTGCGCCGCGGCAGATCAGACCGTTCCCTCGGAAGTCCATACATTGGGCTCATGAATCCCCTCATTCTTGATCGACGCGAAATTGCCTGAATTGGCGAGTCACCGCGCGGCGAGATCACGAATCAGCCGGGCGGGGGCTCATGCGCAAGTCGATCGAGCGGATGGAATGGGTTCATGATTTTCTGAAGCGCGCGTTTTCGGGGAGCTTGCACGCCAAGCGGATTCTTTCGCTGGCCAATGGGACGCTGGGGGTCCTGACGGGGGCGTCGCTGGCCGTTTCGGTCATCGGGCACGCGCTGGCGCAAGCGCGCGGTCTGATGGACAGACACGCGATCAAACAGGTCGATCGCCTGCTGAGCAACGCCGGGGTCGTCGTATGGGACCTGTTCGCCCCATGGGCGCGCGAGGTCGTGGGCCAGCGCAAGGCGATCGTCGTGGCGATGGATTGGACCGATTTCGACGCCGACAATCAGGCCACGCTCGCTTTGAGCCTGATCACGCGCCACGGCCGGGCGACGCCGCTCCTATGGCTGACGGTCGACAAGGACGAACTGAAGGACCGGCGCAACGACTTCGAAGACCTCTGCCTGACGCGTTTGAAGACGATCCTGCCCGAGGGCGTGGCGGTGACGATCCTGGCCGATCGCGGCTTCGGCGACGTCAAACTGTTCGAATTCCTCGAAAGCCTCGGCTTCGGTTACGTCATCCGCTTTCGCGGCAACGTTCATGTGACCGCGGCGGACGGTGAGACGCGCCTGGCCGCCGACTGGGTCGGCAAGAAAGGGCGCGCGCGCCTTCTGCGCGGCGCCGAACTCACCGCCGCCCGCCACAAGGTCGGCGCGGCGGTCTGCGTCCACGCCAAGGGGATGAAGGAGGCTTGGCATCTGGCCGCCAGCGATGCGACCGCGAGCGCCTCCCAGATCGTCAACCTCTACGCCAAACGGTGGACGATCGAGCCGGGGTTCCGCGACACCAAGGATTTGCGTTTCGGCATGGGCCTGAGCGTCCTGCGCATCGGTGATCCGCAACGGCGCGACCGTCTGCTGCTGCTCAACGCCTTGGCGATCCTCCTCCTGACCCTGCTCGGCGCGGCCGGCGAAAGCCTCGGCATGGACCGATCGCTCAGAACCAGCACGGTCAAACGCCGCGTCCATTCGCTGTTCCGCCAGGGCTGCCTGCTCTACGATCTCATTCCCAACATGCCCGAGCGACGCTTAAGGCCGCTCGTTGAAAAATACGAAGAACTGCTAAATCAAAACAACGTCTTCACACAAACCTTCGGCCCCGCCTGAATGAGGGGATGCGTGAGTACATTGGGTTTCCCCGATGGCGACAGTGAAGTGGTCCTGATTACCCCGTCGTGCCCAGTCCCAAACGGCGGACGCCTGTTCTGAAGCTCGCTGGCCTGCTTGACGCAGTTCCGCGCCGTTCCTAACTAGGGTTTTCGCGGCGGTTGCGCCGTGTGAAAGCTGAGGGCGTCATGTCAATAACGGCCAAAGTCACCGATTCGACTTTCGAAGCGGACGTCATTAAGTCAAGCGAACCTGTCGTCGTCGATTTTTGGGCGGAGTGGTGCGGCCCGTGCCGAATGATCGCCCCCGCGCTCGAGGAAATCGCAACCGAAATGAAGGGCAAGGTGAAGATCGCCAAGCTCAACGTGGACGAGAACCCCGGGGTGGCGGGCAAATACGGCATCCGTTCGATTCCAACTCTCATGGTTTTCAAGGACGGCAAGCACGTCGCGACCAAGATCGGCGCTGGCCCGAAGACCGAATTGTCCCGCTGGATCAACGCGGCCGTCTAGGGACGGCTCGCGGGGCGGCTGGTATCGGGCGTGTTGGACCATTCACCAAGTGTTTCGTACGATGAAAACTCAAGGATTTAATCTGAAGGATAGCCAGATTGAAACACCCGACGTCTAGTTCATCAATTCCGTGAATCCAATCACGTACCCAGGATTCATTTTTCTCGACATGGCTTGTAGCCTTTGCGCTTTGATTCGGAAGCGAGGTTTGAGGTCGTGGCGGGACGGGCGAAGGCGATCGAATTGGCGATGAGCGAGGAGGATTTGGCGGCTTTGCGCGCGATTGCTCGTTCGCGAAGCGAAACGACGAGCCGGGTCGAGCGGGCGCGAGTGCTGCTGACCTATCGGGACGAGCCATCCTTTTTTCAGGTGGGACGGGCCGTGGGCGCGCACCATCAGACCGTTCAGCGCTGTGTCGAGCGGGCGCTGGTCTACGGTGCGCTGGCGGCGCTCGATGACCGGCCGCGGTCCGGCAAGGAGCCGACGATCACCGCCGAGGCCAAGGCATGGGTTGTCGACCTCGCCTGCCGCAAGGCCAAGGATCTCGGCTATCCGCACGAATTGTGGACGACGCGACTGCTTGCCCGCCATGCGCGCGAGCATGGACCCGCCGAAGGACACGCCTGCTTCGGCAAGCTGGTTCAGGGCACGGTGTGCAAGATACTCAATGAGCAAGAGGTGAAGCCGCACAAGGTCCGCTACTACCTGGAACGCCGCGATCCGGAGTTCAAGCAGAAGATGGCGGAGGTTCTGTGCGTCTATCGCGAAGTGAGGCTCATCAAGGAGACGGCGGCGGCCGCAAAACAAGAACCGAGCGATGCGGTGGCGATTGTCTCCTACGACGAGAAGCCCGGCATTCAGGCAATTGCCACGACGGCCCCGGACCTGCCGCCCGAGCCCGGCAGACATGCGACCTTCGCGCGCGACTACGAGTACAGGCGCCACGGAACGGTCAGCTTGCTGGCCGGCATCGATCTGCTCACCGGCCAAGTCCACGCCCTCGTCAAGGACCGCCACCGCAGCCGCGAATTCATTGAATTCCTCAAGCTCCTCGATGCCGCGTATCCGGCCCACACAGCGATCAAGCTGATCCTCGACAATCATTCGGCGCACATCTCCAAGGAGACCAAGGCTTGGCTCGCCGAGCAGCCGGCCGGTCGATTCGAATTCACGTTCACGCCCAAGCACGGCTCCTGGCTTAATCTCGTCGAGGGTTTCTTCTCCAAGCTCGCCCGCTCGGTGCTGCGCCATATCCGCGTCGCATCCAAACAGGAGCTCAAGAACCGCATCATGGCCGCCATGGATGAGTTCAACCGACACCCCGTCGTCCATACTTGGTCCTATAAGCTCGACCAGGCCGCCTGATATGATTCGAATCTCAAAATCGATGAACTAGGGCGAACTGCTTTTGGGAGGAATCGGCATACGCCCTTGTATGGGGCGTTTGGTGTCAAGAGGTACGTTTGTCATTGGTTGTGGTTGGGTGACAGCGGTTGTTTCTTGGTTCGACCGGGAGCCGTTTCTTCGTCCCGACCTTGCACCTGCGAGGGGGCCTGGCGGAGCCAGGGTCAAGACTGGCCGAAGGCCACCGCCGGAGGCGGCTCGCAGCGGTCTTGAGGCTGGCGGCGCCAGGCCCCAAGCTAAGCAGCCAACCAGCGCCGTTGGCGCGCCATTATGAGTGAAAATGGTGGCGGCGCGGGCCGGTTTGTCCGAGTCTCTCCACGGGCGATCGTGTTGAGGCTGACAAGTCTGCGGTGGCTTGCGACCCCGATAAGCAGTCTGGCCCGCGCTACATAGAGGTACCATTTTTTGTCGCCCCCGGGAACGGGGAGCACGCGTGGCAGTGTCTCGACTATACCTGCGGCGTCACGGTCGCCTTCCTTTGGATGGAGGCGAAGATGCAAGTGATCATTGAGCGGTGCGCCGGGTTTGACGTGCATCAGGAGGCGGTCGTTGCCTGCGTCTTGATCGGCGCCCCGGGCGAGCGGCCGAGGAAGCAGGTGCAGACCTTTCGGACGATGACGCGCGATCTGGAAGCGTTGCGGGACTGGCTGCAAGAGCTTGGGGTGACGCAGGTCGGCATGGAGAGCACCGGCGTTTACTGGCGCCCGGTCTATGCCGTGTTGGAAGGGCATTTCGACCTCATCGTCGGCAACGCCCGGCATATCCGTAACGTGCCGGGTCGCAAGACCGATGTGAAGGATGCCGAGTGGATCGCCGATCTGGTCCGCCATGGGCTGATTGCCAAGAGCTTCGTTCCGCCGGCGCCGCAGCGCGAGTTGCGCGAGTTGCTGCGCTATCGCCGCAAGCTGGTGGAGAGCCAGGCGGCCGAGCGCAACCGGCTCCTGAAGCTCCTGGAGACGGCCAACATCAAGCTGGCCAGCGTCGCCAGCGACGTCTTCGGGGTTTCCGGGCGCGCCATGTTGAAGGCTCTGATCGAGGGCAGCGCCTCGGCCGAGGCGATGGCGGACCTTGCCAGAGGGCAATTGCGCCGTAAGCGGGACGATCTGGTTCTGGCGCTCGAAGGGCGGATGGAGGAGCACCATCGTTTCCTACTGGCGACACAACTGCGCCGGCTCGAAGCGGCCGAGCACGATATCGCCGCCCTCGACGACCGCATCGAAGCAAAGCTCGCACCTTACTGCGTTCAGCACGCCCTGCTGATGCAGATCCCTGGCGTCGACTGGGTGGTCGCCGCCGCCCTCATCGCCGAGATCGGTGTCGATATGAGCGTCTTCCTCAGCGTCTACCATCTCGCCGCATGGGCCGGCGTGTGCCCCGGCAACCATGAGAGCGCCGGCAAGCAGAAGAGCGGGCGCGCCCGCAAGGGCAATGTCCATCTGCGCACCATGCTCGTCGGCGCCGCCATTTCCGCCGCGCGGACCAAGGGCAGCTACCTCAAGGACAAGTTCCACCGCCTCAAGGCGCGCCGCGGCGCCATGCGCGCGGCTCTCGCCATCGCTCACAAGATCCTCGTGGCTGCCTATCACATGCTTACCAAGGGCCTGCCCTACCGCGAACTCGGAGAAGCCTACCTCGACCAGATCGCCCAGACCCGAACCGTCGCCAACCTCAAACGACGTATCGAGCGCCTCGGCTACAACGTCACCCTCGAACCAAAGGCCGAGCCCGCATGACCCCACATCCGCGCTGAAGCTATTTTCATGGCAGCCAACCAGCGCCTGCGGCGCACCATTATGAATGAAAATGCTGGCGGCGCGGGCCGATTTGTCGGAGCCTCAGCGATGGGCGACCGTGCTGAGGCTGACGAAACTGCGGTGGCTTGCGACCCCGAATGGCAGTCCGGCCCGCGCTGCATAGAGGTACCATTCTTTGTCGCCCTCGGGAACGGGGAGCACGCGTAGCAGTGTCTTGAACGTACCTGCAGCGTCACGGTCGCCTTCTGACGGAAGGAGGCGATGATGCAAGCGATCATCGAGCGATGTTGTGGTCTGGACGTGCATCAGGAGACGGTCGTGGCGTGCGTTCTCGTCGGCGCGCCCGGGGCGCAACCGAAGAAGGAGGTGCGGACGTTTCGCACCATGATGCGGGACCTCGAAGCGCTGCGGGACTGGCTGCTGGAAGCGGGCGTGACGCACGTCGGGATGGAGAGCACGGGCGTCTACTGGCGCCCGGTCTATTCCGTCCTCGAGGGGTGTTTCGACCTCATCGTCGGGAACGCCCGGCACATCCGCAACGTGCCGGGGCGCAAGACCGATGTGAAGGATTCCGAGTGGATCGCCGATCTGGTTCGGCACGGCCTGATCGCCAAGAGCTTCGTGCCGCCCCGGCCGCTGCGGGAGCTGCGCGAGTTGCTGCGCTACCGCCGCAAGCTCGTGGAGAGCCAAGCGGCTGAACGCAATCGGCTCCTGAAGCTCCTGGAGACCGCCAACATCAAGCTGGCGAGCGTCGCTTCCGACGTTTTCGGCGTCTCCGGCCGCGCGATGCTCAGGGAGCTGATTGCGGGCGAGGCCTCTCCCGAGGCGATGGCCGATCTCGCCAGGGGCCGGTTGCGCCGCAAGCGCGCCGATCTGATCCTGGCGCTCGACGGGCGGCTCGAGGAGCATCACCGCTTCCTCCTGACGATGCAACTGCGCCGGCTCGAAGCCATCGAGGCCGACATCGCAGCGCTCGACCTGCGCATCGACGAGCGGCTCGAGCCCTATCGCGCGCCGCACACGCTCCTGATGCAGATTCCGGGCGTCGACTGGGTGGTTGCCGCCGTGCTGATCGCCGAGATCGGCGTCGACATGAGCGTGTTCGTGAGCGTCTATCATTTGTCGGCCTGGGCGGGCGTCTGTCCCGGCAATCACGAGAGCGCCGGCAGGCAGAAGAGCGGCCGGGCGCGCAAGGGCAACATCCACCTCCGCGCCATCCTGGTCGGCGCCGCGATCTCCGCCTCGAAGACCAAGGGCAGTTACCTCAAGGACAAGTACCACCGCCTCAAGGCCCGCCGCGGCGCTCTCCGCGCCGCCCTCGCCATCGCCCACAAGATCCTCGTCTCCGCCTATCACATGCTCGCTAAGAACTTGCCCTACCGCGATCTCGGCGAAGCCTATCTCGACCAGATCGGCCAATCCCGAACCGTCGCCAACCTCAAACGCCGCCTCGAACGCCTCGGGTATCGCGTCACCCTCGAACCCAATGCGCAGGCCACGTGACGCCAACCCGCAGCGGAGTCATTTTCGTAGCAGAGATTCGTGGTTCGACCAACGGAAGCACCGTGCGCTCTGCATTGAGTTCGTCCACGGCGTGGTGGATCGCCCGGTCGAGCGCGTCAAGGTCGGCAAAGGTCTGATGCGCCAGGTGATGCGCCTTGAGGTCGCGCCAGACCACCTCGATGTCGTTGAGTTCCGGCGCATACCTGGGCAGCCACTCGACGGTGAGCCAGTGTGCGCGGGCGGCAAGCGCCGCCATCGAGAGCTTGCTCGTGTGGATCGGGCCATTGTCCTCCACGAGCACCACCGGCTTGGTGGGTTGGCCGGGCCTGGGACCAAAGAGCCGATCGAGTTGCTCGAGATGGGCGACGAAATCGCTGCTGCGCTTGGTCGGGCTGGTGTGGACGATGAGTTGGCGCGTGACGTGATCGAGCGACCCCAGCATGGCGACCTTCCTGGCCTGTCCCGGGGCCGGCACACGCAGGTCCGCCCCCGCCTTTGCCCATGCGCGGGCGAGATAGGGATGCGTCAACGCCTCGCTCTCGTCGCCATAGAGAAGAACAATGTCCCCGGCTTCGGCCTGCTGTTTGCGCAATTGCAGGCGCAGGCCGACCCGTTCGACCTCGCCGGCGATCTGGCGTCCCTTCAGCGTGTGCCGCGGTCGCCGCCAACGGAACTTTTTTTCGCAACGCCTTGGACAGCTGCGAACGGCTGATGCGAACACCCTCACGCGCTTCGATCTCGGCGCGCAGGCGGGGGATCGTCCAGTTGCGTCGGTCGGCCACAGGTTGCTCCAACAAGGGCGTGACCACACGCAACGCCGTTTCACTCTTCACCGGGGCTGGGCCGGGGGCCACGTTCGCTTTCAGCGCCTCAATACCGCCGCCGGCGAAGTCACTGCGCCAGAGGCGAACCGTGTCCTCGCGCACGCCGAACGCCTCGGCGATCCGCGGACTGGTCCAGCCAGTCAGCCTCAGCAGCAAGGCGCGCGCCCTGTCCGCTTCGCCGCGATCACGTGAGCCGGCAAGCCTCGCAAGCGCGGCGCGTTGCTCATCGGTTGCCGTGAGCGGCGATTTTCCAGCCATGTCTTGCCCCTGCGAATCGGTGCCGACACCGAATCAGAGCCCCATGCGTTGGTCAACCGACCGGATTCTGCCATGAAAATAGCTTCAGCGCGGATGTGGGGTCATGCGGGCTCGGCCTTTGGTTCGAGGGTGACGTTGTAGCCGAGGCGCTCGATACGTCGTTTGAGGTTGGCGACGGTTCGGGTCTGGGCGATCTGGTCGAGGTAGGCTTCTCCGAGTTCGCGGTAGGGCAGGCCCTTGGTAAGCATGTGATAGGCAGCCACGAGGATCTTGTGAGCGATGGCGAGAGCCGCGCGCATGGCGCCGCGGCGCGCCTTGAGGCGGTGGAACTTGTCCTTGAGGTAGCTGCCCTTGGTCCGCGCGGCGGAAATGGCGGCGCCGACGAGCATGGTGCGCAGATGGACATTGCCCTTGCGGGCGCGCCCGCTCTTCTGCTTGCCGGCGCTCTCATGGTTGCCGGGGCACACGCCGGCCCATGCGGCGAGATGGTAGACGCTGAGGAAGACGCTCATATCGACACCGATCTCGGCGATGAGGGCGGCGGCGACCACCCAGTCGACGCCAGGGATCTGCATCAGCAGGGCGTGCTGAACGCAGTAAGGTGCGAGCTTTGCTTCGATGCGGTCGTCGAGGGCGGCGATATCGTGCTCGGCCGCTTCGAGCCGGCGCAGTTGTGTCGCCAGTAGGAAACGATGGTGCTCCTCCATCCGCCCTTCGAGCGCCAGAACCAGATCGTCCCGCTTACGGCGCAATTGCCCTCTGGCAAGGTCCGCCATCGCCTCGGCCGAGGCGCTGCCCTCGATCAGAGCCTTCAACATGGCGCGCCCGGAAACCCCGAAGACGTCGCTGGCGACGCTGGCCAGCTTGATGTTGGCCGTCTCCAGGAGCTTCAGGAGCCGGTTGCGCTCGGCCGCCTGGCTCTCCACCAGCTTGCGGCGATAGCGCAGCAACTCGCGCAACTCGCGCTGCGGCGCCGGCGGAACGAAGCTCTTGGCAATCAGCCCATGGCGGACCAGATCGGCGATCCACTCGGCATCCTTCACATCGGTCTTGCGACCCGGCACGTTACGGATATGCCGGGCGTTGCCGACGATGAGGTCGAAATGCCCTTCCAACACGGCATAGACCGGGCGCCAGTAAACGCCGGTGCTCTCCATGCCGACCTGCGTCACCCCAAGCTCTTGCAGCCAGTCCCGCAACGCTTCCAGATCGCGCGTCATCGTCCGAAAGGTCTGCACCTGCTTCCTCGGCCGCTCGCCCGGGGCGCCGATCAAGACGCAGGCAACGACCGCCTCCTGATGCACGTCAAACCCGGCGCACCGCTCAATGATCACTTGCATCTTCGCCTCCATCCAAAGGAAGGCGACCGTGACGCCGCAGGTATAGTCGAGACACTGCCACGCGTGCTCCCCGTTCCCGGGGGCGACAAAAAATGGTACCTCTATGTAGCGCGGGCCAGACTGCTTATCGGGGTCGCAAGCCACCGCAGACTTGTCAGCCTCAACACGATCGCCCGTGGAGAGACTCGGACAAACCGGCCCGCGCCGCCACCATTTTCACTCATAATGGCGCGCCAACGGCGCTGGTTGGCTGCTTAGTTCATCAATTCCATGAAACTGATCAATTGCATGGGATTCAAGTGGCTGACGATGTCTTGTAGTCTGGCCTTTGATTCGCGGAAGAGGGACGAAGGTCATGACTGCCTGGCGGCGAGCGATTGAGTTGTCGATCGAGGGAGAGGATTTGGGGAGGTTGATGTCGATTGCGCGCTCGCGCACCGAAGCGGCGAGCCGGGTCGAGCGGGCGCGAATGCTGCTGGCCTACCGGGAAGACCGGTCGTTCTTTGCGGTTGGCCGAGCCTTGGGGGTGCATCATCAGACGGTTCAACGCTGCGTCGAGCGAGCCCTGGCCTATGGTCCGATGGCGGCGCTCGATGATCGCCGTCGCCCGGGCAAGGAGCCCACGATCACGGCCGAGGCGAAGGCGTGGTTGGTGTCGCTGGCTTGCCGGAAGGCCAAGGACCTGGGTTATCCGCACGAATTGTGGACGACGCGGCTTCTGGCCCGCCACGCCCGCGAGCACGCGCCGGCGGAGGGACACGTCTGCCTCGGCAAGCTGGTCCAGGGCACGGTGTGCAAGATCCTCGACGAGCAGGAGGTCAAGCCGCACAAGGCGCGCTACCACCTGGAGCGGCGTGACCCCGACTTCCAAGAGAAGATGGCGGAAGTCCTGTGCGTCTATCGCCAGGTGAAAATCCTGAAGGAGAGCGCGGCCCAGTCGAAGACGGAGCCGAGCGATGCAGTGGCGATCGTCTCCTATGACGAGAAGCCCGGCATCCAGGCGATCGCAACGACGGCCCCCGACTTGCCGCCCGAACCGGGCGTGCACGCGGCCTTCGGCCATGATCATGAATACAAGCGTCACGGCACGGTCAGCTTGCTGGCCGGCATCGATCTTCTCACCGGCAAGGTTCATGCCCTGGTCAAGGATCGTCACCGCAGCCGCGAGTTCATCGAATTCCTCAAGCTTCTCGATCAGGCCTATCCGACCCATACGGCGATCAAGCTGATCCTCGACAATCATTCCGCGCACATCTCCAAGGAGACGAAAGCTTGGCTCGCCGAACAGCCCGCGGGCCGCTTCGAGTTCACCTTCACACCCAAGCACGGCTCGTGGCTCAACCTCGTCGAGGGGCTTCTTCTCGAAGCTCGCCCGCTCCGTCCTGCGCCACATCCGCGTCGCCTCCAAACAGGAACTCAAGGACCGCATCATCGCCGCCATGGACGACATCAACCAGCATCCCGTCGTCCACACCTGGTCCTATAAGCTTGACATAGCAGCATGATATGATTCGAACCTCGAAAACGCTGAACTAGCTGTCCTGTCGAACGCTTGTTTGACCCCTATCGCCGTGCTACGCGACGCTGCGGACGGACTGCAATTGCTCGAACGGTACCCAGCAGGCGCTCGGGCTCAGCGGATCATGGAGCGAATAACGATGGCTGATCAGAACGGCAACGGGGCCGGTGCGCCGCAGGCGAGCCCCAAATTATCCATTTTGGCGCAGTATATGAAAGACCTTTCGTTCGAGAACCCTAACGCGCCTCGCACGCTGGTTCCGCAGCAAAGCGCGCCCAACCTGTCCGTGCAGATCAACGTCAACGCGCGGCAGCTGGCACCGAACGATTTTGAAGTGAGCCTGATGCTTGAAGGCGGCGCCGGGCAGGGTGCCGAGACGATGTTCAAATTCGAACTCAATTACGCTGGAGTGTTCCGTGTCGAAAACTTTCCGCCTGAGCAGGTTCAGCCGGTGGTCATGATTGAAGGACCGCGCCTTTTGTTCCCCTTCGCCCGGCAGATCATCGCTGACGTCGTGCGCGGCGGCTCCTATCCGCCACTTTACCTCGATCCGATCGACTTCCACGCCCTCTACCTGCAGCGCCTCGCAGTCGCTGGCGAGCAGCAGCGGACCGCCTAATCTATTCGACTAAAGCGCGCCCAGTCGGGCGCAACCCGTATCGCAGCCAGACGGCACCCTCACCTAGCGTTCCGACGTGCTCGGCATGAGCGGTCGTCTCCTCGGCGCCGACGAGCGACCCGCGCGGCGGACGCGCTCCAACTCGCCGTAAGGGGGCGACGTTGACGGGCCGGGGGGTTTCGCGCTGTTCGTCAAACGAGAGGGAGCGCTGTCGTCCGCCCGTCAGCTCAACGTAGATCTCGACCAGGATTTCCGCATCGAGCAGCGCGCCGTGTTTCACCCGCCGCGACCGGTCGATGCGGTAGCGGTCGCAGAGCGCGTCGAGACTGTTCGGCTGGCCGGGATGCTTCTTGCGCGCAAGCACGAGCGTGTCAACGACGCGGCCCATACCGATCGGCTCTCGTCCGAGTCGTACGAGTTCCGCATTGACGAAACTCACGTCGAATTCGGCGTTATGGAATACGAGCCGCGCGTCGCCGATAAAAGCTAGAAAGTCGTCTACGACGCTGGCGAAGAGCGGCTTGCCTTTGAGTGCGGCGGTGGTATGGCCATGCACCCGCACAGCTTCCTCGGGGACGTCGCGCTCGGGATTGACGAGCTGATGGAAGACCTTTCCGGTCAAGATCTGACGCACGATCTCCACCGCGCCGATTTCCAGTATGCGATGCCCGTCGACGGGGCTGAGACCCGTGGTTTCCGTATCCAGTACGATTTCACGCATGACGGTCCCTACGTCCCTCCAGCCCGGCGGCCGCGCGCAAGAATTGGCCGACCTGGGCGCGCGTCCGTCCGAGGCTACCACTCGTGTCGATCACGAAATGGGCACGGCGGCGTTTCTCCAAATCGCTCATCTGGCGTGACAGAATAGCGTTGAGCCTTTCCTCGTTCATCCCCTTGCGAGCCAAGGCTCGCGCGCGCTGCGCTGCCGCGGGCGCGCTCACCACGACGACTATGTCGACGCTCGCTTCGCCGCCGGTCTCGAACAGCAAAGGCACGTCGACCACAGCGAGCCGTCGCCCTTCGGCAGCAGCACGGGCGACGAACCGCGACCGCGCGACCGCGACCGCTGGATGCACAAGGCTTTCTAGGCGCACCAGCGCCGTGGCGTCGCCGAGCGCGAACCAAGAAAGCCGCTCGCGATCAATTCGCCCTTCGACAAGCACACCGGGAAATGTGTCGGAGACCGTTTCCGCGCCGTCACCAGAATAGAAGTCGCGCACTGCAGCATCGGCGTCGAAAGCCGGTACCCCTACCGCCGTGAACATGGCGGCGACTGTGGATTTTCCCATGGCGATCGAGCCAGTCAGACCCGCGACTATCATCGCATGTCCTCGCACGCCGCCAGAATGTCCGCCTCGACCAACTTGCGCAAAGCGGGCGTGACCGCCGGCCGCTGGCCGAACCATCGCTCGAAAGCCGGAACTGCCTGACAGAGCAGCATGCCGACACCTTCAGCGGCGCGCAAGCCTCGCGCGCGCGCCGCCTCGATGAGCGGGGTGTGCAGTGGAACGTAGACGATGTCGGCGATGACGGCGTGTTGCGGCAAAGGGCCAAGACCAGCTTCAAGCGCCGGCTGTCCGGCCATACCGAGGGAGCTTGCGTTGACGAGGAGATCGGCTTCGCAAAGCTCTGCAGTGAGCGCGTCGCAGGGCACCGCGACGGCGGTGCGACTGAACTCGGCCGCAAGTGCAACGGCGCGGGCATGTGTCCGGTTGACGATCGCAATTCGCCGGAAACCGCGCGAGGTCAACGCGTAGACGATCGCCCGTGCGGCGCCGCCGGCACCGACCACAACCGCCGATTCCGGACGCTCTGCCCAGTCCGGCGCGCTCGCGTCCATGTTGGCGAGAAAGCCCTCGACGTCGGTGTTGTCGCCCCACAGGAGACTGCCTTCGCGCCAAAGCGTGTTGACGGCGCCTAGGGCAATGGCCACCGGCGTACGTCGATCGCAGGCGGTGAAAGCCGCTTCCTTGTGTGGCACGGTGACATTCGACCCGACGAGCCCGTCCCGGCCGATCCTGGCCGCAAACTCGGGGAACTTGCCCGGCTGGACCGCGAATCGCTCGTAGTCACCCCGGATGCTAAGCTCGCTCAACCAGTATTTGTGGATCATCGGCGAGCGGGAATGTGCGACCGGCCATCCGGCGACGCCACCACGCGGAACGTTGTTCGGTTCCATCATAGGGAGATCAAATCTTGGCGACGCAGCCAAGCCAAAAGCTTGAGCATCGGGATTCCGAGAATTGTGGCGTAGTCGCCGTCAATACGATCGAACAGATGGACACCAAGCCCTTCGAGTTGATAGACGCCAACGCTGGAAAGGACAGCAGGTCCAGCGAAATTAAGATACCGCGCGATCGCGCCTTCGTCGAGAGCGCGCATACGAAGATGCGCTGTATCGCGATCGACAACGAGCACCTTGCCGGAACGGACGACGCAAAAGGCCGAAGTCAGACGATGCGTCCGGCCCGCGAGCGCCGCCAGTGACCGGGCAGCGTCGGCCAGATCGTGCGGCTTGTGCAGTAGGCGCTTTCCAAGCGTGAGTGTCTGATCCGCGCCCAGGCAATAAGCACAGGGCCGCGACGTGCTTGCCGCCAGCGCCTTGCATCGTGCGAGCTCGCTCGCGAGGCCCTCGATTGAGCCGCCGTCGGCGAAATAGCGATCTTCGAGCGCTCGCTCGTTGATCTCTGCTGCGACGACCTCCACTACGAGGCCGGCCATCGTAAGCAAAGCGCGCCGACCCGCGCTTTTCGAAGCCAGAATCGAGCGGACCCGCCCCCGACCAGAGCGGTTGTTTGAGGGAGACGCCACCCGCCATGTCGGTTAGGCGACGCCCAAAAATAGCCGAATTCGGAATTTGCGAGTTTACTGGCATCGGCTGTTTAGCGGATTCCCGAGTGCGAGGCGAGCGTCTATATCGTGATGATGATAGACGAATCATCCCTGCGCGTCCGGTTTGACGCGCTTCGGCCTTCGCTGGACGAGCGACGCCGGCGGTTGAGCGCGGCGGCGGAGGCGAAGGCGGCGGGCTACGGCGGGATTGCGGCGGTCGCGCGCGCGACGAAGGTCGCCCGGAGCACGATTGGGCGCGGTCTGAAGGACTTGCGGAACCCCGGCTCCTTGACGGGAGAGGTGCGGCGCAAGGGCGGGGGCACTCCTCGGTTGACGGTCAAGGACCCGACGCTGTTGGAGGACTTGCAACGATTGCTCGAGCCGGCGACGATGGGCGACCCGATGCGGCCGTTGCGATGGGTCTCCAAGAGCCACGACAAGCTGGCGACGGCGCTTCGCGCCATGGGTCACAAAGTGAGTTCCTCGACCATTCCCAAGCTGCTGGAGGAACTGAAATATTGTCGCCATTCCAACCGCAAGACCAAGGAAGCCGGCAAACATCCTGATCGCGACGCCCAGTTCGAATATATCAACGCGAAGGTCGAGGCGTTTCAGGCGGCCGGCGAACCCGTGATATCGATCGACGCGAAGAAGAAGGAATTGCTGGGCGAATTCAAGAACGGCGGTAGCGACTATGGGCCGCAGGGCGAACCGATCGAGGTCAACGCTCACGATTTCGAGGACAAGGAGTTGGGCAAGGTCGTCCCTTACGGGGTCTACGACATCGGCGCCAACCTCGGCTATGTCAGCCTCGGAATCGACCACGACACCGGGGAGTTCGCCGTCAACGCCGTCCGATGCTGGCTCGATCAGATGGGTTGGAAGCTCTATCCCGGGATGAGGCGCCTGATGATCACGGCCGACGGCGGCGGCTCCAATGGTTCACGGCTGCGGCTCTGGAAGTTGGCCCTCCAACAACTCGCGGACGAAACCGGTCTGATCATTCAGGTTTGCCACTATCCGCCAGGGACTTCGAAGTGGAACAAGATCGAGCATCGCATGTTCTGCCACATCACGCAGAACTGGCGCGCGACGCCACTCCTCAGCCTCCTCATCGTCATCGAACTGATCGCCAACACCACGACGAAAACCGGTCTCAAAATCCGCTGCGAACTCGATAGCAACACCTATCCAAAGGGCATCAAGGTCTCGGACGCGGAAATGGCGACCCTCAACATGACCCGAACTCATTCCATCCAGAATGGAACTACAGCATCTCGCCGAGGTTTCACGAAATGAAGCAATAGTTTTTGGGCATCGCCTTAGCTGTCGGCGATGAACTTCAGGCGGTGGGCTCGATAGAGATCGAGCACCGCGGCGGCGGTTTCCTCGATCGAACGCCGCGAGACGTCGATGGTCGGCCAACTATTTTCCGCAAAGAGCCGGCGTGAGGCGGCTATCTCCTCAGCGACCGCGACGCGGTCAACGTATTCCGTCTCCGCATCGGCATTGAGCGACAGGAGCCGATTCTGACGGATCTGCACGATTCGATCCGCGGACGCGACGAGCCCGACGATCAGGGGATGCCGAAGATAGGCGAACGCGCGCGGCAGCGGCACGTGCGGCACGAGCGGGATGTTCGCTGTTTTGTAACCTCGATTGGCGAGATAGATACTGGTCGGGGTCTTCGACGTCCGACTTACGCCGACGAGTATGATGTCGGCATGCTCCAAGTTCTCCGGCAACTGGCCGTCGTCGCTCATCATGCTGAAATTCAGCGCGTCGATCCGCTTGAAATAGTCGGCGTTGAGCATGTGCTGCGCGCCCGCGCGCGGAGTGGAGTTCTGCCCGAGGTAGGACTTGAACAGGGTCAAGATCGGCCCAAGGACCGAAAGGCAGGGCGACCCCGAAGCCTCGCAGCTTTCCTCGAGACGCCTGGACAGATCCGAATCTACCAGCGTGAAAAGGACGATCCCGGGCGCGTTTTCGATTTCCGTGATCACGCGGTCGAGTTGATTGGGTGTTCGCACCAATGGATAGACATGCTCGATAGATGCCACCCCCTGGTACTGGGCCGAGCCGGCGCGCGACGCCGCAATCAGGGTCTCGCCCGTCGAATCGGACACGAGGTGAAGATGGAAATAACTGCGGCCCAAGGCAGCCCCCTGAAGCGTCGAATACGCCGCTTATAACCGGCGACGAAGCATGTGGACAGGCTTGGAAGATCGCTCAAGGAGGTATCGACCGTCAGCGCGAGCGCAAAAGCCATCGCTGAACGATCCACAGCCGATGCGCAAGGGACAATTCGAGTTGGCTCGTCATGGGCCGACGTGAATTGCGGGGACAATTTTCGGCGCCGATGCGCGCGCCCGGGCGAGACCCATAAAAGTCTTATTGAAACGTTTATATCATATGAACAGTGCATATTATCCCACAAGGCGATCGCCGGGACGCGCGTAAAACTCCTGGTGGGACAACCTTGAATATCCTCAACACTGTCCGCAAAAAACCAACAGCAACACCTCTTCTCGAACTTTTTTGTTAAGGCTGGTCGACGACTGCCTTGCACCTAACCCAACTTGCCCAGTTTGGGGGTGGTTTTTGATTTTTTCGCCGTGGTGAGCCGAGTCCGATCAAGGGGTTGGCAGGCCGGTAGGGTCGAGATCGGCGTGTACTGTCGACCTTGGGCATTTTCTTTCCTGATTACGCGCTTGCGTCAGCTTCAGACTTTGAGTAGAGCAAAACACGAACACGCTGTTTTCGCTGGCGTTCTCCGATGGCGCGCAATTAGAGCGGAATCCGATCATCCTGTATCGTGCTCATAACCACAGGATTTGAAGTAATTTGTACATTGCGAGGGCTTGAAGATTTCGGCGCAGGTTTCGAGGGCGCGCATGAGGCCCGCGACGGTCCGTTTGAACTGGACCCGGGATTTAGGACCATTGGCTAAGGTGTGAAATGTCCTGCTCTGTCGCAACCGATGGAGCGAGAAATGACGAAGTCACGCAAGAAGTTTGATGCGGCGTTCAAGGCGAAGATTGCGCTCGAGGCGCTGCGGGAGGATGCGACGGTTCCGGAACTGGCGAAGCGGCACGGGGTGCATCCGAACCAGATTTATGCCTGGAAGAAGCAGGTTCTCGACAACGTCGCGAGCCTATTCGCGCGAGGGGCGAGCGGTTCGGGCGATGGCGAGGAGGAGCGCGAGCGTGAGACGGCCAAGCTTTACGCCAAGATCGGCCAACTGACGGTTGAACGGGATTTCTTGGCCAGGAGGCCGGGTCGATGAGCGCGACCGATCGAAGGGCGATGGTCGAACGGCCTGGCAAGGACCTGTCGGTGCGCCGCCGATGCGCGCTTGTGGGTATGGCGCGCTCGGCGGTCTACCGTCCCAAGCCCGTCACCGGGGCGGACGATCTGGCGGTGATGCGCCGCATCGACGAACTGCATCTCGAACTTCCGTTCTACGGCTCGCGGCGAATGACCTTCGAACTCAACAAGGAAGGCCGTGGGGTCAACCGCAAGCGAGTGCGGCGGCTGATGCGGGTGATGGGGATCGAAGCGCTGGTTCCACGCCCCGGCACGAGCAAAGCCGCGCCCGGGCACAAGATATACCCCTACCTGCTGCGCGGCCTGAAGATTGTCGAGCCGAACCACGTGTGGGCGGCCGACGTGACCTACATCCCGATGGCGTGCGGCTTCCTCTATCTGGTGGCGATCATCGACTGGGCCAGCCGGGCGGTTCTGGCATGGCGGCTGTCGAACACCAACGATGCGAGCTTCTGTGCGGCGGCGCTGGAGGAGGCGCTGCTTCGGTTCGGAAAGCCGCGGATTTTCAATACCGATCAGGGCTCCACTTTCACCGCCGAGGCTTTCGCCGGCAAGCTCGCGGCGGCCGGCGTCGCGATTTCGATGGACGGACGCGGCCGCTTCATGGACAACATATTCATCGAACGGCTGTGGCGCTCCATCAAGTATGAAGAGGTGCATCTGAAAGCTTACGCCGACGGCCGCGAGGCGCGGGCCGGCATCGGTTCCTGGATGACTTTTTACAATTTTCGACGCCCTCACCAGGCGATGAACAACCAGATGCCGATGGCGGTGTGGCGCGCCGGGATGGACAAAATCGAGGCGGCGGCGAGCGCTGTGGATATGCCGCTTCGCTTGGACAACGCAACCGCGTTGCCCACATACCCACAGCAGAAGCAGAAGCAGCAAGAAGCGGCTTAATTCTTGAAGGACAAGGGCAGGCGAGATTACACCTTAAATCCAAGGACCCGTGGTCCCACGAATGGGGTCCAGTTCAGTTCGGCGATTTTGCGCAGGAAGGCTTTGAGCTTGGAGAAGGCTTTTTCGATGGGGTTCATATCAGGACTGTAGGCTGGGAGATATCGCAACTCCGCGCCCGCCGCCTTGATGAGTTGCTCGACCCGCGGCCCCTTGTGAGCCGGGAGATTGTCCATGACGACGACCTCGCCGGGCGAGAGCGTGGGGACGAGGCATGTCTCCAGCCAATCCTCGAACCGGGCGGCGTTGATCGGTCCGTCGAAAGTCTTTGCCGCTGTCAGGCCGCGAAGGCGAAGGCCGGCGACCAAAGTCACCGTTTTGTAGTGACTGTGCGGGATGGCCGCCCGCAAGCGGCGCCCGCGCCGGCAACGTCCGCTTTTGCGCGCGAGATTGGTGGAGGCTCCGGTCTCGTCAATGAAAACGAGTTTCGTCGGATCGAGATCGAGCTGCCCCGCGAACCATTCCCAGCGTCGATTTTGGACGTCTGCGCGTTGTTGCTCCTCGGCATGCGCCGTTTTTTTTAAAGGTGATCGCGTGACGGTCGAAGAAGCGCCACAGCACGGAGACCGCAAAGCGCTCGCCGCAATTGGCGATCAGCCGCTCCCGGATCTCGAGCAGCGTGAGGTCCGGGCTGCGCCGGACCAGGCCCAAGAGATAGTCGTGATGCGCCTCGATCCGGCCGGAGCGGCGGTCGCCGCCAGAAGGCGCCGGTGAAATTTCGCCCGTGGTTTGGAACCGCTTCACCCAGCGCACCGCGCTCGCTACGCTCACTTTGAAACGCGCGGCCGCCTGATTGCGCGACAACCCGCCCAAGACCACCGCCTCAACCACGCGCTCGCGAAGATCGTCGGAAACAGCCATCCCCGCCGCCTCCCTCTCGCGGCGTGAATGATCAATCAGAAACTAACTGATTCGGGAATCCCCCAACCGATTCAGTCCGTTCGGATACCGCTCTAGGTCCAGTTCCAGAAAGGCCTCAGCGAGGCCCGTTTCGCCGAGATTTACGGAACCGAAGAGCAATGTCATGCGGCGCTCGTCAAATGGCGCTGGCCGAACGGGTTCGAATGTCCTGGGCGCAATGGCGCCGATCACTGCGTCGTCACGCCCGGCGCGCGGCGTTTATTCCAGTGTAACGCGTGTCGCAAGCAGACCTCTGTCAAAGCGGGAACGATCTTCGCTTCGAGTAAGCTGCCGCTGCGCATCTGGTTCAAGACGATCGACCTGGTCACTCAATCAAAGAAGGGCATTTCCAGTATCGAACTCGGTCGACGCCTTGGCGTCACCCAGACGGCTGCTTGGATGATGAAGCACAAGCTCGCTTAGAGCGGTATCCGAACGGACTGAATCGGTTGGGGGATTCCCGAATCAGTTAGTTTCTGATTGATCATTCACGCCGCGAGAGGGAGGCGGCGGGGATGGCTGTTTCCGACGATCTTCGCGAGCGCGTGGTTGAGGCGGTGGTCTTGGGCGGGTTGTCGCGCAATCAGGCGGCCGCGCGTTTCAAAGTGAGCGTAGCGAGCGCGGTGCGCTGGGTGAAGCGGTTCCAAACCACGGGCGAAATTTCACCGGCGCCTTCTGGCGGCGACCGCCGCTCCGGCCGGATCGAGGCGCATCACGACTATCTGTTGGGCCTGATCCGGCGCAGCCCGGACAAGACGCTGCTCGAGATCCAGGAGCGGCTGATCGCCAATTGCGGCGAGCGCTTTGCGGTCTCCGTGCTGTGGCGCTTCTTCGACCGTCACGCGATCACCTTTAAAAAAAACGGCGCATGCCGAGGAGCAACAACGCGCGGACGTGCAAAGTCGACGCCGGGAATGGTTCGCGGGGCAACTCGATCTCGATCCGACGAAACTCGTTTTCATTGACGAGACCGGAGCCTCCACCAATCTCGCGCGCAAAAGCGGACGTTGCCGGCGCGGGCGCCGCTTGCGGGCGGCCATCCCGCACAGTCACTACAAAACGGTGACTTTGGTCGCCGGCCTTCGCCTTCGCGGCCTGACAGCGGCAAAGACTTTCGACGGACCGATCAACGCCGCCCGGTTCGAGGATTGGCTGGAGACATGCCTCGTCCCCACGCTCTCGCCCGGCGAGGTCGTCGTCATGGACAATCTCCCGGCTCACAAGGGGCCGCGGGTCGAGCAACTCATCAAGGCGGCGGGCGCGGAGTTGCGATATCTCCCAGCCTACAGTCCTGATATGAACCCCATCGAAAAAGCCTTCTCCAAGCTCAAAGCCTTCCTGCGCAAAATCGCCGAACGGACCGTCGCGGGCCTCATGCGCGCCCTCGAAACCTGCGCCGAAATCTTCAAGCCCTCGCAATGTACAAATTACTTCAAATCCTGTGGTTATGAGCACGATACAGGATGATCGGATTCCGCTCTAAGTCATGCTCGAGCGTAACGCGAGCAAACGCCTGAAAGGCAACGTCCAGATTGACGACGCCGATATCGGCGGCGCCCGGTCCGGCCGCCGCGGGCGAGGCGCAACAGGCAAGACGCCGTTCGTCGCTGCGATCGCGACAACGGACGATGGCAAGCCAGATCAAATCATCCTTCGGCCCGTCAAAGCCTTCAGCAGCTTTGCGATCCGAAAACTCACAAGCACCGCGCTCAAGCCCGGCGCCAATATCGTCTCCGACGGTCTGGCGTGCTCCGCCGCTGTCACCCAGGCCGGATGCCTGCACACCTCAATAAAGACCGGAAGCGGCAAGCAAGCGGTTCGCACCCCTGCTTTCAAATGGGTCAATACCGCGTTGGGCAATATCAAAGCCGCCCTCGTGGGGACCTACCGAGCCGTGCGAGAAAAACACGTCCCTCGATATCTCGCGGAGTTCGAATATCAATTCAATCGCCGATACGATCTCGAAACCATCATCCCCCGCCTCGCATTCGTTGCGCTGAGGACCGCCCCGATGCCTTACCGCTTGCTAAAACTGGCTGACGCAAGCGCGTAATCAGGTTTCCTTTTGCTGTCTAAGCGGTTGTGATGGCGCATGTATCTCCGCCACGCGATTCGCCGCAAGGACGGCAAGGTTCGCCAGTACTGGCGCTTGGTGCGGAGCGTGCGGGTCGGGCGCCGCGTCATCCAGCAGACCGTCGCCCATCTTGGCGAGCTCGACGGGCAGGGTCGGCTTGAAGCGCTGGCCTTGGCCCGTCATGTGATCGGCGCGCCCGAGCAGACGGAGCTGTTCGACGACGGCGGCCGGGAAGCGGTGGCGTCGGTGCGCTTGAAGGGCGTTCGGCTCGAGCGCCCGCGGCGCTTTGGCGATGTCTATGTGGCGCCCGCCTTGTGGCGCGGGACAGGCTTGGCCGAGTTGTGCGAGGCGCTGTTGCCGGAGGGCAAGGAACGTGTCGCCTGGGAGAAGACGGCGGCCGTTCTGGTCGCGGCCCGGCTGTGCGAACCCTCGAGCGAGCTGCACATCGCGGAAGACTGGTATCGGCGCACGGCGCTGGGCGACTTGCTGCAGCTTGGCGAGGAGCAGGTCAACAAGGACCGCCTCTATCGCGCGCTCGAATCGGCTGCTCGCCGACAAGGCGGCGCTCGAAACGCACCTGGCGCATCGCGCGGGGAAGCTGTTCGCGGTCGACAACGAGGTGCTGCTTTATGACGTGACGAGCACATATTTCGAAGTCCAAGCCGAACGAAACCCGCTCGCGCAGCGCGGCTATTCCCGCGATCACCGGCCCAACTGCAAGCAGCTCCTGATCGCGCTGGAGGTGAGCTTCGACGGCTTTCCTCTGGGCTACGAGGTGTTCGCCGGCAACGTCCACGATTCGCGCACCTTGCAGACGATCGTGACCACGATGGAAGCCCGGCACGGAATAGTGGGGCGGGTGTGGATCGGCGGCATGGCGAGCGCCGAGAACCTGGCTTGGCTGCGCGCGACCGGCCGGCGCTACATCATCGGCGTGCCCAAGTCGGAGCTGAAGCGGTTCGCCGGCGCGCTCGCTTCCGCGGACGGCCGGCGCGCGATCCGCGAGGGCGTCGAGGTCAAGCTCACCCGCGACCCCCGAGTCCGGGGAGACCATCATCCTGTGCCGCTCGGCCGACCGGGGCAGCAAGGAGCAGGCGATCCACGAGGAGTTCATCCGGCGGATCGAGGCCGCGTCGCCGCCGCCAATCGGCGCCTCGACCCGGCCGAGGTGAACCAACAAATCGGCCGCATCCTGCAACAAAACCAGCGCGCCGCCGCGCGCTTTGCGGTGCGGCTCGAAGACGGCGGCGCAGAGGCGGGGTTCCGGCTCGTCGTCGAGGTCAGGCCGTCCTTCGAGGCGTGGGCGGCGCTCTCCGAAGGCGCCTATCTGTTGCGCTCGAATATCGTCGATTGGCGCGAGGACCAGCTCTGGAAGGCTTATATTCAGCTGACCCAGGCCGAAGCCGCCTTCCGCATCAAGAAGGACCAACTGCGCGTGCGTCCCGTCTGGCATCAACGCGCCGATCGCGTCGAGGCCCATATCCTGGTCTGTTTCTTGGCCTTCGTGTTGTGGAAGACCTGGAGATGTGGCAGCAGCGCGCCGGCGTCGGCAATTCCCCGCGCACCGTGCTCGAAGAGCTGGCGCGCATCCATTCCAACGATGTCGTCTTGCCCACCGCAACACACGGCGAGATCCGCTTGCGCTGCATCACCCAACCCGATCCCGCCAGGCCGCACTCCTCGACCGGCTCGGCCTCGTCCTGCCCAAGCGCATGCGCCTAACCGAACTCGACCGCCTGCCCCTCAGCGCCTGACCGCATCGCAATCCAAGCAGATTTGTAGTGCCGACTTTTGTAACAGGGGCAAAAGTCCGGGCGAGGGGTCGATGGGCGTCTGGCTTGTGGGTGCGGCTAATTGACTCGGGGCGCGGGTAGAGGATTCCCGAATCGGCGGTTTTCTGACCCGATGGGGCATGTCGCCGCCGCCGGACATCGACGCGCTTTCTGCTCCCGAGCTCAAGAGCTTGGTGTTGAAGCTTTTCGAGGAGGCGAGGGAACTTCGGCGGACGGTCGCGGCGCTGCGTGACGAGATCGCGCGGCTGAAGGGTGGGCCTGGGCGTCCGGACATCAAGGCGAACACCAAGCTCAGCGGCATGGAAAAGGCGAGCGAAGCGCAACCGGCGGACCGGTCTGGCGAGCGCCGTCGGCGCGGCTCGACGCGGGTGAAGTTGACGATTCATGAGGAGCGCAAGCTCGAAGCCGAAGCGCCGCCCGGCTCGCGTTTCAAAGGCTATGCGGGCTTCCTGGTGCAGGATTTGATGATCCGCCCGCATGTCACCCGCTTTCAGCGGGAATGCTGGCGGACACCGGACGGGAGGACGGTGATGGCGCCCTTGCCGGCGGGCGTCGATGGTCATTTCGGACCTGAACTGCGCCGCTTCGTGCTCGCCCAATATCATCAGGGGCAAGTCACCGCGGCGCGACGGGTCACGCTGCTGCGCGGGTTCGGCATCGTGATCTCCAAGCGGCAGGTCGTTCGCCTGCTGATCGCCGGCAAAGAGGGCTTCTTGGACGAAGCCCGCGCCGTGCTGCAGGCCGGCTTGACCAACGCGGCGTGGATCACCGCCGACGACACCGGGGCGCGCCACAAAGGCAAGAACGGGTTCTGCACCCAGATCGGCAACGCCGATTTCACCTGGTTCGGGACCACGGGTTCAAAGAGCCGCCTCAACTTCCTCGAGCTGTTGCGCGCCGGACATGGCGATTACGTCGTCAATGACGAAGCCTTGGCCTATATGCGCGCCCGCGCGCTCGCCGGACCCGTCATCGCCCGCCTGAGCGAACATGAGAATCGCGTCTTCGCCGATCGGGCGGCCTGGAACGCTCATCTCGACCGGCTCGGCGTCACGGCCCTCAAGGTCAATCCCGATCCCGCGCTGATCGCCACCGAGGGCGCTTTGTGGGGCAGCATCAAGGCGCATGGCTTGCTCGCCGACACCGTGATCCCCGGGTCAAGCCTGGGGACCAGCGACGACGCCGGCCAATTCAATGTCGGCCAGCATGGCCTCTGCTGGGTCCATGCCGAACGTCTGGTCCACAAACTCGATACGTTCACCGACGCCCAACGCCCCGCGCAGAGCCGCATCCGCGGCCTGATCTGGCGGTTCTACCGCAGTCTCAAGGCTTGGCGCCGCCATCCGTCCCCGGCGCGCAAGGCGACCTTGTCGGCGCGGTTCGATCGCATCTTCGGCCACAAGACCGGCTTCGCAACTCTCGACCGCCTGCTCGCGCGCCTGCGCGCCAATAAGAGCGAATTGCTGATGGTGCTCGAAAGGCCCGAGATCCCGCTCAACACCAACGGCTCCGAGAACGACATTCGCTGCCAGGTCACCAAACGAGAAATCAGCGGCGGAACCCGCAGCGACGCCGGCCGCGACTGCCGCGACGCCTTCCTCGGGCTCCACAACACCTGCGCCAAGATCGGCATCGCCTTCTGGGACTACCTCGGCGCACGCCTCGCGGTTCCAGGCTGCCAGGAAATGCCCAACCTCGCCCAAATCGTCAGCGCCCTCGCGCCAAGGCCGCCCCGAGCGCCCCGACTTTTGCCCCTCTTACCGACTTTTGTAACCGGGGCAAATTCCCGGGCGAGGCGTTTAGCTTGGGGCGGGGCTGACGAGGGTTGCGAGGTGGGGGATTGCGGGGCCGGGGATGCCGAGGCGGGCGCCGAGATAGTCGAAGAAAGGGATTTTGAGTTTCTTGCAGGTCTTGGCGAGGCCGAGCATGACGTCGCGGGCCTGGCGACCCCTTTCGCTGACGGTTCCGCCGGAGATCTTGCGCTTTGTGACGAAGGCGCGGATGTCGTTTTCGGAAGCGTTGGTGTTGAGCGGGATTTCCGGCCGTTGGAGCACGCGCAGGAGTTCGTTCTTGCGCCCGAGCAGGCGTTTCAGCAGACGATCGAGCGTCGCATAGCCGGTTCGGCGATTGAAGATGCGGTCGAATTGCGAGCGCAGAAGGCTTGCCCGTTCCGGGCTCGGCGCGAGCTTGTAATCCTTCAAGCGCCGATAGAACCACCAGATCATCCGCTTGGCGACCTCGACGGCGTTGCGTTGTTTGTCGTTGGCGGGCAGGAGCTTGTGGACGAGGCGCTCGGCGTGGACCCAGCAGAGCGCGTGATCGCCGACGCGGAACTGGCCGGCGTCGTCGGAGACGATCACGGCGTGTCCGAGCAGGCCCTGTTCGGCGATCGCGCCCCACAGCGCCGCTTCGCTGGAGAGGCGCACCGGATCGGGCGTGACCCGCAAATCGGCGAGGCCGAGCGCGTGCAAGTGATCCGTCCATTCCTCGTGCGAGCCAAAGTCCCGCGAAGCATGGCCGGCGAGCCTGTCGACGACGTCCTGCGACAGATCGGCGCCGCGCATATAGGCGATCGCGGCGGCATTGATCACATAGCGCGCCGCGCCGCCGAGCAATCGGCCCAGGAAAGCCAGACGCGACTTGCCCGGCCCGGTGCGGAACGCGGCGAACCGGTCGGAGCCGATGTGGGTGGTGAAACAGCCGTTGCCCGCATGGCGCGCCCCGGTGTCGTCGACGGTGACGAAGGGCGCCTCGGCAAGCCCCGCCCGCAGCACCGCCTCGTCCTCGGCGCGAAAGCTATCCAGCTTCGCGGTCAACAGCCGCACCACCTGACGTTTGGAGATCGTCAGGCCCATACCGGCCAGAAGCGCCACGATCCGTTCGCAGGGCATCTGGCCCTCAAAATGCAGCATCACCACGAAACGATGCAGATGCGGGCCGCATCCGCCCACGATCCCCGTCGCAAGCGGCGCAATCAGCGTTTCGCCGTCCGGCGTCTCCCAGCGCTCCCGCCGGTAGAGCGTCGTCTCGGCCGTCGCCATCAGGTCCTGAACGGTGATCTCCTCATAGCCCTTGAAGCGCGAGCCCGCCGGGGCCTCGACCTTCAGCGTCTCCTCCCGGTCGATCGAAAGCTTGGAGACGCCAGGGCCGCGCCGCCGCTTCGACGCCTCGTCCTTCGCGCCCTCAGCATGGCCCTCCGGCCCTTCCGTCGCTTTCTCCATCCCGGACGGCTTGTGCGGCGGGCGCGGCGGCAAAAGCTTCAACCGCGCGATCTCGTCCTTCAGCGTCTGGTTCTCGACCCGAAGCCTCGCCACAACTTGGCTCAACTTCTCGTTCTCCGCCCGCAACCGCGCCACTTCCCCGATCAATTGGCGAACCAGGCCGATCAGCTCGGCCGGCGTCATGCGTTCAAGCAAATCAATCGAGCCAGGCGACATGCCCGGCTTAAATCAAGCTTCCATTAACACTTCCTTTCCGCCCGGGAATTTGCCCCGGTTACCGACTTTTCAGAAAAGTCATTGATTATCTTGATCCCGCCTATCAATTCTGCGCAACTTGGGCTAATGCTCCTGGAAGGGTGTCTGAGGACGGCGGTACGTCCTATCCATCTATGCGTCGTCCGAAGCGCCCCGCGTTTTAACACGCCGTGTTCTTCGCCGTCGTGCGTAACAACGCCGGGGGCCGCAATATTGTAGCAATGTCCGACACAGGCGCATTCCCCGAGCTGGTCTTCGCCCGCGCCAAGCGCCAACTCAGTATTTACGGCTACGGCGCGAACCTCGAATTCCGCATACACCTGCTTGCGCCGTCTTCCGCCGGAAGGGGTGCAAAACTCGCCGCCTCGTGGCCGTGGTCGCGTAGTTGTGCCTCAGCCGCGGCGCGCCGGCAACGTGCCTCGCAGTTTCGCGTTTAACCATTCGAGTCCGCGATCGCGCGCTCCGATCGCGACGAGATGATCGTGGGTCTGGGTGACGTAATCCGCGTTCTCCGACCGACCCGACCCGGTAAGCACCAGCTTGAGAATTGCTTCCCGTTCCAACCGCCCCGCATATTGGGGATGCAAACCGGTGCGCGACATAGGTCAGAGCGCGCACGCGCTCGCCGGTTTCCAGTACAACCGACGCCATGCGCTCGAGATAGACCGCGGTCACCTGCTCGCGCTCCCGAAGATATCGGATCGTCGATGCCCTGGTCGAGGCGCAGGACGACGCCAGGGTGTTCCGGCGTTCCGCGATAGACATGCGAACAGATGCAGAGGCTCCTGTGCCACCCCTGTATCTTGGCTTTGCATCGCAGCGTGTAGGAAAATCCCGGTCGCCACATCAGCGAGCCGTAAGCGAAAACCCAGAGATCGCCGCTTGCGGCCGCCGTCACGAAAACGGCTCGTCCGCGTCCGCGCCGCGCCGGCCGAAATCCGGTGCCGCCGTCTCCTGTCCCTGTGCGACGATCCCCAGCCGGATCGCGCGCGTGCGGGTGAACAGGGCGAACAGACCGTCGCCGTCCTCCCGGCGGATCATCCGCTGTAGCGCGGTCAAATCCTCGCCAAACCGCCCGAGCATCTCCAGCACCGCCTCCTTGTTGTGCAGAAACACGTCGCGCCACATTGTCGGATCAGAAGCCGCGATCCGGGTGAAATCGCGAAAGCCGCCAGCCGAGAACTTGATCACTTCGGAACGCGTCACCTCTTCGAGGTCAGCCGCGGTGCCGACGATGTTATAGGCGATCAAATGCGGCACATGGCTGGTGATCGCCAACACCAGGTCATGGTGAGCGGCGCTCATGCGCTCGACATGTGACCCTAGCGCCTCCCAAAATGCGCGCACCATCCGCACCGCCTCTGGATCCGCGCCGTCTGGCGGCGTCAGAATACACCAGCGGTTAATGAAAAGAGTGGCAAAACCCGCGTCCGGCCCGGATTGTTCGGTCCCCGCGACCGGATGCGCCGGAACGAACCGTGCGTGCGGGGGCAGAATCGGCTCCAGCGCCGAGATGACCGCCCCCTTGACCGAACCGACGTCGGATACGATGGCGCCAGGTTTGAGCGCCGGCGCGATCACGCGCCCGATCGCTCCGTTGGCCCCGACCGGCGCGCAGAGAATCACGCAGTCCGCATTCCGGACCGCGCGCGCCATGTCGCTGGTTGTCTCGTCGCCAAGGGCCAAGGCCTCCGCGCGCATCAAGGTCTCATCCGATCGATCCGCAAGCACGATGCGCGTAGCCGCCTTTCGCCGCCGGGCGGCGCGCGCCACCGACGAGCCGATCAGCCCGACGCCGATGATCGCCAGCTCGCTGAAAATAGGCTCGTCGAGAGGTGCCCCAAGCCGTTCAACCACGATCGCCCCGCATGAACTGGGCTAAGGCCGCAACGACGCCGTGGTTGGCCTCTTCATCGCCGACGGTCAGGCGCAGACAATCGAGCAATCCATAGGCGGTCATCGCGCGCAGGATGTAGCCGCGCGCACTTAGAAACGCGTCAGCGTCCGCAGCCGTTCGGCCGGCGCCGGTCTTAAAGCCCAAAAGCAGAAAATTCCCGACGCTCGGCGTCACTTCGATGCCCAGAGCAGAAATCGAATCGCTGAGCAAGGGAAGCCAGCGCGAATTATGCGCGACCGCCGCTTGGATATGCGCCGTGTCGGCCAAGCTGGCGACGCCGGCGGCGATCGCCGGACCGTTCAGATTGAACGGTCCGCGCACGCGATTGAGCGCGTCGAGCACGTGAGGCGGGCCGTAGGCCCAGCCGATGCGCAAATTCGCCAGCCCGTAAATCTTCGAAAAAGTGCGGGTCATGACGACGTTTTCGCACGTCGCCGCCAATTCGATTCCCGCGGCATAGTCATTGCGCGTCACATATTCGGCGTATGCCGCGTCGATCACCAAAAGACAGTCCGCCGGCAGACCGGCGTGTAGCCGCTTGACTTCGGCATAGGGAATGTAGGTCCCGGTCGGATTGTTCGGATTGGCGAGATAAACGATCTTTGTGCGCACGTTCGCTTTGGCGAGCAGCGCATCGACGCTGGCCGTCTTGCCGACTTCCTTCGCGACCTGCCGAATCCCGCCAGCCGCGCGAATGCAGATCGGATATTCGAGAAACCCATACTCACTGTAGAGCCCTTCGTCCCCCGGCCGCAAAAAGGCATGCGCCAGCAGCGCCAGCAGTTCGTCCGATCCGTTGCCGCAGATGATTCGCGACGGCTCGAGTCCATAGCGGCGCCCGATCGCCTCGCGCAGCGCGGTGGCGGAGCCGTCGGGATAGCGCGCCAGATCGTTTGTGCATGTTCGAAACGCCTCGATCGCCTTCGGCGAGGCGCCCAGCGGCGATTCGTTCGACGAGAGCTTGTGGATCTTGGCGACGCCGGCGACCCGGCTTTTGCCGGGCACATAGGCGTCGATCGCTAGGATCTCAGGGCGAGGCTGGGGACGGAACGGCATTATTGCGGTCATGGCCGTCTCGATAGCCTTAAATCGCGCGCCCACGCAACGCCGAGGCGTCAAATCGATCAGCGTGTGCCCCGACTTCGACGCTCCGCACGTCGGCGCCTCCGGCGGACCGCAATGTCGCGCCGACCGCGTTCCGGGCGATCGACCCGGGCCGGGCGACCAATAGGGCAAGCCCCATCCCGTCGGCGGCGGAGCCGAGAATCTCCGCGGCGACGGTCCGCAAAACATGGGGAAAGTCGGATCGCCAGCGATCGAGCGTGATCGATTCCAGCACCACGTCCCGTGCGTCGCCCTCGACCAAAGGCTTTGAAATGACAAACACCGGCATCCCCGCCGGGTGGTCCGGCCTCTCCACGAACGGCAGGCGAGCGATCACCTTGGGCGCCCCCGAAGGCGCGAGCCGCGTCCACCAGGCACCCGCGCCCGGTCCGCCGTCCAGAGCGAACATCCCCAGATCGCCGCTCGATCCGGCAACCGCCGCAATCACGTCGCCGGCGCTCAGATGCGGCACGCAAGGCACGGTGAAACCGAAGTGAAAGCGCGCCAAATCACGCATCGCCGCGCCGCCCCGCGACACATCCACATGAACACTGTACGGCGCTTGCACATAGGTGAAGGTGGAAATTATGATGCGCCAGATGCCCTCGACCGTGTCGAGGGGCAACAGGCCGCGGTGACGTTCGGCGATCGCCCGCATCATCGACGCCTCGCGGGCGGGCCGGAACGCTGAACCGCCGCCCTGGCGCGCCTTGATTTCGATAAGCCGATCAATGATGCGCCCGCGCTCAATCAGCAGGTCGTGCATGGCCGCGTCGAATTCGATCGATTTCGACCCGAAGATCAGCAAGCGTCAGCTTCGGCGAGTCGGACAGTGGCAGAGCCTCCCTGTAGCCGTCTCAAGTGGTTTCCGAAACGCATGCCGTCGGTCGCGCGAAGCGACGCGTAGCGGAACGTAGCGTCACCGACGGGCGACGGCCCGAATCGGCGTAGTCGTCTCGAACCGAACCGATCCGTCGGGACCGACCAACGGTCTCCTGTGACCCGATCACGTGGGGCGGACCTGTGCCCCGATGGATTGGCCGCGATCGACGCCCCGTGGGGAGTCCGCGCCGGATGCGCAAGCCGAGCGCCGAGCGCCAGTACAGCGATCGGCGAAGGTTGCAGCCCCTCGACTTGAGGAAGGGAGCGGGTCGATGAATGAACGACCACGATGGTACGCCGGCGTCGACTGGGGAAGCCAGAGCCACTGCGTGTTCCTGACCGACGGCGAGGGCCGAAAGGTCGGCGAGAGAATCTTCAAGCACGGCGGGGAGGGACTGGCCGAGATGGGCGCTTGGCTGACGACGGCGAGCGGCGTCGCCGAGACCGGGCAAATTCATCTTGCCATCGAAGTCCCGCACGGGCCGATGGTCGAGACGCTGCTCGATCGCGGCCTCGATGTCCACGCCATCAATCCGAAGCAGATGGACCGCTTCCGCGATCGGTTCACGATGGCCGGTGCCAAGGACGACAGCCGCGACGCCGAGGTCATGGCCTCCGCCTTGCGCACCGATCCGCGCTGCTTCCGCCTGCTCGGGGCCGCCGACCCGATCGTCGTCGAGCGCAACCGCCTCGCCAACCGCTTGCGAGAGCAGCTCTGCTGGCGCTACTTTCCCGCCATGCTCGAACTCGAGGACGATTTCGGCGCCGAACGGCTGCTCGAACTCTGGCAAGCCGCGCCGACGCCGCAAAGGGCGCGCCGTCTGCGCGAGGCGACGGTCGCCGGCATCCTCAAACGCGACCGCATCCGCCGCCTCGACGCCGCCTTCGTCGTCGCGGTGTTGCGCAGGCCGCCGTTGCAGGTCGCCGCCGGAACCGTCGAAGCCGCGAGCGCCCATGTCGCTTCGCTCGGTCCGCGCGTCCGCCGCCTCAACCGGCAGATCACAGACGCCCATAGCCGGATCGACGCTCCGACCGCTCGCCTCGCCGCCTCCGAGGAGGCCAAACCGGGGCAGAGAAAGCAGCATGACGCGGAGATCCTCGCATCCTTGCCGGGAGTGAGAAGGATCGTCCTCGCCACGCTGCTCGCAGAAGCCTGGGATGCCCTGCAGCGGCGCGATTACGCCGCCTTGCGCAATCTGACAGGAGTCGCGCCCGTCACCAGGCGGTCCGGCAAGAACTGCATCGTCGTCCAACGACAGGCCTGCCACGACCGGCTCGCCAACGCCGTCTATCATAGGGCGCGGGTCGCCATGCAGCACGATCCGCGCAACCGCGCCATATACACCGAACTCCGACGCCGAGGCCACAGCCATGGCGGGGCGTTACGATCGGTCGCCGACCGCCTCCTCAGTGTCGCCTGCGCCATGCTCAAACCCGGCATCACCTTCAACCCTTCCCTGGCAGCCCAAAAACCCGCTTGATAAACGGTGGGCGGTCCTGCCCGCGCTTTCGTGCCGCCAAGAGCCGTTTTGCTCGACCTCCCCGCGGCGTGACTTAGGTATTCATCGACTCGAAGAAATTGGCGTTCGTCTTCGTCTCGCGCAACTTGCCGAGCAAGAATTCGATGGCGTCGACTGTCCCCATCGGGTTGAGGATCCGGCGCAGAACGTACATCTTCTTGAGGATGTCCGGCGGCACGAGCAGTTCCTCCTTGCGAGTGCCTGAGCGCGTGATGTCCATCGACGGGAATGTCCGTTTGTCGGCGACCTTGCGGTCGAGGATGATTTCCGAGTTGCCGGTTCCCTTAAACTCTTCGAAAATTACTTCGTCCATGCGTGATCCCGTGTCGATCAGCGCTGTCGCAATGATCGTCAGCGAGCCGCCCTCCTCGATGTTCCGCGCCGCGCCGAAGAACCTCTTTGGTCGTTGCAGAGCGTTGGCGTCGACACCTCCGGTCAGCACCTTGCCGGAAGAGGGCACCACAGTGTTGTAGGCACGCCCCAAGCGCGTGATCGAATTGAGCAGAATCAGGACGTCACGTCCATGTTCGACAAGGCGCTTCGCCTTCTCGATCACCATCTCGGCGACTTGGACGTGCCGCACCGCCGGTTCATCGAAGGTCGACGAAACTACTTCGCCCTTCACCGAGCGCTGCATGTCGGTCACTTCCTCCGGCCGTTCGTCGATCAACAACACGATCAGATAACACTCGGGGTGATTAGAGGTGATCGATTGCGCGATGTTCTGCAAGAGCACCGTCTTGCCCGTCCGCGGCGGTGCCACGATCAGTGCGCGTTGCCCTTTGCCGATCGGGGCGACAATGTCAATCACCCGGGATGAGAGGTCTTTGCGGGTCGGATCTTCGATTTCGAGCCGTAGGCGCACGTTCGGATACAGCGGAGTCAAATTGTCGAAATGGACCTTATGTCTGGTCTTTTCTGGATCTTCAAAGTTAATCGCGTTGCACTTCAGCAGCGCGAAATATCGTTCACCCTCCTTCGGGCTGCGGATGACACCCTCAACGGTATCGCCGGTTCGCAATCCCAAACGCCGAATTTGCGACGGAGAAACATAGATGTCGTCGGGTCCAGGAAGGTAGTTCGCGTCGGCGGAACGGAGAAATGCGAATCCGTCTTGCAAAATTTCGACCACGCCCTCGCCGATGATCTGAACATCGACGCTGGCCAATTGCTTCAGAATGGCGAACATCAACTCTTGCTTGCGCATCGTCGATGCGTTTTCGACGTCGTTTTCTTCCGCGAAAGCCAACAGTTCAGTTGGAGACTTTTGTTTCAAATCTTTGAGTTTCATTTCCCGCATTGGCGGACCTTTAGCTCTGACTACCGGGCTCGAAGAGCCTCAAGTCTCCAAGTTGGTGGAAAATAGCTGGCGCTTAGCAGGCAGCTCGCGGCTGTATCGGGCCGCTGCGGCCCATGCCAAATCAGGCGATTCGAGACCGCGAGAGACGCACGTTGACGAGTAGAGCCGTTTCATAATCGTGTTGGCGGAGATTTTCAACGGGCTTTTGCGAGGCCTGCGAGGCCATCGAATTTCCTGAAGCCCTAAAAAGGTTTCACAGCCACCAGAATGACGATCAGGATCATCAGCACCGTCGGCGCTTCGTTGAGGATGCGAAAGAAGCGCGCTGGCCGCTGATTGGCATCGCTCGCGAATGTCTTCACGTACCGCGCAAAGTAGCCGTGTAACGCCCCAAGTCCGAGCGCCAGCGCGAATTTCACGTGAAGCCAGGGCGACTGCCAATAGCCGGTGAGATAAGCCAGGGTCGGACCAGTGAGAAACACGACGATCATCGACGGATTGATGATCGATTTTAGAAGGCGCCGTTCCATGATCTTCAACGTCTCTGATATCTCAGAGCCTTTGTGTGCATCGGCATGATAGACGAAGAGCCTCGGCAGATAGAGCATTCCGGCCATCCAGGCGATGACGGCGACGATGTGAAGGGCCTTCAGCCAAAGCACCACCATGATTCCTCCATTCGTTTCGGGGAGACCCCGCTTGAGGTCGCACCCGACGAGGCTAGCCCAAGTTGCGCAGAATTGATAGGCGGGATCAAGATAATCAATGAGTTATCTGAAAAGTCGGTAACCGGGGCAAATTCCCGGGCAGGAGCGCGGGAGGAAAAAATTCAGAAGGCCGGCGCTCGCGCAAGCGGCTGATAAGATTTAATCTCGCAACTGCAGCATTTTGCTTTGTGCAGTTGCGTGCCCGGGAATTTGCCCCGGTTACAAAAGTCGGTAAGAGGGGCAAAAGTCGGGGCGCTCGGGGCGGCCTTGGCGCGAGGGCGCTGACGATTTGGGCGAGGTTGGGCATTTCCTGGCAGCCTGGAACCGCGAGGCGTGCGCCGAGATAGTCCCAGAAGGCGAGGCCGTTCTTGGCGCAGGTCTTGTAGAGCCCGAGAAAGGCGTCGCGACAGGCTCGGCCGGCGTCGCTGCGGGTTCCGCCGCTGATTTCTCGTTTGGTGACCTGGCAGCGAATGTCGTTCTCGGAGCCGTTGGTGTTGAGCGGGATCTCGGGCCTTTCGAGCACCATCAGCAATTCGCTCTTATTGGCGCGCAGGCGCGCGAGCAGGCGGTCGAGAGTTGCGAAGCCGGTCTTGTGGCCGAAGATGCGATCGAACCGCGCCGACAAGGTCGCCTTGCGCGCCGGGGACGGATGGCGGCGCCAAGCCTTGAGACTGCGGTAGAACCGCCAGATCAGGCCGCGGATGCGGCTCTGCGCGGGGCGTTGGGCGTCGGTGAACGTATCGAGTTTGTGGACCAGACGTTCGGCATGGACCCAGCAGAGGCCATGCTGGCCGACATTGAATTGGCCGGCGTCGTCGCTGGTCCCCAGGCTTGACCCGGGGATCACGGTGTCGGCGAGCAAGCCATGCGCCTTGATGCTGCCCCACAAAGCGCCCTCGGTGGCGATCAGCGCGGGATCGGGATTGACCTTGAGGGCCGTGACGCCGAGCCGGTCGAGATGAGCGTTCCAGGCCGCCCGATCGGCGAAGACGCGATTCTCATGTTCGCTCAGGCGGGCGATGACGGGTCCGGCGAGCGCGCGGGCGCGCATATAGGCCAAGGCTTCGTCATTGACGACGTAATCGCCATGTCCGGCGCGCAACAGCTCGAGGAAGTTGAGGCGGCTCTTTGAACCCGTGGTCCCGAACCAGGTGAAATCGGCGTTGCCGATCTGGGTGCAGAACCCGTTCTTGCCTTTGTGGCGCGCCCCGGTGTCGTCGGCGGTGATCCACGCCGCGTTGGTCAAGCCGGCCTGCAGCACGGCGCGGGCTTCGTCCAAGAAGCCCTCTTTGCCGGCGATCAGCAGGCGAACGACCTGCCGCTTGGAGATCACGATGCCGAACCCGCGCAGCAGCGTGACCCGTCGCGCCGCGGTGACTTGCCCCTGATGATATTGGGCGAGCACGAAGCGGCGCAGTTCAGGTCCGAAATGACCATCGACGCCCGCCGGCAAGGGCGCCATCACCGTCCTCCCGTCCGGTGTCCGCCAGCATTCCCGCTGAAAGCGGGTGACATGCGGGCGGATCATCAAATCCTGCACCAGGAAGCCCGCATAGCCTTTGAAACGCGAGCCGGGCGGCGCTTCGGCTTCGAGCTTGCGCTCCTCATGAATCGTCAACTTCACCCGCGTCGAGCCGCGCCGACGGCGCTCGCCAGACCGGTCCGCCGGTTGCGCTTCGCTCGCCTTTTCCATGCCGCTGAGCTTGGTGTTCGCCTTGATGTCCGGACGCCCAGGCCCACCCTTCAGCCGCGCGATCTCGTCACGCAGCGCCGCGACCGTCCGCCGAAGTTCCCTCGCCTCCTCGAAAAGCTTCAACACCAAGCTCTTGAGCTCGGGAGCAGAAAGCGCGTCGATGTCCGGCGGCGGCGACATGCCCCATCGGGTCAGAAAACCGCCGATTTGGGAATCCTCTACCCGCGCCCCGAGTTCAATTAGCCGCACCCACAAGCCAGACGCCCATCGACCCCTCGCCCGGACTTTTGCCCCTGTTACAAAAGTCGGCACTACAAATCTGCTTGGATTGCGATGCGGTCAGGCGCTGAGGGGCAGGCGGTCGAGTTCGGTTAGGCGCATGCGCTTGGGCAGGACGAGGCCGAGCCGGTCGAGGAGTGCGGCCTGGCGGGATCGGGTTGGGTGATGCAGCGCAAGCGGATCTCGCCGTGTGTTGCGGTGGGCAAGACGACATCGTTGGAATGGATGCGCGCCAGCTCTTCGAGCACGGTGCGCGGGGAATTGCCGACGCCGGCGCGCTGCTGCCACATCTCCAGGTCTTCCACAACACGAAGGCCAAGAAACA
>CAWDTW010000057.1:0-182249 GCA_963805295.1 uncultured Alphaproteobacteria bacterium | reverse complement strand
TGTTGCATAGAGATAGCCGGTTAGCAGGAACGTCGCGAGGCGACGACGAGCGTGATCGCCTGATGGTCGAGCACGATGCGCAATGTCGAAGCGTAATATCGGGTCAGCGCCTGGAAGAGGCGTCCGCCGCTCGCCTCGTGCCCGCCGGTCGGACGCAAGAGCCTAGCGCAGAGCATCGGCACTAGCGTCAGCGAGACGAAGGCCGAGATGACGATGGTCGCGGCGAGGGTGATCGCGAATTCGTGGAACAGCCGCCCGACGACGTCGCCCATAAAGAGGAGCGGGATCAGCACCGCAATGAGCGACACGGTGAGCGAAATGATGGTGAAGCCGATTTGCGCCGAGCCCTTGACAGCCGCTTCGTAGGGAGTGTCGCCCGCCTCGAGGTAGCGGGCGATGTTCTCGATCACCACGATCGCGTCGTCGACGACGAAGCCGGTGGCGACGGTCAGCGCCATCAGCGACAGATTGTCGAGGCTGAAGCCGAACTGATACATGATGGCCAGCGCTCCGACGAGCGACAGCGGCGCCGACAGGCTCGGAATGATCGTCGCCGGGATGTTGCGCAGGAAGAGAAAGATCACCATCACCACCAGGCCGACGGCGAGCACCAGTTCGAATTGGACGTCCCGGACCGAAGAGCGGATCGTCGTGGTGCGGTCGGTCAAGGGCTTGACCGTGACCCCCGCCGGAAGGCTTTCGCTCAGCTTCGGCAGCAGGGACTTGATGCTGTCGACGACCTGAATGACGTTCGCGCCCGGCTGTCGCTGGATGTTGACGATCAGTGCCGGCGTCGTGTTCATCCAGGCCGAGAGGCGGCTGTTTTCCGGCCCGATCTCGACGGCAGCAACGTCCGAGAGCAGGATCGGCGCGCCATTGCGGTAGGCGACCACCGATTGGAGATAGTCCTTCGGATCGCGGATCTGGTCGTTGGCGTTGATGGTCGACGACTGCGCCGGTCCGTCGAAATTGCCCTTCGGCGTATTGACATTGAGATTGGCGATCGTGGTGCGCAGATCGTCGAGATTGACGCCATAGGCGGCGAGCGCGAGCGGATTGGCGTGGATGCGGACGGCCGGCCGATGTCCGCCCGAAATCGAAACCAGACCGACGCCCGGAAGCTCGGAAAGCTTCGGCGCGAGCCGGCTCTCGATGATGTCCTCGACGTCGGTCAGCTTCATCGTGTCCGACGCGACGCCGAGGGTCAGGATCGGCGCGTCGGCCGGATTGACCTTTGAATAGATCGGCGGCGCCGGCAGGTCGGCAGGCAACAGGTTGCCAGCGGCGTTGATCGCGGCCTGCACCTCCTGCTCCGCGATATCCAGGCCGATGTCGAGACCGAAGCGCAACGTGATGACCGACGAGCCGGCGGAGCTCGCCGACATCATCTGGCTCAAGCTCGCCATCTGGCCGAACTGGCGCTCGAGCGGCGCCGTCACCGCCGAGGTCATGACCTCCGGGCTTGCGCCGGGATAGAAGGTCTGAACCTGGATCGTCGGGTAGTCGACCTCGGGCAGCGCCGACAGCGGCAGGAACTTGTACGCCGCCAGGCCGACCAGCAGGATAGCGATCATCAGCAGACTGGTCGCGACCGGCCGCTCGATGAAGATGCGGGACGGGTTCACTTCGGCGCGCCTCCGGCGTCCGCGCTTACTGCGCCGCGCCCTGGGCCGCGGGCGCGCCGCCCGGCGCGGGGGCACCCTCGCCTCCGCCCTGGCCGCTCTGCCCATGGCGATGATGGCGGCCCTGAGCGCCGCCGCCGGCCGCGCCGCCCGAGGCGCTGCCGCCCGCGCCGCTGAACCCGCGCTGCGGGCCCTGGCCCTGCCCCTGGCCTTCCCCGCCTTGCGCGGTCGCGCCCGGCGGGTTCTCGACCACCGTGACCTTCGCGCCGTCGCGCAGCCGGTCGACGCCGTCGATCACGACTTTGTCTCCGGAGGCGAGCCCCTTGGTGATCGTCGTGCGCGCAGCGTCGGCAGGACCGGTGACGATGTCGCGCTTGGAGACCGTCGAATCGGCGTTCAATACATAAACGAAATCACCCGACGGTCCGATCTGGACCGCGGCGTTGGGAGCAAGCGTGACGCCGGTCAGCGTATCGACCAATAGGCGGACGTTGACGAATTGTTGCGGAAACAAGACGCCCTTCGAGTTGTCGAAGGTCGCCCGCATCTTAATCGTGCCGGTGGTCACGTCGACCTGGCTGTCATAGGTTGTCAGCGTCCCGGTCGCGAGCTCGTCGACGTTCGCCCGATCGAACACCGTGACCGTCGAGCTTGGCGCCCGAATTGAGCCGCGCCGCGATGCGTGGAAGATTGTCCTCGGGCGTCGGAAAAACGACGCTGATCGGATCAAGCTGGGTGATGACCACGATGCCGGTGGCGTCGGACGGCTGCAGGTAATTGCCGGGGTCGACGGACCGCAACCCCGTCCGGCCGGTTATCGGCGAAACGATATGGGTGTAGTCGAGGTTGAGCTCGGCGGTCTGCACCAGAGCCTGGTCGGTCGCGATCGCGGCCGTGTCCTGCTTGACAAGCATCTCCTCGTCTGTGACCTGCTGCTTCGAGATCGAGTCCTGTTTGCTCAGCGCTTCGTAGCGGGCAAGATCGCTCTGCGCCTGGGCGAGCAACGCCTGATCCTTGGCCAGTTGCCCCTGCGCCTGCGCAAGCGCCGCCTGATAGGGCCTCGGATCGATCTGGGCGAGGAAGTCGCCCTTCTGGACGGTCTGCCCTTCGGTGAATCCCACCTCCATGAGCTTGCCTGCAATCTGGGTGCGGATGGTCACGGTCTCGAAGGGCGTGACCGTCCCGAGCGCGTCGATGGTGAGCGGCATGTCGCCTATCGTCACGGGTGCGACACGCACGGACTGCGGCGGCGGCCCGGAGCGGCCGGGATTCGTCCCCTCGGTGGTCGAGGGTTCCGTGTGCTCGAATTTCTGCCAGGCGAACACGGCCGCGGCGGCGAGAGCGACGACGAGCGCAATCCGGCCGAGCAGGCTGCGGCGGCGGGGCGGCGTCGGCTGCTCAGGCCACGGTTCGGGCGTCCGCGGCGACGGGGCCCGCGGCGTCGCCGGGGCCGCGCGCTCGGCGACCTCGGGTTTGACGGCTTCGTTCATATGTCAACTCGCTCGATTCTCCCGCATGGCACGGGAAGACCCGCTTGACAAATCAAGCCCTCGTGTCCGGGCGGCGCGCGGTCTCAAATATTCGTGTCATTCATTCGAAAACAAGGGGTTGCATTCTGAGCGCCCATGGGCCATAAGCCCCGGGCTAACGGGGACGACGCCGTTTTCGGATGCGGGTGTAGCTCAGGGGTAGAGCACAACCTTGCCAAGGTTGGGGTCGAGGGTTCGAATCCCTTCGCCCGCTCCAAAATTACTCGATGAAATCAGAGTGTTATAGCGAGGCTTCGATCTCGCTTTCGCATACATGGGTCACGTCTTGTGTCAATGTAAGCGCCTTGTAAGCAGAAGAGTAAACCGCCGCGGATAATCGACCCGGACGAAAAATCCTTCAACATGTTCTTCACCAAGTCCGACGCTTCGATCGCTTCCGGACGGGCCGCGGTAAGGCCGCTGGCGCATGTAAAGCTGCTCGACTACGAGAGCGAGCTTGCGCTGATATTCAAGCGCTCCGTCAGCTCCGACGCTCGGGTGACGGCAGACACGCTGAAGGACTACGTATTTGCGATCGCGGTCGCAGACGACCTCAGCGCCGCGCGACGTGCAACTGCCCCGGACGCAATTCTTCAAAGGCAAGAGCTATCGCGGCTTCTGCCCGATCGGTCCCTGGCTCACCGTGCTCGAGCCCGACGAGTTCACCTGCCTCGACGATCTGCAACTGCAGCTTTCGGTCAACGGGAGGGTGCGCCAGCGCGACATGACGAAGAACCTGGTGTTCAAGCCTGCGGAGACGATTTCAGAGCTGACGACATTCGCCAATATCGCGCCGGGCGACGTGCTTCTGACCGGAATACCCAGCGGCTGCGCGCTGCGCGTTCCGCGCCTCCCTTGCGGCGACTCCTGCAACTACTGCCCGAGCAGACGCTCTGGCGGCTGTTCCTGAAAACGCAGGCGCGCCGGACGGAGTACTTGCGTGCGGGGGATCGAATCTCCGCGCGAATCTGGAGCGCGGACCGAAGGATCGACCTCGGAGAGCAGAGCACCGAGATCCTCGATTGAGCCGATGCGGAGCGCGCGCTAGGCGGCGGACCGGCGGCCGCGGCCGTTCCGGCCGCCGCCGGTCTCGAGGGCGCCTCGCCGTCGCGGCGCCGGGTGGGCCGCTTCCGGCATCAGCGCCGGCTTTGGCAACCGCGCCAAGGTCGACCGGATCCGCCGGCCGTCGGCGCCCAGCGCCCGCAAGAGCGCCGCGAGGGTGGGCTCGCGGTCATGGCGGGAAACCCGCTTCTCCGCAAAGGCCGAAAGCGCCTGCAACATGAGCCCGACCACGATCTCCAGGGCAAGCTCCAGGGACGGCGCAGGCCCGGCGACATCCTTCAGCGCCCGGCGCAGATCCTCGAGCAGGCGGCTGCGCGTCCCCTCGCCGATTGCGGGGTGGAAGCGCGCCATCCGCGTCACCACATGCGCCCAGGCAGGAGCATCGAGCGCTTTTTCGATGAACGCGTTGCAGCCGAAAGCGATGCGGTCGAGAGGGTCGGCGATGGCCACCCGGGCGGGCTGAATGAGGTCGTCGAAGGCCGCCACCAGTTCGTCGGCGACCGCCGCCGTCAGGGCGTCGAGGTCCTCGAAATGCGTGTAGAATGTCCCTTTGGGTCTGAAGTGGGCGGTCACGCTGGCGCCGGCTTAGGCGCCGCACCGGATCGTGCATGATCTCGACCGCCTCCCGACTCGCGTAGGCCCAGAGCCGCGGAATGCTGAAGCCGCCATGGGTCGACTTCAGCGTCGCAAAGACCTTCGCCTCGGGCGCGGGCGCCGATTCAGCCGCTTTTTCCCCCTGACGAGCGACGCCGGCCGCGTCCTCGAGAAAGCCGATGAACGCCTCCTCGAGCGACTTGGCGTGCCGCGCTTCGACCAGCTTCTGCGGAGCGTCGGCGGCCAGGACCTTGCCGGAGTGCATGAGCGAGATGCGGTCGCAACGCAGCGCCTCGTTCATGAAGTGCGTGGAGAGAAAGATCGTCACCTCGCATTGCGAGAGAGATCGATCAGGTATTCCCAGAACCCGTCGCGGGCGACCGGATCAACGCCCGACGTCGGCTCGTCCAGGATCAGCATGTCGGGGCGATGCTGGATCGCGACCGCCAATTGCAGGCGCTGACGGATGCCGAGCGGCGGGCTCTCCGGTTCGGCGTCGGCCACCTCGCGGAGCCCGAACCGGTCGAGCATCTCTTCGACGCGCTTGCCCCGCTCGGCGACGGGGAGATCGAACAACTTGGCGTGGAGCTCGAGGTTCCGCCGGACCGAGAGCTCGCCGTAGAGCGAGAAGGCCTGCGACATGTAGCCGACCCGCCGCCGCGCCTCCATGTCCCCCCGCTGACGGGCCGGCCGAACAGCATCGCCTTGCCGTCGGTCGGCGGCAGCAGGCCGGTCAGCATCTTCATGGTGGTGGACTTGCCGCAGCCGTTCGAGCCGAGAAAGCCGAAAATCTCGCCCTTCTCGATGCGAAAGCTCACGTGATCGACCGCGACGAACTTATCGAAGCGCTTGGTCAGTCCATCCGCTTCGATCGCCGGCGGCCCGGCCTCCTGCTTGCGCGGCGGAATCTCAACCGCCTTGTGGCCCTTGCGCTTCTCCTCGGGCAAAAGCGCGATGAACGCCGCCTCGAGGTCTTGCACGCCGGCGCGCTTCTTGATCTCGGCCGGCGAGCCCGTCGCGATCACGTGGCCGCCGTCCATGGCCGCGAGCCAGGCATATTCGTCGGCTTCCTCCATATAGGCGGTCGCGACCACCACGCTCATCTGCGGCCGACGTCCGCGGATGCGGTCGATCAGCTCCCAGAACTGCCGGCGCGACAGCGGATCGACGCCGGTCGTCGGTTCGTCCAGGATCAGGAGATCGGGATCGTGGATCAGCGAGCAGCAGAGCGACAGCTTCTGCTTCATGCCGCCGGAGAGCTTGCCGGCAGGCCGGTCGAGACAGGGATCGAGGCCGGTCGAGCGGGTGAGATCGTCGATGCGCGCCTTCCGTTCCGCCTCCCCCCCCCATGAATCCATCTGGCCGAACAGCCGGCCGATGAAGTCCAGATTTTCGAACACGCTGAGCGTGGGGTAGAGATTGCGTCCAAGGCCTTGCGGCATGTAGGCGATGCGCGCGTGGGCGCCCTGCCGGAACGCTGCGTCCTTGAGGTCTCCATCGAGCGCCCTGACCTCGCCGGTCTGGATCTTGCGCACCCCGGCGATGAGCCCAAGCAGCGTCGACTTGCCGACGCCGTCGGGGCCGATGAGGCCGGCCATGCAGCCGCCTGGAATCTCCAGCGTCACCGAGTTCGAGCGCGACGGTCTTGCCGTAGCGATGCGTGACGCCTGTGAGCGAGGCGGCGACGGAGGCGACCTTTTGCGGCCTTTCCGTCTCGATGAGCGCAGTCATTGTCATGGCAGCCTATTGGGCGGCCTGCTCACTGGGCGGCACATTGACCGCCAGCCTGGCGGGATAGACGGCGGGGGCCCCTTCAGCTTGACAGGAAAGACGAGTTGCTCGCGTTCGGACTGGACCTCAACCGTTTTCGGGATGAACTGCAACTCGGGCGCTACGAACGTGACATTTACTCGGATGACGTATCCAGGGTAGGCGTCCAGCACCAGACCCGATCCCCTCATTTCGGAACGCCTGGTTTCGAGCTTTTTGCCCTCATAACAACGAGCCCTAATCCACATTGAGCATGGCGCAACTCTTTCTCACAATCAGCCCCGAATCGCGCTTCAGAATCTCTCGAAAATCGTCGCAGCGAAGCGCAATCAGTTGCATTTTGGTCTCGATGAGGGGTGGCTGAGGACGCGCGCTTCATTGCCGATTTTAAGCTGCCCCGCCTGTAGAGCGGGGAGGAATACGGTCATGTAGACGTCCTGCAGATCGATCACCGTCGCGATTTTGCCGCCTGGCGGAAGCACCGCCCCCGGCTCGACGAGGCGATACTGGACCCGGCCTCGGACAGGCGACTTGATCGTCGAATCGTTGAGCACCGCCTGCAGCTCTTCGACCTTGGCGTCGGCGGTCTTTACGGAGGCGAGGGCTTCGTCGACCTGCGACTTGGCCGCGTTAAGGGCCGCCCCCGCGCTCTTCAGCTGCTGCTTGCGTTGGTCGTATTGCTCGTGCGTGGACCAGCCCTTGTCGACGAGCGTCGCCGTGCGTCGCATCTCCTCGTTCGCGAACTGCAACTGGGCATCGTCGCTGTCGACGTCCGCCTCACGGGTTGCGACCGTTTTGCGGGCGAGCTCGGCCGAGGCCTGCGCCTCGCGCAGCTGCGGTTCGGTTTCGGACGTGTCGATACGGGCGACGACGCTCCCGATTGGGACGATGTCGCCTTCGTGCGGAATGATCTCGATCACGCGTCCGGCGATCTTCGTCGAGATGTCGACCTGCGTCGCCTCGACCCGGCCATTGATGCTGACGATGCCTGCGGGCAAGGCCGAGGCCTCGTACTGTTTCCAGGCCACGTAACCCGCGGCGGCGCCGACCAAGCCGCGGTGGCGCACAGGTGAGGCTCGCTAACTTTGATCGTCCGATCGGTTTGCCCACCTCTTGGAGGTCCTCGCGATGCAGCTTGATCAGATCGCCGAGCGTTTTTGCGTCGCGGGCGCTTCGCGCCGAGGCGGGTTCGCCTCGATCGATACGCCGCTCGATCTCGAGCGCCCATTCCTCGGCGTCCTTTCGGCGAAGGAATGTCTCGTTGACATATTTTCCTTTCCGCCGCACCTGGGCTCGCCAGGAACCGGAATTGAGCTTCGTGAACGTTGCCAAAGTGTGTGCGCTCCGTGTGCACCGAGCCGTCGAACTGCTGCGTAAAAGGTCGCATCGCGGCGTAGAAAAGAGTGCGCACGACCCGACATAGCGAGTTGAAGATACGTAAACAATGCTGCTAGATCAATGTTTTAGATTTAGCGTTGCGCCGATGATGGACTGGACCGACCGCCGCTGCCGGGCGTTCCACCGGTTGCTGACGCGCCGCGCGCGCCTCTACACCGAAATGGTGACGGCGGACGCGGTCGTGTTCGGGCCGCGCGAGCGGCTGATCGGGTTCGACCCGGCCGAGCATCCGGTGGCGCTGCAGCTCGGCGGCTCCGCGCCGACGCGCCTCGCGGAGGCCGCGCGCATCGGGGCCGGCTTCGGCTACGACGAGATCAACCTCAACTGCGGCTGCCCGTCGGACCGGGTGCAGAGCGGGCGTTTCGGCGCCTGCCTGATGCGCGAGCCGGCGGCGGTCGCCGAATGCGTCGCCGCGATGGCCCGGACGGTCGACGTTCCGCTCACGGTGAAATGCCGCATCGGCGTCGACGAACAGGAGCCGCGCGAAACCCTGTTCGCTTTCGCCGAGGCCGTGAAGGCGGCGGGAGCGGCGGCGCTCATCGTGCATGCGCGCAAGGCCTGGCTCGAGGGCCTGAGCCCCAAGGAGAACCGCGCCATCCCCCCGCTCGACTATCCGCTGGTCTATGAGCTCAAGCGCGCCCATCCCGGCTGGCCGATCATCGTCAACGGCGGCGTGGCCGACCTCGAAGCGGCTCGGGCGCACCTGGCCCATGTCGACGGGGTCATGTTGGGCCGCGCCGCCTATCAGAACCCCGAAGTGCTGCTCGGCGTCGACTTGGCGATTTTCGGCGAGGCGGCGCCGTTCGACGATCCCTTCGAAGCGCTCGAGGCGTTCGTGCCGGCGATCGCGGCGGGACTCGCGCGCGGCGAGCGCCTGCATGACTATACGCGCCATCTCATCGGCATGTTCGCCGGCCTGCCCGGCGCCCGCCTCTATCGGCGCGTTCTGGCGAGCGAGGGGGTCCGCGGCGACGCCGGCCTCGAGGTGCTGCGCGCCGCGGTCGCGCGGGTCGGACGAAGCGAAGCGCGCGAGGCGGCGGTCGCCTAGCAGCCTGTCGGACTCGGGGTGCCTCTGATCGCTAACATATTGATATCATTGCAGTTCTCTATTAGGCACGAAAAAGCAAGCTGCAAGTAAATCAATGACTTAGAGTTTAAGTCCGACAGGCTGCTAGTGTTCCGTAACTAACGGAAGGATTCCCAGCGGCGCGCGATCGTGCGAGTCGAGGGGGATGGAAGAACAAATCATGCATCTGGTTGTCTCCTGAGGATCGGGCGCGGCTGGAAGGCTGGGTGGCGGGCCGAAACACGCCGCAGAAGCTGGTTTCGGCGGGCGCCGATCGTCTTGATGTGGGCGCAAGGGGCCGGCGTGAGGGAGACCGTTCGGGCGACCGGCAAGACCAAACGAACCGTCGATCGATGGCGTGAGCGCTATCTTGCGCGCGGCGCTGCGGGGCTCGAACGCGACGCCACTCGTCCTGGCCGCAAGCCGCCTTTGGACGCCGCGACGGTCGAGCGGGTCGTCAACAAGACGCTGCACGAGAAGCCGCCGGGCGGCACGCACTGGTCTCTGCGCAAGATGGCCAAGGCGGTCGGTCTCAGCCATTCGAGCGTGCAGCGCATCTGGGCGGCGCATGGGCTCAAGCCGCACCTGACGCGCAGCTTCAAGCTCTCGAGCGACCCCAAGTTTTGTGAGAAAGTTCAGGATATTGTCGGGCTTTACCTCGACCCGCCGGACAAGGCGCTGGTGCTTTCGGTCGACGAGAAGAGCCAGATCCAAGCGCTCGACCGCACCCAGCCGGGACTGCCGCTGAAGAAGGGCCGCGCCGGCACGATGACCCACGACTACAAGCGCCATGGGACGACGACCCTGTTCGCCGCGCTCGACGTCGCCACCGGCAAGGTGATCGGCGAATGCATGCGCCGCCATCGCCATCAGGAGTTTCTGCGCTTTTTGCGCACCATCGACCGCAACACCGCGAAATTGCTCGATTTGCATCTGGTCGTCGACAACTACGCGACCCACAAGCACCCCAAGGTCAGGGCCTGGCTCAAGCGCCACCCCCGCTTTCACCTTCACTTCACCCCGACATCGGCCTCCTGGATCAATCTCGTCGAACGGTTCTTCGGCCTGATCACCGACGACGCCATTCGACGCGGCGTCTTCCACAGCGTCGCCCAACTCAACGCCGCCATCGAAGCCTACCTTGAGCAACACAATGCCGCACCCAAGCCCTTCGTCTGGACCGCGCCAGCCACCGACATCCTTGAGAAAGTCGCCCGTGGGCGACAAGCGTTAAAGTCGGTACACTAGACGCCCCTCATTTTGCGGTCAGAACGAGCCGCCCGCGCTCGACCGTATAGCGCTTCAGCCGCTCGAGAAAGCTCATGCCGAGCAGGCTCTCCTCGAGCGCGCCGGGACGGGCGACAAGGGCGCCCACGTTGCGCATGACGATCGGCCCGACGGCGATCTCACCCAGCCGGACTTCGGCCGCGAGCGCCGCGCCATTGGCGGTGACGACCGGGACGTCGTACCTGAGCCCTGCAACGTCGACGCCGGCGCGTCTCGCGTCGGCGGCGCTGAGCACGACCATCGACGCGCCCGTGTCGAAGAGAAAGGTCACCCGCGCGCCATTGACTCTCGCCGCGACGGCGAATTCGCCGCTCGACCGGCGATTGACGAAGACCTCGCCGCCCTGCCCGACCTGAGGCTCGGAGGGCAGCAATTCGGCGGCGACCCGTCCGAGGAAATCGGCCGCCTCGAAGCGATACGCATAGGCGCCCGTCAGCGCGACGACAAGAGCCGCCCAGACCGCCGCCGAGCCGACGACCCGCGCGAGATCGGCCGCCCGGGTCCTCGCCAGGACGAAGACGAGCAGCGCGACCAGCGCGGCCGCCCCGGCGAAGGCCGGATGATCGAGGCCTGCAATTCGGGTCTCGGCCGGCGTCAGCATCAGGACGGCAAGCGCCGCGCCGAGAATGAGAAGAGGCGCGAGGACGCGCATCAGCGGTCCCGGCCGCGCCGTCTGCGAAGTCCGCCCCGCCCGGAGCGCGAGCGAGCCTCGCGCAACCGCCCGTCGAGCCCGGCCATGACGGCGAGGCGCGCCGCCTCGCTCATGTCGCGCCACGCGCCGATCTCTGCGACCGACCGGCCGCAGCCGACGCAAAGCGCCGAAGCCGGATCGACGACGCAGATCTTGACGCAGGGGGTCGAAATCTCGACGGCGGACATGGACGTCATCTAGGCTGCCTACGCGCCCGTGAGAAGCCCGCACCAGCCGGCGATTTCCGCCCATTGCTGCGCGGCGCCGGCGACGTCGCCGGTTTGGCCGCCGATCTGCCGCCGCGCCGACGCCGTCATCGCCGCCGCGCCGATCGCGCCCGCGATCACAGCCGCGACCGCGCGTCCGAGCCCGGTCGCCGCCGCGCCGACAATGAAAGCGACGACCAGCGCCGCGCCCCACGCGGCGGCGAAAGCTCGCGGCCGGAGCCGCCCCGCCGCGGCGCCCGCGCCGTCCGTCCGCGCCGGATCGAGCAGCGCGAGCGGCATCAGCGCGCCGGCGCGCGACACGGAGGCCACGATGACCAACGCCCCGGCTGCGCTCCAGAATCCATGGGAGAGCGCGCTCGCAAGCGCCCCGACGCGAAGGAGCAGCGCCAGCGTCAGCGCGGTCGCGCCAAAGGCGCCGATCCGGCTGTCGCGCATGATTTCGAGCTTGCGGACGAGCGTTTCGCCGCCGCCGAAACCGTCGACGACGTCGGCGAGGCCGTCCTCATGCAGCGCTCCGGTCGCGGCGACCAGCGCCGCCGTCGCGAGACCCGCGCCAACGAGCGGCGGCAGGCCAAGGAGCCGCGCGAACGCCAGCGCGACCGATCCGACGAGGCCGACGATCGCGCCCGCGACGGGCGCGGCCCAGGCGATGCGGTTGAAATCGGGCGGCCCGCCCGCCTCTGCGGGCAGCGGCAGCCGCGTGAAGAACCGCAACGCGTCAGCGACGTCGCGCGCGGCGCTCCCGAGGCGAGGCGGCGAGTCCGCGTCGCTCAAAGCGCCCACAGGAACATCGCCACGGCGAGCACGCCGATCGCGGCGAAGCCCAATTCGATCAAACCCCACTGGCGCACCAGCGCGCGCGCCGCCGCCACGTCGTGCCCGCGCAGAGACAGGATCTGGTTGTTCAACGGCGCCATCACGAAAAACGCGTAAGGCCAGCTCGAAACGATGATCAGGGCGCCGAACGCCCAGCGGACGTCTTCCGAACTCGAAATAGGCAATGAAGCCGGCGACCGCGGCCGCCAGCGCGAACGCCGCCAGCAGCGCGACGCCGCGGCGGTCGCTCGGACCCCATTCGCTCAACAGCGCCTCTTCGTCCAGCGCCATGCGGGCCGGCTGCTCGACCCACTTGACGTAGACGGCGGCGCCGGCGAAGGCGGCGGCGAAAGCAAGCGCGATCAATCCCGAAATCATGAAGGCTCCTCGGTCGCGGGCTTCTCTAGCACGAAGCGGCGGCGAATGCGCCGGTCTCGCGCCGCCGCCGTCCCCGGCTTTCCGCCCGTGCGTGCAGGGCCGCAAGTCGCGGTTCCGCGGCGCCGACGACATCGAGCGGATCGTCCGGCAGAACGCCGCGCAAAACATTTCCCGCTTCTTCATCACCGACGACTATTTCGCCCGCAACAAGAACTGGGAGCCGATCTTCGACCGACTGATCGAGCTGCGCGAGCAGGGGTTCAAGATCAGCTTTCTGATCCAGGTGGATACGCTCGCGCACAAGATTCCGAGATTCATCGAAAAGGCCGCCCGAGCCGGCTGCCGCTACGCCTTCATTGGACTGGAAAGCATCAATCCGGACAATCTCGTCCAGATGAAGAAGAACCAGAACCGAACCACGGAATATCGCACGATGTTCCAGGCCTGGAAAAACGCCGGCATGGTCACCTACGCGGGCTTCATCATCGGTCTCCCGGGCGACACTCCCGCCAGCGTGCGCCGCGACCTCAACAAATACGATCTCGAAACCGCGACAGTCGAGCACCCGCGCATGAGCCGGGAGGAGCGGCAGCGCACGTACTGGGACGCGTGGAACTGGTACCATAGCGACGAGCACGTCGAACGGATGATGCGGCGCAGGGGCGTGCGCGCGCTATCGCATCCAGGCGGACCCGCAGGCGATAACCTATTCCGACCTCGCCATCACGCCGGTGACCGACGCGGAAGACGAGGCGCTCGAGATGTTCACGCTCGACGACTCGGCGCGCTCTGCGGTCGACAAGGCCCGCGCCCAGGCCCAGCGCCGCCGGCAAGGGGTAAAGTCCGCTCTCAGCGTGTAGAGCCGAGCGTCGCGCGCCGACGGTGGCGAGGCGAAGACGAAAGCGTCCGATTTTGACGCCGCTAACCGAATAGTTGCCGAGAACAGAAAAAGAACTTGCGCATGGGAACAAATCATGCACAGATGCCTCCCCAAGGGCCGCCTGGGCTGCAGTTGCGGATCGGCCCCCGCCCGTGAGAGAAGGACGACGACGATGAGCCAACCGATTCTTCGCGTGGTGGAAGGGACAAGCGTGGACAAGACCAAGGCGCTCGAGGCCGCCCTGTCGCAGATCGAACGCGCCTTCGGCAAAGGCTCGATCATGCGCCTGGGCAAGAACCAGCAGGCGGTCGAGATCGAGACGGTGTCGACCGGGTCGCTGGCCCTCGACATCGCGCTCGGGGTCGGCGGCCTGCCGCGCGGACGGGTGATCGAAATCTATGGACCCGAATCGTCCGGCAAGACGACGCTGACGCTGCACGTGATCGCGGAAGCGCAGAAGAAGGGCGGCGTCTGCGCCTTCGTCGACGCCGAACACGCGCTCGATCCGGTCTATGCGCGCAAGCTCGGCGTGAACCTCAACGATTTGCTCATTTCCCAGCCGGACACCGGCGAGCAGGCGCTCGAAATCACCGATACGCTCGTGCGATCGGGCGCGATCGACGTGTTGGTCGTCGATTCGGTCGCGGCGCTGACGCCGCGGGCCGAAATCGAGGGGGAGATGGGCGAGTCCCTGCCCGGGCTCCAGGCGCGCCTGATGAGCCAGGCTTTGCGCAAGCTCACAGCCTCGATCTCGCGCTCCAACACGATGGTGATCTTCATCAACCAGATCCGCATGAAGATCGGCGTCATGTACGGCTCGCCGGAGACGACGTCGGGCGGCAACGCGCTGAAATTCTACGCTTCCGTGCGCCTCGACATCCGCCGCGTCGGCGCGATCAAGGATCGCGACCAGGTCGTGGGCAACCAGACGCGGGTGAAGGTCGTCAAGAACAAGGTCGCCCCGCCGTTCAAGCAGGTCGAATTCGACATCACGTACGGCGAAGGCATCTCGAAGATGGGCGAACTGATCGACCTTGGCGTCAAGGCGGGCGTCGTGGAGAAATCGGGCGCCTGGTTCTCCTTCGACAGCGTCCGGCTCGGCCAGGGGCGCGAGAACGCCAAGGCCTATCTGAAGGCCAACCCGGAAATGGCCGACCGGATCGAGCGCGTCATTCGCGAGAACGCTGGCCTCATCGCCGACCGCATCCTCGAAAACGCCGGTCCGTCGGACGAGGACAACGCCGAGGGCTGATCCGGCTCCCTTGGGCGCGCCTTGCGTCCCCCGCCAAGAGGGGCGCGTCCATCCGCCGAAGAGCTCATCGATCTTCGCGCGTTCGGCGCGCGCGGGGGCGGCAAGACCGGCCCTCGCGGGCCGCCTTCTCGATCGCTGGTTTTCAGGGCGCCTGGACACGCCTTTGGGCGCCCGTCAGCGCAACTTTCTCTCGCCATTTCCGTTGATCGGGTCGAGCGGGCGCAGTCGGCGCCCGAACATGATTCGCGTTGGCGCTTTCTGTGGCCATGCTCTAGAAGGCGCGCGGGAATACCGTGCCGAGGCAGCGTGTTCATGAGCGGCGTCAACGAAATTCGATCGAACTTCCTCCAGTTCTTCGCGAAGAACCGGCATGAGGTCGTCCCGTCGAGTTCGCTAGTGCCGCGCAACGATCCGACCCTGATGTTCACCAACGCCGGCATGGTCCAGTTCAAGAACGTCTTCACCGGCGTCGAAAAGCGTCCGTACCTACGCGCAGCGACGGCGCAAAAATGCGTGCGCGCCGGTGGCAAGCACAACGACCTCGACAACGTCGGCTATACGGCCCGCCACCACACGTTCTTCGAAATGCTCGGCAACTTCTCGTTTGGCGACTATTTCAAGGACAACGCGATCCAATACGCCTGGAGCCTGCTGACCCGCGACTTCGGCCTGCCCAAGCACCGCCTCACCATCACCGTCTATTACGACGACGACGAGGCCTTCCGCCTGTGGAAGGCGATCTCCGGCCTGCCGGACGAGCGCATCGTCCGCATCGCCACCAGCGACAATTTCTGGGCGATGGGGGACATCGGACCCTGCGGCCCGTGCTCGGAAATCTTCTTCGACCACGGCGAACACATTCCGGGCGGGCCGCCCGGCTCGGCGGACGCCGACGGCGACCGCTTCATCGAGATCTGGAACCTCGTGTTCATGCAGTTCGAGACGTTGCCGGGCGGCGAACGCGTCGACCTGCCGCGCCCCTCGATCGACACCGGGATGGGCCTCGAGCGCATCGCCGCCGTGCTGCAGGGCGTGCACGACAATTACGACATCGATCTCTTCCGCGCGCTCATTCGCGCCAGCGCGGATCTGACCGGCGTCGATCCCGATGGGCCTCAGCGGGCCTCCCACCGCGTCGTCGCCGACCATTTGCGCGCCTCGGCCTTCCTCGTCGCCGACGGCGTCCTGCCTTCGAACGAGGGCCGCGGCTACGTGCTGCGGCGCATCATGCGCCGCGCGATGCGCTACGCCCAAATCCTCGGGGCGCGCGATCCGCTGATGTGGCGTCTCGTTCCGGCGCTGACCCGCGAGATGGGCCAGGCCTACCCCGAGTTGGTGCGCGCCGAGGCGCTGATCGCCGAAACTCTCAAGCTCGAGGAGACGCGCTTCCGCACGACGCTCGCGCGCGGCCTCGCGATCCTCGAGGACGAGACGGGACCGCTCGGTTCCGGCGGGGTGCTGTCCGGGGAAACCGCCTTCAAACTTTACGACACCTACGGCTTTCCGCTCGATCTGACCCAGGACGCGCTCCGCCCACGCGGCCTTTCGGTCGACGTCGACGGCTTCAACGCCGCCATGGAGCGACAGCGCGCCGAGGCGCGCCGCGCCTGGGCGGGATCGGGCGAGGCGGCGACCGAGACGGTGTGGTACGCCTTGCGCGAGCGGATCGGGGCGACCGATTTCCTCGGCTACGAAACCGAGACCGCCGAGGAAATCATCCGCGCGATCGTCAAGGACGGCGTCGAAGTCGATCGCCTCGAGGCGGGCGAAAAGGGCTCCCTCATCCTCAACCAGACGCCGTTTTACGGCGAGTCGGGCGGCCAGGTCGGCGACGTCGGCGAGATCGCCGGGCCCTGCTTCCGCGCCGCCGTCACCGATACGCGCAAGAAGCTCGGCGATCTCATCGTCCACGACGTGTCGATCGTCGAGGGATCGGCGCGCCTCGACATGGCGGTGGAGCTCGCCGTCGACCGCGCCGCCCGCTCGGCGACGCGCGCCAACCATTCGGCCACCCACATCCTGCACGAAGCGTTGCGGCTCGTGCTCGGCGATCACGTGGCCCAGAAGGGCTCGCTCGTCTCGCCCGACCGGCTGCGCTTCGACATCGCCCATCCGAAGCCGATCACTGCGGCCGAGATCGCGGCGGTCGAGGACATCGCCAACCGCGTCGTGCTCGAGAACGCCGAGGTGACGACGCGCCTCATGAGCCTCGACGACGCGCGGGCTTCGGGCGCGCGCGCGCTGTTCGGCGAAAAATACGGCGACGAGGTCCGCGTCGTCAGCATGGGCGTGATCGAGGACGACTCGACCCATGAGCGCCCCTATTCGATCGAATTGTGCGGCGGCACCCACGTGAGCCGCACCGGCGACATCGGGCTCATCGCCATCGTGGGCGAAACCGCGGTGGCGGCCGGCGTCAGGCGCATCGAAGCCAAGACCCGAGACGAGGCGCGCAAGCGGCTCAGAGCCAATTCACGCGCCTATGCCGATCTCGCCGCGCTCCTGCGCGCCCCGCCCGAGGAGGCGGCTCAGCGCCTCGAGGCGCTCATCGACGACAAGCGCAAGCTCGAGCGCGAACTCGCCGAGGCTAGGCGCAGGCTGGCGCTAGCAGGCGAGAGCGGCACAACGGTACAACTCGCCGGCCGATCCATGGCAATCACGCAAGCCCGGGCAGAACCAAGCTTAAGCGTAGCCGGAATCCCAGTAATGTTTAGGACCTTTCAGGGGCTCGATGCAAAGGATCTGAAACCATTGGCTGACGAGGCTAAGGCGAAACTTACCTCAGGCGGTGTTGTGGCGATCGCAAACTCAACCCCTGACGGCAAAGCCAGCTTGGTCGTCTCGGTCACTCCAGATTATGTTAACCGAATAAGCGCCATCGACCTCGTACGGGCGGGTGCGGTGGCTCTCGGCGGTAAGGGAGGGGGTGGAAGACCCGATATGGCACAAGCTGGAGGACCCGACGGGTCAAAGTTAGAGGAATCGCTCAACGCGGTTAGCGCAAAGTTGGTCGAACTCGCCAAACACTAGCCCCTTCGTTGCAAAGCATAACTAGTGTTCCGTAACTAACGGAAGGATTCCCAGCGGCGCGCGATCGTGCGAGTCGAGGGGGATGGAAAACGAATCATGCATCTGGTTGTCTCCTGAGGATCGGGCGCGGCTGGAAGGCTGGGTGGCGGGCCGAAACACGCCGCAGAAGCTGGTTTGGCGGGCGCGGATCGTCTTGATGTGGGCGCAAGGGGCCGGCGTGAGGGAGACCGTTCGGGCGACCGGCAAGACCAAACGAACCGTCGATCGATGGCGTGAGCGCTATCTTGCGCGCGGCGCTGCGGGGCTCGAACGCGACGCCACTCGTCCTGGCCGCAAGCCGCCTTTGGACGCCGCGACGGTCGAGCGGGTCGTCAACAAGACGCTGCACGAGAAGCCGCCGGGCGGCACGCACTGGTCTCTGCGCAAGATGGCCAAGGCGGTCGGTCTCAGCCATTCGAGCGTGCAGCGCATCTGGGCGGCGCATGGGCTCAAGCCGCACCTGACGCGCAGCTTCAAGCTCTCGAGCGACCCCAAGTTTTGTGAGAAAGTTCAGGATATTGTCGGGCTTTACCTCGACCCGCCGGACAAGGCGCTGGTGCTTTCGGTCGACGAGAAGAGCCAGATCCAAGCGCTCGACCGCACCCAGCCGGGACTGCCGCTGAAGAAGGGCCGCGCCGGCACGATGACCCACGACTACAAGCGCCATGGGACGACGACCCTGTTCGCCGCGCTCGACGTCGCCACCGGCAAGGTGATCGGCGAATGCATGCGCCGCCATCGCCATCAGGAGTTTCTGCGCTTTTTGCGCACCATCGACCGCAACACCGCGAAATTGCTCGATTTGCATCTGGTCGTCGACAACTACGCGACCCACAAGCACCCCAAGGTCAGGGCCTGGCTCAAGCGCCACCCCCGCTTTCACCTTCACTTCACCCCGACATCGGCCTCCTGGATCAATCTCGTCGAACGGTTCTTCGGCCTGATCACCGACGACGCCATTCGACGCGGCGTCTTCCACAGCGTCGCCCAACTCAACGCCGCCATCGAAGCCTACCTTGAGCAACACAATGCCGCACCCAAGCCCTTCGTCTGGACCGCGCCAGCCGCCGACATCCTTGAGAAAGTCGCCCGTGGGCGACAAGCGTTAAAGTCGGTACACTAGAGCGGGATGAATTTAAGAATGTTCGTTAGGCGGCGTTGGCGAAGGAGTTGACGCATTCCTGGGCGGTGCAGGTTCCGAGGGGTTGGCCAGCAACCGACGAAGAGCGATTGTACTACGAATCAAGAGCGTGCCGGGAATCGCGCGAAAACTTCCCTGTTCTCGTGCGAGAGCGCCCTGTTCTCGTGCGAAAGCTCCCTGTTCCGCGAACTGAAACTCCCTGTTTCTGGACCGGGAGCGGCGGTCGCTCGACCGCGTCGGCCGATCTCCGCGACGGGCCGGCGCCACGGCGGCGCCCCGTCGGCGCCGCGCCTGTTACGCCCGCAGGCGGCTGTGAAAATTCTTGGCGAAAGTCATATTCCATTCTATGTTTGTTCCATAGGACCGTCCATGGGAGAGCGTCATGAGCCACAGACTTCATCGAGGTCCATCGCCCTCGGCAATGGGCCTCGAAGGATGCTCGGCTCACCCCGCGAGGCCCGCTTCGTGGACTGCGCACCCGTGAGGCGTGGGTGCGAACAAGAGCCGGCTCTTGCTCCAATCCTTTGAAAACGCTCAAAACGGCAATGGGCAGGCCTTGTAACAAGTTGGCATGAATGCGCGATCGGCGCCCCATCCGTTTGGCGTCGACGCCTCGGTTTCTTGGTTGTGGCCGCGATGACGGCGGCGGTTCAACTCGATCGCATCACGCTCTAGCCTCCAAAGTCTCCGCTCTCGCCAAGTTATGGGAACACTATTGGTTCAATGGACTCGGCAGCCTTGTGCACGATATCGGCCCTCGAAGCAGCACCGCCAGCGGCATGAAATGCCTACGCCGCCATCGCCTTCTTCAGATTCTCGTCGACCTTGTCGAGGAAGCCGGTGGTCGAGAGCCATTTCTGGTTCGGCCCGACGAGCAGCGCCAGATCCTTGGTCATATAACCGGCTTCGACCGTTTCGACGCAGACCTTCTCGAGCGTCTCCGCGAACTTGGCGAGCGCCGCGTTGCCGTCGAGTTTGGCGCGGTGGGCGAGGCCGCGAGTCCAGGCGAAGATCGAGGCGATCGAGTTGGTCGAGGTCTCGCGGCCCTTCTGGTGCTCGCGATAGTGGCGCGTGACGGTGCCGTGCGCGGCCTCGGCCTCGACCGTCTGCCCGTCGGGCGTCATCAGCACGCTGGTCATGAGGCCGAGCGAGCCGTAGCCCTGAGCGATGGTGTCGGACTGGACGTCGCCGTCGTAGTTCTTGCACGCCCACACGTAGCCGCCCGCCCACTTGAGCGCCGAGGCGACCATGTCGTCGATCAGGCGATGTTCGTAAGTGATTCCGAGGCTGGTGAATTTCGGCTTGAACTCGTTGTCGTAGACCTCCTGGAAGACGTCCTTGAACCGCCCGTCGTAGACTTTCAGGATCGTGTTCTTGGTCGACAGATAGACCGGATACTTGCGCATGATGCCGTAGTTCAGCGAGGCGCGGGCGAAGTCCCGGATCAACTCGTCGAGATTGTACATCGACATCGCGACCCCGGCGCCGGGGAACTTGAACACCTCCTTCTCGATCACCGCGCCATCCTCGCCCTCGAATCGGATGGTCAGGCGGCCTTTGCCCGGGACCTTGAAGTCGGTCGCACGGTACTGGTCGCCGTAGGCATGGCGGCCGATGACGATCGGCTGGGTCCAACTCGGGACGAGGCGCGGCACGTTCTTGCAGATGATCGGCTCGCGGAAGATGACGCCGCCAAGGATGTTGCGGATCGTGCCGTTCGGGCTCTTCCACATCTCCTTGAGATGGAATTCCTTGACCCGCGCTTCGTCCGGCGTGATCGTGGCGCACTTGACCCCGACGCCGGTGGCCCTGATCGCCATCGCCGCGTCGATCGTCACCTGGTCGTTGGTGGCGTCGCGATGCTCGACCGAAAGGTCGAAATACTTGAGTTCGACGTCAAGATAGGGGTGAATCAGCTTCTCGCGGATGAGCTGCCATATGATGCGCGTCATCTCGTCGCCGTCGAGTTCGACGACCGGATTCTCGACCTTGATCTTGGACATCGGGGGCATTTTCCTCGTCAGCGGATGAGGGGACGCGCGGCGCTGCGCCCCTATAGCATCGGCCCCCGGAGCGTCCTAGTTCTGCTTTAGGCGAGGCGCGACATCGAGTCGATCGGCCAAGCACGGCTCGACAAATCGGCAAGCATCCCACCGGTCCGAAGCAATGTGTGCGATCGGGAGCGATCTCGCGGAGGCCCCATGGGCGCGCAGGATCGCGTCATTCCGGCGTCGCTCGACTTCGATAATTTCGCTCGCCACCGGCAACGCGGCGCGATAACCGAGTTCCGGGCGTTCGACGGCCGGCGTCATCTCGTCATCGCCGGGCCCGGTTGGGAGGAGGTCGCCGACTTTGTCGCCGATTGGCTCGAGAAGGTCGAAGCGTGAGGGGGCGGGTCGGCGGCTTTCCGGCCGGCGGCCCCGCCGACGGCGAAGAGGCGGGTTCGGGCCTTGACGGGGGCGGCGCTCCGCTTCGCCCGGAGGCGCGACGCTCGCTCGTGCGGAGCGTTGCTTGTCGTCGCGTTGTTCGCGGCGTCGGCGGCGCCGGCGCTCGCGAGCGAAGCGGAGCCCGCCACCGACAACGCCCTGGCGACGCTGTGCGGGATCGTCGAAGCCTCGGCCAGCGCCGACGGGCTGCCGGTCGATTTCTTCACCCGGCTCATCTGGCGGGAGAGCGCCTTCGAGCCCGGCGCCGTCAGTCCGGCGGGCGCCCGAGGGGTCGCTCAATTCATGCCGGGCACCGCCTCCGAGCGCGGGCTCGCCGACCCGTTCGATCCGGCGACCGCGATCCCCGCGTCGGCTAAGCTCATCGCCGATCTCGCGCAGCGCTTCGGCAATCTCGGCCTGGCGGCGGCCGCCTACAACGCCGGGCCAAACGCGCTCGCCGGCTGGCTGGCGGGGCAGGGCATGCTGCCGCTCGAGACGCAGGATTATGTACTCGCGATCACCGGTCACGACGTCGAGGAGTGGCGCGGCGACAAGCCCCCGGCCTCCGCTTCGCCCGAGCCGCACGAGCCGTGTCTCGCCTCGATCGCGAAGCTGCGCGTCGAGCGCAGTCCGTCGGCCTCGCCCATCGTTTCCGGCTTGTTCGCGCCGTGGGGCGTGCAGATATCCGCCAGCTTCGACAAAGGCTCTGCGCTCCGCGCCTTCGCCCGGGCGCAGCACGATTATCATAGCGTTATCGGAGACATCACACCGTTCGTGCTCGGCTCCGTTTTGCGGAGCCGAGGATGGCGCCCGTTCTATCGCGTGCGCCTACCGGCACAGACCCACAGTGAAGCGCAAAAGCTCTGCGACCGCCTTCAGGCCGTCGGCGGGGCCTGTGCCGTGCTGAGGAGCTGAGCGCGGCTGCTCAGGCCGCCGCGCGCCCCACGCGGTCGAGCGTAGCGAACTCCTCGTCCGAAAGCTTGATCGCCGCGGCGCCGACGTTCTCCTCGAGATGCGCGACCTTGCCGGTGCCGGGGATCGGCAGCATGACGTGGCTGCGCTTCAGGAGCCAGGCGAGCGCGATCTGGCCGGGGGTCGCCTTGTGCTTGCGGGCGATCGCCTCGAGCGCCGAGCCTTCGCGGGCGAGCTCGCCTGCGTTGAGCGGGAACCACGGAATGAAGCCGATGCCGCTCTTCGCGCAAGAGTCGAGCGTCGCTTCGCTGGCGCGGTCGGAGAGGTTGTAGCGGTTCTGGACGGTGGCGACCGGAAAGTATTTCGACGCCGCCTCGATCTCCGAGACATCGACCTCGGAAAGGCCGGCGCAACGAACGACGCCGTCCCTGATCAGCGTCTTGATCGCGTCGAACTGCTCGTTCGCGGGCACCTTCGGATCGATGCGGTGCAGCTGCCAGAGATCGATCCTCTCGACGCCGAGCCGCCAGCGGCTCTTGTGCGCCTGCTGGATGAGATATTCCGGCCGCCCGAGCGGAATCCAGACTTCGGGTCCGGTGCGCGCAAGGCCGCCCTTGGTCGCGATGTGGATCTTTCCATAGGGGTGGAGCGCCTCGCGGATCAGCGCCTCGGAAAAGTCGGGGCCGTACGCGTCGGCGGTGTCGATGAAGTCGACGCCGAGTTCGGGGAGCCGGCGCAAGGTGCGCAAGACCTCCGCGCGGTCCTCGGGCGGGCCCCAAATTCCCCGTCCGACGATGCGCATGGCGCCGAAGCCGAGACGGTTGACGTCGAACGCTCCGCCGATGCGGAAGCGTCCAGATTGTGCAGCGTTGATCATGTGAAACCCTCTTGCGGTTAGAAAAACGCTCAGGGCCAGCGCGCCTCGGGCGGCATGGATGACAGAATGGAGGCGATATTGCCGCCCGTCTTGAGGCCGAAGATCGTGCCCCGATCATACAGCAGGTTGAACTCAACATAACGGCCCCGGCGCACCAATTGTTCCTCGCGCTCCGCCGCGCTCCAGGGCGCCGCCGCATTTCGCCGGACGATCTCCGAATAGACGGCGATAAAAGTCTCGCCGACGTCGCGCACGAACGCGAAATCGTCGTCGAAAGCAGAATTTCCCGCGTCGCCGGCGCTGTTGAGCCCATCGAAGAAAATGCCGCCGATTCCGCGCGGCTCGTTGCGATGCTTCAAGAAGAAGTATTCGTCGCACCAGGCCTTGAAGCGATCGGCGTCGGCGACCTTCCGATGGCGCTCGCAGGCCGCGCGCATCGCCGCGTGAAAGGCGACCGCGTCGGGATCGGTTTGCGCGCGGCGCGCCTCGAGCATCGGGGTGAGATCGGCGCCGCCGCCGAACCAGGTCCTGGTCGTGCGCACGAGCCGCACGTTCATATGCGCCGTCGGCACATGCGGGCTCCAGGGATGGGCGATGACCGAGACGCCCGCCGCCCAGAAGCGCGGATCGTCCGCCGCGCCGGGAATTTGCTCGGCGAATTCCTCAGGGAAGGCGCCGTAGACGGTCGAGCAATGCGCGCCCATCTTCTCGAAGAGGCGCCCGCGCAGCATCGCCGTCCGGCCGCCGCCGCCGGGGGCCCCGCTCGCGTCCGTGCGCGTCCACGGCTCGATCGCAAAGCGGCCGGGCTCGCACGCCGCCCCGGCGCCGGCGAACTCGCGCTCGAGCGCCTCCATCGCCTCGACGACCCGGGTTTGCAGCGTCGCAAACCAGTCTGCGGCGCCGCCGAGCCGCGGATCGTCGCGCGTCGAGTCGCCGATCCCGGTCATCGCCCGCGCACCCGCGCGAGGAGACGCCCGACATGCGCGACCGGCGTCTGCGGCAGGACGCCGTGGCCGAGGTTGAAGACGTGCGCGCGCCCCTCGAACCCCTCGAGCACGCGATCGACGCCCTCGTCGAGGGCGGGGCCGCCCGCGACCAGCGCCAGAGGATCGAGATTGCCCTGCAGCGCGATCGGGCCGGGCAGAGCGTCGGCGGCGACGGCCGGCTCGATCGCGGTGTCGAGGCCGATCGCCGCCACGCCGGGCATGCCGGCGAACTTCTTCAGTTGCGTCGCCGCGCCGCGCGGGAAGGCGATGATCGGCGCTTCCGGCGCGCTGGCGCGCACCTTGGCGACCAGAGAGGCGACCGGCGCCACGCACCAGCGCTCGAATTCCGCGGGCGGCAGCACGCCGGCCCACGAATCGAAGATCTGCACCGCTTCCGCGCCCGCCGCCAGCTGGCGCACGAGATATTCGGCCGAGGCGTCGACGAGACGCTCGATGAGCTCCGAGAACAGCTTCGGGCGCCGATAGGCGAAGAGCCGCGCGGGCGCGTGATCGGGCGTGCCTCGCCCGGCGATCATATAGCTCGCCACCGTCCAGGGCGCGCCGCAGAAGCCGATCAGCGCGACGTCGCCGGGGAGCGCGGTCTTCAACCGGTCGAGCGTCTCGAAGACGGGCGAGAGCTTGCTCCAATCGGGCTCGTGCGAAAGCCTCGCAAGTCCCTCTGCGTCCTTGATCGGATCGAGGCGGGGGCCCTCGCCGGTCTCGAAGGCGACGGTCTGCCCGAGCGCGTCGGGGATGACCAGAATGTCGCAGAACAGGATCGCCGCGTCGAAGCCGAAGCGGCGGATCGGTTGCAAGGTCGCTTCGACCGCCAGAGCGGGGGTGTAGCAGAAATCGAGGAAGGTCGCCGCGCCGGCGCGGATCGCGCGATATTCGGGCAGGTAGCGGCCGGCTTGGCGCATGAGCCAGATCGGCGGCCTCGGCTGCCGTTCGCCCGCGAGCGCCGCGAGCAAGGGCTTGCGGGGTTGATTTGACGTCACGACAAGGCCCTCATCCGGCCCTTCGGGCCACCTTCCCCCGCATAGGGCGTCGCAAGACGCCCGTCTCTCGACGCCCTACGCTGGAGAGGGCCGGGGTGAGGGCAACGTGCATGGAAAGACGCCTAGCCCAACTGCCGGCGCCGGAGCAAGGCTGGGAACCTCGCCGGGTCTACTCCGCGGCGCGCTTCATCTCGGGGTAGACGCACTGCGCCGCTTCCTTCGCGGCGGGGCGCAGGAGGGGGATGACCTTCGCCTCCTCGAAGCGGAGACCCACCGTCTTCCACACGTCGACCAGCGATTCGACGAGATCGGCCACTTGCTCCTCGCGATGGGCCGGCGTCGGCGTGATGCGCAGGCGCTCGGTGCCCTTGGCGACGGTCGGATAGTTGATCGGCTGGATGTAGATGGCGTGCCGCTCGAGGAGCAGCTTGCTCGCGGCGCGGCACCTCTCGGCGTCGCCGACGAACAGGGGAACGATATGCGACGGATTGTCCATCACCGGCAGACCGGCCGCCCGCAGCGCGTGCTTGACGAGCCTCGCCATATGTTGGTGCCGCTCGCGCTCGACGTTCGAGCGCTTCAGGCGCCTGACCGCCGCCGTTGCGCTCGCGGCGACGCTGGGGGGCAGGGTCGAGGTGAAGATGAACGACGGCGCATAGCTTCGCACCGCGTCGACCACCGCCGCGCTCGCCGCGATATAGCCGCCGAGCGAGCCGAAGCCCTTGGCGAGCGTGCCCTCGATGACGTCGATGCGATGGGCGAGCCCCTCGAGCTCACTCAACCCCCCGCCGCGCGGGCCGTAAAGGCCGACCGCATGGACCTCGTCGATGTAGGTCATGGCGTGGTATTTTTCGGCGAGCGCCACGATCTCGGCGATCGGCGCGATGTCGCCGTCCATCGAATAGAGGCTCTCGAACACGACGAGCTTGGCGCGCTCGATCGGCTCGGCCGCCAAGAGCTCCTCGAGATGGGCGACGTCGTTGTGGCGCCACACCGTCTTCTGGCAGCCCGAGCGGCGCACGCCCTCGATCATCGAATTGTGGTTGAGCGCGTCGGACAGGATGAGGCAGTTCGGCAGCAGGCTCGCGATGGTCGAGATGCCGGCGAGGTTGGAGACCCAGCCCGAGGTGAAGACGAGCGAAGCGGGCTTGCCGTGCAGGTCGGCGAGCTCCGCCTCGAGCTGCACGATCGGATGATGGGTGCCGGAGATGTTGCGGGTTCCCCGGCGCCGGCGCCGTGGGCGCGCGCGGCGCGCACCGAGGCCTCGATCACGTCGGGGTGGCCGCCCATGCCGAGATAATCGTTCGAGCACCAGACGGTGACTTCGCGGGGCCTGTCCTCCTCGCCCGCGGGACGCCACATCGCCATCGGAAACCGGCTGGCGTCACGCTCGAGATCGGCGAAGATGCGATAGCGCTCTTCGGCTTTCAAGCGGTTGATCGCGTCCTCGAAGCGCCCCTGGTAATCCATCGCCATCCCTTTTTTTGGCCCGGTTCTCCCTTAGCCCCGCGCCGCTTTCCTTTTTGCTAACCGGTCAGGGCCGGATTGTCCAGAGGTCGCGGCAGGCGAGAGCGCGGCGGATTGCCTCATCGAAGCGGCGCCAAATTTGGCAGGAATTGTCGGCAGATAGGTTCAAAGCACGTCCCGAAAGCGATCGTCGCCGACGGCGATGCCGTCGATGACGAAGCAATGGACGATTTCGGCCGGCCCGCTCCCTGCGATTTGATCCCGCCGGCGGCCGGCCGCGTTTCGTCTAGCGCCTCTCTAGCGCCTCTTAAGCGGCGACCTTCGCCCGCGAGGCTTGGAAAATCTCGTCGATGGACTCGGCCAGCGCCTTGTCGAATTCCGCCTCGCTCATCGAGCGCCTGAGGTCCTGGGTCAGCGCGCGCGAGAAACTGGCGATCATGCCGTGATTTTCGGCGAGCCGTCTGCAGGCTTCCGCCCGCGTATAGCCGCCGGAAAGCGCGACGACGCGCAGCACGCGCTTATCCTTGATCAGCGGCGCATAGAAGTCCGCAACCTCCGGCAGCGTCAGCTTGAACATCACCTTGCGGCCCGCCGGCAACGCGTCGAGCCCCTTGGTCAGCTCCGCAAGGAGAAGCCTCTCCGCCTCGGCTTTCTGCGGGCTCTTGATCGAGATTTCCGGCTCGAGAATCGGCATGAGACCGTGCCTGGCGATCTGTTCGCCAATCTCGAACTGCTGCTTTGCGATGGCCGCGATGCCCTCATACGAAGCGAGGTTGATCACCGAGCGCATCTTGGTGCCGAAGATTCCGAGCTTGGCCGCGCGGGCGAGCAGCGGCTCCAGATCCGGCATCGGCTTCATCAGGCTGACGCCGTCTTTCTCCGCCTCGAGCCCCTTGTCGACCTTGAGGAAGGGCACGACGCCGCGCTCCTCCCACAGGAAAGTCGGCACCGGCTTGCCCTTCGCCTCGCCATCCATCGTGCGCTCGAACAGGATGGCGCCGATGACCTTTTCTCCGGTGAAGGCGGGCGCACTGATGATGCGAACGCGCATTTCATGCATCAGCCTGAACATCTCGGCGTCGCCGCTATATTCGCTGTCCGGAATGCCGTAGAGGCGCAAGGCGCCAGGCGTCGATCCCCCGCTCTGGTCGAGCGCGGCGATGAAGCCGTCCTTGCTCGCCATCTGCGCCGTCATCTTGTCATTGGCCATGATTGTCATCCTCCTTAAGACCGAGGCGTTCCGGATCGCGCAAATTGCGCCGACGGAGCCCCCGGCCACTCCCAGTCCAACATCCGCCCGCAACACGGCCGCCGTCATTGACCCGCGTCAACGGATAGCCCACAGTCTATCACCGAACCGCCGCCTGTCACGCCCGCGTATGCCTCGACCGGGCGATATAAGCGCTTCCGCGTTCACTCCGCCGCCGCGCTGGGCCTTGCCGGCTTGGGCCTTGTCGCCCGGCGACGGCGCCGGTCGCCATTGGCGATCGACTGAGCAACGCCATCGCGAAATGACCGCCCGGAAACCGGACGGTTCCTTTTTCTTTTTTCTTTCCAGCGGTCCCTATCGCGGTGGTCGACGCGAGCCGCGGAACCCTCCCGTCGGCGCGCTACGCCGCCACCCCGCCGAGGATCGTCTCGATCACCTGCGCCTTGGCCCGCTCGAAGGCCGCGGCGTCGAGCGGCTCTCCGCCGTTCAAGGTCGTCATCTCGTGCGCCGCGTTGGCGTATTGCTGGGTCGTCGCCCAGATCATGTAAAAGAGCACCTTCGGCTCGACCGGCTTCAGCTTGCCCGCCGCGATCCAGCGCTTGACCGCCCGCTCGCGCGAGGCGACCCATTGGCTGAGCGTGGTGTCGAGAAAATCCTGGATGATCGGCGCGCCGCGCATGATTTCGGCCGACCAGATTCTCGAGGCGAGCGGCATTTCTCGCGCAAGGTCCATTTTCGCCCCGATATAGGCCGAGAGCGCCGCGCGCGGGTCCTCGCTCGAATCGAACGAGGCGGCGGCGGCGAGCCAGGCGGTGAGCACCCGTTCGACCACCGCGCGATAGAGCGCCTCCTTGGTGGCGAAGTAATAGTGCAGGTTCGCCTTCGGCACGCCGGCGCGGCGGGCGATCGCCGCGGTCGTCGCGCCGGAAAATCCCTCCTCGGCGAAGATCGACTCGGCCGCCTCGAGGAGCGCCCGCTCGTTCTCCTTGCGGATGGTCGGCCTGAGTTTCCTCTGCGCCATCCCCCCTCCCCTGCGGTCGTTCGGCCGCCCCCGCGGCGGCGAAAACCTGCGCCGATCGGCGCCGAAACGATGGGCTTGTCGCCCAAGGTTACGTCATTTGACCATCTGGTCAAACTTATAATAGCGTTCAGGAACCCTCCGGGGAATTTGCGATGGCGGACCTGTCCAACGTGCGCGTCGACGGCGCGAGACTTTGGGACTCCTTGATGGAGATGGCCAAGATCGGCGCCACGCCGAAAGGCGGCTGCAAGCGTCTGACGCTGACCGACCTCGACAGGCAGGGCCGCGAGCTCTTTCGCGGCTGGTGCGATGCGGCCGGTTGCACGGTCAAGGTCGACCAGATGGGCAACATGTTCGCGAGGCGGCCGGGCGAGTCGGATGCGCTCGCCCCCGTCATGATGGGCAGCCATCTCGACACCCAGCCGACGGGGGGCAAGTTCGACGGCGCGCTCGGCGTGCTCGGCGCGCTCGAGGTGGTGCGCTCGCTCAACGACCTCAAGATCAGAACGCGCCGCCCGATCGAGGTCGCCAACTGGACCAACGAAGAAGGCTCGCGCTACGCGCCGGCGATGATCTCCTCGGGAGTGTTCGCCGGCGTCTACACCAAGGACTTCGCCTATTCCCGGCTCGACGGCGAGGGCAAGGCGCTCGGCGACGAACTCGCGCGCATCGGCTTCAGGGGCGAGGAGCCGGTCGGCGGGCGGCCGGTGCACGCCTTCTTCGAACTGCACATCGAGCAGGGGCCGATCCTCGAGGACGAGAGCTTCGACGTCGGCGTCGTCACCCACGGCCAGGGCCAGCGCTGGTACGAAATTCGGCTGACCGGCTTCGAGAGCCACGCCGGCTCGACGCCGATGCCGCGGCGCAAGGACGCGCTCCTCGGCGCGGCGAGGATCGTGGAGCTCGTCAACGCCATCGGCCTCGGCAACCCGCCGCTCGGCGTGTCCACGGTCGGAATGCTCAACCCCTATCCGAATTCGCGCAACGTGATTCCCGGCGAAGCATTCATGACCTGCGAGTTCCGCCACCCGGTCGACGAGACCCTGAGCGGCATGGACGAGAGGCTGCGCGAGGGGGTCGAGGCGATCGCCGGCAAGATCGGCCTCGCCTACGAATTGAAGCAGGTGTTCTACTATGCGCCGGTCGCCTTCGATCTCGGCTGCGTCGACGCGGTGCGGCGCGCCGCGCGGCATTTCGGCTATAGGCACCGCAACATCGTGTCCGGCGCCGGGCACGACGCCTGCTACATCGCGCGCGTCGCCCCGACCTCGATGATCTTCACCCCCTGCGTCGACGGCGTCAGCCACAACGAGAGCGAAGACATCAAGCAGGATTGGTCGACCGCCGGGGCCAACGTGCTCATGCACGCCGTGCTCGAAAAAGCCGGGATCGTATCCTGACCGTCATCGGCGGCGCAGGAGGCGCCGCCCTGGAGAGCCCAAGGGGAGTAAGGCCATGTCGCTCGTCATCAAAGGCGGAACGATCGTCACCGCGGACCGGACCTACAAGGCCGACGTGCTCGTCGAAGGCGAAACCATCGAGGCGATCGGCGAAAACCTGAAGGGCGACAGCTCGCTCGACGCCTCGGATTGCTTCGTCATGCCGGGCGGCGTCGATCCGCACACCCATCTCGACATGCCCTTCATGGGCACGAACTCGGCCGACAACTACGAGAGCGGCACCAAGGCGGCGCTGTCGGGCGGCACGACGATGGTGGTCGACTTCTGCATCCCGAACCGCAACCAGCCGCTGATGGAGGCCTTCGCCGACTGGGAGAAGCGCTCGAAGGACGCGGTGGCCGACTATTCCTACCACATGTGCGTCACCTACTGGAACGATCAGGTGCGCGAGGACATGGCCAAGGTGGTCAGAGCGGGCGTGACGACCTTCAAGCATTTCATGGCCTACAAGGGCGCGCTGATGGTCAACGACGAGGAGATGTTCGCCTCCTTCGTCCGCTGCGCCGAACTCGGCGCGATGCCGCTCGTCCACGCCGAGAACGGCGACCTCGTCGCGGCGTTGCAGCAGCACTATTTGAAGAAGGGCGTCACCGGGCCGGAAGGCCACGCCCTGTCGCGCCCGCCCGACGTCGAGGGCGAGGCGGCCAACCGCGCCATCATGCTCGCCGACCAGGCGGGCGTGCCGCTCTACATCGTCCACACCTCCTGCATCCCCGCGCATGAGGCGATCGCGCGGGCGCGCGCGCTGGGAAAACGCGTCTACGGCGAGCCGCTCATCCAGCATCTGGTGCTCGACGAGAGCGAGTACTACAATAAGGACTGGAGACACGCCGCGCGCCGGGTGATGTCGCCCCCCTTCCGCGACAAGATCCATCAGGACGACCTTTGGAACGGCCTGCGCGCGGGCTCGCTCCAGGTGGTCGCGACCGATCACTGCTCGTTCACCACCAAGCAGAAGGAGCTCGGCCTCGGCGACTTCACCAAGATCCCGAACGGCACTGGCGGCCTCGAGGACCGCATGCCGGTATTGTGGACCTACGGCGTCGAGACGGGGCGGCTGACCCCGAACGAGTTCGTCGCGGTCACCTCGACCAACAGCGCAAGAATCCTCAACATGTATCCGCGCAAAGGCGCGCTCATCCCGGGCGCCGACGCCGACATCACGGTCTGGGACCCCAAGGCCAACAAGACCATCTCCGCCAGGACGCAGGTGTCGGTGATCGACTACAACGTGTTCGAGGGAACCAAAGTGACCGGCCTTCCCCGCTACACGCTGTCGCGCGGCGACGTCGTGTTCCGCGACGGCTCGGTGCAGGCGGAACTCGGGCGCGGCAAATTCATCCGGCGCGAGCCGTTCGCGGCGGATGCGCGCGCCTTGAAGAGGTACAAGGAATTCACCGCCGCCGTCGGCGTCTCGCGATGAGGGGGCGGGGTCGAAGATGGCCGTGACATCGGCGCCATCGCCCGTACGAGACGGCGTCGGCAAGACGCCGTCCGGCGACGTTGTGATCGAGATCAGCGGCCTGTCGCTGCGCTTCGACACGCGCGACGGGCCGGTGCAGGCGCTGAGCAACATCAGTCTGAAGGTCGCGCGCGGCGAGTTCGTCTCCTTCATCGGCCCTTCCGGCTGCGGCAAGACCACGCTCCTGCGCGCCGTCGCCGACCTCGAGACGCCGACCAGCGGCGTCATCCGCGTCAACGGCATGGGCCCGCGCGAGGCGCGCGCAAAGCGCGCCTACGGCTACGTGTTCCAGGCCCCGGCGCTCTATCCGTGGCGAAGCGTGGCGGGCAACATCGCGCTGCCGCTCGAGATCATGGGGTTCGACAGGGCCGAACGCGAGGCGCGGGTCAGGAAGGGCCTCGACCTCGTCAATCTCGCGGGGTTCGGCAACAAGTTTCCCTGGCAATTGTCGGGCGGCATGCAGCAGCGGGCCTCGATCGCCCGCGCGCTCTCCTTCGATCCCGATCTTCTGCTGATGGACGAGCCGTTCGGCGCGCTCGACGAGATCGTGCGCGACATGCTGAACCAGCAGCTCTTGCGGCTCTGGGAGGTGACCGGCAAGACCGTGCTGTTCGTCACCCACTCGATCCCCGAGGCGGTGTTTCTCTCGACCCACATCGTCGTCATGTCGCCGCGCCCCGGGCGGATTTTCGACGTTATCGAATGCAACTTCCCCCGCGACCGGCAACTGGAGATCCGCGAGACGCCGCAATTCATGGCGGTCGCCAACCGCGTCCGGCGCGGCCTGCGCCTGGGGCATTCCTATGAAGGCTGAGGCGCCAGATCGCATCTCCCCCCTCTCCCCTTGCGGGAGAGGGGTAGGGGGTGAGGGGTTCGGCGCCGCGAGGCGCCTATTCATCGCGCGCCTTTTCAATTCGCGCCTCACGGCGCCGACCCCTCATCCGGCGCTTCGCGCCACCTTCCCCCGCAAGGGGGGAAGGGGGGCTCTCGCATGAAATCCGCTCTCCCCATCACGACCGTCATCCTCGCCATTCTCGCCGCCTGGTATGTCGCCGCGGCGCTGATGAACGCCTCGTTGCAGCGCGACGCCTACGCCAACGCGGAGCGGACGGACTATTCGACCGAGGACCTCATCGTCGATTCTCTCAACATGGAGCGGCCAAAACTGCCCGGACCGCACCAGGTCGCAGGCGAACTCTACCGGCTCGTGTTCGCGACCGCGCCGACGTCGAAGCGCAGCCTCGTCTATCACGGGGCAATCACGCTCGAGGAGACGCTGATCGGCTTCCTGATCGGAGCCGCGCTGGGCATCGGCCTCGCCGTTCTCATCGTCTCCATGCATTGGCTCGAGCGGTCGGCGATGCCTTGGATCGTCGCCTCGCAGACGGTTCCGATCATCGCCCTCGCCCCGATGATCGTCGTCATCCTCAACCAGTTCGACATCACCGGGATCGCGCCGAAAGCGGCGATCGCCGCCTATCTGTCGTTCTTTCCCATCACCGTCGGCATGGTCAAGGGCTTCCGCTCTCCGGACCCGCTGCAGCTCGACCTGATGCGCACCTATTCGGCGACGCGGGCGCAGACGTTCCTGAAGCTGCGCGCGCCCGCCAGCGCGCCGTTCTTCTTCGCCAGCATGAAGATCGGCGCGGCGGCGGCCCTCGTCGGCGCGGTCGTCGCCGAAGTCACCAAGAGCGAGGACGGGGGCCTCGGCGCGCGCCTGCTCGCGGGCTCCTATTATGGCCAGACCGTGCAGATCTGGGCGGCCTTGTTCGCCGCCGCGGCGCTGTCGGCGGCCCTCGTCGGGATCATCGGACTCATTGGGCGCGTCTCCGAGCACCGCATGGGGATCATCCCGTGACATCGCGCGGCCTCGCCGACCTCGTGCCCCCGCTCGTCTTCGGCCTCGCGGTGCTCGGGGTGTGGGAGGCGGGCGTGCGGCTTCTGCACGTGCCGACGATCATCCTGCCGCCTCCGTCGGCGATCGCGATGCGGTTCTTCACCTCCATCCCGACGCTCGCGGCCGACTTCTGGCAGACGATCAAGGGCGTGCTGATCGGCTATGCCGTCGGCTGCGTCTCGGGGCTTGTCGTCGCCATCCTGGTCGATCGCTCGCAATTCCTGCAGCGCGGCCTGCTGCCGCTCGGCAACCTGGTGTCGGCGCTTCCCATCGTCGGCATCGCCCCGATCATGGTGATGTGGTTCGGCTTCGACTGGCAGTCGAAGGCTGCGGTCGTCGTGGTGATGACCTTCTTTCCGATGCTGGTAAACACGGTCGCGGGAATCGAAAGCGCGAGCGCGATGGAGCGCGACCTGATGAAGACCTACGCCGCCGACTACTGGCAGACCCTCATCGCGTTGCGCCTGCCGGCGGCGCTGCCGTTCGTCTTCAACGCGCTGAAGATCAACACGACGCTCGCGATGATCGGAGCGATCGTGGCGGAATTTTTCGGCACGCCGACGGTCGGCATGGGCTTTCGCATCTCGACCGAGGTCGGCCATCTCGGCATCGACATGGTGTGGGCGACGATCCTGGTCGCCGCGCTCACCGGTTCGCTGTTCTATGCGCTCGTCGCCGGCGTCGAACGCCGCGTGACGTTCTGGCACGCCTCCTATCGGGCGAAGGAGGCTTGAGCTTCGCGTCGCAGAAAGGCTTCGCGCGGTGAGGCGATGAACGTGGTTGAACCGGAGGATCAAAAAATGAAGAAATCTCTCAGTGCTCTCGTCGGCTTGGCGGCGATCCTCGCCGCGGGCGCCGCGCACGCGGCCGACAAGGTGACCCTGCAACTCAAGTGGGTCACCCAGGCGCAGTTCGCTGGCTTTTACGTGGCCAAGGACAAGGGCTTCTATAAGGACGAGGGGCTCGACGTGACCATCAAGCCGGGCGGCCCTGACATCGCGCCCGAGCAGGTGCTGGCAGGCGGCGGCGCCGACGTCGTCGTCGACTGGATGCCCGCCGCGCTGGCCGCCCGCGAAAAGGGCGCGCCGATGGTCAACATCGCTCAGCCCTTCAAGCACTCGGGCCTCGAGCTCACCTGCCGCGCCGACACCCGCATCAAGACCCCGGCCGACCTCAAGGACCGCACCCTCGGCGTCTGGTTCTACGGCAACGAATATCCGTTCCTCAACTGGATGCACAAGCTCGGCCTCAAGACCGACGGTTCGCCCGGCGGCGTCAAGGTCCTGAAGCAGGGCTTCAACGTCGATCCGCTCCTCCAGAAGCAGGCCGACTGCATCTCGACCATGACCTACAACGAATATTGGCAGGTGATCGACGCCGGTTACAAGCCCAGTCAGCTTGTGGTCTTCAAGTATGAGGACCAGGGCGTCGCGACACTCGAGGACGGCCTCTACGTGATGGAGGACAGGCTCAAGGACCCGGCCTTCGTCGACAAGATGGCGCGATTCGTCAAGGCCTCGATGGAGGGCTGGGCCTACGCGCGCGCGCATCCCCGCGAGGCGGTCAAGATCGTGCTCGACAACGACTTGACCGGCGCCCAGACCGAGCATCACCAGACCCAGATGATGGGCGAGATCAACAAGCTGACGCAAGGGTCCGACGGCCGTCTCGACAAGGCGGACTACGAGCGGACGGTCAAGACGCTGCTGACCGCCGGTTCGGACCCCGTCATCTCCAAGGAGCCGACCGGCGCCTATACGACCGTCGTGACCGACAAGGCGCTGGGGAAGATGTAAGGCCACCCCTTTCTCCCGCTCGGCGGGAGAAGGTGGCGCGAAGCGCCGGATGAGGAGGGGTGGGCGGTTCCCCTAGCCCTCTCCCGCGAGCGGGAGAGGGAACTACCGCGCCGCGGCGCGCTTGACGATCGCCTTGCTGTCGACCCCCGTCAGCGCGCCGTAATTGTGGGCGCCGCGCGCCTCGAGGCGCGAGCGGCAGAACGCCGCCGCGACAGGGGAGCCGGCGCGGATGAGCGCCGCCGCCTGAAGGCCCACGGCGAGGCGGTCGCAGAGGTTTCGCGCGCGCGTCTCGAAGTCCGAAAGATCGCGCATCTCGTCCTTCAGCGCCGCGACATGGGCGTCGAGCGCCGCGCTTTCGCCTTTCGTCGACGAAACCTCGGCGAAATAGGCGTCGAGCGTCTGCGGCGAGCGCTGGACCGCGCGGGCGATGTCGAGGCACTGCACGTTGCCGCTGCCTTCCCAGATGGCGTTGACCGGCGCCTCGCGATAGAGCCGCGGCATCGGCGAATCCTCCATCACCCCCGAGCCGCCGATGCATTCCAGCGCCTCATAGGCGTGGCCCGGCGAACGCTTGCAGATCCAGTACTTGCCGATCGGCGCGCCAATTCGCACGAGCGCGTCCTCGCGGGCGTCGTCGCGATGGTCGAGCGCGCGCCCGAGGCGCATGGTGAGCGCCAGCGCCGCCTCGGCCTCGATCGCGAGATCGGCGAGCACGGCGGTCATGATCGGCTGGTCGATCAAGAGCGCGCCGAAGGCCTTGCGCTGGCGGCAATGATCGATCGCCTGGGAAACCGCCATCCGCATGCCGGCCGACGAGCCGATCATGCAGTCGAACCGGGTCATCGCCACCATTTCGATGATGGTGGCGACGCCCCGGCCTTCGGGGCCGACCATCCAGCCGAGCGCCCCGCGCAGCTCCGTCTCGCTCGAGGCGTTGGAGACGTTGCCCATCTTGCGCTTGAGCCGCACGATCTGCAGCGGGTTCTTCGTCCCGTCCGGGCGCCAGCGCGGCACGAGGAAGCAGGAGAGGCCGCCTCGCGCCTGCGCGAGCGCCAGAAAGGCGTCGCACATCGGCGCCGAGACGAAGAACTTGTGGCCGACGAGTTCGTAAATCCTGCCCGGACCCTCGACGCCGACCGGAAGCGCGCGGGTCGTGTTGGCGCGCACGTCCGAGCCGCCCTGCTTCTCCGTCATCGCCATGCCGATCGTCAGGCCCTGCTTTCTGATCGACCGGGACGTTGCGCGGGTCGTAGACCCGGGCGGTGATCTTGGGCAGCCATGACGCGGCGAGATCGGGCTCAGCCTCGAGGCAGGGGACGGAGGCGAAGGTCATGGTGATCGGACAGCCGTGCCCGGCGTCGACCTCACTCTGCATGTAGGAGCGGGCCGCGCGGGCGACATGGGCGCCTTCGCCCGGGTCGGTCCACGGCGACGAATGAATCCCCTCCTCGATCGCCGACCTTCATCAGCGCATGATAGGCGGGATGAAAGCGGACCAGATCGACCCGGCGCCCGTAGCGGTCGTGGGTGTCGAGTTCGGGCGGATTCCTGTTGGCGAGCGCGCCCTGCTCCAGATACTCGGCCGATCCTGCCCGCGCGCCGAACGCCGTGAGACGCTTCCGCCGCCCAGCCCGCGCCTTCGCGCCGCACCGCCTCCTTCAGCGCCGCATCCGAGTCGAAGAGATTGTAATCGGTCAGCTCGACCGGCTGGTTGAAAACCTCGTGGGTGACGGCGCCGTAAGGGTCGAGCGGCGCGCGGAAATTGTCTCGTCGGTCATGCGGCAGGACGCTCACGGCGGCCATCCTCTTTTTCCCGCAGGCTACAATGGGAATGGGTCGGCGGAAAGGCTTTCGCCGGACGCGACGGACGTCGCGAATCCTGTTAGCGAGCGCCCATGCCAGTCGTCCAATTCGACCCTCGCGTCACCCCCGTCCGTCCCGACCTCGCGGCGGCGCGCCTGCGGGGCCTCGTCGACGCGCCCCGCTACGCCGAGGGACGGGCGATGCAGATCGTCGAAGCCAACGCGCCGCTCAGGCGTTCGCCGGCGCCCGACGCGCCGCTCGAGACCGAGGCGCTCTACGGCGAGGCCGTGACGGTCTACGACGAGAGCGAGGGTTTTGCCTGGGCTGAGCTCGATCGGGATCTCTACGTCGGCTATTTGCCGTCCGCGGCGCTCGTGGCGCCGACCGAGCCGACCGATCGGGTCTCGGCGCTCCGCACCCACGCCTATCCGAGACCGAGCATAAAGCTGCCGCCGCGCATGGCGCTTTCGCTCGGCGCCCGGCTGACGATCGTGGGCCGTGAGGGCGATTTTGCGGTCACGCGGGACGGCCTGCATCTCTGGGCGCGCCATCTGGCCGACGCCGGCTCCCGCGAACCGGACTTTGTCGCGGTCGCCGAGCGCTTCCTGGAGACGCCCTATCTCTGGGGCGGGCGGACGTCGGAGGGAATCGACTGCTCGGGCCTCGTGCAGACCGCCCTGACCGCGGCCGGAATCGCCGCGCCGCGCGACAGCGACATGATGGAGGCCGCGCTCGGCGAACCGATCGCCGTCGGCGGCCCGACGCCGTTCGCGCGCGGCGATCTGGTGTTCTGGAAGGGCCATGTCGGGATCATGCGCGACGCCGGGACGCTCATTCACGCCAACGGCTGGCACATGAAGGTGGTCAGCGAGCCGCTCGCCGAGGCGCGCGCCCGCATCGCCGCGGGCGGCGGCGGAGCGGTGACAAGCGTGAGACGATTAGCGCCGCTGTAGACCCGCTCGATAGCCCGTCGAAAGACGGGCGTTCTGACGAACGCCCTAATGCGGGAGAGGGGGAATCCCTTCTCCCGCTCGCGGGAGAAGGTGGCCCGAAGGGCCGGACGAGGGGGCGGCCCGCTACTTCTTGCCGCCGAAGCCGAGGCCGCCGAAGCGGGTGTTGAAGCGCGACAGGCGGCCGCCGCGGTCGAGGAGCTGAGTCGTGCCGCCGGTCCAGGCCGGATGGGTGTTGGGATCGACGTCGAGGTGCAGGGTCGCGCCGTCCTCGCCATAGGTCGAACGGGTCATGAACTCGACGCCATTGGTCATGACGACCTTGATCATGTGGTAGTTGGGGTGAATGTCGGGCTTCATCGTCAAGGTCTCTGGCGCAACAAATGAAGAGCCGTCCGGGGGACCGGCGGCTCTTAGGTTGGCGGCCCCTATACTTCGCCGCGCCGGGCGTGGCAAGAGGCCGCGGACGAAGGCCTTGATTTCGGCGGAAACATGATACGTAAAGCCGCCCTTAAGCTCGGAGCCCCGCATGAGAATGTCCGCTGACGCCAACGCCGGCTCGAAAGCGTCCCGAGCCCCGCTCGGCGCCCTGAAATCGGTTCTGCCCTACGCGCTCGCCTACCGCGGGCGGATTTTTGCCGCGCTTGTCGCCGTTCTGATCGCTTCCGCCGCCACGCTGGTCGTTCCGCTTGCGGTCCGGAGGATGGTCGACTTCGGCTTTTCGGATTCCAACGCCGGCTTCATCCGCGTCTATTTCCTCGGCATGCTCGGCGTCGTCGCCGTGCTCGCGCTCGCTTCCGGGGCGCGATCCTACCTCGTCATGACGCTCGGCGAGCGCGTGGTCGCGGAGTTGCGCTCGGACCTCTTCGCCCATCTGACGCGGCTCGATCCGGGCTTCTTCGACGCGGAAAAAACCGGCGAGATCGCCTCGCGCCTCTCCGCCGACACGACGCAGCTCAAGGCGACCTTCGGCTCGACGGCCTCGATCGCGTTGCGCAACCTCTTCATGTTCGTCGGCGCGATCGCGATGATGGTCGTCACCAGCGTCAAGCTGTCGGCCTTCGTGCTCGCGGCGATTCCCGTCATCGTGCTGCCGCTGTTCGCCGCCGGCCGCGCGGTCCGCCAGCGTTCGCGCCGCGCCCAGGACACCCTCGCCGAGGCGACGGCCTTCGCGACCGAGAGCCTCACGGCGGTTCGCGTCATGCAGTCGTTCGTCGCCGAGGCCTTCACCGCAGGGCGCTATCGCCAGGCGGCCTACGGCGCCTATGAGGCGGCGCGCCACATGGCGCAGGCGCGCGGGATCGTCACCGCCGCGGCGCTGTTCCTCGCCTTCGGCAGCATCGTCGTCGTGCTGTGGCTCGGCGCGCAGGACGTCGTGGGGGGCCGAATGTCGGGCGGAGCGCTCTTGCAGTTCGTGCTCTACGCCGTCTTCGGCGCCGGCGCGCTCGGGCAATTGTCGGAAGTCTGGAACGAGGTGTCGCAGGCCGCCGGCGCCGCGGCGCGCATCGGCGACCTGCTCGCCGTCGAGCCGCGCATCGCCGCGCCCGCAGCGCCGGCCGCGCTCGCCCGGCCCGTCCGCGGCGAGCTCGCGTTCAAGGCGGTCGATTTCGCCTATCCGGGCCGCAACGAGGAGGCGGTGCTCAGCGGCGTGAGCTTCCGCGTCGCGCCGGGCGAGGCAGTCGCCATCGTCGGGCCGTCCGGAGCCGGCAAGTCCACCCTGTTCCAGTTGGCGTTGCGGTTCTTCGATCCGACCCGCGGCGCGGTCATGCTCGACGGCGTCGACATTTCCCGGCTCGATCCAGCGAACTTGCGCGCGGAAATCGCGTTCGTGCCGCAGGACGCTTTCATTTTCGGGGCAAGCGTCGCGGACAACATCGCCTATGGCGCGCCGAATGCGACGCGCGCAGAAATCGTCGCCGCGGCCAGACAGGCGGCGGCGGACGATTTCATCACCGCCCTGCCCCAAGGCTACGACACGGCGCTCGGCGAGCGCGGCGCAACCCTCTCGGGCGGGGAGCGCCAGCGCATCGCCATCGCCCGCGCGATCCTCAAAGACGCCCCGGTGCTCCTCCTCGACGAGGCGACTTCGTCGCTCGACGCGGAGAGCGAAACCTTGGTCCAGGGCGCGCTCGAGATGCTGATGAAAGGCCGGACGACGCTGGTCATCGCCCACCGGCTCGCGACCATCGTCAACGCCCACCGCATCCTCGTCATCGAGGCCGGCTGCATCGTCGAAGAGGGAACCCACGCTTCGCTACTCGCGGCCAACGGGCTCTACGCCCGCCTCGCCCGGCTCCAGTTTGAGACCGGCGCCGCCGCGCTGACCGCGATGGCGGAGGCGGCGCAGTAGACGCACGCCGGCCCGCCGCCCGTCCGCAATCGCACTCGGCAGAAGGCGCGCGTTCCCTTCTCCCGCAGAGGGCGTCGAAAGACGCCCGTCTCGCGACGGGCTAAGGGATGAGTTCTCATTCGCTTGCGCGCACCTTGATGGATGAGAAGGCGGCTTGACCACCCCCTTTTCAGGAGAGGGCCCGAAGCCGAAGCCTTTCGGCTCAGCCGGCGTCGAAATGCGGATGCTCGGCCCGTACGGACGATCGCGGCCAAAACTTCACGCGCCTGCGCCCTCATCCCCGGCCCTTCTCCCGAACGGGAGAAGGGAAAGCGCGCAGAGCAGACAAGGCCCGCCGAGGGCGCCCCGCGAAGCGGGCTCGACCTTGACGCGGAGCACGGATCAGGCAGAACGCGCGATGGAGATTTGCGGTCCCGAAGGCCAAGACTAACGCTTTGATTCTGATTGGAGTAACAATGGGATTGGATAAAGTGGCGTAAACAAATCCGATGGCCCCGGCATGGGTCGTCCTTGACATTTCCTCATCACCATCGTTAATTTTGTGAGCGACGAATTGGCTCCGTCGCCGGGCGCGCGAAAGTCGTAGATCATTCGGCCGTTGGATCGCGGGCTTTTCCGTGGCGTTCCAAAAAAGGGAGAATCGTCATGCGAGCGAAACTCTTCGCCGCCCTGACCGGCGGCGTGCTTACGTTGGCGATTGGATCGCCGTCGGCGATAGCGGGCCCGTTTACCTGTCCGCAGCCTCAACAGATCAATTGCGTGCCGGCGGTCAATAGCATCGCGGGGTGGCAAAGCAACGGCGGCCAGATGACCGGCAATTCGTTCGGGCCAAACGACCAGTGCGCGAATGTCATCAAATTGTCGGCGGATAAGCAGCGGCTCCTATGTTGCTATGTGAAATGCGGCGTTTTCATCCGTGACGTGGAATCCAAGAGCTGCACGAAGGTCAGCCAGTCGGAATTCCACTGCGACTGACGCCTTTCGCAGTATTTTGCCGGATTCGTGATGTCTGTGTGGTCGGGGGATCGATTGGCCGCCCTCTCGGGCATGCTGGGGATGAGGTCATAGAGCAGGCAGCCCTGGCGAAACAGCGAATGGACGCGGCGACTGTTCGCGATCTTTCTGAGGCCGGCGCGCAGTCTCGCAGTCGCGAGGAAGTGCTATGTTTCGGGGAAACTCTCTCGCTCTGTCGCTTGTGATTTTTATTGCGGCAATGCTTGCGTGCCAGCCACATGTGAGGGCGCAGACACGCACCGTTGGCGGGTTGTCACACGAAACTCAGGCGTGTATCGCTTGTCATCGGCAGCAGGCGACGCCGCTGGTTTACCAGCAGTGGTCGAGCAGCAGGCACGCAGTCGCCGGGGTTGGCTGTTATGAATGCCATAAGGCGGACAACTCTCGGCCCGAGGCATTCGAGCACAACGGCTACACCATCGCCGTGCTGGTTGGGCCCACGCAATGCGGCGCGTGCCATGCACGGGAGGTGAAAGAGTTCGAAGGGAGCCACCACGCAAAGGCCGGCCAGATCCTGGGATCGCTCGACAACGTGTTGGGGGAAATCGTCGAAGGACCTCAGGCAGACGTCATGGGATGTCAAAAGTGCCATGGCAGCACGGTGAAGCCGCTCGCGAACGGCAAGTTCGACCCCGCCACTTGGCCCAACGAGGGCATCGGCCGCACCCGACGGCAGCCTGGGATCATGCTCCGTTTGCCACAGCCGCCATACGTTTTCAGTCGCGATCGCTAGGCGCCCTGAAAGCTGCGGGTACTGCCATCTTGGCCCTGACCATCCGCAAATTGAGATCTACAACGAAAGCAAGCACGGCGTTACTTATCGCGCCTTCCTCGACGACATGAACCTCGGCTCCCCCACGTGGGTGCTGGGTAAGGACTACAGCGCAGCGCCGACATGCGCCACGTGCCACATGGGCGCGACGACGGCGCTGCAGAACACGCACGACGTCGGCACGCGGCTCTCCTGGAACCTGCGCCCGGAAGTGGCTTCCCAGACGGACAACCGGCAGACGAAGCGCGCCGAAATGAAACAAATGTGCTCCAACTGTCACGCCGCCGACTGGACTGACAACTTCTATTTTCAGTACGACGCATTCATCAACATGAGCAACGACAAGTTTTTCATTCCGGCGAAGAGCGTCATGGACAAGCTGGCCGCGGCCGGCAAAGTGACCAAGATCCCGTTCGATTCGCCCATCAAGTGGACTTACTTTGAGCTCTGGCACCACGAGGGCCGGCGCGCCCGCATGGGCGCTTCCATGATGGGGAACGACTATGTGCAGTGGCACGGGACCTACGAGGTCGCGAAGATCTTCTATAGCGAGTTCCTGCCGGAGGCCGAGCGCCTGATGCCGGGCGTGACTGACACGATCCGCGCAGCGCCTCCGAACGCATGGCTCAAAGGCCTCACGCCCGAAACCCGTCTTGAGATGCAGCAGTATTTCGAGAAGTTCTGGGCGCCGACGTCAGGCGCCCAAGCTCCCGCGCCCGGCCAACCGTCTCCGACGCAGAAACCGTGAGTTGGAAATTCTGAACGCGCGGTTTCTTCCGCGCCCAGGGAGCGCGAATCGCAATTTCTCCCGGCCGGCGTTATTTCGCCAGAGTTGGCGGCCGATTCATCCGGCAGGTAAAGGCCTTTTGTAGCCGCGGTCGCTGAGCGCGGCCGGCGCGGTCAGCGACCGCGCCTACAGGCGCCCTTGAGACGCCGCCCTCGGAAGGCGGTTTTCAAGACTATCCCGGCGTCGGAACATCGGGTAGGCGGCAACGAAGGCTCCCGGCGCGGTCCGCTCATGGCGCGCCCACGGGCTTGCGGCTGGCTTCGGGTCTTCCGCCCGCCTGCGAGAAAAACCAACAATTTCTTGCAAAGATTGCGAATCCGTTCTATATCTGTTCCCACGCCGCCCTGAAGGAGATCGCCGAGGTGTTCCCGTCCGTCGAAGCCCCGCCCCCCGTCCGATCGATCGGGGCGCGGCGCGGCGCGAACGCGACGGGGGCCGATCGGGTCAAGCAGGCCGGCGACCCCTTGAACGAGGGCGTCCCGGCCGCGGGCGGGAGGAGGGCGCGAGAAAAAAATTTCTGGGCCGATATCGCGCCCAACTCGTTGGTATTGTTGGATTCTTGGAAGGAAAAGGAAGGAAAAGGAAGCTTTTGGAAGGCGTTCTGCGGCCCTCGCGCGCCTTCCGGAAGCGTTCCGGATGCTCACCTACGCGATCTTTGAAATTGCCGCGCCCAGAGACTTCCCATCCGCGGGCCTAAGGAGGGTCGGAACAGAATCGCTGAGATGGAAGCCCGTCCACATGTGGCGCCGCAAGTCTTTGAAAAGTCCAGATTCGCGCCCGGAAATGGTATGGCCCCGAGCGCTCCGGACCCCCAAGATATAGGGGTGCCGCGGGCTCCTCACTATGAGGGCGCAAGGGCCGGCCCCTGCCCAACTGGACCGTTGCAAGTTGCAGTTTTTGGCGCCTAAGACTTTGAAATCGCGGGCACGCGAGCAGATTTGTTTGGGCGGCCCAAGGGTCATCCTGCGGCTTGGGCATCCCTCCGTGCGGCGGCGAGGGCGGCGCGCCGCCAAGCTTCGACCGACCGCTCCCGCATCAGCCCTTGCAGAAAATCCCAGGCCGCCTCGAGCCGCCCCGCCGCCTCGGCCGAAAGACCCTCGCCGAGTTCGAACGTTTCGCCGCGAACGCAGAGCATGAACGACGGCGGCGGCGTTTTGGCGAGCGTGCGGGCATAGACGTCGAGCACGGCTTCCGGCGCCAGCGCATGGGTGGTGTGGGTCGCGTCGCGCTTCGGCGCAATTTCGGCAAAACTGAACGGCGCGGGCGTGTCCCTGCCGGCGTCGAGGAACAGCGCCGCGTCGGCGCCGTCGAGATCGAGCGCGTGCTCGATCTGCAATTGGTAATCCTCGATCGTGGTCACGTCCGGCCACCCGGCGCGGGTCACCCGGTCCAGCAACAGCGGCCCGAGCCCGTCGTCGCCGCGCGCGTCATTGCCCCATCCGAAGACGATGAGCCGCACTATTCAGCCCTTGGCTCAGCCTTTGCGGGCGCGCGAAACGAGCGCGCTGTCCGCGTCGATCAGATCGACTTCGAGCGGCATCTGCCCGAGCGCATGGGTTGCGCAGGAGAGGCACGGGTCGTAGGCGCGGATGGCGACTTCGATGTGGTTCAACAGACCCTCGGTCAGCTCGCGGCCCGACAGATAGCGCGAGGCGACGGCGCGGATCGCCTCGTTCATCGCCTGATTGTTGTTGGTCGTGGAGACGATGAGGTTGCAATAGGTCACGAGGTCCTTCTCGTCGGCCCGGTAGTGGTGGAAGAGCGTGCCGCGCGGCGCCTCGATGACGCCGACCCCCTCGCCGCGCCGCGGCCCCTTGTCCGCCATCAGGTCCGTCCCGACGATGTCGGGATCGTCGAGCAGTTCGCGCGCCATTTCCGCGGCGTGCAGCATTTCGATCATGCGCGCCCAATGATACATCAGCGCGCCGTGCGCCGGCTTGCCGCCCCCGACATTGAGGAACGTGCGGCGCTCGGCCTCGGCGAGCGGCGTCGGCATCACGTCGCAAATCTGCACTCGCGCCAGCGGCCCGACGCGATACCAGCCCTTGTCGGCGCCCAGCGTCTTGATGTGGGGGAACTTCATGTAGCTCCAGGCCTTCACGTCCTCCTGGAGCACGCTCTTGTAGGTCGAGTAATCGATGTGGTCGAAGATCGGACCGCCGTCGGCGTCGCGGGCGCGCAAGCCCCCGTGGTAGAAGTCGAGCGCGCCGCGCTTGTCGACGAGGCCCATCATGTTGGCGCGCGACTCCCCGAAGCTCCTGTAGAAGTCGGGATTCGTCTCGTTGAGCTGGATCACGAGCCCGACCGCCGCCTTCGACCAGTCGACGATCTGGTCGATCCCCGCGCGCATCGAATCGCGATCGGCGAGGCTGAGGGGCTTGTTCATGCCGCCGGGAATGACGCCGGTGCCATGAATGCGCTTTCCGGCGATGTGGGCAATGACTTCCTGCCCGAACTTGCGGGTCATGACGCCCTGCACGGCGAGGGCGGGGAATGCCGCGGCGACCCCGATGATGTTGCGCTTGCCGACCTCGCTCTCGAAGCCAAGCAAGAGATCGGGCGAGGAGAGATGGAAGAAATGCAGCGCGTGCGACTGCACGATCTGGCCGTAGTGCAGCAGGCGCCGCAGCTTTTCCGCCGTCGGCGTCAGCGGCCCGAAGCCGGCGATGAGGTCCATCGCCTTGGTCGCGGCGATGAGATGGCTGACCGGGCAGATGCCGCACAAACGCTGCACGGCGACGGGAACTTCCCAGTAGGGCCGGCCTCGAATGAAAACCTCGAAGCCGCGAAACTCGACGATGTGGAGCCGGACCTGATGAATCCGATTCTTCTCGTCGAGGAGGATGGTCACCTTTCCGTGTCCCTCGACGCGCGTGACCGGTTCGATGGCGACGCGCCGCAGCTTGTGCGGCGATTGGGCGGTTTCGAGGTTGAGCATGGCGCAGCCCTTAATCGTAATGCAGGAGCTGATGGTCCAGGCGCGGCATGCGACCCAGGATCAGATCGTTGAGATATTTCCAAAGCGTGTCGCCAGAAGGCGGGCAGCCGGGAATGAAATAGTCGACGCGCACGACCTCGTTGACCGGATAGACCTTGTCGAACAGGAGCGGCAGTTCCGGATCGTTGGGAACATGCGACTGAACGCCCTCCGGGTCCCGATAGACCTCGTTGAGGATGTCGCCGACGTCGAGCTGGTTGCGCAACGCCGGCAGCCCGCCGTTGATCGCGCAGGCGCCGACAGCGACCAGGATTTTCGCGTTGGCGCGCAGTTCGCGCAGCACCTGCACGTTCTCGGCGTTGCAGCAGCCCCCTTCGATCAGGGCGATGTCGCAGGGGCCGCAATGCTTGATGTCGGTCAGCGGCGAGCGGTCGAATTCGGCGATCTTCATGAGGTCGAGAATGCGCTCGTCGATGTCGAGAAGCGACATGTGGCAGCCGAAGCAGCCAGCGAGCGAAGTCGTCGCGATCCGCACTTTCGGCAAGACGGCGGTTTCAGCGGATGCGTTCATTTGACCTCCTCCACCGCGCAACGCGTCGCCTCTTCGCTGATCGGCTCGAGATCATAGCAGCGCTCGCCGATCGGCACGGCATAGCCGATGCGCTTGATGAGGATGGCGCCGACCGGGCAGACGTGCGCGGCCTTGTCGGCGACCGAGAAATTCGTGTCGCCGAGCTTGCCGCTCGGCGAATTGATGACGATGTGCGAGGCCATGGCGCGTCCGGCGAGCGCAAATACGGACTTGCCGTCGACGTCGCGGCTGGCCCGCACGCAGAGCTCGCATAGGATGCAGCGATTGAAGTCGATGAGGACGTCCGGGTGCGAGGCGTCGACCGGACGACGCGGGAAAAACTCGACGAAATGCGGCGTCATCATCTCGCTGTCGTAGGCGAGCGCCTGCAACTGGCAATTGCCGGTCTTCTCGCAGCCTGGGCAGAAGTGATTGCCTTCGACGAACAGCATCTGCACGAGCGTCCGGCGGTAGGCGTGCAGGTCGGGGGTGTCGACCTCGATCTCCTGCCCGGGAGCGGCTTTCATTGTACAGGCGGACGCATTGCGCCCGTTGACGATGACGCTGCACACTTTGCAGCTGCCGTGCGGCGCAAATTCCGGATGGGCGCACAGGTGGGGGATATAGACGCCTCCCTCCAGCGCTGCGTCGAGAATCGTCTGTCCCGGCTTGAACGGAACCGGAACCTCGTCGATGAGGATCGTGTTGTCGGTCGCGCTCATGCCTCGGCTCCCATGTGCGCCGCCGCATCGTCGCGTCCGGCGATTTCGCGCGCCCTCGAAAGCGCCGCGTCGAGATCGACTGCGGGATCGAAATCGCCGCGAATCAACCGCCGCTCGTAGGCGGGGCGGAACTTGAGCCAGGTGTCGCGCACCGGGTTGCCCGCGGTCTGGCCGAGCCCGCAATGGCTGGTCCGGCGCAACAATTCGGCGAGCCGCATGAGCTCGTTGATCTCGTAGCGCGAACCGTGCCCCACTCCAATCTTGTCGAGCGCGTCGCGCATCAGCGAAGTGCCGACGCGGCACGGCGTGCAGAAGCCGCAGCTCTCATGGGCGAAAAAATGCACGAAATTGCGCGCGACTTCGAAGAGATCCCGATCCTTGCCAAAGATCATGAAGGCCCCGGCGGTCGGCACGTCCTCGAAGGCGATGTGACGGCGGAACTCGTCCGGCGTCAGGCAGACGCCCGAAGGGCCGCTGATCTGCACGGCGGCGACGTCGCCTGCACCGCAATCCTGAAGCACCTGCTCGACGCGCACGCCGAAAGAATACTCATAAATCCCCGGCCGCGCGCAGTCTCCCGACACCGACAAAATCTTGGTGCCGGCCGAATGTCGCGTGCCGTGCCCCGCAAACAATCGTCCGCCATGAAGCGCGATGTCGGTCGCATCGGCCAGCGTCTCGACGTTGTCGACGACCGTAGGCTTGCCAAGATAGCCGACCGTCACCGGGAAGGGCGGGCGGATGCGGGGCTTGCCCGGTTTGCCTTCGAGAGACTCGATCAGCGCCGATTCCTCGCCGCAAATGTAAGCCCCCGCGCCGAGATGAATCTCGATGTCGAAATCGAAGCCCTGCGCGCCGCATATGCTTGCGCCGAGCAGCCGGTCACGCCGCATCGCCTGAAGCTTCGCCTCCAGCGGCTCGAGCAGATAGCGATATTCGCCGCGCAGATAGAGGAGGCCGCGCGCGGCGCCGACGACGAAGCCGGCGATCGCCATCCCCTCGAACACACGCTCGGCGTAAGAGGTGAGCAACACGCGATCCTTGAATGTGCCGGGCTCCCCCTCGTCGGCGTTGCAGACGATGTACCGCTCCGCGCCGGGAGCGTTGCGGCAGCTCTCCCATTTGACCGAGGTCGTAAACCCGGCGCCCCCGCGGCCGCGCAAGTTCGAGCGCTTCATTTCGTCGAGCATGCCCTGGCGGCCGAGCGCAATCGCCGCCCGTATCGCCGAACCCGTCTCGTAGCGCGAGCCGAGCAGGGCGTCGGCGCGGCGAATATTGTCTTCGACTCGGAAGAAGTCGGCCGGCCACTCCGAGAGCGGAACGCCGCCGCGGACGAGGCCGCAAATCTCGTCGACGCGCCGAGCGGTCAGGCGCGTGATAGGCCGGTTATTGACCAGGAGCGCGGGGCCCTGGTCGCACATTCCGGTACACGAGGTCAGATCGACGCTTACCCCGCCATCGGCCGAAACGTCACCGCGCTCGAGCTTCAGGCGTTTCAGCATGTGCTCGTAGAGGGCCAAGCTGCCGAGCATATGGTCGGTGATGTTGTCGGAAAACAGGATCCGATAGCGGCCGTGCGGCTTGTCATACAGGAACGAGTAGAACTGGACCACGCTCTCGACCTGCGTCACGGGGATGTCGAGGTCAGCGGCGACGGCGCGGGCAGTTTCGGGCGAAATCCAGTCGAGTTCCTCCTGAATTTCGCGAAGAATCTGCAAAAGTTGCGCGGGAACCCCGCGGCGACGGTCCAGGACCCGCGCGACTAGGTCACTCTTTCTGGACATGATGGCTCCGTCCCCCTTTTTTCCGCTGGTATGTTCCGCCGACTGTGTGTCGCTGGTTTGACGCCGATCAAATCTGCCCGGTGGAACCCGAAAAAGAAGCCGATGCGTCATTTCAGCAGCACGTAAACGTTGACCTGGAGCGTTGGATCGTCCGCGTCTTTCACATCGTTCACGTATTCTTCAATGAACAAATCCTGAGCGTCGATCCCCTTCTCGTCGAGGAAGGCCGTGATCGCGTCATAGGTAGCGTCGATATCGGCGTAGGAACCAAGGTGCTCGAAGCGCATCGCTTTACCGATCGGCGTCTGACCGATCTTTACGGCGTCCGAAAGGCTGGTCTTGCCCTCGGGCGCCGCATCCAGCGGGAATCCGGCGTGATACCGAAAACCGCTGTCGTCGGATTCAACGAACACCGCGAGCGGCCGACCCGCCGGCTTTACCCCCGCCTTCTCCATATCGCGCTTGACGAGACCCAGAGATCCGAGAATCGCGCCGTAAATTTCGTCCCGATTGGCCTTGCCTTCGGCGTAGGCGAAGGGCCGCGCAGGAAGTTCGACCGTTTCGCCGGTGGAGGCTTCGCCCTGCGGCTTCGCGGGCTCCGCAGGCTTAGAGGACGCGGGAGCGGCCGGCGACGAGTTGGCGGTCGGAGGTTGTCCGGACGACGTGGCGGCCGCGGGCGCCGGCGAAGACTGAGCCGCGGGCGGCGTCGCGGGCGGGGATTCATCCGCTCGGCTTGTGTTCGAGAGCGGACCGGCTGCAAGGACGGCCAGAATGCCCGCGGCTGCGAGGCTGAATAGTTTGCTCGGCATTGTCGCGCTGGTCTCCGGCGCAAGGGGACGGGAATTCGCCTGTGCTCACACTTTAAGGCCATTCTTGCTTCAGAAGGAAGACGGTCGCCGTCACTAACGCGGCATTCAGGCTGACGACGGTCTTATCCACCGCAGGACCGGCTGGCGCGCAGCACGGGTCTCGTCGAGGCGGCGGCGTGGAGCATGGACCGGGGCTGACAAGAACCGCCCGCGGTCCCCGGCCTTTGCCGCAAACGCGAGATCACGCAGGGTCATGATGAATCGATCGAGGCTCGCCTTGGACTCGGATTCGGTTGGCTCGATGAGCATCGCGCCGTGGACGATGAGCGGAAAATAGACCGTCATCGGATGAAAGCCCTCGTCGATCATCGCCTTGGCGAAGTCGAGCGTCGTCAGCCCTGTGTCCTTCAGCCAGCGGTCGTCGAACAGCGCCTCGTGCATGCAGACGCGGTCGCCGAACGGCGCGCTCATCACGTCGTTGAGCGAAGCGCGCACATAATTGGCCGACAGCACCGCGTCTTCCGACGCTTGCCGCAGGCCGTCCGCGCCGTGCGAAAGGATGAAGCCGAGCGCGCGCACGAACATGCCCATCTGGCCATGAAACGCGCTCATGCGGCCAAACGACGCGGAACCTTCCGCCTGTTCGACCACGCGCAATTCGTCGCCGTCCCGCACGACGAAGGGAACCGGAGCGTAAGGCGCAAGCCGCGACGACAGCGTCACGCAGCCGGCGCCGGGACCGCCGCCGCCGTGCGGCGTCGAGAAGGTCTTGTGCAGGTTGATGTGCATGGCGTCGACGCCGAGGTCGCCCGGCCGCGTCTTGCCGACGATGGCGTTGAAATTCGCGCCATCGCAGTAGAAGTAGGCGCCGGCCTCGCGCACGGCCTCGGCGACGCCGACGATCTGGCGCTCGAACAGCCCACAGGTGTTGGGGTTGGTGAGCATGATCGCCGCGACATCGGGAGCAAGCGCGGACTTGACCGCCTCGACGCTGACGATCCCGTCTTCGCCGGCCGGAACCGGGCGCACCGAAAAGCCGATGAGCGCCGCCGTCGCGGGGTTCGTGCCGTGGGCGGAATCGGGGACGAGCGCAACGCGGCGCGCCGCGGCCTCGCCGCGCGCCTCGATCGCCGCCTTGATCGCCATCATGCCGCAAAGCTCGCCGTGCGCGCCGGCCTTCGGCGACATCGCGACAGCGCTCATGCCGGTCATTGTCATCAAGGCGTCGGCGAGCGCCTCGATGACCGCCAGCGCGCCTTGCGCGGTCGGGACCGGCTGCAACGGATGGACGTCCGCAAAGCCCGGCAGCCGAGCCATTTTCTCATTGAGGCGCGGGTTGTGCTTCATCGTGCAGGAGCCGAGCGGATAGATTCCGACGTCGATCGAATAATTGTTGCGCGAGAGGCGCACATAATGGCGCACCGCCTCGGGCTCGGTAAGGCCGGGCAGGTCAAGAGCCCCCTGGCGCGCGTGCGGTCCCAATCTCGACTGGAACGGCGTCGGCTCGTCGACGTCGACGCCGGTGGCGTCGAAGCGGCCCGTTTCGAAGATCAGCGCCTCCTCCATGTCGAGAGCGCGACTTCCGGTGAAGGTCGGGCGCGCGACGACTTCGTCGCTTGCGGGTCGGGTCGGACGGCCTTGCGTGGTCATCGGCTGACTTGTTCCTAAGACATTAACGCAGGCATTCGTCCAGCGCCTGGGCATAGGCGGCGCGATCCTCGTCGGTGTTCACTTCCGTGCTGGCGACGACGACGCAATCGTCGAGCCCTGCTTCGGGCAGGAGCCGCGAGACCGGCAGTCCGCCGATCACGCCGCGCCGCGCCAGCGCCTCGATCAGTTCGGCGCCCGGGCGAGGCGTGCGCATTGTGAATTCATTGAAGAAGTGCGGGTTGAGAATTTCGATGCGGGGAATAGCCGAAAGCCGGTCCGCGAGTTGGACCGCATTGGCGTGGTTCACGTGCGCGAGGCGGCGGAGGCCGGTCTCGCCGAGCAGCGTCAGGTGGATCGAGAAGGCGATGGCGCAAAGGCCGGAGTTGGTGCAGATGTTGCTGGTCGCCTTCTCGCGGCGAATGTGCTGCTCGCGAGTCGAGAGCGTCAGCACGAAGCTGCGCTGGCCCGCGGCGTCCACGGTTTCGCCGGCCAGACGTCCGGGCATCTGGCGCACGTTCTTCAATCGCGTGGCGAACAGGCCGAGATAGGGCCCCCCGAAATTGAGCGCGTTGCCGAGGCCCTGGCCTTCGCCGACCGCGATGTCGGCGCCCATTTCGCCAGGCGAGCGCAGTGCGCCGAGCGCGACGGGGTCGGTGAAGACCGCAATCATGAGCGCGGCATGCGCGTGCGCGGCGGCGGCGATCGGCGCAAGATCGCGCGGATTGCCGAAGAAATCCGGGCTCTGGACGATGACGCAGCTCGTTTCACCGTCGAGCGCCGCGGCGATGTCTTCGCTCGCCCTCGGGTCCGGCGGAAGCCGCGAGATCGTGTCGCCGGCCATATGCGTAAGCGTCGCCGCGACGTCGGCATATTGCGGGTGCAGTCCGCCCGAGAGGATCGCCTTTCGCCGTTTGGTCAGCCGGTGGGCCATCAGCATCGCTTCGCCGCAGGCGGTCGAGCCGTCGTACATCGAGGCGTTGGCGACCTCCATGCCGGTCAGCGCGGCCACTTGGGTCTGGAACTCGAACAGCACCTGGAGCGTGCCCTGGGCGATTTCCGGCTGGTAGGGCGTGTAACTGGTCAGGAATTCCGACCGCTGGATGAGGTGATCGACGCTCGCCGGGATGTGGCGCTTGTAGGCGCCCGCGCCGAGAAAGAACGGCCCGGAGCCTGCCGCGCGATTGCGAGCCGCCATCGCCGTCATCGTCCGCTCGACCGCCATTTCGCTCATGGCGGAGGGCATATCGAGCAGGCCTTCGATCCGCTTGTCGGCGGGAATGTCGGCGAACAGCGCCTCGATATCGGGGACGCCGATCCGCATGAGCATCGTCTCGCGTTCGGCTGCGTCGAGCGGCAAATAACGCATGGGTCAGCCCAGCGTCTTGAGGTAATCGGCGTAGGCGGCCTCGTCCATCAGCCCCCCGAGCTCGTTTGGATCGGCGAGCTTGATGCGGAAGAGCCAGCCGCGGCCGAGCGCGTCCTCGTTGATCAGGCCCGGCGTCGCCTCGACCTCGGAATTGACCGCGACGACTTCGCCCGAGGCGGGGGCGAACACGTCGCTCGCCGCCTTGACGCTTTCGACCACAGCCGCCGCATCGCCCGCCTTGAGGATCTTTCCGACCGGCGGCGTTTCGGCGAAGACGATGTCGCCGAGCTGGCTCTGCGCGTGCTCGCTGATGCCGACGACGCCTTCGACGCCTTCGACGCGAATATATTCGTGATCCTTGGTGTAGCGGATTTGCGACATGAAGGGTTCCTTTGGTTCAACCGCGATAATAGGCGTGAGGATGAAACGGCAGCGCGACGACGCGGGCGCTCAAGGGCTTGCCGCGCACGACGAGGCCGACGGGCGTTCCGACCTCCGCTTGAGCGCGATCGACAAAGCCCATGGCGATCGGCGCTCCGACGCTCGGCCCGAAGCCGCCAGAAGTCACGACGCCGATCCGCGCGCCGTCGGTCGAGACGATTTCGGCTCCCTCGCGCGCGGGCGCGCGCGTGTCCGGCCGCAACCCGACGCGCTGACGGCTCGGCCCGCTCTTCAGGGCGCTCCGAATGCGCTCTAGGCCGGGAAAGCCGCCCTCGAGGCGGCGGCGCTTCTGGATCGACCAGCCGAGCGCCGCCTCGACCGGATCGACGCTCTCGTCGAGCTCGTGGCCGTAGAGGCAGAGCCCCGCCTCGAGCCTGAGCGAGTCGCGCGCGCCAAGCCCGGTCGGCGCGACGTCGGGCTCCCTCAGCAGCCGACGAGCAAAGATCTCGGCCTGCGCCGAAGGGACAGAGATTTCGTAGCCGTCCTCGCCCGTGTAGCCCGAGCGGGAGACAAAGGTCTCGAATTCCGCGAGCCGCGCCGGCTTCGCGCTCATGAAGGCCATGGTCTCGATCCCCTCGCCCGACGCAAGACGCGCCAGGGTCGGCGCGGCGAGCGGTCCCTGAAATGCGATCAGCGCAGCCTCGTCGAGCCGCGTCAGACGAACGCCCGCGGGCAGACGCCCGCCAATGAGGGCGAAATCGACCGACTTCCGCGCCGCGTTGACGACGAGTCGCAAGACGCCGTCGGCGCCCGGCGGGCGCGTCACGATCAGGTCGTCGACGATGCCGCCCGTCTCGTTGAGAAGCTGGGTATAGCGCTGGCGGCCTGGCGCGAGATTGAGAATGTCGGCTGGACAGAGCGTCTCGAGGAAGGCGGCGAGGCTCGCATGACCGTCGCCCTCGATGAGCGCCTGGCCCATATGGGACACGTCGAAGAGCCCCGCCGCCTTGCGCGTGTGAAGATGCTCGGCCAGCACGCCGGACGGATATTGGATCGGCATGTCGTAGCCGGCGAAGGGCGCCATGCGTGCGCCGAGCTCGACGTGCAGCGCGTGAAGAGGCGTCCTGGCAATCGGGTCGTCGCTCATGGGGCCACCGGTTGCTAACAGGCACCCAACGGACCGCGCGGCCGCGAAGCGGCCGGCAATCCGCGAGGCGCCCCCTCTGTCCCATGACCTGAGAGATTTCCCGCCTCTTCAGCGGTTACCCCCGTCGGTGGGCGCTAGCCTACTCAAGCGAACGCCGCTTTCCAGAGCGTCATCACTCGCGCGGTCCTGAGGGCCTGAGCGTTTCCGGGGCGGTTGCGCCTTCGGCGCCGGCGACGAAGCCGCCGGACTCTTCCGCGAAGTGTCTTCGACTGACGGCGGCGAGCTAGCCCGACCGCACGGGCTTTGTCAACGGAGCGCCGGCGCAGTCTCGATCAGCCGGAGGTCTTCTGCTTGTGGCGTCGCGGGGCGGGGCGCCGCCGCCCTCGAAACCGACGCTGATCGAATAGACGTCGGCGAGCTGGAGCGTCGGCATCGGCAAGAGGATCGGATCGGTGACGACGCGGAACTCGCCGGCCATGACGCCGTCGGTCGTCGCCTCGATCCTGTAGGTCTTGGAGAACGCCGGCTTTTTGTCGGGTTCGTGGGTGACGGTGATCTTGAGCGGAACGCTGTAGGTCCCCGCGGACCCGGCCGGTCCGATCACCACCTCGCCCGCCACGCCGATCTTCAGCGACGCCTGCCCCGGCCCGGCGGGATCGCACTCCCGCGCGGTGTCGCCGATGTTGAACTGGTAGCGCACCGAGGCGTTGTCGGGGCCGCCGACGCGATAGGCCGCGCCGCTGTCGGCGACATCCACCGGCGGACAATAGATGTCGCTCGAGGCGACCGCGTGGACCTGCAGCTTTTCGCTGGGATTGGCGGCGGGCTGCGCGGTCTTCGGCGGGTTCGCGCCGAGATTGAGAGAATTGGAGCTCGGGTCGCGATGGGCGAAGAAGCTGTCGACCGAGCTGCAGCCGGCGAGCAAACCGAGCGCGGAGAGCGACAGCAAGGCGCGGATGGAGGACGGGCGGACGATTTTTGCGGACGTCTTCGACATTGACCGGATTTCCATGGCGATTGCGGCGCTGCTTACGACGCGCGCGCCGTCATGGCAATTGCTCGTAGGCTTCCTTGAAGCCGGCGAGCGGCGCGAGCACGCCGACCCCCTGTTCGGGCGTCTGGAAGATGCCGAGCGTCGCGGTCTTGCCCGTCTTCAGTTTGTCGAGCGTCTTGTCGTCGATGGCGAGCTGGGCGATGCAGCCGTTGGCGAGGCACTGGAGGAAGTTGAGGCGCCCCATGTCCTGGTCGTCGATCCGAAGCCCGACGCCCGCGGGCAGGAGCACGCCGAGCGGCGCGATGACGCGCATGAGCCTCGCCTTGCGGTCGGCGGTATTGAGCACGATGACGACCAGCGTGAGGTTCGGCCGCTCCTGGTCGACCACGCTCAAAACGATCGCGCATTGCTCGTAGGACGCGCCCGGCGGCGTCTCGCAGCGCGTCTCCCAGTCGCCGTGCTTGTCCCTGACGACGCCCTGGTCGTGAGCCGCTCCGGCCCCGAGAACCGAAGCCGCGAGGAAAGCCAGACCCAAGAGAATGCGAGAAAGGGTCCGTCCGCCGTTCAACCGCAACGCCTTCATGAACGCCGTCGTTCCCCAAGTCCGCCGATGATCGGCCGAGCGCGCCAGCGCGGCGGCCGGCCGCGAGACGAAGCCGAATTCATGCTGGAGATGGTGGGCGCTAGAGGGATTGAACCTCTGACCCCTACCATGTCAAGGTAGTGCTCTACCGCTGAGCTAAGCGCCCATCTCCGGGACCCGAGCGAGGTCCCCGCCCGAGAGTGCGCGGCGGTATAAACGCTCGCGGCGCGGCGCGCAATGGCCAAGCCTAGGGCGCGGTCGAGGCCTTCGCCATGCTCGACGCGCGCCTTGACCGCAGGCGCCATTTTCGAGCGCGGATTCCATTGTTTCAAACGCTTGCGGCGCCATTTCCGGCCGGGCCGCTTGGCTCTAGCCCCGGGGTCGCGTCGCCCCGGCGGCGCTTTCCGCCTGGGAGGCTGTCGCTCCTATCGCTTCGGGACCGAAAGGCCGTGCCGCGGCCGGACCTCCTGGCCGCAGGCAAGGATTTCCAAGCCGGGCGCAAGGAATTCCAAGCCACGCGCAAGGAAAACCAAATCCGGCGCAAGGAAAACCAAGTCTTTTCCTTCCGCAATTCGAGACTTTTCAGGAGGTTAACCCCGATTTCCCCAGACAAGGCCTTCGCCGCTGCATTGCCCGCGCAAGGACCGCCCGGATGGCCGGGGATCCCCGGGCCTAACCCAGGGACGGCCACATAGGCCCCGGTCGAGCCTCCCCCACTGCGCCGGCGGCTGTCCCCGTGTTGCCGATTTCGATCGCATCCATGGGAACCATGATAACGCAGGCTTCGATTTTTCGGAAGCAAATGTTCGAGCAAATCCGCGCTTTGATCGCCGGACGGGCGGATCACCAAAACATCGTCCAGGAAAGGTCGGCGACGTCGGGGGCGCGCTCGAACGGCTCCGCGGACTTCCGCCAATCGCCGACCATCCCGCGAAGCCCGCGCCGGTCGGGGCCCAAACTCTCCATCAGTTCGTTCATCTGGCGGAGGCGCTTGACCAGCGTCTTCATGAACGCGACCGCCCGATAGGGGTTGTCCTCGATCGAGGAGATGAACTCCTCGTAAGACGTGGCGAGGCATTCGACGTCGTTCGCCGCCTTGACCGTGGCGGATCGCGGCCCGGGCTCGATCAGGCACATTTCGCCAAAAACTTCGCCCGCATTCAGCACGCCGACGGGCCTGGCCTTGTCGCCCCGGCCGATCGAGACCTCGACCGATCCGGTCACGACGAAGAAGGCGGTATCGCCCTCGTCGCCCTCGGCGATGATCGTCTCTCCCGCTTTGAACGCGACGGTCTGCATGAACGCCTCCCTGAAGCAGTCGACAGACCGTGACACGATTGGCCGCAAAGCGATAGCTCCCAATGAACTCCGCCCTCTCCCCTTCGCCCCCTTCGCCGGGGGGCCGGCGGCCAGATCGGCGTCCAATTCTGTCGCACCGGCGTGCGATTCTCCACGCCGCCGCAATGAACGAAGGAGCGACGCCATGAGCGCCATCGAACACAGCTTCCCGGCCATCCGTCTGGCGGACGAGCGCGGAGGCGAGGACCCCGCCGAAGCGCGCAAGCGGATGCTGAAGCAGCTCGCCGACCGGCTCGACGAGCACCACGCCTTCGCCAAGGGCCAGTTCGTCGCCTGGAAGCCGGGCCTCAAGAACCGAAAGTTTCCCGACTACGGCGAGCCGGCGATCGTGACCGCGGTCTTGCCGGCCCCGGTTTATGATCCGGACGAAGCGAGCTCCGCGAGCCCCTATTTCCAGGAGCCGCTGACCATCATCATCGGAACCACCCGGAGGACGATTTTCTCGAGTTCCGCATCGACGGCCGCCGCTTCGAGCCGATCGACGGGTGAGCGTTGTTGCCCTTCTCCCGCATAGCCCGTCTTAAGACGGGCGTTCGCGCGAACGCACTCATGCGGGAGAAGGTCGTGCGAAGCACGGACGGATGGGGCGGGGTGAGCGACCGCAGCAGCAAATCGCCACCCCCTCACCCTGCCCTCTCCCCGCAAGTGGGGCGAGGGTGGCGTCACGGCTCTGTCGCGTCCCGCCCGCCCGCCTTCCGGCCCCGAGGTCAAAAGACTTTCGCAAGGCCCGCGTGCGGACATATGGTGATTTCCGGCAAACTTGCCTCCTCTGGCTCGTAACGAACAAAATCCGCGCGCGCACGACACCGCGCATTTCGTTCAGGAGCAGCAGGGAGAGGAGGCGGGTCAGGTCATGAGAATTCCACATAAGCGGTGTGAGGCCGCATTCGCCCCCTGATGCGCTCTGGGCCACTTCAAACCGGGACGACCCGATAATTTCAACGGGATCTTGTAATCAAGGAAGCCCCTTCGCACGTTCGGTCCAATATTCCCATGCAAAAGCGGCGTCTTCAATAGCAACGAAACTAAGTCAGATTGCCAAAGAAATTGTGTATTTGAGGCTTCTATTCGATCTTTACACACAAACCCGAGAAATCTGATGCTCCAGAGCCAGTTGCAAAATTATTTGGAACGCCTCTCATAACCCCTCTCAAATCGAGGCAATATATTTAGAATCCATCCAACGGTTGTCAAGGCAATATTCTAAAATATTCCGCTTTACTGTGAGAAATATTTCTATATAGTGTCAATTCTATCGTCCTGAACCCTAGCAACAGCAATGACCGACGATCCTCTCGACGCTATGAAAGCGCGCTGGAACCACATCCAGGGCTATCTGTTTCCTTGGCTTCGCGAGGAAGTCGACCCGATGACCGAAGCGCTCGGGCGGCTCGTCACGACCCTCGACGTGATCGGCCTCGAGGCCTTCGTTCCCGAACCGCCCCGAGGCGCCGGCCGCCCGCCTGACGATCGCCGCGCCCTCGCCAGGGCTTTCGTCGCCAAGGCGGTGCTGGGCGTTCCTACCACCACCGCTCTGATCGAGCGCCTCGATGTCGACAAGTCGCTGCGTCGCATTCTCGGTTGGGAACGACGCTCGCAAGTGCCGTCGGAAGCTACCTTTTCCCGCGCCTTCGCGGAGTTTGCGCAGGGCGATCTGCCCGACAAGATGCACGCGGCGCTGATCGAGCGCTCGCTCGGCGGGCGCATCGTCGGCGTGATCGCGCGCGACGCCACCGAGATCGAGGCGCGCGAGAAGCCGGTCAAGACGGAGCCGAACGACAAAAAGGAGGAATCCGCCGCCGCCCGATGGCGCTCAGCCGACGCGCACGCGCGGACGCCCGCGCAAGGACGAGCAACGGCCAAAACCCGAGCCGACGCGCCTCGAACGGCAGACCACGCAGAACCTCGATCAGATGCTCGCCGATCTGCCCACCGCGTGCGATGTCGGCTCCAAGAAGAACAGCAAGGGCTACAAGGAAACCTGGATCGGCTACAAACTGCATCTGGATGTCGCCTGCGGCCAAATCCCGGTCTCCTGCGTACTGACCTCGGCTTCCGTCCACGACAGTCAGGTCGCCATTCCCTTGATGACCATGACCGGCGCCCGCGTCTCCTATCTCTACGATCTAATGGATGCGGCCTACGACGCCGCCGCCATCCATGACCACAGCAAGGCGCTCGGCCATGCGCCGATCATCGATCGCAACTTTCGCGCCCAGCACGAAGCCAAGGCCGAATGGGCCAAAGAAGTCGAGCGCATGAAACTCATCCATATGCCCGATCCGGACGACGTCATTTTTAATTTTCGCACCCTGGCCGAACGCGTCAACGCCCGACTGAAGGATGAATTCGGCGCACGGTCCGTGCGCGTGCGCGGCGCGATCAAGGTCAAATGCCACCTCATGTTCGGCGTGGTGGCACTCGCGGTCGATCAAATACTCCGCGTCACGCAGCTCAGGCCGCGCCAGCCTGAGCGCCGGCCGCTCCGCCCCGCGAACACAGGGAAAATTCGCCGCGTTCGATGAATTTTGCAAGAGGCTCTCCAGTCGGGATTTATGATATGGTCAGACTGCAGGCGGCGGGTGATTGGCTCGAACCATCGCGCCGAGCGCGACGGCCCGGCCCGCCAGCCGGCGCCGCGTCGGCGCTGAAAGGCGAACGCAAGCAACCAGGAAGAACCCACGACGCTGGCCCTCACCCGGCCCTCTCCCGCAAGCGGGAGAGGGGTGAATCCCTTCTCCCGCCTGCGGGAGAAGGTGGCGCGAAGCGCGGGATGAGGGCGGCCGCGCCAGCGACGCGTCGGCGCTGAGGGCCAAGGGCCGGGGACACTCCCCGCCCGTTCTCGCCGGCTTCTCCCGTTTTTTTGCCGGCGCTGATCACCACAGCATCTTCCACAGGTCGGCCGCGTCGCAGGCGATGTCGGACGACGCCACGGATTTCCGCCAATCGCGAATTATCCTGCGAAGCCCCCGCCGGTCGGCGCCCACGCTCTCCATCATTTCATTCATCTGGCGGAGCCGCCTGACCAGCGCCTTCATGAACGCCGCCGCGCGGTCCGGGTGGTGCTCGATCGCTTCGATGAACTCCTCATAAGACGTGGCGAGGCATTCCACGTCGGTCGCCGCCTTGACGGTCGCCGATCGCGGCCCCGGCTCGATCAGGCACATTTCGCCGAAAACTTCGCCGGCTGGCAGCGTTCCGACGGTCCTGGCCTTGTTGCCTGACCGATCGAGACCTGCACCCTTCCGTTCACGATGAAGAACGCCGTATTGCCCTCGTCGCCCGCGGCGATGATCATGTCTCCGGCTTTGAACGCCACGGCCTGCATGAACGCCTCCCTTGAGCACTGAGCCGAGCGTGACACGATTGCAGGCGAAGCGATAGGTCTCGGCGCGCCACCTGTCTCGCCTTCGGCGAGGCGCTCCGCCCGAGGGGAGTCGCATTGACATCCCTGCCGCGCCATGGTTTGCGAAAACTTCCGCCGGGCCGCCCTCCATGCCCGGCGCCGGAACCGTTCGATGCCGCGTCTCGCCAAAACGACGACGAAACGCCACGCCCCGCCAAAGGCGGGACGAAGGGCTGAACGCGCCTGTCCGCTCCGGCTCCTCCCCGGCGGGGCGCCGGGTCGAAGGTCCGCAAATTCGCGGGCCATTCGCGGGGAGGCCGGAGCCAAAAGGAATTCTTGCCATGTCAGGCTACAAGGTCGCGATCGCCGGCGCCACCGGCAATGTCGGCCGCGAGATGCTCGCATCCTCGCCGAGCGCCGCTTTCCCGTGTCCGAGGTCGTCGCGCTCGCCTCGCCCCGCTCGATCGGCAAGGAGGTGTCGTTCGGCGACCGGACGCTGAAGTGCAAGGCGCTCGAGCACTTCGACTTTTCCGATACCGACATCTGCCTCATGTCGGCCGGCGGGGCCGTGTCGAAGGAATATTCGCCGAAGATCGGCGCCAGGGGCTGCGTCGTCATCGACAATTCGTCGGCCTGGCGGATGGACCCGGACGTGCCGCTGATCGTGCCGGAGGTCAATGCGGCCGCGGCCAGGGGCTTCGTCAAGAAGTACATCATCGCCAACCCGAACTGCTCGACCGCCCAGCTCGTCGTGGCGCTGAAGCCGCTGCACGACCGCGCGATCATCAAGCGGGTGGTGGTCGCGACCTACCAGTCGGTCTCGGGCGCGGGCAAGGAGGCGATGGACGAGCTCTTCTCGCAGACCCGGGCGGTGTTCGTCTCCGATCCGGTCGAGCCGAAGAAGTTCCCCAAGCGCATCGCCTTCAACGTCATTCCCCAGATCGACGTCTTCATGGACGACGGCTCGACCAAGGAAGAGTGGAAGATGATGGCCGAGACGAAGAAGATCCTCGACCCGAAGATCAAGCTGACCGCGACCTGCGTGCGCGTGCCGGTGTTCATCAGCCATTCGGAGGCGGTCAACATCGAGTTCGAGAAGCCGATCAGCGCCGACGAAGCGCGCGAGATCCTGCGCGAGGCGCCCGGCTGCCTCGTCATCGACCGGCGCGAGCCCGGCGGCTACATCACCCCGCACGAGGCGGCGGGCGAGGACGCGACCTACATCAGCCGCATCCGCGAGGACCCGACGGTCGAGAACGGCCTCAACCTCTGGTGCGTCTCCGACAATCTGCGGAAAGGGCGCGGCGCTGAACGCGGTGCAGATCGCCGAAGTGCTGGCCAACCGCGGCTGGCTGAAGCCCAAGGCGAAGGCGGCGTGACGGCGAGACTGAAACGAAACCACCGTCGTGGCTGGAACAAGCCCCGGCCGTGGCGGCCGAGGCCGCTCTCGTGTCGCCACGGCGCAATCAAACTTGCTATGATCGCAATCTGCGGATATCCGCGTCCTCCGTGAACCCACGTTCGGCGATCCATGGCCCCTGATCCGGATATCCGTCTTCTCACCTCGCCGCGCATCTTCCTCGTCGGAATGGCGGCGTTCCTGGCGCTGGTCGGCTTCGTCGTCCTGATCCTCTTAAGCAGATCGTGCTCGCCTTCTCCGCCAATCCGGGCCTCAACGGGCTCATCCTCGGCATTCTGGTGATCGGCTCGCTGTTCGCCTTCCGTCAGGTCATCCGGCTCTTTCGCGAGATCCGTTGGGTCAACTCGCTGACCGGGGCCTCGAACGGCCGCGCGGTCGCCCAGCCGCTCCTGCTCGCGCCGATGGCGGCGATGCTCAACGCCGGCGCGGGCGCGCGCGGCCTTTCGACGCTCACCACGCGCGCCATCCTCGATTCGATCGCCACCCGCCTCGACGAGGGGCGCGAACTCAGCCGCTATCTCGATCGGCCTGCTGGTGTTCCTCGGCCTCTCGGCACCTTCTGGGGCCTGCTCGAGACGGTGCATTCGATCAGCGGCGTCATCGAGAGCATGAAGACCGGCGGGACACCTCGCGATGTTCGACGATCTGAAGTCCGGCCTCTCCACCCCGATCGCCGGCATGAGCATATCGTTCACCTCCTCGCTGTTCGGCCTCGCGAGCTCGCTCATCCTCGGCTTTCTCGACCTGCAGGCGGGGCAGGCGCAGAACCGCTTCTATTCCGAATTCGAGGAATTTCTGGCGAGCCACGCGCAGACGGCCCGGCGGTCGAGCCTTCGGCCGGAGCCGACAAGCCGCGGTCCAGCCCCCGATCGAACACCAGCGCAACGCCGCGGCGATCGCGACCTTCGCCGAAGGCATCCAGGCGCTGGTCGGCCACATGCGGACCGAGCAGCAGCAGATCCGCAATTGGGTCGACGTGCAGGCCCCGCAGCAGGAGGACATCGGCAAGCTCCTGCGCCGCCTGCTGGAAGAGCTGACGACGCGGTAGGTATCCCTTCTCCCCGCTTGCGGGGAGAAGGTGGCCGGCGAACGCCGGCCGGATGAGGGGCGACGCGGACCTCGCGGTTCGCCGTAGCCCCTCGTCCGGAGGGCTTCTTTTGAACGCCCGTCTTTTTCGTCGGGCTATGCCTCTGCCCCATAGGTGTCGAAAGACGCCCGTCTTTCGACGGGCTATGCGGGGAGAGGGGAAGAGGAGATGAGATGGCGCTGTCGCGCGGACGCCGATACGAGCCGGTGAACTACTGGCCGGGCTTTGTCGACGCCTTGTCGACGATGCTGCTCGTCATCATCTTTCTCCTTTCGGTGTTCATGCTGGCGCAGTTCTTCCTCTCGCGCGAGGTCAGCGGCAAGGACGAGGCGCTCGTCAAGCTGAACCGGCAGATCGAGGAGCTGACCAATCTTCTCGCGCTGGAGCGCACGCAAAAGAGCTCCGACGAGATCAAAATCGCCACCCTCACCGCGACCCTCGACACCGCCGAGCGGGAGCAGAAGCGGCTGAAGGACGAGGCCGCCGAGGGCGCGACCGCCGCCGAGGCCGCCGGGCGGGCCTCGGCCGCCGCGGGCGCGCTCGACGAGCAGAGGGAACTCTCCGCCCGCGCGCTCGCCGAGGTCGACGTCTTGAACCAGCAGATCGCGGCCTTGCGCAAGCAGCTCGGCGCGCTCGAGGACGCGCTCTCGGCGTCGGAGGCCGCCAACAAGGAATCGCAGTCGAAGATCACCGACCTCGGCCAGCGCCTCAATATCGCGCTCGCGCAGAAGGTGCAGGAGCTCAACCGCTACCGCTCCGACTTCTTCGGGCGCTTGAGGCAAATTCTCGGCTCACGGCCCGACGTCCGGGTGGTCGGCGACCGGTTCGTGTTCGAATCCTCGGTCCTGTTCGACATCGGCAAGGCCGACATCAGTCCGGAGGGCAAGCAATCGCTCGATACGCTCGCCTCCGCCGTCCTCGATCTCGAGCGCGAAATTCCGCCCGACATTCCCTGGATCCTGCGGGTCGACGGACACACCGACAGCCGCCCGGTGACTGGCGGCGGCCAGTTCAAGTCGAACTGGGAGCTATCGGCCGCGCGCGCCGTCGGTGGTGCAGTACCTCGTCTCCAAGGGCGTCGAGCCGGACCGGCTCGCCGCCGCGGGCTTCGGCGAGTTCCAGCCGATCGACCAGGGAACCGACGACGCGGCGCTCGCCCGCAACCGGCGTATCGAACTGAAGCTGACGGAGCGGTGAGCGTCTCGACTTGGGCGCTGCGCGACTTCGATGTAGCCGATCTGCCGGCTGTGATCGACCTCTGGGTCGCGGCCTGGAGCGAGACGGGCTTCGCCATCGATTTCGAGGCGCGCCGACCCTGGCTCGAAGAGCGTCTGCGCGCCCACCGTAGAAGCGGCGGCACGATCGTCGTCGGCCTCGACGCCTCCGGCCGGCCGGCCGGCTTCGTCACCCTCGATCCGGCGACCGGCACTCTCGACCAGCTCTGCGTCGCGCCGGACGAGCGCGGGTCGGGGCTCGCCGCTCGGCTGCTCGGCGAAGCCAAGCGCCTCTCCCCCGGCGTCGTCGAAGTCGACGTCAACGAGGCGAACCGGCGCGCGCGGCGCTTTTACGAACGCGAGGGCTTTCAGGCGGTTACGCGGGGCGTCAGCGCGCAATCGGGGCTGCCGACCCTGAGAATGCGCTGGGCGCCGCACGGCTGAAGGGCGCCTCGAGCCCGTGGTTGCCATCGCCACCGTTCCGTCCAGGCGATCGCCGACGGCATCAAGATGGCGGGCTCCGACGATCCGAAGCCGGTCGCCAAAGCGCTCGAGAACGGCCCGCCGGTCGGGACGGCAAGGGGCTCGGTCAAGTTCGACGGCAAGGGCGACATCAAGCACCCGCGCTACGACATAAATATGTGGAAAGAAGGCAAATACGCCCCCATCGCCGCCCCATATGCCGATCTTCGGACCTTCGAGACCGGCGCCGCGGCTCTTTCCGGCCGCGGACAGCGCTCACGGCCGCACCACGACGACTTCCAGGCTCCCCGCCTCGGCGGCCGCATCCATCGCTTCGGCGAGCGCCGGCATGGAAAAGACCTTCGGCCGGAGCGCGCCGATGTCGAGGAGACCGCCGCGGACGAGTTCGATCAGGCGCCGATAAGCGCTCGCCGGATACATGAACTGGCCGAGGATCTCCCAGTTGTTGAGCATGACCATGGCGTAGGGGATCGGCAGGTCGACGGTCATGCTGCCCATCAGCACGAGCCGGCCATTGCGCCTGAGACTCGTCAGAGCGGCGAGCGTCGAGCGCGGATCGCTCGCGTTGCCGACCATGTCGAAGGCGATCTGGGCGCCGCCGCGGACGCTGCGCGAATGGCCTTCGCATCGGAGGCGACGTCGCCGGTCAGCATGACCGTCGCCACGCGCGGGCGCGCGACTTTAGCGACCGCCGCCAGCTTCGACGGGTTGCGCCCGGCCGCAATCACCCGCGCCGCGCCCATCGCGACCCCGAGCAGGACGGCTGCGGTCCCGTATGCCCCGGTCGCGCCGTTGACGACCAGCGTCTCGCCCGCCGCGAGCCGCCCGCGCAAGAGGCCGCCGAACGGCACGATGAAGCGGCTGACGACGGCGAGCTGCGCGGGGTCGACGGTCTCGAACCCGTCCAGCGGCGTCAGCGCCTCGACGGGCGCGAGCGCGAATTCGGCGAGCGTCCCGTCGGGCCAGTCGGCGAGCATGTCCGCCGCGCCGGCGCCCGCCGCGAGGCCGATCAGGATCTGAGCAGGATCGTCGACGTTCTCGCGCGCTACGAAATGCGAAGACACGACGACGCGCTGGCCTTTCCTCAGAGTCCAGACGTCGCGTCCGACCGCCTCGATCGTTCCGATTGCGTTCGTGCCGATGGTGAAGGGTTTTGCCGGCGGATTGTAGAAGGGAAGTTTCCCTTCGACGTAGGCCTTGAGATACGACATCAGCGCCGAGGCCTCGACCCGCACCAGCACGCTGCCGGGGCGCGGCTCGGGGATTGGGACGTCCTCCAGCGCGAGACGACCGCCGAGCTTTTCGAGACGCCAGGCTTTCATTCGAACCCCACGGCTCGTGGCTTTGCCAAAGGACCTCTTTGAGTTTGACACTGCAGACGAGCATTTAAAAGACGCAACGCTTTCCAAAAGACGCAACGCTTTCCAAAAGACGCAACGCTTTCCAAAAGACGCAACGGGCTCTATTGGCGTTTAGTATTGATTTCGGGCTAGTCTTGGCGCGTCTGATTTTGAGGAGGCGTTGGTGGAGAGCCCGGAATTTGAGGATTGGCTGGGCGGGATCGGTAGGTTGACCCCAGCGCAGCGGCGACAGGCGGTGAAGGCGCTTTGCAAGGCCGATGAGGACGTTGCGTCGGGCTTTGGCGAACCGGTCGAGGCGGCGGCTCGAGGATCGGAGGACGCGCCGGCGGCGCTTGCCGAGGGGGACGCGCGCAAGCAGCGCCGGGTTCGCGAGGACGCGCTGGGGGACATCGGCCAGGCGAAGGTGGAACGCCGGGGTTGCCCCCATTGCGCGGGGCGCGACATCGTCGCCTGGGGACGGGCGAACGGTCTGGCGCGCTCCCGCTGCAAGAGCTGCGGGCGCACGTTCAACGCCCTGACGAAGACGCCGATGGCGGGGCTGCGCAAGAAGGAGCAATGGCTCGACCACGCCCAGGCGATGATCGAGGGAACCAGCGTGGCGAAGGCCGCCGAACGTTGCCACGTCCACCCCACCACGGCCTTCCGCTGGCGACACCGGTTTCTCGGCTCGCCCGCGCTGGACAAGCCCAAGACGCTGAGAGGCATTGTCGAGGCGGACGAGACGTTCATCCTCGAATTGTTCAAGGGCCGCAGGTCCGGTCTTCCCCGCCCGCCGCGCAAGCGGGGCGGCAAGGCCAAGCACCCGGGCCTCTTCTTCGAAAACATCCCGATCCTGGTGGCGCGCGACCGCGAGGGCGCAACCACCGACGCGGTGTTGCCCAATGTCGACCGCGCCTCGATCGCGGCGGCGCTGGACGGCGTGGTCACGCCCGCCAATCGGTTCGTCTGCGACGGCGGAAAGGCGATCGTGGCCTTCGCCCACAGGGCGAAAATCCCGGTCCATGTCGTTCCCGCGCCGGGCAAGCCCAGCCCCGAGGCCCCCGACCTCCATATCAACAACGTCAACGCCTATCACGGCCGGCTCAAGGAATGGATGCGCCGCTTCCACGGCGTCGCCACCAAGAACCTGCCCAACTATCTTGGATGGAGTCGAGCGCTCGAGGCATGGGGAGACCAGGCCACTCCGCAAACTGGATCCTCGGCGCCATCGGGATGGGGCCTTATCAACAGATAACGTCATAAGAGCCACGCAACGCTTTCCTGTCCTGGGACTACAAGAGAGAATTCGTGCGCTCCGACATCAAGGCGCTATCGGAACCCCTTCTTTCACATACAGTTTTCGTGAGAATTCACACAAGGTAAGTAACGGCAATGTTGTCATCGCGGAATCCAAAAACTCTTCCACAATTATTGAAAGTGGCGAAGATTTATCAATGTCATTCATCCATAAATCTGGATAGTAACGCGCATAATTACTCAATATGAACAGACCAACCAAGTAAGAACCAAACCCGTTAAGTGGAACCTGGTCAGTGGTATAAAACATGAAGTTATATGTGTCTCTCGGCATCCCTGGAGGGATCATGGATGGCTGATTATTATACGTATCCTTCGAGTAAAAATCATATACACTTCGGTCAACCGTAATGTGACCCCCGCTATCAAACTCTAAGTAATTATACAAAGGAACGTCCCTTGGCGAGACTTTAATCCCTTCAATGAATTTATCTCTGGCTGCGTTTGAAAAAGGTTGGATCATTATGCTCATTCGGTTGATATTTCGAAGTTCTGAAACCTGCAACGAGCAACAGGCTCGAACAAAATCCGGCGTCAAGTTAAAGCGTTGAAGAGCGGGTGCCATTTCCGGCAAATGCTTGATACAGTCTAGAAAACTGACCCCACCATCCTCAATTTTGGGTAATCTCTCGTCAGTGCTCGTAAGAATTGGGTGGAAATTTGTCCTCGTAAGAAATGCGTCTTTCATTTCATATTTAACATACCCGGGTACGGGATATTCACGTGCTCCTCGGTGCCATAATTCAAACGTACCGAATCTTCTTTGATGCCCATCAACCAATTTGACGCTTGGTACCGCGCGAAGGCCTGAAGCACTTAATTCCAAGTTTTCAATATTGCTCTTTGAATACGTCAATCTAAAATTCAATCCATGGTGGTTATGTTCAGCGCGGGCACGATCTAAACTGACATCACCGCTACCTTTCATTAGAATTTCTGCTATCGCAAGCGCCATTGAGCAATAATACAACAACACTGGTTTGGTTGCTAAAGTCACATTCGACGCTGCGTCATAATATTCCTTCGCCTGAATGAGGCAATCTCTTATTTGTGTTGCTTGTTTTTGGACATTTTTGTTCGTGACTGGCACCTTAAGTAGCTTCGAGTGTTTTTCAGAAGTGAAAGACACGTTGTGAAATTGGCGCATTCCCGCCCAGGCAAAACTATCTATCTTGCTATCCGCTATTTGAACAGTTTCGACGATCACCATAACGTGCTTAGCCTAAATTGAAAAGTAACTTGAAGCCCCTCACCGCCACATCGCCCGCATCCGCGCGGCCAGATCGACGCGCGGCCCGTCAGATGCGGCGCGCGCCGGCGGCGCGTCCGCGACCGGCCACGTCAGCCGGTCGAAGTGCGTCAAGAGCGGCGGCGGGATGAAGCGGGTGCGGGCGGCGAAGACGCTGCGGTCGCCGTTCTTCGGCTGGCCGTGGACGTAAAAGCGCTGCGGGACGATCAGGGTCAGTTCATCGCGGGCGCGGGTCATCGCGACATAGAGGAGTCGCCGCTCCTCTTCGATCTCGTCCGACGAGCCGGTCGCCAGATCCGAGGGAATGCAGCCGTCGACGCAGTTCAAGACAAAGACCGAGCGCCATTCCTGTCCCTTGGCCGAATGGATGGTCGAGAGGATGAGATAGTCCTCGTCGCGGAGCGGCGGTCCCGCCTCGTCGCTCACCGCGTCGGGCGGATCGAGCGTCAGTTCGCTCAGGAAGCGCTCGCGCGAGGCGAAAGAGGCGGCGATGCGCTCCAGAGCCTCGAGATCGCCGATCCGGGCCGGCGCATCGTCGTAGTGGGTCTCGAGCAGCGGAGAGAGCCAGGCGACGGCGTCGGCGAGTTCGCCCGGCCAGGGCGCGGCGCGGGCGGCGAGGCGACGCATGAGGTCGGCGAACGCCGCAAAGCCCGAGCGGGCGCGGGCCGGCAGCGACACCGCCGACATCGCGGCGAAGCCGTCGTCTTCCGCCGCGGCGCCGACGATCGTCCCGGCGATCCTCGGGCCGACGCCGGGCAGGAGCTGGGCGACGCGAAAGCCGGCGACCCGATCGCGCGGATTTTCGGCGAAGCGCATCAGCGCGAGCGCGTCCTTCACATGGGCGGCGTCGAGGAACTTGAGGCCGCCGAACTTGACGAAGGGGATGTTGCGCCGCGTCAGCTCGAGTTCGAGCGCGGCGCTGTGATGGGAGGCGCGAAAGAGCACCGCATGCGATTTCAAGGCCGCCCCGGCCTCGCGATTGGCAAGCGCGCGGATCGCCACGTAGCGGGCCTGGTCGGCCTCCTCCGCGACGCTGACGAGCGCCGGCGGGCTCCCGTGCGCGCGGTCCGTCCACAGGTCCTTGGCGTAGCGCTCGGCCGCGAGCGCAATGACGGCGTTGGCCGCGCTGAGGATTGGCTGGGTCGAACGGTAGTTGCGGTCGAGCGTGACCACTTTGGCCGGCGGATCGAAGGCCGAGGGGAAGTCGAGGATGTTGCGCACCGTGGCGGCGCGGAAGGAATAGATCGACTGCGCGTCGTCGCCGACCACGGTAAGGCCCCTGCCCCGCGGGCGCAGCCTCAGCACGATCTCGGCCTGCAGCGCGTTGGTGTCCTGGTATTCGTCGACGAGCAGATGATCGAAGCGGGCGACGACCTCGGCGGCGATGTCCGGCTCGGCCAGCATCTGGGCGAAATAGAGCAAGAGGTCGTCGTAATCGAGCACGTTCTGGCGCTGCTTCGCCTCGACGTAAGAGGCAAAGAGGGCGCGAAGCGCGTCCTCGTGCGGCGCGACCCAGGGAAACCATCTGCCGAGCGTCGTCCCGAGGTCCCCGCGCGCGTTGACGACGCGCGAATAGATCGCAAGGCAGGTCGCCTTGGCCGGAAAGCGCTCCTTCGTCTCGGTCAGGCCCGCCTCGTGCCGCGCCCAGTTCATGAGGTCCGCCGAATCCTCGCGGTCGTGGATGGTGAACTGCGGGTAAAGGCCGAGTTCGCGGCGCGTATTCGCGCAAGAGCCGCGCGGCGATGGCGTGGAACGTGCCGGAATAGGCGGGCGCGGCGGCGGCCGCAGCTTCGGGAGACAGGCGGCGGGCGAGGAGCCGCTCGACCCGCCGGCCAAGCTCCGCCGCGGCGCGGCGGGAGAAGGTCGCGAGCATGATGCGCTTCGAATCCGCGCCGGCGAGGATGAGCGCCGCCACCCGATGGGCGAGCATCGCGGTCTTGCCCGAGCCCGCGCCGGCGATGACGAGCAGCGGCCCGGGACCGTCGGCCTTGCCGATCCCGTGCCCGACCGCGAGCTGTTGCCCGGGGTTGAGTTCGACGACCGGCGTCGAGCGAATCAGGGCAAGCGACATGGGGCGACGCAACCATGTTTCGCGCTTTGTTCGCAAGGGCCGCGCGCCTCATTTATTTGAGCGCAGCGGCCACTTCTGGTTCACAACCAGACCCATCGGAATCGACGCGCCCGACCCGATTTCAACCCAACGAAGCCAGTATAGAACAGCACTCTGACGCTTCGTTACATAAACAACGATGCTCTTCACCTAGGGGACGGTCCTGCAGATTTCCGAATTCGGAACCCTCGGACAATTGACATAAGTGGTGTCCAGGAGGGTGTGGAAATCCATCGCCGCGAACTCGTGCCACTCCCGCACCTGCGAACACAGCCCTTCTAAGTTTCTGAAGCACCGCCGCATCTCCAGTCATCTCTTGCACGGTGTCGACGACAATTTGCCCGGGCCTGCTGGCGCGTTTTCTTCGCAAGGGCGATGGACAAACCCCCATCGATTAGCTAAGCTGTGAGCTAATCTCGGAGCAAGGTCATGTCCACCGTGACAATCCACGACGCCAAAACGAACCTTTCGAAGCTCATTGCTCGAGTCGAAGCGGGCGAGGAGATCGTCATCGCGCGTGGCAAGACGCCAGTGGCGCGGCTGACGCCGGTCCGCGCGCCGCCGGCCGCGCGCCGCTTTGGGGCGCTGAAAGGGATCATAAGCGTTGGCCCGGATTTCTTCGAGCCCCTGTCGGACGCGGACCTCGAGGAATGGGAGTAGCGGGTTGCGCCTGCTTCTCGACACACATGCGTTGCTCTGGTGGCTCGCTGGAGACGAGAGCCTGAGCGCCAGCGCGCGGGCAGCCATGGGCGAGGGCGGAAACTCCATCTTCGTCAGCGCAGCATCGACTTGGGAAATCGCCACGAAACATCGCCTTGGGAAATTGCCCGGCGTCGGCGCGATTGTCGCCGATCTCGCAGGCGCAATTGATGCTCAGGGGTTTATCGGCCTGCCGATCGTACTTCGGCATGGACAGGCGGCCGGCGCGTTGCCCGGACCGCATCGCGACCCTTTCGACCGCATGCTGATCGCTCAGGCGATGCTCGACGATCTCGTTCTCGTCTCAAACGAGCGCGGCTTCGACGCCTATGGCGTACAGCGACTATGGTGAGACAGTCTAATGAGGTCAGCACCGGCCAGAGAGTGTTCAGAAGACCCGCCGTCGGCATTGGCGAGGCGGAGGGCGTGTATCTCGACGACCACAGCTACAGACGAGGTGAGCCATGCTGAGGTCGGCGAGATTCTGGTCGAGGAGTTCATGCGGCCGATGGGGCTCACGCAGGCCGCGTTGGCCGAGGCGGGCGATGGGCGTTCAGCGCAAGCATGTGAACGAGCTGTGCAATGACCGCCGCAAGGTGACGGCGGCGACAGCGCTCATCCTCGCGCGCGTTGTTCGGCAACAGCCCCGATTTGTGGCTCAACGTGCAGCGGCGTAGCGACCTGTGGCAGGCGATGAACAGCCCCCGCCAGCGCAAGCGGATCGAACGAGCGCGGCCGCTTGGCGCCGCGGCGTGAACTCCGCAACGCCCGGCGTTCGCGGTTCCGTTCCGAACGGGCTGCTCGGCAGCCAGGCGGCGATCGCGGCGGCCGCGACGTCGTCGAACCCCTCGGGCAGCGGCGCGGTCAGGACCGGCCGCGCGGACCTCGACCATCGTCTCGCCCGCGCCCGCCGTGGGCTCCTCGAAAACGCCGTAACGCGGCGCCTGCCCGAGCCGCTCCAGAACCGCAGCCTCTTCATGTTCGACCTCCGGGGTTTGGAATCATCCGACGCGATGGCGATGCATCGTCGCTCCGGGGCGCCTCGGCGCGAGCCTTCGGGTCGCCCCGCCTCGCGTGCAATTGTCAGTTTTCGTTCCTGCAATCCATCCGCCTCATGTTGGCCCCACGGATGGTCCTTATAAAAAGTTTCTCACTGTTTGGAACGTTTCCGCTGGCGGCGGCGCTCAATTGGGCGGAAGAGCCATGTTAAACGTCCTCCCGGTTCGCCGTAATGAAGTTGAGCGGAGAGTCAGCTGGGCGCTTTTACTGTGTCGCGTGACAGAAGTAAGACGCGCGCACAGTAGGGTGTGGAGTGGTGTAATGGGAACCGCAGCTCATTCTTTGGTGGACCTTCGCCAAAATCTTCGTGAAACTGAGAGCGTCATCAATATCCTGGAAAGGGCAAGGCAAGAGCTGAGAACGATCATTGACTGGGACGATTCTGTCCGGTCGAACCCTTTGCGCGGACGCCAACTGACCTCCATCTGCGAGCAACTCGCAATCGAGCGCGGCAGGAAGACGTCGCTGGCGCGACAGATCGGGCGGCTCCAGACAGGAGCGTAATTTCCGCGCTTCTCGAAAAGGCGCGTTTTAGAGAGCGAGCGTCTCCCCGCCGCAATGAGGTCGTCGAGCGGCGCGATCGGCGTCGGCGCGCCTCGCGTGCGTTTCCGGTTCCGCAATTGATCCGCCTCAGATTCGCCATACGTAGAATCCCTTATTGGAAAGGGCTTCCCAGTTCGAGACATACCCGACTGCGGCGGTCCGCGCAGAGGCATGCTGGTTATGTTAAACTGCTCGTCCATCGCCGGCGCCAATTGAGGCGATAAGGCTGGGAAGACGCTGTTGGTGGATGGCGGGGAGTTGTTCGATGGGTCGTGGCGAGCATTCTTTGACGGAACTGCGTCAAGATCTTCACGAGGCGGAAAGCGTCATCGATATTCTCGAAAGAGCGAGCCAGGAGCTGACGACGATTATCAAGTGGGACGATTCAGTGCGTTCGAACCCTTTGCGCGGACGGCAGCTGACGTCCATCGGCGAGCAACTCGCCATCGCGCGCGGCAGGAAGACGTCGCTGGCGCGGGAGATCGAACAAATCCAAACAGGAAGGTGATCGCCACGCCTGTCGGCGGCCGCGTTTGGGCGGCACGGCGGCGAAACGGCTCCCCGTGGCGCACGCGGGGGCGGCGTCCTGAGCCGCCGTGGCGCTCGCCAGACCCTCGTCGATCGCGTGGCTCATGGAGGAGTGCGGGCGCGAGCGTCGCAGGCGCGGCGTTCACGCCGAAAAATCCGCAGACGCAAACGGCTCGTTCGAGCCCTTGTTCGCTCGGCCGATTGCGAGTTGGGCTAAAAGCTCCTAAGGCTCGCGCCGAAATTTCCAATGAAGGCGCCCCATGAAAGCCCTGCGCAGAGTCTTCGACCCGCTCGCTATCGGCGCGCCGCGTCCGCTGCTCGAGCTGCCGTCGCGGCTCGAGCGCATGATTCATTTCGTGCCGCCGCACAACGACAAACTGCGGGCCAAGGCGGGCGAGCTCGCGGGTCAGGTCGACGTCGTGCTCGGCAATCTCGAGGATGCGATCCCGGTCGAATCCAAGACCGCCGCGCGCGAGGGGATGATCGCCATGGCGAAGGCGACCGACTTCGGCTCGACGGGCCTGTGGGTCCGCGTCAATGCGCTGAACTCCCCCTGGTTTCTCGACGACATGACGAAGCTTGTCGGCGAGATCGGCGACAAGCTCGACGTCGTGATGGTTCCCAAGGTCGAGGGCGACTGGGACATCCATTTCGTCGACCAGTATCTGGCGCTGCTCGAAGCGCGACGCGGCCTCAAGAAGCCGATCCTCGTCCACGCGATCCTCGAGACGGCGCAAGGCGTCAACAACGTCGAGGCGATCGCCGCCGCCTCCCCCCGCATGCACGGCATGAGCCTCGGCCCTGCCGATCTCGCGGCCTCGCGCGCGATGAAGACGACCCGCGTCGGCGGCGGCCATCCCGACTACAAGGTGCTGGCCGACGCGGCCGAGACGGGCGCGGCGCGCCTCAGCGCCCAGCAGGATCCGTGGCACACTATACGATCGCGCGGATGGTCGACGCCTGCGCGGCCAACGGCATCAAGCCGTTCTATGGTCCGTTCGGCGACTTCTCCGACCCGGCTGCCTGCGAGGCGCAGTTCCGCAACGCCTTTCTGCTCGGCTGCGCCGGCGCCTGGACGCTGCACCCGAGCCAGATCGCCATCGCCAAGAAGGTGTTTTCACCCGATCCGGGCGAGGTCGCTTTCGCGCGCAAGATCCTCGCCGCCATGCCGGACGGTTCGGGCGCAGTGATGATCGACGGCAAGATGCAGGACGACGCGACCTGGAAACAGGCGCGGGTCATCGTCGAACTCGCCAAGCAGGTCGCGGCCAAGGACGCCGAATACGCGGCGCTCTATCGGTTTTGAGGAGCGCGACGGCGCCGCCGAAACGCGAATTGACGGGGCTTGCCGCGCGGACTAATCGGAATTCATGACTCTGCGCATCGCCAAATTCGACATCGGGCAGGTGGTCAAGCACCGCGTCTATCCGTTTCGCGGCGTCATTTTCGACGTCGATCCGGTTTTCGCCAACACGGAAGAGTGGTGGCGCTCGATCCCGGCCGATGTCCGCCCGTCCAAGGATCAGCCCTTCTACCACCTCTACGCCGAGAATGCGGACAGCCAGTACATCGCCTATGTGTCGGAGCAGAACCTGTTGCCCGACAATTCGGGCGAGCCGGTGCGCCACCCGCAGGTCAGCGAGACGTTCGAACGGACCGTCGACGGCCGGTATCGCTTCCGCGGCAAGCCGCGGGCGAGCTGAGGCGCCGCGCTCGGCCGCCGGCGGAGGCAAGAAGGAAAGAAAGCGCGCGCCCCGCTGCCGGGCGCGCGTTTCTCGTTTCGAGTTCTCCGTCTCCCGCATGGGGAGCGCGGGAGACGGACCCGCGAATTTACTGCTTCGGAGCGGTCGGGGCGGCCGGAGCGGCGGGCGCCAAAGGCGAGGGGGCCGCGACGCTGTTCTGTTGCTCGAGCCTCTTGCGCTGCTCTTCGGCCTTCTTCTGCAGCTGCTGCTGCAAAGCCTGCCGCTGCTGCTCAAGCAGCTTCGGATCGGTCGGCTTGCCGTCGAAGGTCGCGCCGAAATCCTTCAGAGGGATGTTGAGGGTCAGCTCGCGGCCCGAGGGATCGCCGCCCGGGACCCGCATGACAACGGCGAGGTTTTGGCCCTTCTTCATGTTGCCGAGCGTGCCCGGGCTGATTTCGACTTCGGCGGTGCAGGCGTTCTGGAAGCACATGTCGTACTTGCCTTCGAGCGGCTCGGCCTTGTCGACGATGACGCGGAACCCCGGCCTCAAAAGCATGCCGATCGGCAGGATCATGAAGCGGAGCTTGCGCTTCTCCTCGCCCTGCAGCTCGAACACCTGCATGCTGATCATCGGCGGCTGATCAGCCGAGGTTCCGAAGTCGCGCATGGTCTGGCAGGCGTCCCGGCCCGTGGTCTGCTCTTTGCCGCAGAGCTTCACCCATTGCGATTCAGGCGACACCAGATCGACTTTCGAGGGCGGCGCGGGCTGAGCGCCGGGCGCCGGAGCGGCGGGCTTCGCCGGCGCGTTCTGCGCAAAGGCTGCGCCTTCCCCGAGCGCCAGGCTCATTGCGAGCGCCGCGGCGCCCAAGCGCGTGATAGGGAAACTCATCAATCGTCCTTTCAAGCCGTAAGCAAATGATCGCGGTGCGTTGCCGCTCGTCCGGCGTCACTCGGCGCCCTTCCGCCTTCGGCGAGCCTTCAGGCGACAATATGACGCGACGGCGCCGCTGGCGGGCGGCTCTCCAGCGCGCGCTCTCTTTCCACATCCGACGCGACAATCCAATAACAATTTCGCCGTCCCCTCTTGCGTCTGCGACAATCTGCCGCCCATCCGCCGCCTCTGCGCCGCCTCTGCGCCGCCGCCGTGCGAGCGGGCGCAGGCCGGGCGGAAGGCAAAAAATGCCGTTCGACAGAGAATCGGCGCTTTTCCCAGTGCTAAGCTCAGCCGATGATTGGATTTGCGATTCGCCTTGCCCTGGGCGCCGCGTTTCTTTTGGCCGCGGGGGCTGTGCGCGCCGAAATCGGCGAACCGGTCGGAGCGATCGCCATGCATGGCGAGCCGGCCTTGTCGACGGACTTCGCTCATCTGCCCTACGTCAACCCCGACGCGCCCAAGGGCGGCCGGCTCGACCTCGCCTATCTCGGCGCGTTCGACAGCCTGAACCCTTACAACGTCAAGGCCCTGTCGACCGCCCAGGGTCTCGTCGGCAACGTCTATCAGTCGCTGATGATCCGCTCCGACGACGAGCCGTTCACGCTTTACGGCCTCATCGCCGAGAGTCTCGAGACGGATGCGGCGCGCGACGCCATCGTTTTTCACCTCGACCCGGCGGCCCATTTCTCCGACGGTTCGCCCGTCACCTCGGCCGACGTGCTCTTCACTTTCAATCTCCTCAAGACGAAGGGCCGGCCGCAGCAGCGCGCCGCCTACAGGCTTGTCAAGAGCGCGGTCGCGCCGGACGAGCGGACCGTGCGCTTCGACCTCTCCGGCGCGAGCGACCGCGAACTGCCGCTGACGCTGGCGATGATGCCGGTCTTGTCCCGCGCCCACACTGACGCCGAAAATTTCGAGGATCAGACGCTGCAGATCCCGGTCGCCTCGGGGCCGTACCGCGTCGCCGAGGTGAAACCCGGCGAGCGGCTGGTGCTCGCCCGCGACCCCAACTATTGGGGGCGCGATCTGCCGGTTTCGCGCGGCCTCTACAATTTCGACACCATCCGCATCGACTATTTCCGCGATGCGACCGCCATGTTCGAGGCGTTCAAGGCCGGGCTCATCGACTACCGGGTCGAGGACGACGTGACCCGTTGGCGCTCCGAATATGATTTCCCCGCCGCCAAGGACGGACGCGTCGTCTTGGCCTCGATCCCCAACGGCCTGCCCAAGGGCGTCTCGGGCTTCGCCTTCAACACAAGGCGGCCGCTCTTCGCCGACCCGCGCGTGCGCGAGGCGCTCGCCTCGATGTTCGACTTCGAGTGGATCAACGCCAATCTCTATGCCGGCGCCTACAAGCGTTCGGAAGGATTCTTCGACGACAGTGAACTGTCCTCGATCGGCCGCCCGGCCTCGGCGCGCGAGCGCGCGCTTCTTGCGCCTTTCCCGGGCGCGGTTCGCGAGGACGTGATGGAGGGCCGCTGGCGGGCGCCCGTTTCGGACGGCACGGGGCGCGATCGCCTGGTCGCGCGCCGCGCCGTCGACGAACTCCAGAACGCCGGCTACGCGCTCAGCGACGGCCGGCTCGCCGACGCCCGCGGCGCGCCGCTGTCCTTCGAGATCACCGTCAAGAACCGGGAGGAGGGGCGCCTGGCGCTCGCATACGCCCGCAATCTCGCGCGCATCGGAGTTGCGGCGAACGTTCGGCTCGTCGACGAGGTGCAGTTCCAGCGGCGGCGCACGCGCTTCGATTTCGATATGATGCTCGGAACCTGGACCGCCTCGCCTTCGCCCGGCAACGAGCAGCGCGGCCGCTGGAGCTCGGCCTCGGCCAACGCCGAAGGCGCCTACAACATCTCGGGCGTCGCCTCGCCCGCGGTCGACGCCATGATCGCCGCGATCCTGGCGGCGAAAAGCAGCGAGGACTTCGTCGCCGCGGTGCGCGCTCTCGACCGGGTTCTCATCTCCGGCTTCTATATCGTGCCGCTCTACTATGCGCCGGAGGAGTGGATCGCCTATTCGAGCAAGCTCGGGCGTCCGGACGTCACGCCGCTGTTCGGCGTCGATCTCGCCGCGTGGTGGAGGCGCGAGCCGTGACGGCGTCCGGCAGTCGGCGCTCCACGCTCGACGCGTTGCTGCGCGCCGCCGCAGAGGCGCATCCGGACGCGGCGATGTCGCCTGAGCGCCTGCGTTTCGCCGAGCTCGACGCGCTCGCCAACCATCATGCGTCGCGCTGGCGCGAGGCGCTCGCGCCTTTGGGCGCCGGGGCGGCGCTCGTCATCGCGCCGACCGCGCAATCCTTCGCCGCGATCGTCGGCGCGCTGAGGGCGGGCCTGGCGCTGTCGCTCGCCCCGCCCGAGACCGAGGCGCGCGATCTCGACGCCGCAATCGTCGCGGCGAACGCCTCCATCCTCGCCGGACCCGCGCAGTTCGCCGGCATTTCGATCCTGGACCTCATGTGCGAGGTCGCGGCCGACCAGGAGCGGATCGTGCTGGTGGGCTCGCACGGCGGCAAGACGTCGGGCGTGCTGGCGCTCGACGGCGCGCGAGAAAGCGTCGCGATCTATTCGACCCGCAGCGCCTTCGCCTCGATCCGCTTCGTTCCCGACGAAGACGCGTTCGCCGGCTTCGGCGAGGACGAACTCGTCGACGCTGCGGCCTCGATCGCGCGGCTCGCCGGCATCGCGCCCGGCGACGCCATCCTGACGACGCTCTCCTGTGCGAGCGCCGCGGGGCTGGCGGCGGGGCCGCTGGCGGCGCTCGACGCCGGCGCGCGGCTCGTCTTCCATGCGCCGTTCGATGCGCGCGGCTTTCTCGCCGCGCTCGAGGCCGCCGCCCCCGCCCATCTCGTCATCCCGGAAGCGCTCGCTCCGGCGCTGCTGGCGGCGGGCGCGCTGACCAAGGGGCGAATTTCCTCGCTCATCCTCTCTTGCGCCGAAGGCTCGGCGGAGCCAGCCTTCGCGGGCGCCTCCGGCGGCCCGCCGGCGGTCTTCGTCAGCGCTCCCGCCTGGGGAGGCGTGCGGGTCGAAGCCGCGCCGGCGCTTGGCGGCGCGAAGGACGTCGAAGGCGGGAGAGCGGCATGACCGGGGCGGACGACACGCTGACCATCGACGTCGTGAGCGACGTCGTCTGCCCCTGGTGCTACCTCGGCGAAAAGCGCCTGGAGGCGGCGATCGCCGAGGAGAGCGAGCCGGTCGCTGTGCGCTGGCGGCCCTACCAGCTCGACCCGACCATCCCCCAGGGCGGGCTCGACCGGACCGAATACATGGAACGGAAATTCGGCCGCGACGGACGGCTGAAGACAATTCACGACCATCTCGTGCGGCTCGGCGCGGAAGTCGGCCTGCCCTTCGCCTTCGACAAGATCAGGCGCGCGCCGAACACCCTCGACGCGCATCGGCTCATCCGCTGGGCGGCCTCGGCGGGGGCGCAGCGCGAGGTGGTCGACCGTCTGTTCCGCGCCTATTTCGTCGAAGGGCGCGACGTCGGCGACCGCGCGGCGCTGCTCGACATCGCAGCCGCAAGCGGTCTCGACGCCGGCATCGTCGAAAAGCTGCTGGCCGAAGGCGCAGACGCGGACACGGTGCGCAACGAAATCGCCCAAGCGCAGGCGATCGGCGTCGCCGGCGTGCCGTTCTTCATCTTCGCGGGGCGCCTCGGCGTGCCCGGCGCACAGGATGTCTCTCTCTTACGGCGCGCGATGGCGCAGGCGCGAGCCGCAATGCGGGAGACGCCCGCAGCGTGACCGCCGGGACCGAGTTTGCGGTTCGGACGCGCCATAGCCCGTCGAAAGACGGGCGTCCTTCCGGACGGCCTTTGCTCGCCTCAGGCCGCGTCGAGCGCCAGGATCAGATCGGGGGGAAACTCGACGCGCCGGGCCGCGTCATCCGCCCGGCCGGCGAGCGGGGCGGCGAGGAGGAGCGCCGCGGCGCCCGCCTTGACGGCGTCGGACGGCGCGGGAAGCGGCGGCGCGCCGATCGCCCCGCCTGAGATCGAGCGCGCCTCTGTCCGCGCCGCCTCGGCGGCGAAGCGCCACAGAAGCGACAGGATCGGCTCGAGCGCCGGATCGCCGCACGCCTGGCAGGCGGCGATGGCCGCTTCGATGAGCGGCGGCTTCAACCGCTGGCCGCGCCCCGCGCCTCGGGCGTCGATCGCGTTGAGCGCGGCGCGAAACGCGACCAGGGCGTGACGGGGAAGACCCGCCTTGAGGGCCAGCGCGGCGAAGCCCTGCCCATGCGGATCGCGCAGGAACGCGGCGGCGCGCCCGAGCGGCACGCCGGAGAGCTCGGCCAACGCGGCCGCGGCGAGTTCGCGCCTGCCCCCGAGCAGCGAACGCAGCAGCAGCGCCATCGTGAGCGCGCTGCGCTCGCGGAGCGTCCGCGCCAGTTCCGCGCGCTCTTCGGCCTCGCAACCGGCTGCGATCGAGGCGAATGCCGCCTCGCGCGCATCGCGGGCGAGCCGTTCGGCGCGCCCCCGGTCGAGCCATCCCGACGAAACGGCGAAGTCGCTCAAGGCTTTCGCCTTCGCGATCGCGATCTCGGCTTGCAGGCTCGCCGGCAAGTCCGGGCGCTTGAGCAGGGCTTCGCGCGTTTCCGCATCGGCGCCGAGGCGCTCGAAGAGGCGGCGCAGCGTCCCTGGCGTCAGGTCCGCGTCGAGATTGCCGATCAGCGCCAGCGCCGCCTCGCGCGCGCCGACTTCCGCCAGCGCCTCGGCCGGGCCGGCGCCGAGGCCGGGCCGGCGGGCGATCGCGCATTGCGCGACGGCGTCGCCGATCGTGACGCAGTTAACGAGTTCAGCGTCGGAAAGAAGCGGCGAGCGCGCGAGTAGGGCCGCGGCGACTTCCGACAGGTCGTTCGCCAGCGCGACGGCGAGATGGCGCGGCGCGGCGCTCGCGCCCGAGAGCGCCTCCGCCAGCGCGCGGCGTACGTCGGGGCAAGGGTCGTCGACGAGGGCCGTCATCGCGACCGCCGCTTCGGCCCTCAGCGAGGGCGTGAGATCGGAATGGAGAAAGGCGCGTGCGATCGCGCTCGCCGCCGCCGCCCGTTCGTCCTTTCCGGCCTGTTGCGCCCAGCCGAGGAATTGACGCACGATCGTGGAGTCGGCGACGGTCGACGGCGGGGGCCTCCTCGCGAGGCCGACGGCGTTCCGAATCGAGAACATTGCGCCGAGACTGCGTTGTCATGGTAAACAGCCCCTTAAGATCGACGGACACGTTCGAGGGATCCATGACCGTGCCTCTCCCCCATCCGCGCGGCGGCCTCTATTTCGAGGATTTTTCTGCGGGCCAGGTGTTCCGCCACCGGCTGCGGAGAACGGTCACGCAGATGGACAACATGCTGTTCTCCAACATGACCCTCAATCCGCAGCCGTTGCACATCGACGCGGATTTCTGCGCGAGCGAGACCGAATGGGGCCGGCCGCTGATGAACTCCCTCTTCACCCTCGGACTGATGATCGGCATTTCGGTCAACGACACGACGGTCGGCACGACCATCGCGAACCTGGGCATGACCGACGTCGCCTTCCCGGCGCCGCTGTTCGAAGGCGACACGGTCCATGCGGAGACGGAAGTGCTGTCGACGCGCGCGTCGCAGTCGCGGCCGGATGCGGGGTTGGTCGAGTTCCTCCATCGGGCGTTCAAGCAGGACGGCACGCTGGTCGCCGAGTGCCGGCGCACCGCCTTCATGCGCCGCCGCGGACCCGAGATCGTTACGGCGTGATGCGCTCCCTACTCATCGCGCCGGCAGACGACGAGGCGACGCTCGACGCGGCGCTCATGAGCGAGGCCGACGCGGTCGTCATCGATCTCTGCGTCGCGCCGGACCGGAGAGAGGCGGCGCGGGCGCGCGCCGCGCGGACTTTGAAGGGGGCCGGCGCTCGGTCGGGCTCGCCGGCGCTCATGGTCCGAGTGAGCCCGCTCGCCGACGGCGAAACTGAACGTGATCTCGACGCCGTCATGGCCTCGGCGCCCTGCGCAGTCCTTCTGCCAGGGGCGCGCGGCGCGGCGAGCGTGCAGCGCCTTTCCGTGAAGCTCGCCGTGCGCGAGGCCTTGTGCGGCCTCAACGACGGCGCGACGGGAATCATCGCGGCGGTGGATACGGCTGAGGCGGCTCTCGGCATGGCGAGCTTTCGCCGGGCCAGCGCGCGGTTGATTGGACTCGCCTGGGACGCGGATGCCTTGCGCGCCGACATCGGAGCGGAAACGTGCCGTGACGACGCCGGCGTCTACGCCGGACCCTCTGCCCTTGCGCGCAGTTTGACGCTCGTCGCCGCCAGGGCGGCGGGCGCCGCTGCGATCGACACCGCGTTGGCCGACGTTCGGAACGTCGAGGGTCTGCGGGCCGAGGCGCTCGCCGCGCGGCGCGACGGTTTCGCCGCCAAGTTCGCGAACGACGCGAATGAGGCGCGGATCATCAACGACATTTTCGGCGCCCGGAGGAAAGGCGGCGGCTGACGCATCGGCGCCGCAATCATCGGAGGCGGCGAAGCGCCCTGAGACTCAAATCGGCTCCCTCATGCGGTTCGAGATCTGTCCGAGAGAAGCAATTCTATCGCCCGGGCGTCGGCCGGTGAAGCCGGCGTGAAGACGACCATGCTGAGCCCGTCCGCGCCGTCGACGGCGAAGGCCGAGGTCTCGAGCGTGAGCGGTCCGGCCACCGGATGCTGAAGGCGCTTCAGCCCCACCCAATGGCTGCGCACGTCATTCTCGGCCCAGAGTCGGCGGAAGTCAGCGCTGGTCGCCTGGAGCTCGGCCGCCAGCGCGACGGCTTCTCGGCAACCGCCCGCGCGCGCGACATCGATGCGGAAGACCGCGACGGCGAAGCGCGCATTCTCCTCCCAATCGGGCAGTGAGGCGCGCACGGCCGGGTCGCCGAATAGGCGTCTGAGCACGTTGCGCTCGCGGGGCGGCAGCGCGGCGAAGTTGGTGAGAACTGCGGTCGCCGCTTCGTTCCAGGCCGCGATTTCCCACGTCGGCGTCTTCACGATGGCCGGACTGGTCGGCAGGGCGTCCAGCACGCGCTGCAAGGCCGGCGCGACCGGAGGAGAGGGAGTGGGCGTGACCGGCGGCGGGCGCTGCTGGGCCAGAAGGAACAGGACCTCGCGGCCGGCAGCGTCCAGCTCCAGCGCGCGGGCGAGCCGCTCCAGCACCACGTCGGAAGGCGGGCCGCCGCGCCCCTGCTCCAGCCAGGTGTACCAGGTGACGCTCACGCCCGCCCGCGTGACCACCTCCTCCCTTCTCAGCCCCAGCGTTCGGCGCCGCTCTGGGCGCCCTGCTGAGGCGTCAAGCGCGCCCTGCGGTCGCGAAGGAAGCTGCCTAGGGTAAGGGCCGGGCCCGGCAGGGTGTTAGTTGTCATACCGGTATAATCTCTCGGCTTTTCCAGCCCCGAACCACGGGATAATAACCCGTTCGCAAGACAATGAGGAGGTCAGCATGCGTGTTTTTGTGACGGGAGCCACCGGCTTCATTGGTTCGGGCATTGTTCAGGAGCTGATCAGCGCGGGCCATCAGGTGCTCGGTCTCGCTCGCTCGGATGCGGCCGCCAAGTCTCTTGTCGCCGCCGGCGCCCAGGCGCATCGAGGCGATCTCGAGGAGCTGGAAAGCCTGCGCGGTGGAGCGGCCGCGGCGGACGGCGTTATTCACACGGCCTTTATCCACGACTTCTCGAAGTTCGAGGCCAGCTGTGAGATAGACAGGCGCGCCATCGAGGCTCTCGGCGCCGCGCTTGCTGGCTCTGACCGCCCCTTGATCGTCACCTCCGGGACCGCGCTCGTTTCGCCAGGTCGCCTCGCGACCGAAGACATCATACCCACTTTCGACTCCCACTCGTTTCCCCGCGTCGCTTCGGAAATAGAGGCGGATTCGGTGGCGGCGCGGAGAGTGCGCGTGTCGGTGGTGCGCCTTTCGCCATCGGTCCATGGCGACGGCGATCACGGCTTCGTTCCGCGCCTGATCGGCATCGCGCGTGAGAAGGGCGTTTCGGCGTATGTGGGCGACGGGCTCAACCGCTGGCCCGCGGTGCACCGGCTCGATGCCGCTCATCTCTACAGGCTCGTGCTCGAGAAGGGTTCCGCAGGAGCCCGGTATCACGGGGTCGCCGAAGAAGGCGTGCCGTTCCGAGACATCGCCGGCGTGATCGGCCGCCGCCTGAACGTGCCGGTCGTCAGCACGGCCCCCGAGGAGGCAACCAACCACTTTGGCTGGTTCGCGCATTTCGCGGCGATCGACTGCCCGGCCTCGAGTCAGCGAACTCGGGAACTGCTCGGGTGGCAGCCGAAGCAGCCTGGGCTCATCTCCGATCTCGACCGGCCGCGCTATTTCGAAACCTGAACGGACTGCGCACCTGCAGCGCCTTTGCGCCGTAGAGACAGGGCGGATCACGGTGACGCTCGCATTTTTCCGGCTCCTCGCTGAATGGAGTGGGTAAGGCCGTTTTTTGGGTTGGCTTGGGGAGCGATCGGTTGGGATCGAGTTTATTGTGAGGGGATGCGAGACACCGATCTTTTCCAGTTGGCCCTTGGGTTGCAGTCGCCGTGGACGGTGACGCGGAGCGAGTTTGCGGTCGAGGATGGTCGGCTCGATTTGGATGTGGATTTTCCGCGCGGGAGCCGGTTCGCCTGCGCCGAGTGCGGACGCGAGGGTTGCGCGGTTCACGACACAAAGGATGAAACGTGGCGGCATCTGGACTTCTTCCAGCATCGCACGCTGTTGCACGCTCGTGTGCCGCGAGTGAGCTGTCCGAACTGCGGGGTGCGCAAGGTCGCCACGCCGTGGGCTCGGGCGGGTTGCGGGTTCACGTTGTTGTTCGAGGCCTACGTGCTGGCGCTGGCCAAGGCGATGCCGATCGCCAATGCGGCCAAGCGGCTTGGCGAGCACGACACGCGCTTGTGGCGGATCGTCGAGCATTACGTTTGGCGCGCGGTGGAGGCGCTGGATTTGTCGCAGGTGCGGCGCATCGCCGCCGACGAAACCTCGGCGCGGCGCGGCCACGACTATGTCAGCCTGTTCGTCGACATGGCGCGGCGCAAAGTCATCTACGTGGCCGACGGCAAGGACGCCGCGACGGTGAAGGAATTCGCGGATTTCCTCGAGGCGCACGGCGGCAAGCGCGAGGCGGTCACCGACGCCAGCATCGACATGGGGGCGGCGTTCGAAGCGGGGATCAAGGCGAACTTCGAGAACGCCGAGATCACGTTCGACAAATTCCACGTCATCAAACTCGCCAACGAGGCCGTCGACCAGGTGCGACGCGAGGAAGCGCGGAACAACTTCCAGATCAAGGGCCGGCGCTACATCTTCCTCAAGACACGTCAATCCCATTCCTGACGCAGGAGGAGAAGGAAGCGTTGTCAAGATTGGAAGCGCAGAACTTGGACACGATCCAGGCGATGCAAATCCGCATGAACCTGCAACAGCTGTTCACGATGGACGCCAAGACCGCCCGCACGCTTCCTCGATCGCTGGAAAGCCTGGGTTCAGGTCTGCGATCTCGGCCCGATGAAGCGACTGGCCAAAACGCATCCATGGCCAAGGCCGAGGGCATTCTCAGATCGATCGCCACCCGGCCTTTCCAACGGCGTCCTCGAAGCCATCAATCGGCACACGTCCTGCAGGCCGCCAAGCGCAAGGCCAAAGGCTACCGAATGTTCGGCGTGGTGGCAAGCGAAATCGATCAAAGCTCCGTCGTCTACCAGCTCATCGCCGGGCCAGACTGTTCTGGCCAATTCACCCACTTGAAATAGCGACGAGCCATTTTTCCCCGCTGTGGGCGACTAGGCAATAATACAAACTCATGCGTGTGTCACTGTTTCCCCGACTCAGCGACTCTGTCACTTGTGACTTGGTCCAACTATAAATGGCGGCGGGGGCTTTCTACGGCGTAAATGTTCGCTCAGTAGCAGTAAAACTGGCCGCCATACTGCCGGCAGATCTTACCATTGGACAAATAGGTCTGATTTCCATAGGTTGTCGCAGTCGTCCCATCGCTGAAATACGTTCGGTCTCCATAACGTGTTGCAGTTGTTCCATTGCTGAAATATAACTGATTCCCGTAGGCCTGCCCGGTAATCGCGCTATTCCCACAATTGACTGCGCCGTTGATTATTGGGCAATCCTGAGCCATTGCAGGACTTGCAGCAAGCGCGAGAGCGGCGAGTAGCATTCTCATCCGAATTTTCCTCTCACACGAGAAGCGCGAGGCTTCGGGGTCGCGCCAGATCATGACTGAGGATTTTGGCCTCAATCAGTCCCCGGGGGTTGCCTGCGCCGGTTTTGGGGCATCGAACCGGTCAAGATGGGGATCACGGTGACGCATGAATTTATCCCCGCTGCGGGCGCCAAGCAATGATACAAATATGCGTGTGTCACCGTTTTCCTGTCACCGTTTTCGCGTTTTCGTTTTACCCAGCGCCCTCACCCGCAAAACACTGGGATGGCGCCGGCGGGAACCGGAGCTCCTGGCGGACCTGCGAGAGAGCGGTGACTTCTCATGATGTGAACCAGACGGATTTGCCTCTCACTCCGCCGGCACGGTCGCGTCCTTCGCCGGCCTCGCCTTCGGCGGAGGCGCGGGGCCGTCGTGAGCCGGCGCGGGCTCCTGGTCCGCCTTCCCGACGAAACGGCTGAACAGGCGCCACGCGAGCCGGCCGACGTCGTCGAGCACGGTGAACGCCGCCGGCACGAAGACGAGCGACAGCATCGTCGACATGATGAGGCCGCCGATCACCGCGATCGCCATCGGCGAGCGAAAGCCGCCGCCGTCGCCGAGGCCCAAGGCGGAGGGGAACATCCCCGCCGCCATGGCGATCGTCGTCATCACGATGGGACGCGCGCGCTTGCGCCCGGCCTCGACCAGCGCTTCGAGGCGCGGCGTTCCGCGTCCGATCTCCTCGACCGCGAAGTCGACCAGCATGATCGCGTTCTTGGTGACGATCCCCATCAGCATCAGAATGCCGATGACCACAGGCATCGATATCGCCTTGTGGGTAACGAGGAGCGCGATGATGGCGCCGCCGATCGAGAGCGGCAGCGAGACGAGAATGGTGATCGGCTGAAGGAAGCTGCCGAACAGCAGCACCAAGAGCCCGTAGACCATCATCAGGCCCGCGCCCATCGCGGCGGCGAAGGACGCGAACACCTCGCTCATGATTTCGACGTCGCCGGTCTCGCGGATTTCCACCCCCGCCGGCAAATTCCTGGCGGTCGGCAGTCCATGGATCGCCTCGACCGCGTCGCCGAGCGCGGCGTCGCCGCGCAGATCCCCCTCGATCGTGACGCGGCGCGAGCGGTCGTAGCGGTTGATCGCGGTCGGCCCGTGGCTGATCGAGAAATCGGCCACGACCGAGAGCGGCGTCGTCGCGCCGCCGCCTATGGGCACGCGCAAGTCCTCCAGCAGGCCGACATGCGAGCGCGCCGCCTCGTCGAGTTCGACGCGGATCGGGATCAGGCGGTCGCCGGCGTTGAATTTCGCGAGATTGGCGTCGATGTCGCCGAGGGTGGCGACGCGGATGGTCTCGGAGAGCGCCTCGGTCGAGACGCCGAGATCGGCCGCCACCTGACCCTTCGGCACGATGCGCAACTCGGGCCGTTCGAGCTCCGCCGTCGACATCGGATTCTCGAGGATCGGGATCGAGCGCATTTCGCTGGCGATCTGGTTCGCCGTGTCGTCGATGACGTCGATGTCGGGACCGGCGATGATGAGCGAGAGGTCGCGCTGGCCGTTGTCCTTCATGAACCAGAATCGGATGTCGGGCTGGTCGGCCAGCATCGCGCCAATCCTGAGTTGCAGGTCCTTCTGCGTCGCCTCGCGCTCGGACTTGTGGACGAAATTGATGACGAAAGTGGCCTTGCGAGGCTCGGCGCCGGCCCCGAGGATCTGCCCGCCGAAGATGAGGGCCGAACGCACTTCCGGCATGGCGCGCAGCCTCGCAGAGACCGCGCGGGTGACGCGGTCGGTGTCGTCGAGCCGCGAGCCCGGCGGCAGCTCCACCGCGAGCAGCGCGCGGCCGAGGTCGTCGGCGGGGATGAAGCCGGACGGCAGAAGCTGCGTCGACCAGAGCGAGGCGGCGAAGATCAGTGCGCCGATGAAGAGCGTGACCCACCGGTGGCGGACGGAGGCGCGCACCAGCCGGGTGTAGCCGCGCATGACCGCGCCGTCGCCGTGATCCCTATCGCGGGGGGCGCGCAGGAAATAGGCGGCGATCACCGGCGTCACGAAGCGCGCGACCATCAGCGAGAACATCACCGCGATCGCCACCGTCAGGCCGAACTGGCGGAAATACTGGCCGGCGATGCCGCCCATGAAGCTCACCGGCGCGAAGATCGCCGCGATCGACAGCGAGATGGCGATGACCGCGAGCCCGATTTCGTCCGCCGCCTCGAGCGAGGCGCGCCAGGCCGACTTGCCCATGCGCATGTGGCGCACGATGTTCTCGATCTCGACGATCGCGTCGTCGACCAAAATGCCCGTCACCAGCGTAATCGCGAGCAGGCTCACGAGGTTCAGCGAAAAGCCGATCGCGTCCATCGCCCAGAAGGTCGGGATGATCGAGAGCGGCAGCGCGACCGCGGTGACGAGGGTCGCGCGCAGGTCGCGCAGGAAAACGAACACCACGGCGACGGCGAGCAGCGCGCCCTCGATCAGCGTCTCCATCGTCGAGCGATAATTGCCGAGCTCGTTGTCGACCTGGGTGTCGACCTTGGTGAAGGTCACTTCCGGATGTTCGGCCTCGATCTTCGCGAGCCGCTTCCCGATCGCCTGATCGACGGTGACGTCGCTCGCGCCCTTGGCCCGGGTTATGGCGAAGGCGACGATCGGCTGGTCGAAGAGGCGGGTGAAGGTGCGGGGCTCCGCCGCGCCGTCGACGACGGTTCCCAGTTCGTCGAGCCTCACCTTGCGCCCGCCCGGCAGCGCGATCGGCAGCGCCGCGAGATCGGCGACGCTCAGCGCCCCGGCGAGGGTGCGGATCGCCTGCTCCTGGCCGGCGACCTCGCCCCGTCCGCCGCCGAGATCGACGTTGTCGGCGCGCACCTGCTCGTTGACCGCCGCCGCGGTGACGCCGAGCGCCAGCAGCTTTTGCGGATCGAGCGAGACGCGGATCTCGCGGTCGACGCCGCCGAAGCGCCTGACCTCGCCGACGCCGCGGACGCTCTGCAGATCGCGCGCGACCGAATCGTCGATGAACCACGACAATTGCTCGACCGTCATCCCCGGCGCCGAGGCGGCGTAGGTGACGATCGGCAGGCCCTCGACGTCGACCCGGCTGACGACCGGCTCGTCGATGGTGCGGGGCAGATCGGCGCGGATCTTGGCGATCTGATCCTTCACGTCGTTGAGCGCGCGGTCGATGTCGACCGAGCCGACGTTGAACTGAATGACGGTCGACGACGAGCCGTCGGTCACGGTCGAAATGATGTGCCAGACGCCGTTGAGGCTCGCGACCGAATCCTCGATCTTCTTCGTCACCTGCAATTCGAGCTCCGCCGGCGCGGCGCCCGACTGGGTGATGAGCACCTGAACGATCGGGATGTCGATGTTGGGGAACCGGGTGATCGACATCGTCCGGAAGCTGACGAGGCCGAGAACGGTCAGGACCGCGAAGGCGACCACCGCGGGAATCGGCCGGCGGATCGACCAGGCCGAGACGTTGAGGCGCATGGGGTCGCCTCCCTAGCCGCCGGCCGCGGTCGTCGTTTCGGGCATCGGCCGCACGCGGTCGCCGGGCCTCAGGAAGGCGGCGGCGCGGGCGACCACGCTTTCGCCTTGGGCGAGGCCGTCCTTGATCTCGACGTCGTCGCCCTCGACGATGCCGGGCGTCACGCGCCGCTCCTCGACCTGCCCGTCGCGCACGACATAGAGCCGCGCCGCCTCGCCCTCGCGCCTGAGCGCGGCGGCGGGCGCGCCGACGCCGTCGCGGCGCGCGAGTTCGACCTCGCCCGAGGCGAAGGCGCCGATGTGGGCGTGCGAGACGTCGGAGAGGGCGATGCGCACCTTGCCGGTGCGGCTCGCCTTGTCGACTTCCTGCGAGATGAGCCGCACGCGGCCCTGAACCGGATCGGCCACCCCCGGCAGGCGCAGCGTCGCCGGCATGCCGACGGCGAAGCGCGCGAGCGACTGTTCCGGCGCGTCGGCCTCGAGGTCGACCGCGCCGTCGACGATGATGCGGAAGAGCGGCTCGCCGGCGCTCGAGGCGGTCGCGCCGAGCCTGGCCGAGCGCCGGCTGACGAGGCCCGCCACGGGCGCCCTCACCTCCGTGCGGGAGATGCGCACCAGGAGCTCCTGCCGCTCCGCGTCGCGGGCTTTGCGGTCGGCTTCGGCGACGCTCAGCGCGTTGTTGGCGGCGGCGAACTGGGCCTTGGCGGTCTTCAACGCGGTCTCGCGCTGCTCGATGGTCGAAGCCGACATCACGCCGCCGCCGAGTTTTTGCGCGCGCGCGAAATCGCTGGTCGTCCATTGCACCTGCGCTTCGGCTTGATCGATCAGGCTGCGCGACTGCTCGATCGCCGCGTCGGCGCGCTTGAGGGCCGCGTCGTTCTCCGCGATGAGCGCGTCGAGCTGGCTGCGGTCGAGGCGGGCGAGAACCTGGCGCGCGGTCACGCGATCGCCGTCCTCGGCGTCGAGTTCGACGATCGAGAGCCCGTCGATGCGCGCGGCGACCTCAGCCTCCTCGCGCGGAACGAGCGTGCCCGAGACGAACAGGCGCTCGACGAATTCGCGCCGTTCGGCCGGCGCGACGGTGACGGCCGGCGGCAGCAACGGCGCGGACGGCTCGGCCGCTGCGGCGACGGCCGCGCGGGCGGCGCAATCCGGGGCGCCGACAGGCAGCCCGAGCGCGCGCGCGATCTGCGTCGGGCCCGAGCAGGGTTCTAGCGCCGCGTAGCCCCACGCCCCGCCCGCCAGGAAGACGACAACGCCGAGAGCGCCCGACAATCGGCTCATCGCGAACCCTCCGTTCCGACCGGGGCGCACGCCCCCTTGCACAGGGCCTTGAACAGTTCGGACGCCCGCGCGGCTTCCGCCTCGGCGTCGAAATCCGGCTCGAGCGCGAGGCGCTTCAGGAGGCCGCCGACATAGGTGAAGATGAAGCGCGCGACCGACGCGCCGTCGACCGCCGGCGACGCCTCGCCGCGCTCCTTGGCGATGGCGATCAGGCGCTCGATGTTTCCCAGAACGTCGGCGTCGATGGAGCGCGTCATGGCGGCGATCGCCGGATTGCGCGCAGCCTCCGCCCAGATCTCCACGATCAGCGTCGCCTTCCGTCGCGAGCGCAAGGCGATGTGCTTGCGCAGGCCCGCGTCAAAGCCGGCGAAGATGCTGTCGGCCTCGGCGAGATGGGCGAAATCGGCGACCCGCTCCTGCTGGTCGCGGGCGCAGAGGCCCTCGACGATCGCCTCCTTGGAGGGAAAGGTGCGGTAGAGATTGCCGGCGCTCATGCCGGCCGCCTCGGCGACATGCTGCATGGTGGCGGCGTGAAACCCGTGGGCGGCGAAGGCGCGTTCCGCCGCCTCCAGAATGCGCTCGCGCCGCTCGGCGTCGGCGGCTTTTCGCGCGGCGGGCGCGGAGGTTAACGACATATCGTACGCCCGAGAATGAATATTCATTCTCATAGCGCTGCGAATACGGCGGCAACGTGGCGACGCCGGGTGGGGCTTGCCGGCCGAGCGCCGTCCAGTTGTCAAAATCAAACGCTTGGGACCCAACTGAAAGGGCCGCCGTGGGGCTCAGCCGTGCGAACACGACTTCGTGGGCGACGGCAATGCGCTAAATAGCGGTCATTCACCGTCGGCGTGGCGAACACGTCAAATCGGTAAAGTCGAGGTGTGGCGCGGTGGCGTTAGGCCGAGCATGTCTGTTCCCGCCCCTTTCGTCTGGCGGTGCCTTAGTGGCTCAGCCGTAGCTCCGTTTCCACACCCCGCTCATCGAACCGGACGTGCAGATTTCCCGCATCCGGCTCTCGGACAAGACCTCACGCCGTCTTTCGCGTGCAACGCCCTCGGCAGTTTCTGAACACTTTCCGGAGTTGATAGGTTTCCCAATCTCTATGTCCTTCGCCACGTTCTGCGTCTGTCTTGAACTGAGGTCCCTTCCCTCCACCAGAGTTACCCGGTTTCCGCGGTACTACGGACCTCTCCGCCACCCCAGAGCGCCCGGCCTGTCCCTCACGGGCGTCCAGTTGGTCCTGTCATTGCTGACCTAACCACGCTTTGGGGCTTCCCGTGTTGCGTGCGCTTTCCTTGTGTGCGTGCTGCCGCCACTACCCCGGTGCAGCGGCCGGGCGTATTCTTCGCTCATCGCGCCCTGCCGTATCAGCCTTCCCCGAAAGGGTTGTCGGGTCGGCCTGCACATCGTCCTTTTCGAGGCTTGCTCAGCGTTCACTCGCGTTGCGGCCCGCACACTCGCGCTGTCACCTATTCGTGACCCGCTACACCGAAGGCTTCAGCCATTTTGTTACCTCCATGACTGCTCCGGTTGCTTCCGGCTGGAGCGGTTGGCCGGGTGGGACTTGCACCCACTGGAAAGCGCCGCCTTCTCACGGCGCACACCCTTTGGGGTCGTTCGCGACCATGGGGGCCATTGAGGTCGGCATCCTCTAAGCACGTCGCCATAATCAGTCGCCGGCCATGCCGCCGATTGCGAGGCGAGGTGGATCGGCGCGGCTACGAGGTGTTTCAGTCCGACGCGACACCTGAGACGCGCCACGTATGTGGCGGCGTTCCCGCCATCCGGCTGAAAGCGTGGCTGAATGCGCTTGTGTCGGCATTAGCCCAAGGCGCCGGCGATCTCGGTGACGCCCATGCGGGTGCCGAGAAGCAACTGCCCTGCGACCTCGAAGCGCACTTCGTTCAAAAGCTTGCGGAACGTCGTGCCTTTCGCTTTCAGCCGGATGGCGGGAACGCTGGACGCCCTGTCGGCCATGATCGATTACCGGCCGGCGAAACGGCTCGATCTTTATGCCGGCGTGCGGGCGGACGGCCAGAAGGTGCTGCTGGCAATCAAGTCCATGGGCGGGGAAAGAAAGCGAGGCGGCTTGGCGCGCGCTGCTCGACGATCTCATCCGGCGCAAATTGCCGAGGCCGGAGCTGGTCGTCGTCGACGGCGCGCCAGGCCTCGAAAAGGCGCTGGCGGCGCTGTGGCCCGACATGGCGATCCAGCGTTGCCCTACTTAAACACCGACTTTTTTCAAGCCATTGATTTCGCGAAGAACTTGGCGAAATTCGGCGCGACGTGGCACTACGCCTCCGAAAAATCGAATATTTGCGCTTTACATTGGCATTTGCGCCGCTTCAGCCACGCGCTTCCATTGATGAATGCTTACAGCGCAGCGCGAATAGGCAGAAAACGACTGACCCCTGAGCCAACAGCACCACACAAGCATAAAATGTTCTCACAATCAAGGCCGTAATGGCAAATAACGTGGCACTACATTTTGCGTAAAGGCCTCGCTGGCATCAATAATATCAATACGTTACAGGCGCGAGGCCCCGTTTACTGTTCAAGTAGGGCGTTGCACGGTGCACAAGCATCGCAATCTCCTCGCCCATGCGCCCGAGCGGCTGCACGAGGAAATCTCGAACGACTACAAAGATATGATCTACGCCCAGACGAAGCCGGAGGTCGAAGCCCGGGGCAGGGCCTTCGTCCGCAAGTGGCGCCTGAAATGCCGCGCCGTCGCCGACAGCCTGGAGGAAGCGGGCGACAAGCTCTTCACCTTCACGCGCTTCCCGCCCAGCCAATGGAAATCGATCCGAAAACCCGGAGACTACGCCAACCCAATCCCAACCACCTCCGCGACGGGACCGAGTTCCGCACGTCCGGGTCTGTGAGGGATGGGGACGGCAACGTCCCCATCTACTCGGCGATGACCCCCTGGTGGGTGTCTGCCTCAACCGGACAAGCAAAAGGATCTTTCATTTGAAAGCCCATCTAAACACGGCTCCGATGGCCAGCACAACCAGGACCGGAACGCCCCAAAGCGTCATGAACAAAGACGGGGTCTCCGGATGCGCCCGAATCCATTCGTCGGCGCTCAGAAATAGAATCCATACAGCGATCACAATCGCCCACATGAATGCAAGAGCAACCCACAACTTAAAACACTTCTGCCAGGTACCGTAGTCCTTGACGTTGTGGTGGATAGTCAGGTTTTCGGTCGAATGTTGTGCATTCATCGCCATTCTCCAGAAAAACCGCAAATTATAACCTCGCACGATTATCGTTAGAAATAGAAATAGCACGTAGGGTGTTCTTTCAGGATTACAAGGCTGCAATCCAACTTATATGTAATTTCTTCCAAGCCGACTTTCTGATTAACGATGATTGCGGGCTGGCAGAATTACTCAGCGGGAAGAATCAGACGGATACGTCGTTTCAATAGCGTGTGGACCCTCGCCGATCAGCCCGGCGCCGCGGAAATCGTCTCGTCGGTCCGCGCGTCGAACGTGCGCCATTAGCCGCCCAGAAACGCCTCGAACCAGGCGCTGAAATCCATCGGCGATGGGTCCGGCGGCACGCCGATGTCGCCGAGATATCCGTTGCCCTAATGGTTGGATGCCATCAGAGCATCATCGCCATCAAAAACTGTGCCAAGCCGACATGCCCGCGATTGTCCAACGCGCAGCCCGGCTTTCCGTTCCGCTAAGGCGATGCCCAAAAACTATTGCTTCATTTCGTGAAACCTCGGCGAGATGCTGTAGTTCCATTCTGGATGGAATGAGTCTCGGGTCATGTTGAGGGTCGCCATTTCCGCGTCCGAGACCTTGATGCCCTTTGGATAGGTGTTGCTATCGAGTTCGCAGCGGATTTTGAGACCGGTTTTCGTCGTGGTGTTGGCGATCAGTTCGATGACGATGAGGAGGCTGAGGAGTGGCGTCGCGCGCCAGTTCTGCGTGATGTGGCAGAACATGCGATGCTCGATCTTGTTCCACTTCGAAGTCCCTGGCGGATAGTGGCAAACCTGAATGATCAGACCGGTTTCGTCCGCGAGTTGTTGGAGGGCCAACTTCCAGAGCCGCAGCCGTGAACCATTGGAGCCGCCGCCGTCGGCCGTGATCATCAGGCGCCTCATCCCGGGATAGAGCTTCCAACCCATCTGATCGAGCCAGCATCGGACGGCGTTGACGGCGAACTCCCCGGTGTCGTGGTCGATTCCGAGGCTGACATAGCCGAGGTTGGCGCCGATGTCGTAGACCCCGTAAGGGACGACCTTGCCCAACTCCTTGTCCTCGAAATCGTGAGCGTTGACCTCGATCGGTTCGCCCTGCGGCCCATAGTCGCTACCGCCGTTCTTGAATTCGCCCAGCAATTCCTTCTTCTTCGCGTCGATCGATATCACGGGTTCGCCGGCCGCCTGAAACGCCTCGACCTTCGCGTTGATATATTCGAACTGGGCGTCGCGATCAGGATGTTTGCCGGCTTCCTTGGTCTTGCGGTTGGAATGGCGACAATATTTCAGTTCCTCCAGCAGCTTGGGAATGGTCGAGGAACTCACTTTGTGACCCATGGCGCGAAGCGCCGTCGCCAGCTTGTCGTGGCTCTTGGAGACCCATCGCAACGGCCGCATCGGGTCGCCCATCGTCGCCGGCTCGAGCAATCGTTGCAAGTCCTCCAACAGCGTCGGGTCCTTGACCGTCAACCGAGGAGTGCCCCCGCCCTTGCGCCGCACCTCTCCCGTCAAGGAGCCGGGGTTCCGCAAGTCCTTCAGACCGCGCCCAATCGTGCTCCGGGCGACCTTCGTCGCGCGCGCGACCGCCGCAATCCCGCCGTAGCCCGCCGCCTTCGCCTCCGCCGCCGCGCTCAACCGCCGGCGTCGCTCGTCCAGCGAAGGCCGAAGCGCGTCAAACCGGACGCGCAGGGATAATTCGTCTATCATCATCACGATATAGACGCTCGCCTCGCACTCGGGAATCCGCTAAACAGCCGATGCCAGTAAACTCGCAAATTCCGAATCGGCTATTTTTGGGCGTCGCCTAAGGGAAATTGATCGCTTGCGAAGCTCGTGCGACTGGCCGCTTTCCCCCAACCGCGACGTCGGCTGTTGGGATTCGGGAATGGCCGCTTCACGTCGACTCCGGCCCGTCGCCGCCGGACCCAAGCGTCAGATTTAGCCCGTTAAGGCCGCCCCTCCGGCCGATGGCACACGGCCTCGATGTTGTTGCCGTCCGGGTCGAAGACGAAGGCCCCGTAGTAGTTTTGGTGATAGTGAGGCCTGAGGCCCGGTGCGCCGTTGTCGCGCCCGCCGGCCGCAAGCGCCGCCCGGTAGAACGCGTCGACCTCGGCGCGCGCTTGCGCGACGAAGGCGACATGCGCCCCGCCCTTCGGCCTGTCGCCGGTGCCGATCCAGAAGAAGGGCTTGCCCTCCTCGCCGAAGCCCGCCTGCGCGTCCGCGCCGGTCTCCTCAGCGGTCACTTCCATGACGACGCCAAGCCCGAGCGGCTTCAGCGCGGCCTGATAGAACGCCTTCGACCGCTCCATGTCGGCGACGGCGAGACCGATGTGGTCGAGCATGGCTCGGCTCCTGTTCCGGCTCCCCGGCGCCAGCATAGGACCGACCGACCCGCGACCGCAAAGGAACATTTGCTGAACAATTGCTTCCGGAAAATCAACATCGGCGTTATCTTGGTTCCATGGATGCGATCGACATCGGCAATGCCCGGACAGCGGCCGGCGCCGCCGGGCGGGCTCGACCGGGCCTAGGCTGGGTTCGGAGGCGGTCTTGGCTCGCGCGAAGGAGCGGCGAACTCCTTTTCGGCCGGAAATTCGGCTGGAACCGGCGTTAACGCGTTGAAAAGTCTCTATTCGCGGAAGAAAGTGGATTTTGATTTCGTTCCGAAAAATTTGGATTTCGTTCGATCCGGCTTGGATTTCGTTCCGGCTGGCTTTGGATTTCGTTCCGGCTGGCTTGGGTTTCGTTCTGAGGGGCCTGGAAGCCCTTCCCTGCTTCTGGGAGGGTCGGCGGCGCCTCGTCCTTCCGGTCCCGGCGGGAGGGGGCGTCGAACCGGAATGGACGGTTTTTGGGTAACCGGGGCAAATTCCCGGGCAGGAGCGCGGGAGGAAAAAATTCAGAAGGCCGGCGCTCGCGCAAGCGCTTGATAAGATTCAATCTCGCAACTGCAGCATTTTGCTTTGTGCAGTTGCGTGCCCGGGAATTTGCCCCGGTTACGTTTTTGGCGGCTAACCCGTTGAAAACGCTCGCTCGGCTTCAATCCGTGCGCTCCCGCGCCGCCCCTCGCGCCCTCGCCGGCCCCCGCAACAATCTTGCAATCGGCGGCGTTCTGCGCGACTGTCCGGCAAATCATGGCGCTGCATCGCCTCAACGCCAAAATGAGGGCGCCGCTCTTGAATCCCTTCAACGCGACGCAGAGTTATGCGGGGCGTCACGCCGAGGCGGCCTACAGCCGCTGGGCGCCGATCTATGATCTCATTTTCGACCTGCCGTTTCACCCGGGACGGCTGGCGGCGGCGCGCTCCGCGGCCGCGGCGGCGGGGCCGGGCGGGGAAATTTTGGTCATCGGCGTCGGCACCGGACTCGAGCTGCCGCTCTTGCCCGGCAACGTGCTCGTCACCGGCATCGACATCAGCGCGCCGATGCTGCGCGCGGCGGAGGCGCGCGTCGCAAGGAAGCGCTTGGCGCAGGTTAAGGGACTGCACGTGATGAATGCAGCCGCGCTCGACTTTCCCGACGCGGCCTTCGACGTCGCGCTCGCGCCCTACGTCATGAGCGTCGTGCTCCAGCCTGAGCGGGCGCTCGAGGAGGCGTGGCGGGTGCTGCGGCCGGGCGGAACCCTTGTCGTGATGAACCATTTCGCCGCCCCGGGCGGCTTGCGCAAGACGATCGAGCATAGGATGGAAAAGGCCGCCGCCTGGCTCGGCTGGCATCCGAATTTCCCCTACGCCGCGATCCGCGACTGGATCGACTCGCGCCCCGACGCGCGCGTCGTGGAGCGGAGCGAGCTTCCGCCGATGAAGCTGTTCACTCTGCTGAGGATCGAGAAAGCCGGGGGGCGTTAGGCGGCGCGACGCCGAACGGCGGACCCGCCGACAACGATGGGGAGCGACCATGGACGAACGGCCGGAAGCTTGCGCGCTCGGCGACGAAGCCAAGTTGGCGCGCCTGAGCGCCGGCGCTCGGCCCTTCTCGCACAGCGAGGAAGCCGCGTTTCTCAGAGACCTGAGGCTGGCCAGGGACAACGAAACGGACCTCCGCGACCGGGAGGGCGCCGACGATCTCGAGCTGAGGCGGGCGAGCTTCGAGAAATGGCGCCTGTTGCACCACTGGACCCGCCGCCATCCCTTTCGAGATCGTCCCCGTCTGCGGCGGTCGGACGTCTGGCGCGAGGCGCTGGAGCGATTTCGCCCGCTGCGCGACCCGGAACTGATCGACTGGCTCGCCCTCCAGATCGAGGTCGCCGCGAATCTCGAAAGCGGCGTGCAGGACATGCGCCCGCGCGATCCCGGCCCGACCTGGATCGTCACCCTAGAATACGTCGCGAATCGGAAGCGCAAGGCGCTCGCGGTGCTGCACTGGGCGGAAGCAGCGAAGACAGACGGCTGCTACACGGTCGATTCCGACTGGCATGCGCGCAGCGCCGCGATCCTCGGCGGCGAACCGACCCTGGCCGAGCGCGGCGACGGCGGTCATGAGGGCGTGCCGTTCATCGTCGAGGACAAAAGCTAGCGGGGCAGGCGCAGTTCGCTTGTATCCGCCGCCGCGGCCCACTAGCTTTGCTGGGACCGAGCGAGCCGAACCTTTTGCGAAAACCCTCCCCATCCAGACGCGCCGCTGTCGCGTCCGCCGCTCCGCGCGGCCCTGCGCGCTCGCTGCCCTCGCGCGAGGAGCTCATCGCCTTCATTGGCGGCGAAGCCGCCCCGAGCGGGGAGCGGCCGCCCGTGCGCGTCACCAAGCGCGACATCGCCCGGGCCTTCGGCGTCAAGGGCGAAGCGAAAACAGAGCTGAAGGTCCTCATCAAAGACCTCCAGAACGAAGGCGCGATCGCGCGTGGCCGCAAGACGCTCCAGATCCAGGGCCGCCTGCCCTCGCTCGTCGTCGCCGACCTCGCCGAGCGTGACCACGACGGCGAGCTCATCGCCAAACCCGCCGAATGGGACGAGGACGGCCCGCCGCCGCGCATCCTCGTGCGCCGCTCGCGCGGCAAGCGCGATAATGCGCCGGCGCCGGGCCTCGGCGCGCGGGTGCTGATGCGGGTCGAGTTCGATCCCGAAGCCGCAGGCGGCGGCGAGCCCGCCTATTCGGGGCGGGTGATCAAGATCCTCGACAAGCTGCAGGCGCGCGTTTTCGCCGTCTTCCGCAAGGCGGAAGACGGCTCGGGCCGGGCGCTCCCGGTCGAAAAGCGCGCGGCGGCGCGCGAGTTCTTCGTGCCGGCGGCGCTGGCGGGCGAAGCCGATGACGGCGATCTGGTGGCTGTCGAGCCTCTGCGCGAGGGGCGTTTCGGCGCCCCGGGCGCGCGGGTGGTCGAGTCGCTGGGTTCCGTCAAGTCCGAGCGCGCGGTGAGCCTCATCGCGCTCGCTCAGCACCACATCCCGCACCTCTTTTCGCCCGCCGCGCTGAAGGAGGCCGAGGCCGCGCGCCCCGTCCGTCTCACGGCTCCGCGCGAGGATTGGCGATCGCTGCCGCTCGTCACCATCGACCCGCCCGACGCCAAGGATCACGACGACGCGGTCCACGCCGCGCCCGACCCCGACCCGGCCAATCCCGGCGGCTTCATCGTCACCGTCGCAATCGCCGACGTCGCGGCCTATGTGCGCGCGGGTTCTGCTCTCGACCGCGACGCGCTCGAGCGCGGCAATTCGGTCTATTTCCCCGACCGGGTCGTGCCGATGCTGCCCGAACGCATCTCGAACGACCTCTGCTCGCTGCGGCCGCAGGAAGACCGGCCGGCGCTCGCCGTGCGCATGGTCCTGAGCGCCGAGGGGCGCAAACGCGCGCACGCCTTCCACCGCGTCATGATGCGCTCCTCCGCCAAGCTGTCTTACGAGCAGGCGCAGGCCGCCGTAGACGGAAGGCCGGACGAGACGACGGCGCCTTTGCTGGAGAGCGTGCTGAAGCCGCTGTACGCCGCGCACGCCGTCGTCAAGATCGAGCGCGAGCGGCGCGATCCGCTCGATCTCGACCTCCCTGAGCGCAAGCTCATCCTCGACAAGAGCGGGCGGCTCGCCGGGGTGCGTTGGCCCGAGCGGCTCGAGGCGCACCGGCTCATCGAGGAGTTCATGATTCTCGCCAATGTCGCCGCCGCCGAGACGCTCGAGGCCCAGCATTCGCCGCTCCTCTATCGCGCCCATGACGCCCCGAGCGTCGAGAAGCTCAACGATCTCGTCGAGTTCCTCGGCACGATCGGCGTCAAGCTCGCCAGGGGCGACCGGATGCGGCCGTCGCATTTCAACGGTGTCTTGAGCCGGGTGCGCGGGCAGGCGGTCGAGGCCTTGGTCAACGAGGTCGTGCTGCGCGCGCAGGCGCAGGCCGAGTACAGCCACGAGAACTACGGCCATTTCGGCCTCAACTTGCGCCGCTACGCCCATTTCACCTCGCCGATCCGCCGCTATGCCGATCTCATCGTCCATCGCGCGCTGATCCGCGCCCTGAACCTCGGCGAGGGCGGCCTCGACGACATGCGCGGCGGCGGACTTGCGCAGATCGCCGAGCATATTTCGGCCGCCGAGCGGCGCGCGATGGCGGCGGAGCGCGAGACGGTCGACCGGCTGGTCGCGGCCCATCTCGCCGGCCGCGTCGGCGCCGTGTTCGAGGCGCGCGTCGCCGGCGTCACGCGGGTCGGCCTCTTCGTGAAACTGATCGAGACCGGCGCCGACGGCTTCGTGCCGGTGGGCACGCTCGGCGACGACTATTTCCGCTACGAGGAGCCGACGCGGGCGCTCGTGGGAACTCGCAGCGGCGTGACCTATCGGCTCGGCGACGCCGTCCAGGCCCGCCTCGTCGAGGCCGCGCCCTTCGCCGGCGCGCTCCGGTTCGAGATCGTGTCGGGCGAGCCGGCCGAAACGACGGGACGCAGGCGCGCGCCGCCCGCTCGAAACAATCCCGGCGCGCGCAAGGAGAGCCGTCAGGCTAAGCGCCGATGAACGACATGTCCGGCTTTCGGGGCTGGCGGATGCCGAAGCGGGACCGGCCGCTCGGCGAGGCGATCCGGCGCGGGCTCGTCGGCCGTTGCCCGGCTTGCGGACGGGGGCCCCTGTTTCGCGCCTATCTCAAGCTCGACAGCGCCTGCAAGGTGTGCGGCGAGGACCTGAGCCACGCGCGCGCCGACGACGCGCCGGCCTATCTGACGATGCTCGTCGTCTGCCACTTCGTCGGCGGCGGCGTCCTGGTGTCCGAGGACGCGTGGCCGCAAACCCCTCTCGTGCTGACTGCGCTCTTCTGGCTGACGGTGACCGTGGTCGCGAGCCTGCTCATCTTGCCGCGGATGAAGGGGGCGGTCGTCGGCCAGCAGTGGGCGCTCTGCATGCACGGCTTCGGAGGGGACACGACGTGAGCGCACTGGACGACTTGGCCAGGGCGCTGCGGCCCCAGGACGCGGCGACGCTCGTCGTCGTCGATCGCTCGGGGCGCGAGGCGAAGGTGCTGCTGGGCAGGCGGCACGCAGGCCATAAGTTCATGCCGGGCAAGTATGTCTTTCCCGGCGGCCGCGTGGAGCCGGAGGATCGGCGCATGAGCGCCGCCGGCGCGCTGGACAGCCGTGTCGAGGAGAAGCTCAACGCGCGCGTGCCGCGGCCCTCGCCCGGTTTCGCGCGGGCGATCGCGCTCGCGGCGATCCGCGAGACCTTCGAGGAGACGGGGCTCGCCCTCGGCGTCAGCGATTATGGCGCGCCCGAAGACCCGCCTCGCGGCGCCTGGACCCGGTTCGCCGCGACGGGCGTCTTTGCCAGTGCTCGACGGCATCGACTTTCTCGCCCGCGCGATCACGCCGCCGGGCCGCCCCAAGCGCTTCGACGCGCGCTTTCTCGTGATCGACGCGCGCGCCATCGCCAGGCGCGTCGAGTGCGTGGTCCATCCGGAAGCCGAACTCGTCGATCTCGTCTGGACGCCGATCGACGAGGCTCGCCGCCTGGACCTGCCAGACATCACCCATCTCGCGCTCGACGATCTCGTCGAAGCGCTGGAAGGCGGTCTCGACAGCCGAAGGCCGCGGCCCTTCTATCGCGAGTTGCGCGGCAAGCGCCTGCGTGAGGAGCTGTAGGAGCTCATGCCGCCGCACGTCCCGGAGCGAGCCGTCCGGCGAGCTCGATCAGGGCGAGATGATAGGCCCTGGCGGTGCGGTGCGAGCGGTTGTAGCGGCTGATGACGACGTCGAGCAGTTCGACCATGATCTCGCCGTCGACTACCACCAGATGATCGAGCGTGAGGCTGCAATGTTCGAGCGCGGAAACCAGCGTCTCGCGCTGGGCGCCGAAGCCGGTCATGTCGCCGTTGATGAGCGCCCGCCATACCCGGGCGTGCAAGCGCGTCAGTCGGCGCGCCAGCCCATCGTCGCAAAGAAGCTTCGAATAGGCGGAATGGAGCCGGTCGAATATGAGCGGCTCGGACCATTGCTGCAAACCGTAGAAGCCCTCGGACGGGTCGGTCGTCGGCATGGCGGCGATCCCTTGCGGTTGTTACCCGACGCGAATCCAGCGGTTATGCAAAAGCGAGTCGTCCCTCACTCTGATTTGTCATGGTTAACACAATGTGAAAAGGCGCAACAGTTTGTCCGCTAGAAACGCGTAACAAAATTGCCTTTGGACCTGACGTCGCGGAAGACTTGTCGGCGTCCGACGCCAGTTATTCTATCGGCCGGCGGCGAATTCCGCGGGGCGGGTCTGGCGCGCGAGCGTGTCGAGCACCGCGTTGATCATGCCGCATTCGTCGGGACCGAAGAACGCCGCGGCGACGTCGACGTATTCGGTCACCACCACGCGCGCGGGCACTTCCGGGCGGCCGCGCAGCTCGTAAAAGGCCGCGCGCATGATCGCCCGCATCAGCGCCTCGACTCGACGCAGCGGCCAGCCCTTGGAGAGCGCGTCGTCGAGGCCGCGGTCGATCGGAACCTGCTCGCGTAACACGCCCGAAACCACGTCACGGAAAAAAGCCAGCTCCGCAGGGTTATAAGCGTCCCCCTCGATCTCCTGGCCGATCCAGTGCGCCTCGAATTCCGCGAGAATGTCGTTGAGCCCCTTCTCCGCCACTTCCATCTGATAGAGCGCCTGCGAGGCGGCGAGGCGCGCAGCGGACCGAAGATCGGACTTCTTCATCTTCATCGCACGCCGATCCGGCGTTTGAGGAGCGCGAGGCTCATGGCTGCGCGCGCGGCGTCGCCGCCCTTGTCGCCGCGCTCGGGGTCGGCGCGCTCTTCGGCCTGCGCGATGGTCTCGGTCGTGAGAATTCCGTTGCCGAGCGCAAGCTTGCGCCCGACCGACATATCCATCAGCGCGCGCGACGACTTGCCGGCCACGATCTCGAAATGGAAGGTCTCGCCGCGCACGACGCAGCCGAGCGCGACCGCGCCGTCGTAGGGCCGGCCCGCCGATTCGGCCGCGTCGAGCGCGATCGCCATGCCGGCGGGAATCTCCAGCGCCCCGTCGACGCTCACGACGTCGTGGATCGCGCCGGCGGCTTCGAGCGCCCGCCTCGCGCCCGCGAGCAGGTCGTCGCCGATCGCCTCGTAGAAGCGCGCCTCGACAATGAGGAAGCGGCCGCCCTCGATCCGGGGCGCGGGTCTGGCTGCGGCGCGGCGCGGCTCGGCCATGCTGGGAAATCTCTCGGGGCTCTGGTCGGAATGCCGCCCGTCCATAAAGGCCGGGGGCGGCCGAGGCAAGCCGCGTTCAGTCGCAGCGGTAGCGCCAGCGCCCGTAGCGCCATGGCCGCGCCCAGGAGGCGCCGCCCGGAATTGTCTCGGGCGGCGGATCGTAGCCCGAGCCGCCCCAGGGATGGCAGCGGCAAATGCGCGCCGCGCCCATCCACGAGCCCGCCCACAAACCGTGGCGCTGGATCGCCTCGTCGGTATAGGCCGAGCAGCTCGGCAGGTAGCGGCATTGCCGGCCGAATACGCTCGACAGCGTCAGCTGGTAGAACCGGATCAGCGCGTGCGCGGCGCGGCGCGGCGCAAGGGCGAGCGCGCTCATGACGTCCGCGCCATCGCCGCGGACTCCTTCTCCGCGATCTGGCCGAGCGCGTCGGCGACCGCGTCGAACGTCAGGAGCGTCGAGGCGTGGCGGGCCTTATAGGAGCGCACCGGCTCCAGCACCGCGAAATCGGCCCATTTGCCGTCCGGCGGGGGCCCGTTCGCCTTCAGCATTTTCGTCATCGTCTCGCGCAGGGCGAAAAGTTCGTCGGCCGTCGCGCCGATCACATGGCGCGCCATCAGCGAGGACGACGCCTGGCCGAGCGCGCAGGCCCTGACGTCGTGAGCGAAATCGACGACCCGTCCCTCCTTGACCATAAGGTCGACGGTGACCGTCGAGCCGCAGAGGCGCGAATGCGCCTTGGCGGTAGCGTCGGGCGCGGGCAGCCGCCCCAGCCGCGGAATATCCGCCGCCAGCTCCAGCACGCGCCGATTGTAAATTTCGTCAAGCATCCAATCGTCGACCCGGCCCACAGGCTGGCGCGACCCCGCCCGTTTCCTATATAGGAGCGCGGAAAGCCGAAATCGAGCCTTGGACAGGGCGCGGGACGAGAGGCCCGCCGCCGACGAGGGACATTCATGGACGACGTCGTGAAACTGAAGCCGGCCCTGGTCCCGGTCGCCAAGCGCGCCGCGCCGCGGCCAAGCCGCGAGGAGGCGGAGGCGGCCGTGCGCACGCTTATCGCCTGGGCGGGCGACGACCCGGACCGGGAGGGCCTCGTCGATACGCCGCGACGCGTCGCCAAGGCCTACGAGGAATTGTTTTCCGGCTACCGCGAAGACCCGAGCAAGCCACTGAAGCGCGTGTTCCATGACGTTGCGGGCTACAAGGACCCCGTCATGGTGCGCGACATCAGTTTCGTTTCGCATTGCGAGCACCACATCGCGCCGTTCTTCGGCAAGGCTCATATCGCCTACTATCCGCGCAGCGGCGTGGTCGGGCTGTCGAAGCTCGCGCGCATCGTCGATGCGTTCGCCCGCCGGCTGCAGACGCAGGAGGCGCTTTCGGCGCAGATCATCGCGGCGATCGACGCTTCGCTCGACGCCCGCGGCGTCGCGGTGATGCTCGAGGCCGAGCATACGTGCATGGCGATGCGCGGCGTGCGCAAACAGGGCGCCTCCACCGTCACGACCCAGTTCAGCGGCGTCTTCCGCGACGATCCGAACGAGCAGACGCGCTTCTTCAATCTCCTGCGCGGCGCCCGCTGACCATGGGCGGGACCTCGGACCGCGAAGAGGGCCTGGCGTTCCGACCGAAATTCGGCGCGGACGGGCTCGCCACCTGCGTCGCGATCGACGCGGGTCGCGGCGACGTGCTGATGGTCGCGCATATGAACGAGGCCGCGCTCCAGGCGACGCTCAAGACCGGTGTCGTCCACTACTGGTCGCGCTCGCGCGGCGCCTTGTGGCGCAAGGGCGACACGTCAGGGCAGATCCAGCGGCTCGTCGAGATGCGAGTCGACTGCGACCAGGACGCCTTTCTCGCCTTCGTCGAGGTCGCCGGCGACGGCGGCGCCTGCCACACCGGCCGCCGCACCTGCTTCTACCGCCGGGTCGAGACCGACGCCGCAGAACCGCGGCTCGCGTTCGTCGAGCCGGCGAAGGCGGGTGGCTGACGGGGCGAACCCGTTCACGCATTCTGAACTATCCGTAAACGCTAATTTTCTGGCGCGATTGAGCGCCTGGGATTAATGTTTCAGCGTTACGCTTACCAACGACGGCAGATTTAGAGGGTCGCAATGTTCTGGGCGCCCTATTGGAGAGGCGATTCTGATCCCGGTCCGGCCGGGGGACGCGTTCGTCCGGCGAAGATCGGCGTCGTGCTCGGAGCGGGGGCGGCGCGCGGCTGGGCCCATATCGGTGCGCTGCAGGAGCTGAACGCGCTGGGAATCAAGCCCGAGGTGATCGTCGGCTCGTCGATCGGTTCGCTGGTCGGCGGTTGCTACGCCGCCGGCAAGCTCGCCATGCTCGAGGCGTTCGCCCGCTCGCTGACCCGGCGGCGCGTGTTCGGCCTCATCGATTTTTCCTTCGCCGGCGGCGGCCTTATCGGCGGCGAACGTCTGCGCGCCAAGCTCGAGATGGAGCTCGGCGGAATCCGGATCGAAGATCTGCCGATCCGCTTCGCCGGGGTCGCGACCGAAATCGGCGGCGGCCACGAGATCTGGCTTCAACGAGGCGCGCTGGTCGAGGCGATCCGCGCATCCTATGCGCTGCCGGGCGTGTTCGAACCGGTCCGGGTCGAGGGCCGCTGGATGTTCGACGGCGCGATCGTCAATCCGGTGCCGGTCAGCGTCGCCCGCGCGCTCGGCGCCGAGCGGGTCATCGCGCTCAACATCTCGAGCGACGGCGTTGGCCGCGGCACGGCGATTCAGGATCCTTTCGGCCACCTCGAGCCGCCGCCCGCCCTCGACGAGCCAGCCAACGACAGAAGCGGCGTCATCGCGCGGTGGTGGAGGGGCGGGCCTCCCCGATCGCCGACCGAGCCCGACGCCGCGCCGCCCGGCCTCATGACCGTGATGGTCAACGCATTCGACATCCTCCAGGACCGGATCATGCGCTCGCGGCTCGCGGGCGATCCGCCCGACGCGCTGGTGCAGGTCAAGGTCGGCCAGATCGGCATGTTCGAGTTTCACCGCGCCGACGAACTGATCGCGATCGGACGCGACGCGATCCGCAAGGCGGCCGCCGAAATCGCAGAGAACATCGAGCAGCCGCGCGCCGAGTCCGCGGACGAGTGAACGGGCGGGGCCGCTCGCGATCAAGGCGTCGCGATATACTCGCGCAGGGCCTGCCGTTCGTTGTCGAGTGCGCTGACGTGGCGTTTGACCACGTCGCCGATCGACACGATGCCGATGAGCCGTCCGTCCTCGACGACGGGCAGATGGCGGAAGCGGCCTTCGGTCATCGTCTGCATGAGGTGATCGATCGTGTCTTGACGCGTGACGGTCGTCACCTTCGGCGTCATGTGGCGCGACACCGGATCTTCGAGCGCGCCGGCGCCGTGTTGGGCGATCGCGCGGACCACGTCGCGCTCGGAAAGGATGCCGAGAACGCTCATCGAGGCGTCGGCGACGACGACCGCGCCGACGCCCCTGGCGGCGAGCAGATCGACGACCTCCTTGAGGGTGCGATGCGGCTGGGTCGTGATAACCTCGCGCCCCTTTTCGGCGAGAATGCGCGCAACTGTCATTCCGACTCTCCCTTTTCGGGCGGCCTTATTATGCGTGGCCGCCGCGGAACGAAAAGGATGCGCCCGTCCCCGCGTCCGATCAAGCCCCTTTTCCGGCCTGTCTTGGTCGACGCCGGCTCAGCGCAAGCCGGCGTCGACGAGGAAGCACTGCTTTGTGATCATCGCGCTGTCGTCGGCGGAAAGGAACAGCGCCAGGCGCGCCACGTCTTCCGCCGTAAGGCTGTTGTTTAGGCATTGGCGGGCGCGGAAATCGGCGATGTCCTGCTCGCTGAGCCACAGACGCCGCTGGCGCTCGGTCGGGACCGCGCCGGGCGCGATGGCGTTGACGCGAATGTTGTCGGGGCCGAATTCGCGCGCCAAACTCTTGGTGAGGCCGACGACGGCGGCCTTGGCGGCCGAATAGAGCGAGAGGCGCGAAATCCCGAGCATCCAGGCGGTCGAAGAGAAGTTGACGATCGCCCCGCCGCCGAGTTCGCGCATCGAGCGGCGCGCGATCTGGGCGGCGAAGAACTGGTGCTTGACGTTGAGCGCCATCGCCTGGTCCCAGTCCTCCTCGCTGACCTCTTCGGCGTCCTCGCGCTGGTCGTTCGCGGCGTTGTTGATGAGGACCCCGATCGGTCCGAGCCGCTGGTGAACTTCCTCCATCGCCGCTTCGAGCGCGGCGATGTCGGCAAGATCGCATTTGATGAACAGGGGCGCGGGGCCGGAGGCGCCGAGTTTTGCCGCCAGCGCCTTGGACGGCTCGGTCTGGATGTCGACGAAGGCGACGTTGGCTTTCTGGGCGACAAAGGCCTCCACCATCGCCGCGCCAATCCCCGACCCTCCGCCGGTGATGAAGACGACGCGGTCGAGCAGTGAGGGATAGCGGGCGAAGGACATGGCGGGGGCTCAAATCAGGAGCGCCGGAGGGCGCGCCTGAGACTATCAAGGTCGGCGGAACCCGCAAGGAGCCAGCGTCGCCGGCCCGCCGAGCCGAGACTTCGAACGATCCCGCGCAGGACGCCATTTCCGGGCGCGGATTCAATCTTCTCAATCCTTTGCGGCGCCATTTCCGGGCGACCGTAACTCCCAAGGCGGGCCGGTTCCTCCCCCGGCGCCTCACGCTCGATGAGCGCGCGAAGCCGGGGCTTGATCGGCGGGGCGTCTCGAAGAGCCTGCCCCGAGCGGAGGGAGGCTCCAAGCGCGCTCGCCGGCTCCGGCGCGCCAACGCGCCGGGCAAAGCATCGGCCTGCCCTTTGGCGTCCGGCGTTTCAAAAGACGCAACACATGCGCGGCTTGGCGCAGATTGAAGCCAAACAAGCCCCCAAAGCCCCTTCAATTTCCTTCAATTTCCTTCACTTTCTTTCGGCGAACTCGAGCCTTATCAATGGTTTGCGCGGTCACCCGGGCCAAGAAAAAAATTCATTGCCCCTCTTCCCGGCCAGAGCCGTATCGGGCGTAAGTGGGGCGGGGATGATCCACAATCATCATGGAGCATTGATGCTGTCTCTGGCCAATTCCGTCCGAGCGACGGTCAGGTCGAACGCCAGACACCCAAAGCCTCCCCTTGGCAGTTACGGGTTTCCGGGCGACTTGCATTCGGCCTGTCCGCCGCGGATCGCTCTCCGATCGCCCTGTGGCGCCCCCTACGGTATTCACACATCTCAAGTCGCGGGGGCTCCCCTTGCCCAGCTTGCTGGGGAAGGTGGCGCGAAGCGCCGGATGGGGTGTGGCCCGCCGCTGCGACGCCAGACGGCTTGCACGAACGTTACCGCGAACTTGCGGTCCAAGCGCCCTGCTTTCCACACCCCATCCGTCGCCTTCGGCGACACCTTCCCCGCTTCGCGGAGAAGGGGGCGCCCGGCGGCCGCCTGCAGGCTCGATGACTTGTGTGAACGCCGTAGCGGCGCCCGGCGGGTCGGTCGCGACCGCAACGCGCCCCTGCAGCCTTACGGCGCGGGGTCGGCAGGCGCTGAACATTCGCCGCCGTCGCGGTTTCCTGGCCGGCCGCGCCGGGACCCGCGCGGATTGACCGCGAGGGAATGTTGTCAATGCGTTTAGCGCCGCGCTCGGCAATTTTCGCTCCGTTCCGTCGCCTCGTCGCTCGAGGCCGCCGCCGCGACGAGGGACCGCTCGGCCGACATTTTTGCAATCATAGCCCGGGTTTCCCTTTTTGTCGAGAAATTGTTCTCTGTTTGTTCTCACCGCAGGAGACCAGTTTAACGACCTCTTACCGGTAATCGCGTGACGCTTGCATTTTTTCTCGAATGAGGCCGCTCGCGCCAACTGCCATGCGGCGCGCCGCCAGGGTCTCGCAGGGCGAATTGAATGCACTGGCACCGGAATTCTGCACTCTAACTGGACATTCCATGGATTGCGGACCTTTGCGGCGAGCGGCCCCATGCCGACATGAAGCTGGGACCAATCGCCATTCTCTATGCGCTCGCCGCGCTGCTCCTAGTCGCCAAGCGTCCCCAACAAGCGTCGCCAATAAGCTCCCGCTACCTCGCGAAAGCCTCTGAATTTGACATTGCAACGCCCCGAAAGTGGACGCTCGGAGTGGCCGTGCAGAGGCAAGATTCTGCGTAGGCCGCAACGTGCCTAAAGCCAGCGTCGCTTGCCCGTGCGAAGCAAGTTTCGGCTTCGCCTCGGCCATCAAATGGCCGAGGCGCCCGGTCCGCTCCCGACGGTCAGCGCGTCAGCACGAGGTGGGTCGCCAGCTCCGTTGGGACCGCCTCCGTCACCCGATAGCCAAGGCCTGGCAGGTCAATGCCTGCGAACAGGGATTCACCACGGCCCAGAACGACGGGCGACAGCGCCAGGTGCAACTCGTCGATCGCTCCTGCGAGCAGGTACTGGCGGATCGTCGAAACTCCGCCGCCGATCTTCACGTCCAGGTCGCCCGCGGCGGCCTTGGCCTGGGCGAGCGCCGCCTCGATACCGTCGGTGACGAAATGGAAGGTCGTCCCGCCCTCCATCACGATTGGCGCCCGGGCGTGGTGGGTGAGGATGAAGGTCGGCGCGTGGTACGGCGGATTGTCGCCCCACCAGCCCTTCCAGTCGGGCCCGCCCCAATCGTCGCCGGCCGGCCCGAACATATTGCGGCCGAGGATGAAGGCGCCGAAGCCTTCCGCCGCGGCGCGGGCGAAGCGATCGTCAGTCCCGCCGTCTTCCCCGACCATCGATCGAAAGGTCCGGGTCGGGTAGAACCAATTCATCAACTCCTCGCCCCGCTTGCCGAGCGGATGCTCCAGGCTCTGGTCCGGGCCGGCCCCGAAGCCGTCGATGGACACTCCAAAAGCCGCTACGCGCACCTTGCCCATGGGGGCCTCCGTCTGATTGTGAACTGCAACCAGTTGGTTTTTACCAAACTGGTTTTATATTGCAACTAGTCATGATTTAAAAACGCTCCGGCTGCCCCATCAATCTTGCGCTCGAGGTGCTCGGCGACCGCTGGAGTCTCATCGTTATCCGCGACATCATGTTCGGGAACCGCCGGCACTTCCGCGAGCTGCTCACGCGCTCAGAAGAAGGAATTGCCTCCAACATTCTGGCCGCGCGGTTGAAGCGGCTCGTCGAGGCGGGGCTGCTCTCGCGCAGCGACGATCCCGCCCACCGGCAGAAGGGGATCTACAGCCTGACCGAAAAGGCTATCCAGCTGGTGCCCGTGCTGGTGCAACTGGGCGCCTGGGGCCGTCGACATCTGCCGACCTCGCCGGAGCTGGCGATCCGTCAGCAGTTGATGGAAGAGGGCGGCCCGCCACTCTGGAGCGCCTTCGCTGACGAACTGCGCCACATCCACCTCGAAACACCTCTGCCCGAGGGCCGCGAGAGCGTCATCGCTCGTCTACAGGCCGCGTTCGAGCACGTGGCGGCCGACCAACGAAACGAGGCGGCCGCGAAGGTGACGAAGAACGGATGATCTGGCGCAGGGCCGCGGTGAGCCGTCGAGCCTGCAATAGCGCATGGCGCAGGTCCGCCGCCCAGCCTCATGCGAGTCCGGAAGCCAATTTGTCGACCCGCTTAGCCAGGGCTTGGCTTGAAGAACGCGTGGGATGAGTTTCTGCACAGCCTGCCCCGCAACGCCCCGAGAGTGAGAGTGCGGACGGGTTTTCCGGTAGAGTAGGGATGAAGCGCCTTGCCCCGTCGCCGAGGCAGGTTTCTTCATCCCCCGCTCCGGTAGGGTCGGGGACTGACGCGCCGGTTTAGGCGACGCCCAAAAATAGCCGATTCGGAATTTGCGAGTTTACTGGCATCGGCTGTTTAGCGGATTCCCGAGTGCGAGGCGAGCGTCTATATCGTGATGATGATAGACGAATCATCCCTGCGCGTCCGGTTTGACGCGCTTCGGCCTTCGCTGGACGAGCGACGCCGGCGGTTGAGCGCGGCGGCGGAGGCGAAGGCGGCGGGCTACGGCGGGATTGCGGCGGTCGCGCGCGCGACGAAGGTCGCCCGGAGCACGATTGGGCGCGGTCTGAAGGACTTGCGGAACCCCGGCTCCTTGACGGGAGAGGTGCGGCGCAAGGGCGGGGGCACTCCTCGGTTGACGGTCAAGGACCCGACGCTGTTGGAGGACTTGCAACGATTGCTCGAGCCGGCGACGATGGGCGACCCGATGCGGCCGTTGCGATGGGTCTCCAAGAGCCACGACAAGCTGGCGACGGCGCTTCGCGCCATGGGTCACAAAGTGAGTTCCTCGACCATTCCCAAGCTGCTGGAGGAACTGAAATATTGTCGCCATTCCAACCGCAAGACCAAGGAAGCCGGCAAACATCCTGATCGCGACGCCCAGTTCGAATATATCAACGCGAAGGTCGAGGCGTTTCAGGCGGCCGGCGAACCCGTGATATCGATCGACGCGAAGAAGAAGGAATTGCTGGGCGAATTCAAGAACGGCGGTAGCGACTATGGGCCGCAGGGCGAACCGATCGAGGTCAACGCTCACGATTTCGAGGACAAGGAGTTGGGCAAGGTCGTCCCTTACGGGGTCTACGACATCGGCGCCAACCTCGGCTATGTCAGCCTCGGAATCGACCACGACACCGGGGAGTTCGCCGTCAACGCCGTCCGATGCTGGCTCGATCAGATGGGTTGGAAGCTCTATCCCGGGATGAGGCGCCTGATGATCACGGCCGACGGCGGCGGCTCCAATGGTTCACGGCTGCGGCTCTGGAAGTTGGCCCTCCAACAACTCGCGGACGAAACCGGTCTGATCATTCAGGTTTGCCACTATCCGCCAGGGACTTCGAAGTGGAACAAGATCGAGCATCGCATGTTCTGCCACATCACGCAGAACTGGCGCGCGACGCCACTCCTCAGCCTCCTCATCGTCATCGAACTGATCGCCAACACCACGACGAAAACCGGTCTCAAAATCCGCTGCGAACTCGATAGCAACACCTATCCAAAGGGCATCAAGGTCTCGGACGCGGAAATGGCGACCCTCAACATGACCCGAGACTCATTCCATCCAGAATGGAACTACAGCATCTCGCCGAGGTTTCACGAAATGAAGCAATAGTTTTTGGGCATCGCCTTAGGCCGAAGTTCGTGTTCCCTGTTGTCTCGCTCTTTCGTCTGCGAGTGTCGCACCATCTCGACCATGCCACGTTTCCAGCCCCCGCCTCGTCGAACGCAGCATGCGGATTTCCTCGCACTGCGCTCACCTGTTTGCTTCGCCTCGAGGCTTATGGGACCTATCTTGCCGGAGCGGCTTTCGGCGCTGGTCGAACCACTCGGTAGCCATTGAACAGCTTCAGAGTTTGGTACAGCTATCCCCTACTCCACCGCGCCCAGCCGAAGCCCTGTCGGTTTCGGGCTCGCAGCATATGGCGCCGGATCTTCTTCTCCACCCAGTCTTTCACGAAGCCGAAGCACTCGCTGGCGTGTCCCACCGCAAAGTAGTTCACCCAACCGCGCAGCACCGGGTTGATCAACTTCACGACCCGATCAACCGGTTGCGATTGGTGGCGGCGGAACACATCCTTGAGCTTGCGTAGCAGCGCCGTCCGCTTTTTGAGCTTGGGCGTGTAGTGGGCGCGCCATACGCCCCGATCACGGTGACAGTGCATTCTACTCGCTGTCGCCCCTGTTTTCGATCTCGGGTGGTCCAAGGCATATCGGGAACAATAATTCGTAGTACAATCGCCTTTCGTCGGTTGCTGGCCAACGCCTCGGAACCCACACCGCCCAGGAATGCGTCAACACCTTCGCCAACGCGGGGTAATGGACACACCTAAATTCATCCCGTTCTAGCTAGCCCGGATTATGCATTGCGGGTTGGCGGGTGTGGCGTAAATAGCTGATTTCGTGTATAATTTGGTTGTCTAAGCCGATTCGCGCGATTTCAGCGAGGCCGCACCCGCCATGAACGATCCTATGTTGCCGTTGCCTGGGTTGTCACCTGTTTCGGGCAAGCGCGTCGAGGTCAAGTTTGACGGCGGCTTGCTGTCGTCGGATGGCGGCGTTCTGGCGTTGCGCGAGGTCGACCAGCGCCTTCGCGTCGCCGATCGGCTCGCCGCCTGCATGGTGGACCGGCGCGCGCCCGATCAGATCACCCACAGCCTTGCCGACATCATCCGCTTTCGGCTGCTGATGATCGCGGCGGGCTATGAGGACGGCAACGACGCCAATTGCCTGCGGAGCGATCCGATGTTCAAGATGGCGCTCGATCTGACGCCGTCGGATCGCGAACTGTGCTCGCAGTCGACGATCTCGCGGTTGGAAAATCTGCCGGAGGTTCGCGCCCTGTTGCGGATGGGTCGCGCGATGGTCGATCTCTATTGCGAGTCCTTTCACAAGGTTCCCAAACGGATCCTCATGAATCCCCTCATTTAGACCGACTCGAAATTGCCTGAATTGGCGGGTCACCGCGTTGCGCTGTCGCGAATCAGCGGGGGAAGGTGGCTCATGCGGAAGCCGGTCGAGCGCGTGGAATTCATTCATCATTTTGTGGAGCGGGCGTTTGCAGGGAGCCTGCACGCCAAACGGATTGTTTCGCTGGCCAACGGGGTGGTCGGCGTTGTGACGGGGGCGTCCTTGGCCGTTTCCGTCATCGGGCATGCGCTGGCGCGGGCGCGCGGTCTCGTCGACAGGCACGCAATCAAACAGGTCGATCGTCTGCTGAGCAACGCCGGCGTCGTCGTGTGGGAGCTGTTTGCGCCGTGGGTGCGCGAGATGGTGGGCCAGCGCGAGGCGATCGTCGTGGCGATGGACTGGACCGATTTCGACGCCGACAACCAAGCCACGCTCGCGCTGAACCTCGTCACCCGCCACGGCCGCGCGACGCCGCTCCTGTGGCTCACGGTCGACAAGGATGAATTGAAGGACCAGCGCAACGACTTCGAGGACCTCTGCCTTTGCCGTCTGAAGGCGCTTCTTCCCGAAGATGTGGCGGTGACGATCCTGGCCGATCGGGGCTTCGGCGACGTCAAGCTGTTCGAGTTCCTCGACAGGCTCGGCTTCGGCTACGTCATCCGCTTTCGCGGCAATGTTCAAGTGGCCGCGGCGGACGGCGAGACGCGCCTGGCCGCCGACTGGGTCGGCAAGGGCGGACGGGCGCGCCTGCTGCGCGGCGCCAAGGTCACGGCCGCCCGCCACAAGGTCGGCGCGGTGGTCTGCGTCCACGCCACGGGCATGAAAGAGGCGTGGCATCTGGCCGCCAGCGACGCAAGTTCGAGCGCGGGCCAGATCGTCAAACTCTACGCCAAGCGGTGGACGATCGAGCCTGGGTTCCGGGATTTCAAAGACTTGCGCTTCGGCATGGGGCTGAGCGCGCTACGCATCGGCGATCCGCAGCGGCGCGACCGCTTGCTAATGCTCAACGCCTTGGCGATCCTGCTGCTGACGCTGCTCGGCGCCGCCGGCGAAAGCCTCGGCATGGACCGATTGCTCAGAACCAGCACGGTCAAACGCCGCGTCCATTCGTTGTTCCGCCAGGGTTGCCTGCTCTACGGCCTCATCCCCAACATGCCCGAGCAAAGACTGCGGCCGCTCGTCGCCAAATACGAGCAATTGCTACGCCAAAACAGAGTCTTCACCGAAACCTTCGGGCTCGCGTAAATGAGGGGATGGGTGAGAAACGGATCACCCTCGACATCGACGACACGTTCGACGCGGTCCATGGCGGGCAGCAGTTGCGGTTGTTCAACGCGCATTACGACGAATACGGCTTTCAGCCCATCGTCGTGTTCGACGGCGAGGGCCGCTTCGTCACTGCCGTGCTTCGTCCCGCCAAGCGGCCGAGCGGCAAGGAGATCAAACCCTTCCTCCGCCGGCTGTTGCGCGCGATCCGAGCCCATTGGCCCAACACTGAGATCCTGCTGCGCGCCGACAGCCACTACTGCGGCCCCGAGGTTCTCGACTGGTGTCGGGCGAGCGGCCTCGATTACATCCTCGGCGTCGCGCCGACTACGACGTTGCGCCGGCATGTCGAAAGTCTCGAAGCCAGTGTAAAGGCACGGTTCGAAGCCGCGCCCAGAGACGGCAAGCTTCGTCGTTTCAAAGAGTTCTTCGACGGCGCGCAAAGCTGGAGCCGGGTCGAGCGGATCATCGCCCGGGTCGAAGCCGGCGCGGAAGGATCAGACACGCGCTTCGTCGTCACCAATCTGAACAAGCGCAACGCTCGCGTGCTCTACGAAGACGTCTATTGCCGGCGCGGCCAGGCCGAAAACCACATCAAATCCTGGAAGACGCATCTGGGGTCGGATCGCACCTCATGCACCAAGGCGACCGCCAATCAGTTTCGGCTTTTCCTGCACGCCGGCGCCTACTGGCTGATGTGGGGGCTGCGCGCATCGATGCCCAGGCGTTCGATGTGGCGCGTTGCCCAATTCGACACGTTGCGCCTGCGCCTCGTCAAGATCGCCGCCCGCGTCGTCGAGATGAAAACCATGATCCGCGTCCATCTGCCGACGTCATGCCCCGGCCAGGAAATCCTGCGTTTCGCCCTCCAGCGCATCCCGCGCCTCGTCACTTGAAACACGGGGCGTGAACGTCCCCGAACGTCAAACCCATCCCTTCAACCCGCAAACCCCTCCACCCGTTTCAGGCCCAAAGCTGGAGACGATGCCGCGCGTCCGCGAGCAAGCGCGGTTCCGAAAAATCACCAGAACGCGCCGCCGAAAACGTCACGGCGCTGCATAATGCGGGCTAGTCGGCCGCGTCAACTAATTCCCAACCTTTGATCAATTTACTGCCTTCGGCACCCTTAAAGGACGGAGGCAAGGATGGCTGCGCGGGAAGTTGCGGTAAAGAAGTACGTCGTTCGACTGAGCGCTGAGGAGCGCGAACGGCTTGAGGCGCTGAGGACCAAGGGAAAGATTCCGCCGAGGCGGCTGACGAAGGCGCTGATTTTGTTGAAGGCGGACGTCTCGGACGCGGGTGAGGGTTGGAGCGACAGCGAGATCATCAGGGCCTTAGATACGACCAAGTCGATGGTTTACTGCGTGCGAAAGCAACTGGTTGATGAGGGGTTGGACGCGGTGCTGAGCCGCAAAGTCCGGGAGAGGCCGCCGGTGGCGCGGATTTTCGACGGCGAGAAGGAAGCCAAACTGATCGCCCTGGCGTGTTCCCAGCCTCCGGAAGGCTTTGCGCGCTGGAGCTTGCGGCTCTTGGAGGAGAGGGTCGTCGAACTCAATATTGTCGAGCGCGCCAGCGACAGCACGATTGGTCGCGTACTAAAAAAAACATTGTCCAGCCTCACCGCAAGAAGTGCTGGGTCATTCCGCCTGAGGCGAATAGCGCCTTCGTAGCGGCGATGGAGGACGTGCTGGCTGTTTACATGCGGCCGCATGATCCCGAGCGACCACTGGTCTGTCTGGACGAGACGTCAAAGCAGTTGGTCGCAGAGACGCGCACGCCGATCCCGATGAAGCCGGGAAGCCCCGCTCGTCACGACTATGAATATGAGCGCCACGGCGTCGCCAACCTCTTCATGATGTTCGCTCCCCTCGAAGGCTGGCGATACGTCAAAGTGACCGACCGCCACACGGCCATCGACTACGCGCACGTCTTAAGGGACATTTCCGACACCCACTTTGCCGATGCCAAGATCATCACTTTGCTCCAGGACAACCTGAACATCCACGCCAAGTCTTCTCTCTACGAAGCCTTCCCTGCGGCCGAGGCTCGCCGCCTCGTCAACCGCTTCGAATGGGTCTACACGCCCAAGCATGGCTCCTGGCTCGATCTGGCAGAATCCGAACTCGCCGTCCTGACTTCTCAGTGCCTCGATCGGCGCATCCCAGACCACAAAACCCTCAGCCGCGAGGTCGGCGCCTGGGTCAAACACCGCAACCTCCGCCACGCCAAGGCCAACTGGCGCTTCACCACCGATGACGCCCGCATCAAGCTCAAGCACCTATACCCCGTGCTTTAGATGAATCGGCCGACTAGTCCGCCTCCCATCAGCGCCAGCAGGCCCTTGAGAAGTGTCGCAGGGCTCGGCGGGCACCCGGGGATGACCAGATCGACCGGAATGACGCTCGAGGCGCCGCCGGCGACGGCGTAGCTCCCCGCAAAGACCCCGCCGTCGGCGGCGCAGGCGCCCGAGGCCACGACCCACTTGGGCGCGGGCGTGGCGTCGTAGGTTCGCTTCAGCGCTTCGCGCATGTTGTGGGTCACGGGGATTACGGTGACAGTGCATTCTACTCGCTGCCGCCCCTGTTTTCGATCTCGGGTGGTCCAGGCATGTCGGGAACAATGACGCGCGAAAGTGCGGGCCATGCGAAACGGTGGGGCATTGCGCCGCGCGGCAATAGAATGCACCGTCACCGAATCGCTAGAATTTCCTGTTCGGGCGGGACGCTCTCGCCCCTGCCGATCGACGAACTCGCTTCGGCGACCACGCGTCGCGAGTGCGGCGAGTAGGACGGCGACATCCGCTTTCGGGCGCTCGCATCCGCCGCCCCGGCGTGTTAGAAGTTCGACCATGGCTTCTAAAACGCTCGACCAAGCTGTTGCGAAAGCAAAGCGGTTGCCCGCCGCGGACCAGCGGCGCATCGCGGAGGGGCTCGACCGCTACGTAGACGAGCTAGCCTCGCTTCGGGAGAAGCTCGAGGAAGGCGTCCGCTCGCTCGACGCCGGGCTTGGAAGGGAACTCGACATCGAGCAGCTGATCGCCCGCGCCAACGCCGGACATGACGACCGATAGCTTTCGCGTCGTTTGGTCCCCCGAGTCCGAAGACGACCTTCTGTCGATTTGGCGCTGGGGCGCGGCGCGATTCTCCCCTGCGATTGCTGACGGGCATCTCCGCGACATCCATCGCGCGGCGATGCGCCTGGCGGCGTCGGCGCTCATGGGACGCGAGCGCGACGACCTCAGAGCTGGCATCCGTCAAATTGTCGTCTATCCGACCGTGCTGTTTTACCGCGTTACTCACGACCGGATTGAAGTCGTGCGGGTGGTCGACGGGCGCCGGGATCTCGCAGCGCTCTTCGAGCGCGAGTAGACCACTGCTTTGTCGGATCACGGTGACAGTGCATTCTACTCGCTGTCGCCCCTGTTTTCGATCTCGGGTGGTCCAGGGCATATCGGGAACAATGATCCTAAATTCGGCGGTTGAGGCGTTTTCCGGGGGCTGAGAATCATTCATTTTCATATGCATGGGACAGGATTTCGCGCGCTTTGGGGCTCACCCGTCGGGTGAACAATCTCCGGTTGAACCCGACGCGTCGGGCGTGGGCGTCGTGGTCGACAGTTTCGCCGGTTCAATTCGGGTCGAGTTTGATCATGAAGCGGCGTTTACGCCGCTCGGGCAATTGCCGTTCTTCATCGATTTTCTGAAGACCGCGGGGTTGTTCGAGGCGTTGGTGGCGGATTGCCCGCTGCGTTACACCAGTCCGAACGCGCCCAAGAAGCGCGACGTGCTGGGGACGGCGATGTTGTCGATGTTGGCCGGGCACAAGCGCTACGCGCATATCGCGGCGCTGCGGAGCGACCGCGTGTTGCCCGAGCTTCTCGACATGAGCAAGATCGTCAGCGAGGACGCGGTTCGGCGGGCGTTCGCGGCGATCGAGGAAGAAGCGGGCGCGAACTGGCTACGAGGTCATCTCGACCATTGCGTGGAGCCGCTTTTGAGCGAGCCGTGGATCCTCGACGTCGATACGACGGTGAAGCCGCTCTACGGCCATCAGGAAGGAGCGGTGGTCGGCTACAATCCCAAGAAGCCTGGGCGGCCCAGCCACTGCTATCACACCTATTCGATGGCGGGGACGCGATTGGTTCTCGAGGTGGATGTGAGCGCGGGCGACGAGCACACTTCCAATCACAGCGCGCCTGGCCTTTGGGCGCTCTTGGACCGAACGCCGCGCGATTGTTGGCCTTCTCTTTTGCGCGGCGACAAGGGCTTCGGCAATGAGGGGATCATGGGCGAAGCCGAGCGGCGCGCTTTGCCGTATTTGTTCAAGCTACGGCTGACCGCCAACGTCAAACGCGCGATCGAGCGTCTTTCGGGGCAGAGTGATTGGGTCGAATTCGGGCCAAGGTTGGCAAGCCAAGGGGACCGAGATTCGATTGCAAGGCTGGAGCCGACAACGGCGCGTCGTCGTATTGCGGCGGCGCGTGAGAGGCGCGCTGGCGACGCCCGCGATGGACGAGGATGGACCGCCTCGGCTCGCCTTCCTCGACATCGGTGCGAGCGAGGAGATGTGGGAATATCAGGTTCTCGCGACCACGCTCGCCGAGGCCCTGGAAAGCTTTGGCCAGCTCTATCGCGACCGCGGCGATGGAGAGAATGTCTTCGACGAGTTGAAGAACCAATGGGGCTGGGGCGGCTTCGTCACGCATGACCTGGCGCGCTGTCGTCTGGCGGCCCGCCTCGTGGCGTTGTTTTATGATTGGTGGAACATCTTCACGCGCTTGGCCGAGCCGGATCGTCACCGAGAAGCGATCACGAGCCGGCCATTGTTGTTGCACGCCATCGCCGAACGGGTGCGCCATGCGCGACAAACGACGATCAAGATCACCAGCACGCACGCCAAGTCCGTTCCCGCTGCAAAGGCGCTTCGAGCGGTAGCCCTATTCCTGAGGCGGTTGGTCACAAATGCGGAGCAGTTGACGCCCTGGCAGCGTTGGCGCGAAATCCTCTCCCGCGCCTTTCAAGCCTTCCTCAAAGGCCGCGCCCTGCGCGCGCCGCCGCGCTTATGTCCATCTTGACGCAACCGCAGATTGAACCCCCCCCGCTTCACGAACGACGATCAGAGCCAACTGCCGAATTTAGGATAATTCGTAGGACAATCGCCTTTCGTCGGTTGCTGGCCAACTCCTCGGAACCCCCACCGCCCAGGAATGCGTCAACACCTTCGCCAACGCGGGCTAATGGACACACCTAAATTCATCCCGTTCTAGCTACTACTAGTCCGCCTCCCATCAGCGCCAGCAGGCCCTTGAGAAGCGTCGCCGGGCTCGGCGGACAGCCGGGGATGACGAGGTCGACCGGAACGACGCTCGAGGCGCCGCCAGCGACGGCGTAACTCCCCGCAAAGACGCCGCCGTCGGCAGCGCAGCCGCCCGAGGCCACGACCCACTTGGGCGCAGGCGTGGCGTCGATAGGTTCGCTTCAACGCCTCGCGCATATTGTGAGTGACGGGCCCCGTCACCAGCAGCACGTCCGCGTGCCGGGGCGAGGCGACGAAGCGGAAGCCGAACCGCTCGAGATCATAGAAGGCGTTGCCGAGCGCGTGGATCTCGAGTTCGCAGGCGTTGCACGAGCCCGCGTCGACATGCCGGATCGCCAGGCTGCGGCCGAGCGTCTGCTCGGCCGCCTGACGCACCGTCGCGGCGAGCTCGGCGAGCTCCGGATCGTCGGGTCCGGGCGCGGCTTCCGTCAGCGGCGGCCGGAGGCCCTGCAGCAGCGTGTTGCGCATCTTAAAGATCGCACCCCGAATAGGAACAGTTGAACGACTTGTTGCATAAGGGGAAGTCGGCGACGATGGCGCCCTCGATCGCCGCCTCGAGGAGCGGCCACTGGAGCCACGAGGCGTCGCGCAAATGGCAGCGCGCAACCGAGCCGTCGTCGGCGAGGCGCACATGCGCGAACACGTCGCCGCGAAAGGCCTCGATGAGCGCCCATCCCTCGCGCGGACCGCCTGAATCGGGGAGCGCCGCGCGGACCGTCCCGCCGGGAAGCCGCGCGAGCATCGTCTCGATCATATCCAGGCTCTCGCCGACTTCTTCGATCCGCACCCAGATTCGGGCGTTGACGTCGCCCGCGCGCCGTGTCGGCACCTTGAAGCTGAGACTGTCGTAAGGCGGATAGGCATGGTCGCGGCGCGCGTCGAAGTCGCGGCCCGAGGCGCGCCCGACCACGCCGCCGGCGCCCCACTGGCGGGCCAAATCGGCCTTCAGCACGCCCGTTCCCACGGTGCGGTCCTGCAGCGAGGCGGTGTTGTCGTAAAGCAGGACGAGCTTGGGAAACGTCGCGCGGATATTGCGGACGAGCGCGCGGATCGCCTCAGCCCCTTCGGGCGCGAGATCGACTGCGGCGCCGCCTGGAACGGCTGCGTCCATCATCAGCCGATGGCCGAAGGCGGATTTGGCCGCGCGCAGGGTCCGCTCGCGCAATATGCCGCAATGGGCGTGCATCAACGCGAAGGCGGCGTCGTTGCAGATCGCGCCGATGTCGCCGAAATGATTGGCGAGCCGCTCGAGCTCCGCCATCACGCCGCGCAGACAATGTGCGCGCGCCGGCGCCTCGATCCCGAGCGCCGCCTCGAGGGCGCGAGCGAACGCGACGCTGTAGGCGACCGTCGAATCGCCGCTGACGCGGGCCGCCAGAACGGCCGCGCGTTCGGGGCTTGCGCCGCGCATGAGGGCGTCGACGCCTTTGTGCACATAGCCGAGCCGCTCTTCGAGCCGCACCACCGCCTCGCCGCCGGCATGGAAGCGGAAATGGCCGGGCTCGATGATCCCCGCATGAACCGGCCCGACCGGGATCTCGTGCAGGCCCGCGCCTTTCGCCTCGAGGAACGCATAGCCGTCGGGCGAGCCGTCATGGGCGGTCCGCGCCCCGAGCGGATGGCGCAAAGACCAACGCCCATGATCGAGCCAGCGCCGCGCGTCGGGCGCCCCGATCGCAGCGAAGCCGAAAAGATCGCAGGCCGACCGCTCGAGCCGGCTTGCCGGAGCATGGACCGACGCCACGGAGGGGAACGCGCCGCCCTCGCAGGCGACCTCGATGAAAGCCAGCGCGCCGTCGGGTTTGCTCAGCGCCATGCGCATGCGGTCTTCGTCGCCCCACAGGCTGACGAGAGTCGCCTCGCCTGCGGCCAGCCGGCGCGCCGCCTCGCGCCACTCGGCGTCGCCTCGAATACTGATCTGCGATCTCGCGCTCATGCCGCCCCCTCAGCGCAACATTTGGGCGACGTGCTGGAACCACGCCACCAGCGGGGACGGGAGATAGACGCCGGCCATCAGCACCAGGGCGAAATGGGCGAGGATCGGCAAGGCGGAGGCCTTGGCGGGCGCGGTCGAGCCGGTCGGCGCGCCGAAGGCCATCCCCTGCACGCGTAGGACGAGCGCGCCGAGCGCGACGAGCAGTCCCAAGCCGAGCAGCGCCGCGAGCCAGGGCGCGCGTTCGAACGTGGAGCTGACGATGAGGAACTCGCTCATGAACACGCCCATCGGCGGCAGGCCGACGATGGCGAAGACGCCGAACACGAGGCTCCAGCCGAGCAGAGGATGGGTGACGGTCAGGCCGCGAATGTCGGCGATCTGCTGCGTGCCCTTCACCTGGGCGATCTGGCCGACGGTGTAGAAGATGGCCGATTTGGTCAGGCTGTGCATCGCCATGTGCAGGAGCGCGGCGAAGTTGGCGAGCGGCCCGCCGACCCCGAAGGCGAACACGATGACGCCCATGTGCTCGATCGAGGAATAGGCGAACATCCGCTTCACGTCGCGCCGCCGGTAAAGCATGAAGGCGGCGAAGACGAGCGAGATGAGGCCGAGCGTCGCCATCAGCGGCCCCGGCGCAAGCGCGTGGCCGTTGGCGTCGAGCAGCAGTTTGAAGCGCAAGACGGCGTAGAGCGCGACGTTGAGCAGAAGGCCCGACAGCACGGCCGAGATCGGCGTCGGACCCTCGGCGTGCGCGTCGGGCAGCCAGGCGTGCAGCGGCGCAAGGCCCACTTTCGTGCCGTAGCCGAGCAGCAGGAAGACGAAGGCGAGATTAAGCAGCGCCGGATCGAAGTCCGCCACGTTCCGGATCAGGCTCGTCCACAGCATGCCCTGGACGCCTTCGCCGACGACCGGCCGGGCGGCCATGTAGACGAGGATCGTGCCCAACAACGCGAGCGCGATGCCGACGCTGCCGAGGATGAAGTATTTCCACGCCGCCTCGATCGCCTCTTGCGTGCGGTAGATGCCGACCATCAGCACCGTCGTCAGGGTCGCGAGCTCGATCGCCACCCACATGAGCCCGATGTTGTTGGCGATGAGGGCGAGGTTCATCGAGAACAGGAGAAATTGATACATCGCGTGATAGAAGCGCAGATGCGTCGGCGTCAGCCGTCCGGTCTCGATTTCGTGTGCGATATAGGTCGCGCTGAACACGCTCGCGGTGAAGCCGACGAAGGTGTTGAGCACGATGAAGACGACATTGAGGTCGTCGACGAGGATGTAGGCGTTCGGCGGCGGCGCGGCGACGAGGAGCGAGACCGACGCGAGAAAGGTCATCAGCGCCGACGCCACATTGAGCGCGGCGGAGAGCCGGTAGGACGGCAGAGCGGCGAGCAGCGCCGCGCTCGCCGCCGGCAGCGCGAGAATGACGAATGCGGCGTTGGGCCAGCCCGTCATCGCCGATCCCCCTGGAAGCGGTCGAGCGCGTGCGCGTCGACCGTCTCGAACCGCTCGCTGATGCGAAAAAGGAAGACGCCGATCACCACCAGCGCCACCAGCACCGAAAAGGCGACCGAAACCTCGACCACCAGCGGCATGCCTTTGGCGCCCGCGGCGGCCAGGATGAGCCCGTTCTCGAGCGACATGAAGCCGACCACCATCGAGACGGCGTTGCGCCGCACGACCATCATCAGCATGCCGAGCAGCACGACCGACAGGGCGAAGGCGAGATCCTCGCGCGCAAGCGCATCGGCCTCGCTGGCGATGCGCAGCATCACCACCTCTGACAGCGCGACCAACGCGAGGCCGGCGAGCATCGTCGGCCCGACGCCGACCACATTCTCCACGTCGCGATGAATGCCGAGCTGCGCGATGATGCGGTGGAGCGCGACCGGAATGACGATCGCCTTGAAGGCGAATGCGATGAGCGCGGTCACGTAGAGATGGTCGGCGTCCTGCACATAGGCCTGCCAGGCGACCGACAGGGAAAGCACGACGGCCTGAAGCGCGAACACGTTGAGCAGCGCATAGAGGCGGTTCTGATAGAGCAGCATGAAGCTGACCAGCACCAGGCCGCCGGCCAGCAGATGCGCGACGTCGAAGTCGAGGCCCTTCATTTCAGGGTCCTCGAAACGAACGAGGAGCAGCGCGCCGAGAAAGCCCAGCATCAGCGCGGCGCCGACGAAATCTGGCACGCGGAAGACGCGCATTTTGGCGATGCTCGTCTCGAACACGCCGAGCGCGACCCCCGCGACCGTGAGCTTGGCGAGATAGGCGAAGGCCCCGAACAGCCGGTCGGCGACGCTCGCGTCGGCGATCGCGAGGCCCCAGGGCGCGAAGACGCAGATGATGAGCGAGACGTAAAGCACGAGTTTCAGCATCGCGGCGAGTTCGATCACCGCCAGATGCCGGCCCGAATATTCGAGGATCATCGCCTCGTGCACCATGGTGAGTTCGAGATGGGTCGCTGGATTGTCGACCGGAATCCGCCCGTTTTCGGCCAGCGCGACGATGATGAGCGCGACCAGCGCCATGCCGAGCGACACACGCAGGCCCACGTTGCTCGAGACCATGTAGGCTGCGACCGTCGACAATTGGGTCGAGCCCGCGACCAGCGCCAGCGTGAAGACGATCACGATCATAGCAGGCTCCGCCAGCGCCCCGAACAGCGCCTCGCGGCTCGAGCCGAGGCCGCCAAAGCTGGTTCCGACGTCGAGCCCGGCAAGCGCCAGGAAAAACCGCGCCGCGCCCAAGAGCGCAATGATGGCGATGAGATCGGCCGACCACGAAAACAGGAGCCCTGTCGCGAAGGTCGGGATTAGCGCCGCCGCCACCCACGTCGCTGCGAAGACGAGATAGGGCACGAAACGGAAGAGCCACGAGGCGCTCTCGGCGACGACCGCCTCCTTGCGGGCAAGACGGATCAGGTCGCGATAAGGCTGGATGAGCGGCGGTCCCCGCCGGCGCAGCAACCTCGCCTTGGTCGCGCGGACGACGCCGGTCAACAGCGGCGCCACGGCGATGACCAGCGTCATCTGCAACAGCTGGAAGACGAGATCGACGATCAGGGCCATGACGCGAGCACGACGAGAAGCGTGACCAGCGCGCCGAAGACGACGCTGAGGTACTGGCGAATGGTGAGGAATTGCAGGCGGTTGAGCCGCAGCGACGCCTGCTCCACGAACGCGATCAGCGGAACATAAAGTTCGTCCCAGATCCGGTCGCCGAGCGTCAGATCGAAACGCGCCGCGCGCGTTTCGCCCGGCCCCGGCATGTCGATGCGCTCGCGTGCGACGAAGGCGACGGCGCCGAACACGCGGCGGATCGGCTGCGCAAAGCTCTCGGCCGAATATTGCGTCCTGGGGCTGGCGTCTGGAAAGCCGCAATCCCACGGCGGCGCGCGGCGCAAGGCGTCGGAGGCGAAGCGATGGATGACGCTGGCGGCCAGCGAGGCGGAGAAGACGATGAACAGGAAGACGAGCAGCCCATTGTATGAACTGCGGCTTTCCGCGATCGGCGCGATCGAGAGCCAGGCAATGCCGGCCTGCGCCGGCATTCGGCCGCCGACGGCGCCGCTCACCGCCGGCGATAGAGCATCGATGAAGAGACCGGGAAAGACGCCGGCGACAAGACACAGAGCCGCGAGCGCCAGCATCGCCGCGAGGGCGAGGCGATCGGTCTCGCGCGCGCGCTTGGCCGCATCCGTGCGCGGGCGGCCAAGGAAGGTTATGCCGAACGCCTTGGCGAAGCACGCGGCGGCGAGCGCTGCCGAGAGCGCCAGCAGCGCGCCGACCGCGGGCGCCAATATCTTCAGCACCCAAGACGACAACACTGGGCTCAACAGGATGGCTTGAAACGTCAGCCATTCGGAAACGAAGCCGTTGAACGGCGGCAAAGCGGAAATGGCCGCGCACCCGACAAGAAACGTGAAGGCCGTTCGGGGCATATTGTGAATGAGGCCCCCCAGATGGTCCATGTCGCGTTCTCCCGTCGCGGACAGCACGGCGCCCGCGCCGAAGAACAGCAGGCTCTTGAAGAGGGAGTGGTTGAACACGTGCAGCAGGCCGGCCGTCATAGCCAGCGCTGCGGCCGAGGGCATGCCAAACACCTTGAAAGCGAGCGCGAGCCCGAGTCCAATGAAGATGATGCCGATGTTCTCGACCGTGTGGTAAGCGAGCAAGCGCTTGAGGTCGTGCTGCATCAAGGCGTAGAGCACGCCGAGCAGCGCGGTGGCGGCCCCGACCATGAGGACCGGGATGCTCCACCACCAGCTCGCCGGTCCCGCCAGCTCGAACACGATCCGGACGAACCCGTAGACGGCGACTTTCGTCATGACGCCGCTCATCAGCGCGGAGACATGGCTCGGCGCCGCAGGGTGGGCGAGCGGCAACCAAACGTGGAGCGGCACAATCCCCGCCTTCGACCCCGCGCCGATCAGGGCCAACATGAAGGCGAGGCCGGCCACACTAGGCGTCGGCCCGGCAGCGCGCATGGCGTCAAAGGCGTAGCCGCCGGCAGGAGTGGCCAGCAAAGCGAAGGCGAGCAACAGCATGAGAGTGCCGAAACTCGCCGTCACGAGGTAGACGTAGCCCGCGCGCGCGTTGTCGCCCTCGCGATGGTGGGCCATGACCAGCGCCCAGGAGGCGAGCGACATGAATTCCCACGACAAGAGGAACGTGTAGGCGTCGTCGGCCGCGAGGACCATATTCATGCCGGCGAGGAAGGCCGGGAAGAACGGCAGCACGCGTTCGGGCGAATGCTCGGAGCGCGCATCGCCGAGGCCGTAGAGGCTCGCCGCGGCTCCGCCGAGATTGGTGACGACGAGGAAGAACGCCGAGAGGGCGTCGACGCGGAAATGCGCGCCGATCCACGGCAGGCCGAGCGGCAGGACGAGCGCCTCCCGGTTCGCGTGGCCCAGGAGTTCGAAAAGGGCGAGGGCCAGCAGCGCCGCAGAGATCGCCAGGGCTCCCCCATAGACGAGCGCCCGCCCGAACGGCTTGCGCGCTGCGAAGGCGCCGGCGAAGGCAAGCCCGAGCAGGCCGGCGTCGCCCGAAAGGAACAGTGCCCCCGCGTTCATTTCGGCGCGCCGCAAAGCCGCCGGACCAAAGCCCTAATCACCACCCGCCCACACCAATCCCAAACGAATCGACAATTCTTCGCTCCGATGAACCCTAACAGAAAACGGGCGCGTTACGCGACGCTCTTCAGGAGCCCGAGGAGCTCGCGATGCATCGTCTCGTTGCCGCAGCAGATGGATCCGGTCGCGAGGAAGTCGGCCTCGCCGTCTGCGCCGGTGACGAAGCCGCCGGCCTCGCGGATCAACAGCGAGCCCGCCGCGATGTCCCAAGAATTGAGGCCCCGCTCCCAGAAGGCGTCGAAACGGCCAGCGGCGACATAGGCGAGATCGAGCGAGGCGCAACCGAGCCTTCGCACGTTGACGACGCGCGCCATCACCGCGGCGAGCTCCGCCTTGAAGCGCGGATGCTGGGCCGCCTTGCCGAGATGGGGAATGCCGCAGCCGAAGAGGGCCTGCGACAATTCGGTCCGCGCGGCGACCCGCAAGCGGCGATTGCCGCCGAAGGCCCCCTGACCCTTTTCGGCGACGTACATGTCGTCGTCGGCGGGATTGTAGATGACGCCGCCCACGATCTGGCCTTCGCGCTCGAGCGCGATCGAGATCGCAAAAATCGGGATCGCGTGCAGGAAGTTGGTCGTCGCGTCGAGCGGATCGATGTGCCAGGTATGGCTCCGGTCGGTTCCCTCGACCCGCCCGCTTTCCTCCATGACGAAGCCGTAGCCGGGGCGAGCCTTGGCGAGCTCCTCGTAGAGCGTCTTTTCCGCGCGCTTGTCGGCGAGACTGACGAAATCGCCCGGACCCTTCATCGAAACCTGCAGCTGGCCGATTTCGCCGAAGTCGCGCTTCAGCCCGCGCCCGGCCTTGATCGCGGCGTTGGTCATCACGGTCATCAGGGCGGAGCGGATCATGGGATGGGTCCATGGCGCGAGGGCGCGGGCGGAGGTTTACGGGATGCGCCGAGCCGAGGCAACCGCGCAGCGCCGTTCAGTAGACGTAGGGGATGAGCCGCCACGTGCGCGCGCGATAGGCTGCGTATTCGCCGCCGAAGGTTTCGCCCAGGAGCCGCTCTTCCGCGTTGATGCGGGCGATCACGACGACAAGCATCAACACGGCGATGATGACGCCGACGCCGGCGCGAAACGCCAGGCCCCAGCCGAGCGCGTTGACAAACAGGCCGAGATAGCTCGGATGGCGGATGACGCCGTAGATGCCGTCGGTGACCAGCTGATGGTCCGGCTGAATCGCGACCAGGCCGCTGAAGCGGCGTCCGAGCACGAACACCGGGGCCAGTCTGAGGACGCCGCCGAGCGCGTAGACCGCGACCCCGCACCAGCGCACGCCCTCGCCGCCGAAGGTCAGAAGATCGAGCCGGTCGGCGTATGCGGGCAAATACGCGTCGGCGAAGCCGAGGACGGCAAACGCAGCAATCACCCAGCGGTTCGAGCGGTCCTCGCGCACGCCGGAGCCAACATGGCCTTCGGTGAACAGCGCCGCCGCGCCGAGCGCCACCGTGACGACGACGAGCGCGATCAGCGGCGGATGGGAAAAGAACTGGCTCGGGCCGCCCTCCCCGGCGATCGCCAGGCCGAGATAGGCGGCGAGACTGGCCGTGGTGAGGAGGGCGAGGCGGAGCGTCGTCATCGCTTGTCCTTTCAGGTCGGGGCGCGAGCCGAACGCGCTCGACCGCGGTCGGGGGTGTCTGCCGGTCTGCGTCGCCAAAACGCTATATTCGTTCTCGGACGACCCGGCGTTCCTCGGCGCGCCGAGCGGGCATGCGCCGTCCGTCCGCCAAATTCGCTTGCGCGCGGGCGCGGGCTTCGTCGTCGTGCTGATGGGCGACAGCCGAACGATGCCCGGCCTGCCGCGCAGTCCGGCGACGGAGCGAGTTCGCGTCGTGGACGGAGAGATCCAGGGCCTTTTCTGATCCCGGCGCCTCCGCCGCCGCGCTCAATGCGGCGCGGGCGCGTCTTCGCGGATCAGCTTTTCGGCCTTCAACGCCCGCCAGAGCGCGGCCGGAATCTTGGCGTTCATCATCGCCGCGTTGCGCCTGGCTTCGCTCGCGCGCTGCGATCCGGGAACGACGCTGACCACGGCCGGATGGCCGAGCGGAAAGTGCAGCGCCGCTTCCGGCAGCTTGACCTTGAAAGCCTTGCAGATCTGTTGGATTCGGCGCACCCGCTCCTTTACCTCGTCCGGCGCCGGCCGGTAGTTGTAATGGGCGTCGGCCTTCAGCCCGGTGGCGAGGATGCCGGAGTTGAACGGCCCGCCGACGACGACGCCGATGCGCTTTTCCGCGCAGAGCGGCAGAAAGCTCGTCAGCGCGTCCTGCTCGAGAAGCGTGTAGCGTCCGGCGACCAGGAAGATGTCGAAGTCGCCGGCGCGCGCGAAGCTTTCGGCCACCTCCCACTCGTTGACCCCGGCGCCGAGCGCCTTGATCGCCCCGCAGGCGCGCAGTTCGTCGAGCGCGCGGTAGCCGCCTTTCATGAAATCGGCGAGGTGCGAGTCGGCCGCCTCCTTGTTCCCGTGGGTGGTGACGTCCACGTCATGGGCGAAGACGATGTCGATCATGTCGAGACCGAGACGCTCGAGCGAGAATTCGAGCGACCGCATCACGCCGTCATAGGAATAGTCGAAACGCTCGCGGCGCGACGGCGTCTCGAAAAAGGAGTTCTTGCATGAGCGCTCGTGCGGCTTGCAGACGTCGAGCAGCCGACCGACTTTGGTGGAGACCAAGTAGGAGTCGCGCGGCTTTGGACGCAAAAAGCCGTTCAGCCGGGTCTCCGAAAGTCCGAGGCCGTAGAGCGGCGCGGTGTCGAAATAGCGACAGCCGGAGGCCCAGACGGCGTCGAGCGTCACGCGCGCCTCCTTCTCGGTCATCGGCCGATACAGGTTGCCGAGCGGCGCGCCGCCGAAGCCGAGTTCGGTGAAGCACAACTGCGCTCCCCGCCGCGTCACGAAATGCCGTGTGCGCGCGCTTCGCCCATTCGTGGTCGTCGCCATCGAAGACGCCCCTCCCGGATCGACTGGGCAACACAAACGCCGCGCCGCCACGCGCCCCCAAAGCCGCCCGAGAGCGACCGCGCTCCGTGCCGTCCGCCCCGTCTGTGTCCCGCCGATGAGCCGGGCCGCAGCGGACGCGGCGATGCGTTCCTTTGCCGAGTACGGGAAATTGTTCTGCACTCGCCGCAGCGAGTCAAGGGACGCATGAGGGCGCCGAGTCTCGTTAACGCCGGAAAAACTTCGGCCATCCGGTATCTCAGCCGGATCAGCATCTTTTTGTCTCGCCCTCGCGAGCCCTCGAGGCGCGATCGCCGAGCGCGATGAATTCGCGCAGTCGCTCCAGGCTCGGCTCGGCCGGCGATCGAGCCTCGAGGTCGGCGAGGATTCGCGCCAGCGCCGTGCGCGACGTCGGCCAGTCGTAGGCGCCGTCGTTCAACATCCTTTGCGCGTGACCGATCACCCGGTCGACGATGTCGGGAATCAAGGCGCTCATGGCGCGTTTCGCCTCCTCTGCGGCGGCCCCGCAGGGAGCGACGCAAACGCGGCGCCATTGACGTTAGTCGGATTCGTTTCGATTCGGCGCAGGCGCCGCAGCGTCGCCGCGCAAGGCGACGATGTCGGCCGCACCGATTTGATCATGCGCGGTCCGGAGCGGCGCCGATCCGACCCCTGATTCGGGGCCCGGTCCGTTACGCCGGGGCGCGCTGGCTGTAGCCCAGTCGCTCGTTGAGCCGTTCGACGAGGGTCTGCGCGGCTTCGGCGATCTTCGTTCCGGGCGGAAAGATCGCGTCGGCGCCGGCGGCCCGCAGCGGCGCGAAATCCTGCTCCGGGATGACGCCGCCGACCACGATCATCGTCTCGCCCATTCCGACCTTGCCGAGCGCGCCCTTCAGAGCCGGCACAAGCGCCAGATGCCCCGCCGCGAGCGAGGAGACGCCGACGATATGGGCTTTGCTCTCGGCGGCCAGCGCCGCCACTTCCTCGGGCGTCGCGAACAAGGGCCCGATTTTGACGTCGAAACCGAGGTCGGCGAAAGCCGACGCGATGATCTTCTGGCCGCGATCGTGGCCGTCCTGTCCCATCTTGGCGACCAGGATGCGCGGGCGATGGCCTTCGTTCTCGGCGAAGGCGCGGGTCATCGCCATGACGCGCTCGTTCGCCTCCGCCGCGGGCCCCGCTTCGGCGAGATAGACGCCGGAAATAGCGCGGATATCCGCGACATGACGCCCGAACGCCTTCTCCATCGCGAACGAGATCTCGCCGACCGTCGCCTTCGCCCGCGCCGCCTCGACGGACAGCTGCAGGAGGTTGGCGCCGCCGCGGGCGCCGTTGGTCAGCGCCTCGAGCGCGGTCCGTGTCCTGGCTTCGTCCCGCTCGGCGCGCAGCCGCTCGAGCTTTTCGATCTGCATCGAGCGCACCGTCGCGGCGTCGACTTTCAGCACGTTGAGCTCGCGTTCGATGGTCGGCGCGAAGGCGTTGACGCCGATGACCGTCTGGCGGCCCGAATCGATTCGCGCCTGCGTGCGCGCCGCCGCCTCCTCGATGCGGCGCTTGGGCACGCCCTGCTCGATCGCCTTGGCCATGCCGCCGAGCACCTCGATCTCGTCGATGTGGCCTCGCGCCCTGGCCGCGAGGTCGGCGGTCAGGCGCTCCACGTAATAGGAGCCGCCCCAGGGATCGATGACGCGCGTCGTGCCGCTCTCCTCGATCAGGAAGAGCTGGGTGTTGCGGGCGATGCGGGCGGAGAAGGGCGTCGGCAGCGCCAGCGCCTCGTCGAGCGCGTTGGTGTGCAACGACTGGGTGTGGCCTTGCGTCGCGGCCATCGCCTCGATCTGGGTGCGGATGATGTTGTTGAACGGATCCTGCGCGGTCAGCGACCAGCCGGACGTCTGACTATGGGCGCGCAGCGCCAGCGACTTGTCCGACTTCGGCCCGAAGCCCTTCACCAGCCCCGCCCACAGTTTGCGCGCGGCGCGCAGCTTTGCCACCTCCATGAAGAAATTCATGCCGATCCCCCAGAAGAACGACAGGCGCGGCGCGAACTGGTCGACGCTCATGCCGGCGGCGACGCCGGCGCGCAGATATTCGACCCCGTCGGCGAGCGTGTAGGCGAGCTCCAGGTCCTGCGTCGCGCCCGCCTCCTGCATGTGGTAGCCGGAGATCGAGATCGAATTGAACTTCGGCATGTTCGCCGCGGTGAAGGCGAAGATGTCGGCGACGATCCGCATCGACGCCGCGGGCGGATAGATGTACGTGTTGCGGACCATGAACTCCTTCAGAATGTCGTTCTGAATGGTCCCCGACAACTGCGCCATCGGCGCGCCCTGCTCTTCCGCCGCCACGATGAACAGCGCCAGCACCGGCAGCACCGCGCCGTTCATCGTCATCGACACGCTCATCGAATTGAGCGGGATGCCGGAGAAGAGCGTGCGCATGTCATAGATCGAGTCGACGGCGACGCCGGCCATGCCGACGTCGCCGGCCACGCGCGGATGGTCGGAATCGTAGCCGCGGTGCGTCGCCAGATCGAAGGCGACCGACAGGCCCTTCTGGCCGCCGGCGAGATTGGCGCGATAGAAGGCGTTCGATTCCTCGGCGGTCGAAAAGCCGGCGTACTGCCGCACGGTCCAGGGTTGGTTGACGTACATGGTCGGATAGGGCCCGCGCAGATAGGGCGGGAGCCCCGGCCAGTCGTGCGGGGCATTTAGCCCGGCGCGATCGCCGGGGCCGTAGAGCGACTTGACGTCGATGCCTTCCGGCGTCGTCCAGACGCGCGTCTCTCCGGCGCCCGGCAATTTCGACGCGGCGGCGAAAGGCACTGCCGAGAAATCGGGAATCTGGCTCATCGCATTCGTCCCGCGCGCTTCACGCCGAAGCGCGCCGATAGAGGCCCTCCAGCGCCGCGATCGCGTCGCCGCCGGCGAAGATGAAGTCGTCGACCCCGGCGGCGGCGAGGGCCGCCTCGGCGTCCCCGGGACGCGCGGCGAGGCTCAGCCCCCTGACGCCCGCGGCCTTGATCGCCCTGGCGAACGATTCGGCGTGGGCGGCGTAGGCCGCGTCGTCGCCGCAGAGACAGGCGAGGGCGGCGCCGCTGGCCTCGAGCCGCTCGACCGCCTCCGGCGGCGTCGCGGCCTCGCCGTCATAGACCGGCTCGATCCCGCCGGCCTCCAGCCACTCGCGCATGAAGGCGACGCGGCGGCGATGCGCGGGCTCGGGGCCGAGCGCGACGAGATAGGCCTTCGGCCGCGCGCCGGTCGTCCGCAGCAGGGCGTCGGAGGCGTCGCGCAAAGCTTCGAACGGCTCGGCCAGACGGATCGGCGCGAGCGCGCCCGCAGCCGCGGCGATCGGTTCGCGCTGAGGCGCTCCCGGCGCGACGTCGGCTGCGGCCTCGGCCAGATCGGGATGGGCGCTGACGCCGGTGATCGGCGGCCTGAGCCGCGCGACGTCGCGCTCGAGCGCCGCCGCGCTCGCGGCGACCCGATCTTGAAACGCGCCGCTCGCGAGCGCGGCCGGCAGGCCGCCCTGTCCCTCGATCTCCTGGAGTAGCGCCCAGCCCTTGCCGCAGAGCGCCTGGGTCAGCGCCTCGAATCCACCGGCGCCTGCGGCGGGATCGGCGACGAAGCCGAGATTGGACTCGCGCAAGAGGAGGAGCTGGCCGTTGCGGGCGAGACGCCGCGCGAGGCTGTCGGGCAGCCCGACCGCGAGCGTATGGGGCAGCACGCTGACGCTGTCGGCCCCGCCGAGGCCCGCGGAAAAGGCGGCGATCGCTCCGCGCATCACGTTCACGTAAGGGTCGCGCGCCGTCATCATGCGCCACGCGCTTTCCGCCTGGACATGGGCGCGGCGCGGCGTCAGCCCGCAGGCCTCCTCGACCCGCGCCCAGGTCAGGCGAAAGGCGCGGAATTTGGCCAGGGTGACGAATTCGTCCGCGTCGGCCGCGAGGCGAAACGCGATCATCGCCCGCGTTGCGTCGAGCGGAACGCCCGCCGCGTTCAGCGCGCGCAAGAGGCTGACGCCGGCGCCGAGCGCGAAACCGAGCTCCTCGCTCGGAGCGCCGCCCGCCGCATGAACGCTCCGCGCGTCGGCGACGACGAAAGGTCCGGCGAAGCCCCTGGCTCTCAACGCCAGCGCCCCATCGACATAAGGCTTGACGTGAGCCGCCCAGTCGGCGGGAAACCGTCCATGGGCGGCGGCGAAAGGATCGAGACCGAACGAGACGGGGCAATCGACGGGACGGGCGCCCGATCGCTCGACGAGGGCGGCGAAGCTCAGCGCGTCGTCCGCGCCGTTGCGGCCGAGGTCGAGTTCGAAGCGCGGCCCGGCGTCGAAGCGCACGCCTTCGCAAGCGGAATGCAGAGTCGCCGCATCGGACGTCTTCAGCCCGAATCCATAGGCGCCGATCGCCCCGGCGAACACGACCTGGAGGCCGTCCGCGCCGCCGGCGAGATCGTCCAGCGCCTGGGCGTTGGCTTCGCGGGCGTCCGGATGGTCGAGCCGCGCCATGATGCGCCAGGGTCCGTCCGGACCCAGCGCGCGCGGGCCGTCCGCCGGCGCATAGAGCGGCGCGATCCGAATTCCGTCCGCGGTCATGGACGCGAGGCTCTCGAGACTCTTCCCCTTCAAGGCCGCCTCGGCGGCCTTGCGCCAGTCGGCTTCGCTGAAGGTCGGAAAGACCGCTGCGTCCGGGCCCAACGCCGAATCTCCTTCAGATGAACTGGGACAGGCCCGGGATCGAGGCGGAGATTTCGCCGACCGTCTGGTCGCCCGCGACCTCGCGCGCATAGGCGAAAACCTCTTTGCCCACCGTCTGGATCTGATCCATGCCGAGACCGAGGCCCATCAGCTCGCCGCCGAGCGCCATCAGTCCGCCCCCGCCCATCGCGCCGGTCGCAATGCCCATCAGCCCTTTCATGCCCAACCCCATGCCCTCGCCGCCGGTCGTCGCCCCCGAGGCGATGATCGCCTGCAGCGTGGGCGCCTTTTCGAACAGGTCCCGAACGGCGTCCTCGGAGGCCTCGCGCTGGATGAAATCTGCGATCAGGGCGACAGCCTTGCGGGCGACCTCGGGAGAGAGGTTCGCCGCCGTGGCGACCCGGGCAATCAGGTTGTCCATGTGAGGCTCCTTGAACGCGCGGCGCGCGCGGACGCGGGCTGTGTCGCCGCTCGCGCGGTCAAAATCACATATTATAGTAATTCGTAGACGAGCGAAGGGAAACGGCGAAAGGGCGCGCGGCGGCGGCGCAGGTCGGATTATGGCGCCGCACCATGATTATGTCATGACAACGTCACATACCTACGGCCGTTAGAATAACCCGTGCGACGAACATCGCGCTATTGCAGATTTTCTCCGACGTCGCTTTTCTGGTTCGATCCCGATGCCGCGCCATTCGGGCGGATGCATTGCAATATGGCTGATTGCTTTGATATTATCAATCATATCAATCGATTGATCGCAATGACGCGGCACAGCCGCCGATCGCGCCGCATCCGGTCGGCGGCCCGTCCGTTTTGGGTCTCTTCGACGCCCGCGCTCATAAGAGTGAACATCCCGTGAACCATGCTATGCATAATTTGCATTCCTGTTTTTCGCCGTCGGCCCTACCGCGAACGGTCGTCGAGGTTTATGTTGCGGTGCAGCAAAGGAGACCGACATGACCGCCCTCAAGACCATTTCCGAGAAGCTCAACGCCTGGCGCCGCTACCGCGACGCGGTTCGCGAGCTCTCCCAGCTCACCGACCGCGAGCTCAGCGACATCGGCATCCGCCGCGGCGAGATCGAGTTCATCGTGCGCCAGTCGGTGATGAAGGACGCCGCCTGATCGCGGCGGGCAAAAACCTGGCGGCGCGCCCCTCGAGGCGGCGCGCCGGCGAAAAGCGGCCCCAACGCGGGCCGCTTTTCTTTTTCGAGCGCACGAACCGGGTTGACGCTGCGACCGGCCTTTGTGACAAGCCGTCATGCGTCCCATTCACGTCATCGGCGGCGGCCTCGCCGGCTCGGAGGCGGCGTGGCAGGCGGCGGAAGCCGGCGTTCCGGTCGTGCTCCATGAAATGCGCCCGGTTCGCCAAACCGCCGCGCACCGCACGGCCCGTCTCGCCGAACTCGTCTGCTCCAACTCGTTCCGCTCCGACGACGCCTCGACCAACGCCGTCGGCGTCCTGCATCGCGAGATGCGGGCGCTCCGTTCGATCATCATGCGCAACGCCGACGCCTGCCAGGTGCCGGCGGGCGGCGCGCTCGCCGTCGACCGCGACGGCTTTTCGCAGGCCGTCGAGGCGGCGGTCCTCGCCCACCCGCTGATCGCGCTCGAGCGCGGCGAGATCGCCGGCCTGCCGCCCGCGGATTGGGACAGCGTGATCGTCGCGACCGGCCCGCTGACCTCGCCTGCGCTCGCCGAAGCGATCGGCGGCCTCACCGGCGAGGGCGCGCTCGCCTTCTTCGACGCCATCGCGCCGATCGTCCATCGCCACTCGATCGACATGGACACAGCCTGGATGCAGTCGCGCTATGACAAGGAGGGGCCGAGCGGCGAGGGCGCCGCGGCCTATGTCAACTGCCCGATGAGCCGCGATGCGTACGAGGCGTTCGTCGACGCGGTTCTGGCGGCGGAGAAGACCGAGTTCCGCGAATTCGAGGGCACGCCCTATTTCGACGGCTGCCTGCCGATCGAGGTGATGGCCGAGCGCGGCCGCGAAACGCTGCGTCATGGGCCGATGAAGCCCTTCGGCCTCACCAACGCGCATGACCCGGCCGTCAAGCCCTACGCCGTCGTGCAGCTGAGGCAGGACAACGCGCTCGGGACCCTCTTCAACATGGTCGGCTTCCAGACGAAGCTCAAATACGGCGAGCAGGGGCGCATCTTCCGCATGATCCCCGGCCTCGAGCGCGCGGAATTCGCGCGGTTCGGCGGCATCCATCGGAACACCTACCTCAATTCCCCCCGGCTGCTCGACGAGCGCCTTCGCCTCGAGGCGGCGCCGCGGCTGCGCTTCGCCGGACAGATCACCGGCTGCGAGGGCTATGTCGAGAGCGCCGCGGTCGGCCTCGTCGCCGGCCGCCTCGCCGCCGCCGAACGGCTCGGCCGGGAGCTTTCGCCTCCGCCCCCGACCACGGCGATCGGCGCGCTCCTCAACCACATCACCGGCGGACACATCGAATCGATCGACGCCGGCCCGCGCTCGTTCCAGCCGATGAACGTCAACTTCGGCCTCTTTCCGCCGATCCTCGAGCCGCACGTCGACGAGAGGGGCCAGCGCCTGCGCGGGCCGGAGCGCGGGATCGAACGGAAGCGGGCGCTGTCGGCCCGGGCGGAACGGGATCTTGCGACATGGGTCGGCGCTGCCGGGGCGGCGAACATCGCTTGACGTTCGGCTGCGGCAATGCCGTCGCACATGGGTGAACTTCGATCGAAAGAAGGCGAGATGGATCAATGTTTTCGATCACCAACCTGGATAACCTCGATTACTTTTCCAACAGTCATAGAATCATTTCTGTCTTCTTAACAACTAAATTTGAAAAAGGCGCTGCTGAATGGCTATTTGAACAATGGAAGGAGCTCCATGTCGAGGCAAGGAACTTATGGTATCTATTGGCGCCAACAATTACACCAATTGCCGATGATATTACCAAAGCCAACAATAATAATCTCAATGAAACGCTCGCGGCATCGATTATCTCAATGTATAATATCGATAGAAAATTCGCGCCATGCATCGTCTTCGACGATTTCAATGTCGGCAAGCACCAACATTACGTAAGCCTCAGGGGACTCCAGAAACTCCGAGCTGCGTGACTTTGCATATGATTGTGCCGACATTATCGCCCGACACGAGAGAACCGTTCATCTGACCAAGAGCGCCCAATGGCGGGCCAGCGTCATCGGGGACATTTACAATCATACGCGGTCGGCGCGATATGGAAAGCGGCTGATGAGCTTGACGCCAATGGTCGGCTCCGTCGCAAGATTTCATGAACGGACACCCGCACTCGTGAATTCAACCTTCACGAACGCGTCACGCGCCTTCGCGAAACGCCGCTCTTTAGGCGACGGGCCAGCCGATGCAAAATCGCGACGGACGCCGTCGGGCAGGACGCGCGGCAGGAAACGGGGGATCATCTCCGATTGTCCCGGGTAAACCGTCATGGATAATGGTGTTGCTCGTAAACATCGCGAGGACTGCCGGTTGTTCGACGGAGGGGCGCCCGACACGATCCAGGCTGTTGAAGACGCGTCGCGTTTTGCTTCACACCGCGATTCCCGTGGCCGGCGCCTCTTTCGACAGCCTCCTAAACGGCCTTGCCGATGAGCGCCCCGATGCCGGCCGTCACCGCCATGGCGAGCGCCCCCCAGAAGGCGACCCGGACCGTCGGCTTGGTCGCCGGAGCGCCGCCCATCCTGGCGCCGAGCGCGCCGAGCGCGGCGAGGAAAATGAGGGCCGCGGCCGAGACGGCGCCGATGGTCGCCTCTCGCGGCGCCAGGAACGCCGCGAGCGTCGGCAGCGCGGCGCCGATGGAGAAGGCGACGGCCGAGGCGCCGGCCGCCAGGATCGGATTGGATCGCGCGCCGGCGCCCAAGCCGAGCTCGTCGCGGGCGTGGGCGCTCAGCGCGTCCTTGGCCATCAGTTGTTCGGCGACCTGCTGCGCCAGCGCGGGGGCGAGGCCGCGTTCGACGTAGATCTGCGTCAGCTCGCGCGTTTCCGCCTTCGGCTCTTCCTGCAGCGCGCGCTTTTCGCGCTCGAGGTCGGCGGCCTCCGAATCGGCCTGCGAGCTGACGGAGACATACTCGCCCGCCGCCATCGCCATCGCGCCCGCGGCCCAGCCGGCGAAGGCGGCGGTGAGGATTTCGCCGCGCGAACCGGACGCGGCGGCGACGCCGACGATGAGACTCGCGGTCGAGATGATGCCGTCATTGGCCCCCAGCACCGCCGCGCGCAGCCAACCCGCGCGATTGACAAAATGAGACTCCGCAGCCGGCACGACGCCGCTCCCCCTCGCAACAATGACCGGACGGGCGCGTAACACGGCAGTGTGACGATTGGCCAGCGCGGACGGGAGAGATTGCCGCGGCTGAACAGCGCAGGCTCGTCGCCGCAAGGCGCGCGGCTTTACCGTCTGACGAATCCCCTCCCGGCCGCGACGAACGAGAGTCCGCGCCCGGCGCCACGCCAGGCCGGACGCGAGCGGCATATTCACGGAGGCCCGCCCCGCAGAGCCGCAGGCGATCGGCTGATCCGCGCAGTTCCGCGGGATTGATCGCCATCGCCCAAATGCCTCGGCCGCTCCGGTCGGGGCGACGGTTATGGCAGAGCAATTTGGGACGGCGGCCCGAGCCCTGCCGGCGGCGCGCCGGTGTCGCATTCCGCACGCCGCGCCTGCGGGTTTGCGCGGCGCCCGAATTTTTGCTGTTGGCGCCTTGAATGCGATATATCGTTGATTAGAGGCGTCTCGTCCGATATATCGTCTGTCGGCGGAATCGAAACGCGATGAGGTCTCCCATGTCAGGTTTTTCTGACGCCCAAGCCGCCGGCCATCCCGGCGCTCGCAGGAATGAATTCGACGACTGGCGATGGTCCGGCCGTCGCTTCGGGCTGCCCCTGCCGCTGAAAATCCTGCTGGTCGTCGGCGCCTTTTGGGTCTTTCCGCCGCTCGGGATCGCGGCGCTCGCCTTTCTGCTGTGGCGTTCCGCCCAGAGGAACGGCGGCTGCGCCTTCGGCCGCGAAGGTTTTCGTCACGCCATGGACGGCGGCGCATGGGCCGGCCGCCGGCGTGGGCCCGCGACCCGCAACAGCGCCTTCGAGGAGCGCCGCCGCGAGACGCTGAAGCAGCTCGACGAAGAGGCTCAGGCGTTCGAGGAGTTCGAGCGCAAGCAGCGCGAGGCGCGCGTCAAGGAGGCGTTCGATCGCTTCATGGCCGAGCGCAACGCGCCGAAGGGTCCTCAGGAGCCGCAATAGCAGCCTTCCGCGCCCTCGCGCCGAGCGGGGCGCGCGAATCAGGCGCAAACGAGACGTCGGCGGGCGCCGCACCAGGCCCGCCCCCTCTTGGGCTAAGGAACGCGCTCGCGCTTCCGGCCTCATCGCCGGCCGCCCGCGCCGAGCGGCTCGGCCAGGTGGCTCTGCCCTCTGCCGTCGACGAGGCGGGAGGGCGTTCGCGTCGGCCCATACGATCAGGACTCCGTCGCGTCGAGGCCAAGCGCAAGACTCGCCGAGCGCAAGCGAGCGTCGAGCGTGGCGACCGGCAGACCGCGGCGCTGGGCAAGCTCCAGATAGCAGGCATCGTAGACGCTGAGCCCGAAGCGGCCGGCCAAAGCAACCATCGACGTCCAGACGTGGACGTCGCTCTCGCCGTCGACTTCGATCGGCAATTGTTTCAGATCGACGAGAGAAAAGTCTCGGTATCGCGCATTGATCCGTTTCCGGCGCATGGCGGATAGGAATCCGTTTGCGACCTCATACCGCCATAATGGCGGCACGACTGCGCCGCCAAGCGCAACAGAAGCGAGAACACGGTCGGCCTCAGGGCCTGCTTCGTCCTCGAAATACCAAGCGAGCGTCGTCGAGGCGTCGAGGACGAACTTCAAGTTCTTCCCTCGCCGATGAGGTCCGCGATCGTCAGCCCGCCAAGAGTTACGCCGCGGCGGCGTGAGCGGATCCGTTCGGCGGCGGATCGAGCCGCCTCCGCGTCGAACGCGCCGCGAGGCGGCGCGAGATGGGCAACGATCTTGCCGCGCCGGGTAATCGCGACGGACTCTCCCGCCTCGACCCAATCAAGCAACTGACCGAACCTGTTCTTGGCCTCGAAGGCGCCGACTTCCCGCATCTGATAACCGTCTAGCTTGTTGGCTAGTCAAAATAGTCCATTCGCTCCGGCGCGTCCAGCGCTAAACCCAGCGCCGGCGCCGCGGAACGCGCGGCTCGAAATCCACCCGATGTCCTCCGATCCTGTGATCGAGAGCTCTGAGCGGGCGCTCAAATTCGTCGTCGATCTGACGACGGGTCCGCCGCGCGGCGACGCCGGGCGATTGACGCCCTCGCGCCGCGGGGCCGCTTTTTGCGGCATGCCGGCGAAGCGCCTATTGTCGAGACGCGTCGCGCTTCGCGCCGCAGAGTGGACAACAATGCGCCCGCCCTTCTGTCCCCGACCGCCCGGCGACGAGACGACCGACGGGGAATGCGGACCGCGCGCCGCCTTCCGCGGACTGTTCGGCCGCCATCGCGGCGGGCCGTTCGCACGCTGGCGGGGACCTCGCATGTTCGATTCCGGGGCGCTGCGCCTCGTCGTCCTCGGGCTCATCGCCGAGGAGCCGCGGCACGGCTACGACATCATCCGCGGATTGGCGACGCGCTTCCAGGGCTCCTACGCCCCGAGTCCGGGATCGATCTATCCGATCCTGCAACAATTGGCGGAAGCGGGCCTCGTCTCTTCCTCCTCGCACGGGCCGCGCCGCCGGTTTGCGATCACCGAGGCGGGCAAGGCCTATCTCGCCGGGCAGCGCGTCGAACTCGACGCGGTCAACGCCCAGCTCGACCAAGCCGCGGCGCCGATCAGCGAATCCGCGATCGGGGAAGCCATCCAGGATTTCCGTAGCGCGCTCTTCGCCAAGATGCGCAAGGGCTCGCTGAACGCCGAGCAGGCCGGCATGCTGCGCGACGTGCTGGAGCGCGCGCGGCGGGAGATCGAGGAGCTTTAGGCTCCCCTCGGCCCTCGAGACGGTGCGGCCGATCACGCCTGCGCGCCGCGGGTTGCCCGTCGGGCCGCGACGACGAGGCTGCGCTCGGCCAAAAGCCGTCGAGGCGGCGCTATCCCCGGATGCCCCGATATTTCATGGCGTTCCGTGTCCCCGCCCGCGGGACGGCCGACAATTGATTGCTGGAAAACAGAATTCATGTTAGGTTTTGGATTGTTCGTCTCCCGGCCCGACGCCGTCTCCCGAATGGCGGCGCGCGGGGAGAGGGAGGAGTCGTTGAATTTTGCGCGGAGATCCCGCGCACCCCTCGGAAAAGTCTCGTTTCGGAGAAAGAAATGGAAGGAAATGGAGGGAGATTTCCTCTTTCACGCCAGTTTCTTGGCTTCCCCGACGCATCCGGTCGCGGTCCCTTGCAATTCCGATCCCCGGCAGAGAAGGCGTTTTTTTGAACAGATCGGCGCTCCAGCGGGCGCCGCCTCAAGCTGCGCGCCGCCTGTTCACGAGGCCGCTGCCCGGCAAGCGGCAAAATGCGAGACGACGCTAAACCGGGTCGTAAGCGACTGATTTTCTTGAGGCGCTCCGCTAGGCTGGAGCTAAACTGGGATAAAGACGCATTGCCGCCGACCGCAGGGCGTCGGCGGCCCGAGCCCTAGCGACGCCGCGCCCAGCGCCAGATCGCCCACTGCCGGCGGAGCGGCGAGGCCTCGCCGGGCGGGTCGAACGGTTTGGCGGCGTTGCGCTCGAGCCGGTCGAGATCGAGGCGTAAGGCGCCGAGCGGGACGAAGGCCGGCAGCATCTGCGGCGGCGAGACGCCCAAGCGGCTTTCCGCCTCTTGAAGCTTTTCGCGCGCAAGCCCCCGCAGTTCGGCGCAGGCGGCGACGAGCCCGGCGCTCGCGCGACGCGCGTCGAAATCCTGCACGGTCACGTCGTGACGCGCCGCGACGTCGACGGGAAACAGCGTCGGCGCCGCGCCCGCCCTATAGGGCAGCGCCGAGAGCATGCGCGTGAGCGCCAGCGCCATCCCCGCCGGAGCGTTAGCGCTCGCGGCGTCGAGATCCTTGCCCCCGCCTGATATCCGTGACGCGAGCCGCAGCCGCGCGCCTTCGCTCTCTGCGGCGAAGGCCTCGAAGGCGGCGAGATTGAAATCGTCCTGCGGCGCTATCTCCTGCAGCCGCGCATCGAGCATCGCCTCCAGCCAATCGCGCCGCAGCGCGAACGCCTCGATCGCCGAGCGGAGCGCAAGCGCCACCGGGCTGCCCGCGGCTTCCGCGTCGCGCTCTCCGCACACGATGCCGCGCCACCAGGCGAGCCGCATCGCCGCCAGATGGGGAGCGCGCGCGCGCTGCCGCGCCTGGCGGGTTTCGTAATCGAAGCTTGCGAGCGCCAGCAGAGCGTCGCGGGCGTCGGGCGAGGCGTAGAGCGCGCCGAGCCACTCGTCGCGGGCGTTGGCGCGCGCAAGCTCCGCGCAATGCTTTCGGGCTTCCGCCAGCGCTGCGGCGCCGAACGGACCGGCCGCGGTCACGGCGTGGCGATCAAAGCCGCCGCGACGCGGCGGTCTTCCGACTGCATGATGTTATAGACGCGAAGCGCAGAGCCGGTCGCCATCGCCTCGAACCGAAGGCCGGCCTCGCTGAGCGCCGCCCGCAACGTCTTGGGCGCGGGCGCGGTCTGCGCGCCCGTCCCGATGACCAGAAATTCGATCGACCCGGGCGCCTCGATCAATTCGGCGAACAGCGGCGCCAGAGTCCGCTCGTCGAGATGATCGACGCTCGCCGCTTCGATGCCGCGCACGCCGCTCGGCGTCGCGAGGATCGAGCCGCGATGGACCATGCCGGCGAAGGCGAAAGCCCCGCCCCCGTGCGCCGCAATCGCATGGCTGCCGCGGGCGAACGCCGCAGGACGAGTCGACCCATTCACGCCTTGACCCTCGCGTCCGCACGCGTCGCGTCGGCGTCCTGGTCCTTCGCCTTGTCGAACCCTTCGGCGCGCACGCCCATGTAGATCAGCATCGGCGAGCAGATAAAGACCGACGAATAGGTGGCGACGAAAATGCCCCAGATCATCGCCGCGGAGAACGAGCGGATGACATGGCCGCCGAGAAAGAACAGCGCGAGCAGCGCGAGGAACACCGTCGTGGCGGTCATGATGGTGCGCGGGAGCACCGCGTTGACCGACATGTCGATGATCTCCGCCGTTGACAGGCGCTTGTATTTCCGCATCATCTCGCGAATGCGGTCGAGCACGACCACGGTTTCGTTGAGCGAATAGCCGACGATGGTCAGGATCGCCGCGATCGAGGTCTGGTTGAACTCGAGCTGGGTCACGCAGAAGAAGCCGACCGTCAGCAGGAGGTCGTGCATCGTGCCGATGATCGCCCCGACCGCGAACTGCCACTCGAAGCGGAACCAGAGATAAGTCAGCACCGCGATGATGGCGACGACGACGCCGAGCGTGCCGCTTTGCACGAGTTCGGCCGAGACCGTCGGTCCGACCGCGTCGACGCTGCGGAATATGTAGTCGTTGGAAAAGGCGCCACGAAGTTTGGCGACAGCCGTCTGCTGGCCGGCGTCGCCTCCGGGCTGCACGTTGAGCCGCAGGAGGACGTCCGAACTCGGCGCCGAGCCGCTGCACCTCGACCGGTCCGAGGCCCAGGCTCTCCGCCTTCGCGCGGATCTCGGCCAAGTGCGCTTCGCCGCTCTTCGCGCGCATGTCGACTTGCGTTCCGCCGGCGAAGTCGATGCCGAAATTCATGCCCACGAACAGGAACATCAGCACCGAAATGATCGAGAGCGTCGCCGACAGCGGATAACTCACGCGGCGGAACCGCATGAACCCGAACTTGGTGTTCTCGGGCGCGAGGCGAAGGAGTTTCATGCTGCGTTGTCCAGGAGGTGCGCCAGCGCGGTCATATCGGCAGCCTGCTCGGCCGGCCGCGGTGATACCACAGCCCGATCATCATGCGCGTCATCGTCACCGCGGTGACGATCGAGGTGACGATGCCGAGGCCGAGCGAGACCGCGAATCCGCGCACCGCGCCGGAGCCGAAAAGATAGAGAATGAGCGCCGCCACGAACATCGTCACGTTGGAGTCGACGATGGTGGCGAAGGCGCGCTTGAAGCCGGCGTCGAGGGCGGAGATCACCGAGCGGCCGAGGTGCGCCTCCTCGCGGATGCGCTCATAAATCAGCACGTTGGAGTTGACCGCCATGCCGATGGTGAACACGATGCCGGCGATGCCGGGCAGGGTGAGGGTCGCCCCGAGCAGGACCATCGAGGCGAAGATGAGCAGGATGTGCACGGCGAGCGCGAGATCGGCGAAAATGCCGAAAATGCCGTAGGTCGCAACCATATAGATGACGACCAGAATGGCGCCGACATAGGCTGCGCGCTTGCCGGCGTCGATCGAATCCTGCCCGAGGCCGGGTCCGACCGTGCGCTCCTCGACCACGGTGAGCTTGGCCGGAAGCGCGCCCGCGCGCAGCAGGATCGCCAGACTGCTAGCTTCGTCGAGCGTGAAATTGCCGGTGATCTGGCCGGTGCCGCCGGTGATCGGCGTGCGGATGACCGGGGCCGAAATGACCTTGCCGTCGAGCACGATGGCGAACGGCCGGCCGACGTTCTCCGACGTAACCTGCGCGAACTTCTGCCCGCCGCGCAAGTTGAAGCGGAAGGTCACGTCGGGCTCGCCGGTCTGCTGGTCGAAGCTCTGCTGCGCGTCGACGAGGTCCTCGCCGTCGACCATGATGCGCTTCTGCACCGTGATCGACCCGCCGCCCTTTTGCATCGGCAGCGTCTCGACTTCGTTCGGCGGATCGCCCGGATCGGCGACAAGTTGGAAGTCGAGCTTGGCGGTCTGGCCGATGATCTCCTTGAGTTTGGTCGTGTCCTGAAGCCCGGGGACCTCGATCAGCACGCGATTGGCGCCTTGCTGTTCGATAACGGTCTCCTTGGTGCCCATGGCGTTGATGCGGCGGTTCAGCACCTCGATCGATTGCGTCACCGCATGGCGCACCTTGTCGGCGATGGCGGCATCGGTCAGCGTCAGCTGGACGCCAGTATCGGTCGCGCTCACATCGAGGGTGCGGCCGTTGCCGCCGGCCAACGGTCCGCCGATTGGTTGGCTCAGCGACTGCAGCAGCGAATAGGCTTTGTCGCGCTCGACCGGGTCCATGATGCGCACGAGGACGCCGCGCGGCTGGGTCGCGATGCCCCCGGAGAGCGCGATCTTGCCGTCACGCATCTTCTGGCGCACGTCGTCGCGCAGCGCGTCGACCTGCGACTTGATGACCGAAGCGTCGTCGACCTGCATCAGCATATAAGCGCCGCCCTGGAGATCGAGGCCGAGCACGATCTGGCGCATGGGAATGAGGCCCGGGAGCCGGGCGGCCAGCGCGTCAACCGTCCCGGCCGGCATGAAGCTCGGCACGACGAGGAGGATCGCCGCGGCCACGAGCGCGAGAACGGAAGCCAACTTCCAAGGGGCGAAACGGAGCATCAGGCTTTCTGCCTATCAATTTGGGAAGGCCGAACAAGGGCGACGCTTAGCTGTTCGGCGCGTCCTTCTTGGCCGGCGGCGATTTGGCCGGCGGCGTCGAGTCCCTGATCGGCTCGCTCCTGGCGCGCACCTCCGAAATGCCCGAGCGCGCAAGACGCACCTTCACGTTCGGGGCGATCTCGAGTTCGACCTCGTTGTCGTCGACCGACTTCGTAACCTTTCCGATGATCCCGCCAGTCGTCACCACGACATCGCCGCGCTTGGCCGCCTGCACCATCTGGCGCTGCTCCTTGGCGCGGCGCTGCTGCGGGCGCCACAACACGAAATAGACGATGGCGATCATCGCCACGATCGGCACAAGCTGAACGATCGTGTCGCTCGCCCCGAACGGCGCTGCGTTGGCGGTCTGGGCGAAGGCTTCGGTTATCAACACTGGGCGGGGGCTCCGGCGACGCGAACGCCGCGCCGTTTCATCAGGAGGTCACAGGAAAAGCGTCGCATATATAGCCGCCGGCCCCGCGAAAGCAACGGCGCATCCGAGGCCGAAGGCGAAACGCTTCGGCGGACTCGGGGGCGGCGAAAGGACCTGTTCCGGGCGGGGCCGAGCGGCTATTACGGCGCCGCCGTTGTCGGCAATCATACGAGAGGAATTCGCAATGAATAAGCAACTGGCGGAATTCATCGGAACCTTCGCCCTGGTGTTTTTCGGCTGCGGGGCGGCGGCTATCGGCGGCATGGGGACCGGCCCGACCGCCGTCAACTTGCTAGGCATCGCAAGCGCCTTCGGCTTTGCGATCGTCGCCATGGCTTACGGCATAGGGCCGATCTCGGGCTGCCACGTCAATCCGGCGGTCAGCTTCGGCGTGTTCGCCGCGGGCCGCATGAGCGCAGCCGAAATGGTGAGCTACTGGATCGCCCAGGTGCTCGGCGCGATCGTCGGCGCGGCCGTGCTCTATCTCATCCTGTCGGGCAAGGCTCAGGGCTGGAACGGCGGGCTTGGCCAGAACGGCTGGGGCCCCGGCTATAACGGCGAATACAACGTAGTGTCGGCCTTCGTCTTCGAGGTGGTGGGAACGTTCCTGTTCCTCGTCTGCATCCTCGGCGTCACCCACCCGTTCGCGCCGACCGGCTTCGCCGGCCTCGCCATCGGCCTGACGCTGGTCGTCATCCACCTCGTCGGCATCAACATCGACGGCACGTCGGTCAACCCGGCCCGCTCGATCGGACCGGCCCTGGTCGGCATCGCCTCGCACCCCGGATATGTGGCGCAGCTTTGGCTCTTCATCATCGCTCCGCTGATCGGCGCCGGCGCTGCGGGTTTCCTGTTCCAGAAGGACGGCGTCCTAGACGCCAAGAAGGCCTGAACCGGACGCCCGTTCGATCTTGCAAGCCGACGCCTGGCGGGCCAAAAGCCCGCCATGCTTCATATCAACGGACTGACCTGCCGTCTCGGCGAACGGCTGCTGATCGACGGCGCGACCGCGGCGCTGCCGAGCGGGGCGCGGGTCGGCCTCGTCGGGCGCAATGGCGCCGGCAAGACGACCCTCTTCCGCCTCATCCGCGGCGACCTTTCGCCCGAGAGCGGCGCGATCTCCGTGCCCAAAGGCGCGCGGCTCGGCAGCGTCGAGCAGGAGGCGCCCGGCGGCGCGGAGACGCTGATCGACTTCGTGCTCGCAGCCGACGTCGAACGGGCGGCCCTCATCGCGGAAGCCGAGAGCGCCAGCGACCCCGAGCGCATCGCCGACATCCAGACGCGCCTCGTCGACATCGACGCCCATTCGGCGCCGGCGCGCGCGGCGCGCATCTTGAGCGGCCTCGGCTTCGACGAGGCGGCGCAGAACCGGGCGCTCTCCGAGTATTCGGGCGGCTGGCGCATGCGGGTGGCGCTCGCCGCCATGCTCTTCTCCGAGCCGGACCTGTTGCTGCTCGACGAGCCGACCAACTACCTCGACCTCGAGGGCGTGCTGTGGCTGACCGACTACCTCAAGAGCTGCCCTTCCACGATTCTCGTCATCAGCCACGACCGCGACTTGCTCGACGACATCGCCGACCACATCCTGCATCTCGACCGCGCCAAACTGACCTTATGGAGCGGCGGCTATACCAGCTTCGAGCGCCAGCGCAGAGAGAGCCAGGCGCTGCAGGGCAAGACGATCAAGAAGCAGGAGGAGCGGCGCGCCCATCTGCAGGCCTTCGTCGACCGTTTCCGCGCCAGCGCCGCCAAGGCGGCGCAGGCCCAGTCGCGCCTGAAAATGCTGGCCAGGATGGAGCCGATCGCGGCGGTCGTCGACGAGGCCGTGCATGCCGTTCAAATGGCCGCCGATCGCCAGCAAGCTGAGCCCGCCGATCGTCACCATGGAGAAGGTCAGCGCCGGCTACGGCGAGCGGACGGTGCTGTCGCGCATCGACCTGACCCTCTCCAACGACGACCGGGTCGGGCTTCTCGGGGCGAACGGCAACGGCAAGTCGACCTTCGCAAAGACTCGTCGGCGGACGGCTTGCGCCGATGGCGGAAAATGGTTCGCGCGAACAAGCTCGACGTCGGCTTCTTCGCCCAGCATCAGATCGACGATCTCGAGCCCGGCGGCACGCCCTACAGCCATGTCGCCGGCCGCATGCGCGGCGAACCGGAGGCGAAGATCCGCGGACGCGCGGCGACGATCGGGTTTTCCGGCGCGCGCGCCGACACCAAAGTCGAGCAGCTTTCGGGCGGCGAGAAGGCGCGGCTCCTGATGGGCCTTGCGACCTTCGAACGGGCCGCAGCTCCTCATTCTCGACGAACCGACCAACCATCTCGACATCGACAGTCGCGCCGAGCTCATCGAAGCGATCAACGACTACGAGGGCGCCTGCATCCTCGTCTCGCACGACCGGCGCTTGCTCGAGACTTGCGTCGACCGGCTGTGGCTGGTGGCGAACGGGACGGTGAAGCCCTTCGACGGCGACCTCGCCGACTACGGCCGCTTCGTATTGAGCCAGGGCGCGCCGGCGCCGCTGAAGGCGAAACGGGAGCCGACGCCGAAGCTCGCGCCGGGGCAGGGCCGCAACCGCGGCCAGCCGCCGCTGAGGCGCGAACTCGCGGCGCTTGAAGACAGGATGAGCCGCTTCCAGGACCTCATCCGCCGCATCGACGAGGCGCTAACGGAAGTGAGCGCGATCGGCGGCGACGCCCTCAAGATGGCGGATTCTGGCGGCGCGGCGCGGCGACCTCGAACGGGCGCTCGCCACTGCCGAGGAGGCGTGGCTCGAGTTGTCGGAAGAGGCCGAGGGATCGTGAAGGCCATCGCGACGCCGGACTGGCAAAGCGGCGCGGCCTTGCTCGCCCCGGCGGCGACTATGCCCGGCTGACCTCTGCGCCGCGATCACGCGCCTCGCGGCGCGCTCAGTCCGGGATTCCGGACGCAACGCAGATCTCCCGACGTGAGATCGACCGCCTTCTCCCCACACCCGCCGAATTTAACACCGCGGTCCGTGATGACCTTGGACTTCGCGGTCATCGGCCCGCTCGTTCGGCCGGGTAGGCCTCATATCCGGTTCTTGTCCATCGGGTCACGGATTGGCTCCACATTTCCTTCAGACCCCGCCCCGCGCCGCCGCCCTTGCGCTTCGCCAGCCCTTGGCCGTCATCAGGCTCGGCAGAGGACTCACTCCTCCAAGTTGTCGATCATGCTCCGCGCACCGAAAGACGTCCGTCTTTCGACGGGCTACGCGGCGAGCAATGACGGCGGCCGAACAGACTCAAAACCCGAAGAATTCGCGGCGCAGCGCGTCCTCGTACAGTCTCTTCCTGTAGTCGGCTTCCTTGTGCAGCTTGTGCTCGCGGAAATGCGCCGCCTCCCACTTGTCGAGCTCTGCGACCGAGTGCTCGCTATTGGAGGCGAGCGCCTCTTCCTCGCGGATGGCCGCCACCCATGCGTCCACGGCGGCCTTGTAGTCCGCCTGTAACTGGTTCAGTTCCTGTTGAAGATCCGCTGAAATATCGGCCACGGGCTCCCCCTTCTCGCTTTCGATTACCCTTGCACTATGAACCTTAGACGACACTAAACGCGATCGGCGGATGCCGCAAAAGCCGGAGGCGCAACCGCGCCAACGCCGGAGCGCGAGCCAGGCGCGGACCCCGCCTACTCCTCGAACCGTTCGCTCGTTCCCACCGGCTTCCGCGGCGCGATCGAAAAGTCCGGCTCTTGCGCCGGCAGGCCCGGATCGCGAAAGCGGTTGACGATCGGGTAGCGGCGGTCGCGGCCGAAATTCTTGGGGCCGACCTTGACGCCTGGGGCTGACTGGCGGCGCTTGTATTCGGCGAGATAGAGAAGCTTTTCGACCTTGCGCACCGTTTCCGCGTCGAAGTCGGCGGCGATGAGTATCCGCGACGCGCATCTCCTTCTCGACCAGCCCGTGCAGAATGCCGTCGAGGACCGGATAGGGCGGCAGCGAATCCTCGTCCTTCTGGTTCTCCCGCAGTTCCGCGCTCGGCGGCTTGACGAGAATGTTCTGAGGAATGACTTCTCCGTCCGGGCCCAGCGCGCCGATCGGCTTCCAGCGGTTGCGGAGCGCGGAGAGCCGGAACACCTCCATCTTGTAAAGATCCTTGATCGGATTGAAGCCGCCGTTCATGTCGCCGTAGAGGGTGGCGTAGCCGACCGACATTTCCGACTTGTTGCCGGTCGTGACCACCATCGCGCCGGTCTTGTTCGAGATCGCCATGAGGATGAGGCCGCGCGCGCGGCTCTGGATGTTTTCCTCGGTGATGTCGCGCGGCTTTCCCGCGAACATCTTGGCGAGCGCATGCTCGGCCCCTTCGACCGGCTCGGCGATCGGCACGATGTCGTAGCGGATCCCGAGCGCATGAGCGCAGGCGGCGGCGTCGGAAAGCGACTTGTTCGAGGTGAAGCGATAGGGCAGCATGACCGCGTGGACGCGCGAAGGGCCGAGCGCGTCGACCGCCATCGCCGCCGAAAGCGCCGAGTTGACGCCGCCGGAGAGGCCCAGCACCACGCCGGGAAAGCGGTTGTTGTCGACATAGTCGCGCAGGCCCAGGACGCAGGCCGAATAATCGGCCTCGTCGCCCTCCTCGACGATTTCCCGCACGCCCTCGACGCAGCGCCAGCCCCCGTCGCTCCGCTCCCAGACGGTGCGCGCCACGCAAGGGCGGAAAGCGGGGAGCTGCACGGCGAGGCTGCGGTCGCTGTTCAGCGCGAACGAGGCGCCCTCGAACACGATCTCGTCCTGCCCGCCGATCATGTTGAGATAGACGAGCGGCAGGCCGCTCTCGACCACGCGCGCCACTGCGACGCTCTCGCGGATGGCCAGCTTGTCGCGCTCGTAAGGTGACGCGTTGGCGACGAGCAGAATTTCGCCCCCCGTCTCAAGGAGGCATTCGACCGGATCGGGGCCCCAGATGTCCTCGCAGATCGGAACGCCGATGCGCACGCCGCGAAAGACGATCGGTCCCGGCGCGGGACCGGGCGAAAACACCCGCTTCTCGTCGAAGACGCCGTAATTCGGCAGATCGACCTTGAACCGCACCGCTTCGATGCGGCCTTGGGTCAGGAGCGCCATGGCGTTGAAAAGCTTGCCGGCCTCGACCCACGGCAGCCCGACCAGGACGGCCGGGCCCCCGTCCGCCGTCTCGCGCGCGAGGTCCTCGCAGGCGGCGCGGCAGGCTTCCTGGAAAGCGGGCTTCAGCACCAAATCCTCGGGCGGGTAGCCGGCAAGGAAGAGTTCCGGCGTCATCACGAGGTCGGTCCCGAAACCGGCGGCCTCGGCGCGCGCTTTGCGCAGGCGGTCGCGGTTGCCCGCAATGTCGCCGACGATGAACGGGATTTGCGCGAGCGCGATGACGAGGCGGTTCAGGGGTTCGGGCATGGGGGAGATTTAGCGCGGGGCGGGAGATCGGCGCAAATGCGCGCGCGGGGGCGCCTGGCGCGCAAAGCTCTCCTTCTCCCGTTCGGGAGAAGGGCCGGGGATGAGTTCTCATTCGCTTGCGCGCACCTTGATGGATGAGAAGGCGGCTTGACCACCCCCTTTTCAGGAGAGGGCGCAGGCGGGCGAAGTTTTGCCGCGGCCGTTCGACCGGGGACAGGCATGCGCCCTGCGCCGCCTGAGGCGACCCGCCTCGACTCAGGACCCTCAACCCTGTCCCTTCTTCCGCAAAGGGCGTCGAAAGACGCCCGTCTCGCGACGGGCTACGCGGGAGAAGGGAACGCGCGCTTTCCGCCGGGCCTCAAGCCGCTTCGAAGCGTTTGAGTTCCACTTGAAAGCTAAAGCGGAATTGAGCCCCCTCGTCCTCAGGCAGGAAGTCCGCCATCTGCGGCATTACAGTGGCACGCACTCAATTCCCCTTTTGTTGCCACTCTCCGCGCCGAGACAGCTCTGACTTCACGCGCTAGAGAATTGACAGGTATCAGAGCCCCTCCCACGAGGGCCAGGCGCCGCCGGACGGATCGTGCCCGCCCTAAACCGGACAGATCGTCTGCCGCCAAAACTTTTTCGAACAATTGCTTCTGGAAACTCGAAGTCCGCATTATCATGGTCCCCATGGACGGGATCGACATCGGCAATGCGCGGAGAGCGGCCTCCGCCGTCGGACAGGCTCCGCCCGGGGCTTATACCCCGTTCGGTGGCAGTGTTTGCTCGCGCAAAGGCGCCGCGCAGGCGTTGTCGGCTGAAATCGTGAAATCGGCGATAACCCTTTGAAAAGGCTGATTTCGCGGAAAGAAATCGATTTTGATTTCGTTCCGAAAAATTTGGATTTTGTTCCATCCGGCTTGGATTTTGTTCCAGTTTGCTTGGGTTTTGTTCCGGCTAGCTTGGAAATCCTTCAGGGCGGCTGGGAGGCTCGGCCGCGCCCTGGCCTTTCGGTCCCCGCGGGGGGGGGCGTCGTAGCGGGCGTTGCCCCCCTCTGTTACCAAAATGGCGTTCAATCGGTCAGCGAGCGCGCCTCAAGCGCCCAGAAGCCCGGCGGCATATTCTCTGCCTCCTGCTCGCCGCCGATAGAGCGCCAGCGTGGCCACAAGCCCGCAGAGCGCCGCGAAGCTCATCCAGTATCCCGGCGCGGCCTTGTCGCCGGTGTGCGCGATGAGCCAGGTGGAGATGGCGAGCGACGAGCCGCCGAGGGTCGTCGCGAGGCTATAGGCGAGCGAAAAGCCGGCGGTGCGCGCGGAAGCCGGGACGACCTCGGTCAGCGCGAGCAGGGCTTGGCTTCGCGGGGATATTTTCGCGCCAAGCTCTTACGCCTTTCCAGGAACAGAGCCGGCTCATAGCATGCGGGCTCATCCAAGCGATCCGCCGGAGCAGCCCCTTGGCCGACGCCACCGACTTCCGCCGCATCGCACTGTCGTTCGACGGTGCGGCCGAATATCCGCATTTCGACCGGCGCGCGTTCAAGGCGCGCGTCACTTTCGCGACGCTCGCGCCCGACGGACTGACCGCCAACATCAAGTTCGCCCCCGACGAGCAGGCGCTCAAATGCGCGGTCGCGCCCGACGCCTTCGCGCCGCTCGACAACGCTTGGGGCCGGCAGGGCTGGACGCGCGCGAAGCTCGCCGCCCTCAGCGAGCCGGAGCTTCGGGCCGCACTGGAGATGGCCTGGCGGCATGGGGCGGCGAAGGCGCAACGAAGCCGCTCGCGCGCGCGGCCGAGCCGTTCGCGGCGCGGCTAGCGCTGTGGCCTAACGGGCCAGGGGCCGGCGAGAGCCTCGCTCGCGGCCCACAGCTCTTTCGCCGCCGAATCGTCCCGCGCGGCGGCGGAGGGCTCAGCGACCTTGCGCCTGGCGAAATACGCGCCCGTCACGTTCGCGGCCTCGGGCGAGGAGGCGAGGTAGACGAGCGTATCGGCGCCTTGCTCTGGCGAGCTGAAGAAGGGTCTCGCGAGCGGCAACAGCCGGCTCGTCCAGCCGCCCGAGGCGTCGCCGAAGCGGGTGGCGACGACGCCCGGGTGGAAACAGTTCGCGGTCACCCCGCTTCCGGCGAGACGGCGGGCGAGCTCCCGGGTGAACAGGATGTTGGCGAGCTTGGAGCGCCCGTAGACCTGCCAGCCGTTGTAGCGCTTGGCGCTCTGCAGGTCGGAAAAATCGAGGCTAACGCCCTGGTGCGCCATCGAGGAGGTGGACACGACGCGGGCCGGCGCGGAGGCGGCGAGCGTCTCGCCCAACGCCACGGTCAGCATGAAATAGGCCATGTGGTTGAGGGCGAAGGTCATTTCCAGTCCCTCGGGCGTCACGCGCCGGTCGGCGAACATGGCGCCGGCGTTATTGATCAGTACATCGATGCGCCGCTCCTCCGCGGCGATCGCCAGCCCCACGCGGCGCGCCTCCTCCATGAGGGAGAGATCGGCGAGACGCACCTGGTGGCCGAGCCTCGGCGCCTGCGTCTCGAGCTTGTTGAGCGTCGCCTCGGCCCGGCGCTCGTCGCGAGCGACGAAGACGATCCGCGCGCCCATCCGCGCGAGCGCGAGAACCGCGGCCTCGCCGACGCCCGACGTCGCGCCCGTCGCGACCACGGTCTTGCCCTGCATGAAGCGCCTCCGCCGGCCGACGCCGCGGTTTCGACCGGCGCTCCGCTCGCGCCGGCCTGCCGAGCCGAGTCTCGCCAGACCAGGCGACGCCGTCAACGGCCGGCGACCGCCCCATTCGCAGGAACCGCCCGCACGGTTTGCAAGCGATCGAGCGATTTCAAGGCGTTAGGTGCCAAACTCGTAACCGGGGTAACTCCCAAGCCGGAGTGAGTCCGAAATGTCACAGGTAGCGTGGAAAGGACTTTGGTTGGCGGATTTTTCGAGACGGCGGGCGACGAATTAAAATCAAGGGTGGGATGGTTCTCCCGGCCGAAGTCGAAGAGTTGATCGCCTCGCTGAGACGTCGGATCGCGGCGCTTGAGGCTGAAGTGGCGGACCTTCGCCGCCAGTTGGGGCAGGACAGCTCGAACAGTTCCAAGCCGCCTTCGAGCGACGGGTTGAAGAAGAAGCCTCGCATCCCGGGCAGCCTGCGCGGCCGCTCGGGCAAGGTGAGCGGCGGCCAGACCGGCCACGAGGGCGGCACTTTGCTGCAAGTCGCCGATCCCGATCGCACGGTTCGGCATGAGGCGTGCGCGTGCGGCCATTGCGGTTCGCCGCTCGATCCGAAGTCGGCCACGGGGATCGAGAAGCGCCAGGTGTTCGATCTTCCCGAGCGCCCGCTCGTGGTCACCGAACATCAGGCCTCGATTTACCGTTGCGAAAATTGCCGCGGCGTGACCAAGGCGGCGTTTCCCGATGGCGTGGTCTCGGCCGCCCAATATGGCGAGCGCGTCAAGGCGGCGGCGGTCTATCTCAATATCCAGCAACTCATCCCCGAGGATCGGACCGCGCAAGCGCTGAGCGATCTCTTCGGCGCGCCGCTGATCTGCCCGGCCAGCATCGTCGCCTGGGTCGGAAAGAAGGCGCAAGAGCTGCAGCAGGTCTACGCGTTCATCGGCGAGCGCGTGGCCGAGGCGAAGGTCCGCCATCTTGACGAGACGGGCTTTCGCATCGCCGGCAAGCTGCAATGGCTGCATACGACGTCGAGCCTGGCCTTCACCTTCTATCGCGTCGACGAAAAGCGCGGCGCGATCCCCGAGAATTTGCAAGCAGGCGTCGTCGTGCACGACCACTTCCTGCCCTATCGCCGGCTCGATGCGGTCGACCACGCCTTCTGCAACGCCCACATCCTGCGCGAACTCAAGAGCCTGATCGAGTTCGATCACGAGTTCTGGGCCGAACTCATGCGCGACATGCTGCTTGCGGCCAATCTGGCGGTCGACAAAGCCCGCCAGGCGGGCGCCCGCGCCCTCGCGCCCGATCAACTGGAGGCCTTGGTCGAGCGCTATTGGGCGGCGGTTCGGCTCGGTCTCGCCTTCCATCGCGATTTGCCCAAGCTGGCGGCCAAAGCCAACCCGCGCGGGCGCGTCAAGCATCGCCCCGGCCACAATCTTCTGCAAAGGCTGAAAACGTTCCAAACGCAAACCCTGCGCTTCCTCACCGATTTTGACGTGCCCTTCACCAACAACCTGGCCGAACAGGACCTCAGGATGATGAAGGTCAAAATGAAAATCTCAGGCTCGTTTCGAACCCTCGCAGGCGCTCAAATCTTCGCCCGCCTCAAATCCGTCGTCTCGACCGCGAGAAAACACGGCCTCAACATCCTCCAAATCCTCACCACAAGCCCGGCTCAGATCATGCAAGCCCTCGCCTCATAGCCGACAGCTTGGGAGTTACCAACCGGGGCAAATTCCCGGGCACGCAACTGCACAAAGCAAAATGCTGCAGTTGCGAGATTGAATCTTATCAAGCGCTTGCGCGAGCGCCGGCCTTCTGAATTTTTTCCTCCCGCGCTCCTGCCCGGGAATTTGCCCCGGTTACCCAAACTCCCCAAAATCGTAACAGGGGCAAAAGTCGAGGCGCTCAGGGCGGCGTTGGCGCGAGGGCGCTGACGATTTGGGCGAGGTTGGGCATTTCCTGGCAGCCTGGAACCGCGAGGCGTGCGCCGAGGTAGTCCCAGAAGGCGATGCCGAGCTTGGCGCAGGTCTTGTAGAGCCCGAGGAAGGCGTCGCGGCAGTCGCGGCCGGCGTCGCTGCGGGTTCCGCCGCTGATTTCTCGTTTGGTGACCTGGCAGCGAATGTCGTTCTCGGAGCCGTTGGTGTTGAGCGGGATCTCGGGCCTTTCGAGCACCATCAGCAATTCGCCCTTATTGGCGCGCAGGCGCGCCAGCAAGCGGTCGAGAGTTGCGAAGCCGGTCTTGTGGCCGAAGATGCGATCGAACCGCGCCTGCGCCGCTCGATCAAAGGAGAAGGCAAACGCGGGCATCCAGAGACGCCGTCACGGACGTTTCAGGGCTCGCGCGCTTAACTCCCGCGCCGTTCGCGGCAGTTCGCTGGTCCCCCGCTTCCGCGGGGGTGACACATGGGCGCGGTTGGCACAGCGCCGCGAAGCTCGGAGAGCTTGCCGCGAAGGCGGGTTCGGATCGGGAGGGAAGCATGGCCACGCTCAAGGGAAAAACGCTGTTCATCACCGGCGCGTCGCGCGGCATCGGCCTGGCGATCGGCCTGCGCGCGGCCCGCGACGGCGCCAATATCGCCATCGCCGCCAAGACGGCGGAGGCCAATCCGAAATTGGCCGGCACGATCTATAGCGCCGCCAAAGAGATCGAATCCGCGGGCGGCCACGCGCTGCCGCTCATCGTCGACGTGCGCGACGAAATAGCCGTGCGCAACGCGCTCGATGAGACGGCGAGCCGATTCGGCGGCATCGACATCGTCGTCAACAATGCGAGCGCGATCGCGGTGACCGACAGCCAGGCGACCGAGATGAAGCGATTCGATCTTATGCATCAGATCAATGCGCGCGGCACCTTCATGGTGTCCAAATTCGCGGCGCCCTATCTGTTTAAGGCCGAGAACCCGCATATCCTGATGCTGTCGCCGCCGCTCGACATGAAGGAGAAATGGTTCGCCCCCCACACCGCCTATTCGATGGCGAAATTCGGCATGAGCCTCGTCGTGCTCGGCCTCGCGGGCGAATTCCGCGACAAGGGGGTGGCGGTCAACGCCCTCTGGCCGCGCACTACCATCGCGACGGCGGCGGTGGAGAACCTGCTCGGCGGCGACGCGCTGATGCGCGCCTCGCGGAAGCCCGACATCCTCGCCGACGCCGCATATCTCGTCTTCAGCAAGCCGGCGCGCGAATTCACCGGCCGCTTCCTGATCGACGACACCTTCCTCGCCGAGAACGGGGTGACCGAATTCGACCATTATCGCGTCGACCCGAGCCGGGATCTCGAGGTCGATTTCTTCGTCCCCGACGACAGCGTCCCGCCGGCGAAACCGAGGCGACCGCTTTGACGGCGACGCCTCACCGCCCCCCTCAGGCCGCCGCCTTCTGGTAGTCCTTCACGTCGGTAAACGCGATCTTCGGCCAGCGCTCCTGCTCATAGCGCAGATTGAAGGCGCTGGACGCCATGAACACCGGTGCGCCGTCGAGATCGGAGGCGAGCGACGACGGGTAAGACGCCAGAAACTTCTCCATCTCCGTCTTCTCCGCCGACGACACCCAGCGGCACACCTCGAACCGGCTCGGCTCGAACGAGACGGGGAGGCCGTATTCGGCGTTGAGCCGCTCCGCGAGCACGTCAAGCTGCAGCGCGCCGACGACGCCGACGATTGCCGCCGCCCCGTCAAAGGGCAGGAACACCTGAACGACGCCCTCTTCCGCCATCTGCTCGAGGGCCTCGCGCAGCTTCTTGGCCTTCATCGCGTCGGCGAGCTTGACCCGGCGCAGGATTTCCGGGGCGAAACTCGGCACGCCGCGGAAGACGATCTCCTCGCCCTCGCTCAGGGTGTCGCCGATCCTGAGGAGGCCGTGGTTGGGGATGCCGACCACGTCGCCGGCGAAGGCTTCCTCGGCGAGCGAGCGGTCCTGGGCGAAGAAGAACTGCGGCGCCGAAAGGGTCACCGGCTTGCCGGTGCGCACGAGCCTCGCCCGCATGCCGCGCAGGAGCTTGCCCGAGCAGACGCGCATGAAGGCGATGCGGTCGCGATGGTTGGGGTCCATGTTCGCCTGGATCTTGAAGACGAAACCGGTCATTTTCGCTTCGTCCGCCTTCACCGTCCGGCTCGCGGCGGCCTGCGCGCGGGGCGAAGGCGCGAATTCCGCCATCGCGTCGATGAGGTCCTTGACGCCGAAATCCTTGAGCGCGCTGCCGAACAGCACCGGGGTCAGGTGGCCCTCGAGAAAGGCCCGCTGGTCGAAATGCTTCAGGGCCTCGACCGCAAGATGGAGTTCGTCGATGGCTTCCCGCCGCTCGTGTTCGGGCAGGAGCCCGGCGACCCGTGGGTCGTCGGGGCCAGAGACGGCGATCGCCTCGGCGTCCTTGCCGAGCGGCGTCAGCCGCTTCATGCGGATGTCGTAGGCGCCGGCGAGCGAGCGGCCGCGGCCGATCGTCCAATTGAGCGGCGCCGTGTCGAGCGCGAGCGTCTTCTCGATCTCGTCGAGAAGGTCGAACGGATCGCGCGTCTCGCGGTCCATCTTGTTGATGAAGGTGACGATGGGAATATCGCGCAGCCGGCAGACCTCGAACAGCTTTCGCGTGCGCGCCTCGATTCCCTTGGCGGCGTCGATCACCATCACCGCCGAATCGACGGCGGTCAGGGTGCGATAGGTGTCTTCCGAGAAATCCTCGTGCCCGGGGGTGTCCAGGAGGTTGAACACGCAGCCGGCGTATTCGAAGGTCATTACCGAGGTCACGACCGAAATGCCGCGCTCGCGCTCGATGCCCATCCAGTCCGAGCGGGTCTTGCGCCGGTTGGCTTTCGCGCGCACTTCGCCCGCGAGCTGGATGGCTCCGCCGAAGAGGAGGATCTTTTCAGTGAGCGTCGTCTTGCCCGCGTCGGGGTGGGAGATGATCGCGAAGGTGCGCCGGCGCGCGACGGGGTTCTCTTCAGGCATGGAATCAAATCGCGGAGGAAGGCTGCCTCAGATAATGCGGGCGGAGCGGTTAGGGAAGGGCGACAGCCGGAGCGGCGCGACTTCGGCCCCTTTGCAGCCCTTCGTGTCCTTTGTGGTGAAATTTCACCACAAAGAGCACGACGGGTCGCGAAGAGCCAGGAAAGCCTCGAAACGCTACTCGCGCCCGGCGCGCCAGCCCTCGAGCCGATAGCGCTCGGGCAGCCCGAACTCCTTCCTCACGGCCGCCAGCATTTTGAGAAGCTCGGCCTCATCCTTCATCGTATGCGGTTTGCCGATCAACCTCTCGTTGGCGGCGTGCTGAAAGGCGGCGACGGCCAGCGACTGGAATTCCGGGCTGGCGAGGAAACCGGGGCCGGCCGCTTCCCGCGCGCGCCGTCCGAGTTGCTCGGCCGGCATGCCGCCACGGAAATATCCCGTGAGCAGCTCCGACAGTGTGCGCCTGGCGCGGAGGCTCCTCAGCCGGACCGCGAGAAAAACGGCCACCGCCGCAATGACGACCAACCCCAAGACGACACTGAACGCCACGCCCCTGTCCATGAAACCGGCTCCGCTTGCTCCATAAAATCAACGTTAGCGCCAACGGCGGGGCGCGCAGTGATCCCGATCAATTCGGGGACGCATCGCCTCTCGCGGGCGATCCGCGCGGGCACGGTCTGGATCAACGCCTACGACCGCTCCTCGCTGACGACGCCGTTCGGCGGCTTCAAGCAGTCCGGCTTCGGCCGCGACCGCTCACCCCACGCGATCGAAAAGTACATGGACTTCAAGACGATTTTTCGCTAAAGGTCCGGGCGGCCTTCGCCTGGGCGATGAAAGACGCGCGGGCGATGGACGAGCGGAGCTGGGAAGGCCTTCTTGAATCCGCGTTCGCCGTCCTCGACGAACTCTGCGATGCGGGCCTTGGCTCGCGGGACGTGGTGCGCGACAGCGGGACGGTTTCGATGATGCGCATGTATCATCCGGTCAGCCGCGACATCGACCCCTTCTTGCACGACGCGCAATGGCTCGCGCGGCTGACCCCGCGGCTCAATGGGCACGTCGCCCGATGGTGCGCGACGATTCGGAGCAGGCCAATTCCTTGAAGCTCGTTCTGTCTGAGGACGATATCGATTTTGTGGTCGCGGGAACCGTCACCCGCGCGGATGCTCGAGACCGGCTCAGGCGGTCTCGAGTATCTGCGCGCACTGTTCGGCGACGTCGACCTTCACACGCTTTGCCGGATCGCCCAGCATTTGGCCATCGACGACCGGGCGCTGGCGCGCTCCTATACCGTCGCCCAACGGAATGTCGCGGCCGCGAATTCGGAACTCGACCAATTCGCTGCGCAGTTCGACCTGTGACGGCAAAGGCGGATTTGGCGCCTGCCTCTGCGACGCGCCGCTGCTCGAGTCTCCCCTACGAGTTCGCCTGAACGTAACGTCAACCGCCGCGACTCTGTGGCGGCGAAGCCGATGACTGTGGAGGGCTCGGGCATGGTCGTATTGTCTGACCGCCCCGGAATGGGTTATGAGTTTCATTTCATCGCGCTCGCAAGGACACCCGCATCATGACGCTCGTGCGGCGCGGGGAGGACGGATGGATCGCAAGTGGTTGCCGCTGAACGCCCTGCGGGCGTTCGAAGCTGCGGGGCAGCACCTCAGCTTCACCGCTGCCGCCAACAGTCTGACGGTCGCCCAGAGCGCGGTCAGCCGCCATGTGATCGTGCTCGAAAACTTCCTCGGCGTCGCGCTCTTCGAACGGCGCCCGCAGCAGCTCGTCCTGACGGAGGCCGGACGGCACATCCTGCCGGTCGTGTCGAAGTCGTTCGACCGCATCGATCAGGCGCTCGGCGAAGTCATCAAGGAGAAGGGCCGGCCGAAGCGCGTGCTGAAGGTCGCGCTGCCGACCTCTTTCGCCCATCGGCTGGCCATTCCCATTCTGCGCGACTTCCGCGCCGAGAACGCCGGCATCACGCTCGAAATCGTCTCGAAGCCAACGACGGGTCCTGATGTGGACGGCGACATCGACATCGCCATCGTCTATTCCGAGCCGCGCGTCACCGACGCCATTCACGATCTGCTCTGGATGGTGCGGTCGACGCTGGTGTGCAGCCCGAAGCTTCTCGAATCGATCGACGCCAGCGATCCCGCCAAGCTCATCGCCGCCAGCGATCTCTTGCATCTCAAGATCGACGGGCGGCCGCGCCACTTCTTCTGGGAAATGTTCGTGCGCTCGATCGGACGCCCCGATCTCGCCGTCGACCGCGGCCTCGTGTTCGACACCCAGCAACTCGCCGCGCAATATGCGATGAGCGGCGACGGGCTCGCGCTGCTCGACCCGCTGCTCTTCCACGAGGAGATCAAGGCCGCGCGCTTGGTGCGTCCCTTCGACCTCTGGCTCGACGAAGGCTACGGCTATTATCTGACGACGCACCCCGAGGACCTCAGCAACGAGGCGGTCGCCCTATTCCGCTCATGGCTCATCGCCCGATTCTCCGCCGGCCGCGCCGCCGAGGCCGAAGCCCCCGCGCCGGAGCCGCCGAAGCTTCGCGCGGCGAAATAGGCTCACGTGGAAATTGGCATGTCGCGATGCCATTTTCGCGCGAGGCCCGCGGGCGCCGCGCGGTCAGATTGAGCGCCAACAGACATTCCCGAGGAACCCATGTCCGCTGAAACCCAGCCCCAGGACGCCGGGCGGCGACGCCGGCGCGGCGCCGAGCGCGTAGCCGCCCCCCTCTCCGCCCAGCCGCCCGCCCAGCCGCGATCGCCGTTCGCGCCGCTCGACCTCGTCTCGAAGGACGAACTCGAATCTATTCATGAGGCCGCGCTGACGGTGCTGAAGGAAATCGGGGTCGACTTCCTGCACGATGGCGCGCGTGCGCTGCTGAAGGAGGCCGGCGCCGACGTCGATCCGGCCTCGAGACGCGTGCGCTTCGATCCGGCCCTAGTCGAGACGCAGATCGGGCTCGCGCCGAAGGAATTTACCCTGCACGCGCGCAACGAAGCGCGCAATCTTGCGATCGGTGGACGTAACGTCGCCTTCGGCTCGGTCGCCAGCGCGCCCAATTCCTTCGATCGCGCCGGCGGGCGAAGGCCCGGCAACCATCGCGACTACCAGAACTTCCTTCGTCTCGGGCAGACCTTCGATTCGATCCATTTCTGGGGCGGCTATCCGGTCGAGCCCATCGACATCCACGCCTCCCTCCGACATCTCGACGCGCTCTTCGACATGCTGACACTGTCGGACAAGCCGATCCACGCCTACAGCCTCGGGCGGGAGCGCAATCTGGACGCGATCGAGATGATCAAGATCGCGCGCGGGATCGACGAGCCGACGCTCGAGCGCGAGCCCTCGCTGTTCACCGTCATCAATTCGTCCTCGCCGCTGCGGCTGGACGGGCCGATGCTGGAAGGCGTGATCCAGATGGCTGGGCGCAATCAGGTCGTCGTGCTGACGCCCTTCACGCTCGCCGGTGCGATGGCCCCGGTGACGCTCGCCGGCGCGCTCGCCGAGCAGCACGCCGAGGCGCTCGCCGGCCTCGTCATGACCCAGGTCGTGCGCGCAGGCGCGCCCTTCGTATATGGCGGCTTCACTTCGAATGTCGACATGAAGTCCGGCGCGCCGGCGTTCGGCACGCCCGAATATATGAAAACGGCGATCGTCGGCGGCCAGCTCGCTCGGCGCCTCGGCCTGCCCTACCGCTCATCGAACGCCAACGCCGCCAATGCGCTCGACGCGCAGGCGGCTTACGAGAGCGTGTTCTCCCTTTGGGGCGCGATCATGGGCGGCGTCAACTTCCTCATGCACGGCGCCGGCTGGATGGAGGGCGGCCTGCAAGCGTCGTTCGAAAAGATGGCGCTCGACGCCGACCTCTTGGCGATGGTCGCCGAGTTCCTGCGGCCGCTGCGGGTCGAGGAGCAGGAATTGGCGCTGGAGGCGATGCGCGAGGTCGGGCCCGGCGGCCATTTCTTCGGAGCGCAGCATACGCAGTCGCGCTACCGCACCGCCTTCTTTGCGCCGATGATTTCCGACTGGCGCAATTTCGAGAGCTGGCGCGAGGCCGGATCGCCGACCGCTGCCGACGCAGCCGAGCGCATCGTCGCCGAACGGCTCCGCCTCTATGCGCCGCCGCCCTTCGAGTCGGAGCGGCGCGAAGCGCTGGAAGCCTTCGTCGCCCGACGCAAGGCCGAAGGCGGCGCGCCGACCGACTTTTGAGGCGGCTCCGCCGATGCGCGAAACTATGAGCGTGCATGTCGCCGTCGCCGGCGTGTTCTTCGCCTTCGGCGTCGGCATCGGCCTTTGGGGCGGCGCCTCCGGCGGCATTCTGGCCCGCTCCGGCGTCGACGCGGCGAAGTTCGGAATCATTCTCACGGTCTATACCGCCGCCGATCTCGTAGCGATGTCGGCGGGAGGGGCGCTCGGCCACCGCTTCGGCGTCCGCCGGGTCCTGGCGGTCAGCGCGATTGTCTTCGGCGCGGCGCTCTGTGCGCTCCTCGACACCTGCGCAGGCATCGCGGGCGCGGGCGCGCATATCGCGTCGGGCTTCCTCGGCGGCGTCGTCGACGTGACGATGAACGCCGAGGGCGCGCGGATCGAGCGACGTCTCGGCAAGCCGATCCTTGCCTGCTTGCACGCCGGGCTGATCGCCGCGATCGGCCTAGCCGCGGCAGGCCTCGCCTATGACCGGACCGCCAGTGGCGAGCCTGAGTTGCCGCCTCGCGCGACGGCCTTGGACCCGCGCGGCCTCTCCTTCGCTCCCGCTCTGATCGGGCTCGGAATCGTCATCGGCATGTCGATGGGCGCGGAAACAGCGGCCTCGGTCTGGTCGACCCTGCTCCTGCGCGCCGAGGCGCCGAGGCTCGCGGCGATCGCCGGGCTGGGCGCGGCGTTCTTTTCCGCCTGCCAGGCGACGCTCCGTTTCAATGCGGATTTCATCCGGCTGAGGTTCAACGATGCGCGCATCATCGTCGGTTCCTTCGCCGTCGCCGCCGCCGGACTCGCCGTCGTCGCCGTCGAGCGCGATTTTGCCGCAAGCGTCGCGGGCTTTGCCCTCATCGGCGTCGGCACCGGCGCCATCGTGCCTTGCAGCTTCGCCCTCGCGGCGCGCCAGTCGGCCGCGCAGTCGGCAGTCGGCCTGTCCTCGGCGTCGCTGTTCAGCGCGCTGACCCGGCTTCCGGCCCCGCTCGTGACCGCAGCGATCGCGCAAGACTTCTCGCTTCCCGCCGCCTTCGCGCCGCCCGGCCGGAGCGCGCGCGCCGCGAAAAACATGTAGAAGACCGGGGTTGCGTTGGTCGTGCGACTCCAGCAGAACATCCGCTCATGTTTCGGCGCCGCGGCGCAAGGGAGCGCAAGGACTCGATGACGAAGGTTCAGCCGGTGATCATGTGCGGCGGCTGCGGCACCCGCGTATGGCCGGAATCGCGCGAAAGCCTGCCCAAACAGTTCATTCCCCTGATCGGCGACCGGTCCACCTTCCAGTCGATCGTCAGCCTGGTCGGCGACCGCGCGATCTTCGAGCCGCCGGTCGTCATCACCAATTTCGACTATCGCTTCCGCGTCGCGGAGCAGCTGAAGGAGATCGGCGCCGAGGCCACGATCCTTTTGGAGCCGGAACGGCGCGACAGCGCCGCGGCCGTCGGCGCGGCCGCGGCCTGGGTGGGGGCGCGCGATCCCAAGACGCTGGTCGCGGTGCTGGCCGCCGACCACGTGTTCAAAGACGGCGACAAGTTCGCACAGCTCTGCGCTCAGGCGGGCGTCGCCGCCCAGGCCGGCGAGATCGTCACCTTCGGCGTGACCCCCGACCATCCGGCGACCGGCTACGGCTATATTCATGCCGCCGAGCCGCTGGCGGTCGATCCGCAGGTGCGGCGCGTCGAGCGTTTCGTCGAGAAGCCGGACGAGGAGCGGGCGCGGACCTTCATCGAACAGGGTTATTTGTGGAACTCGGGCAATTTCATCTTCCAGGCCGACGTGATGCTGGAGGAGCTCGCCCGGTTCGAGCCGGAGATCGCCTCGGCGACGAGCCAGGCCGTCGCAGCGGCCAAGACGGATCTTGGCTTCATCGTTCTCGACAAAGATTTTTTCGCCAACGCGCCCAAGACGTCGATCGACTATGCGGTGATGGAGCGGACCGATCGCGCGGCGGTGCTGGCCGCCGACGTCGGCTGGTCGGACGTCGGCCAGTGGTCGACCGTCTGGCGGCTGAGCCCGCAGGACGAGAGGGGCAACAGTTTGCGCGGCCGGGCGGTGGCGATCGACTCCTCCAATGTGCTCGTGCGCTCGGATGAGCATCTGGCCGCCGTTATCGGCCTCGACAACGTCATCGTGGTCGCTACCCGCGATGCGGTGCTGGTCGCCGACCAGTCGCAGACCGACAAGGTCAAGCAGCTTGTCGAACGGCTGAAGGCCGAGCATCATCCGGAGGCGACCCAGCACCGACGGATGTACCGGCCCTGGGGCTATTTCCAGAGCATCGACCAGGGCCCGCGCTACCAGGTCAAGCGCATCGTCGTGCGGCCGGGCGGGCGGCTGTCGCTGCAAAAGCACCATCACCGCGCCGAACATTGGATCGTGGTGCGCGGGGCGGCCGAAGTGACGCTGAACCGCGCCGTTCGGCTCGTGCACGAGAACGAGTTCGGTCTATCTGCCGATAGGCTCTGATCACCGTCTCGCCAACCCCGGCAGGATCGACCTCGAACTCATCGAGGTGCAGACCGGCAGCTACCTTGGCGAGGACGACATCGTCCGCATCGAGGACGCATACAATCGGACCTGACGTCTGGCGGCGCCCTCGGGGCGCCGCCGCCAGGCTGTCGTTTTTCGGAGATTACTGCTCTTCCCGCGAAGCGAGGCGGGCGATTTCGTGGATGTCGGCGCGATCGATGCCGATGTCGTGCAACTCGCGATCCGAATAGTTGGACAGTTCCTGGACCACGCTCCAGTACGTCCGACGTGCGCGCAGGAAGCGCGCGAGAGAGAACATCTTCATGTCGATCTCCTAACTCTGACCGCCCTCCTTGTCCATGGTCCGCGATTCCCGGGGACCGCCGCCGCTCCGTCTCCTAGACGGGGCCCAGTTAAATTGCTGCACCGCAAAAGTCAATGATGCGGCGCGATAACTTATGCGCAGCACGCATCGCTTGACAGTGAACTTGGCGTGACTTTGCCGCAAACGCGATAGATTTGAAATGAAAAAGCTCAGTTTTGCGCCGTATCGCATCAATCGCATGCGTAATTCGCATATCTGCCTCGCGCGCTCCGAGCTCCCGCGCCGACGGATTCGAGCGCCGGCGCCCAGTTGACAGGGCGCGGCCGATCCCCTAGGAGACCCCCCGCGAGCGCGCTCTCCGGAAGAGAGGGCGCGCTTGTCGTTTGACGCACCCGCGGCTTTGGCCTTGCTCGGCTCGAGCCTGTCGGCGGCCTTGAAAGGGCGCAGAGGAGGGCGCGTTCCTCGTCGAACCCGATCGTGACCCAAAAGAGGAACCGCGATGACGAAGCGCGCAGAAGCCAAGTACAAGATCGATCGCCGGATGGGCGAGAACATCTGGGGCCGCCCGCGCAGCCCCTTCAACAAGCGTGAATACGGCCCCGGCCAGCACGGCCAGCGGCGCAAGGGCAAGGCGACCGACTTCGGCACCCAGCTCAAGGCCAAGCAGAAGGTCAAGGGCTATTACGGCAACATTTCCGAGCGCCAGTTCCACAAATATTACGTCGAGGCTCTGCGCATGAAAGGCGACTCGAGCGCCAACCTCATCGGCCTGCTCGAGCGCCGGCTCGACGCGGTGATCTACCGCGCCAAGTTCGTGCCGACCGTGTTCGCCGCGCGCCAGTTCATCAACCACGGCCACATCAAGGTCAACGGCCGACGCGTCAACATCGCCTCCTATCAGGTGAAGGTCGGCGACCTCGTCGAGATCAAGGAGTTGTCGCGGCAGCTCGCGCTGGTGATGGAAGCCAACGCGCTCGCCGAGCGCGACGTGCCCGACTACGTCGAGGTCGATCACGCCAAGGGCGCGGCCAAGCTCACCCGCTTCCCCGGCCTCTCCGAAGTGCCCTATCCGACCCGGATGGAGCCGAACCTCGTCATCGAATTCTATTCGCGCTGACGCTCCCGGTGGGCGATTCCATCCAACGTCCTCCCGTGTCGCCACGCCGCCAAAAAGCCGAGGCGCCGACGCCAAGCGGATGCGGCGCCAACAGCGCCGTCATGCCAACTCCTGACAAGACCTGCCCATTGCCGTTTTGAGCTTTTTCAAGGGATTAGAGCGGAAAGGACGGCACTTTTTGCGATCGCTGGGCGCATCCCGACCGAGGCGGCTCATGCGCAGGAGCGCGACGCTCCACGAAGCGCTTGCAGCGGCGGGCGATAGCGCACGGAGTGGAGTCATTGGGCGCCTTTGCGAATGAGAACAAAGGTAGCACAAAACCCGACTTTAGCCAACAATCTTTCACGCCGCCTGCGGGCCTAACCGAGGCGGGGCCGACAGGACTCCGCCATGACGCCGGCCCGCCGCAGTCATCGACCGCGGCGGTCGCCGACCACCGCTCCCAGTCCGGAAAACAGGGAGATTGATTTCATGGAACAGGGGAGTTTTTCGGCGGAACAGGGGAATAATCCGTGCATAACAGCCAACCAGCGCCCGCGGGGCGCGCCATTATGGATGAAAATGGTGGCGGTGCTCACCCTGGAACTCATGCGCACTCCGCATAACGCCGGCACCTCGTATGCGATTTTCGTGGCAGGGACAAATGCGACGCTCCAAGCGCGTCGGGTCTCGATCGACCGGTCTCAGGCATGAGATCGAGGCAAATGGTGATTGAGTTAAGTGTCACCGTAAAGCCTATGGGCCCCCCTCTGCCGCAACGGGAGAAGGGCGCGGTCAAGCCGCGATATCCAGTCGCACGCTCAGTCCGGCTTTCGCCGCGAGATCGACGAGGGCGTCGAGGCTGAAGTTCTGGATCCGCCCGCGCAAGAGATCGTTCAGCCGGGGCTGGGTGACGGCGAGCCTGCGGGCGGCCTCCGTCTGTGTGACGTTCCAACCACGCACTCTCTGCTCAATCGCGATAAGCAAGTTCGACCGCATCGTCATGCTCGCCGCTTCCGTCTGCGTGTCCTCGATGGCGTCCCACACATTGGCGAAGGTCTGGCGTTCCATCGTCCATTCTCCCTGTTGGCTAAATCTGTTTTAACCGCATCGCCGCAAGGTCCAAATCGGGCTTCGCAGTCCGCCGGGCCTTCTTTTGGAACGCATGCAAGACGTAGACGGCGTCGTTGCGCTTCGCGACATAGATCACGCGAAACGCTCCGGCTTCGTCATGAATGCGGATTTCGGCGTCCGACAGTCCGCATCGGCCTCCAGTCGCTCGGCGCCAGCCCCTGCTGCACCTTATGCAATTGAACTCCAGCCTCCTTGCGCGCTCCGTCGGGGAAAGCCCGAAGCAGGTCGAGCGCGTCGCCCAGGAACACGATCGGCTTCAGTCCGCGCCCAGCCATATGCTGCTTATATCAGTTTTGATATAGAGTCACAACGCTTGAAGATCGGAGAATCGTGGCGGCCCTTCCTAACGATGGCGCCTCTCTATGTGTCCTGGCACGCGTCGCCGAACGTTGCGGGGTTCGCGCGTCGGCGCCACCATGCGCAATTGCGCCGGCTCAGCGCTCGCGGCGAGCCGGCCTCATGGGGATGTCGAATGCCGACAAGTGCGCGCGGCGCCGGACCCTCAGACAACCTGGAACGCGATCCGCAAGCCGCCTTTCGCGCCGTCGTCGAGCATCATGGCGGCCTGAGCGGGACCGGAGGCAAGGCTTCGGCTCGAACGCGCTCGAGGTCGACGGCAAGATTTTCGCCTCCCTTTCGCACGGCGGCCTGCTGCTGAAATTACCGGCCGAACGCATCGACGCTCTGATCGAATCCGGGATCGGCGAGCGCTTCTCGACCGGCGCGGGCCGTCCGAAACGCGAGTGGGTCACCATCGCGCCGACGCACGCCGCGCGCTGGATCGAACTTTCGCAAGAGGCGCGAGGCTTCGTTGCCCGCAGCGCCCCGACGAGAAGGTAGCGCATTGGGGGCCAGGCGCGCCTATGCGCCGCGCTCCCTTCCCCCGCCCCGCGACTCGCTCCATATTCCCCCCATGCCCGCCCCCAAAAAGCCCGGCCGTCCGACGCGCGCGAAAGCCTCGCGGCCCGAGTTGCAGCCGCTCGACGAGCATCTGGCGGCGCTGCTCAATCCCGCTCTGGTCGAGCCGAAGCCGCAGGGGTTCGGCCAAGGGTTCTCAGAGTTGCCGCAGCAAAAGTTCGAGCACGCCGCGCCCGACAGCCATCCGCACGGCCTCTCCGGCGCGACGGCGACCATCGAGTTGCTGAAAACCCTCCTTGAGCTCGGCGACCCCAACATCCGCGACCGGCCGCCTTGGACGCCGCACCGGCCGCCGCGGCCGGACAAGTCGGAGGGCGGGCGAAAATTCCGCGTCGTGTCGGAATACGATCCCGAGGGCGACCAGCCGCAGGCGATCGAGGAGCTAGTCAAGGGCGTCCAGGCGCACGAGCGCGACCAGGTGCTGCTCGGCGTCACAGGCTCGGGAAAAACCTTCACCATGGCCAAGGTGATCGAGGCGACCCAGCGCCCGGCGCTCATCCTCGCGCCCAACAAGACCTTGGCGGCGCAGCTCTACGGCGAATTCAAGAGCTTCTTTCCCGACAATTCGGTCGAGTATTTCGTCTCCTACTACGACTATTACCAGCCGGAGGCCTACGTCCCGCGCACCGACACCTATATCGAGAAGGAATCCGACATCAACGAGCAGATCGACCGCATGCGCCACGCCGCCACCCGCGCGGTGCTGGAGCGCGACGACGTCATCATCGTCGCCTCGGTCAGCTGCATCTACGGCATCGGCTCGGTCGAGACCTACACCGCAATGACCTTCTCGCTGAAGCTGGGCGACCGGGTCGACCAGCGCCAGCTGATCACCGATCTGGTCGCGCTGCAGTACAAGCGCTCGATCGGCGATTTCGTCCGTGGGGTGTTCCGGGTGCGCGGCGACACGATCGAAATTTTCCCGGCCCACTACGAGGATCGCGCCTGGCGGATCGGATTCTTCGGCGATGTGATCGAGACGATCGCCGAATTCGACCCGCTGACGGGCCAGAAGACGGCGGACCTCGAATTCGTCAAAATCTACGCCAATTCGCACTATGTGACGCCGCGCCCGACGCTCTTGCAGTCGACCAAGGCGATCAAGCAGGAGCTGAAGGAGCGGCTCGATGAGCTCAACCGGCAGGGGCGGCTCCTCGAGGCGCAAAGGCTCGAGCAGCGCACGATGTTCGACCTGGAAATGCTGGAGGCGACGGGATCGTGCGCCGGCATCGAGAACTATTCGCGCTACCTGACCGGCCGCCGGCCCGGCGAGCCGCCGCCGACCCTGTTCGAATATCTGCCCGACAACGCGCTCATCTTCGCCGACGAGAGTCATGTGACGATCCCGCAGATCGGCGGCATGTACCGCGGCGACTACCGCCGCAAGGCGACGCTGGCCGAATACGGCTTCCGCCTCCCCTCCTGCATGGACAATCGGCCCCTGCGCTTCGAGGAATGGGAGGCGATGCGGCCGCAGACCATTCATCTCTCCGCCACCCCGGGCCACTGGGAGCTGGAGCAGACTTCTGGCGTGTTCGTCGAGCAGGTGATCCGCCCGACCGGCCTCATCGATCCGCCGGTCGAGATCCGCCCGGCGCGCAGCCAGGTCGACGACCTTTTGAGCGAGGTCAAGGAGGTCGCGCGGCGCGGCTACCGCACCCTGGTCACCACGCTCACCAAGCGCATGGCGGAAGACCTCACCGAATATCTGCACGACAACGGCGCGCGGGTCCGTTACATGCATTCCGACATCGACACGATCGAGCGCATCGAGATCATCCGCGACTTGCGCCTCGGCGCCTTCGACGTGCTGGTCGGCATCAACCTGCTGCGCGAAGGGCTCGACATCCCGGAATGCGCGCTGGTGGCGATCCTCGACGCCGACAAGGAAGGGTTCCTCCGCTCCGAGACCTCGCTCGTGCAGACGATCGGCCGCGCGGCGCGCAACGTCGACGGCAAGGTGATCCTCTACGCCGACGCGGTCACCGGCTCGATGAAGCGGGCGATCGAGGAGACCAACCGCCGCCGCGCCAAGCAGCAGGCCTTTAACGAGGCGAACGGCATCACCCCGGCCTCGATCAAGCGCGGCATCCAGGATATCCTCGGCTCGGTCGCCGAGGCCGACCACGTCACCGTCGACGTCGGCCTCGCCGACGGGGCGACCATCGGCCACAATCTGCATGCGACCATCGCGGATCTCGAGAAGCGGATGAAGGAGGCGGCCGGCAATCTCGAATTCGAGGAGGCGGCGCGCCTGCGCGACGAGATCCGGCGGCTGCAGACGGTGGAGCTGACTGTCGGCGACGACCCGCTGGCGCGCCAGTCGGACGTCGAGGCGGCCGCGGGGTCTTACGCCGGCGAACGCCCCTTCGGCCGCGCCGCCAACATGCCCTCTACGAGGCCCCGCAAGCCGACCGACGAAGACATGGGTCCGCACAACTGGGGCGGCGGCGAGGCGAGGCCGAAGGGCGGCGGGAGGCGAGGGCGGAGGCGGTGAACCCTTCTCCGAGCGGGAGAAAGAGGAAAGAGACGTTAACCTGGCTTTCGTGACCACGCGCCGACGAGAGCGACGCAGGCGCCGAACGATCTTGCCGCAAGCCTTTCGGCCTCGAGCCTCGAATTCGAGCGAATCGAGATCGCCAATACCGCTGGCGGCAAGTTCATCCTCCGGCATGCGCGGCAGGAGCGTGCAGAACAGATCATAGACCCATCGCACGATCCCCGGGTCGTCTCCGACCGGAATTTCGATCCGCATGTTTGGGGCGGGGAACCCCGCCTCTTGGATCGCGCGGTAGAGAACCAGTTCCACGTCCATGTTCGCGCCGGAGCGCTCGAATGTTCGAAAAATGAGCGATGCGCATTTCGCGCGCAACGGCAAATGGGTTCCAAAATGGAGCAACGAAGCGGGCCACACGTCCTGAAACACCATTAGGCCGCCCGGCCGAACGAGCGCCGCAAGCGACCGCACGACGGCTCCTGCGTCCCGCAGATATTGCAGGATGACTCGACCCACCACCGCATCGAACGGCTCGCTGCTCGCAACGTTTCTGACGTCGCTTTCCATGAAGCTCAGGTTGGAAAGCCCGGCCCTTGCGACGCGGAGCCGCGCCGTCGCTAGCGTCGTTGGGTCGCGCTCAACGCCCACCACCGCGCCCGTGGGGCCGACGAGTTTCGCCGCCAGCATGGCGACGTCGCCGACGCCGGAGCCGATGTCCAGGACGCGCTGCCCCGGACCGATTCCAGCGTCGCGGAACAGGCGTTCGGTGAATGGATCGAAAATCGCCGCCTGACGAATGAGCCTCTCGTGCTCAGCGCTCGTGCCGCCGAGCACATAGGGCGCGTCTGGATTTGGGAGCGTCATATCGAACGGGTCCCTGCAATTTCGAGGCGACGCGGCGTTTGATCCTCGACAAGCATGCGATCCCGGATAAGTGATTGCAAGCGCGACCACAGTTTACGGTTACGCGCCCTCAACCGCCTCACGACCCTTCACGATTGCCGAGTTGGCCCCGCTGCGGCTGCGCCTTGCATGGTCAAGCGCGCGCTGCGCCGGTCGCGAGCATAGATCCGTGGCCAGTCGAGCGCGACGCTCAGCCGACTGCGCGCGCCGATCAGGAAATGGATGTGGGCAAGGCCCCATCGCGGCCACGCGAGCGGGCCCGCGCAGCTTGATCCACCCGAAGTCGGTCACTCGCGACCGGTCGGGGCTTATGGTCGCCGAAACCCTCTGGATCGCCGTCCTGGTTCCATATTCGGTGAGGATGACTATCTGACAGGCCGCGGGATGCCGGGGGGCCGGGAGCCGGCGCCAACGACCGGCTCAAAGGGCGCAAGGGGCCCCATCTTTAAGAGGAGGCGCAAGCGAAATGGCAGACTCAACTGAACGCGCGGTTCTCGCCGGCGGCTGTTTCTGGGGCATGCAGGACCTGATCCGGCGCTATCCCGGCGTCATCTCGACGCGCGTCGGCTACACCGGCGGCGAGGTTCCCAACGCGACCTACCGCAATCACGGCAATCACGCCGAGGCGATCGAGATCGTCTTCGACCCGGCGAAAATCAGCTATCGCAAGCTGCTGGAGTTCTTCTTTCAGATCCACGATCCGTCGAGCCGCAACCGGCAGGGCAATGACGTCGGCGCCAGCTACCGCTCGGCGATTTTCTACACCAGCGACGAACAGAACCGCGTGGCTCTCGACACCATCGCCGATGTCGACGCCTCCGGATTATGGCCGGGCAAGGCGACGACGGAAGTGGCGCCGGCCGGCCCGTTCTGGGAGGCCGAGCCCGAGCATCAGGACTATCTCGAGCGCTATCCCAACGGCTATACCTGCCACTTCGTCCGCCCTAACTGGGTTCTACCCAAGCGGGTCGCCGCGGAGTAATTGCTCGTTCTGGAGGCATGGTTAGCGCCGCCATGGTGGCGGCGGTCCGCAATTTCTCCCGTACTTCGCCCAAAACCTCGCCGCGATCGCCGGTCTTCCGCCGACGAGCAACGCGGGGGGAACTCCTGAATTGCAAACCGGGCTTACGCCGCCGCAGCAGCGTCCGAGCGGATGCGCTCGATCATCGCGCGGACGCCGTTTGATCGTTGAGGGGTGAGATGCTGCTCGAGGCCGAGCGCGCGGAACGCTCCCACTGCATCAATGCCGAGAATCTGCTGCGGTGTCCGATCGGAGAATAGGACGATGGCGATAGCGATCAGTCCTCGCACGAGGTGTGAGTTGCTGTCGCCGCGATAGCGGAGGATCGTCTCGCCAGCGGCGCTAGTTCTCGCTTGCTTCTCGAGCCAGACTTGGCTGACGCAGCCCCGTACCTTGTTCGCTTCGTTATGCGCCGCCTCGCTCAGCGGCTCGAGGCCGTGACCGAGTTCGAGGACATAGCGGTAGCGGTCATCCCAATCGTCAAGGGAGGAGAAATCTTCGCGTATCGCCTCGAACGCCGTCACCGGAGCCTCGCATGAATCAAGTCGGACGACTTATACCGACGCGCAGGGGTCGAAGGCCAGTGCCTTCAGCCTTCAGTCGGGGCCGGAGATTTGCGTTTGGACGAAATCGTGTTTTTCGGGGTCCCTGTGTCGATGGACTGCGCCCTCGGAGGCGGTGTATGGACGTCATCGGCGGCTGCTAGTGCCCCGAGTTATTCGAACTGAGGGTAGAGCCTTTTGAGCCTAACGCGGGCGTCGGCTGTCGTGAATTGCCAGTCGGCTTTGGTGTGGCGTTTGTTTCGGCTTTCCTCCCAAGCGGCGACTTCCTAGCCCATCGACCATCCTCCGCAATTCAGCGAACGGTTAATCCTAAATTCGGCGGTTGAGGCGTTTTCCGGGGGCTGAGAATCATTCATTTTCATATGCATGGGACAGGATTTCGCGCGCTTTGGGGCTCACCCGTCGGGTGAACAATCTCCGGTTGAACCCGACGCGTCGGGCGTGGGCGTCGTGGTCGACAGTTTCGCCGGTTCGATTCGGGTCGAGTTTGATCATGAAGCGGCGTTTACGCCGCTCGGGCAATTGCCGTTCTTCATCGATTTTCTGAAGACCGCGGGGTTGTTCGAGGCGTTGGTGGCGGATTGCCCGCTGCGTTACACCAGTCCGAACGCGCCCAAGAAGCGCGACGTGCTGGGGACGGCGATGTTGTCGATGTTGGCCGGGCACAAGCGCTACGCGCATATCGCGGCGCTGCGGAGCGACCGCGTGTTGCCCGAGCTTCTCGACATGAGCAAGATCGTCAGCGAGGACGCGGTTCGGCGGGCGTTCGCGGCGATCGAGGAAGAAGCGGGCGCGAACTGGCTACGAGGTCATCTCGACCATTGCGTGGAGCCGCTTTTGAGCGAGCCGTGGATCCTCGACGTCGATACGACGGTGAAGCCTCTACGGCCATCAGGAAGGAGCGGTGGTCGGCTACAATCCCAAGAAGCCTGGGCGGCCCAGCCACTGCTATCACACCTATTCGATGGCGGGGACGCGATTGGTTCTCGAGGTGGATGTGAGCGCGGGCGACGAGCACACTTCCAATCACAGCGCGCCTGGCCTTTGGGCGCTCTTGGACCGAACGCCGCGCGATTGTTGGCCTTCTCTTTTGCGCGGCGACAAGGGCTTCGGCAATGAGGGGATCATGGGCGAAGCCGAGCGGCGCGCTTTGCCGTATTTGTTCAAGCTACGGCTGACCGCCAACGTCAAACGCGCGATCGAGCGTCTTTCGGGGCAGAGTGATTGGGTCGATTCGGGCCAAGGTTGGCAAGCCAAGGGGACCGAGATTCGATTGCAAGGCTGGAGCCGACAACGGCGCGTCGTCGTATTGCGGCGGCGCGTGAGAGGCGCGCTGGCGACGCCCGCGATGGACGAGGATGGACCGCCTCGGCTCGCCTTCCTCGACATCGGTGCGAGCGAGGAGATGTGGGAATATCAGGTTCTCGCGACCACGCTCGCCGAGGCCCTGGAAAGCTTTGGCCAGCTCTATCGCGACCGCGGCGATGGAGAGAATGTCTTCGACGAGTTGAAGAACCAATGGGGCTGGGGCGGCTTCGTCACGCATGACCTGGCGCGCTGTCGTCTGGCGGCCCGCCTCGTGGCGTTGTTTTATGATTGGTGGAACATCTTCACGCGCTTGGCCGAGCCGGATCGTCACCGAGAAGCGATCACGAGCCGGCCATTGTTGTTGCACGCCATCGCCGAACGGGTGCGCCATGCGCGACAAACGACGATCAAGATCACCAGCACGCACGCCAAGTCCGTTCCCGCTGCAAAGGCGCTTCGAGCGGTAGCCCTATTCCTGAGGCGGTTGGTCACAAATGCGGAGCAGTTGACGCCCTGGCAGCGTTGGCGCGAAATCCTCTCCCGCGCCTTTCAAGCCTTCCTCAAAGGCCGCGCCCTGCGCGCGCCGCCGCGCTTATGTCCATCTTGACGCAACCGCAGATTGAACCCCCCCCGCTTCACGAACGACGATCAGAGCCAACTGCCGAATTTAGGTTAATCGCACATATTTATCGATCAGGACACTAAAAGATAGTGAGCGTCGGTCAAGTCGGGGTATCCGTTGCTATATCGCAATTGGCCCCTTCCGCGATCACCACCTCAAGGGAGCGATCGCGCGCGACCGCTTCCGCGTTGAGGCGAGCGCAAGCCGTTTCAATCGTGTCTTGCAACCGCTCGGCGAAGGTTTCGCGGTCGAGCCCAGGCGCGATCAGCGGCAGGTACTCGATCACAGCGACGCCTGGCCGCCGCAGGAATCCATGCCGTCTCCAGAAGAGTCCTGTATTCACCGCGACGGGCAGGCACGGCGCTCCGGTCTCTGCATAGAGCGCGGCGACGCCGTGCTTGTATCTCGGCGGCGCCCCGGGAGGCCGCCGGGTGCCTTCAGGATAGATGAAGACTTGTCGGCCAGCGGCAAGCACCAGCTTCGCGGCGGTGGCAATCTGTTGTAGCGCTTGGCGGCCGCGTGCGCGGTCGATCGCGATCTGTTTTGAAACGACGAGATAGAGGCCGAACAGGGGGACGAACGTCAGTTGCCGCTTCAGGATGATGGCGAAATCAGGCGCGTATTTGAGAAGGGCAAAAGTCTCGAGAAACGACTGATGCTTGGCCGCGATCAGAACGGGACCCGACGGAATGTTGGCAATGCCACGATATTCGACCCGGAGGCCGCAGATCATCCTGAGAAGCCAGATCGAAACTGCCCCCCAAACGCGAGCCAACGCGAAAACACATCGCCGGCCGCCCAACATCATCGGCAGACCGATGATCATTAACACAACCAGCATCACGTAGAATAGAAGGTTGAAGAGCACCGATCTGACAGCGAGCATGATGGGACGTCTGTTGGGCAACGTGGACGCGTGAGTTATAGAGTGTGTTTTGGAGCCGGGCGAGGCGCATCGGGCGTCTGAGGGTGTAATCTTGTCTTGCGAGAACAAGTTAGCACCGCGTCGAAGGGGCTCCTGATGCAGACGGATTGTAGCGCGAGCCAGATCGATTTCGGAAGGGCGGACGGGCGTCGGGTTGCGGCGGATTTCGACGGCGGGCGGCCATCCTCGGGCGCCGGGACGTTGCTGCTCGCCGAGACCGACAAAGCGATCGGTCTGATCAATCGTTTCGCCTGTAGTAGTTGGGACTCGATCTGACGGACGGTGTCCGGAGATGGATCGGATCCGCCTGTAGGGCTTGTTCAGGCGGCGACCAACTTCTAATTTGTCAGCTGCTGGCGAGCGCCTTCTCGATGGCGGGCTGGCGTTCCAGCAGCCAGTCGAGCGCCCGATAAAGCTCGTCCTCGTCGACGTCGCCGAGGTCCATGACCTCGCCCAGGCCGGAGGTCGCCGTCGCCGGGCTCGAGCCCGCGGCGGTGGCCAGCTTCGAGGCGGGAGCGATCAGACGGCTGACCACCATGGCGATGACCAGGGCCCGGCAGCGGTTGCCGGCCGGCCCGAGGATGCGGTCGAGCCCGATCTGTCCGGCGGCGCCGCAGCCGGGTGAACACGGCGTGGGACCAGATGTGGGACCGAGAAACGCCCCAAATTGTATCGAACTGAAAGTGCTCGTGAAAAGCAGATAACTTGGTGCCAGGAAAGGACTCGAATGCCGCAACTATGCAATTGATTTTATTTGGTAACAAACTTGCAAAGAAAATTTATACCAATAGAGATACCAACAAAAGGCTTCGCTTGCCGTCGTCCCACGCTGCTCGCCGGGCGCCTCCGAGCAGGATTGCGATACTACCCGCCGGGATTGTCGGTTGCGTGGACATGCAACCACCGAGACCGACATTCGCTCTGGACAACGATTTGACTGCGAGAGAGCAGTCGCTTCCGGCACAGGCGGATACGGAATTGCTCAGTTCCGTCCTCGGACCGGCTGGGTCCGATGTCAACGCCCGCCAGGATGAGGATGAACTCGGGGTCGCCCCGCCGCAGAAGGTCCAGGTTCTGGTACACAGCGTCTGCCGTTCCCTCGTACCAATCATCCTTGACCCGCTGCTGGGCAGGCAGAACATCGACGAATTCGTTGAAACGGCCGTTCAGAAAGCTCCACCCGCCTTTCAGATGCTGGATCAGGCTCTGCGCTTTGTACTGCGTCGCCACACCGATCTGCCGGATGCCCGAATTGACGCAGTTGGACAGGGTAAAATCGATGATCCGGAAATTGCCCACGAACGGTACGGCGGGTTTGGCCCGCTGGTCCGTCAGCCGACCGAGGCGCGAGCCGCGACCGCCGGCCAGAATCATCGCATAGGTATTCTGCGTCGGTCCGCGCGTGCGTTCGAATGGCAGGCTGTCCAGCATGAATTGCGATTTCTCCAACCGATGCAAAGGAGAGGCTAGGCGAGCGCCATCGCGTTCGGATCACGCGGGTATCACATTGCCATCACGGCGAGCGGCAGGCGCCGCAGGAGCAACCTGTTTGGGATTGATGAAGCGCTCATTCTCCATCAACCGCACCTTGGTGCCCTTCGGAGCCGGCCGCTGGCTGCCGGGAGGGAGCGCCGGTAGGTAGACGGCCAGATCCGTCCCCTCACCGAGCGCGCTACGGATGGTGATGAAACCGCCATGCGACTTGACGATGCTGGCCACGGTCGAAAGACCGACCCCGGTACCCTTCCCAAAGCCTTTGGTGGTGAAGAACGGCTCGAAGATCTTGCCGAGCATCCGGGGCGGAATCCCATGCCCCGTGTCAGCGATTCTAATCTCCACATAGTCGCCGGGAATTGCGGCGTCCCCGGTAGTGAGATCGCCGCCGATGGAGACATTGTTGGCCGACAGGGTCAACGTGCCGCCGCCGATCATCGCGTCGCGCGCGTTAACTGCAAGGTTGAGCAGCACCTGGTGAATTTGCGTTGCGTCGGCATTGATCTCCCACAGGCCCCGAGGCAGGTGGGTGCGCGTTTCGATCGCGCCGTCGAAGGTTTCACGGGCGGTCCGGGCGACATCCTGGATCAGATACGCCATGCAGACGGCCGTGCGCCTGGCCTCGATCCCGCGGGCAAAGGCGAGCACCTGGTCGGCGAGGTCGGCCACCTGCCGGGCATTGGCCTCGATCATCGCGAGAACCTGGGCGGCCCGTTTACTGCCGGGACCGAGCTTCAGCGTTTCGATTCCGAGCAGGATGGGCGTCAGTACGTTGTTGAGATCGTGCGCGATACCGCAGGCCAGGCTGCCCAGAGTTTGCAGCCGTTCCGCGCGGAGCGCCACCGGTTGGACGTCCGACCCGGGGCGAGGATTTCTTGCGACAACTAGCGGCAAAGGGCCGGTTTCGCCGCAAAACTCACTCGCGCGCTCTGTCGTGTCGGCCCGCATCTCTCTGTCTCCCTTCGCCGGAGGACGCAAGGCGCCTTGCATCCCCTTGAGACGGGCTCTACGTCCGCCCCACGCGCGAAGAGTGCCGGAGCGGCGCACCGATTCCCAATGCCGTTGTCTGATCGATACTATGCAGGAAAGTTATCGCGATTTATGTGTATAGTGTGCGGCAGCTCGGCTTGCGCCCCAGGGCGGCGCACCGAGTCCGCTGGAGCGTCCCATGTCCAACCCTCTCGTCGAAGCGCTTGAGAGAGCCGTCCAACACGCCTGGGATCTGGATATACCTCTCAACGAGAAACTGACCATTGTCGCCAACGAGGTGAGGTCTCTCAGCACACTCTTTGCCGAAGTCGTCGACCGGATGGTGACTCGCCTGCAAAATACGGGCGCGGGTGACACAGCGCCCAACGTCGGCGACGTGATGCCCCCGTTCGTTCTGCCGGACGAGAGGGGCCGTCTGGTCGCTCTCGAAGACCTGCTGGCCCAAGGTCCGGTTGCGATTTCGTTCAATCGTGGGCATTGGTGCCCATATTGTCGGCTGAGCGTCCACGCCCTGGCCGACCTGCAAAAGGAAATGTCTGAGGAATTGCGGCAACTGGTCGCGATCGTTCCCGAGCGCCGGAAATTCACCGCGGCTCTAAAGGCCGAGGCTGACGCGCCATTCCCCGTCTTAACCGACATGGACAACGGCTATGCGCTGTCGCTCAATCTCGCAATCTGGGTCGGCGCGGAAATGGAAACCTTGATTGCCGGCGCGGGATGGGACGTGCCGGCATATCAAGGCAACGCCGCCTGGATGCTGCCTATTCCGGCGACCTTCGTCGTCGGCGCCGACGGCCTGATAACAGCCCGCTATCTGGACCCGGATTACCGCAAGCGCATGGAGATCGACACGCTTCGCGACGCCCTCAGGGCGACTTACTCGTCCCGGCAAAAGGCCAGTCGGCGGCGCGCAACAGGTTGAGCAACGCGGTGGCGACCGGGCTGCGCTGCCGGCCGGCAACACCGTAGACCGATACTGTCCGTTGAACGTCCAAGTCCTTGACAGTTTGCCGACGTATAGCAGGGGAATCGGGCGTGCTGGCCGGTACGAATCCCACCCCGGCACCGGATTCGACCAAGGCAAGCAGATCGTAGTCGGTTTCCACCTCATGCGCTGGTGCGTCGGTCAGGCCATGCGCGCGCAGGCGTTCCGTCACCTCGTCGGCGATTTCGCTCT
>CAWDTW010000056.1:0-23718 GCA_963805295.1 uncultured Alphaproteobacteria bacterium | reverse complement strand
TTGAAGAAGAGGGATCGCGAGAAATTTCGGGGCATCGTCAATTTCGGCAGAAACGGCCCGCCGCTTATGCCGGCGAAAATCCCGCCGTGTTATTCGAGTTGACCCTTGGCCGCACTCGGTCGGCATGAGCCGGAACACACACGCCGGAATTAAGGTCGACAGACGATCCAATCATGCAGCTCAGCCACCCTGACGCCTAGTCCCTTCCCCTGGCGTGCTTTCCGCGAACCTCGTCGGACGTCGTGCAGTCGCGTCGCCCCAGTGTCGCGCCCACCAGCGAACTTGGCGCTAACATCAAATCCCCATAGCGCTCGCTGCCCAGCCGCTACCCAAATTTTCCCGCGACTTCGTGCCTTGGCGCTTTTTGGACGCCGGCTCGCTGAGCATGCGGAATGTCACGTTGTTGCCGGCGTCCAAAAACCTGCACACTATCGGACCCTCGGGATGCGCTGATCGACCGGATGCGACGGTGCGCAAACGATCGCGGCGAGCGAGCGCCCCCGCCGCCCGGGGACCGCGAAATTTGATCTAGAACAATGCGCGGCCCTTAAACAGCGAATATCAATCGCTGGTGACGGCGGAGTGTTCAATGGAACGTCACGACGCCGCGCGTGAGAGAGGGGCCAACGCTGCTGTCACGACCCGCGTTCTTCCCGACGATCTCGTCGATCGCAGGTTCCCGATAGTCGCCTTCCGTCCGCTCAACATCGACCGGAGGATGCAATGACGATTCGCGCCGTCCTTTCGCCAACTGAGAATTCTCCAGAAATCTTTACGATATTTTGGACATGCCGCCCCTCGGCCGTGTTCCCGCCGAGATGCACGCCTGGCTGATCCGGCCAGAACGCTTCGGCAAACCGATGGAGGCGTTCCAGAAGGAGGTGGTGGCGACGCCTTCGATCGCCGACGACGAGGCGCTCGTCTATGTCATGGCGGCCGGCATCAACTACAACAATGTCTGGGCCGGGCTAGGCATCCCGATCAATGTCATCGGCGCCCGCAACAAGGCCGGCGAGCCCGAGCCTTTCCATATCGGCGGCAGCGACGCCTCCGGCATCGTCTACAAAGTCGGCAAGGACGTCACCAACGTCAAGGTCGGCGACGAAGTCGTGGTGCACTGCGCGCATTACAGCCGCGACTGTCCCTGGGTCAAATCCGGCGGCGATCCGATGTTCTCGCCGACTTTCAGGATTTGGGGCTACGAGACCAATTACGGCAGCTTCGCCCAATTCGCTCGGGTCCAGGGGCAGCAATGCATGCCGAAGCCCAAGCACATGACCTGGGAGGAATCGGCCGCCTACACCCTGGTCGCGGCAACCGCCTGGCGGATGCTGCACGGCTGGGGCGTCAATGCGGTTAAGAAGGGCGACGTGGCGCTGATCTGGGGCGGCGCCGGCGGCCTCGGCTCGATGGCGATCCAGATCGCCAAGGCGGCCGGGGCGACCCCGGTCGCGATCGTGTCCGGACAGGATAAGTTCGACTACTGCATGAAGCTCGGGGCCAAGGGCTGCATCAACCGCAACGACTTCCAGCACTGGGGGATGCTGCCGCACTGGAAGGACGACGCGGGCTACGCCAAGTGGCTCAAGGGCGTCCGGGCGTTCGGGGCGAAGATCTGGGAGGTGCTCGGCGAGAAGCGCTCCCCGAACATCGTGTTCGAGCACCCTGGCGAGAGCACCATCCCGACGTCGATCTTCGTATGCGACACCGGCGGCATGGTGGTCGTTTGCGCCGGAACCACCGGCTACAACGCGACCGTCGATCTGCGCTACCTTTGGATGCGGCAGAAGCGCCTGCAGGGCTCGCATTTCGCCAACACCGTGCAGTCCAACGAGATGAATAAGCTTGCGCTGCGCGGTCTGCTCGATCCATGCCTGTCGCGCACCTTCACCTACGAAGACCTGCCGCTTGCCCATCAGCTCATGTACGAGAACAAGCATCCGCACGGCAACATGGCGGTGCTCGTCGGGGCGACGGAGTTCGGGCTCGGCGCAAGCGCCGAGGCGTCGGCGGCGGCGGAGCATCCGGTCCTGCCGAGGGACGACGTCCACACCACCCCGCATCCGTATTCGATGTCGACGCCGTTGCCGGGCATCGAGGAGAGCGAGCCGGCGACCATCGCCGACGACGGCGCTAGGGTCAGCGACCTCATGCACCGCGGCATCATCGCCTGCGCGCCGGCCGATAGCGTCGGCAAGGTGGCCAGGACCATGATCGACAACGACATTCATGCGGTCGTGGTGTTGGAGGCCGGCAAGGCGGTCGGCGTGGTGTCGCAGACCGACATCGTGCTGGCGCGCCAAGGCCGGACGCCCGAGCAAGCCCGGGCCCTCATCGCGCGAGACATCATGACGCTGGGTTGCGCGACCTGCGACGCCGGCATGCTTCTCAGCGAAGCGGTGAGCCTGATGACTGGACGACGCATGCATAGGTTGGTGGTCACCGAGAACGATCAACCCGTCGGAGTGCTCTCCATGACCGACGTTATCCGCAGGCTTCTTGCCGACTGAGGCGACTGAGGTTGGAAGCGCGCCGTCGCCGCCCGGTTTCCGGCGGCAACCTTCCGCAGCCGTTCGCGAAGTTGATCTCAGATCAACATGGCGTCGCTCAGCAACGGAGATGACGGCGCGCTCGAGCGCCCGCGGGCAACCAGGCAAATCCCGCGATCCACACGTCATGACATGGGGTGGACCGGCCAAGTACGATGGACGCGCGCGGGTGAGGACGGCAGCCCTGCGCAGGCTGCCGCTGAGAATGTAACGCACGCCCAATCGTCCAACGCGGCGTCGATCAACTCGATCGCGATTCGAAGGCGTTTGTCACGTTGGACTTCCTGTGGGGGCGTAGCGTTGAGACCAAACAAGAAGGCGGAACGCGGCGCGATCACCATCAGACTGCGAAAGCGGGTCAGGTTGGCGATAATGGCAGCGGAATTGGGAAAGCGCCCGGCAAGACCCATATCCGGGTCGAACCTTGCGGCAAGTCGGTTTGCGGCGTCAACACCTGGGTCAGGTCCGGCATGAAGCACGAAAAGGTCGGCGATAGGCTTGTTCTGAAAATCAGGCCTGCCGGCGCCTCGCGTTGGACAGGCAGCGCTGTCGATCCACAGCGCAATCAACGCTACACAGTCAGGATCCATGTCGCCAATAAGCGCATGACCACCGATGGATGCGTCATGGGCGGCCTGATGTGCCAGAGCATGAGCTGGACGCGCCTCGACCGTCAGAGATGAAATTCGAGGCTCTGTCGAGTGAGCCGGAGAACTCCGCCGCGCGGCGCGCTATCGGTCCGCGTCGATCGGCGTCCGATAGTCAAGGCGCGCTGAGGCCTGAGTTCGATCTCACGCTCGGTGACGGCATCGATGGGACGCTACACATACGCGTTGGCGGCGGTGGTAGGTTCCGACCGATCTGTGGCCGGAGTTCAAGGCGCGCGTCGCGCCGATCGGGGAAAGCAGTCCTCGATCGCCCGGATGATTCCCGGCGCGATCCGCTGCTGGTCGTTTCCGACGGCCCGACATTTCATCCCGGCTTTCCGGCAGTCCACCGGACGCACGCCGCACCATAGACCCTGCTGTACTGCGCAGCGAGCAGGACCGCCTGGAACAAGGGAAGTTCGGACTAGGGATCGGGGGTTTTGCGGCCAGGGGAGCCGCCGAGTGTTTAGGTTGGAGGGCATCGTGGCCGAGATCGCTGCGCTGAGGATCACGCCGCTCGCGCCGCGCGAACCCGGGGCGAACGTGCTTAATCAGGTGGGCGAGACGGCGACGCGCGATTGAGGGGCGGGCGGCAACAGGCGCAGGCAGGAAACAGGCGACTGGGCCCAATATGCGCCGCCGGGCGCCGATTGCCTCTTCCGCGGAATCGTTGCCGCGCTGCAAGACTTGCCTATATATAAGCGCCATTGCGGCGCGGCGGGCGGCCAGCGAGAGGATTGAATGTCCTGGAACAATCAAGGCGGCGGACCAGGGCGCTCTCCCGGGCGAGGCCCATGGGGGCAGGGACCGTCGGGTCCCCCGACCGGCGATCTCGAGGAGATCATCCGCCGCGCGCAGGGGGCGCTCGGCAAGCGCGTCCAAAGTGACGCGGCGCCGATTGATGACCTTGGCCGCGGAGTTCGAAACGGGCGGAACGATTGCGCCGCCGCCAGGGCCCAAGATCAAACCCGGCTCGCGTCTCGTTCGAGAATGGCATAGGCGAACCCACACGGTCTGCGTTACCGACGTCGGCTTCGAGTTCCAGGGCAAGACCTACCGTTCGCTGACCAAGATCGCGCGCGACATTACCGGCGCCCAATGGTCCGGACCCCGCTTCTTCGGGCTAAACCGGACGTGCGGATTTCCCGCATCCGGCTTGGCGGGGCGCCGCCAATGTTGGTGCGGCCGTTGCGCTCCGGGCCGCTGCCATATTTGCTGCGGTCTTCGCTTTCGACGAAGCATCGTTCGTATGCGGCGCAACGTCCGTGCTTGGTATGGATTGCGAGTGCGCTCATCACCCGCGATGGCCTTCAGTCCAGCGTCGGTCAATTTCAACGAATACGCTTGGCCCGTTTCCTCGTCGCGTCGCCAGGCTTCCATTCCACCCTTCGCTTTGATCTCGCGCGCCAGGCCGGCCCGGACCTTCGTCCAGGCCGCCGCCAGCGTCTTGGGCGCGAACACCTTATCCATCAAACTGAACCATTTGCCGCCTTTGAATGAGGACATCGCCTCCCTGCTCCAGCGCGCGGTTGGAGGCGAGGAGAAACGGCGTTGCGCGGCGGGGAGCGAGGTCGGCGCTCCTCCTCCAAGCGCCGCGCCCACACCCGCCCCTCGCATCCTCGCCCTCGAAAAACCCCGTCATCTTCGCTCCCACCGAGAACAATGCGCGCCACCGGCCCCCGAAGCCCCACCAGCGCTCCGTCCGCGACCCCAAAATCCCCATGGGTCGCGCCGCGCCCAACCAAACAGCGCCCTTTCCTACCCGCGGTTTCCTCCTTACGAGGCTTTCCGACGCCGGCCCAGCGTCAAGCCCCGCGCGCCTGCAAAGGGCCGGCGTCCGAAACCCTTCAGCCAAGCCGCCATTCGTAATGGCCCGGCAGACGAGTTTCCATCATCGCTCAAATCAAACTCGCAATCGCCACGGTTGGCGATGCCTAGCCCGAAGTTTTCAATGTTGTTCCGAACAACCCATTGATCCGACTCGATGAAGTCGGGCCATGGGTTGGTTTCGCACTGACTACATTGGCGGTCTGACGCCGAGCAGTTCGAAGGCGCGGGTCTGGAGGGGCGTCGGTTCGGTCGGGAGGTTCGAAACGGTATTTCCGGTTGGGTCGAGCAAATGACGACCGCGGTAAGCCGGGACCTGGACTATCAGCCGATGGTTCAACCGGAAGGCAATTCACTGGTCGCTACCTTCAATCGTTGAGCCCCGAGATAATATTTGATAATGCCCTTTATCGTATGTTTGGAGGACCGATGACTGACGCGGAGTTGAGGGGCCGCTTGCTCTCCCATTTCTACGACTTCCGGCACAAGAACGGGGGTTATGTTCCTGTGTCCGACGTGATCCTCAGCGGACTTGAACCCATCAGCGACGACGCCATCGCAGGCGTGTGTCGTCAACTGGCGGACGCCGGGTTGATCGAGTGGACCGCGTATCTTCAGGGTCCGACCATAGGATCGGCGAGGATCAGGGGCCCCGGCGTTGACGCTGTCGAGCGGAGCGGCTCGGCCAGTCTTGAGATTCGATTTCCGGACAAGGGCGTGCCTGTGATGGGTCACTCTGAAAGTGAATTTGATGCGGCCGCGGAGATGCAAGTGAAATTTGAGGAAGCCGCACGAGCGGTCGAAAATCTCCCCATTATGAAGTTTAGCCGCGCGCTCGAGCGTGCTCGGGCGCGGCGAGCCTCGTCAGCCACGGAGCCTCAGAGCTTTCCGCCGTCGACCACTATGCCCACTGTCAAAGAATCTGAACGCGTCACCATAGCCGAAGGGTTGGCTATCCTGGAGCGGCACCTTCCGGCTGACCAGGCGAAGGCACGGATTATGCGGGCCTTCGTGCAAAAAGCGCTCGATCAGGAGCCGTTGTTCGCTTTCCCCTACGATGAGGCCGAGATCGACTGGGCGACAGGCTCAGTCAAAATCCCGAGGAAGCGTGAGCGCTTTTGCCCGACGTTCAGCCGGGCTGAATTTGAGCGCTATTTCTTTGAGGTCGCCACGCCAAAAAACGCGCCCGCGCCAAGCTCGCCACCAATCGCGAACGACGCGCCGATGTCCGACGCCGCCCTTACAGAGATTCGTGAGGTCGTCAGTATGATCAAGTCAGAATTGCCGGCGCTCACCCTGTCAAACACTGCGAAAGCCGACATCACCGCCGACATCAACCAAATCGAGGTCGAGACCGAGCGCCCGACACCTCGCAGACGGTTCATGAAACTGTACCTGGAGAGCTTGCGCGACAATCTTGCGAAGGCTGCTGGCGCAGCAACGGCCGGGGGGGTGGTGGCGTTGGTGGCTTTGGTAAGTGGCCTCCTTGCGAAGCATTTCGGGATCTTTTGATACATGAACGAACTCGCTCCGGTCTCCTCCCCTGCCCAGCAACTCCCGGCCTTGATCGCGGCAGCGGACGACGAGGCGCGTGAGCGCTTTCTCGAATTCTTCGCCGCCAACATCCGCAACAAGCACACGCGCCGCGCCTACGCGCAGGCGACGCAGGAGTTTCTGGCCTGGTGCGAGCGCGCCGGCGTCGCGACGATCGCCGACGTGAAGCCGCTGCACGTCGCTGCCTACATCGAGCAACTCGGCCGCGAGTTAACCTCGGACCCCGAAGACCGTTGTCTTTTCGTTCCAGATCCCGCAATAATGAGAGATGCCCCTAAGCTGGCTTGCGACTTGAGCGCCGCCGGCTGAAGCCGAGCAGATTTCGCACTCTGAGGGGTACTGCGGCCTCTTCCTCGGTCATCGCCTCTTCGATCTTTGGCGGCGTCAAATACCAGGGCACGGCGATGACCACGACGCGCGGGCCGCCATATGCGAGCACCGCCGAGCGAAGCCGCCGGGCATGCTGGGCGCTCAGGAGGTAGTCCCACCAGTGTTGCTTGACGAGCTCCGGGATCAGCACCGCAATGGTCCGATCGGGATTCTTATCCTCGATCTCTCTGATCAGTTTCAAGAACGGCGCGTGAATGCGCCGGTAGGGAGCGCTCAGGAAAGCCAACTGCGGCGGGTTCGGATAGTGCGCCGCGCGCGCAGGCTCTTCGACGTCCTTGGCCCATTGCTCGCGAAGCTTTCGCTCTTCCCCTTTGACGTCCGGTCCTTCGAGCGCCGCCAGGCGAACCGCCGTCACATCCGATGATAGCTCCATGGCGAGGCCGAGCACCTTGTCGGCCATTCGATTCCATTCTTGTACTGTGACCAGGACAATCGGCGGCTTGCTCTGATGAAATTTGAGCGGCTCCTCATCCCGCAGTTGATCGTTGATGTCGTCGTAATACCGCTTGATCGCCTTGTGCAGCAGGATCACGCAAGGAATGGCGACGATCGTGATCCAGCCGCCCTGCGCGAACTTGGCCACTACGATGACAGCAAGCGCGGTGACGGTGGTCGAGGCGCCAATGGCGTTGATGACGAGATTGATCCAGACCCGCCGGCGTTCCGCCGTCTGGTGCTTGTCACGCAGCTCGCGCCGCCAATGCACCACCATGCCCGTTTGCGATATGGTGAATGTCAAGAACGCGCCGATGGCAAACAGCGGAATCAAGCGGTCGGTGATGCCGTCAAATACCGTCAACAGCAGTCCGGCGGTAAGCGCGAGGTAGACAATGCCGACCGAAGACACCAGTCGACGTCCGAAGGTCGCAAACGGCCGCGGCAAGAAATCATCCTGTGCCACGACATGGCACAGACGCGGCAAACCGACGAAGCTCGTGCTCGCGGACAGGCAAAGGACGCAAAGCGCGCTGGCAATCGCCACGTAATAGAAGATACCGCGTCCCGCCACTGCGCCGACGAGCTGCGACAGCACGCTTTGGTAACCAGCCTGAGTCTGGTCCATGGCCATGATGCCGTAGGACATCGCGAGGTAGGCGATGCCGGCGAGCAGGATGCCCAAAGTTACGACAATCGCAGCGAGCGTCCGACGGGCGTTGGTCACGCACGGCTCGCGAAATGCGTCGACGCCGTTGCTGATCGCCTCGACGCCGGTCATCGCCGTGCAGCCGCTGGCGAACGCCCGCAGCAATAGCCATAGGCCAACCGCCTCGACGGCTCTTGGCGGCGCCGGCGGCGGCACGACCGGTTGCGGATGTCCGCCGCTCGCCATGGCGGTATAGGCGCCAAGGGCGAGAACAATCATGAAGCACGCGACGAACAGATAAGTGGGTAGTGCCAACAGCCGCCCGGCATCCATCGTCCCCCGCAGGTTGACGAACGTCAGCAGGGCCAGGATGCCAAGGCAAAGGGGCAGCGTGTACGGGTGTAGTGCCGGCGCGGCCGAGACAAGGGCCGCCACGCCTGCGGAAATGCCGACCGCCACGTTCAGGACATAGTCCACCATGATGCCCGCGGATGCCAAGAGGCTCGCGTTCACGCCAAGGTTTTCCTTGGCGACCGTATAGGCGCCGCCGCTTATCGGATAGGCTTTGATGGTCTGCCAGTAGGAGACGAATAGGATCGCGAGCAATGCGAGGATGACCAGCATGATCGGGCCGAGGTCGGCGAGCCCAGCTGCGCCCGCCGCGACCAAGATGCTGAGAGCGGCTTCAGGTCCGTATGCCGAAGAGCTCAGGCCATCGAGCCCGAGTGCCGGCACCCCTTCGGCGACGCCTATCTCGCGCGAGCGGCCTTCCCGATTGGCGAGCGGCCGCCCCCTTAGGAAGCGAGCTAGGACCCCCAGCGGCGACGCCGAGCCGTCGCCACGATCGGCTGTGTCTTTCAACTCCTTGGCTCCGGTCATCTCTTGCTATTCCCTGCTCGCAGAGGCTCCGGACCCGCTGCGGCGGCGAGATTACCCCGCCTTGCGCAGTTTGACAGGGGTCGCGCCCGTCACCAGACGGTCCGGCAAGAGCTGGGTCGTGGTCAGACGGCGGGCCTGCCATCCGCGCCTGGCCAACGCCGTCTACCATTGGGCCCGCGTCGCCACCCGCGCGCGATGCCGTATTTACTGAGGATTGGCTTTCCGCCGGCGCCGAAATAGGCCTCCTCCACCTCGTTGCCGCGCTCGTCATAACGAAAGACCGCGCGCGACGCCGTTCTCCTTCCTCATTTGGTCAGACCGTTTGCTCAAGCTCGTAGAACATAGCCTGAAATTGAGTCCACGGGTCGACCCCAAACTTGGCAAGATTGTGCCTACACGACGCGAACCCGCGAGGCCTCCGATCCCCGCGGACTGCCCTTGGCTTTGAAGCGCGCCACCCAGATCTGCTTGAAGATTGTCGCCGTGCGAGGGAGGCGGCGGGGATGGCGCTTTCGGACGATCTTCGCGAACGGGTTGTGGGGGCGGTGGAAGGTGGCATGTCGCGCAACGCGGCAGCCAAGCGTTTTGGGGTCAGCATCGCCAGCGCCGTGCGCTCAAAGGCGATTCGGGAATCCCCTCCCACGATTCAATTCGCTCGGAGACCGCTCTAGCTGAATAAACAAACTGCGCTCGGCGAAATTGATCCATGCCCTTGCCGCACGATCAGACGAGCGGCGGCCGCTCGCCACGCCAGCGGACCGGCGAACGCAAATGCGGTCACACAGTGGCCACGTGTGATAAGGTCTTGGCGTCGCAAGGCATGACGATCACGCCGTCGCATTCGAGTCCCTTCGCCTTATGGATTGTGCTGATCGCCTTGGGCGGGGGCTTCGGTCGTGCGTGCGTGCGATGGTTGGTGATCTCCGCGAACCCCGCATCCGGATCGGCATGACCGCCCAGCCGCACGGCCTCTCTCGCCCGCAACGGCCGCGACTGGCATGCGCTGATCGAGTTCTGCGGATTGGTCGGGACCGTCATCGTCGACGAGGAGGATTCGCACGGCTTTGAGGCCCGGAATTTGTGCCGCAGAACCGGATTTTGCGTGCGTCAAACGAGGTTGACTGTTCAATATAGGAACGTGGCGGGGAACCTACTTGTCTGGTCTCGACAAGCGATTTGATTTGCAAGATCGCCGGCTCGCTGCGCTGACCCATGCGACGCGGCGCATGGCGCCCGACTCAACCATGCAACCAAGCTAAGGTCGCCCGCCTGGCTTCCGTCTGTTGAAGAGAGCGTGCAGCTGGTTGAGCTTCAGCGGGCACTGTCACGTTGCGATGCCGCGAGCGCGAAGCGTCAGCAACTCAGGAATTGTCAGGCCTCTGCGACCGCGTTCCGCCACGTGGTCATCGCCGCGGCGCGAAGCGCACGGTGGGTTTGGGCTGAGATGAGATGGCGTTGTACGTTGAAGGTGTTGTAGACGGCGGCGTGGGTTGAAAGAAACTTCTGCGCGGAGCCGGCGCTCTTGAAGCGCTGCATCTTGCGCTCCCGCCGCCGGGTCGGCTGGTGGGAATTCTCCGCTCGATTGTTTTTCCATCGCCCGCGCTCGCGCCGGCGTTCAAGTCCGAGCTCGCGCGCCGCAGAGCCGTATGATCGCAAGTCGTCCGTGACCAATCGTTGGGGGGCGAAGGCGTACCTCTTCAGAAGCTTGCGCATCAATTTCAGCGCAGCATGCTTGTTTCGCTTCGATTGGACGAGAACGTCAAGGACCTCGCCTTCGGCGTTATCGGGCCAGGACGCGCCGGTGGATTTAGGTTGACAGTCGCCGCCGCGCGGCCGATGCGCTATGGGGTCATTCGGAGCGGTCGTCGGGACCGTCTTGATCCAGTCGACTTGCAGGCCAAGGGTGATGCCGACGGTGATGCTGAGGACGTTGCTGCTGCTGTTCGCGTTCGCGCTCGCGTCCTGCGCCGGCACGCCCGAAGACTTGTTTGTGCCCGTTTCGGCGACCGCCCCGGGCGCGTCGTCGGTCGACCTTCTGGTCGCCACGACGCGGCGATCCGCCACAAGTCCCGCGGAGCTCTATTCGGGCGAGCGCGGCGAGGGCCTGAGCTTCGCCAACATCGTCGTGTCGATCCCACCCGACAGCACGCGTCAGCCCGGCGACATCGAGTGGCCGAGGACCTCGCCGGGGAATCCCGCGACGGACTTTGTCGCCGCCGGCGTGCGCCGGCTCGACGGGAAGGCGACGCGCGCCTGGCTCAACTCGCACGGATCCGCCGCAAACAAGCATCGCGTGCTGATCTTCGTGCACGGCTACAACAACCGCTTCAGCGACGCCGTTTTCCGCGCCGCGCAGATCGTCCACGATTCCGACGCGGAGGTCACGCCGATTCTGTTCACTTGGCCGTCGCGCGGCAACCTGTTCTCCTACGGCTACGACCGGGAAAGCGCGAGCCTGTCACGCGACGCCCTCGAGCAGCTGCTGGACATGCTCGTGCGCGATCCCGCCGTGCAGGAGGTTGACATTCTCGCCCATTCGATGGGCAACTTTCTCGTACTCGAGACGTTGCGGCAGATGGCGATCCGCGATCGGCGCATCCCGGCAAAGATCGACGACGTGATGCTGGCGGCGCCCGATGTGGACGTCGACGTGTTCCAGAACGAGATTCTGGACATGGGCGAGCCGCATCCGAAATTCACGCTGTTTGCTTCGCGCGATGACAAGGCGCTTGCGCTGTCCGGCTGGATCTGGGGCAGCGACGCGCGGCTCGGCGCCATTGATCCCAAGTCCGAGCCCTACCGGAGCCGGCTCGCCGCCGAGCACGTGAATGTCTTAGATCTCACCGACATCAAGTCCGACGATGGTGTCAATCACAACAAGTTCGTCAACAGTCCGGAACTCGTCCGTCTTGTCGGGAAACGGTGGGCGTCGGGGCAGACCTTCAGCGACAGCAACGAAAGCATCGCCGACGAGGTTCTGGGCGCCGCCGCGAACGGGGTCGGGGCGCTCGAGACCTCGGTCGAGCAGGCGGAGACGGGGGACGCGGACGCCCCTGCGGCGAAGTGAACGAGACGTCGTTTCTTCGGTCACGTCGATGCAGGACGGGTCGACGAAAGCTACTTGAGCCGAAGGCGGACCTTAAGGACCGCATCGGCTTCTCGCCTGCGAGCCGCTGGGTCTTTTCAATCGCTCGCGCTCCAAGAAAAGACTGGCTTTCCGTTCGAAAGAGAGCGTGTGTGCGTGTGCGTGGCCGTCCGCGAAAGCTGTGGCGTCGCGTGCGAACCCTTCGCCCCGACGATCGCTCCGGTCCGGGGCTCGCGTCAGTGAGGGGCCGGGATCGGCCGGCTCCCGAAACGCGAGCGTCCAAACATGTCCATCAAACTCAACGACACGCAGCATGTGCTGCTGAGCGCTGCGTCGCAGCGCGATGATCATTGCCTGGTTCGGCCAGCGGGTCCAAAGCGCGCCCAGGCGCAGAGGGCCGTAGCCAAGCTTCTCGAAGCCGGGCTCTTGAAGGAGATAAGGGCAAAGGCAACGGAAGCGCCCGTCAAAGCGAAGTACTGAATTCGCGGTGTCGGCGTGCCAGCATCATTGGGAGAAGGAAACTTTGGACACAATCGTAACTGGGCGCCGTTCGGCTCTCGTGTCGATAGGCCTGGGCCTCGCCGTCGGCGCGTCCGGTCTTGTAACCGCTGCAAGTGCAGCGGAGACGATGACGCTGCCGGATGGCGCCAACACGCTCTCCGACCTTGCGGCGCGGCTCGCCAAAGCGCCGCGCCGTCGCGATTTCAAGACCGTGCCTATGATCCTCAGCTCCCCCAACACATGGGATCACGAGGCGCTCAGCGAAGTGCTCGCCTATCGCGGCGGGCCGAAACAGGTTTTCGACAACGTCGATATCGCGGGTCCATGGCTCAATCTGATGCGCAATTCGACAAACGCGCAGGTCTGGGCGTTCAAACATCCGAATTTCCTCTGCGTCTCGGCCACCCACGCGACCGCCCATCTCGCCCTGCTCGATCAGGCGACGTGGGACAAGTATCAGCTTGCAAAGCTCGCGAAGGTCGATCGCAATACGTTTATCGTGGAGCAGAAGGCGACCGAGGCGGACGCCAAGGACTTCGAGAATCCCGACGGCGTCTTCTCTGGTCACAACAACTCCATTCCGGCGCTGCAACGGCGCGGCGCCGTCTTCATGGGCTGCCACAATTCGATCTGGGAAGTCACTGAGAAGCTGATGGCCGCGGACGTGAATCCCGACAAGCTGTCGCACGAGGCGATAGCGGCCGAACTCACCAATCATCTCATCTCCGGGGTCGTACTCATTCCGGGGATGGTCGGAACGCTTCCTGAGTTGACGGCGGCGGGCTTCTCCTTTGCGAAATAAGGACGACGACGCGATGCGGGGCATCTTCGGGCGCACGGGCAACGCGGCGCTATTCTGTCTTTCGATTCTCGCGGCGTCGGCGCACGCACAAACCGCGCCGACGCCAATGGCCAGACCCGACGTCTATCCGCCTTGGCAGCGCGGCGATAACAGCGACGTCGCCGACAAGGGTCTCGAGTTCACCGAGCCGGAAGTCGATGATCTAGCCGATTTCCATGGGGATCCGACGGATCCCAAGCTCTCGCTCTTCGTGGGCGGCAATTACTTCTTCGCCATGGCGCCGCTGGTGCGTAAGTTCGAGGAATTGCATCCGGAATTCAAAGGCAGGATCTACTGGGAGACGATCCCGCCAGGTCTGCTCGTCAAGCAAATTCAGTCCGGCGGCACGATCACCTGCGGCAACATGACCTGGACGGTCAGCGTCGAACCGACGCTCCATCAAAGCCCCGCCCGTCTGAACCTGCATCGCGCTTCTCCCGGCTCTTCCGATCCAAGGCGCTAACCAGACAACGCTGCTCAGTCGTCGGGGCCCAGTTTCTTCAGGTCGTCGCCTTTCAGAGTCGATTGCAGAATGCTGTGCCATACGGTCTTGACGTCCGCCGGCGCGAGCTTTCCGTCGTCGGGCCGCAGATGGAAGACAAGATCGTACGGGTTGGTGATGTTCCGGGTCGTCGACGTCCAGGCATAGATTGTGAAGGCGTTCAAAGCCGGATCGACCGTCCCCTGAGTTGTGCTGACCTTGATGTCCGACGATTTCTTCGTTCCCTCCTGAATGGCCGAGACAGCATCCGTCAATCGTTTCGCATCGCCCTGAAGGGTGAAGTTCACGACGTCATTGGGCAGGTTCTTTGTAAAGCCGGCGAGGTTGTATTCGATGGCCTGCTTCATGATCATGGCCCGGAACCCGACATGCTGATCGTTGCCGGTGACAGTCCCTGAAATCGCTTCTTTTTTCTCTTTCATTGTCGTCCTCGGTCCGTTCGAAATCGCCGAAGGTGAAAGAGCGTCGGAAAGAAAGCTGCGCCCTGGGCAGGCTCCTTCGCTCTCGGAGCGCTCGCGAAGCGTCTCCATCTGTTGGATAGCATCGCGAACGCCGGTATCAAAACGCGAGCATGCCAGCCGGCAGGTTCCACCGGCGCGTCACTCGACGAGTTGCGCCACGGCGCTGGGTCCTCGCACGCCCACAAAAGCCCAGCTCCGGCTCGCCAGCCAGGGCGACCCTGAACCGTTCCGCATCGAAGAAACCGACACTTCCTTTGCGATCGACTGGACGGGCTTCTTTGCAGCGCTGTTCGACAGCGCTCCCCAGCGTTCAGAAGAATGCGACGCGATGGGAACGACGCGGTGATAAGGCTTCGGCCCGCAGCTCTGCGACAGGCCCCACTGCAGGCACCCCGCAGGACGGCTGCGTCGTGCTTACGTCCCTATCGCGCTGAGGATCGCAGTCTTCAGATCAGCCCCAGTGCGCTTGAATCCGAGAAGGCGCGCGATCGCAACCGCCGCTTCCTCCTCTGACATTGAACCATTTTCACGTTGAACAATTTGAAACGCAGCGCGGATTTCGAGCCGCGACAGCATGTCAGCTCTCTGGAGGGTAATTGGAGCTGAGCTGCGGTCTCGGACCGGCGGGTCGCGCATCTGATCCGCGGTCATCCAAAATCCATCCTGTTCGATAAGAGACGACGACGCCTTCAGCGCCTGCAACGAGCGGAGCGTGGCCGCGGTGATGAGGGACCCGGTGCGGGATTTGCCGAACAGACCAGTCACCCGGCGGGCGACCTCCTGTTCATGGACAGGCCCTTCCACTTGGACGATCGCACTCGTAATCCGAGCCATCACAGCGACGGTTACCTCGTGAGGCTCGATGTTGTGAGGGATCAGTATGTCGGCCGCAAGTCTGTATGGCGGCATCCGCAATTCGGGTGCAACAGTTGGAGTAGGAACAGGGGTCACTTCGGACTGCGCTGGAGGCTCGGTGCTCTTTGTCTCAGCCTTTCGCGGTGTCGGTGTGGCCTCCAGCTTCGCTGCCTCCAGCGCCGTCTTAAGCTTCTGGGTTGCTTGGCCGCGCCGATAGAACCAATCGGTGGACCAGATGCGATGAAACCGCCAACCCATATTTTCAAGGATTTCCTGACGCAACCGGTCCCGCTCTCGTGCCCAAAGGCCGCTGTGATAGGTCGCTCCATCGCATTCGACGGCCAGCATGTAGCGTCCCGGCTGATCAGGATGGCGAACCGCAAGATCAATTTTGAACCCTGCCGATCCAACCTGTTTGTCGACCTTGTACTCAAGTCCTTGGATGAAATCCGACACCGTCTCTTCAAACGGGGAATCGGCATCCTCGGACGTCGAGATTTGCTCTTCAAGGACTCCAGACTCAGCATATTGCAGAAATCGCTTGAGGACCCGAGGCCCTTCACCCCTCGCTCGATCGAGATCGATGTCTGCTGCTGCGAACGATGCAAAGATCTCGCAGCGACTGCGTGCCCGGGTAAACAGCACGTTCAGGCGTCGCTCGCCCCCCTCGCTCGAAACAGGACCAAAGGCCATGCTGTCGAGACGTGCACCTGGGACACGAGGTCCGTAGCCGACCGAAACGAAGATGACATCGCGTTCGTCACCTTGCACGTTCTCAAGGTTCTTCACGAAAACGTCTTCGGCCTTACCTTCTTGCAATAGTGAGTCGAGCGCCTCGTCATTGCGACGCCTGATCTCTAGGAGATCCTCGATGGCGTCTCGCTGCGAACTCGAGAAGGTGGCGACGCCCAACGACACATTTGGGCTTGTCCGAGCGTGTGCGGCCACAGCGTTGGCGACGGCTTCGGCTTCGATCAAATTGTTACGCTTGCCGCCGCGATCATAAGCTCCGGCGACACGTCGGAGGATGAGGCCTTCGCTTCCGCGTTCTGCGACTGGCGCAGGCGGCATGATCAACCGCCTATAGAACTCAGCGTTTGAAACCTCGATAAGCGACAGGTGACGCGATCGGTAGTGCCAACGTAGCATTGCGCCTTTGACGCCACGCGCTTCGCAGAGGGCAAGGATACTTTCGAGCTCTGTCGCCTTGGCCACCGGTCCGAAAGCGTCTGAAGGCTCCTCCCAATCGACGTCTTCATCGTCAGCAATGACACGTTCGAAGAAGGAAGTCGGGGGCAGTTGCTTGTTGTCTCCAACGACGACCATTTGCTTGGCGCGAACGACGAGACCGAGGGCATCCTCAGGGCGCACTTGGCTAGCCTCATCGATTACAAGCAAGTCGAACTCCACCGAGTTTGGCGGCAAGAACTGAGCGACCGAGATGGGGCTCATAAGGAACACAGGCTTGATGCGCTGCAGCGTCCTTCCTGCTGTCTTCATGAGCTTTCGAATGGGCATGTGGCCGCGTCTCCGCTTGATCTCGGAGCGGATGATGTTCATTTCGCCCAATCCGCCGCGCGGCATTTTCTCGGAATGGCGCCCGCGAATGATTTGGACCGTCGTGGCTCGCCGCTTGGCCTCAAGACGTCGAAACTCCTCGACGATCGCATCGTGCGTCGGGCCGTAAAACTGCGCGAGATCTGGACTTGCTGCAATAGCCTTCGACCAAACCGTCTCGGCGAAAGTGCAGGCCAGCAGGCTTTTGACGGACGCCGGCGCAATGCGACCTGCAGCGAGACCGTCTGCGAGGGCAATTGCTGGCTGAGCTCGCAGTCGCGCGTCAGCTGCGGTTAGCCGCCGCCACTCGTCGAACCGTGACTGGGTTTCACGCCAAGCGTGCGCTTTCGCGGCTAACTTTCGCAACGGGATCCTGTCGTGCTCGTCTACATTGAATGTCTCTCGGACATTAACCTTGAGCACAGGAAAGACGCTGTCGACTGCTTGGACGTAGGCATCGGACAGTTGCATCAGTCCTGAAACGTATTCTTTGGCAAGGCCTTGCCTGGCGATCTCGATGACGGCCTCGAATCGAAGAACGAATGGTTGGGACGCCAGTTGCAAAAAGGCGCACGAGACACATTGCAACAATGCGAAGTCGGTTTGTGGGCCGCGCCAATAGGATGGCAATGTCGAACCCATCTCGGCATCCTCGGCTTTGAGCTGTTGGAATGCCTTTTCCACTGCGATGAGCGGATCGACCAACGCGATCCTCTGTTGAGGGGATCTCGGCAACGGACCATTGATCAGGGTCGCGAGGATCTTGGAGGCTTGTCGGTACGAGCTCTTAAACCTGCCGAAAAAGGAAAGACCAGTGGCGAGCGCAAGTCGCAAGGGAACAGCAGGGACATCCCATGCCGCGTCCACGTAAGCCGCCGCATGGGCCGCCTTGAGGTCAGCCCAAGTCACGCCAACATTCGACGCTTCAACGATTCGTCGGACGTTTTGCGCTGCAATCGCGTTGGCCAGATCCGCGGCATCTGCTGGGATCGTGCCGATGATCCGGAGAATTGCCTGAAGCGAATCGCTGAGCGAAAGTGAGGCAACTTGTTGCAAGCCGAGGTAGTCGGCGATGGCCTCAACGTGTGAAGCTAACCCTGCAGCCGCGTTTCCTAACGCCGCTAATGACTCGGCTAGGCGGGCCAGTTCTGCCGGTTGGAGCATGGTCGCTTGCACGCCGAAGTAGGGATGGTCGAAACAGGGACCCGCGACGGCTGTAATGTCGGCAAGCTCGGCTGCTGCTTGGATGATTGAGGCGCACTGACCTTTTGACCAGGTCGCGGCTTCCGGGAGCAGATCAGGGTCGCTGCTCTCACCGCATTGTTCCGCCCTCACGAGACGAGACAGCGCCTCGAACGGCGTCATACCAGTTTCGCCGACTGGCGTGTGCATGCGCCTGTCGACTGCGTTTAGCGTGTCACGTACCTGCCTGAGCCGCTCGCATTCAGAATGCGCGTCAGGGGAAATCGAATGGTGGTTGAGGGTCTCCTCGATTTCGGCAAGGACGAGACGCTTGTTGGCGTTGCGGCTGTGAAGCTGAAGGCAGAGTGGGCCTAGACCGACCTTCTGGAGCCGTTGATGGACGACGTTCAGCGCCGCCATTTTCTCGGCCACAAACAGGACGGACCTACCGTCATGGACGGCTGCCGCAATAATGTTGGTTATCGTCTGCGACTTGCCGGTGCCTGGCGGCCCCTGCACGACAACGTTTCGTTCTTTGCGGACCGCCTCGATAACGATTGTTTGCGAACTGTCGGCGTCAACGACTTGGACCAGATCTGCGGGCTCAAAGAGTTCATCGAGTGACGCATCCGGCTCGATCGGGACCGGTTCGTCCGCAAAGCCGTCTGTCAGCAGGCCCCGCAATAGCGGGTGATCGACAATGGCTTTTTCGCCCCACGCCGTGGGTTCAAGGTCGCGGATCAACAGGAGTTTAGAGAACGAATAGAAGCCGAGTTCAACGCCGTTTGGGTCAACTGACCAGCGCGACTTCGCAGAAATGGTCTCGCTCACGTCAGCGAAATAGTCTGAGGGAAGCCAGTCATCCCCTTCTGGAAGGTCCGACAACGCGATAGTGAAGTCGGTGCGTAGTCGCTCCTGTATCGCCTGGTTTGCAGTGATGTCCTCATCGCGGGAGCGAAGTTCAAATGACGAGCGCCGTCGATCGCGGGTCAACGAAACCGGAAGCGGACTAACGGAGCTTCACGTAGGACCTCTGAGTGATCGTCCTCGTACCATCGCAAGAAACCGATCGCGAGGAAAAGGATGTTGATGCCTTGTTCTTCCTCTGCGGTCTTTGCATCGCGATAGATGGAAAGCAGTCGCTTTTCGAGCCTCTGCTCGTCAAGGTTTGTCTGCAATCCGTTTGATGCGGCATCGGAGACGGGAACGGAGCTTTCGTAGTCAGCCTTGATCTCTAACGCGAGCTCTCGTTCAAGGCTGGCCGGCAGAAACCGCAAGGCGCGACCGGATCGCGCCAGGGCGTCGAAGAGGTCGTCTGCGTCCGCGCCGATGATGGGCAGTGACCGTGTTCGCTTTCCCCCGCGGGGCGTATGCACAAGACGGTTGCGGGTACCGGTTTCAATTAGACGGGTGCGAGCGTCAGCAAGCAGTCTCTCAATCGGGGAATCGGTGGCTTGCTGAGACCCAGCTTCGTCGCGGACGTCAGTGTTGCTCATTTCAGTCGATTGCCGTGTTCGGCGGGATGGCGCTGAACAAACTGTTGAAGTTGGCGTTCGCGACGCCGCTGCCCGCTCTTCCAACATCGAGCGGAGGATGTCTAAGCCGACATCGTAGTTCTTTTGAACAGTTGGCCACACTTGCTCGTAGAAAGCGGCTTGGTGCGCGAAAAGCACCATACCTCTAAGCGCTTTTTGACTCGTCTGGAAAGCGCGTCAGCGTTCGAAATAGCTCTCTTCGATCCTGCGCCATTCTGGGGTCGCCGTGATTTCAATCAGCGCGCGGTCGAGCGGCTTCTTCAGCGGGCTTCCCGGCGGCAGGGCGAAGGCCATGTATGCCGGGGCGAGAACGCCCTGCGGCGGCTCAATCGTACGCCTAAAACGCGCCGCGATCAGATATTGGAGCGCCCCGATGCTATTGACGACCCTGACGCAACTTGTCGAGATCTCCATGCCGACCCCGGTTGCGGTGATGCAGGTTCGCGGCGTTCTATGGCGGCTTGTTCTTGGGCGTCGGCGCTTTTTTCCTTCTGTTTGCCATGCGTGACGCATGGCTTCGGCCTGGCCTGGTCGCTCAGGCCGGCGTCATAGGTGGTTTGTCCTCGGGCGCACCCTCGGCATTCTACTCGACGGCGCGCCAAGCCCATTCATCGCCGCGCCGAGTTCGACTGCCGCCGAGGGCGATGTCGCGCTGATAGAGAGCGCCAGCCTGACGCAGCAACCTGCACGCCGCTATTTCGCAATCGCTTTACGAAAGCAAGGCCGAGGCCGCCTTGCGTCAAAGTTTCGATCCCATTCCGGGCTACTACCTCGCGTCCGTGCGCTTCGGCGCGCCAGGCGCGCCCAATGCGGTCGTGGCGCTCGTGCGCGGACCGGTTCCCGTGACGGCCGAACAAGTCGTCGCCGCGGAGCGCCGGCTGCCGCCGCCCCCGGACGGGAGGGTTCCGCATCTGCGTGTCCGCTTCGTGCGAACCCTCGTGATGACGCCGCAAGGAGCGATTGACGACAAGGAGAGCGTCGAATGACCACCGAAGTTCGAGCCGGCGCCCGAAATGCGTCGCAGCCCGTTACCGCCGACAGGCCCCCGACCGCATCCGAGACGGCGGGCCTCTCCGAAGCCGAGGCTGAGCGGCGGCTTCAGCAATACGGCGAGAACGCGCTCGTCGAGCATCACGTGGGCGTCCTCGAACGCCTCGCCCATTTCTTCTGGGGCCCGATCCCCTGGATGATCGAGATCGCGGCCGTGCTCTCCGGGGTGCTTCAGCATTGGGACGACCTCGCCATCATTCTTTTGATGCTGTTCATCAACGCCGGCGTCGGCTTCTGGCAGGAGTTCAAGGCCGACAACGCCATCGCGCTGCTCAAGCAGCGGCTGGCGCTGAAGGCGCGCGTCAAGCGCGACGGCGCCTGGAAGGAAGTCGAAGCGCGGCTCATCGTGCCCGGCGACGTCGTCCTGGTCGGCCTCGGCAATATCGTTCCGGCCGACATGAAGCTCATCGAGGGCGATTATCTCAGCGTCGACCAGTCGGCGCTCACCGGGGAATCGCTGCCCGTCGACAAGAAGATCGGCGACGAGGCCTACTCGGGGTCGATCGCCAAGCAGGGCGAGATGACCGGCCTCGTGACCGCGACGGGAATGAACACCTATTTCGGCAAGACGGCGCATCTCGTCGAGCAGGCGAAGACGGTGTCGCATTTCCAGCGCGCGGTCCTGAAGATTGGCAACTTCCTCATCCTGACGACGATCGGCTTGGTCCTGCTGATCGGCGTCGCAGCGCTGTTCCGCCACGATCCGCTGCTGGAAACCGTTCAGTTCGCCCTCATTCTCACCATCGCCTCGATTCCGGTCGCGCTGCCTGCGGTGCTCTCGGTGACGATGGCGGTCGGGGCCGAAAAGCTCGCGCGGATGAAGGCGATCGTGACGCGGCTCGTCTCCATCGAGGAAATGGCGGGCATGGACATTCTCTGCAGCGACAAGACCGGCACGCTGACCAAGAACCAGCTGACCCTCGGCGAGGCGCAGCCGGCGCGCGGGGCGACGCTCAACGAGCTGATGCTCGCGGCCGCGCTCTCGTCGCGCCGCGATGCGCCCGACGCGATCGATTCCGCCATCCTCGCCGCCGAACCCGTGGGGTTGAAGCTCAATTCCTACGCCGTGCGCGCGTTCCGGCCGTTCGATCCGGTGGCGAAACGCGCGGAGGCGGACGTCGAGGCGAAGGGCGCCCGCTTCACCGTCGCCAAGGGCGCGCCGCAGGTGATCCTCGACCTCTGCAAGCCCGACGCCCCCGAGCGAAAGGCGATCGAGGCGCTGGTCGAGGCGGACGCCGCCAAGGGCTATCGCACTCTCGGCGTCGCTCGCGCTGAAACGCCAGGAAACTGGTGGTTTCTCGGCCTCCTGCCGCTCTTCGACCCCCCGCGCGACGACAGCGCCGAGACGATCGCCGCGACGCGCGCGATGGGCGTCGACGTCAAGATGGTGACCGGAGACCACGAGGCGATCGCCGCGGAGACCGCGGGAAAGCTGGGGCTCGGCCGAAAGATAATTGTGGCGGCGGACGCCTTCGCCGAAGGACGCCCCGATCCGGACGCCGCGCGCATCGTCGCCGCGGACGGCTTCGCCCGCGTCTTCCCCGAGCACAAGTTCAAGATCGTCAAGATCCTCCAGGGCGCGGGCCATATCGTCGGGATGACCGGCGACGGCGTCAACGATGCGCCGGCGTTGAAACAGGCCGACATCGGCATCGCCGTCAGCGGCGCGACCGACGCGGCGCGCGCCGCGGCTGACCTCGTCCTGACCGCGCCCGGGCTCTCCGTCATCACCAGCGCGATCGAGGAAGCGCGCCGCATCTTCGAGCGCATGACGAGCTACGCGGTCTACCGCATCGCCGAGACCATGCGGCTCCTCCTGTTCATGACGGCGAGCATCCTGATCTTCAATTTCTATCCGGTCACGGCGATCATGGTCGTGCTGTTGGCGCTGCTCAACGATCTGCCGATCATGATGATCGCCTACGACAATGCTCCGGTCGCTGAGGCGCCGGTGCGTTGGGACATGGGGCGCGTGCTCACCATCGCCACGGCGCTCGGCGTCTACGGGGTGATCGAGAGCTTCGTGCTCTACTGGATCGTTCGCGACTATCTCGGGCTCGCGCGGCCGGTCGTGCAGGCGCTGATCTTTTTGAAGCTGCTCGTCTCTGGCCACATGACGATCTACCTGACCCGCAACACCGGGCCGGTGTGGGAGCGCCCCTGGCCGAGCTGGAAGCTCGTCGTTCCCGCCGAAGCGACCCAGGTCGTCGGCACGCTCGTCGTCGTCTACGGCTTCTTCATGTCGCCGACTGGGTGGCCGCTCGCGCTGATGGTCTGGGCCTATGCGCTTGTCTCGTTCTTCGTCGCCAGCGCGGTCAAGATCGGCGTCTATCGGATGATCGCGAACCGCCCGGGCCGGCAAGCCCGCCATCTTGCCCGCGTCGAGGGGTGGCTGTTCAATCACTTCCATCACATTTGGGCGAGCAAGGGGAGCGAACGATGAAGCGGCGGATTCTGGTTGCGACCGACGGGTCGAAAGCTGCGGACCGTGCGGTCGATTACGCTGGCAGCCTCGCCAAGCGCGAAGGGGCCGACCTCCTCATCGCCAACGTCGTCGGCGGGTACGGCCTACCCGACGGCGTCTTCTTCCGCCTGATCGACACCAAGCAGGCTTCGCTGAAGGAAATGCTTGACTCGATATCGGCCGAAATCCTGACGAAGGCGAGAGAGCGGGCGCGAGCTGCCGGCGCGGATTCGATCCAGCTCGAGTCGCGCGTGGGCGACGTCGCCGAGACGGTCATCGAGATCGCAAAGGAGAAGGCGATCAACGCAATCGTTGTCGGCAAGCGCGGCGCAGGACCGGTCGAGCGGCTCCTGCTCGGCAGCGTATCGCGAAAGCTGGTCCACCTCGCTCCCGTGCCGGTGATCGTCGTTCCGTGAACCGCCCCGCGAGCGTCGCGTTCCTGTCCGGACGCAAGGGGAACCCTCACGCGTCTCAGGGATGTCTTACCGGCCAGACCGACGGCAGCACGGACTGCGCCACATTGCTCCTCTCAGCTCGCCATCGGAAGGCGCTCAGCCTCTGCTTCGGCCTCTCCATCTCGTGGTCCAGGAAACGGAATTTTGCGGGCTGAGACTGGCGGGCGAATTCAGGCGCAGAACGCGTGAGAACGGTGGGAATTCGGTTCGCAGACCGCAAATCGCCTCGCTAACCCACCGGAATTGCGAGGGTTTCTGCCGACCCGGAAACCGCGGCGGTTTGCCGGGACTCCATGGTGG
>CAWDTW010000055.1:0-142289 GCA_963805295.1 uncultured Alphaproteobacteria bacterium | reverse complement strand
GCGCTTTCGGGTAAACGCCCGCCTCGGCCGTGAGCGAAAAGTGGATTCGAGGCCGCTTGGGCGAAGCTCGACGGCGGCCCGACCTTTCGCGCGAGAAAAGGTCCTTGCGCTCGCGAGGCTTGCGGGTTGAAATGGCCGTCCTGTCGTCCGGAGCGCGCTCAGACATTAAAGAGGAGGTGACCATGGTCGACACGATCGGAGAGAACATGACAACTGAAAGCAAATGCCCGGTCACGGGTGGGACCCGTGCGCCGACAAACCGCGACTGGTGGCCGAACCAGCTGACCCTTCAGGTTCTGCACCAGCACTCCGCCCTATCCGATCCGATGGGCGAGATGTTCGACTACGCCAAGGAATTCGAGAGCCTCGACCTGAACGCCGTGATCGAGGACCTTCACGCCTTGATGACGGAGTCGCAGGATTGGTGGCCAGCCGACTTTGGCCACTACGGGGGGCTGTTCATTCGCATGGCCTGGCACGGCGCAGGCACGTACCGCATCGGCGACGGCCGCGGCGGCGCCGGAGCCGGGCAGCAGCGCTTCGCGCCCCTCAACAGCTGGCCGGACAACGGCAACCTCGACAAGGCGCGCCGTCTGCTGTGGCCGATCAAGCAGAAATACGGCCGGAAAATCTCTTGGGCCGACCTCATGATTCTCGCCGGCAACGTCGCCCTCGAGTTGATGGGCTTCAAGACCTTCGGTTTCGGCGGCGGGCGCGAGGATTCCTGGGAGCCCGACGATTCCATTTACTGGGGCCCCGAAGGCAAGTGGCTGGAGGATGAGCGTTACAGCGGCGACCGTGATCTTCAGAATCCTCTCAGCGCCGTGCAAATGGGCCTGATCTACGTCAATCCGGAAGGGCCGAACGGCAAGCCGGATCCCCTCGCGGCGGCCAGGGATATTCGCGAAACGTTCCGCCGCATGGCGATGAACGACGAAGAAACGGTCGCGCTGATCGCTGGCGGTCACACTTTCGGCAAGACCCACGGCGCCGCCAAAGACAAGGAATGGCTTGGCCCCGAACCCGAAGGCGCTCCGATCGAGCAGCAGGGCCTCGGCTGGAAGAGCAGGTTCGGCACGGGCAAGGGGGACGACGCGACCACCAGCAACCTGGAGGTCATCTGGAGCAAGACGCCGACGAAGTGGAGCAACGAATATTTCTCGAACCTGTTCGGCTACGAGTGGGAGCTGACCAAGAGCCCGGCCGGCGCCTATCAGTGGACGCCAAAGGACGGCGCGGGCGCAGGCACGGTTCCGGACCCGCACGACCCGTCGAAGCGCCACGCGCCCTCCATGCTTACCACCGACCTCTCCTTGCGGTTCGACCCTGCCTACGAGAAGATCTCAAGGCGCTTTCACGAGCATCCGGATCAGCTCGCCGACGCGTTCGCCCGGGCGTGGTTCAAGCTGACGCACCGCGACATGGGTCCCATCGTGCGCTACCTCGGCCCGCTGGTTCCGAAGGAGACGCTGATCTGGCAGGACCCGATCCCCGCGGTGAATCATCCGCTGGTCAACGATCAGGACATCGCCGCGCTGAAGGCGAAGATCCTCGCCTCTGGCCTGTCCGTTTCCGAGTTGGTGTCGACGGCTTGGGCGTCGGCGTCGACGTTCCGCGGCGGCGACAAGCGCGGCGGAGCGAACGGCGCGCGTATTCGCCTCGCGCCGCAAAAGGACTGGGACGTCAATCAGCCGGCTCAGCTGGCGAAGGTGCTGCAGACGCTCGAAGCGATCCAAAAGGAGTTCAACGCTTCACAGTCCGGCGGGAAAAAGGTCTCGCTCGCCGACCTGATCGTTCTCGGCGGCTGCGCGGCGATCGAGAAAGCCGCGAAGGGCGCCGGGCAGGACGTGAAAGTCCCCTTCTCGCCGGGGCGCATGGACGCGTCGCAGGAGCAGACCGACGTCGACTCCTTCGAGCCGCTCGAACCGACCTACGACGGATTCCGCAACTATCTCCGCGGCAAGCAGCGCCTGTCGGCTGAGGAGTTGTTGGTGGATCGGGCGCAATTGCTGACGCTGACGGCGCCTGAGATGACGGTTCTCGTCGGCGGCCTGCGCGTCCTCGGCGCGAATGCCGGGAAATCCACGTACGGCGTCTTCACCAAGCAGCCAGGGACGCTGACGAACGACTTCTTTGTCAACCTGCTCGACATGGGCACGCAATGGCAGCCGTCCGCCGGCTCTGAAGGCGTGTACGAAGGGCGCGACCGGAAGACGAACGAGGTCAAGTGGACCGGCACACGTGTCGACCTGATCTTCGGTTCGCACTCGCAGCTGCGGGCGCTTGCGGAAGTCTATGCGTGCGCGGACTCGAAGGAGAAGTTCGTGAAAGACTTCGCAGGGGCGTGGACCAAGGTGATGAACGCGGATCGCTTTGATCTTGCCTGACTTTTGCGGAAAGGTTAGCGAGGGCTTCTAGCGGTCGAAAACTAACCCTTGGCCCCCCAGCCGGGGTGTCGCGAAAGGGCGGAGAGCGGACTGTCTCCGCCTCCGACACTTTCGTCTTCCCGCTACTGCGCTTTTGCCCTATGTCGGCAAATTCCTCGGCGCCCGCTGAGCGGCGCTTCACGCTCGCGGACCTCGCCCGCTGCGACGGCTCGGACCCGGCGCTGCCGGCGCTGACCGCGTATGCGGGCCGGGTCTACGACGTGAGTTCGAGCTACCCCTGGGCGCGCGGACGCCATTGGAACGATCTCCGCGCGCGCCGGGACCTGACCGGCCTTTTGGACCCGCGCGTCCACGGGCCGGAGATGCTCGCGCGCGTGCCCTGCGTGCTGGAGGAGGGGGAGTGAGCGGACTTTTGGCGTGAATTGCCGGAGCCTCCTTTCCGGCCTATGTTTGCGCCTATGCCTCCGTCCGAAGCTCGAAACCAGCGCCCGACGCAACACGTACGCCGCGTCAAACTGTTCCGCGACGACGCAATCAGGCGGTTCGAATTCCCGTCGAATTCGAACTGCCGGGCGAAGAGGCGCTCTTGCGTCGCGAGGGGACCGGCTGGTGCTCGAGCCGGTCGAGCGGCGTTCCCTCCCGCAGATTCTCGCGACGCTCGAACCCTTGGACGAGGAGTTCCCCGACGTCGACGCCGGCCTGCCGCCGCCGCGCGACATCGACCTTTGACATTGCCGCGCTTCATGCTCGACACGAACATCGGGTCGGACCTCGTCCGCAATCCGGCGGGCGCCGTCGCGCGCAAGATCGCCGAAGTCGGCGACTCCGGACTGGCGGTCAGCATTATCGTCGCCGCCGAGCTTCGATTCGGCGGCGCGAAGCGGGGGTCGGCCGCCATGATCCGCCAGATCGACGCGATTCTCTCAGGATTGCGCGTCATGCCGTTCGAGAGCCCGGCCGATGTCGAATACGCGATCATCCGTGCGGAGCTCGAGCGTCAGGGCCGTCCGATCGGGGCAACGATCTCCTCGTCGCCGCGCATGCGGTCACGTTGGGGTCCCGCTCGTCACGCGCCATCTCGCCGAATTCTCACGCGTGCCGCGCCTCAGGACCGTGAACTGGGCGTAACAAGCGGGCTCTTTTGGTTCCCTTCCCCGCCGCGCCCTGCTATCCCCGCTGCCCATGGCCGCCCACCGAATAGACAACATCCGCAACTTCGCCATCGTCGCCCATATCGACCACGGCAAATCGACGCTCGCGGACCGGCTCATCCAGCAGACCGGGACGATGGCCGAGCGCGAGATGGTCGAGCAGGTGCTCGATTCGATGGACATCGAGCGCGAGCGCGGCATCACCATCAAGGCGAACACGGTCAGGCTCGAATACCGCGCCAAGGACGGCCTGCTCTATATCCTCAACCTGATGGACACGCCGGGCCACGTCGATTTCGCCTACGAAGTGTCGCGTTCGCTCGCCGCCTGCGAGGGGTCGCTCCTCGTCGTCGACGCGAGCCAGGGGGTCGAGGCGCAGACGCTCGCCAACGTCTATCACGCGCTCGACGCGGGGCACGAAATCGTGCCGGTGCTCAACAAGATCGACCTGCCGGCCGCCGAGCCCGACCGGATCAAGGAGCAGATCGAGGACGTCATCGGCCTCGACGCCTCGGAGGCGGTGCCGATCTCGGCCAAGACCGGCCTCAACGTCGACCTCGTGCTCGAGGCGATCGTCAAGCGCCTGCCGCCGCCGAGGGGCGACGAGACGGCGCCCTTGAAGGCGCTCCTCGTCGATTCCTGGTACGACGCCTATCTCGGCGTCGTCGTGCTGGTCAGGGTCATCGACGGGTCGATCAAAAAGGGCATGCGCATCCGCATGATGGGGGCGGGCGCGGCCTACGAGGTCGACCGGATCGGGGTCTTCCGCCCCAAGATGACCGAGACCGCGGAACTCGGCCCCGGCGAGATCGGCTACCTCACCGCCCAGATCAAGCAGGTGGCCGACACCCGCGTCGGCGACACGATCACCGACGACCGCCGCCCAACGGCTCAGGCGCTGCCCGGCTTCAAGCCGGCCCAGGCGGTCGTCTTCTGCGGCCTCTTCCCGACCGACGCGGCCGACTTCGAGGCCTTGCGCGCGGCGATGGGCAGGCTTCGCCTCAACGATGCGAGCTTCTCCTACGAGATGGAGACTTCGGCCGCGCTCGGCTTCGGCTTCCGCTGCGGCTTCCTCGGGCTCCTGCACCTCGAGATCATCCAGGAGCGGCTCGAGCGCGAGTTCGACCTCGACCTCATCGCCACAGCCCCCTCGGTCATCTACAAGATCGCGCTCACCGACAAGACCGAGATCGAACTGCACAACCCGGCCGACATGCCGGATCCCGTAAAGATCGCCGAGATCAGGGAGCCGTGGATCAAGGCGACCATCCTCACCCCCGACGACTATCTCGGCGCGATCCTCAAACTCTGCCAGGACCGGCGGGGAAACCAGCTCGACCTCAACTACGTCGGCAAACGGGCGATGGTGGTGTACGAACTGCCGCTGAACGAAGTGGTGTTCGACTTCTACGATCGGCTGAAGTCGATCTCCAAGGGCTACGCCTCGTTCGACTATCAGCTGACCGACTCCCGGCCCGGCGACCTCGTGAAAATGTCGATCCTGGTCAACGGCGAACCGGTCGACGCGCTCTCGATGCTGGTCCACCGCGACCGGGCGGAAGCGCGCGGCCGGGCGATGGTCGAGAAGCTGAGAGATCTCATCCCGCCGCACATGTTCCAGATCCCGGTCCAGGCGGCGCTCGGCGCCAAGATCATCGCCCGCGAGACGATCCGGGCCCTGCGCAAGGACGTCACCGCCAAGTGCTACGGCGGCGACGCGACCCGCAAGCGCAAGCTCCTGGAGAAGCAGAAGGCCGGCAAGAAACGCATGCGCCAGTTCGGCAAGGTCGAGATCCCGCAGGAGGCGTTCATCGCGGCGTTGAAGATGGATAGCTGAGGCGCGCGCAGCTCGCTGTTCCCCTTCTCCCCTTGCGGGAGAAGGTGGCCCGAAGGGCCGGATGAGGGGTCTGCGCCGTCAGGCGCGCCGAAGGGAGGCGCCTGCAGAGCGTTTCCCTCAAGACCGCCTTCGCGCGGCCGGACGCCGGAAGGGAATCCAAATCCGGCTGAAGGAATTCCAAGCCAGACTGAAGGAAATCCAAGCCAGACTGAAGGAATTCCAAATTTCTCGGAACGAAATCCAAATCGATTCCTTTCCGCGAAACGCGCCTTTTCAAGGAGTTGCGGCGGCTTTTGCGCGATTTCCCGCATCTCGGCCCCACGACGTGGCCGCTCGGCCCGCACTCGCCTCTTCGGCCCCGGCCTCCGGCGGGGTCCGGTCCGCCTCCAGAGCGGCGGCCGCCCTGTTGAGCTTCGCGATGAGCTTCTCCCGGATGCCGTCGTCGTCGGCCCGATGGGCCCGGGCGACCCTCTGGGCGAGGTCGAGCCGATCGAGCGCCCTGAGGAGCGGCCGGATCGCCTCGACCCGGCCCTCGGCGACCGCCTCGGCCGCCACATGGATCGCCGGGGCGAGGCGGGCGGCCTGCAGAAGCGCATGGGTCGAGCCCTCCTCGACCTGCCGCCCGTCGAGGATCCCTTTGACGATCTGCCGGACGCGCTCCGCGCTGAGATTCTCCTCGCGGGCGATCTCGCCGATGGCCCAGCCCTCGCGCAAGCGCGCCAGGATGCGCTCGCGCCGCGCCGCCTTGCCGACGGCGGGCGGCCCCCGCCGCGCCTCCGGAGTTTTGGTCCCATCCAATTCCATGCTGGCCTCGCTCACCGCCGCGCCCTCGCGGCAATGGTGAAGATGAGAACATAGCATGAACATCGAAAACCGGCAAGGAAATGCGCGATTCGTCGCCGTCGCCGGCTCGAATGCGGGGACGGCGATGATCGGCGGGGGCATCTCCGGCAGCCGGCCAGAACGACGCCTTGACTTGCGGAAATGCGGGCGCAACGTCGAGTTCACACGGATGCCGCGCGAATGCCAATCGAGCCCTGCAAGCCGATTATCTTGATCAGCTACGCCCATGAGGACGAGCCGGAGCGCCTGGCCGAGGGCGAGGTCAAGTGGCTGCCTTTCGTGACCAGCTATCTAAGGCCGGCCGTCAAGCACGGCGCGGTCGAGATCTGGATTTTGGCGTTGAATTTGCCACTGTTGGCGTTCAATATTCAGACTTGGTAAGCGCCAAAATCGTGCATTGATATCACGTGTTAGTATGGCCCGGACGGGCTTGACGCTTTTCCCGCTCACGGGTCGATCTCGCCAGACTTTGGGAGTGGTCTAACGATTACCGAGAACTACAAGTTTATAGTCGCTGCGGAAGATCAGGCCGCCGCCGGTACGAGTGCAAACGCGCTTGCCGACATTCTGAGGGAGGCCGACGGGGTCCTCGAAGCAAATCGCGGCAAGGCAGGCAATCAAAGTATGGATCTCGGCACAATCGTCTCGGTGATTGCCTCATCCGGAGCGACGCTCGCCATCGCTCGAGGGCTCGCTGCGTGGTTGCGGGCGCGCCGGGGGGCGACCGTAACCGTCGAGAGGGACGGTAAGTCGGGGAGTTCTGAAGGCTGCCGTTACCGGCCTCGATCCGGATGCGGCGATCCGCATCGTCGAGATCGTCAGGGAAGGCTGACTTCCGTGGGCGGCGCGGGTGGAACGCAAACCAGGCTGCTCAGCCCCTCATCGACCGCCGCGATCATCCTCGGCGCTCACGATTGGACATACGCTGGTTTGGGTCGCGCGCCGTCATTCTTGCGCTCCGCCCGTTATGTGGTCCGCTATCGTTATGATCGCGCGGGTCTAGGGCTCGACCCAGAACTTGTGCTCGATCTCTTCGACGATACCTCAGGGGCCGGCGACCAACTCGCGCGGGTGCGCGAAACGCTCGACTTCCTGCTGCGCGAGCGGCGGGATGCCGGTCGCCCTGTTACCGATGTGCTTGTGTATTATATTGGCCATGGCTACATTGACGATCAGGGTCACCTCTCGCTGCTCGTGCGTCGGAGTCACCGAGGCATGGAGGCGGAAACAGGCATTAAGGCCCCTGACCTTGCCAGAGCCCTCCGAGTCGGGGCGCCTCAGCAGCGCCGATCCGTGATCCTCGACTGTTGCTTCTCCGAGGCGGCCGCGAGAGCGTTCATCGGAATGGCCGGCGACCTGGATCAGACGGTGGCTGCCGCGGTCGCGAAGGACCTCGGAGACAATCAGCCTGCGAGAGGAACGCTCTTGCTCTGCTCGAGTCCTGTCGGCGAGATCTCGATGGGTCCGGCGAACGCCGAGCGCACACTGTTTACGGGCGCTGTGCTCGAAGTGTTGCACCGAGGCGCCGAAGGTCGGCCGCCCTACTTGTCCTTTGCTGACCTGCGCGATGAGGCGTACGACCGAATGTTGGTGAGCTTTGGGGCGAACGCGCCGCGACCGGTGCTGCATCAAGCGAACGCGGCGCACGGCGACCTGACGCACGCGCCAGCTTTCCCAAACTGTGCGACCGCACATGCGCGCGCGCAAACGCTCTCCGCGGAACCGCCGGCCCCGCTGAAAAGCACGACGCCGGCCCCACAGAGCCAGCCCGAGTCCGCTCCATCACGGGTGTCCGGCGCAGACCAATTTGTCGACAAGAATGCCGAGCCCCGCAGTCTCGTCAGCGAGGAGCAGTCGCCTGCTTCAAGCGATCCCGGGAGCGAGGAGGCCGCGCGTCTTCGCCGGCTCGCCGGGCAAGGAGACGCGAGCGCGCAGGTCAATCTCGGGCTGCTCTACGAGAATGGCCGCGGCGGCCTGCCGAAGGACGACCGCGAGGCTGCGCGCCTCTATAAGCTCGCCGCCGACCAGGGCGACGCGGGCGGGCGGGCCAATCTCGGGGTCTTCTATCGAGGCGGCCGCGGCGGCCTGCCGAAGGACGACGGCGAGGCGGCGCGCCTCTTTAAGCTCGCCGCCGACCAGGGTGACGCGGGCGGGCGAGCCAATCTCGGGTTCTTCTATGAGAGCGGCCGCGGCGGCCTGCCGAAGGACGACGGCGAGGCGGCGCGTCTCTATAGGCTAGCCGCCGACCAGGGCAACGCTTGGGGGCAGAACAACCTCGGGGTCTACTATGAGAAAGGCCTCGGCGGCCTGCCGAAGGACGATCGCGAGGCCGCGCGCCTCTATAGGCTCGCCGCCGATCAGGGCAACGCGCCCGCGCAGGTCAATCTCGGGTTCTTCTATGAGAACGGCCGCGGTGGCCTGCCGAAGGATGAGCGCGAGGCTGCGCGCCTCTATAAGCTCGCCGCCGACCAGGGCGACGCGGGCGGGCGGGCCAATCTCGGGGTCTTCTATCGAGACGGCCGCGGCGGCCTTCCGAAGGACGACGGCGAGGCGGCGCGCCTCTATAACCTCGCCGCCGACCTGGGTAACGCGAGCGCGCAGAACAATCTCGGATTCTTCTATGAGAACGGCCGCGGCGGCCTGCCGAAGGACGACGGCGAGGCGGCGCGTCTCTTTAAGGCGACGCCCAAAAATAGCCGAATTCGGAATTTGCGATTTTACTGGCATCGGCTGTTTAGCGGATTCCCGAGTGCGAGGCGAGCGTCTATATCGTGATGATGATGACGAATCATCCCTGCGCGTCCGGTTTGACGCGCTTCGGCCTTCGCTGGACGAGCGACGCCGGCGGTTGAGCGCGGCGGCGGGGCGAAGGCGGCGGGCTACGGCGGGATTGCGGCGGTCGCGCGCGCGACGAAGGTCGCCCGGAGCACGATTGGGCGCGGTCTGAAGGACTTGCGGAACCCCGGCTCCTTGACGGGAGAGGTGCGGCGCAAGGGCGGGGCACTCCTCGGTTGACGGTCAAGGACCCGACGCTGTTGGAGGACTTGCAACGATTGCTCGAGCCGGCGACGATGGGCGACCCGATGCGGCCGTTGCGATGGGTCTCCAAGAGCCACGACAAGCTGGCGACGGCGCTTCGCGCCATGGGTCACAAAGTGAGTTCCTCGACCATTCCCAAGCTGCTGGAGGAACTGAAATATTGTCGCCATTCCAACCGCAAGACCAAGGAAGCCGGCAAACATCCTGATCGCGACGCCCAGTTCGAATATATCAACGCGAAGGTCGAGGCGTTTCAGGCGGCCGGCGAACCCGTGATATCGATCGACGCGAAGAAGAAGGAATTGCTGGGCGAATTCAAGAACGGCGGTAGCGACTATGGGCCGCAGGGCGAACCGATCGAGGTCAACGCTCACGATTTCGAGGACAAGGAGTTGGGCAAGGTCGTCCCTTACGGGGTCTACGACATCGGCGCCAACCTCGGCTATGTCAGCCTCGAATCGACCACGACACCGGGGAGTTCGCCGTCAACGCCGTCCGATGCTGGCTCGATCAGATGGGTTGGAAGCTCTATCCCGGGATGAGGCGCCTGATGATCACGGCCGACGGCGGCGGCTCCAATGGTTCACGGCTGCGGCTCTGGAAGTTGGCCCTCCAACAACTCGCGGACGAAACCGGTCTGATCATTCAGGTTTGCCACTATCCGCCAGGGACTTCGAAGTGGAACAAGATCGAGCATCGCATGTTCTGCCACATCACGCAGAACTGGCGCGCGACGCCACTCCTCAGCCTCCTCATCGTCATCGAACTGATCGCCAACACCACGACGAAAACCGGTCTCAAAATCCGCTGCGAACTCGATAGCAACACCTATCCAAAGGGCATCAAGGTCTCGGACGCGGAAATGGCGACCCTCAACATGACCCGATACTCATTCCATCCAGAATGGAACTACAGCATCTCGCCGAGGTTTCACGAAATGAAGCAATAGTTTTTGGGCATCGCCTAAGCTCGCCGCCGATCAGGGCAACGCGGGCGGGCGCGCTAATCTCGGGGTCTTCTATCGAGACGGCCGCGGCGGCCTTCCGAAGGACGACGGCGAGGCGGCGCGTCTCTTTAAGCTCGCCGCCGACCTGGGTGACGCGGGCGCGCAGAACAATCTCGGATTCTTCTATGAGAACGGCCGTGGCGGCTTGCCGAAGGACGACCAAGAGGCGGCGCGCCTCTATAAGCTCGCCGCCGACCAGGGCGACGCGGGCGGGCGGGCCAATCTCGGGGTCTTCTACGAGAATGGCCGCGGCGGCCTGCCGAAGGATGAGCGCGAGGCTGCGCGCCTCTTCAAGCTCGCCGCCGACCAGGGCGACGCGGGCGGGCGAGCCAATCTCGGGGTCTTCTATCGAGACGGCCGCGGCGGCCTTCCGAAGGACGACGGCGAGGCGGCGCGCCTCTTTAAGCTCGCCGCCGAGCAGGGTAACGCGGGCGGACGAGCCAATCTCGGATTCTTCTATGAGAACGGCCGTGGCGGCCTGCCGAAGAACGACCAAGAGGCGGCGCGCCTCTATAGGCTAGCCGCCGACCAGGGCAACGCTTGGGCGCAAGCCTCTCTGGCGCGGCTCGCTCCATGAAATCACATGCGGTGGCATGTATGCAACACCCCACCGCCTCGCGCCGTATCCTGCGGGCGAGAGCTCAAGCGCCAATGCGAAGGCCACAACCCGTTCGCAATAGGCGACGGAAGTTGCGTCCTTTTCTGTCGCTATGCAGTCGGTGCGCGGCGCCTCCAAGGGCGCCGAAAGGCGACGTCGGGCTGTCGCGCCTTCATCGCCGTCGTCAGCTCAAGCGCGGGGACGGTCATCGCGGAGGTATTAACGGCAACCAAGTGGCCAGGGGACGGAACGGACCTCGCCGTCGAGCTCTTGAATGCCCGCTTTTCCAATCCGGAGAGTCTGTCAATGACGCGCCCCATAGCCCGTCGTGAGATGGGCGTCTAAAGACGCCCATTGGGGCGCGCCGCCGCAGGCGGGGGCCGAAGGCCTTCATTGACAGGCTCTCCGGTTTGGAAGGGTTTCTCGGCAAGAGCTCGACGGCGAGGTCCGTTCCGCCTCCGCCGCAGGCGCCGTGTCGCGGCCGCTCGTCGAAAAACGGGCGTCTTTCGACGCCCTACGGGGCTCCTCGCGATGACGCTTCAGACGATTTCCACTCTTGCCCGAATCCCCGGCGCCGAAGCGAGGCGGCGGTCGCGGGTGAGGAGGGGCGCGTCGAGGGCCTCGGCGAGCGCGACATAGGCGGCGTCGTAGGCCGTCAGGTTGTCGCGCAGGCTCCAGACGCGAGGCATGAGCGGCTCATGCGGCCAGCGACGCAGGCGAAAAGCCGCAAGGTCGTCCAGCGCCTGGCGGCCGCGCTCGGCGGAGATCTGGCCCGAGGCCACATAGCGGCGGAGCGCCTGCGCGATCTCGAGGTCGACGAGATGCGGGGCGTGCAGCGTCTCGCGAGGCTCGAACAGCCGCCGCTCGACACTCGGCGCGGCCGGCGTGCGCAGCAAAACTTCGAGAAGGGCCGAAGCGTCGACGACGATCACCGGGCCTCGCGTTCCTCGCGCACGGCGAGGGCGGGCTCCGGCGAGGGAGAGACCGGCGTCCGGTCGGCGAGGCGGGCGCGCAATTCCTCGATCGTCGGGCGTTCGGCCGCCTCGGCGATCTCTTCGAGCAGATAGTCGGACAGCGACTTGCCCGCGAGCGCGGCGCGCGCCTTCAGGCGACGGTGAAGCGCTTCGGGGACATTGCGGATCTGGATCATGGTCGACATGCGAAAAAGATGAGCGCATGCTCAGCGCATGTCAAGGCTCCGTCGACCTCGTTCGCTCGGGGCGCGCCGATGAGCTTTGCGAGCCGTTCCGCGATCGTGAGACTTGCCCCATCCCGACCCTCTCTGCGGGCGCTACGGGCATTCAAACATCTCAAGTGCCTGGCGCTACCCTTCCCCAGCTCTGCGGGGAAGGTGGCGCCGAAGGCGCCGGATGAGGTATGGCCCGCTGCCCGACCCCGAGTCGGATTGCACGACCGTCGACGCGAGCCTTCATCGAGCATCCCTGCTTTCCACACCCCATCCGGCCCTTCAGGCCACACTCCTCCGCTCCGCGGAGAAGGGGCGCGCGACCGCGCGTGACTCGAGGCAAAGCGACGGGAGAGCAGGCGGGAGCGGGGCGCGCCTGCGTCCAGCCGCGTCACGGCGTCCGGGCGACGCCGAGCGCGCGGGCGAGGTCCGCGCCGCTCATGCCGGTGTTGTAGACCGGGGTCCCCGGATCGAAGGAGCGCGCGCTTACGAGCGGTCCAACGACGACCGGCTCGAACCCCGCGTCCCGGACCAGACCGCGCGGCTGCGTCGAGCGCCGCGGCGTCGTCGCTCGCGAGCGGGATCCCGACGCGGTCTCCGGCGCGATGCGCCTCCGTCTGCAAGGTTTTGAAGTAGACCGAGTTGAAGGCTCGCACCAACCTCGTACCGGGCAAGAGCCGTGCGACGGGGACGCCGGCGCCTTCGCCGGCGGCGATCGCGGCCCTCGCGAAATCGCCGTCGCGCCCGGGATAGGGATTGGCGGAATCCAGCACGCCTTGCCCGAGACGAGCGGCGCAAGCGCCGGCGCCAGCGACGGCCAGGCGCCGTAGGGGACCGAACAGAAGACGATCCCGCCGAAACGCGCGGCCTCCTCCGGCGAGCCCGCCGACGCATTGGGCCCCGCCTCGGCGAGCAGCGGTCCTAAGGATTCCGGATGGCGCGTCCCGAACCGGACCAGATGGCCGGCCTTTGCCCAGAGCACGCCGACCGTGCCCCCGATCATGCCCGCGCCGATAACGCCGATGTTCATGATGATCCTCTCCAGGGTGGACGTCAGAGCCGAGATTCCGGATGGCCATTCAGACACCCCTGCGCGTTGACATTCAAGCTCCGCCAATCAAGCCGGATTTGACGAGGATATGGGGCGGCTCGCGCGCCATTGGCGTCGAAATGGCCCGGTTGGAGCGGAACGGACCTCGCCGTGGATCTCTTGAACGTCGTCTTTTGCAAACCGGGGTTGCGGCGACAGCTTCCACAGTCCCTTTTTCGTCGCTGAGGATCAGCGGCGGCACTCGTCGGATAAGGCGGCCGGTGCGGCGGCGCCTCGCGCTCATGCGCGAACATTCGGGCGCGCGGGATTGACTCCGGCCAGCGCCGGGTGGACGGAAACGTGGTCATCTCGCCTCGCGCGAAGGGAAGGAAGCCATGGACAGCGCAATGCATGAGAAGATCGTCAAGATCCTTTCGGGCGCAATCGACATGACGATCGCCACCGTGCGCCCGGACGGCTATCCGCAGGCGACGACGGTGGGCTATGTCAACGACGGCGTCACCGTCTACTTCGGCACGGCGGCCGACTCGCAGAAGGCGCGCAACATCGCCCTCTGCGACAAGGTCTCGCTGACCGTGACCCTGCCCTACGACCGATGGGAAGCGATTCTCGCACTGTCGATGGGCGGCCGGGCGGCGCGCATGACCGACCGCGCGGAGATCGCCAAGGTCGGCCGCCTCATCCTGAAGAAGTTCCCGCAAGGCGCGGATTTCGGGCCGGAGGAGGCGGACAGCATCGCGCTCTTCTCGATCAAGCCCGTCGTCGTCTCGGTCCTCGATTACCGCAAGGGCTTTGGGCATACCGAGCTGGTCGAGGTTTAGGCCGCGGCCGGATCGCCGCGCCTGGCCTGAGAGGGCGGCTCCGCGTCTCGCTGTCGTACAGGGTTCGCATTCTTTCCCAAGAATAGGACGGGAGCGTGCGAAGCGCGAGGAGGCAGGCGATGGTCGAGGGCGTCAAGACAATCGGCGTCGTCGGGGCGGGCACGATGGGGGCGGGGATCGCGCAGGCGTTCGCGGCGGCGGGCTATCCGGTGAGGCTGCAGGACATCGCGCAAGGCGGCGCTCGACCGCGGCATGGCGACGATCAAGAAGAGCCTCGAGCGGTTCGTGGCGCGCGGCAAGCTCGCGCCCGCCGACAAGGACGCGGCGCTTTTCCGCATCTCGCCGACGGTGAAGATCGACGACCTCGCCGACTGCGACGTGGTGGTCGAGGCCGTGCTCGAACGGTTCGACATCAAGAAGGCGGTGATGGCCGACCTCGACCGCGTCTGCCGCGCCGACGCCATTCTCGCGACCAACACGTCATCCATCTCGGTCACCAGGATCGCCGCGACCTCGAAGATTCCCGGCCGGGTCATCGGCATGCATTTCTTCAATCCGGCGCCGATGATGCAGCTCGTGGAGATCATCCGGGCGATGCAGACGACCGACGAGACGACCGCGAAAATCGTCGCGCTGACCGAGGCGATCGGCAAGAAGGCGCGGGTGTCGAAGGACAGCTACGGCTTCGTCGTCAACCGCGTGCTCGTGCCGATGATCAACGAGGCGATCAACTGCGTCTACGAGGGCCTCGCGAGCCCTGAGGACGTCGACCAGATGATGAAGCTCGGCGCCAACCATCCGATGGGGCCGCTGGCGCTCGCCGACCTCATCGGCCTCGACATCGTGCTCGACATCATGGAGACGCTCTACAACGGCTTCGACGACTCGAAGTACCGCCCGAGCCCGCTCCTCAAACAGATGTGCGACGCCGGCTATCTCGGCCGCAAGACGGGCAGGGGGTTCTTCACTTATGAAGCGGCGGCGTAAATGCCGTTTGCGGCGCGCCGCCTCCCGGCGCCTAGAGGCTGCGCCACACCGGTGTGATCCCGATCACACCACCTCCACGCGCGCCCAAAGGGCCGGCGCGGCGGCCAGGCGCCGCTCGCGAGCGACGAGGGGCGCCTCGTAGGCGGTCAGATTGCTCCGCAATTCGCCCCTCAACGCATACATCTTGACGGGATGCGCCCGTAGGACTAAGTCTATTAGACTAAGGCCAAGAGAGAAACATGCGCACCGTCAACATCCACGAAGCCAAGACCCATCTTTCGCGGCTCGTCGCCGCGGCCGCGAAGGGCGAGCCGTTCATCATCGCCAAGGCGGGCAAGCCGCTGGTCAAGGTCGTGCCGATCGATGGTCCGGCGGCGCCTCGGCGCCTCGGCTTCATGGCCGGCGAGTTCACCGTGCCCGACGATTTCGACACGATGGACCAGGAGGAAATCGAGAAGATGTTCGGCGTCGATGAATGAGGCTTTTGCTCGACACCCACATTTTGCTTTGGGGCGCGGCCGAGCCGGAGAGGCTCTCCCAAGCGGCCCTCACCTTGATCGAGAGTCCGGACAGCGACCTCGCGTTCAGCGCCGTGAGTCTGTGGGAGATCGCGATCAAGACGGGCCGCGGCCGCGCTGATTTTCGTATCGATGCCGGACGTCTTCGCCGAAGCCTGTTCGACAACGGCTACATCGAAATCCCGATGACCGGCGCCCACGCGGCAGCGCTGATGAGCCTGCCTCCCCTCCACAAGGACCCGTTCGACCGCATGCTCGTCGCGCAGGCGACGATCGAAGGCCTGATCCTGGTAACGGGCGACCCGGCCGTCGCGAAATACCCGGGACCGATTCGATTGGTCTGACGGCCATTTCGGCCGCCTGCCGTCACGCCAGCGTCACATCAGGGGCGTGCAACGTCGGGTCGGGCTTAAGGGAAACGGGGAGGTCGCCTTGCAGGCGCTCAGATTGGCGTTTTCGCCGAGATTCATCGTCCTCACCCTCGCGGTCCTCCTGACGCTCGTCTTCCTCGCGCTCATCGCCGCCGGCGCGGCGCCGGGCGCGAACGGGCTCTTCTGGGTCGGCGCTTTTCTCTTCAGCGCCCTCAGCCTCGTCGGGGTCCGCGATCTCGCGCAGACCCGGCACGCGGTCTTGCGCAACTATCCGATCTCCGCCCATTTGCGCTTCCTCCTCGAGGAAATGCGCCCCGAGATGCGGCAGTATTTCTTCGAGAGCGAGACGGACGGGCTGCCGTTCTCGCGCACCCAGCGCGCCATCGTCTATCAGCGCGCCAAGATGGCGCTCGACAAGCGCCCGTTCGGCACGCTGCGCGACACCAACGCGCCGGGCTACGAATGGCTGCGACACTCGATCACGCCGAAGCCGGTCGCGAGGGAGGGCTTCCGCATCACGGTCGGCGGCCCCGACTGCGCAAAGCCCTATTCGATGTCGGTCTTCAACATTTCCGCCATGAGCTTCGGCGCGCTCTCCGCCAACGCCATCCGCGCGCTCAACAAGGGCGCGGCGCTCGGCGGCTTCGCCCACGACACGGGCGAGGGCGGCTTCAGCCCCTATCATCGCGAGGGCGGCGGCGACATCATCTGGGAGATCGGCTCGGGCTATTTCGGCTGCCGCACGCCCGACGGCCGTTTCGATGAGGAGAAGTTCAGGGCCGCCGCCGCCAGCGACCAGATCAAGATGATCGAGATCAAGCTCTCCCAGGGCGCAAAGCCCGGCCACGGCGGCGTGCTGCCGGGCGCCAAGGTCACGGCGGAGATCGCGGCGATCCGCGGCGTCGAAAAGGGCAAGGACTGCATCTCGCCCGCGAGCCACAGCGCGTTTGCGACGCCGAGGGAGATGGTCGCCTTCATCGCCAAGCTGCGCGCGCTCTCGGGCGGCAAGCCGGTCGGCTTCAAGCTCTGCGTCGGCCATCCCTGGGAGTTCCTGGGCGTCTGCAAGGCGATGGTCGAGACGGGGATCTATCCCGACTTCATCGTCGTCGACGGCATGGAGGGCGGCACCGGCGCGGCGCCGCTCGAATTCGCCGACCATATCGGCGTGCCGATGCGCGAGGGCGTCGTCTTCGTGCGCAACGCCCTGGTCGGGATCAATGCGCGCGATCGCATCCGCGTCGGCTGCTCAGGCAAGATCGTCAACGGCTTCGACATGGCGCGCGCCGTGGCGCTCGGCGCCGACTGGTGCAACGCCGCGCGCGGCTTCATGTTCTCGCTCGGCTGCATCCAGTCGCTGAGTTGCCACACCGACCGCTGCCCGACGGGGGTGACGACGCAGGACCCGGGGCGCGCCCGCGCGCTGGTCGTGGCGGACAAGACCGAGCGGGTGCGCAACTATCACGCCTCGATGGTGCAGGCGCTCGCGGAACTGATCGCGGCCGCCGGCCTCGATCATCCCCACGAGTTCAGGCCCGAGCATTTCTCGCGCCGGGTCAACGCGCACGAGACGATGACTTTCGCCGAACTCTATCCGTCGCTGAAGCGGGGCGAACTCGTCACCGGGGCGCGGGACAAACGCTGGCGCGAGATGTGGGAGATGGCGCAGGCCGATTCGTTCGCGCCGGCCGCGTTCCAGAGTCCTTGAATACGCGGGATACTTGCGAAAAACCGGCATCCACTTTTTCGCGTCCCGCTTCAAGGACCCTGCAATTCCACGGTGACGCCGTTGGGGTCCTTGACGAAGCACTGGCGAATGTCGGTTCCGGGCACCGGCGTCGGGCGGGTGTATCGCACCTTCAGGCGGTCGAGCCGGGCGAGCACCGGATCGAGCGCGTCGAAAGCGAAGGCCACGTGATCGACCGCATTGCCCGCATTTTGCGGCTCTTCAGCCACGAGGTTGAGATGGACGGCGGGCCTCGCGCCGTCATAGAGCCAAGCGCCCGGAAAGCCGAACTCGGGTCTCCAGCCGTTGGTGAGGCCGATCGCGTCGGCATAGAAGGCGATCGTGCGCTCGAGATCGGTGGTCCGAATGTTCACATGGTGGATATGAACGGCCATATCGGCCTCCGCATGTCCGGGCTGGCGTCTTGGCGCGGACCGAAAGGTCCCGCTCCGGCGACGCCCAAAGACCTATCCGACCGGCGAGGCGCAATTTTGTCGCTCCGACCGCGTCCGTCACACTAAAGTCTGACAGCAGGTGTATGAAGTACGCCAAGGGACAGGGAGGTCCGAACAGGGAGGAGGACGATGGGCGTTCATTTCATCGTTCGTCGGCCGCGTGGCGCGTCGGAAAAGGCGCAGGTTGCGAACCTGCGGTGGGCGCCCGTCAGGAAATTGCGTATCGAGGAGAAGCGCTTCGCCTTCATGAGGATGGCCGCAACTTCGCATCCGCCGTGGGCGACGGAAGAGTTGGCCAGGGCGCGACGGCCTCGGCATCTTTTGCAGGACAATCCGGCGTCCGGGTGACGCGGCGCCTGAAGAGCGGTCACGCCTGCCTCAGCCTCGCCGCCGCGGCCTCGGGCGTGAGGTCGCGTTGCGGCGAGCCCAGCAACTCGAAGCCGACCATGAATTTCTTCACCGTCGCCGAGCGCAGCAGCGGCGGGTAGAAATGCGCGTGCATCTGCCATTCGGCATGCACGGCGCCGCCGGTCGGCTTCTGGTGGAAGCCCATCGAATAGGGAAACGACACGTCGAACAGCCGGTCGTAGCGCCGCGTGAGGTCGGAGAGCGCCGCGGCGAGCGCGGTCCTTTCGGCGGGCCGCAGTTCGGCGAAGCCGCCGATCCGCCTTCGCGGCAGGATCATCGTCTCGAACGGCCAGATCGCCCAGAACGGGACCAGCACGACGAAATGCTCGTTGGATGAGACGATGCGCTCGCCGAGCGCGAGCTCCTGGACGAGATAGTCGATCAGCAGGACCCGGCCGTGCGTCAGCAGATATTCGGTCTGGCGATGCGTCTCCTTCTCGAGTTCGTTCGGGAGATGGCGGGTCGCCCAGATCTGGCCGTGCGGATGCGGGTTGGAGCAGCCCATGATCTCGCCGCGGTTCTCGAAGATTTGCACGGCGGCGACGTCGGGCCGCGAGCCGAGGTTCACCGTCTCCTCGACCCAGGCGTCGACCACGCGCTCGATGTCGGCGACCTCCATCCGGGCGAGCGTCAGGTCGTGGCGGGGCGAGAAGCAGAGCACCCGGCAGAGGCCGGATTCGCCTTCCGCGACCAGAAGCCCGTCCTCGACCCGCTCCGGCGGCGCATTCGGCTCGAGCGCGGCGAAATCGTTGTCGAAGACGAAGGTGTGCTCGTAGGCCGGATTGCGCGCGCCGTTCGCGCGCGCATTTCCCGCGCAGAGATAGCAGTCCGGATCGTATCGAAGCGAAGGCGCCGCGGCGACCGCTTCGCGCTTGCCCTGCCAGGGGCGCTTCATGCGATGGGGCGAAACGAGCGTCCATTCGCCGGTGAGCGGGTTGAGGCGGCGATGCGAGGCCTCGCGCCAATCGAGCTTGGCCATGACGCTCACCCCTTGTCGAGCGGGTCGAGCCCGGCGCCGTCGGACGGCGAGCAGACGAACACGTCCGCCTCGCGGCCGGCGCCGACCCGATAGCCGTCGATGACGATCCGCCTCACCCGCTCGACCGCGCTCGCTTCGATGAGACTCACCGTGCAGCCGCCGAAGCCGCCCCCGGTCATGCGCGAGCCGTAGACGCCGGCCTGCTGCTGCGCGAGGGCGGCGAGGACGTCGATCTCGGGGCAGGTGATCTCGAAGTCGTCGCGCATGGAGGCGTGCGAAGCGTTCATCGCCTTGCCGCAGGCGACGAAGTCGCCGGCCTTCAGCGCCCGTTCGGCCTCGAGCACGCGCGCGTTTTCGGTGACGATGTGGCGGCAGCGGCGATAGACGAGCTCGGGCAGGACGCGGCGATGACGGTCGAGCGCTTTCGGCGTCACGTCGCGCAAAGCCTTGATCGGGCCGAGATAGGGGCGCAGGAGCCGGACGCCTTCTTCGCACGCCTCGCGCCGGGCGTTGTATTCGCCGCCCGCGTGCTGGTGGCGCACGTTCGAATTGGCGATGAGCAGTTTCAGGTTCGGCGCGATCGGGACGTTGCGCGATTCGAGCGAGCGGCAGTCGATCAGGAGCGCGTGGCCGGCGACGCCGCAGGCCGAGACATACTGGTCCATGATGCCGCAGCGCATGCCGACATAGTCGTTCTCCGCATGCTGGCAGATCTTGGCGACGGCGACCGGCTCGAACGGCAGTCCCGCCGCGATGAGGAGCGCATGCGCGACGCTCACCTCCAGCGCCGCCGAGGAGCTCAAGCCGGAGCCCAGCGGCACATCAGTCCAGACGACGAGATCGGCGCCCACGAGACGGCGTCCGCTCTTTTCCAGCATCGCGGCGACGCCGAACACGTAGTCCGACCAGTCGCGGCGGGCGGGCTCCGGCGCGTCGAGGTCGAACTCGCGCGTTTCGTCCATGATCAGCGAATGGACGCGGAGCCGCCGGTCGGGCCGGGGCGAAGCGGCGGTCAGCGTGGCGAAGTCGAGCGCCGCCGGCATGACGAAGCCGTCGTTGTAGTCGGTGTGCTCGCCGATCAGGTTGACCCGCCCCGGCGCGCGGCTGACCATCGGCACGCGGCCGAAGCGGAAGCCGAACTCCTGCGCTGCGTCGCGCGCCTGAACGCTCATGCTTAGACCTCGCCCGAGAGCCGGAAGAGGAAGCCCTGCCGCGGCGCGCGTCAAGCGGCATTGCCGGTCGCCGCCCGGGCCAGGTCGGCGCGGCGGCCGGACCGCGGCCGCCGCCGGCGGCTGCGCCATAATACCGAATTGCTCCCCTTTTCCGTTCCTGTTCGGCCCGCACGGCCAACTTTGCGCGGCCAACTGTAATCATTGGTGTTTTAGGCGATAAACCGGCGCGGAGGCGGCCGCTTTTCCCTTTTCTTCCCCCGTTAGCAGGGGAACGGGTCGGCCGATCACGCTGGATCAGTCGGGGGAGAGCTGCGCTCGCGGCATGCGCTACTCGCATGACTGGAGCAAGCAGAAACAGGTTCGAGCGAAGCCGACGCCGATTCCGCCGGATCACAAAATGCTTTAGCGCGTGAGCCTCGACGCGCGCCGCATTCTGCCGAGCGTGCGCGACCTCCCGCCGCGTTTCTTTTGCGCCACGCACGGCTTACGATGGTGGCGATGTCTCAGCAGGCGCCGCGAATGGCGTCGAGCCTTGGCGGAAAAAGACGATCATGACTGTGGCCGCCCTGCACGAAGCCATTCCGGCGGCGTCTGCTTCGGCAACGGCCCGCGGCCGCTCCCCGGACCGCCTAGCATTTGTCGATGCGGTCCGCGTCGTCCTGATCATGCTCGTGGTCGCCCACCATTCGGTCGAGGCCTATGTGACGGCGCATCCCCCTGAAATCCCGCTGCCGGACCCGCCGATCGCGCGGGCGTCAGTGTTCCTTGGCGTCAATGCGGCCTTTTTCATGGGGCTCTTCTTCCTCCTTGCCGGCTACTTCACGCCGGGCGCTTTCGATCGCAAGGGCGCGAGCGCCTTCCTCCGCGATCGCGGTCGCCGGCTGGGGCTGCCGCTGTTGTTCGGCACGGTCGCGATCGTGCCCATCGCGGGCTGGGCCCATCTCGCGCTCGATCCGGCGGCGCCGCCAATCAGCTACTGGACCTATTTGACGAGGTACTTCCCACCTCAGGGGCCTTTGCACAGGTATTTCTTCGGGGACGTGCCGAAGCCGGGCTTCTGGCCCGCGTGGGAGCATTGGCCTGCATTCAACTTTGGCCATCTCTGGTTTCTTGAGCATCTTCTGCTCTATGCCCTGCTTTACGCCGCGGCGCGCGCGTTCATCCCCGCGGATCGCGGATCGGTCGCCCGGAACCCGCCGACGGATGCCGCGATTGCCGTCTATGCGGTCCTGCTCGCCGCGGCGACATTCGTCATCCGCATCTGGTATCCGCAGGATCGCTGGATCGGGTTTCTGGGCTTCATCCAGATGGAGCCGGCGCACATCGCGCAATACGCCAGCCTGTTCGCGATCGGCCTCCTTGCCGGCCCGCGCCGGTGGCTCGAGACCATGCCGACGCGCCGCGGGTTGGCGTGGCTCGCGGTCGGGGTCGGGCTTGCGGCCGCCGCCTACCTTTGGGCCGCCGTCGCCACGATTCGAGGCCCCGACTCCGGCAGCTGGTTCATCTGCACCTGGGAAGCCGTCCTTTGCGTCGGGTTTTGCGTCGGCCTGCCCGTGCTGTTCCGCGAGCTGGCGATCGGGACCGGCCGGGTGTGGCGCGTCCTCGCCGCCAACGTGTTTGCGGTCTATGTCTTCCACATGCCGATCGTCCTGCTGCTGCAATGGGCCCTGATCGGAGCGCCGGGACCGAAATGGCTGCGCCTCATCGTGACTGTGATCGCCGCGATCCTCGGCTCCTTTGCGTTCACCAACTGGGTTATCCTGCGCCTGCCTTATGCCCGGCGCATTTTCTGAGCGATCGCTGCCAGCGTCGGGCGCCCGGAGCGCTGATGACGCCGGCGGCATCGCAACTCCTTATCGGAATACGGCTACCGGCCGCGCCTCAGCGCGCTCCGCGTCCGGCCGAGGAGGTCGGAGGGCGCCGCGCCGGCGAGCCACATCCCGGCGGCCAGAGCCGGAAAATAGACCGCGACGCCGATGACGGTCAGGATGGCGAGCCGCGTCTCGCGGGCGAAGCGCGGCAGATCCGACAGCGCCGAGACGAGCGGCTCGTCGGCCAGCGTCAGCGCCAGCGCGAGCGCGCCGCAGGCGAACAGGGCGGCGGCGGCGGTGGCGAGGAAGCGCGGGTCCGGCGCCGTCCAGCCGCGCCGATGCGCGAGCGCATAGACGCCCGCGACCTTGACCCACAGGCCCGCGGCGGTGGCGACCGCGAGGCCCGGCGCGCCGAGCGGCTTATAGAGCGCGACCTTCAGCGCGACGTTGAGCGCGACGCCGACGAGCGTGACCTTCATCGGGGTCGCGGTGTCGCCGCGCGACAGAAAGCTCGCCGAAACGATCCGGTCGACGAAGAGCGCCGGCATGCCGAGCGAATAGGCGGCGAGCACGCTGGCGGCTTGGTGAGTCGCGCTGGCCTTGAACGCGCCGTGCTCGAAGGCGGCGGCGATGATGAGGTCGGGGATCAGGAGGAAGACGACGACGAAGGGCGCGCCCAGCGCGACCGTTAGCGACGCGGCGCGGTTCTGGGCGTTGAGCGCCGCCTCCGCGTCGCCCCGCGCGACGAGCATCGACATTTCCTTGAGCAGGACCGAACTGGTGGCGATGACGATGACGCCGCCGGGCAATTGATAGAGCCGGTCGGCGTAGCTGATCGCGGAAAGGCCGCCGGTCGGCAGGAGCGAGCCGACGATCTGGTCGGCGAGCGCGCCGATCTGGTAGCTCGCGGAAATGCCGATCGCCGGGCCCAGCATCCAGAAGAACCGCCTGACTTCCGGCGTCCAGCGCGGCCAGATGAGCCGCTCGAGGAGTCCGCGCCGGCGCGCGTCCGCCATCGCGATCGCGAGCTGGGTCGCGCCCGAGGCGAGAAACCCAAAACTCGCCATGCTGGCGACGCCCGGCGAGATTTTTGGAAACCAGGCGGCGAAGGCGAGGAAGGCGATCATGCAGACATTGGCCGCAGCGGGCGCGGCCGCCGGCACGCTCCAGGAATTGTTGGCGTTGAGCGTGCCCTGATGCAGCGCGAACACGGCGATGAAGGCGATGTAGGGGAACATGATGCGCGACATCTCGACCGCATGGGCGAACTTCTCCGGCTGGCTCACGAAGCCGGGCGAGGTCAGTTCGACGAGCAGCGGCATGTCGATATAGACGACGCCGAGAAGCGCGACCTGCGACAGGATGAGCAGCGTGAACACCTGGCTCGCGAAACGGCCGGCCTCCTCGGGACCCTTTCGCTCGAGCACGCTGGTGTAGGTCGGCAGATAGGCCGCGTTGAACGAGCCCTCGCCGAAAATCTGGCGAAACTGATTGGGCAGCTTGATCGCCGCCACATAGGCGTCGTTGAGCGCGCCCCCGCCGAGCAGGGCCGCGAGCGCCATGTCGCGCAGGAATCCGGTCAGGCGGGAGGCGATCGTCCAGCCGCCGACGGAGAAAATGTTGCGGACCATGCGCGACATGCGCAGGTCCTTAGCCGGATTCGGCCGGCTTCGGCAAAGAGGACGCGCCCGGCGTCAGTCGAAGGAGGGCCATAGCCCTCCTTCTCGGGTGATCACTTCGGGCAGGGCGGCAGGCCGGGCTGTCCGCACAGCGGGGGCTTGCCGCCCGGCGGAGGCGGTTTGCCCGCGGCGGCGCCGGGCGGACCCTTCGGCATGCCGTTCGGCGCGAGCTCCGGCCGAGGCGGCGCGCCGGGCGCCATGCCTGCCGGCGCGACGGGCCGCTCGAGTGCCGGCGGCCGCTGCATGCCGCCCGGCACGACGGGCCTCTGGAGGCTCTGCGGCTGAACTTGCGGGCGTTCCATGGCTTTCGGGGCGCCAATCGGGGCGAGCTCGGGCCGGATCGGCTTCTCCGCGCCGGGCGGCTTGCCGACGACGTTCGGCGATGTTCCGGCCGGGAGCTTTTCGCGCGGCTTCGCAGCGCCATTCAGCGGAACCGGCGCAGGCGGCTGCCCCGGCGCGGCGCCGCCGAGCGGCTTTTCGCCCGCCGGCAGCTTTTGCTCGACCCTCGGCGCGGTAAGCGGCTTCGGCTTGATCGGCTTTTCCGCCGGCAGCGTCTGCCCGGCGCCGAGCGGCTTCTCGCCGGCCGGCAGCTTCTCCTGGGCTTTTGGCGGCGCGCCGGGCGCCGGCTGGGCGTTCGGCCCCGGCGTCGGCGCCGCCTGGGCCGCGCCCGCCGCCTTCGCCGGGACCACGCCCGGCCCCTTGAACTCGCCGGGACGCGGCGTGGCGGCGATCGCCGGCTTGCCCCTGTTGGCCGAATGGAACTGCTCGGGGTTCACGCTGGCCGCGCGGACCTGGTTCAGCTGAGCCGGGGTCGGCTTGATGCGCTCTTCCGTGGACAAGCGCTCCTGCTCGGGCGTCGGCTTCAACAGATTCCCGCCGGGGCCGCCGTTGTAGCTCGCCCGGCCGACGCCGGGCGAAACCGCGACCGGCTGGCTGTAGACGTTGCCGACGTGGACGCCGTCGAAGTTGTTGACGGTCGCATTGTAGAAGAACCGCCCGTTCTCCCAGCGGCCGCCCTCGTAGCCGACGCCGTTGTAGCCGTAGCCGTAATCGACGCCGCCGTAGAAGCCGACGTGGGGCGCCCAATAGCCGCGATGGAACAGGTAGACGCCGCCGACGAACGCCCAGTAGGCGGGCGTCCACAACAGCCCCGGACGGGGCGGCTCGACCCAGACGCCCGGTGCCCAGTAGTAATCGTCATTGTTCCAGGCCCAGTAGCCGGGCGTCCAAAGATAGCCGGGCGCCGGCATCGGCGGCTGGTCGTACTCCAGCAGCGGCGGGGGCGGCTCTTCCGCCTCGATGACGGGCCCCGAACTGAAGCCTTCGGCGGGAGGGCAGACGCAGGTCTGCGCCAGACTCGGCGCGACGAGAGCCGGCGCGCAGACGCCAAAGAGCAGCGCGGCCATCGCGGGTCGCAAGAATTGCATGCAAGCATCCTTTCCAAACTTGCCGTCGCAAGGCGGCCTCGAGCGAAACATGACGAAGGCGGCGGCCCAATGGAGGCGCGCAATCGAGTTCCACAATTCGGTTATGAGCCCCGTCAGCGCCCCGCCGGCCTCTGGTCTATGCGCCTTTCGTCTTCGGTGGCCCCGCGCAAACAACCACGCCGCGGCTGAATGATTCTTGAACGCTTCGACGTGCCTGCCCGTCGTTTGCGACGACACTGTGGCTCCGGCGCGGCGATTGCCGGAGCGCTCAATCGCCGGTTCAGGCCGTCAGCGCGCGGTCGAGGTCGCGCCACAAATCCTCGACGTCTTCGATTCCCGCCGAAAGGCGCAGGAGGTCGGGCGGGCAGGGGGAGCCCGCGCCTTCGATCGAGGCGCGGTGCTCGATGAGCGACTCGACGCCGCCGAGCGAAGTCGCGCGCTTCCATAGAGCCGCCCGCGCCGCCGCCGCGACCGCGGCCTCCGCGCCGCCCCGGACGCGGATCGACAGCATGCCGCCGAATCCGCCCTGCATCTGCCGCCGCGCGACCGCGTGTCCGGGATGATGCGGCAGTCCGGGATAGAGCACGGCCGAGACGGCGGCGTGATCGGAGAGGCGGCTTGCAAGCTCCATCGCGTTGGCCGCCGCGGCGCGCACCCGCAGATCGAGCGTTCGGAGGCCCCGCGTCAAAAGGAACGCCTCGAACGGATGCAGGATGAGGCCGTGCGCCTTGCGGATGTCGCGCGCGCGCTCGAAGAGCCCGTCGCCGCGGGCGAAGAGAAGCGCGCCGGCCACCACGTCGGAATGGCCGTTGAGGTATTTCGTCGCCGAATGCATGACGACGTCGGCGCCGAGCGCGATGGGTTGCGTGAAGATCGGCGTGGCGCATGTCGAGTCGACGGCGAGGAAAGCGCCCGCCGCATGGGCGATCTGCGCTGCGCCTTCGATGTCGCTGATCCCCCAAAGCGGATTGCTCGGCGTCTCGAGCCAGACGAGTTTTGTCGCGCCCGGCTTGATGGCGCGCCCGATCGCGGCCAGATCCTCGGCGTCGGCGAAATCGACGTGAAGCCCGAGCGCCGGCGCTTCGTTGGCGAGCCAGGTGCGCACACCATAGTACATCGCGAGCGGCGCGACGACATGCGCGGCGGGCCCGAGCGACAGGAAAAGCGCCACCGCCGCCGACATGCCCGAGCCGAAAGCGAGCGTCGCATTCGCGCCCTCGAGCGCGCCGATAACCGACTCCGCCTCGCGCACCGTCTCGTTGTCGGGGCGGCCGTAGCTGTTGCCGCTGCGATAGAGGTTGTCGGGGTCGCGGATGAAGGTCGACGAGACGCAGATCGGCTTGACGAGCGCGCGCGTCTCCTCGTCGATCCTGCCCAGAGCCTGGGCGGCGAGCGTGCGCGCGCTGAAGCTCCCGCTCACAGCGCGAGGCCGCGCAAGAGCTTCGGCGCGCCGCGTCCCGCGCCGCCGGCCTCGAGAATGAGCATGTCTTTGAGCGCCGGCGCGCGGTCGACGATTTTGCAGTCCCAGATCGCGGACGATGCGCAAGGGGCCGAAGTCGTTGGAGAAGAGGCGGTTCATGACGTCCATGCCCATGCCGCTCGCGGCGACGTCGAAGCGGCGCAGGCGCTGGTAGGCGGCTAGCGGCGCCGGTGCGCCGGGATCGAGGCCGAGCCGCATCTCGCCGACGATCGTTTCGGCGAGCGCTGCGACGTCGCGTAAGGCCAGGTTGAGCCCCTGGCCCGCGATCGGGTGGACGACATGGGCCGCGTCGCCGACGAGCGCCAGCCGTTCGCTGACGAAGCGGCGCGCGATCTGGAAGCGGAACGGAAACGCCTCGATCCGCGAGGCGAGCCGGATCTCGCCGAGCTTCGGGGTGAACCGGAGTTCGAGCTGGCGCACGAGGTCGGCCGGGGCGAGCGCGAGAAGCGCGCGCGCGTCGGCGCGCCGTTCGTTCCAGACGATGCTCGACTGGTTGCCGGGCAGCGGCAGGATGGCGAAGGGGCCCGCGGGCAGGAAATGCTGCTCGGCGCGGCCTTCGTGGTCGCGCTCGTGCTCGATGGTCGCCACGATCCCGGACTGGTCGTAGTCCCACCCGAACGACGCGATTTCGGCGAGCGTCCGCAGCTTCGAACGCGCGCCGTCGGCGGCGACCGCGAGGCGCGCGCGGAGCGTGCGGCCGTCGGACAGCGAAAGTTCGGCGACGCGCCTGCTGGGGCGCCAGCGCGCGACCGAGGCCGCGATGCGCGTCATCCCGAGGCGGTCGCAAAGCGCCGAGAGGGCGGCGGCGACGTCGTCGTTGAACGCCATGTGGGCGAGCGGCCCGTCACCCTTAGACTCGAAATGCAGATGCGGGAGCCGAACCGCGTCGCGCACGCCCCCGTCCATGATCTCCATCGTGAGGATGGCTTGCGCCTTGGGCTCAATCGCCGCCCAGGCGCCGATGCGTTCGAGCAGCCGCCGCGGACCTTCGGCGATCGCGACCGTGCGCAAAGGCGGATGCGCCGCGTCGGCGGTCGACGGGGGCGCCGGATCGACGACAGCGATCGAAACCCCGGCCCCGAGCGCCTGTTTGACCGCCGCCGCCAGCGCGAGACCGGAAGCCGCCCCGCCGGCGATGACGACATCGAACACGGGGCTGGACTCGGCCATGGGACACGCGGCTCCTGAAGCCCGCGCATTGTCGGACGTTTGCGGGCGGCGCGCAATGCGGGGCGGGCACGGCTTGACCGGCGCATCTCTTCGAGGCGCTCGACGGGGGTGGGAACCGATCGCGTCCTGAGTCGTTAAGTGTTCGTCGCCGGCTAACGCCGGCTGGCAGGTTTGAGGAGGGAAACATGTCCAGAGCCCTGGTATTTGCGGTCTTGTTGGCGGGTTTGCCCGCCGCGGCTTTTGCGCAGGAGCAGCAGAACAATCCGGCCAACACCCTCGGCAACGCCGCCGGCGCGATCGTCCAAGCGCCGGCGACGGCGCTTGGCGGGATGTTCGGCGGGCTGACCGGAACCCACCAGTACGCGACCCAGGAGCGCGTTGCGTCGTACACGTGGCCGGGTCATCGCATCGTGGTCGGCGAGGTCTTGCCGGCCCGGGTCGCGCTTTATCCGGCGCCGAGCGCATATAGTGCGACCCGCTACAGATATACCGTCGTCAACAACACGCCGATCCTGGTCGAACCATCGACGCGGCGGATCGTCGAGATCGCGCCGTAAGCGTCTGCGTTTCCAGAAATTATACCGCGGCCGTCCGGTCATCCGGGCGGCCGCTTCGCCTCAGTGGTACCCGATGTCCGCCCTGACCTTGCCGCGGAAGACCCAGTAGGACCACGCGCTGTACATGAGGATGATCGGCAGAAGGAACAGCGTGCCGACCAGCAGGAAGGCCTGCGTCGACTCCGAGGAGGCCGCGTCCCAGATCGTGTACTTGTAGGGCACGATCATCGGGAAGAGGCTGATGGCGATCCCGAGATAGGACATGACGAAGAGGCCGACCGCGAAGATGAACGGCGCGGCTTCCGAGCGGTTGTTCAGCGCGCGCCACTCGGCCCATGCGACCAGCGCGGTGACGATCGGCACCGGCGACAGGAGCGCGATGTTCGGCCAGGAGAACCATCGACGCGCGATCTCCGGCTGCAGGAACGGCGTCCACAGGCTCACGACCACAATCGCGATCAGCACGCCGGCGAAAGCCGCGCGCCCGAGCCCGCGCGCCCAGTCCTGAAGCGGGCCCTCGGTCTTCAGGATGAGCCATCCCGCGCCGAGGAGCGCATAGCCGAACACGAGCGCGACGCCGGTCACCAGCGAGAACGGGGTGAAGCAGTCGAGCGAACCGCCGGAAAAATGGCGTCCGTCGGTCTGAAAGCCCTGGATGAAGGCGCCGAGCACGACGCCCTGCGCAAAGGCGCCGAGCGCCGAGCCGAAGCAGAACGCGTAGTCCCAGAAGGTGCGGCGCTCGGCGTCGCGGTAGCGGAATTCGAAGGCGACGCCGCGGAAGACGAGCGCGAGCAGCATGACGATGATCGGGAAATAGACCGCCGGCAGGATGATCGCGAAGGCGAGCGGGAAGGCGGCGAGCAGCGCGACGCCGCCGAGCACCAGCCAGGTCTCGTTGCCGTCCCAGACCGGCGCGATCGAGTTCATCACCAGATTGCGCGCCCCGCGATTGGGCGCAAAGCCGTAGAGGATGCCGACGCCGAGATCGAAGCCGTCGAGCAGCACGTAGAGGAAGACGCCGACGCCGAGGACGAGGGTCCAGATCGGCACGAAATCGAGAACAGGCGCGTTCATGCTCCGCTCCCCGGTTCGGCGTGCGGCAGGGCTTCGACCGGCAGTTGCGGCCGTCCGCTTTCGATGACGTCCGGCTCGTCCGGCGCGGCCGGGCCGCGCTGCACGATCCTGACCATGAGCGCGATCCCGGCGGCGAACATGACGATATAGACGACGCTGTAGCCGGCGAAGGAAACCAGGACGTCCGCCCCCGTCAGCGACGGCGACACCGAATCGGCGGTGCGCAGAAGCCCGTAGACCGTCCAGGGCTGACGGCCGACTTCCGTCGTCGCCCACCCGGCGATGACCGCGAAAAAGCCGAGCGGGGACGCGAGCACGCAGAGGCGGAGGAACCAGCCCGAATCGAACAGCTTTCCCTTCCAGCGCAGCCACCAGCTCACGACGACGATCGCCAGCATGACGAGGCCGATCCCGACCATGATGCGGAAGCCGAAGAAGGGAATGGCGACCGGCGGGCGCTGGTCGGCCGGGAAGTCCTTGAGGCCGCGCACCGTCCCGTTCGGGTCATGGGTGAGAATGAGGCTGCCGAGGTCGGGGATCGAAATGACGGCGTGGTTGGTCGCCGCGGCGTCGTCGGGAATGACGAACAGGTTCAGCGGCACGCGGCTTTCGGTGTCCCAGATCGCCTCGATCGCGGCGAGCTTGGCCGGCTGGTATTCGAGCGTGTTGAGGCCGTGCTGATCGCCGAGAAAGATCTGCAGCGGAACCAGCACGCTGAGCAGCCACAGCGTCATCGAGAGCATCGTGCGCGCCTCTTCGACGAAGCGTTCGCGCCGAAGATACCAGGCGGCGACGCCGACCACGACGAAGCCGGCGGTGATGTAGATGGCGTCGACCGTGTGGGCCAAGCGATAGGGGGAGGACGGGCTGAAGACGATCGCGAGCCAGTCTTTCGGCATGAAGCGGCCGTCGACCATCGTGTAGCCCGCGGGCGTCTGCATCCAGCTGTTGGTCGCGAGGATCCAGAAGGTCGAGGCGAGCGTGCCGACCGCCACCATCAGGGCGGCGAAGAAATGCGCCCAGCGCGGCACCAGCTTGCGGCCGAACAGCAGCACCCCGAGGAAGGCGGCTTCCAGAAAGAACGCCGTCAGTCCCTCATAGGCGAGCAGCGGCGACACGCACGTTGCCGGCGTCGTCGGAGAAGCGGCTCCAGTTGGTGCCGAACTGGAACGGCATGGTGACGCCCGACACGACCCCCATGCCGAACGACACCGCGAAAATCTTGATCCAGAAGGTCGAGATGCGGAAATAGATCTCGCGCCCGGTGGCGAGATGCAGGCCTTCCAGCAGCGTGATGAACGAGGCGAGCCCCACCGTGAACGCCGGCAGGAGGAAGTGCCACGCGACGACCCAGGCGAACTGGAGCCGCGACAGGAACACCGGGTCCAAGTGCATCGCGATTGTCCCTTCTATGCGGACGCTGCAATGGGCGCGGCCCTAGCGCGGCCCTAGCCTAGAGGCGGATTGCGAAAAGTCCATCACCCTTGCGACATTTGGTCTTGCGCTCAGGGTCCGTATGCGTCGTGCAGCCTCACCCAGGCCATCGGGGAGGGCAAGTCGTCCTCCTGGCGGCCGAGCGCGGTGAGGTCGAGCAGCTGATAAGCGGGGTTCAGCATGTCGAGGCCGCGCGCATAGGCCGAGTAGGTGCGATAGACCGCCCCGGTCGGCTCCTTGATGAAGGCGCTGATCCCGGGCAGGTCGGTCATTCTCGTGTCGATCGAGGCGAAGTTGTAGCGGACCAAGCCCTCGCCCGCCGTATATTCGGGAAGGAACGAGACGTCGAAGTCGTAGTTGAAGTCGCCGTCGCCCGACGAATACCAGGGAAAGGTCCAGCCCATCCGCTTCGCGGTCGCCTCGAGCTTTTCAAGCGGCGCGCGCGAGACGGCGACGAGCCGGGTGTCGCGGGCGGCGAGATGCGCCGTGGCGCCGTTATAGCCGTCGGCCCAGAACGAGCAGCTCCTGCAAGGGCCTTCCCAGTCGGGCGCGAACATGAAGTGATAGACGATGAGCTGGCGGCGCGATCCGAACAGCTCGGCGAGCGCGAGATTCGAGCCCTCCGGCCCGTCGAACCGGTAAGCCTTGTCGATCCTGAGCCAGGGCATGGCGCGCCGCCTGCGGCTCAATGCGTCGCGCAGCCGGGTGAGTTCCTTCTCCTCGGCGAGCAAAAGCCTGCGGGCGGCAAGCCATTCGTCCAGGGTGGCGACGGGATGATCGGTCATGTACGGCTCCATCAAAAACCTCGTCGGCGCGCCGGCGAGACGGCGGCTCACGCGAGACGGACGGCCGCCGTCTCGATCCCGATGGCGCGCCTTGGTTCACGATACGCGGAAATCGATTCGTTTCGTAGGCGAAGATTGGTCGCGTCTCCCCCTGACGATCCTTCCCCAGCTTGGCTGCTACAGTATTCACACATCTCACATCGCCGCGCGGACCCCTTCCCCAGCTTGCTGGGGAAGGTGGCGCGAAGCGCCGGATGGGGTGTGGCCCGCTGCTTCGGCCCAAGTCAGATTGCACGACCGTCACCGCAAAGCTGCATCGATCCATAGCTGCTTTCCGCACCCCATCCGCCGCTACGCGGCGCCTTCCCCGCTTCGCGGAAAAGGGGGGGACCCGCCGGCCGCCTGCAGGCTCGATGACTTGTGTGAATGCCGTAGGCTTGGCTGGGGAAGGTGGCGCGGAGCGCCGGATGGGGTATGGGCCGCTGCGTTCAACGACCCGCGGAGAAGGGGTTCAGGCCTCCTGAAGCGCCGCGCGAATGCGTTCGATGACAATCGGCAATCCGCCGCCCACTGCATAAATCATAGTTCAATTGCATGACTGTCGCCGCTAACCTCAATCGACGCATTCCTGCTTTCCGCACCCCATCCGGCCCTTCGGGCCACCTTCCCCGCTTCGCGGAGAAGGGGGCATCCTCCGCTGAATGGGTCACGAAACCGGATCATTTCGGCGCCCCGGCGGGGGCCGCTCCGGCTTTCGACGCCACGACATAACCGCGCGTCTTGCCGCCGTTGGATGCGTCGGCCGTATTCATGGCGTCGAACAGGTCGGACGCCTTGACCCACACCGGCGGATATTTGTAGCGCGCGACATCGAGGATGAGGAACCTGTCCGCCTTCTGGTCATAAGCGGCGAGCGGCGAGATATGGCCGCCGATCTGCTGTCCCAGCGTCTTGCGCAGATAGTTGACGATGACGAAACGGTCCCCGCTTGCGAGCGCGGCGCTGGCCTCGGCGCGAAAGGCGTCGAGGCCGCCGTCGGCGGCATGATGAACTTCGACGGCGACGGGATGGAGCGCGAGCAGCGCGCCGAGCTGATCGAGCGTCATGCCCTGCCGCGCCAGGACGTCGCGCGGCAGCACGGCGTCCGTGCGGTCGTCGAGCAGGTTGTCCTGGGTGAAGGTGCGGTAGGGCTGATAGGCCGGCGTCGACGGCGCCGGAACGTTCAGCGCGTTGAGCACCATGACCATGCTGGCGACGCCGCAATAGGCCTGGGTCCGCTGCGTGACGAAGTGGATCGAGAGCGGAAAATAGGCTTCGAGCGCGTTGCTCTCGAACAGAAACTTCTCGCCGTCCGGCGAGAGGAAATCGGTGAGCCCCGCCGGCAGCGGCAGGGTTTCGGCCATCGCGCCGGAGGCCGCGAGGCAGAGCGCGAACAGGAGCCGCCCCAACTGGCGAATCGGCATTTGGACCTCCGCGATCATTGCGAGCGCAGCGAAGCCCGCCCGTCGCTGATTGCTTCGTCGCTGCGCTCCTCGCAATGACGGCGCCGCCGGATGACCAGCTCTGTCCCGCGAGCTTGCCCCGCCCGCCGGTTTGGGGCAAGACCGGGAAACTGTAGCCGCGCTCGGTGAGCGCGGCCGACGCGATCAGCGATCGCGTCTAGAGGCGGTCGGCTCGAGCGCGGGCGAGGCGTGAAGAGGAACGGCGGCATGAGCGACCCGGCGGCGCCCGCGCTGACCCGACGCGCGCTCCTTCGACGCATCGGCGCGGGCGCCGGCGGGGCCACGATGCTCGAGGCGATGCGGAGCCTCGGCTTCGCCGCGGAATCGCCGTATCGCGGCCCGATCAGACTGGAAGGTGATCCAAGAGGGGCTTCGGTCGTCATCCTCGGGGCGGGCCTCGCGGGGATGACCGCGGCCATCGAACTCGGCCGCGCCGGCTACGAGGTCCATGTCCTCGAATACAACAACCGTCCCGGCGGGCGGAACTGGTCGATCCGCTGCGGCGACGTCTACACCGAGCTTGGCGGCGCGACGCAGCGCTGCGCGTTCGATGCGGGCCTCTACTTCAATCCGGGACCGTGGCGAATCCCCTACCACCACCACGCCATCCTCGACTATTGCCGCAGGTTCGGCGTCGCGCTCGAGCCCTTCATCCAGCTCAACCACAACGCCTATCTGCACTCGGCGAATGCGTTCGGCGGAAAGCCGCAGCGCATCCGCGAGGTCAAGGCCGATTTTGACGGCGGCGTGTCCGAGCTTCTCGCCAAGGCGGTCAGGAAAGGCGCGCTCGACGAGGCGGTTGCGAAGGAAGACCAGGAAATCCTGCTCGAGGCGCTGCGCGATCTGGGCGCCCTCGACTCGGACTTTCGCTACCGGGCCGGCGCGGATTCGGCTGCATACCGCGGCTACGCCAAAGACCCGGGCGGGGGCTTGAGCGCAGCGCCGGTCGACGGCGAACCGATCGGCATTCAGGATATCCTCACCTCGCGCCTCTGGCGAGGCCTCGCGAACTTTCTCATCTATGACTTCCAGACGACCATGTTTCAGCCGGTCGGCGGAATGGGCCGGATCGGCGAAGCGTTTGCGCGACAGTTGCCGGGCGTGATCCGCTACGGCGCAAAGGTGACGGACATCGGCCAAGACGAATCCGGCGTCCGCGTCCATTTCGAGGACCTCTCCGCGGGCGGCGCACTTCGGGAGGTGAGAGCCGACTGGTGCGTGTGCACGCTGCCGCTCTCCATCCTGAGCGAGCTTCCCATCGACGTATCGGCGCCGATGAAGGCTGCGATCGACGCGGTTCCCTATGCCGCCGCGGTCAAGGTCGGGCTGCAGTTCTCGCGCCGCTTCTGGGAGGAGGACGAGCACATCTTCGGGGGGATCACCTATACCGACCTGCCGATCCGCCAGATTTCCTATCCGAGCGGCGGGCTCAACGCGGGAGGAAAGGGCGTGCTGCTCGGCGGCTACCTGTTCGGCGGGGCGAACGCCTACGAATTCACCGCCATGTCCCCGGCCGAACGCATCGAGCGCGCGGTCGAATTCGGCGCACAGGTTCACCCGCAATATCGGGCGGAGTTCGAGAACGGCGTCGCCGTCGCCTGGCATCGGGCGCCCTTCACGCTGGGCTGCGCCGGCAATTGGTCGGACGAAGCGCGCCGCGCGCATTACGACGACCTCTGCCGGATCGATGGAAGGATCGTGCTGGCCGGCGAGCACGCCTCCTACATTCCCGCCTGGCAGGAGGGAGCGATCCTCTCGGCGCTCGACGCGATCGGCCGCCTGCACGCGCGGGTGACGGCGCCGTGACCGACGCGACCGGCATGCGCGGGCGATTTTGGAGGTTCGCCCTGACGCCCTGCGCCGGCGTCGCGCTCATCACGGCGGCGGCAGCTCAGGAGCCTGCGGCGGAAAGTCCTTTCCTGAGCCCCGGGCAAACATTTGCCGAACAGGGCGGCGCCGCGATCTACGCCAACGTCTGCGCCGCCTGCCACCTGTCCGACGCGAAGGGCGCCGCCGGCGCCTATCCGGCCCTCGCCGGGAACAGAGAGCTGGCTTCGGCCGACTATGTGCTGCAGGTCCTGTTCCAGGGGCTCGGGGGCATGCCGCCGGTCGGCGGCATGATGAGCGATCAGCAGGTCGCGGACGTGATCAATTACGTCCGCACCCATTTCGGCAACGCTTATGGCGACGCGGTCTCCGTCGAGGCGGCCAGGGCGGCGCGGGCGAGGCGCCCCTGAGAGGATTTTGCAACAGCGGCCCGGCCTTCAACTGGCGCAGGTTTCTGCAGTTCCCGTCGTTTTCAGGGCGAACCTTGCGACGGAGGGCTCGCGGCTGAGAAGGTTGAGCGTTGCGCGCCGCATCGCGGCCAGGTTGGTCGCCACATGATCCTTGCGGGTTCGGCATTCATCCTCGCGGAAGGTGACGTCGAGCTGCCAATGCAGGTTGTTTTCGATGCTCCAATGCGACCGGCAAGCGCCAAGGATGGACGCCGGATCGGGCGGCACCGACGAGATATAGAGGCGCGTTTCGGTAGAGGCTTCGCCGGTTTTCTTGTCGGTTCGTGTCGCGATGATCGCGGCGATGGAGCGCAAGCCCACCATTGCGGATGCCGCTCGGCGAGCCAAGCCGCGTCGGCTACCCGGGCCTTTCCTTCCTCGATCCGCCCGTGTCCGGCGTCGCTCAGCCAGCATTCGAGGCAAGCCGAAGCGAGCGCCGGATCGGCGAAGAAATCCGCGACATCGGCGTGAAGCGAGCCCTGGTTCTCGTTCAGCGCGAGAAGGTAATCAGCGCCCTTGTCGATGATTTTCTTGGCGATAGCCTTTTGCGTCCCGATCGCGTCGATGGTGACGATGGCGCCCTCGATCGGAACCCGCAGATCGCCGCCTCCAAAGCCCGAGCCACGGGAACAGGCGATCCAACTCTTGCCGACGCCGGTCGGCCCGGCCGCGATCAACATCGTAGAAGGACGACAGGGAACTTCAGCGTAGTCAACTTAGGTTATCGGGGTACTCGGCAATTTTGACTACATCAACCTTGACGTCCTTCAAATAGTTCAAGATGAATTTCACGCCTTTCTCATCCCGATGGGCGGAGATTAGCTTTCCTCGCTTCTCTCCGTGCGGATAGATCACCGCCCAAACGAAGCCGCGGTTGAGCAAGTAGACGCGGTCCTCGGGCTTATTCAGATCATATATTCGCCTCTTTCGTGTCAAATCCATCGGAATGGCCCAGAAAAATATCGAGCCGATACTCCGCACTGACGCGTCGCTCCCGGATCGCGTCCTAGGGGCGCCGCAGGTCCCAAACCGAAAACCCTCAACCCGACGACGGGTTATCGTCGAGAAGAGATTTCCGCCGGCAGCGAAGGGTTCTGAGCCTCTCTGCCGGATCGGCCAATGCATCATGGCTTCGAGCGGATGCTCTCCTTCACGCGTATGAACACCCGGGTCGATTTCGGTCCAGCGGTACTCCCTCACCTGGGTGACGATCAAATGCCACTGCGGCGGCCCTCGCGCCTTATGGCCGATCGCGCGTCGCAACATCGACGCCTCCTCCTCCCCGCCGAGGAAACTTAGCCGCCTAGTCGGGCGATCGTTTTGCGATAGGTCAAATTTCCTACGACTTTGGTCGAATACACGAGCCCTTCGGTTAAACCCCGTGTCATTCGCGCGGGACAATTGACACAAATGCGCACGCTGCAGGTCCATTAGCCCCTCGCCGCTGCGACCGTCCTGCACCCGCCGCTCCGCTAAAATCTCCTCACAAACGGATATTGTTGTTTCGACATGGACTTCGACATCGGCAGAGCGGTTCCCAAAGAAAGAGCGATTGAAAATACCGTAGCCATGATGTAGAAATTACCCAGAAACGATTGCCACAGCGCAAGACTGAATCGCGGTGGCGATCGCGAAAATTGCATCGGCGACTTGATCGCCAAGAGGAGAGAAAAATTGTCAGGGACGCTCATCAACCTCTTTATCCAACTGGTCGCTGGCGCGATCGGCGGCAACGCCGTTGGCGCGGCGGCCAACAACGTGAGCCTCGGAACCGGTGGAAATTCGATCGCCGGCGCTGTTGGCGGCATTGCCGGCGGATCGCTGTTGACCTCGCTCGTTCCGATGCTCGCAGGCACGGGCGGCATGGATATTGGCGCCTGGGTCGGCCAGCTCGTTGGCGGCGGCGTGTCGGGGGCCATCGTGACCGCGATCGTCGGCTTCATCATGAACAGAATGAAGAGCGTCTGAGCGGACGTCCGTCCGCAGGACAACGAATCCTCGAGCGTGAGACCGCCAGTTGGACCCGGGTTGGGACGCGGTTAGGCGGACTCGAGCGCGGCGCGTTGGGCGCCCCAGTCGAGCTGATGTCGCCCGAATATGTCCGGCCGTACATCAGGCTCAGAAGAACGACGATCGCGACGCCGAAGGGATTGCCGAGGCGGCGACGGGCCCGACGATGCGGTTCGTTGAATTGAAGAGCCAGGACCAGCTCGACATGCAGACGGTGCATCGATCGAGAGACCGATTGGTGGGGAAACGCGCGGCTCTGATCGATCAGCTGCTTGTGAGCCTGCTCAGTGCGGGTAGGCTGTTGTCGTCGGGACGTTGGGCGGGACTGATGCCGCCATCTGCGCCACACATAGACGACCTGCCGTTACTCTGACATAGCCGCCCTCAGGCTTGTCTGCGTGCGTCTGTGGTAGCGCGCCCATCAGTCGGCGACCTCGACGGGCTGAGGAATGCGCGCAGATCGCTCATCAAGCTTGGGCGCTGCCGCGTCTCCGCGAGCGCGGAAAGATAGCTTCTCGCCCAGTGTTCGATGTCATGGACCAAGAGATGTTCCAGCATGGGGCTGTGGCGTTCGCGCCGCTCGAACAATGGCATTCCCAACGCGCGCTTCAGCGCCGCGGCCACGCCCTCGCTCTCGTGTGGATTGACGATCAGCGCCCCGGTGAGTTCCGCCGCCGCCCCGGCAAATTGCGAAAGCACAAGCACCCCAGGATTCTCCGCATCCTGCGCCGCGACATATTCCTTGGCGACGAGGTTCATCCCGTCACGAAGCGGCGTAACCAGCGCGACATCGGCCGCGCGATAGATGCCCGAGAGCGCGGCGCGTGAATGGGAACGATTGACATAGCGTATCGGCGTCCAGGACGCCTCGCCATAACGGCCGTTGACTCTGCCGATCAGCGTCGTCACTTCATTTTCGATCGCGGCGTAGTCCTTGATGTCGGACCGGCTCCTTGGCGTGATCTGCAACAGGGTGACGCGTGATCGCCACTCTGGATTGACTTCGAGAAAACGGTCGAAAGCGTTGATGCGTTGGATGATGCCCTTGGAATAATCGAGCCGGTCGACGCCGAGCACGAGACGCAGCCCGTTGAGGCTCTCCCTAATTTCCTTGGCGAGTGGCGAACGAGCGGCATTGCGCGCGAGCCGCGCGTAAGTGGCGGTCTCGATGCTGACTGGAAATGCGCCGATACGGGTCTGGCGTCCCCCTACTTCGAAAGTTAGGCTGCGCCCAGCCTGGGCGCCCGGTATCGTCAATAGGTAGGCGGCGAAATTATCGCGATCGTTCTCGGTCTGAAAGCCAACGAGGTCATAGTAGGTAAGGGCGCCGAGAATCTCGTCGTGGTGCGGCAACGTGCGCAGAATGTCCAACGGAGCACAGGGGATGTGCAGAAAGAAACCGATCGGATTGAGATGCCCTCGAGCGCGCAGTTCCCGCGCCAACGGGATCAGGTGATAGTCGTGCACCCAAAGAACATCGTCCTCTCTGATGAAGGCGCTGAGCTTGTCGGCGAACAGGCGATTGACGCGCATATAGCCTGAATGGTCGGCGCGCGAATATTCTTGCAAATCGACGCGATAGTGCAAGATGGGCCACAGGACCCGGTTCGCCAGCCCGTTGTAATATTCCTCAAAATCATTTTTCGACAGATCGATGACGACATAGGTTATATGATTGCGCTCGACGGTGCGCGGCTCCGCTGTCTCCGTCTCGTCGATGTTGCCGCTCCAGCCAAACCACACGCCTGTGCGGTTTCTCAGCGCCGCCTTCACCGCAACTACGAGCCCCCCCGCCATCTGTTTATTTCCCGGCTCGGGCACGGCGACTCGGTTTGAGACGATGATCAGACGCGGGCTCATGCTTCCTCCCAACTCGAAGACAGGCGGGTTGCCGTGCTGATGATCCCGATCATCGGCAGTATAGCGCATGATGCGCCCGTTGCGCATCAATTCGCGTCCCGCCCGCTGGCGTGGATCCTGGCGAGGTGAGCTCTTCACCATGGGGCCATTACCGGGTCGATTTGACCCGCCACGCCGTCCGGGAATGACCGCTATTGGCGCATTCCTTCCGTACCAAGACCGACCAGGAACGCGGGCTACGGGTCGAACCTCGCCCCTTCCGGGGAACGCGCGTTCGGGCGCCAATTGCTAGATTTGATGCGCCAGGCGAGAGTGGCCGCGATGATCCTATTATAAACATATTAGAAATGTATTAATGATCTGGCGAATGGTCGCGGTCCGCGGCGGCTTCCGAGAGTGGTCGGCCTCATCTCGCGTGAGTTGCAGATTTTGGCGCCTAATGTGTTGAAATCGCTCGTCAGGCGACGGATTCGGCCGGCCCGCCGGGCGCGCTCGCCGGCCGCGCCTGTGGAGCCCGCCTTCCCGCGCCGCGGGGCTCACAGAAAACTCTGCGGATCGACGTCGATCGCCACCCTCACCCCGCCGCGCAGCGGCGGGGCCGCCGCCAGCAGCGCGCGCAAAAAACCCTGCAGGTCGGAGGAGCGCGGCGCCTTGGCGGCGAGGCGGAAGCGGTGGCGCTTGCGGAGGACGGCGATCGGCGCCTCGGCGGGGCCGAGCAGGGTGATTTCGTCGCCTTGCGGATGCCCGCCGAGCGGGGCGACCCGCCAGCCCTTGCCTTGCGGCATGGCGTGCGCCGCGCGGGCCAGCGCGCGAGCGTGCGCCTCCGCCGCACCCTTGTCCTCCGCCGAGACGATGATGGCGGCGAGCCGTCCGAACGGCGGCAGGCCGCCGATGCGGCGCTGTTCGGTCTCCTCGCGGTAGAAGCGCTCGGCGTCGCCCGAAACGAGCGCGGCGATGACCGGATGCTCGGGCTGCCAAGTCTGCAGCAGCGCCCGCCCGGCCTTGTCGCCGCGTCCGGCCCGGCCCGTCGCCTGGCGCAGGAGCTGGAAGGTGCGCTCGGCCGCGCGCGGATCGGCGTTGGCGAGGCCGACGTCGGCGTCGACGACGCAGACGAAGGTGAGCAGCGGAAAATTGTGGCCCTTGGCGACGAGCTGGGTGCCGATGATGAGATCGAATTCGCCGTTCGCCGCGGCGTCGAGCTGGCGGCGCAGGGTCTCGATCCCGCCGGGAAAATCGGAGGACAGCACGAGCGTGCGCACGTCGGGGAAAAGGAGCGCCGCCTCCTCGGCGAGCCGCTCGACCCCCGGCCCGCAGGCGGTGAGGCTGTCGACGTCGTGGCATTCCGGGCACAGTTTCGGCCGCGCCTCGGCATGGCCGCAGTGGTGGCAGACGAGCGCGGCGCGGAAGCGGTGCTCGACCAGCCAGGCCGAGCAGTTGGGGCATTCGAACCGATGCCCGCAGGAGCGGCAGAGGGTGAGCGGCGCATAGCCGCGCCGGTTGAGGAAGAGGAGCGCCTGCTCGCCGCGTTCTCGCGCCGTCTCCACGCCGAGGATCGCCTTCGGCGACAGCCAACCCCCGCGCGGCGGGCCCTCGCGCTTCAGGTCCACGGTCGCGATGTCGGGCAGGCTCGCCGCGCCGAAGCGCGAGGGCAGGCGCAGCCAGCGATAGCGGCCGGTCACGGCGTTGACCCGCGTCTCGAGCGCGGGCGTGGCGGAGGCGAGCGCGATCGCCGCCTTTTCGAGACGCGCGCGCACCACCGCCATGTCGCGCGCGTTGTAGACGACGCCGTCCTCCTGCTTGTAGGCGCCCTCGTGCTCCTCGTCGACGACGATGAGGCCGAGATCGGCGAAGGGCAGGAAGAGGGCCGAGCGCGCCCCGACCACGACCCGCGCCTCGCCGCTCGCAGCCGCCCCCCAGACCCGCTCGCGCTGGCGCTCGGTCAGCCCCGAATGCCACTCGGCGGGGCGCGCGCCGAAGCGCGCGGCGAAGCGGTCGAGGAACTGGGCGGTCAGCGCGATCTCGGGAAGCAGCACGAGCGCCTGCCGGCCGGCCCGCAACGCCTCGGCGACGGCCTCGAAATAGACTTCCGTCTTGCCCGACCCGGTCACGCCTTCGAGCAGGGTCGCGGAAAAGGCGCGCTCGGCGACGCGGGCGGCGAGATCGTCCGCCGCGGGCCGCTGGTCGTCGTTGAGGAGAGGCGGGCGGAAGTCCGGGTCGAGGTCGGCGGCGATCCGCTCCGGCGCGAGCGCGACGGCGGCGAGCGCCCCGTCCTCGATGAGGCCGTCGATCACGCTCGTCGAGCATTCGGCGCGCTCGGCGAGAGCGGATTTGGCGAGCGGCGCCTCGGCGCCTTGAAGCGCGGCAAGAACCCGGGCGCGCGCGTCCGTCATCCGCGAGGGCGGCTTGCCGGTCGCCGCGACGCCGAATTTCGGCGCTGGAGGCTCGACAATCTCATGGGCTCGGATCGCCATCCGCAGCACCATGCCGCGGGGGCTGAGCGTCCAGCGCGCCACCCAGTCGATGAAGTCGCGCAAGGGTTTTTTGAGCGGCGGCCAGTCGCGGATCGCCGCCACCGATTTGAGATTGTCGCCGCCGCCTTCCCGCAAGGCCCAGACGACGCCGGTCGCATGGCGCGTCCCGAGCGGGACGTCGACGCAGGCTCCCGGCTCGAGCTTCAGCTCGGCGGGCGCGCGATAGCTGTAGGCGGTGTCGACCGCGACCGGGACGAGCACATCGACGACGACGGTCGGGTCGTCCGTCATGCCGCGCGCCCGAAAACGCAAAAGGCCGGCGGGAGCGCCGGCCTTCGCGCTTGGGTGACGCGTCCGCTCACAGGCTCTTGTGCGTGCCGTCGCAGAAGGGCGCGTCGCTGGAATGCTTGCAGCCGCAGAGCCAGGCGGTTCCGGTCTTCTCGGCGGTGAAGGCGGCGGGCGCCATGCCGACGGCCTTGTGCGATCCGTCGCACAACGGCTGGTCCGCCGACCTGCCGCAGGCGCACCAGTAATAGGTCTTGCCCGCTTCGAGGTCCTTCGCGTACGGCCCCCTCTGGGCGACGACGGCTCCTGTTATGATGTTCCCCTCCGAAAAAACTTCGCCCGCGACCTGCGGGCGAAAGTCTCACGACTTGCCGGTCTCTTTGCCGGCGTCCTTGCCCGCGGCGCTGTCCTTGCCCGCGGCGCTATCCTTGCCTGGGGCGCTGTCCGTGCGCTCGGCGATGCGCGCCGACTTGCCGCGGCGATCGCGCAGGTAGTAGAGCTTGGCGCGGCGCACTTTGCCCCGGCGCAGGACCTTGACCGAGTTGATCATCGGCGAATAGACGGGGAAGACGCGCTCGACCCCTTCGCCGTAGGAAATCTTGCGCACGGTGAAGTTCTCGTTCAAGCCCCCGCCGCTGCGCGCGATGCAGACGCCCTCGTAGGCCTGGATGCGGGTGCGCTCGCCCTCGGCGACCTTCACGTTGACGACAACGGTGTCGCCGGGCTGGAAGTCCGGCATCTTAGCGCCGGGCAATTTGGCCGCCTGCTCGGCCTCGAGCTTCTCGATGACGTTCATGTTCGACTCCTGCCGTGACGCCGGATCGAGAAGACCCGGCGAGCGCTTCGGCGCGCTGTTTTCAGTTGAGGCCGGCCTCATACAGCAAAGCGGGAGCGGAGTCGAGCCTACCGGCGTACACCGTCGAAGGCCCCTGCGCTGGGTCGCCGGCGCGATGTCGTGCGTTCCATGTATTTTTGTCATTCTTCCAGCCAGCTCGGGCCGAATTCCGACCGTTCCTCTGCGGGACCTTGATGGTTTTGCCTGTGGCGCCAAGCGACGGTAACCCGCACAATTACGGTCGGTGGTGAAGATTTGACCGTTGCCCCCGTTTCCCGGCCGTCCCGAGGATCCTCTCCGATCCGCGAGCGCAAGGCGGTCCGGTCGGTGGCCGAAGCGGGTCCGCCGCGATAAAGGGAAAAGTCCTGCAACCCGCGTTGCGGCCTCGTCCCGCCCGCGCGGCGTCCAGCCATTCAGGCAATAGCCGGCGCGCGGCCCTAATCCCACCTTCGCCATACTACACCCTTACCGAGGCTGGGAGTGCCGCCGTTCACGGATTGTGGCAAGCGGATCGAGACATCCGCCACGTCGTCGCTTTGGGGAAATTTCATGACCGCCCTCGCCGAGGCCGCCGTCCCAAAGCGCGTTGCGCGCTCGCCTTGGCGGCGCTTGCGCGTCTCGCCGCGGGCGTGATCACTGAGACCGCCGCCCCGACGCCCACCGTGACCGAGGTGTTCGACGCCGCCGCGGCCTGCGTCCTTTTCGATTTCGCCGACGCGATCGGCATTCAATCAGCATTCACCTGCAGAGCCTGGGCCTGTGGAACCGGCTGACCGACATTTCGCCTTACGTCGCGACGCTCGCCGCGCTCGTCATCAGCCATCGCCGCCGCGGCCGCGCCGCGCGGCCTCCGGCGGAAGTCGCCGCGGGGATGCCCGGCGGAGCGGCGACGGAGCGGCCGCGTTGACGGCGTAAAGGGGACGCGCCCCTTCTCCCCATCGCCTGTCGTTAGACGGGCGTTCTCGCGAACGCCCTACGGGGAGAGGGGAGGTTCGCACCGCGTCGCGGCCTCAGGCCGCTGACGCCTCGGTCGGGGGGAAGCAGCGGGGAGCCCCCGGATCGATCTTGTCGCATGGAATTTCGACGTCGATCTCCAGCGTCGAGAAGGCGCCTGCGCGGTCCATCTTCACCGAGAGCTTCTCCGGGTCGATTTCGATGTGGCGTGCGATGGTGGCGAGCAACTCGTCGCGCAGGATTGCGACGAGATCGCGCGGGCCGAGCGCGACGCGCTCGTGTGCGAGCAGGATCTGGAGCCGCTCGCGTGCGACCGGCGCGGTCCCCCGCGCCTTGAAAAAGCTGAACAGGCTCATGCGGCCCTCCGGCCGAACAGGCGGTTCAAAAGGGTCTTCTTTTCGTCCGGGACCACCATCGGCACGGTCTCGCCTGCGAGACGGCGGGCCGCTTCGCGATAAGAGCGCCCGGCAAGGCCCGCCGAACCGTTGATCGTCACCGGAGCGCCGAGGTTTGAGGCGCGAAGGATCTCCTCGCTCTCGGGAATGATCCCAAGCAGCGGGATGGAGAGGATGTCGAGCACATCGGCGACGCCGAGCATTTCGCCGCGGCTGGAGCGGCCCGGGTCGAAGCGGGTGAGCAGCAATTGCTTGTCCATGCGCTCGCCGCACTCGGCGCGCCGCGTCTTGGAATTGAGCAGGCCGATGATGCGGTCGGAGTCGCGCACGGACGAGATTTCCGGATTGGTCACGACGATCGCCTGGTCCGCGAATCGCATCGCCAGCAGGGCGCCTCGTTCGATGCCTGCCGGGCTGTCGCAGAGCACCCAATCGAAGCTGTCGCGCAGTTCGCGGATGACCCGCTCGACCCCCTCGTTCGTCAGAGCGTCCTTGTCGCGAGTCTGCGAGGCGGCCAACAGGTGCAATGTGTCGACTCGCTTGTCGCGGATCAGCGCCTGGGTCAGCTTGGCGTCCCCTTGGGCGACGTTGATGAAGTCATAGACGACCCGCCGCTCCGCGCCCATCACGAGGTCGAGGTTGCGCAGTCCGACGTCGAAATCGACGACGCAGACGCGCTGGCCGCTCTGGGCGAGCGCCGCGCCGATCGAGGCGGTCGAGGTGGTTTTGCCCACCCCGCCTTTTCCGGATGTTACTACGATCACCTTGCTCATGCGTCTGTCCTCATGAAAGCTCAATCGAGGATTCGGAGTTTGAGTTCGTCTCCGTCCAGCCGAACCTCGAGGCTGCGGCCCTCGACCTCGGGGTTCACATGCTCGGCCGTGACAAAGACGCCGCCGATGCAGAGGAGTTCGGCCCTCGCCTCCTTGCAGAATATCCGCGCAGACGGCGAACCCGAGATCCCGGCGATCACGCGGCCTTGCAGCGCGCCATAGACATGCACCGACCCGCCCGCGACGATCTCGGCGCCCGAGGCGACGCGGCCGACGATCGTCACGTCGCCTTCGGGATGCACGATCGACTGGCCGGAGCGCACGTTCGCGTCGATGATCAGCGAGTTCGTCGTTTCGGTCTTCGTCGGCTCAGCCGCGGGTGGGGCGTCTTCCTCCGGCAAGGCCGGCGCGTTCAGCGTGCGCCCGCCGGTCACGATCGGCGGCAGATGCGGCCCGACCAGAGTGGGGCGAGCGTTCTCGACCCCCATGACTCGGACATGGCGGCGCGCGAGATCGCTGAGGAGATCGCGGTATTCCTTGAGGTTGAGATCAAGCCCGGCCATCTCGAGGATGACCGGCTTCGAAGCGAAGAAGCTCGGCGAACGGGTGAGCCAGGCGTCCAGCGCGGCAAACCATTCGGCGACGGGCTCACGCGGTTCGAGGACGAAAGCCAGCAGCGACCGCGCCCGGAAACTCAGGGCTTGCGTGGGACCCGCATGCGCGTTCATTCCACCGCTCCGTTGGCGCTTCGTTAATCATCTAGGCGTCGAATGGTTTATGAATTGTTAAGACCGTTCCGTCCGCTGCGGTCGACGGGAAAGCGAACGACCGCGCGAACAGGGAAAGCCCATTCCGGACGCCGAAAAGGAAATCCGCTTCGGCGTCGAGCCGACCCGCTACTACGCCGAAGAGGGGCGCCGCCTCGGCGGGGCGATCCGCGCCTCCGCGCGGGCGGACATTCGCAGCCTTGTCGTGTCCTCGCCGGTCGGGGTCGTCGGGGCGATCACGCTGTGGAATTACCCGGTCGACATTTACGCCTGGAAACTCGGTCCCGCGCTCGCCGCCGGCTGCTCGCTCGTCGTCAAGCCGCCGCACGAGACGCCGCTGGCGGTCGGCATGATCGCGCAATGCTTTGCCGACGCCGGCCTGCCGGCAGCAGTCTTGAATGATCTGCCGGGGACGGGACTGGAAGCCGGCGCCGCGCTCGCAGCGCATCCGGACGTACGGATGATCACGGCGACGGCCTCGACCGCCGCCGGGCAGTCGATGATGCGCGCGGCGGCCGGAACCATGAATCGATTGACGCTGGAGATTGACAGGACTGATGCGGCCCGCGTCATCGCGAACCGACGAAGCCGCCGACGCTGCGGCTCGGCATGCCGCCACGGTCGCGTCGGCGAGTTTTTCCTTGTTGATCGCGCGATGCGCCGATCGGCCGCATGCGGGGAAATCAATGGGTCGGAGAGTTCGCGAGTGGCGAAGTCCAGCTCCGGAATCCGCTGTTGCCGGCCGACGCGAGAATGCCCGCCGAACGATTTCACGGCTTATTGGGACGGCGCGCGCCTTTGATCTGCGGCGCCCGACCCCGCGCCGAAACGCCTGGCGGAGCGCGCCGCCGATGTCCGATGCAGTCGGCCAGCGTCCGCCCTTCGAGAGTCTGGTAGAAGCTCTCTCTCGCCTGCCGCAACAAGACGCGCAATTCACACGCCGGTTCGAGCACGCAACAGCCGCCGTCGGCGCGAAAACACTCGACCAGCGCCTGATTGGCCTCCAAGGTTCGGATCAAGGCGCCAAGCCGAAATCTCGGCGAGCGGGACGGCCAGCATGACGCCGCCGCCGGCGCCGCGAACCGTTCGCAAGACGCCGAGACCGGCCAGATCCTGCACGATCTTGTGCAAGTGGTTGCGCGAAAGCCCGCCGAGCTGCTGCGCCAGCGTTTCCACGTTCACATGTTCGCCCGGCTCCTGCTGACCCAGGCGCATGAGCACGCGCAACGCGAAGTCGGTGGAGGCCAAGAGGCGCATCGAATCCTTCCCTAAGGAGGATTTGACAATACTACATTGACGGCGCCACAGAACTGGTAGCAAGAATACCACTTAATCGCGTCGCGCTCGTTCGCGATGTGCTGTCTCAGGCTGACCGATTTCCCCGGCGAGCGTGGCGACGCAGGCCGACAGCGCCGGACGGAGAGCGATGACCGACGCCGGCAAACGGCCCCGCGCGGACCGCGATCGGCCCGGCGCCGTCGATGAGCGGGTCCAACGCGAACCGGGCTTTGGCGGCTGCCGCGTCCTCGACCTGCGGGAGCTTGCCGGCCACTCGAATTCCGAACACGCCGCCGTTTCGAGCCGCCAGGCCAGGCGCATCGCATTCAGTCTCCTTGCCCGGCTTCAGGAGAGAAATAGGCCTCGAACTTGTTCGCCTTTCTGTCGAACTCCTTGGCGTCGGCGGGAGGCTCGCGCTTGACCGTGATGTTGGGCCATTTCGGAGCAAATTCCGCGTTCAATTTCAGCCATTTCTCCAGACCGGGAACGCTATCGGGAACGATCGCTTCCGCCGGACATTCGGGCTCGCAAACGCCGCAGTCGATGCATTCGTCCGGGTGAATGACCAGCATGTTTTCGCCTTCATAGAAGCAATCGACCGGACACACCTCGACGCAGTCCATGTACTTGCACTTGATGCAACTATCGGTGACCGCGTAAGTCATGAGAGGCTCCCCTTCGACCGGTCGCGATCCCGAGGGACCCGATCAGGGGCGGAGCTCCCGGCGCGCGGGGGCGCCGCCGCGGCAAAGGGATTGAAGCCGCAGCGATCGAATGGCGCCGTCTGCTGCATTTCGAGGCTTCGCGTGCGATCGTCCAGGCGCAGCCGCGCGAAGGCGGAGAAGTCGCCTCGCCTGGTCGACGGCGTGAGCGTGGTCGGTTCCATAGTTGCAATCACCGGTTCCCTGAAGGAAGGCCTCTTATCCGCCGCGGTTGCCGGGGCGCTCGAACGCAGCGCTCACGGGTCTGGCCGGGCGGCGACGCGTTGATCCGACGGGAGATGGCAGGATCCACAGAGTTCCGGACGTCGTCGTCATCATCGCATCTCGCTCCTGGAACTGCTCCCGTCGCCCGACCGCGTTCAACCGCATCGGAGTCCGCACACCGCGATCATTGACCCTCGGGGGGGGGCGCACGGTCCTCGCATGAAGCGGCATCGACGATTGCGACTTATGCACGTCAAACAGGCATTGTAAATACCACTTTGGATGGCGCGCCGTCACCGGTTCCCGCCGGAGATCGTTCACCAGGCAATGCGGCTCTGCCTCCGGTTCACCGTCAGCCTGCGCGACGGCGGCGGGAGGGCGAAATGCAGCGGCTCGAGAGCCCGGGTTCAGCCCGGAAATTGCTTTCCGCACACGCCGCCGTCTCCAACGCCTTCAACGTCCAACGCCATCCCGTCCCCGCCCAAAGGCGGCGCGCGCTTCGCGCCGCGGCGATGACCACTCATGCCGAATCTCGATGATCGGAACCGATGGATGAGACGCGGCGAGCCCGAACCCCGCGCTCCCAACCGCCTCGGCGCCCGCTGAAGGCTAGGACTGGTGAGAAATGTGGGCTAGGGAGCGGATGCCGCCTCATCGCCGACCGTTGGTTTGGCGACGGGCGCTTTCGCTGGCGCACCCGGCTCCAGCGCCGACGACACCGCCTCGTCCACCCGTTCGAGCCAGACGAACGTCAATTGCTGGCGCACCTCTTCGGGGATGTCTTCGAAGTCCTTCTTGTTGCGCGCCGGAAGCATGAGGCGTTTGATCCCGGCTCTGTGCGCCGCGACCACCTTCTCCTTGATGCCGCCGACTGGAAGCACCAGTCCTCGCAGGCTGATCTCCCCGGTCATGGCGGTGTCGCTGCGCACTGTGCGATCAGTCATGAGCGAAACGAGCGCCATGAACATCGCGACCCCCGCGCTTGGGCCGTCCTTCGGGGTCGCTCCCGCGGGCACGTGGATGTGGATGTCGGTCTTCTCGAAGCGATTGGCCTCGATTCCGTATGAGGCTGCGCGATTCTTGACAATGCTGAGCGCCGCCTGGGCGCTCTCCCGCATCACCTCGCCGAGTTGACCGGTGAGGATCAGCCGGCCACTTCCCGGAATGGCGGTCGCCTCGATGAATAGGATGTCGCCGCCGACCGGCGTCCAGGCCAAACCGGTCGCGACGCCCGGCACGCTGGTTCGCATCGCGACCTCGTCCTCGAATGGCGGCGCCCCTAGAACGGCTGGAAGATCGCCGACCGAGAATGCGATCGGCCCGCTCGCGCCATCCGCGATGCGCATCGCGGCCTGGCGCAGCAGTCTCCCGATCTCGCGCTCGAGGCTTCGAACGCCGGCCTCCCGCGTATAGTGCTGAATGACGGCTCTGAGCGCGTCATCGGCGATGCCGACCTGGCCCGGTTTGAGACCATTGGCCTCCAGCTGACGCGGAACAAGATAGCGGCGCGCGATCTGCAGCTTTTCGCTGGCTGTGTACCCGGCGAGACTGATGATCTCCATTCGGTCGCGAAGCGGTCCGGGGATCGTCTCGAGCAGATTCGCCGTTGTGATGAACACGACGCGGGAGAGGTCAAACGGCACGGCGAGGTAATTGTCGCGGAAGCTGTTGTTCTGCTCGGGATCGAGCACTTCCAGCAAGGCCGAGGCCGGATCGCCCTGAATGCTGGCGCCGAGCTTGTCGATCTCATCCAGCATCATGACGCAGTTGCGGGCGCCCGCCTTGCGGATTGCCTGGATGATGTTGCCGGGCAAAGCGCCAATATAGGTTCGTCGATGTCCTCGAATCTCCGCCTCGTCGTGCATGCCGCCGAGGCTCACTCGCACGAATTTGCGGTTCATGGCGCGCGCGATCGATTGGCCGAGCGACGTTTTGCCCACGCCCGGCGGACCGACAAAGCAAAGGATCGGGGCCTTGCCGCCGGGCGCCAGCTTGCGGACGGCCAGAAATTCGATGATCCGGCGCTTGATTTTCTCGAGATCGAAGTGATCCTCGTCGAGGATGCGGCGCGCCGCCGCGATGTCGATCGGCGCCTCCTCGGGCAGCGCCCAGGGCAATTCGACTAGCCAGTCGAGATAAGTCCGCACCATCCCGTATTCGCCGGCAGCTTCCGGCATGCGCCGCAGACGCCGCAGCTCCTTGCGGGCCTGGTCCTCGACCTCCTTCGGCATATGCGCGTTGCTGATCGCCTTTTCGAGTTCGGCGATTTCGGCCGCCTTTCCCTCGTCGCTTTCGCCGAGCTGACGCTGGATGGCCGCCATCTGCTCGCGCAGCAACGCCTCACGGTTGCGCGCGTCGATGGACGCCTTGGTTTCCCGGCCGATCTCCTGCGACAGCCGCAGAATCTCGATCCGATGCGCGAGGAGTTTTGAGACCCGCTCCAGTCGGGCCCCGATATCGATCGTCTCGAGGATTTCCTGCTTTTCCTCCGGCGTCGCATCCATGAAGGTCGCCACCAGATCGGCGAGCGCGCCAGGCGAATCGACGCCCTGGATGGTCGCGAGCAACTCGTTCGGCGCTTGCGGCAGCAGCTGTATGGCTTCAACCGCTTGGCCTTTCAGATGGACGAGGCGGGCCTCGATCTCGTCGGATGACGCAGAAGGCTCCGGAATCCTCACCGTTTTGGCGACGAAGAATGGCCAACCGGTCAAATACTCGACGACGCGGAAGCGCTGCTCTCCCTGGCACACGACGTGATGGGTTCCATCCGGCGCGGTGATGTAGCGGACGATATTGGCGATTGTGCCCATACGGTGCAGATCGACGGGAAGGGGATCGTCGACCTCGGCATTGCGCTGCATCACGATGCCGACCGGCTTCTGTTCCCTCACCGCCCTCTGCGCCGCCATCACCGAGCGGGAGCGGCCGAGGGCGATCGGCAGCACCATCCCCGGAAACAGCACCATGCCGCGCACGGGCACAATGATGAGGGAGTCGGGCGGCAGCGGCGGCGACTGCGCTTCGCCGCGGTTCTCTTCGGATGCGTTCCCGGCCGCTGTCTCAGCCATTGGAGGCCTCCGACTTTTGCAGCGTGACGAGCAGGCAACCGTTGAACGCCGATCGAGAAATGCTGTTGTAGGGGCCCGGCGGAAGGCGAACACGGCGTTCGAAACGGCCTTGGGGAAGCTCGAGACGGTGAATGGTCGCGGTCCGGATCTCCGCCGGGTACGTCCGAATTCCCGAAATGAACAGCTCGCCTTGATTGATGAGCGCTTTCACCTCGTCGAGTTCGACGCCGGGCAGGGCGACGAGCACGAGCACCGCAAATTCGGTCTCGAGGACATCCACCGGCGGCTCCCAAGCGACGGACGATGGCGAGCCGGACAGCTGAAAAAACTGCCGATGCATTCGCTCTGCGCGCGCGAGCATCTCGAACGCCTCGGACCACATCCAATAGCGCGGAAAATTCGTCTCCATCGCCTCACCTGCAGGTCAGCGCCAATTTCGAAGCCAGAACTTCGACCAACGATAGCTCATTCTTGGAGACGGAAGGGGACAGAAACATGATCCATACGGCCGCGCCGCCGAGCCGCCCGTCGCTCTCAAGCCGGACCGACGGCGGCACGGACTGCGCCGTATGGCGACGCCGCGAGCGCACCTGCGCGCCTGGGGTCGCGCCGCTCGAAAATGAGATGTGGTCTCGGTATCGCCGTCCGTGTCGGCGCTCTGGGGGAAATGTGGTCACACGGCCCGGCGGGTGCGACCGCTGACGGACACATGTGGTCACACTTCGCTTTTCCGGCGTATGGTCGCACTCCGGCTGGTCGCCGGTGGGGGGAGCACGCATGAAGTCCTGTCGGCATTAGAGAGGCCAAGGATTATCTCCGGCGGGAACCGATGTCCAGCGTAGCTGATTCTCGTCAAACGCTTGGCTATCGGGCTGCCGAGAGTACCGCAAGCCGGGAGCGCCGTGACGACGCCGTGATCAGGCCAACAGGCCGCATGTTCTGCCTGGGGAGCGAGACGGAGGTCCAACGCGTCGACGCCGAACAGTTTCATACCGCGCGGCCCAGTCTTTATCACTGGTGTTCCGCGGGCTGCTGACGGCTTTGTCGTCGGCGGCTCAGCAGCCGCTCGGTAAAACGAACGATCAGCACTGAAGAACGAACACCGAAGGGCAGCCCAATACCCTCTCGCGGTTAATGCAATTTTAAGGGAATAGGCGCAAGGCTAGCCCAAAGTCTTAACCATTCTTAGAGCGCCCACATGCATGAGTTTCCGGACGAAGCCGTTCCTTGGCTCAGCGCCGCCGCCGCCGCCGCCGCCCCCGCCGGACGAGGCTGTGCTGGAAATAGGAGCGCGGGCGACTGACGCCATCCCACGCCCCGTGCCTTCCAGGAAGGTCGAAGCCGTCACAGCGCGAAGTGCGCGAGCTCTTGCCGCGCGTGCCTTAAGCTATAGTCCGCACGCGGCCCTGACGGCTTGCCTGTTTGGCGCCGCATGGCTGGTAGGATCATATTTTATCGGTCCCGCCCCGACGGTCGTTCAGCAAGAGAGCGTGCAGAGCGCCGAAATCGGCCGCGCAGCGGAGAAAAAGGCCGTGGAACTCCACGCCCAAAGAGCGGATATCGAGGCTATGCGCGCCGCTCAAAGCTTGAGCACGAAGGATGCCACTGGCCTTGGAAACACCAAGCCGCGTGATGCAGCGAAGGCCGAAATCAGTGGCGCGATTGCCGAGGTTTCGGGTAAGGTCGGCCACTTGCGGCCTAAATCCGCGGAGAAGCTTCCCAAAGTAAGCGCGCGGTTCGATCGCATTGGGCTCAAGATCGTGGCGCTCCTCGCTGCCGCTCCACTCGCGGACCGCTCGGCATCGCCAGCGCCGGTCCCCCGAAAACGGGCACAAGGCGGGCGCGGCGACGCCTTCGATCCGTCCCAAAATCCCAACGCCCCAGGTGCTCCCCGCCCGCTTGGCGCCATTGCGCCGGCGGCGACCGCAAACAACTCGGCGGCGGAATACGCATATGGACAGAGAACCAATTAATTACGAGCTGGCTCGGACACACGACCGCCATTAGGGATCAATTCAATCCAACACACGGCCCTCGCCAGCGCGTTCTTGCTGCTGATGGCGCCGACCAGCGGCCCCTTGGGGCTGCTGATGGCGCCGACCAGCGGCCCCTTGGCGTCGTGACGCCCCGCTTGTCGAGCGCGCCGGCGCGGGCTAGGGTTGGGGGGTTGCGCCATCCCGAGCCGATTGACGCGCGTGGCGCGCTCCCTCAGGCGAAATGCACCCAGCGCCGAGCGCCGTCCGTGGCAGGGCCTTCGGCGCAAGCGAGCCGGGGGCTTCCGGTTTCGAGGTCAGGTCATTCTTGGCGGATGCGGTCTATGACCGCGCCGGCAACATCCAGCTCAGCCGCATCATGGGCGCGGACGTTCGGCTGGTCGACGAAGGCTTCGGCCCTATGCAATTCCGGCCGGCGCTTCGGTGCACAAATACGGCGGGCTCGGCTATTTCGGTTTCGCCGAAGAGGTGCGGGCGCAGGAGCGGGAACTTGGCTTCGCGTTCGACTCTATCGTCGTGTGCACCGTCACCGGCTCGACCCAGGCGGGGATGGTGGCGGGCTTCGCCAAGGACGGCGTCGACGCGTCCTGCACGCCGGCGAAAACCAAGGCCCAGGTCCTCGAAATCGCGCGCAACACCGCGGCGCTGGTGGAGCCGGGCAAGGACATCGCCGACGACGATGTCGTCGTGATCGAGGACTATGCCTATCCGGTTAACGGCGTGCCCTCGAACGCAACGAAGGAGGCGATCCGCGTCTGCGCGCAACTCGAGGGAATGATCACGGACCCAGTGTACGAAGGCAAATCGATGCAGGGCATGATCGACCTCGTCCGCAAGGGGTTCTTTCCCAAAGGATCGAAGGCGCTGTTCGCGCATCTTGGCGGAGCGCCGGCGCTCAACAGCTACGGCTATGCCTTCCGGAATGGATGAGGCGCGGAGGAAGCCGCGCGCTCAAGTGGGGAGCGGTCTGCCGTGACGATGACAAGCTCCGCCCGGCGCGCCGTTCTCGGCATCGACGCGGCCTAGACCGCGACGCAGCCGAGCGGCGTCGCGCTCGCGGTCGAGACGGAAAGGGGCTGGCGGCTCGCCGCGGTCGAGGCGTCCTACGATCATTTCCTCGGCCGGGCGAACGACGTTGCGCTGGGGGTCGAGAGGCCGCATGGGTCGAAACCGGACGCCGCCGCGCTTCTCGAAGCCGCGCGGAAGGTCTGCGGGCGGCCGGTCGATTGCGTCGCAGTCGACATGCCGATGGCGCGGTATCCGATTGTGAGGCGGAGGCCCTGCGACAGCGAGATTTCGAAAGCCTACGGCGCAAAACGCGCCGCAACTCACTCGCCGAGCGCGGAACGGCCGGGCAAAATCAGCGACGCGTTGGGCCGCGGGTTCGAGAGCTTGGGCTATGGCCTTTGGGCGTCTTCGCCGGCGCGCGAACTCATTGAGGTCTATCCCCACGCGGCGCTGATCGAGTTTCTGAGCGCGCCGTTGCGGCTGGAATACAAGGCGGCGAAGATCGGCCGATATTGGCCTGAGCTTTCCGCGATCGAGCGTCATGCGAGGCTTCGCTGCGTCTGGTCGTGCTTCGTCGAGGCCCTGGAGCGCCGCATTTCGGGCGTCGCGCACGCGCTTCCGCCGCCTGCGCCCGAGACGCGCGGCTGGCGGCTCAAGGCCTATGAGGACAAACTGGACGCCGTCGTCTGCGTCGCGGTCGCCATTGCCTATTTGGACGGCAAAGCGAGGGCGTACGGCGACGAGGACGCCGCGATCTGGGTCCCGATCGGCGAAGCGGGCGGATGTATCGGAGCCTGAGCATCAGGGCCGATCGGCGATGGTTCGGAGCGGTAACATTTTCGCGAATATCCCGCGTCAGTCTGCCCGAGGAGGAGGAGACCACGATCCTCGCCGACCGGCCGGGCGCGGTGGTCGAGCGGATCGTCTCGATGGGCCATGCGAGCCCGGCCGGCTTCTGGTACGACCAGGACTGGACGGAATGGGCGATCCTCTTGGAGGGCGCGGCGGGGCTCCTGATCGAAGGCGAAGGCGCAGCGAGAATTCTTCGCCCGGGCGACTATGTCGAGCTTCCGCCGCATGTCCGTCACCGTGTGGAATGGACCGCCTCCGACCGGCCGACGGTCTGGCTCGCCGTGCACTGGAAGGGCGGCGGCTGACCGAGGGCGGTCGAGGGCGAGGAAAGGGGCGCTTTGCCGCTTCATCAGAGCCATAGCCGAAAGACCGCCTCCCCCCTCATATCAATTCCGGTCTGCCGCCAGCCCTTGGATCGGTAAAATCCTGCCGCCCTCGTATCCTTGCCGGTCGTCAGAAAGGCTTGACGATGCCCGGCTTGCCTGAGCCGCGTGATCGCCTCATCGAGAAGCGCGGTTCCGTGACCGCGCCCACGGGCGCCGTCGATGACGAACAGAGCCCACACGCAGCCCGTCTGAGGATTGGCGCAGACGAACCCCTGCACGCCCGCTTCGTCCTCGGACACGAGAAAGATCGCCTCCTCCAAATACCATGCGACCTCCGCGTCGGTGACCAGCGACGGATCGCTCAACCGATTTTCCGCCGTCCCATGCCGCCCCTCATGGACGCGGGGCAGATCGGCTCTGGTGGCGGACCGCACGCAAGCGAGCATCGTGCGATCACTTTAGCGCGGGCGCCCAAAACTTATCCAGTGCGGCGATGCCGCCGGTCCGCCGTTTGCAGCCAAAAAGAAGCGATAACAAGCGATTAGGGGCGGCGACGGTTGGTGGCCCGCATTTTGCGACGGCGCCGGTGCGCGCTCCCGCTGCGGTGGAGACCGGTCGGAGACTGTCCTGAACCTCCCAGAGCTTCCGCCGTCCGCCGCGGGACGTCCCCTGAAGGCGGCGAGCGCGCCCCAGTATCCCGCCTCCGACGATCCGGCGCCGGCCTTCGGCGGCTTCGTCTTCAGCGCGGCCTCCCCGCCGGCGGCGCCCGGCGTGTTCGCGCTGACGCCGGCCAACAAGATCTCGGGGGGCAAGGTGCTTTCGTCGCGAACCCGGCGATCCGGCAGCAGAGCCGCGGCTCTGCTGAGACTGGCCGCGGTGACCGTCGGTCGCACGCAGACGGCGCTGGTCGCCTTCTATCGACGGCTCTCCGCACGCGTCGGCAAGGCCAAAGCGGTCACTGCAACCGCACGCAAGATCGCCACCCTGTTAATTTCGCCGGATGAATGCCTTGAGCTCACGCCGCGTCGCGGGGAAACTGGGTCTGGGCGATGTGGCTGTAGGTTCGGCCCTGCGCGAGCAGCTCGCCGTGCCGGCCGCGCTCGACGATCCGGCCGCGGTCGATGACGCAGATCTCGTCGGCCTGGGCGACCGTCGACAGCCTGTGGGCGATGACGATGGTGGTGCGGCCCTCGCAGAGCGTGCGCAGCGCCTTCTGGATCGCCTGTTCGGATTCGGAGTCGAGCGCCGAGGTCGCCTCGTCGAGCAGGATGACCGGCGCGTCCTTGAGGAAGGCGCGGGCGATGGCGACGCGCTGCCGCTGTCCGCCCGAAAGCTGCATGCCGTGCTCGCCGCAGGGCGTGTCGTAGCCGCGCTCGAAGTCCATGATGAAGTCGTGCGCGTAGGCCGCCTTGGCGGCGGCGACGATCTGCTCCTCGCCCGCCCCCGGCCGGCCCATGGCGATGTTGTCGCGCACCGAGCCTTTGAACAGGAAGTTCTCCTGGGCGACGTAGCCGATCTGCCGGCGCAGCGACGTCAACGTCACCGTCGCGACGTCGACGCCGTCGAACAGGATCTCGCCGGACTCGACTTCATAGAGCCGCAGGATGAGGTTCATCACCGTCGACTTGCCGCCGCCGGAGCGGCCGACGAGCGCCGTCGTCTTGCCGGCCTCCGCGACGAAGCTCACCGAATGCAGCACCCGTTCCTCGGGCCGATAGCCGAACACCACGTCGCGGAACTCGATCCGCCCCTGCGTGACCTCGAGCTGCGGCGCGTCGGGCTTATCCTCCTCGAAGTCGCGTTCGTCGAGGAAGTCGTAGAGCATGCTGACGCCGAACAGCGCCGACGACAGGTCGACATGGAGCCGCGCCACCCGCTTCATCGGCTCGTAGAGCATGATGACCGAGGTGATGAAGGAGAAGAGGCTTCCCGGCGGGTTGCCGCGCAGGATCACGGTGTAGCCGCTGTAGAGCACGACGGCGGCGATGGCGAAGCCGCCGAGGCTCTCCATGATCGGCGAGGTGCGCGAGCTGACGCGCGCGAGCTTGTTCGCCGCCTTCTGGAACCCTTCGATGGCGCCGGCCTGCCGGTCGCGCATGAAATTCTCGAGGGTGAAGGCCTTGACGATGCGAATGCCCTGCGCCGTCTCCTGCAGCAACTCCATCATCTGCATCGCGCCCTGGAACTCGCTCGCCATGATCTTGCGCACCCGGATGCCGATCTTGCGCACCCCGACCGCCCCTGCGGGCACGAACATGAGCGCCAAGAGCGACAGCAGAGGGTCCTGCGTCACCATCACGATGACGAGGCCGACGATGGTCAGCGCGTCGCGCGACAGGGTGGTGATGAGGAGGTTGAGGACGTTGCTCGCCGACTGGGCGATGAAGGCCTGCCGGGCGATGAATTCGGACGAATGCGAGCGGCTGTAGTAGCCGACCTTCATCCGCAGCATCTGGTCGAAGATGCGCTTCTGGATGTCGGCGACGATGGCTGTTGGCGACCCGCGACAGCACCACCTGCTGCCCGTAGGTTGCGGCCCCTTTGACCGTGTAAATGGCCACGATCGCGGCGGTGATTTCCCACACCGCCTTGAGATTGCGGCCGACGAAGATCTTGTCGACGATCTTGCCGATGATCCACGCCGAGAGCGACGTGGTCAGCGCGATCAGGCCCATCATCGCAAAAGCGAAGAGGTAGCCCTTCCAGTGCTTCGCCCCCTGATCGGAGAGGAGGCGGCGCAAGACTGCGTTCGAGGGCGATTTCAGCAGTGAGACGATGCGATCGCGCGCCGCGCGCCAGAGTGACAATGAACCCGTCCTTCGCGGCGCCTGTCCTTTGACCCGCGTTCCCATCCATCGGCGGCAATCATGCCCCCGTCGATCCCGCCTTCCTTACCATTCGGGGCCGAATTATGGAAATCGCGCGGCGTCGCGCCCGGTCAGGTCTTCTTTTGGCCGGCTTTTTCCTCATTTAGCGCAGCGTGATACTTGCGCCGGATGTCGGCGAGATTGACCGAGGGCGGGGGGAACTTGAGCTGGAGGTCATCCATCGTGTCCGCCATGATCTGCGACACCGCGAGATTGCGAAACCACTTGTGGTTCGAGGGGATGACGTACCACGGCGCGTCCTTGGTGCTGGTCGAGCGAATCGAGTTCTTCGAACGCCTCGATGTAGTCGTCCCACAGCGCCCGCTCGGAATAGTCGGATTCGCTGATCTTCCAGTTGCGGTCCGGGTCGTCGAGGCGCTGGGCGAAGCGCGCGAGCTGCTCCTCCTTGCTGATGTGCAGGAAGAATTTGAGGATTGTCGTCCCGTTCTCGACGAGCAGGGCCTCGAAGTCACGGATGCGCTGGTAGCGCGCCGTCCAGGTCGCCTTGTCGATCAGCTTGTGGACGCGCGGCGCCAGCACGTCTTCGTAATGCGAACGGTTGAAGATGGCGATCTCGCCCCTTCCCGGCGCGTGCGGATGCACGCGCCAGAGAAAGTCGTGCGCGAGCTCGGCGGGGGTCGGCTGCTTGAAGCCGACCACGCTCGCGCCCTGCGGATTGATCGCGGCGAACACGTGTTTGATCGTGCCGTCCTTGCCGCCCGCGTCGAGGGCCTGCAGGACGACGAGGATCGAGTGCTTGTGCTCCGCATAGAGCAGGATCTGCTGCCTGAAGAGCCTTTGCGTGTAGGCCTCGGTCTCCTTCTTCGCCTCGTCCGGCGCCTCGTGCTTGCCGGTGTAAGCCGGATCGAGCTTTTTCAATTTGATCTTGGCGTCCGGCTCGACGCGGAACTCTTTGCGGTAGTCCATCGGAGGTTCCTGCTGCGTTCGATGACGACGCTCGCGCGGCGCGTCGGGGCAATGGTCGATTGCGGGCGGCGAAAAGGCAAGCGCCGCAAGTGACAAAATTGTGACATTCCGTCTACCTTGGGCGACGTTCGCTGGACCAAGATGAGAGTCGCCCCGTCGCTCGCCGCAGGGCTGGGGTCGATTCGCCTCCACGTCGGCGAAATTCAACCGGAGGCAGGGCGTCGAGGCAATGAGTTTTCCGATCTTTGGAGGCCTGTCGCCAATCAGGCCGCGCGAGGCGCTGCGCGACGTCTTCGCCGGACTGACGCTCGCCTCGATGAACATTCCGCAGGTCCTCGGCTATACGCGCATCGCCGGAACGCCGGTCGTCACCGGCCTCTACACGGTTCTTCTGCCCCTCGTCGCCTTCGCGGTCTTCGGCTCGTCGCGCCATCTCGTCGTGGCGGCGGATTCGGCGACGGCGGCGATCTTCGCCAGTTCGCTTTCGCGCATGGCCGAGCCCGCGAGCGCGCATTACATGGCGCTGGTCGGCATGGTCGCCCTGCTCACCGCCGGCCTTCTCGTGCTGGCCCGCATTTTCAAGCTCGGATTTCTCGCCGATTTTCTTTCGCGCACCGCGCTCATCGGGTTTCTCGCGGGCGTCGGCGTTCAGGTCGGCGCGGCGATGCTCGGCGACATGTTCGGGGTGAAGGTCGCCTCGCGCCGGACCCTTGTGCAGCTCTGGCAGCTGACGCAGGGCCTGACGTCGCTCCATCCGCGAATCCTCAGCCTTTCGCTCTTCGTCGCGGCGAGCATCTTCCTTGGTCGTCGATTTGCGCCGAAATTCCCGGTTCCGCTTGTCGTGGTCGTCGGAGCGATCGTCGCGAGCGCCTGGCTCCGCCTCTCCGACCAGGGCTTTTCAGTGATCGGGCCGGTCGAGGGCGGCCTGCCGTCGCTGATGCTGCCCAATGTCACGTGGAGCGAAACCGTGGCCGTCCTGCCGGTCGCCATATCGTGCTTCGTAATGATCATCGCCCAAAGCGCCGCCACTTCGCGCGTTTACGCCATTCGCCATCAGGAGCGGGTCGACGAGAATGCGGACATCCTTGGCCTTGCGGCTGCGAACGCCGCCGCGGCGGTCAGCGGCGCTTTCGTCGTCAACGGCAGTCCGACCCAGACCGCGATGGCGGACGGGACGGGCGCGCGAGCCAGATCGCCCAGCTCGCGTTCGCCGGGATCGTGGTCCTCGTCCTCCTGTTTCTGACCGGTCCTCTGCAATATCTGCCGCGCTGCGTGCTGGCGAGCATCGTGTTCACGATCGCGGCCGGCATGGTCGACGTCGCGGGCCTCCGCAACATCCTTCAGGAGAGCCGGGGCGAATTCCTGCTGGCGATCGCGACCGCCGCGGCGGTCGTGGCGGTCGGGGTCGAGCAGGGCATTCTCTTCGCCATCGGCTTCTCGCTGGTGCGGCATGTCCGCCACAGCTATGAGGCGCATTCGATGGTGCTCCTTCGGGACGCGAGCGGCGCATGGGAGCCGGTTCCCGCCGCGCCCGGTTTGCAGACCGCTCCGGGGCTGATCGTCTATCGCTACGGCGCGGATCTTTTTTACGCCAACGCCGATCATTTCGCCGATGAAGTGCGCGAACTGGTCGAAAAGGCGCCTCAGCCGGTCAAATGGCTTCTTCTGGACGCCGAAGCGATCGCAGACGTAGACCTTTCCGCGGCGCAGACCGTTCGCACCTTGCTCGAGGACCTTTCTCGCAAAGGCGTTTCCGTCGTGCTCGGGCGCGTCAACCCCTACCTGCTGTCGGACATGAGGCGGCACCGGATCGCCGCCGTCATCGGAGAAGGGCGAATCTTCTCCACTCTCCACGAGGCGCTCGACGCAATACGCGCCGAAGGCGCGGACTTCGATCCGCCGGCCGGTCCGGGCGTGTCGAAAGCCGTCGGTAGCCGCGACGCTTGTCTTCTGATCGACAAGTCCTCGCCTCAGTCCCGCCGCAGCGGCCAGACCTGGTGAATGGCGGCGTAGAGAAACGCGGTCGTCAGGCCGAAGAGGATGAGGCCGTTGACCGCTTCGATCGCGCTGAGCAGTCGCCAGCGGTCCGCGAGATAGACGTCGGCGTGACCGTAGCTGGTGATCGCGCCGAGCGAATACAACATCGCGGCCCACCAGTCGGGCAGGCCGCCGACCCACAGATAGAGAACTGCCGGGCCGCCGCTTCAAGAGCCAGACAGGCGCTCGAGGCGAGCGCCGCGAGCGCGACGAAAATGATGAAGCGCCACGCGTTGCGTGCGTCCGAACCTCGAAATTTCCCGAGCATCTTCGCGGTCAAGACGATCGCGCCCTGACGGCAAAGAGCCGGTCGAGATCTCGGCGACGCAAAACGAGGTCGCGGGCGCCGCCAACCTTTCCCTCAATTCCGTCGGCGCGATGCTGAAGCGGCTGAAAGCGCGCGGGTTCGTCGAACAGGGCTACCGCGGCATCGTCGTGCGCGCCCCCGCGGCGCTGCGCGCCTTTGTCGGTCGCGGATAAGAGGCCCGTCTGCGCCGGGCCGCGCTTGCGAGGAGCCCCAAACCGTTGCAGATTTATTGGACGCCGCGGCCGTTTGGTCATTGCCTGCTGACGAGCAAGTTGCGCGTGGGGGCTGGCGTCAGTCCCGCGAAAACGACATTCGAGAGGGGACCCCCCAATGAGGGCAATCGTTCTATCGGTCGCGGCGTGTCTTGCGCTGCCGGCATTCGCGCCGGCGGCGAACGCGCAACAACAGCCGACGATTTTCTTTTGCAGGGCGCCGGCCGGACACGTCTGTCAGTTTGCGGTTCAAACCGGCGCGGAGCCCATCAATTTCGCGCTGCCTTCGGGCGAGCGAAAGGAAATCCCGGGCATTATTACGTATGCCGCCAAATATTGCGTTTGCGACCCGGGCCCGGTGACGCCCGATTGCAGGGCGTCCCAACCGGACCATTGGTGCCTGGGTCAATGGCTGGCCGTCGTCCCGGGCGTGAACTCGCGGATCGACGGCGACCGGCGATTCGCTCTGCAATGAAGCGTCGCAAGCGCAAGGCCTCGTGTGAAGCCCTCCGGCGACCGCTGAAGACCACCACCGCCTCATCCTCGCCACGCAGTTGAACCTCGTCGAGACCGTCGAGACCGGTATTACGGGTATTACGGTGACGCTTGCTTTTTTCCCCGCCGTGCGTTTCACCTCGGTGGGAGAGAATCGCGCGTTGCAGAATTTGGCGCCTATCGCACTGAAAACATTGACTCGGAAGCAAATTCTGGCAACTATGCACTTGACTTATCCAACTGACGCGGGTAGATGCGGCGTGGTCGAGTCGGAAGGCTCGGCTGGCGCGCCCGTGCATGAGATCGAGATCACGCCTGCGATGATTGAGGCGGGGTCTCGGGCTTTGAGTTCAGAGCTCCTGCATGACATTTGGCTAAGTGATCTCACAAGCGAGATGGCTGCGGAAAAGGTAATAAGGGCGGCTCTTTCTCACGCCGTTATCCGCAGGTAAAACTTTCGTAGTTCCTCCTCCAAGTGTTCTATTTTGGAAACGTGATCTTTTAGATCTTCAGTAAATAGCTCGTCCTTTCCCTCAAGACCCGGATAGTCGCGGTTGAGCAACTTCTCATAGGGCTCAATGTGAATGGACCATTTGTAGATCGGTTTGACGCCGTCAGAAGCGCCAAATCGCTTTACGGGGTGGTGGACAAAGACGTTCCTGACATGCGAAAGTGTCTTTAGTTCCTTTGCGAGTGTCTTCCATTCTTCAAACTGAGCTGACGGCAGAACGCTCTTCAAGGAAGAATAGACAAGATCGATGCGGCGGTTCAGGGCGCGCTCCGCGTAGTAGAACAGAGCCGTTTGCCGCTGGTCTAGCTTTAGAGAGAACCGAAATATCTTAAATAGGACTCGATCTACGAAAGCCCAACGATTGACTGCGTTCCCAAGCGTGAAAAAGAATTCGATCATTTCCGGTTCACCCGGAGACGGAAACGCCGCTATAATGACTGGAGGCTTCGGGTCATCGGTCATGGCAAAATTCATGCAGGAAAGCGAACTCTCGGAACAGCAGATTGAGCGCCGTGAGAGTGAAGTTCTCAAGCGTCTTCTCTCCACTCCGCCCGATCATAGGACGAAGGCAAAACCTGGCGCGAGTCAGAAAAAGCGCGGACGGCCGCCAAGAAGCGCCGCTAAATGACGCGGATAAAGCCAAGAGAGAGCCGTGACAATTATCCCAATTATCGCGATAATAGCGGCGACGATCGCAGCAATTGCCGCAATCCATGCGGCGTTTTTCGCGCTTAAGGCGGTGCGCATTTGCGAGACTTGGGAGGCTTCGTTACGCGCGCGCTCCGCCTTGTCTAACTCGGATAACCACTCTAGCGCGGCATACTGAAAGGGATGGCTGAAGCCCGGCGGCGTCAAGGCTTGGAGTCGGACGCGAGCCTCGCCTAGCTGTTCAAGGCGCGCGCGGTCCTCGTCCTTGATTGCCATTGCGGTCAGTCCTTCTCCCAACGTTTCCGGCGCCAATTGTCTGGCGCACGCCCCGGCTTATCAGGCGGCGTCCACGTTTCGCCTTTCGGCCCCTCAGATACGAGGCTGGTCATAAGTCAACCGCTTGCCTTCGATGCCCTTGAGCGCTTTGGCCGCGCGCTCATCATCCTCGACGCCGAGCTTGGAGCGATTGTTGTACCTGAAATCGAACTCCGCGAGATAGCGGCCCAAGTGCGCCTCGCTCATGGAATGATAGACGCCGTACACGCCACGCTTGAAGATGCTGAAATAGTTCTCAGGGCCGTTGACCGTAACCGTAATTCTGTCGAGCTTGTAGGCATACTCGTTGCGCGAATGATCGACCGCGTGATGCGTTGCGAACTCGCGGCCCATTTTGACGTAATAGGACGCTTCGTCCGTGTTCAGCGTGCTCTTGCGGCTGACATTCTTCATGACGAACGGGCGCAGCGTCCTGGAGTTGATGTTTGCGACGTGCTTTGAGCGAACCCGGCCGCCGCGCTCAACCAGTGTCGCGACCATTTTCTTGGGCGCGGGATCACGATAGGCGCGGTTCTTGGACTTTCCTCCGACAACGGTCTCGTCGGCCTCGACAACCTTGCCAGTGCCGCCGAGCGGACCGCCGTTCTTGTTTGGCTCAAGATCGGTCATGGCCTCGCGCACGCGATGGCACAGGAACCACGCAGTTCGATACGAGCCAAGGCCAAGGTTGCGCATGAGTTGATGCGCAGAGACGCCTTTCTTACTCGACGACATGAGATGGATGGCCAAGAGCCACTTGCACAACGGGATATGCGAGCGCTCCATGACGGTTCCGGTCCGGCAAGTGAATTTGTCCCGGCAATCGTTGCACAGGAACATTCCGGCTTGCGTCTTGCCGGCCATGCGGTGAACGTCAAGCGATCCGCACAGCGGGCAAACGATCTCGCCATTCGGCCAACGCGAGGCTTCGATCCATTTGACTGCGGCGTCTTCGTCGTGAAAGTGCTTGGCGGACAGCTCTGTCATCGGTTTTCTCCAATGACCTCAATATGTCACAAGCGCGTCGCTAAGTCAAGTGCATACTTGCCCAGATTCTACCCGGCGGCTCGGCCGAAGCCCTGGCGGGGCGCCCTTCCGCTCCCGTCCGCGCGGCTCACTCCGGCCCGGTCACGGCCGGACAGTCCTCGCGGCTTCCCCATTCCGCCCACGAGCCGTCGTAGAGGCCTTCGAGCGCGCCGCCGGCCTCCTCGACCGCCAGCGCCAGGATCGCCGAACTGACCCCCGAACCGCAGGTGGCGATGATCGGCTTCTTGAGATCGACCTTGTGTTCGGCAAAAATCGCCTTGAGCGCATCGGGGGATTTGAGCCGCCCGTGCTCGACGACGTCGGCGAACGGCAGGTTGAGGCTGCCGGGCATGTGGCCGCTCTTCAGGCCCGGGCGCGGCTCGGGCGCTTCGCCGCGGAAGCGGTCGGCCGGACGCGCGTCGACGACCTGCGCCGATCCGCTCTCGAGCGCCGCGCGCACTTCGTCGAGCGAGGCGACAAAGCTTTGGTCGAGCCGCGGCGTGAAGAGCCGGGGCTTTGGATGCGCATCGCCGAATTCGAGCGGCCGCCGCTCCCCGATCCATTTGGTGAGGCCGCCTTCGAGGATGCGGACCTCGCCGACCCCATAAGCCCGCAGCGTCCACCAGACCCGCGCCGCCGCGTACAGCCCCAAGACATCGTAGACGACAAAGCGCATGCCGTCGCCGAGTCCGAGCGCCGACATCTCCTTCGCCAGCGCGTCGGGTTTCGGCAGCATGTGCGGAAGGGGGGTGCTGAGATCGGCGATCGTGTCGATGTCGAAGAACACCGCGCCGGGAATGTGCCCGAGCCGGAATTCGACGGCCCCGAGGCGGTCGGTGTTGGGCAGATGCCACGAGCCGTCGATCACGCCGAGGTCGGCCTCGCCGAGCTCCGCGGCGAGTTCGTCGGTCGTGCAGAAATTGTGCGAGGCCATTCACGCGGCTCCGGTCAGAAGGACACGAGCGCGATGCGCACGCGGCGGTTGATCCTGCCCTTCTTCTCGATCTGGACGACCGAAGCGCGGCCGATTTCGCCGGTGCGCGCGACATGGGTGCCTCCGCACGGCTGGAGGTCGAGGCCTTCGATGGCGATGAGACGGACGCGGCCGGTTCCGGTCGGAGGCTTGACCGACATCGTCTTGACCAGCGCCGGATTGGCCTCGAGCTCCTCGTCGGTGATCCAGCGCAGGCTCACGGGCGCGTCGAGCGCGATGAGTTCGTTGAGCCTCAGCTCCACCTCCCCCTTGTCCAGCGCCGCCTCGCCCGAGTCGAAATCGAGCCGGCCTTCGGCGTCGCCGACCGAACCGCCGGTGACGGGGAAGGGCAGCACCACGGAGAGCAGATGCAGCGCCGTGTGGGCGCGCATGCGCTTATAGCGCCGATCCCAGTCGATCCGAGCGACGACGGTCGCGCCGGGGGCCGGCAGGCTCGCGCCTTCGGCCGGCGCGTGCAGGATCGTCTTGCGATCCGCGTCATAGATCGTGTTGACGATCGGGATCGTCCCGCCGCCGTCGAGAATCAAGGCGCCCTGATCGCCGGCCTGACCGCCGCCCTGCGGATAGAAAACCGTCCGGTCGAGCGCGATGCCGCGCGGCTCGGAGAAGAGGACTTTCGCCGGCGTCTCGCTGAGGTAGGCGTCGTCGCGGAACAGGGCCTCGGTCATCGAACGAAAACCTCGGGAGCGCGCCCTTTCGCTTCGAGCCAGGCGGGAACGGCCAGGTTCTTGGAGCGCAGGAAGGCGGGATTGAAGAGTTTGGAGGCGTAGCGCGCGCCGGAGTCGCACAGGAGCGTCACGATCGTGTGGCCGGGTCCGAGCTCGCGCGCGAGCCGGATCGCGCCGGCAATGTTGATTCCCGACGAGCCGCCGAGCAGCAGCCCCTCCTCGACCACGAGGTCGAAGACGACCGGCAGCGCCTCTTCGTCGGGAATCTGAAAGGCGACGTCGACGGGGGCGCCCTCGAGATTGGCCGTCACCCGCCCCTGTCCGATGCCCTCGGTGATGGAGGAGCCGGAACTCTTCAGTTGGCCGGTCGTGTAGTAGGAGTAGAGCGCCGCCCCCATCGGATCGGCGAGGGCGATCTTGATGCGCGGGTCGCGCTCCTTCAGCGCCATGCCGACGCCGGCCAGCGTGCCGCCGGAACCGACGGCGCTGACGAAGCCGTGAACCCGACCGTCGAGGTCGTCGAAGATCTCGGGTCCTGTCGTCTCGTAGTGTCCGCGCCGATTGGCGACATTGTCGAACTGATTCGCCCAAACGGCGCCTCCCGGCTCGCTCTTTGCGAGCGCCTCCGCGAGACGGCCGGAGTAGCGCACGTAATTGTCGGGGTTGGCGTAGGGGACGGCGGGGACCTCGATCAGTTCGGCGCCCGCTATCCGCAGCATGTCCTTCTTTTCCTGCGACTGGGTGTTCGGAATCACAATCACCGAGCGGTAGCCGAGCGCGCTCGCCACCATTGCGATGCCGATCCCCGTGTTGCCGGCCGTGCCTTCGACAACGGCGCCGCCCGGGCGGAGCGCGCCGCGCGCCACCGCATCGTTGATGATCGCCAGGGCCGCGCGGTCCTTGACCGAACCCCCGGGGTTCATGAATTCGGCCTTACCGAGAATCGCGCAGCCGGTCGCCTCGGAGGCGGCCCGAAGCCTGATGAGAGGCGTGCGGCCGATCGCGCCGACGACATCGCGGTTGAATTTCATAGGGGTTCCTCGGAATAGCGGCCCAAGTTAGGCAACCGCGCGACTTGCGACAAGCCTCGCCTCTTGCCAGAAGGCGAACGACCAGGGGAGCGCCTCGTGTTGTTTGTCGCGTCGAAAATCTACTGGATGTTCTTATCGCCGATCAGTTTGCTGTTGGTCGCCGCCTTGCTGGGCGTCCTGTTTTCTCGCGGACGCCATGCGCGAACCGGGCGCGCGGTCGCGATCGGGGCGATCCTCCTTTTGGCGGCGGGGGCGCTGACGCCGATCGGCCTCCTGCTCGTGGCGCCGTTGGAGGATCGCTTTCCCCAGCCGCCGGCGGATATGCCGCCGCCGGACGGAATCATCGTGCTCGGAGGCGCAATCAGCGATGAGCCGAGCAGGGCGCGAGGCCAGAGCGTCTTCGATGAGGGCGAGCGGGTCGTCGAGGCGGCGATCCTGGCGAAGCGCTTCCCGGAAGCGCGGATCATTTTCACCGGCGGCAACGGCTCGTTGACGGCCGCGGTTTCCACCGAAGCTCTCGAGGCGCGCAAACTGATGACGGAACTCGGCGTCGATCCGGTCCGCGTGACGTTGGAGGACAGGTCCCGCAACACCGAGGAGAACGCGCGCTTCACGGCCGCGCTGGTCCATCCGACGCCGTCGCAGCGTTGGCTGCTCGTCACTTCGGCGTTTCACATGACGCGCTCGATGGGCGTGTTCGAAGAGGCGGGTTTCGACGTGACCGCCTTTCCGGTCGCCTATCGCACGCTCGGAACCGGAAACGGCTTGCCGTGGGACTTCGGTCCGGCGCGCAATCTGCGCATTTTCGAGATCGCCTTGCATGAATGGATCGGCTTGGCCGTTTACCGGGCGACCGGGCGGATCGGCCATTGGTTTCCCGGACCGGCGGACGCCGAGCCGGTTGAACTCCATCAGTCCGAGACGCCGCCGACGGCGGTCCGGGCCGCCTAGCGCGGCTCGCGATTCTCGCCGATCATCATCGGCGGAGCCGGTTGCGCGCCCGTTCATCGGCATGACCCCGTTGTTTCCGGGGCTGAGGCGGAGGTTTGCCGCCGCTGAGAAAGAGAACGCTGCGCCCGGCTATTGGTCGGAGGGCGCGCCGAGACGGTAAACGCCGCGAAAATCCTTTGGGTCGACCACTTTGCCCTTGCGGTATATGACGAGCTTGCCTTCCAGCGCGAGCCTGACCGCCGTCCGGCGAACCTCCGTCAAATGGGATCGCCAGCAGAGTTCACCCTCGCCGCGCGCCTGGGCGAACGCTTTGGCGGCGTCGGTCGGACAGATTGTCCGGCCCGCCGGCGCCTCGGCGCAAAGGCTGGCGATGACGGCGTGGAGAGCGGGCTGGGATTCGATGGCCATGGCTCCCTGTCGTCGAGGCGCGAGCTATCGTCAAGCGGGGGGTCACGGGCACAGGCCCTGCATGGCCATGCTAGCCGCGATGTCGATCGGCAGACATTTGGTTTCGATGATTTCCCGCGTCTTATTGATGACGGCAAACCGGTCGTCCATAAGCACGCGCGCTTCGAGGCAGATTTGTTTTTGCTTGTCGGCCAAATTGTGTACGAGCCCTTTGTAATACAATTTGATCGCGATTAGCCTGGCGTCATAGGCGATGCCTTGCAGAGCGTTCCTGTCCGAGCATTGATTGGGCTCGTCGACGCTGATCACCGCAAGGGACAGACTTGTCGATGCAAAAAAAAGGATCGTCGCCAGAACACTTGCGCGCATCGTCTCGGCTCCGCAGTCGCGCTATGAGGTTTGCGAGTCGATTTCTCTCGGACGGTCCAAGCGAGCCATCTGTCTTGGCCCGCCAAAGGTGAGCCCGAACACAGTACCGTCGGAACGCGCCAGGATTGCGTCCGCGAGGGGTTCGCGATCCGGCACCCGCCTTTTTGGGCGCCGTGAGCGGCTTGCTTTCGGCACTTCGATGACTAGAGTATAGGCAACATGATAAGTGCCCAAATATTAGGCGCTCCGGCCCCGTTCGAGGCCGGGCCGATTCGGCTCGAAGGCGCGGCGATGCTCGCCCCGATGTCCGGAGTGAGCGATCTGGCGATGCGGCGGATCGCGCGGCGATTCGGCGCGGCGCTGGTCTTTTCCGAGATGGTGGCGGCCGAAACCTACCTCGAAGGCAACGCCGAGGCGGCGATGCGCGCCGAGGGGGAGGGTGTCTCGCCCCACGCCGTGCAACTCGTCGGCCGCGAGCCGCGCGCGCTGGCGGAGACGGCGCGCAGGGTCGAGGCGGCGGGAGCGGCGATCATCGACGTCAACATGGGCTGCCCGGCGCGCCGGGTGTCCGGCGCCCTCGCGGGCGCGGCGCTGATGCGCGATCTCGATCACGCCGAACGGGCTCTGGCTGCGGTCGTCGAGGCGGTTTCGGTTCCGGTGACCGTCAAGATGCGGCTCGGCTGGGACGAGACGTCGCTCAACGCGCCCGAACTGGCCCGGCGGGCGGAACTCGCGGGCGTGCGGATGGCGACCGTTCACGGACGCACCCGGGCGCAGTTCTACAGCGGGCGGGCCGATTGGGGCGCCGCGCGCGCCGTCGTTGACGCCGTCGCCGTCCCGGTGGTCGTCAACGGCGATTGCGCGGGCGTCGAGGACGCGCGCTCGATGCTGGCCCAGTCGGGCGCAAAGGGCGTGATGATCGGACGCGCCGCGCTCGGGGCGCCGTGGCTCGTCGGCGCCGTGTCCCGGGCGCTGACGGAGGGCGGCCCGCTTCGGCTTCCCCCGCACGAGGCGCGGCGCGAGGCGGCGCTGGAACATCTCGATTGGCTGCTTTCCAAGCTCGGCGCGAGAGCGGGTCTGCGTCATGCCCGGAAGCATCTTTCGGCCTATGCCGAGGCGGCGGGCGCGCCGGCCGGGCTGCGACGCGACCTCGTCACCACCGACGCCCCCGACCGTGCGCGCGAACTCCTCCGCCGCGCGTTTGACGCGGAGCCGTTGGGCGCGGCAGCATGACCGCGCCCTTCGGCAAAGCGCGCTCGGACCCGGCCAAGGTGCTGAATGCGCTCGCCCAACCGCTGATCACCGTCGACGGCGAAGGCATGGTGATCGACGCCAATGTCGCGGCGGAGACCTTCTTCGACATGGGCCGCGGCGCTCTCCTGCGCTCGCGGCTGACCGATCTCCTGCCCTTCGCTTCACCGGTGTTCGGGCTCGTCGGCGAGGCTCTGAGCAACCACGCGACGGTCAACGGATACAAGATCGACATCGCCACCCCCAGGACCGGCAGTCGAGGCGTCGTAGACGTTTTCATCGCGCCATTGCCGCAACCGGTCGATGCGGTCGCCATCATGCTGCAGGAACGGGCAATTGCCGAAAAAATAGACAGACAATTGACGCATAGGAGCGCGGCCCGCTCAATCACCGCGCTCGGCCTGATGCTCGCGCACGAAATCAAGAATCCCCTGTCGGGCATTCGCGGCGCTGCTCAGCTGCTGGAGGCGAGCGTCGCGGACGAAGACCGGGCGCTGACGCGGTTGATCTGCGAGGAGACCGACCGGATCGTCAAACTCGTCGACCGGATGCAGTCCTTTGCCAACTCGACGCCGTCGCAATGGGAGAGCCTCAACATTCACGCGGTGCTCGACCACGTGAAGCGGCTCGCCCAGGCCGGTTTCGCGCGGCATGTGCGCTTTTTGGAAATTTATGATCCTTCCCTCCCACACGTCTACGGCTCGCGCGACCAGCTGATCCAAGTGTTCCTGAACTTGATTAAGAACGCCGCTGAAGCCATTGGAGACGAGAGTATTGACGGCGAGATTACGCTGACGACGGCCTATCGCCCGGGCGTGCGCCTGCGCACCGCGCCGAGCGCCGAGCCGGTTCCGTTGCCGCTCGAAATCTGCGTGCGGGACAACGGTCCCGGAATCGCGCCGGAGATCGTCGGCAATCTGTTCGACCCGTTCGTCACGACCAAGGCCCAGGGCTCTGGTCTGGGACTTGCACTGGTCGCAAAGCTGGTTGGCGACCACGGCGGCATCATCGAGTGCGAGTCGCACCCGCGCAGGACGACGTTCCGGGTCCTGATGCCCCTGCAGTCGCCGCGCGCGTCCGCTCCGAAGTGACGGCATGGGGCGCGTTCAGGCGGAGGAGCATGTGGCATGCCTTCAGGGCAAATACTGGTCGCCGACGACGACGCCGGAATTCGCACCGTATTGAATCAGGCGCTCACCCGGGCCGGTTACGAGGTGCGCGCGACCGGCACGGTCGCCGGGCTCTGGCGGTGGGTGGCGGCGGGAGAGGGCGATCTCGTCATCACCGACGTGCTGATGCCAGACGACAACGCCTTCGATTTGCTGCCGCGCATCAAGCGGATGCGCCCGGACCTGCCGATCATCGTCATGAGCGCGCAGAACACGTTCATGACCGCGATCAAGGCCTCCGAGCGGGGCGCTTACGAGTATCTGCCGAAGCCTTTCGACTTGCGCGAACTGGTCGCTATCGTCGGGCGGGCGCTCGCCGAGCCGAAGCGCCGGCGTGAGGAGGCGAACGACCACGCGCCGACCGAGGCGATGCCGATCGTCGGCCGTTCGCCCGCCATGCAGGACATCTTCCGGGTGCTCGCGCGTCTGATGCAGACCGACCTGACCGTGATGATTTCCGGCGAATCCGGCACCGGCAAGGAGCTGGTCGCGCGGGCCCTGCACGACTACGGCAAGCGCAAGGGCGGTCCGTTCGTCGCCATCAACATGGCCGCCATTCCTCGCGACCTCATCGAGAGCGAATTGTTCGGCCATGAGAAGGGGGCCTTCACCGGCGCCGCCGCGCGCTCGGTCGGCCGCTTCGAACAGGCCGAAGGCGGGACGCTGTTTCTCGACGAAATCGGCGACATGCCGATGGAGGCGCAGACACGCCTCCTGCGCGTTTTGCAGCAGGGCGAATACACCACCGTGGGCGGGCGGACGCCGATCAAGACCAACGTCCGCATCGTCGCGGCGACCAACAAGGATTTGCGTTTCGCCATCCAGCAGGGCGCCTTCCGGGAAGACTTGTTTTTCCGGCTCAACGTCGTGCCGATCCGTCTTCCGCCGCTGCGCGAGCGCTCCGAGGACATTCCCGACCTGGTGCGCGCGTTCTTTCAGCGCGGAGCCGCCGAAGGCCTTCCCATGAAGACGATCGAACCGGGGGCCATGGAGCGCATGCGGCGCTACGCCTGGCCGGGCAACGTGCGCGAACTCGAGAACCTGACCCGCCGGCTGGCCGCGCTCTATCCTCAAGACGACATCGGCGAAGCGTTGATCGAGGCCGAAATGAGCGCGGGAAGCGCGCCCGTGGCCGCGGTGGCGTCGGCGGGAGAGGACGGCCGCCAGCGCGCCCAGCCGGTCGCCGGTCAGGCCGGAGGGGAGGGGTTCGAGGCGGCGGTGGAGCGCGCCGTCGCCGACCTCTTCCGCTCGTTCGGCGGCGCCAGCCCCCAGGTCGGCCTGTACCACCGGGTCCTGCATGATCTCGAAGCGCCGCTCATCGCCGCCACGCTCACGCTCACCCGCGGCAACCAGATCAGGGCGGCCGAAATCCTCGGACTCAATCGCAATACGCTGCGCAAGAAGATCCGCGATCTCAACCTGCGGGATATGCCGAGCTTCCGCTGATGGCGCCGCCAAATAGTCGCAATTGAGCAACATTGTTGCATGATTGCCACGGGGACGACGCGCTGCGATTCTGCGCGGCGCGGCCGGCGGGTTGGGAAGATTGACAGGAACGACGACGAGCGCCGGCGGGCGCGGGGCAACGCCTTTCGACGACAACGGGCCTACCGCCCGCTTCGGCCCGATCGCGGTCGGAGCGGCGTTCGTGCTCGCCCTGGCGACGTTCCTCGTTTTCGCCGGTTTCACGCCGATCCTGCCGACCGCGACAGTCGTTTCCACCCTGCTGATCGGCGACGGGCTCGTCGTCATCACGCTCATCGTTCTCATCGGCATAGAGCTCGCGCGGCTGAGATCTGCGAGGAGGGCGGCGCGCGCCGGGGCCCGGCTGCACAGCCGCTTCGTCGCCTTGTTTTCGCTGGTGGCCGCGATCCCGGCGATCGTCACCGCGGTCGTCGCCACTGTTTCCGTCGAGTGGGCGATCAACCCCCGGTTCATGAGCGACGTCGCCGCCTTCATCAACGAATCCAATCTGGCGACCCAGCTCTATCGGGAATCTCAATGCCGGGCGCTGTTGCGCGACGTGGAGCTGACGGCGGGCGATATTGCGCGCAGCGCCCTGCTGCTGCGCTCCGATCCCGCGCAGTTCAAGGAGTATTTCGGTTCGCGATCGAAGACGCTGGGGTTCGCCGCCGCGGCGCTGATGAGGGACGACGGAACGCCGATCGAGATCGCGGAGGGTTCAAACGAGAAGCTGATCGCCAAGCCCGACTCGTCCGACTTCCAGGACGCCTCGAACGGCGAGGCGCTTTGCGGCTTTCTCGGGGCCGGCAATATTTTCGTCGGCATACGGCCGATCCCCGGCGCCGATGGACAATTCCTCTACGCCGCACGAGGGATCGACCCGGTGGCGGCGAGGGTCGCCGAAGACGCCGCCAGCGTCTCCAACATGTGGGGACGCTTCGAAGCTCATCGGCACAGCCTCGAACTCGGCTTCGCCACCGTGTTCGTAATGCTGGCGCTGACGATGCTGTTTTCGGCGATCTGGCTCGGACTCGCCTGGGCCAATCGCCTGGTCGGACCGATCCGTCGGCTCATCCGCGCGACCGACGAGGTCGCCTCCGGCAACCTCCAGGTTCAGGTGCCCACCCGCGCCTCCGACGGCGACCTCGGTCGCCTCGGCGAAACCTTCAATAAGATGACTTCGGAATTGTTGCGCCAGCAGACTGGCCTCATCGAGGCCAATGCGCTCAACGACGAGCGGCGCGCCTTCATCGAGGCGGTCCTTTCAGGCGTGCCCGCCGGCGTTCTCGGCGTCGACAACGACGGCTCGATCACCATCTCGAACGCCGCCGCCGAGCGGCTTTTGGGCGGCGAGAGCGGCCTCATCGGCCTGCCGCTGACCTCGGTGCAGCACAGCATCGGCCTCATCTGGGAGCAGGCGCGTTCGCTGCGGCTGCGCCTCCATCAGGGGCAGGCGACCGTTCTGCGGGACGGCCGCGAGCGCATTCTCAACGTCAGGGTCACCGGCAATCCGGGACGCGACGATCGCGCGAGCGTCATCACCCTCGACGACATCAGCGATCTCGTCACCGCGCAACGCACCGCGGCCTGGGCCGACGTCGCCCGCCGCATCGCCCACGAGATCAAGAATCCGCTGACCCCGATCCAGCTGTCGGCCGAGAGGCTCAAGCGCCGATACGGACGGCATATCGTCGAGGGCAAGGACGTCTTCGACCAATGCACCGACACCATCGTCCGCCAGGTCGACGACATCAAGCGCATGGTCGACGAATTCTCGTCCTTTGCGCGCATGCCGAAGGCGCGCCCTTCGCGCGACGACCTGACCGATTGCGTGCGTCAGGCGATCTTCCTGATGCGGGTCGGGCGTGGGGACATCGATTTCGAGGAGCGGCTGCCGGAGGCTCCGGTCTTGGCCGATTTCGACCGCCGCCTCATCTCGCAGGCGCTCACGAACGTGTTGAAGAACGCGTCAGAAGGCATTGACGCATTGTGGGAAGATCACGACAAGGGTAAGGTTCTAGTGACATTGGACGCCGATGTTGCCGGCTTCATTGAGATCGCCGTCAGCGACAATGGCAAAGGATTCCCGACCGAGGACCGGCATCGGCTGACCGAGCCCTATGTGACGACGCGGGCGGAAGGCACGGGGCTCGGCCTGCCGATCGTCGTCAAGATTTTCGAGGACCACGGCGGCGGCGTCGATCTGCTCGACGGCCTCGCCCGCTCCGACGGCGGACGCGGCGCCACGGTGCTGATGAAATTGCCGGCGCCCGGCGCCGAGCAAGACGGGGTTGAACCCAAGAACGAGAAGATCGGATCGTCCTGATGGCTGCTGACATTCTCATCGTCGACGACGAAGACGACATCCGCGAACTCGTCGCCGGGATTCTGGAGGACGAAGGTCATGGCGCGCGTCTGGCGCGCAATTCGGACGAGGCGCTCGCGGCGATCGAAGCGCGCCGCCCTCAGCTCATCCTGCTCGACATCTGGCTCCAGGGTTCGAAGCTGGACGGGCTGCAACTGCTCGAGGCGATCAAGCGGCAGAACCCCAACGTGCCCGTCGTGATGATTTCGGGGCACGGCAACATCGAGACGGCGGTGACCGCGATCAAACTCGGCGCCTACGACTTCATCGAGAAGCCGTTCAAGGCGGATCGGCTGATCCTGATCGCCGAACGCGCGCTCGAAATCTCGCGCCTGAAGCGCGAAGTCAACGACCTGAAAGTGCGCGGCGGCGCGATCAATCTGATGATCGGCTCGTCTCCGACGGTCGTCAATCTGAGGCGGATCATCGACAAGCTCGGGCCCGCCAACTCGCGCGTGCTCGTATCGGGCGCCGCCGGCTCGGGCAAGGAGCTCGCCGCCAGGCTCATCCACGAGCATTCCGCCCGGGCGGAAGGGCCGTTCGTCGTCATCAACGCGCCGGCGATGTCGCCGGAGGGCATGGAGGCGGAGCTGTTCGGCGTCGAGGCGGGCGCGGACCGCCCGCGTCGGATCGGCGCCCTCGAGGAGGCCCACGGCGGCACGCTCTATCTCGACGAGGTCGCCGACATGCCGCGCGAGACGCAGGCGAAAATCCTGCGAGTCCTGGTCGATCAGAACTTTCAGCGGGTCGACGGCTCGTCGCGCGTGCATGTCGACGTGCGCGTCATCTCCTCGACCAGCCGCGATCTCGCCGAGGCGATCACGGAAGGGCGGTTTCGCGAAGACCTGTTTCATCGCCTCTCGGTGGTTCCGGTCCGGGTCCCGTCGTTGGCGGAGCGGCGCGAGGACATCCCCGAACTCGTCCAATACTTCCTCGAGATGACCGCGGCCAGCATGGGGGTCGCGCCTCGCCGCATCGGCGCGGACGCCATGGCGGTCTTGCAGTCGCACGACTGGCCGGGGAACATCCGGCAGTTGCGCAACAACGTCGAACGGCTGATGATCCTCGCGCTCGGCGACCCGAATGCCGAAATCTCGGCCTCGATGCTGCCGGCGGAGGTCGGGGCGCTGGTGCCGACGGTGCCGAGCGGCATCGGGGGTGAAAGATTGTTGAGCCTGCCGCTGCGCGAAGCGCGCGAAGCCTTCGAACGCGACTATCTCATCGCTCAGATCAGCCGGTTCGGCGGCAACATTTCGCGCACGGCCGAATTCATCGGCATGGAGCGATCCGCGCTGCATCGCAAGCTCAAGTCTCTCGGCGTGGAGTGAACGGGCGGCTCCGCACGCCGGCGGGCGCGGGGGCGGCGTCAGCGCAGCGGCGCGCGGCCGATTTCGAGCATGGGCGCGAGGCTTTTGGGGGAGGGCGCGTGTCGCGCATCGCATATGTCAACGGCCGATATGTCGGGTGCGCCAAGGCCTCGGTGTCGATCGACGATCGGGCGTTCACCTTCGGCGACGGCGTCTACGAAGTCTGCGAGGTCAGCGGCGGGGCGCTGATCGAGGAGACGCGCCATCTCGCCCGCCTCGCGCGCTCGCTGGCGGCGCTGCGCATTTCATGGCCGATGGGCGAGGAAGCGGTGCGGTTCGTCATGCGGCGAAACCGTGCGGCGCAACCGCGTGCGCGACGGCCTCGTCTATCTGCAGGTGAGCCGCGGCGCGGCCCGGCGCGATCATGGGTTCCCGGCAAGCGGCGTCAGACCGGGCCTCGTCGTCGTCGCCCGATCGCTCGACCCAGCGGTCGGCGCCGCAAGAGCGGCGACCGGCGTCGCCGTGATCACGCTGCCGGACCAGCGCTGGGGACGCCCGGACATCAAGACGTTGCAGCTGCTCCCGAACGTGCTGGCGAAGCAGGCCGCGCGCGAGTCCGGCGCGTTCGAGGCCTGGTTCGTCGATCGGGCGGGGTTCGTGACCGAAGGCGCCTCGACCAACGCCTGGATCGTCACGCCCGAGGGCGCGCTCGTCACCCGGCAGGCGGACGAGGCGATCCTCCGCGGCGTGACCCGCGCCGCGCTCATCGACGTCGCGGGCGCGCTTGGGCTTCGTCTCGAGGAACGGCCGTTCACGCCGCATGAGGCGCAAGGCGCTCGCGAGGCTTTCGTTTCCAGCGCCACGACGATCGCCACGCCCGTCGTCTCGATCGACGGGCAAGCGATTGGCGGGGGGCGGCCGGGGCCGGTCGTTCCGAGCCTTCGACGCGCGTTCCGCGAGATTGCGGAGACGTCATGAAAACCACTTTAACATTGGTAATACGGTTTATCTGTCCGATCGTGATATAGTGTGGTATAGGACCCAGCGTGGCGTGTCACAAAAGGCGCGCATGAGAATTCAATAACAACGGCCGGCGAGGGCCCAACAAACGGAAAAAACTCATGGCAAGCGAGAAGGCGCAAAACCTCCAGGACACGTTTCTGAACCATGTTCGCAAATCGAAGACGTCGGTCACCATTTTTCTGGTCAACGGGGTGAAGTTGCAGGGTTTCGTCACCTGGTTCGACAACTTCTGCGTGTTGCTGAGGCGTGACGGGCATTCGCAGCTCGTCTACAAGCACGCCATCTCGACCATTATGCCCGCGAGCCCGATCACCATGTTCGAGGCCGTGGAGGAGGCGTCCGACGCCCACTGACGAGGCCGCCGCGGATTCGCGCGGCGCAATCGACAACAGGGAACGCGTCGTCGCCTCCGCTACGCGCACCCGGGTCGTTTGCCCCCATCTGACCCGGGGCCACCCGGGCGAACGCGGCGCCTTGCGCAGCCCGGAGGCGCGGCGCGAGGAGGCGGTCGGGCTCGCGCGCGCGATCGACCTCGACGTCGTGGGCGCCGAAACCGTGTCGCTCGGCGCGATCCGGCCCGCGACCTATCTCGGCAAGGGGAAGGTCGAGGCGATCGCCACTGAGGCGAAGGCCGATGCCATCGACCTCGTCGTGATGGATTGCGCCCTGTCGCCTGTGCAGCAGCGCAATCTCGAGAAGGCCTTCGGCGCCAAAGTGATCGACCGAACCGGGCTCATCCTCGAGATTTTCGGCCGGCGGGCCCGCACCGCCGAGGGCGCGCTGCAGGTGGAGCTGGCGCATCTCGCCTACCAGCGTTCGCAACTCGTTCGATCGTGGACCCACCTCGAGCGTCAGCGCGGCGGCTTCGGCTTCCTCGGCGGCCCCGGCGAAACCCAGATCGAGACGGACCGCCGCCTCATTCAGGAGCGCATGGTCCGCATTGAGCGCGAGCTTGAAGGCGTCAAGCGCACCCGGGCGCTTCATCGGGCGAGCCGCAGCGACGTTCCGTACCCGACCGTCGCGCTGGTCGGATACACCAACGCCGGCAAGTCGACCCTGTTCAACCGCCTGACCCGGGCCGACGTCGTGGCCGCGGACATGCTGTTCGCCACGCTCGATCCGACCATGCGGCTCATCAGGCTGCCCCATGGGGGGTCCGCGATCCTCTCCGACACCGTCGGCTTCATTTCCGATCTGCCGACCATGCTGATCTCCGCCTTCCGCGCGACCCTCGAAGAGGTGCGGGCCGCGGACGTGGTCGTGCACGTGCGCGACATATCGCATGCCGACAGCGAGGCGCAGAGCCAGGACGTGGATGTGGTCCTCGCCGAGCTCGACATCGCCGATCGCGCCGATCGCGTTGTCGAAGTCTGGAACAAGCTCGACCGGCTCGGCGCCGACGAACGCGCCGCGCTGGCGCTGGACCAGGAGGCGCCGGAGTCGCCGCCGCTCGCCGTCTCCGCCCTGACCGGGGAGGGGATCGATCATCTCCTCGTCGCGATCGAGGAGCGGCTCGCGCGCGGGCGATCGCTGGTCGAGCTCACGCTCGACGCCGCCGACGGGCAGGGGCTGCACTGGCTCTACGAGCACGCCGAGGTGATGAGCCGCGACGACCGCGACGACGGCCTCCACCTCACCGTCCGGGTCGCGCCCGACCAGGTCGAGCGCGTCAAGCGGCGCTTCGCGCCGGGACGGTCGTGCGGGGACCGGTCCGAGAGCCGCTGAGGATCCCGCGCCTGCGGAGGCATTCGGACCGGGTTAAACCAATGATAAACGCCGTCGCGAGGTTTTGAGCCGCGCGGTCGCGATTTGCGCGAGAATTCCGTGCTCCCGGCCGGTTCTCCCGGGCGGCGGTCGCCGTTTTCCGCGGGTTTTGCGATTACGGAACGGGTCGACCACAAATGATGCGGAACGAAGTAATCCGTAATTCCGGGCACCGGTTCAATACGGAACTCAAGGTCTCGAAACGAAGCGAGACGCGTCGTCTCGCTTCTCTGTTATGCTCGGCTTATGGCGATCGGGAAGGCGCGCGGCGGGACGGCCCCGCAGCGAGGAGAGCGGGGCGGCGCTTCTCGACGCGGCCTACTGGCGCCTGCTCGATGAGGGCTATGACGCGCTGACGGTCTGCGCGATCGCCAGGGCCGCAGGCGCCGGCAAGCAGACGCTCTATCGGCGCTGGCCTAACAAGGCCGCGCTCATCATCGAGGCGCTGGCCGCGAAGGCTTCTCAGCGCATCGACCGGCCGCGAGAGGCGGCGATCCGCGCCGGCGATCTAGCCGCGTTTCTGAAAGCGGAGTTCGCGGCGCTGAAGCCGATCGGGGCGTCGTTGCGGGGGCTGTTGGTCGACGCGCAGGCCGATCCGAATACCGCCGAGGCGTTCCGGACCGCCCTGCTGAAGCCGCGCCAGAACGCCTTGCGGCAAATCCTCGCCGCCCAATCGGCGGACGCCGAATTGCGCGACGCGCTCGCCGAGGCGATCGACGGCGCGATCTGGCGAAGGCTCTTTCTCGGCGAACCGCTCGACGACGGGCTGGCGCATCGACTCGCGGCGCTGGCAGGGCCGCGCGAGGAAAGGGCCGCGGGGGCGGCCTGATCCCTCGAGCAGGAGCCTCGCCCCTGCGCTGCCCGCGAATTCGTTGAGCATTGTCGGCCGGAGGACAAGGAACAGCTCGCCGCGCCAGACCCCGGTGAAGTTCGCCTTGCCGCACTCGCTTTTCGAGACCTACGGCCGTGCAGACCTTAGATAAAACGCGAAATTCCGGCGCCTGCGCAACGAAATGAACTGCCGGGCCGGAGTTCCACATAACCTCGTCCCGAAGCGGCCGTCCGGCCGATCCGTCGGGGCTGCCTTCCTTCGGCGGATTTGCTAAAATGACGCCGGTGGGCTGGGTGACAAGGGGGTTGCGCCATGAGCGAGACCCGAAAGCTCGCGGCGATCCTATGTGCGGACGTGGTCGGCTACAGTCGACTCGCCGGCATCGACGAGGATCGCATTCTGGCGAGACTTCGTGCGCTGCGCAGCGATCTGATCGACCCGACGATTGCGGTGCATAACGGCCGCGTGGTCAAGCGCACCGGCGACGGCGCTTTGGTCGAGTTCCGCAGCGTGGTCGACGCGGTGCGCTTCGCCATCGAGGTGCAGAACGCGATGGTCGAGCGCAACGCCGGCGTGTCGGAGGACCGGCGCATCGAGTTCCGCATCGGCATTCATCTCGGCGACGTGGTCGAGGAAAGCGACGGCGACCTGATGGGCGACGGCGTCAATATCGCCGCGCGGCTTGAAGGCGTCGCCAAGCCCGGCGCGATCTGCCTTTCCGAGGACGCGTACCGGCAGGTGAAGTCGCGGCTCGATCTCAAGGTCACCGATCTCGGCTCAAGGCAGCTCAAGAACATCGCCGAGCCGGTGCGGGCCTATTCGATCGAGGTCGGCCCGCCGAGCCAACGGACGGTGGTCAAACGAGCGTCGCGCGCGTGGCTCGCGACCGTCGCCGCCGTGCTGACCGCCCTCTTGGCGCTTGCGGCGGGCGCGGGCTGGCTCGTCCTCGCCGGACGAACGCCCCCGGTCGCCGCGACAAGTCAGCCGGCGCCGCCTCCCTCGGTGGTGGTTCTGCCGTTCCAGAGCGTCGCCCATGACCCCCAGCAGGAGGCTTTCGCCGACGGCCTCACTGAGGACCTGACCAACGTGCTCGGACATATCTCGGGATCGTTCGTGATCGCGAGCAGTACGGCCCGGACCTACAAGGGAAAGCCGATCGACGTGCGGCAGATCGGCCGTGAATTGGGCGTCCGCCATGCGCTCGAAGGAACCGTCCAGACCCTGGGCGACGACGTGAGGGTCGACGCGCAGTTGATCGACGCCGCGACCGGCGGGCAGATGTGGGCCGACCAGTTCAACGGCGACGTCACGAAACTCGCCGATCTGCACGACGACGTGAAGAACCGGATCGCACGCGCGCTCGATCTCAAGCTTCTGACCGAAGAGGGCCGCCGCAGTGAGCGGCAGCCCGACAATCGCGACGCGGTCGCGCTCACCTTCCAGGGACGGGGAGTCGTGATGCGTGGACTGTCCCCGCAGGGCGTGGCCGAAGCCCGCAAGCTGTTCGATCAGGCGCTGGCCGCCAGCCCCGACTATGCGCCCGCGCTCGTCTTCCGCACGGACATTCAGGACGTCGCGTTCTTTGGCTCGAGCACTCCGCTCGACCAGGCAGAACATCAGGTGCTCCGGGCCTTGGAGAAGGAGCCCGACGACCTCATGGCGAATTTCATGGCGGCCTCTCTCTATACGACGAAAGGCGACCTCGAAAAGGGCGCCTCCTATGCCGAGAAGACCATCGCCATCGATCCCAACTATCCCAATGCCTACACGGTCCTGAGCGGCATATGGAGGGGCCAGGGCCGCACCGAGGAGGCGATTGCGCTTGACGAAAAGGCCATCCGCTTGAGCCCGCGCGATCCCTTCGTGGACTTTGTCTATCGCGATCTCGGCGTGACTTATTTGTTTCTCGGCAGGGACCACGAGGCGGTCCCCCTATTGGAAAGGGCCGTCGCCATGAACGACAAGGTCTGGACCTATCACGCCTATCTGGCGGCGGCCTACGCCCTGACCGGGCGGACGGATGCGGCGCATAAGGAGATCGAAATCGTGGAGCGCCTGTCTCCCGGCCAGACTGTCGCGAAAAGGCTCGCGGCGATGAACCGGTTCAGCTCCAACGAGATCTATCGGAAACAGGTCGATCACGTCCTTGCGGGACTGCGTTCGGCTGGCATGCCGGAGACATAGCCTTCGCCACGTAGCAGGAGGCGGTACAGGCTACGATGGACAGGTTGATGGTTTCTCTACCCTAGTCGCCCGAGTCATTCAAAATGAGGGGTAGAGCCTCTTGAGCTTCACGCGGGCGTCGTCTGTGGTGAATTGCCAGTTGGCTTTTGCGTGATGCTTGTTGCGGTGGTCCTCCCAGGCGGCGACTTCTTTTTCGAGGGTCGGCTTGTCTGGAATGCGGCGGCTCAGACATTGGCTCGACAGGACGCCGAGTTCGGATTCGGCCATGTCGAGCCAGCTTCCGTGTTTGGGGGTGTAGTGCCATTCGAACCGTTTGGCGAGGCGGCGCGCTTCTGGCGCGGGAAAGGCCGCGTAGAGCGAGGCGGGCGTGTGCGTGCTCAGATTGTCTTGGACCAGCCTGATTTGTTCGGCGTCGGGAAAATGCACGCCGGACAGTTCCTTGAGCACCTGCGCGTAATCGGCGGCGGCGTGGCGGTCGGTGACCTTGACGCGGCGCCAGCCCTCCAGCGGCGCGAAAATCATGAATATATTGGCTACGCCGTTTCGCTCGTATTCGTAATCGTGCCGGACGGCTCGTCCGGGTCTGGCCGGAATCGGAGCGCGCGTCTCGACGATCAACTGCTTGGAGGTTTCATCCAGACAGACGAGGGGGCGATCGGGATCGCGCGGCTTCTGGTAAGTATCCAGCACGTCTTCCATGGCGGCGGCGAAGCCGGCGTTGGCGTCCGGCGGGATCACCCATTGCCGATTGCGGTGGGGCTTGAGGACGTTTTTTTTAAAGTCCTTCCGATCGTGTTGTCGCTGGCCTTCTCGACGATGTTCAATTCGACGACCTTCTCCTCGAGCAGGCGCAAACTCCAACGCGCGAACCCCTCGGGCGCCGGCGAGCAGGTCAGGGCGATCAATTTCGCCTCCGCCGCCCCGTCGAAAATCCGCGGCCGGGCGGAGTTCGGATTGTATTTGCGGGTCAGCGCCGCCGCCATCCCTTCTTCGACCAGTCGACGCCGGGTGCGGCCGATATTGTTGATGCTGGTGTCCAACGCCGCCGAAATCGCGCTGTCGCTCCAACCTTCGCCCGCCTCCGACACGTCCGCCTTCAACAGGATGCGCGCCTTCGTCAGCGACTGCGCCGGATGCTTGCCCGCGCAGATCATTGCCTCCAGCCGTTCGCGCTCCTCGCCGCTCAACTTCACCACATATTTCTTGACCGAAATCTCCCTGCCCGCCACGAATCACCTCCATCGCCGCATCGCCGCGACAGAGATTCAGAAAAACACCACAAATTCAAGGACGCTGGCGACTAGTCTCGCACGGCGGATCGAGGGCCAAAATGAGCGAGACCCGGAAACTCGCCGCGATCCTGGTCGCGGACATCGTCGGTTACAGCCGGCTTGCCGGCGCCGACGAGGACAGGACGCTTGCGCGTCTTCGGGGCCTCCGCAGCGATCTGATCGACCCTGCCATCGCCGCCCATCATGGCCGCATCGTCAAGCGCACCGGCGACGGCTCGATCATCGAGTTCCGCAGCGTGGTCGACGCGGTGCGCTGCGCGATCGAGGTGCAGACCGGCCTCATCGAGCGCAACGCCGGCGTGCCGGAGGACCGCCGCATCGAGTTCCGCGTCGGCATCCATCTCGGCGACGTCGTCGAGGAGAGCGACGGCGACCTCATGGGCGACGGCGTCAATATCGCCGCGCGGCTGGAGAGCATCGCCAAGCCCGGCGCGATCTGTCTGTCGGAAGACGCCTATCGCCAGGTCAAGCAGCGGCTCGATCTCAAGGTCAGCGATCTCGGCCCGACCCAGCTCAAGAACATCGCCGAGCCGATCCGGGTCTATTCGCTTGAAGTCGGCAGCGTCCCGAGGCGAAGCCCGCGACGCCAGTTGAGCCAGCGGCGCAAGCGAAGCTCGCCGCGCCCAAAAAGCGCCCGGCGTTGGCGCCGCTCGCCGCGGGGGTCGCGGTGCTGCTTATCGTGGCCGCGGCCGGAGCCTGGTATTTGCTCCGCGAGAACCGGCCGACAGCCGTCGCGACAAGCACGCCAGCCGCCGCGCCATCGAACGCCGCGGCCCCGGCCGAAGCCCGCGCATCTTTCCATTGTCGTGCTGCCCTTCGAAAACCTCTCCGGCGATGCAGGCCAGGATTATTTCGTCGACGGCATCACCGAAAACCTCACCACCGATCTGTCGCGCATTCGCAACAGCTTTCGTGATCGCGCATGAAACCGCCCTCGCCTTCAAGGGCAAGGGCGTCGACGCCAGAGAAATCGGCAAGGAGCTCGGCGTGCGCTACGTGCTCGAAGGCTCGGTCCAGCGCGAGCAGAGCCGGGTGCGCGTCAACGCCCAGCTCATCGACGCGGACAGCGGCGCGCATCTTTGGGCCGACCGCTTCGAGGAAGAGATCGCCGACCTGTTCAAGCTGCAAGATCAGGTGGTGGCGAGGCTGGCCAATTCGCTGGGATGGGAACTCATGAAGGCCGAGGCAAAAAGGAGCGCCCGTTCCAAAAACCCCGACGGCGTCGATCTCGTCATGCGCGGATTGTACTTGCTGACGCAGGATGCGCTATCGCCCACGAAAGACAATACCACTGCTGCGCGAGCGTTGTTCGACCAGGCGCTCAAGCTCGATCCGAACGACGCCGACGCGCTGGCGGGCGAAGTTGAGACCTATATGCTGGAGTACGGTTACGGTTGGCGGACGGCCGGGACCGATTACGACGCCAAAATAATTGCTCAGGCCGACCGGGCCATCGCGCTCGATCCCGGCAGCATGTTGGCCTATTGGGCCAAAGGCCTCTATCTGATGAATCTCAACCGCCCGGATGAGGCGCGCCGCGACGCAGAAGCCGGTCTCGCGGTCAATCCAAATTTCGCCCGGTTTTACGTGCTTCGAGGCTTGGCGGATAACGCGATCGGTCGCTTCGAGGAAGCCAAATCCGAATTGCAATACGCGATGCGGTTGAGTCCGCGCGATCCGGGAATCGGTTACTGGCTGGTAGATACTGAGCAGTGCCGAACTTGGCCTCGGGAATTACGACGCCGCGATCGACGCATGCCGAAAGGCGATCGACGGAGGCTATCGCAGTTTCATAGCCTACGCGGGTCTTGCCGCCGCGCTTGCGCTCGACGGCAAGATCGGAAGAGGCGAAGTCCGCCGTGGCGGAAGCGCGCCGCCTCAACCCCAAGCTTACCGTCAAATGGCTGCAATCGACTGCCCGGAGTATTCCCGCTTTCTGGGTCGAAGGCCTGCGCAAAGCGGGGCTGCCGGAGGAGTGAAACGCACAACTCAAAATGGCCTTCGCCCCGGCGGGTCGGGCCCCTTTCTGACCGCGCCTGCTTTTTCCATGCCGGCGACGGAAGCGCGGCAGCGGCTGCGGCCGCGGCCCGACGCCGGAATACGGTGACGGCTGCACGTTTGCCGTTTATGGCGATCGCCAGCGACGCTTCGGAAGTGTGGCCGCGCGTTGGCCGATGTGTCGGTTCCCGCCCCGCGGTGTGGCGTCAGCCGGAGGACTCCGCGTTCGATTCGATCGCTTGGCGCGGCGCGCAGGAAGGGCGCGAGAGCCCCCTGTTATCGTGCAAAACGTCCCCTGTTCTTCGCAAAAAGTTCCCTGTTCCTCGAAACCATGTTTCCCCGGAGCGGCCGTCGGGCGCCCGCCTCAGTCGGTGTCCGCATTGCGCCGGGGCGCTGGCGGTGCCCGTTCGGCGCCGGATCTGTCACCCGTTCGCAATCGCGTGAAAATTGTTGGCGAAGGCCGGCTTTTGTGCTACATTTGTTCTCGTTCGGAACGGCGCACAATGACTTTTCTCCGTATGCTTTGGCGCGCTCCACCCGCCTTGCGGTGATGGGGCCGGCTTATCGATCATTAGTCGTCCCCGCGCCGCCAAACCACGACTTGCGGAATTGAAATATTTTCTTCCCCATTGGCGGAACCACGCTATCCTTCTCTGTCAGCTCGCACACAGGTTCAGATGTCCGACCCTTTCGAGGGGCCCTCGCCGCCCTCTGCCCTGTGCAGCCGCTCGATCGCGGTGTGACAAGCGGCGCGCCGGGCGAAGGCCGAGCGGGAAATGCTCGGTCGGCCTGCAAATGGCGCCGCAAACGATTGAAAAGGCTCAATTCGAGCCCGGAAATGACGCCCCCTCCCGCAAGTGGCTCCCAACGACGGGATGGGGCCGGGATGATTGATAAGCCGGCCCGGTCGCCACGGATGCGAGTGGTTGGCAGTTACGAAATCCCCTTGCAATTTGCTGTAACCCGTTGAAAAGGCTCAAAATGGCAATGGGCAGGCCTTGTAACGAGTTGGCATGAATGTCCGGTCGGCGCCGCATTCGCTCGGCGTCGGCGCCACGTTTGTGTCAGCGTTCCAACTGCTCGAGCAGGCGAAGGACCGTGCGCCAGTTGCGCATCGTAGCGACGGTCCCGAACGCCTTGTCGAGGCGCGCGTTGGTGAGGTTGCTCTTCGCCACGCCGTTCGGGAGCTTGAGATAGACGTCCGCGCCGGCGACGACGAACTCGTCGGGCAGGAAGCGCTTGCGGATCGAGACGCGCGGCGGCCGATTCGATCGGGCGGACCGGCGAGGCAAGCGACATGCAGGGCGTCGGCCGCGCGCGCCCGCGGCGACGAAGGGATTGGCCTCGACCATCGCACGCCACGCGCCGGCGCTGCGCAAGACGATCGGCGGACAGGAACCCGAATTTCGCCCGGATCGTCGCGGCGGCCGCGGCGCAGGCGTCGGCCGGACGATCCGATTCGAAGACGACGTTGCCGCTCTGGATGACGGCCGCCACGCCGGTCGCCCCGGCACTCTTGAAGGCCTCTTCGAGCTCGCGCATCGGCAGCGTCCGCGCGCCGCCGACGTTGACGCCTCGCAGCAGCGCCACGCAGCGCATTTTTAGCGGTCCCGACGCTCGAGCCCCTTGGCTTCCAGCCAGAGCGCCTCCATCTCGTCGAGATCGGCGCCCTCCGGCTTTCGCCCGCTTTCGGCGAGGCGGCGTTCGATATGGGCGAAGCGGCGCTCGAATTTGGCGTTGGCGGCGCGCAAGGCGGACTCGGGGTCGACCCGCAGATGGCGGGCGAGGTTCACCGCGGCGAACAGGAGGTCGCCGACCTCGTCCGAGAGCCTGCCGGCCGAACCGCCGGCGATTTCGGCCTCGACCTCGGCGACCTCCTCGCGCAGCTTGGCGATCACACCCCGCGCGTCGTCCCAATCGAAGCCGACCTTGCCGGCATTCTCCTGAAGCTTGAGGGCGCGTGAGAGCGCGGGCAGGGACATGGGAACGCCGCCGAGCGCGCCGCGCGGCGCCTCTGGCCTGAGGCCCGCCGATTTTCGCGCCTCGGCGCGCTGTCGCTTCTCGTCGGCCTTGATGCGGCCCCACAGAACCTTGACCGCGTCGGAATCGAGTTCGCGCGCGTCTCCGAACACATGGGGGTGCCGGCGGACGAGCTTTGCCGTGATCGCTTCGACCACGCCGCCGAAATCGAACAGGCCGGCCTCTTCCGCCATGCGCGCATGAAAGACGACCTGCAACAGAAGGTCGCCCAATTCTTCCCGCAAGTCCTCGGTGTCGCCGCGCTCGATCGCGTCGGCGACCTCGTAGGCCTCTTCGATCGTGTAAGGCGCGATCGAGGCGAAGGTCTGCTCGACGTCCCACGGACAGCCGCTTTCCGGATCGCGAAGCGCCGCCATGATCTCGATCAGGCGACGAATGTCGCGGGAAGGCTGCATCGGTCGGGTCTTTCATTCGGTGGGATCGGGAGCGTTCCACACTCTGCCGTTCGCAGGCCCGATCATGCAAAGAGCGCGGCCTTGGGCCGCGCTCCGGATCGCCGCAAGAACAGGGCGCCGCCCGCCTCGATCAGATCGTCAGGGAAATCGCCTCCCGACCCTTCGGCGTATCGACGACGCGCATGTTGACCTGCTGGCCTTCGGCGAGATGCGAAATGCCCGCCGGTCCCAGGACCGAGATGTGGACGAACACGTCTTTGCCGCCGTCCTCGCTCGCAACGAAGCCGAAGCCCTTGACGTCGTCGAACCACTTGACCTTGCCCGAGACAGCGACGGCGGTCGAGGGATCCGGGGCGACGCGGCGCGGCCGAGGCGCATCGCCGAACGAGCGCTGCGGGCGCTCGACAACGCCGGACGCGTCGACTTCGAGCACGCGTGTCACCTGCGCGCCCTTGGCGCCGGCGCCGACCTGAACCCGCAGTTTCGCGCCCGAAGGAACCGTTTCGTGGCCCGCGTTATGCAGCGCGTTGGCGTGCAGGAACGCGTCGCCCTGGCCGCCGGCCAACTCGACGAAACCGTAGCCCTTGTCCGCTTTGAACCATTTGACGACCGCGTCGACCGCCGGCGCGCTCGAACTGACTGGCGCAGAGGCGCCGTTGCCCATCGGGGCGCCGCCGTAGCCGCTTTCCGGAACGCCGCCGTAACCGCGCGACTGGCGGGGCTTCGATTCATAGGACATCGGTCCGTCATCATCAAAGCCGCGCTTGCGAGGCCGAAAATCCTTACCCTTGCTCATGCTCGTCCAAATTCTCCAACCAAGACCCTGTTTGTCGGAGGCGCGACGCCGCCTCACACGATCGCCGCTCTCGCGGCGAGTCTCTCCCACGTCACCCGCCGCCGACCGTCGCCGGCCGGATGTGGAATTTACCTATCATCGAATTCTTCAAAGGCGAGGCCTTTCGGCGACAGGGGGGCGTCTCTCGAGACGCGCAACCCCACCCTTCGCGGAAAACGCCGGCGGATCCGCTGCGGTTCGCGCCAAAACGAAGTCAAACACTTGGATCATCGATTACTCGCCCGCCCGCTCGCAAGACATGACCGGGGCCCACGAGCACTCTAATAGCGCATTTCCTGCGCCGTTTCCAGATGGTGCAACGCACGCGCGACAAGTATTTGGCCATTTCGCGCCCGCGCCCTGCGTTAGCGGCGGTTCACTTGGCCGCGGCACGGGTTGAGGACTACGACCTCATGACGCGTCTCGCCGCCGACAGATCCGGTCGTCGCATAATCGATCGTCTTGACCGGCGCATTCGCGACGGATTCGACCTTCGGGAGCGGCGCTTCGATTTCGGCATAGCGTGCCGCGCCGAGTCCGAGGACGGTCGCGCCCGCGCAGGTAATCGCAGCGCCTGTCGCGACCGCGCGGACCTTTTGTCCGTCACCGGAATCTCCGAACATTCCGCCGGTCTCCCGTTCTGATGAACCTAGCCGGATCCAAGGACGAACATGGTCAACAAAGCGTCTGTGCAAACGGGTCAGACGTCGACGAGTTCGATGGCTTTCGGGGCGCGCTCCTGGATGAAAGCGAAACGGGCTTCGGGCTTCGACCCCATCAAACGTTCGACTGTTTCGGCCGTCGCGGCATTGTCCTCGGCGACCACGGCGACGCGGAGCAGCGTACGCCTGGCGGGATCCATCGTAGTCTCCCTCAGGTCGCGCATCGGCATTTCGCCGAGGCCTTTGAAGCGGCTGACCTCGATGGCGCCGCGCCCGGCGAAGCCGGACTTCATCAACTGCTCCTTATGCGCGTCGTCCCGCGCGTAAAGCGACTTGGCGCCCTGTGTCAGCCGATAGAGCGGCGGTACGGCCAGATAGAGATGGCCTTCCTCGATCAGCCTCGGCGTCTGGCGGTAGAAGAAGGTGATCAGCAGCGAGGCGATGTGGGCGCCGTCGACGTCAGCGTCGGTCATGATAATGATCTTGTCGTAGCGGAGGTCTTCCGTGCGGTAATGGGCCCCCGAACCGGCGCCGAGCGCTTGCAGAAGATCGCTGAGTTGCTGATTCTGCGCGAGCTTGTCACGAGTGGCGGAGGCGACGTTGAGAATCTTGCCGCGCAGCGGTAGGACGGCCTGGGAGGCCCGGTCCCGCGCCTGCTTGGCCGACCCGCCCGCCGAATCGCCCTCGACGATAAACAATTCAGAGCCTTGCGCACAGGAGTTGGTGCAGTCTGCGAGCTTGCCGGGGAGCCGTAGCTTGCGGACCGCGGTCTTTCGGGCGACGTCCTTCTCCAGGCGCCTCCTGACGCGCTCCTCGGCGCGCTCGATCGCCCAGTCAAGCAGTTTCACGGCCTGGCTCGGCGCGGCCGCGAGCCAGTGATCGAAGGCGTCGCGCACGGCGCCGTCGACGAGCCGGGCGGCTTCCGCCGTCTGCAGGCGTCCCTTGTTCTGGCCCTGGAACTCCGGCTCGCGGATGAACACGGAAATGAGCGCCGCGCAGCCTACCATCACATCGTCGGTCGTCAGCGCGCTCGCGCGCTTGGATTGGCCGATCCGCTCGGCGTGATCTTTCAGGCCGCGCAACAGCGCCGTGCGGAGGCCCGCTTCGTGCGTGCCGCCGTCGGGCGTCGGGATGGTGTTGCAATAGGAGTGGACGAAGCCGTCCGCGCCGGCGAGCCAGGCGATCGCCCATTCAACGGAGCCGTGCTTGCCTGATTTCTCCACTCGGCCGGTGAAGACCTGATCGGCGACAAGCGCCTCACCCTCGATGTCGGCGGCGAGATAGTCTTTGAGGCCGCCGGGGAAGTGGAAGACCGCCTCAGCCGGAACCTTGCCGCTGTCGCCAAGGAGGGAGGGGGCGCAGCGCCAGCGGATCTCGACTCCGCCGAATAGATAGGCCTTGGAGCGCGCCATCCTGAACACGCGCACTGGGTCGAAACGGGCGTCTTCGCCGAATATCTGCGGGTCCGGCAGGAAACGCACCTTGGTGCCGCGGCGGTTCGGCGCCTTGCCGACGATGTTCAGCGGCGACGTCGGGCGGCCGCGCCCGAACGTCTGGCGGTAAAGCGTCTGGCCGCGGGCCACTTCGACTTCCAGTTTTTCCGACAACGCATTAACCACCGAAACGCCCACGCCGTGGAGGCCGCCGGAGGTCTCATAGGCCCCGCTGTCGAACTTGCCGCCTGCGTGCAGCATCGTCATGATGACTTCGAGCGCTGATTTCTTGGGAAATTTCGGGTGCGGGTCGACCGGCATGCCGCGGCCGTTGTCGACTACGCTGAGATAGCCGGTTTCTTCCAGCGAAACCTCGATGAAGGTCGCGTGGCCGGCGACCGCCTCGTCCATGGAATTATCGATCACCTCGGCGAAGAGATGGTGGAGACCGTTGGCGTCAGTGCCGCCGATATACATGCCAGGGCGGCGGCGCACGGGCTCCAGCCCCTCGAGCACCTCGATCGAAGCAGCCGTATAACCGGCCTCGCCCGGCGTGCCGGTGCGCGGCGCCGCCTTGGCTTTCACCGAAATAGGCTTGCCGCGCTGCGCGGGCGAGGCGCCGAATAGATCGTTCATGTCGGTTTCACGAGGCTGGCGATTTGTTCGGCCGTCAAACTAGCATGAGCAGGTTACGAACGAATAGAGAACACCGAAGCGACGCACAGGGAGCGAAGGCGCGGAGGTCAGCGATGGGAATCCAGAGGGCCCAACCATTGCGCTCGCCCCTAAATGCCGGTCAGCAGCGTGCGCGTGGCGGCGGCGACATCCTTGTGGCGCATCAGCGCCTCGCCGACCAGGAAAGTCTCGATGCCGGCCCTGGCGAGACGCTTGCAATCGGCGTGAGTGACAATGCCGCTCTCGGCGACGACGATCCTGCCCGCTGGCACATGCGGCTTCAGCCGCTCGCAAACCTCGAGCGACGTCGCGAAGCTGTGCAGGTCGCGATTGTTGACGCCGATGAGCCGTCCTTCAAGGGCGAGGGCGCGCTTCAGTTCCGACTCGTCGTGGGTCTCGATCAGCACGTCGAGGCCGAGGTCGTGGGCGGCCTTGTTGAGCGTCTTGGCGGTCTCGTCGTCGACGGCGGCCATGATGATGAGGATGCAGTCGGCGCCCCAGGCGCGCGCCTCCAGCACCTGGTAGGGGTCGAACAGGAAGTCCTTACGCAGGATCGGCAGGGTCGTCGCCTTGCGCGCCGTCATCAGATGCTCGGGCGCGCCGTAAAACGACGGGCCGTCAGTCAGCACCGAGAGGCACGCGGCCCCGCCCGCTTGGTAGGCTTTCGCGAGCGTTGTCGGGTCGAAATCCTCGCGGATCACCCCCTTGGACGGGCTCGCCTTCTTGATTTCGGCGATGAGGGCGAACCGGCCCTCCTCGGTCGCACGCTCCAGCGCCTTGATAAAGCCGCGCGGCGGCGACTGGCCGGCGATCTCGCGCTCCAGGGTCGCGCGCGGCACGCGGACCTTGGCGTCGGCTATTTCACGCCGTTTGTAGCTCTCGATCTTTTTCAGGATGTCGGTCATCGGCGTCCTCGACCCTCAAGCGTTGGACACGGCGATCAATCGGTCGAGCGTACGCCGCGCCGCGCCGGAGCGGATCGCCGCATCGCCCAAAGCGACGCCCTCCCTGAGCGAGGCCGCCTTGCCTGCGACGATGAGCGCAGCCCCGGCGTTGATGAGGGCGATGTCGCGATAGGCGCCGCCGCCGCCCTCGAGGACCTCGAGGAGGGCTTCGGCGTTGCGCGTCGGCTCGCCCCCTTTGAGGGCCGCTGGAGGCGCGCGCGCGAGCCCCGCCTCTTCCGGCGTCACTTCGAAGGGGTGGATAGCGCCGTTCTTGAGTTCAACCACTTTGGTCGGACCGGTGGTGGTGATCTCGTCGAGGCCGTCCGTTCCATGCGTGACCCACACGCGCTCGGAGCCGAGGTTGCGCAAAACTTCCGCCATCGGCTGGAGCCAGGCTGCGGAGAAGACGCCGATCAGTTGGCGCTTGACGCCGGCCGGGTTGGAGAGCGGCCCCAGGAGATTGAAGATCGTACGCGTGCCGAGTTCGACGCGGGTCGGCCCGACATGGCGCATGGCCGCATGGTGGGAGGGCGCCATCATGAAGCCGATTCCCGCTTCCCGCAGGCACTGTTCAACGCCCCCGGGCGAAAGCCCGATCTTCACCCCGAGCGCGGTCAGCGTGTCGGCCGAGCCGGAGCGTGAGGACGCGGCGCGATTGCCGTGCTTGGCGACCGGAACGCCGCAGGCCGCCGTGATGATCGAGGCCAGCGTCGAGACGTTGTAAGAGCCTGAACTGTCGCCGCCGGTGCCGACAATGTCGATCGCGTCGGCCGGCGCCTTGACCCCGATCATCTTGGCGCGCATCGCCGAGACCGCGCCGGTGAGTTCCTCGACGCTCTCGCCGCGCACTCTGAGCGCCATGAGGAAGCCGCCCATCTGCGAGGGGGTCACTTCGCCCGACAGCATCGAATCGAACGCCGTCTCGGCTTCCGCCCGGCTCAGGGTCGCGCCCGCGGCGACCTTGGCGATCAACGGCTTGAAGGATTCCATGAGCCCGGATCGCCCTGATGCGCTTGCTCGCGCGCGTGAAAAGCGGCGGCCAAGTCGAGGAAATTGCGCAGAATTTTGCGGCCGTGCTCGCTCGCGATGCTCTCCGGGTGGAACTGCACCCCATAGGTGGGGCGATCACGGTGGGCGACAGCCATGATGAGGCCGTCGTCGGTTTCGGCGCTGATCTCGAGCTCGGCCGGAGCAGTCGAGCGCCCGATGACGAGCGAATGATAGCGCGTCGCCTGGAACGGCCCATTGAGCCCGCGAAAGACTCCACGCGCGTTGTGGGAGATGCGCGACACCTTGCCGTGCATCGGGGCGGGCGCGCGCACGACGTCGCCGCCGAACGCCTGGCCGATCGCTTGATGGCCAAGGCAGACGCCCAAGATCGGCGTCGTCTCGCTCGCCGCGCGCACGAGGTCGAGGCAGATGCCCGCCTCGTTCGGCGTGCAGGGGCCGGGCGAGAGGACGATCGCGTCCGGTCTCCCCGCCAGGGTCTCCTCGACGCCGATCTGGTCGTTCCGCCACACCGTAACATCCGCGCCCAGCTCGCCGAGATAGTGGACGAGGTTGAACGTGAAGCTGTCATAGTTGTCGATCAGCGCGACGCGTTGCATTCTTTCTCCGATCGGGTCGAGGGGGTCTTTTCCGACGCCGCGCCGCGCCCGTCAAGCCGAAGCGGGCGCAAGCCGTTCCGATCGGGAGTCCGCATGAACTCTCAGCGCGCCGCCGGCTCTTGGCGCGGCCTTTGGGGAACCGGCGCGGGCGCCGGAATTGGGCGCAGCGCGGCGCTGGAGCTCGCTCGGCGCGGCTGGCGCGTCTATGCCCCCGCCATATGATTGCCTGAGGTAATGAAACTCGTCGCCGAAGCCACAACGCCACGCTCGAGGTCGTCAATCCCGGCTTCGTCCGGACCGCGCTGACAAGCGGCGTCGCTGATGGAGGCCGCGAAGAAGCCGCCCAGCGCGGTTAGGCTCGCCGGGCGCTCACAGGTGGGAGGCGACCACGCGCCAGGCGTCGATCATCGGCTCTTCATAGCCGAGATAGCCGAGCGCGGCGGCCCGTTCGGACGCCGTCATGCCGATGTCGTCGAGATAGCGCGCCGGCAGCGCGGCGAACCGGCTCCGGTCGGCGGCGACCACCGCGCGCTCGGCAAGCGCGTCAAGGATTTGTTTACAAATCCTGACGACTGCGGAAAAGCTGAACTCAAGGCCATTGTGGGTCGAACCCGCCGCGTACGCGCCCATTTTCTTCGGTCCATATCGTTATAGGCGCAGGATTGCGCTTGTCTCGTGTCCCGATATATGGCGTATTCGCACTGTTTCAAGTCATTGTTTGTTCCCGCAAAGGATAGCTCGGCTATACGATGAAGCCCGTCGACCGCTTGCCGCCGCTCAACGCCCTGCGCGCCTTCGAGGCGGTCGCGCGGCGGCTGTCGTTCGCCCGCGCCGCCGAGGAGCTGCACGTGACCAAGGCGGCGGTCGCCCAGCAGGTCAGGGCGCTCGAAAAGGAGATCGGCGCGCCGCTGGTCGAAAGGTCGGGGCGCGGGCTCGCGCTGGCCGAGGCGGGCGCGGCCGGGGCAGCCGGGCTCACCGAGGGTTTCGCCGTTCTGGCGCGCGCGGCGCGGGTCATGCGCGAGGCCAAAGGGCGCCGTATCCTGGTCATCAACTCGAGCCCGTCCTTCGCCGCGACCTGGCTCGTCGGACGCATTGGGCGGTTCAAGGCGCGCCATCCCGAGATCGACGTGCTGCTCGACGCCAATCCGACCGACGACACGCTCGGTTCGAGCACGACCGACGCGCTCATCCGGTGGGGCGCGGGCGACTTTCCCGGGCTCGCGACGACGCTCCTGTTCAAAGAGGACGTGTTTCCGGTCTGCTCGCCAGACCTCGTCGCGAGCGACAATCCGCTGCGCTCGCCGGACGACTTGAAGCGCCATACGCTGTTGCATCTCGAAGCGAGCCCCGCCTATCCGTCGTGGCCCGCCTGGTCCGATTGGCTCAAGGCCGCCGGCGCCAGCGACGTCGGGGCGCGGCACGGAATCTGGTTCAACAACATGGCGATGGCGATGCGCGCCGCCGCGCAAGGGCAGGGGGTGGCGCTGAGCTCGTTCGCCATCGCCGCCGACGAAATCGCCGCCGGCCGCCTCGTCGCGCCGTTCTCGATGAGCGTCCGCACCCCCTTCGGCTATTACTTCCTGTGCCGGCCGGAAGAAGCCGGAACGCCGCGCATCAAGGCCTTGCGCGAGTTCCTGGTCGAGGAGGCGGCGCTGTCGGCGGCGGAGCCGTCGTGAACGGCGGCCAACCGGCGGCCGGCGGACCGCACAGTTTTGCTCGCGATCGAGCCATTTCAACAGCTTAGGCGTTAAAAGCTGTCTCTTCACCATCTGCGCCCCGCTCCCGCCGGGCCGAAAGACCCGGGCGCGGCCGACCCTTTGCCGGACAGAAGGATTTCCAAGACCGGTCGGAACGAAATCCAAGCCAGTTGGAACGAAATCCAAGCTGGTCGGAACGAAATCCAAATCCGGCGGAACGAAATCCAAATTTTTCGGAACGAAATCAAAATCGATTTCTTTCCGCGAAATGAGCCTTTTCAATTGGTTGTGGCCGACTCTTTACACAAAATTCCTTTGCCGCGCCTCTCCCCGAGCAAAAGCCGCCTCCGAACTGGGCAAAGGCCCCCGGTCGAGTTTGCCCGCAGGCGCCGGCCGCCCTCCGCGCATCGCCGATGTCGATCGCATCCATGGGGACCATGATAACGCCGATTTCGGTTGTCTCAAAGCAAATGTTCACGAAATGTTCCTAAGGGGTACAGTGATCTCGGGAAAAAATACCAGCTCAACAGCCGGCGCAGTGTGTTGCCATATTTCGGAAATCACGAATGCTGTGCGGATAGCTCGATTTAGGCCGCTCCGGCTCCCCGAGCGGCCTCGTGCAGCGTCGATTCGACACCCGATCGCCGTCGAGGTACTGAGCCCGTTTGCATCGCTCCCGACTGTCAAAGAATTTAATGGAAATCCACCCTATCAAGCGAGATCTATCTCATATATTTTCCCATCAGTTTCTGCTAGTCGGTTTCCCCTTCCGCGATGTGCACCGATCGGACTGGGTGGTGGCTATGGGCGTCCACAAATGAAACCATGAAATAGCTCCCACTCTCACTGCTGGTGTACGCGTTCTGGTCCAGCTCGTGCACCGAAAATACCATGCTAGGATGACATTCCGCCTCCGGCGCAATCACCAGCCGCGACCACCAAGCCTGGTTATCAGTAACAATCCCGTCGATTACTTCTGCACGGAATTGGCGCTTGGACAGAGGCCTCCGGCTGTGACGCGCATCACACTACGCGTTTACCCGACATTCCCAGTTAAGCGGAATGAACCTTAATCTGCCCCGTTGCGCCTGGAATTCCGGCGATTACGGTGATGCGACCGCAATTGCCTTTTTCTGAATCCGCTCCACGCGGACCGCCCCTGACACCGCGCATTTAGGATTAAGTAAAGCGTCACCGTAACCCGCGAGGCCGCCCTTCGCGAGTTCCTGCGACCGGGGCGCCAAGCCCTGGCTGCGAACGAGTTCGAGCGCGAGCGTCAGACTGAGCGCTGCGGCGCTCCTGTGCTGAACGAACGATGCGGCCGGCCTGGGGCGCCCTTCTCAGCTCTTAAGGGACGGTGAAGACGGCGCATGGGGATGCGATGCCGCGCAGGGCATGGGTTCCCAGCGGGATCAGCGGCGCCCTGGTTTCGGCGGCGACCGCGCCCGAAACCAGGACCGCCCGATCGAGCGGCCGGCACAGTCCCTCCAGCCGGCTGACCAGATTGACGGCCGGGCCGATCGCGGTGAAATCCAGCCGGTCGGCCGCGCCGATATTGCCCCACAGGATCTCGCCGAGATGCACGGCCGCGCCAAAGGGCAGGGGCGGCAGGCCCTGCAGTCGCCGCGTCTCGTCGAGATGCGCCATTCCGGCCCGGGCGGCGGCGACCGCGCGAAGCGCTGCGTCGCAGGCGGCGCCGGGCGAGCCTCCGGCGACCGGAAAAATCGCCAGCATGCCGTCGCCGAGGAATTTCAGCACTTCGCCGCCGAAGGCATGGACGGCGCCGGCGATGCGGTCGAACCAGGCGTCGAGAGTTGCGATCACCGCCGCCGGGGGCGCGGCCTCGGAGAGCGCCGTGAAGCCGCGCAGATCCGCGCAGAGCAGCGCGGCCTGGATGGTCTCGCCGACGCCGCGCCGCAGCGGACCCGCCAGCACCCGCGCCGCGGTGCGCCGGCCGAGATAGGCCTCGAGGGCGGCGGTCAGCGTCGCGCGCGCGGTCAGCGCGGCGAGCGGCGCCGAGGCGAACCGCGCGGCCTCATGGAGCCGGCCGGCCTCGACGGCGGTGAACGGACGCGGCCCGATCCAGCCGAGCGCCGGCCCGTCCGGCCCCGGCCCGACGGCATCCTCATGCACCGGCCCGCCTCCGAGCCCTTCCAGCCAGCCCCGGCCCGCATCGCCGGGCGGACCCGCCGGCCCCGCGCCCGCGAGTCCGGCCGGCGCGAATCCCAGGGCCTCGATCACCGTCCCGGTCTCGGACCGCCACAGCCAGGTTCGGTGTGCGATGATCGGGTGCGGCGCCGCGAGCGTCAGCGCGCCGCCCGCGAGCGGCAAACCGTCATCGATCAGCCGCGCGCCGAGCTCGGCCAGGAACCGGTCGGCGTCGGGCGAGGCGCCGGCCGCGTCGATGAGCCAGGCGAGCGTCGAGCAAAGCTGCATGGGGTCGATCATGGGGGCGAGGCGATCCATTGTCATCAGCCCGCTCTCCACGAAAGTTAACTCTTGGGCTCGGATATGCTTTCATGAGGGGCGCCCGATATTCCGGCCCGCCGCCGCTGCCCGATGTCGAACGGGCGGGCCCTCGCGCGTCATATCAGCAAACAAGGAGGCTTTAAGATGGATGAATTGCTCGTCGTTCGGCGGGAAACCCACATCGCGGCCCCGCCCGCCGCCGTCTTCGCCTTCCTGACCGATCCCGAGAAGATCCTGCGCTGGATGGGCACCGACGCGACCACGGAGGCGCATCCGGGTGGGATCTACCTCGTCAAAGGCGTCGGCGGGCGCAACAACGCTCGCGGCGCCTTCCGCGAGGTCGTGCCGGTCCACCGCCTCGCCTACAGCTTCGGTTGGGAGGACAACGAGGAGGTTCCGCCGGGATCGAGCCTGGTCGAGATCGACCTGATCGACCACAACGGCGGCACGCTCTTGCGCATGACGCACACCGGGCTGCCCAACGCCGAACAACGCGCCTCTCACGGGAGAGGTTGGGCCCACTACCTCGGCAGGCTGGCCGTCGCTGCCGCCGGCCGCGATCCAGGGCCCGATCCAGGCGTGCACACCTAGCCCAGCGCGGCGAGGCAGCGACGCGCGTCTCGCGGGGACGCCGCCGATCCGCCTCGCCGGATCGGCCCGTCGCCCTGAACCGGCTTGGCGGCCGAGCGGGCGATCCCGTAATGCGCGGTCTTCGGCCGACAACGGAGATTTATCGACGGGTTGCCGCGCCATTTGCATTTCTTGGACGTGACCACTCTCATGACTTCACCGCTCCGCCCATGCCGAGTTCGCAGCGCGCCGCCCAGCGGATAAACCAAGTTCTGAGCAGAAACCTTCCTTGGTGGATGCTCGGATCGGATGGGTTAGCTTCCGTCACGGATCACGCGGCAGGATTCAATGTCGTACGTCACCTCTCCGATGGTCATATTGGTCTGGTCGCGAAGGCGGCCCACGAATTCCAGGAAAGTTTTGACATCGAAGAAATTGCTGGCCAGCCCGAGCGATACCCGAACGGCCCCGTCTAAATCCCCTCATTTACACCACTCGAAATTGCCTGAATTGGCGGGTCACCGCGTTGCGCTGTCGCAATAGCGGGGAAGGTGGCTCATGCGGAAGCCGGTCGAGCGCGTGGAATTCATTCATCATTTTGTGGAGCGGGCGTTTGCAGGAGCCTGCACGCCAAACGGATTGTTTCGCTGGCCAACGGGGTGGTCGGCGTTGTGACGGGGGCGTCCTTGGCCGTTTCCGTCATCGGGCATGCGCTGCGCGGCGCGCGGTCTCGTCACAGCCGCATCAAACAGTCGATCGTCTGCTGACAACGCCGCGTCGTCGTGTGGCGTGCGCCGTGGTGCGCGAGATGTGGCCAGCGCGAGGCGATCGTCGTGGCGATGGACTGGACCGATTTCGACGCCGACAACCAAGCCACGCTCGCGCTGAACCTCGTCACCCGCCACGGCCGCGCGAGCGCTCCTGTGGCTCACGGTCGACAAGATGATTGAAGACCAGCGCAAGACTTCGAGACCTCTGCCTTGCCGTCTGAAGCGCTTCTTCCCGAAGTGTGGCGGTGACGATCCTGGCCGATCGGGCTTCGGCGACGTCAAGCTGTTCGAGTTCCTCGACAGCTCGGCTTCGGCTACGTCATCCGCTTTCGCGGCAATGTTCAAGTGGCCGCGGCGGACGGCGGACGCGCCTGGCCGCCGACTGGGTCGGCAAGGGCGGACGGGCGCGCCTGCTGCGCGGCGCCAGGTCACGGCCGCCCGCCACAAGGTCGGCGCGGTGGTCTGCGTCCACGCCACGGGCATGAAAGAGCGTGGCATCTGGCCGCCAGCGACGCAAGTTCGAGCGCGGGCCAGATCGTCAAACTCTACGCCAAGCGGTGGACGATCGAGCCTGGGTTCCGGGATTCCAAAGACTTGCGCTTCGGCATGGGGCTGAGCGCGCTACGCATCGGCGATCCGCAGCGGCGCGACCGCTTGCTAATGCTCAACGCCTTGGCGATCCTGCTGCTGACGCTGCTCGGCGCCGCCGGCGAAAGCCTCGGCATGGACCGATTGCTCAGAACCAGCACGGTCAAACGCCGCGTCCATTCGTTGTTCCGCCAGGGTTGCCTGCTCTACGGCCTCATCCCCAACATGCCCGAGCAAAGACTGCGGCCGCTCGTCGCCAAATACGAGGAATTGCTACGCCAAAACAGAGTCTTCACCGAAACCTTCGGGCTCGCGTAAATGAGGGATGGGTGAGGAACGGCCCCGCGCTTTTGCCTCCGCGGTGTTGCAGAAACTGACGAAAGAGCGGCAGTGTCATGTTTTCGCTCCGCGCAAATCCTGCGCGCATGTCCTCCTCTGTCAAATCCTCCGCTGTTTCACCGGCGCCAGGGTTGCAGAAGCAACCCGTCCTCAGGGATATTCCTTCCAAAGCGGCAAGCTCTTCTATTCTTCGATAGTCAAGCAGATGGCCCTCTTGATCGTAGAAATTCATGCTTATCGTTCCGCCCCGCATGGTCGATGTGGCCGGGCCGTAAATCCGCACCATTGGACGGCCGTTGCTGTGGCGCAACGCGAGCAGTTCGCTCAGAAGCCAGTCGGTGAGGCAACCCACCCGGGCCTGAATCGTGTCCATGCCGACGTAGTCAAGATGTTCGAGGCCAATCTCGACAGCGGGAATGCTCAGGAAATTCAACGTACCGTCTTCAAAACCCGCCTCGCGGGGCGCCAGGATGTGCTGGCGGGTCTGGACTGTCGCGAAATTCACCGTGCCGCCCGCGAACCACGGTCGGCGAAGCGTGGCCAGAGCCGAATTTCGGATCAGCAGGCAACCCACGCCCGTGGGGTAGCCGAACATCTTGTAAAACGAGAGGGCCACGAATTCAGGCGAGACGGCCCGCAAATCCAGCCGATTGGTCGGCACAAACGCCGCGGCGTCCAGCAACACATCCCATCCTTTGGCGTGCGCGGCGTCGACGAGCGACAGCGCATGCTTTACGCCGGAAAAATTGGACTGCGCCGGGAAAGCCAGGAGATTGGAAGCCGCTGGATCGGCCTTCGCCAGGAGCGTCTCCATTTTCGGGAGGTCGATGCGCAAGTCGGGACGGGTCAGCGGGGCATAATCGACAGTCGCGCCCTTGCCTTTTGCAAATTCGCGGACGCCGTTGACGGAATTGTGGTTGTCCGCACTCAGCAACAGCCGTCCGCCGGCCGCGAACGAATACGCCTCCGCAACGAGTTTTATGGCGCCGGAAGCATTCAGCGTGAACACCGCGGTGTATTCCCCGGCGCCGTTGAAATACGCCAAGGTCGCAGCGCGGGTGCGCTCGACCCACCGCGTCATTTCGATTGAGCTTGAACTCGCGGAGTGGGGATTGCCGAAGACATTCTTGCCTAGAAATTCGGCATGCTGACGAAGTTGTGAAACGGCGTAGAGTCCGGAGCCGGTGTAGTCGAGATAAATCTGGCCGTTCTCGTCGAGACGGGCGAATTCAGCGCTTCGCAATTCGTCGAGCACGCTGGTCGCCGAGTAGGCCGGGTAGTCTTCCGAGAATTTCGCAAAGTCGCGCATCATGAACCGACCGACGCCATCGATGACCAAATGTTTCCTGATTACGCGGCAACGTCAGCCAGTTTTAGCAAGCGGTAAGGCATCGGGGCGGTCCTCAGCGCAACGAACGCGAGGCGGGGGATCATGGTCCCGAGATCGTATCGGCGATTGAATTGATATTCGAACTCCGCGAGATATCGAGGGACGTGCTTTTCTCGCACGGCTCGGTAGGTCCCCACGAGGGCGGCTTTGATATTGCCCAACGCGGTATTGACCCATTTGAAAGCAGGGGTGCGAGCCGCTTGTTTGCCGCTTCCGGTCTTTATTGAGCTGTGCAGACATCCGGCTTGGGTGACAGCGGCGAAGCATGCCAGACCGTCGGAGACGATATTGGAGCCGGGGTTGAGGGCGGTGCTTGCGAGCTTTCGGATCGCAAAGCTGCTGAAGGCTTTGACGGGCCGAAGGATGATTTGATCTGGCTTGCCATCGTCCGTTGTTGCGATCGCAGCGACGAACGGCGTCTTGCCTGTTGCGCCTCGCCCGCGGCGGCCGGACCGGGCGCCGCCGATATAGGCGTCGTCCATCTGGACGTTGCCTTTCAAGCGTTTGCTCGCGTTACGCTCCAGCATGACTTGAGCGAGCTTGTGCTTCATCATCCAAGCAGCCGTCTGGGTGACGCCGAGGCGTCGACCGAGTTCGATACTGGAAATGCCCTTCTTTGATTGCGTGACCAGGTAGATCGTCTTGAACCAGATGCGCAGCGGCAGCTTACTCGAAGCGAAGATCGTTCCCGCTTTGACAGAGGTCTGCTTGCGACACGCGTTACACTGGAATAAACGCCGCGCGCCGCGCGTGACGACGCAGTGATCGGCGCCATTGCACTCAGGACATTCGAACCCGTTCGGCCAGCGCCATTTGACCAGCGCCGCATGACATTGCTCTTCGGTTCCGTAAATCTCGGCGAAACGGGCCTCGCTGAGGCCTTTCTGGAACTGCACCGGATTGCGCGCCATCGGAGAACCCCTGCGAAAACAGCTTGTTCGTTGTTTGTTCTATCCAACATTTAAGGCTGACGCAAGCGCGTAATCAGGAAATGTTTAAATGTTTTGAGGCCCAATTTGGCCGATGACGGAGTTGCCGGCAATGCCGCGACTCGGCGAAGGGACCGCCATCGGCCCGCAAGAGCCGGCGGAGTGGCGTTCGGGACGGCTCGCTGGGGCGCCGGCGGGCGCGCGCGGCGCGCCGTTTGCATCATGGGCGGGGTCGCCCCGAGCCGTCGGCCGACGCGTGACTTTCAAACCCGCTTCCGGGCGCGTCCGGGAAGCGGTGAAACGGCCGCGAAACGGGGCGAAAGGTTTCACATAGCGCCCTTTTCTTCCCGGAATCGGCACTTTTCAGAGGGGCTTGTCACATCGGCGTGACGGGAGCAGACTAAGCGTCGCTCCGCCGTTTATCTGGGGAATGTCGCCTAGGACCCCGCCCCGATGGCAGCCTTGACGTCGGGTTTGGCGCCGAGGCGAATGAGCGGACTGCCGCGAGCCGCGGGGCGCGATCGACGGTCACCGATCTCGTTGCGCCGTGGTCATCGGCGCGACGCAAAGGAGATGGGACAATGGGCGACACCCAAGCTTTCGTGGTGGAGATTCCTCACGAACTCGTCCAATATTGGGGATGGTTCCTGGCGTTCGGGATCGGTTTGCTGGCGCTTGGCGCCGCCGCCGTTGCGCGCGCCTTCACAGCCACCATCGCCTCGATGTTGTTCTTCGGCTGGCTGCTGGTGATCGCGGCCGTCATCGAAATCGTCCAGGCGGTCATGGTTGGCCATTGGGCGGGCTTCTTCCACCATTTGCTGGGCGCCATTTCTTCGGGGTGACGGGCCTGCTGCTGGTGACGCGACCGCTCGTCAGCGCCGAGGGCTTGACCTTCGTCATGGCCATATTCTTCCTGATCGGCGGGCTGTTTGAACTGATCGGCTCGTTCGTTGTCGCTCTCCCGGGCTGGGGCTGGCAGGCGGCGGACGGGATCATCACGATTATCCTTGGCGCGCTGGTTCTTGCGCAATGGCCCGCCTCAGGACTCTGGGTGATCGGCCTCTTCATCGGGATTGATCTGATTTTCTACGGCTTGGCCTGGATCGCGCTGGCGCTCGGGTTGCGCACGGCGTGAGACCGGCGGCAATTCGAAATCCGCTCTGCGAAGATTCTTGGGCGGAAATTAAGCAGACCGTGCGAAAACTCGGAGGCACGCTGCGCGGCGCCGCAAATTTCGCGGCCTGTAGCCGCGCAGAGCAGAAAAAATCGCGAAAATTCGGTCTCCGGACGACTGTACGGTACGTCGCATCGAGTTTTCGCACGGTCTGTAAGGCATCTGCGCTTCGCGGAGACGCCTCCGATAGGAGGCGGAAGCGCAGTTTCTTCCACCCGCGCAGAAAGGCTGAGGCGCGTCAGGCGACGCGCCCGCCATGGGGATAGTCTCGAAAGCGGCGAGCCGGCGGACCTGACGCCCTCTCTCGCGCCGCTTCTCCTGTCGCGAAAAGTTCGTCTGGCCGACAGCGGGCGATCTGCCTGTTGCGACGCTGCGGAGAAAAAAGGCCGGACGAGCTAGCCCGCATTATGCAGCGGCGTGAGGTTTCCGCGTCGGTCGGCGGCGCGTTCTGGTGATTTTTCGGAACCGCGCTTGCTCGCGGACGCGCGGCATTGTCTCCGGCTTTGGGCCTGAAACGGGTGGAGGGGTTTGCGGGTTGAAGGGATGGGTTTGACGTTCGGGGACGTTCACGCCCCGTGTTTCAAGTGACGAGGCGCGGGATGCGCTGGAGGGCGAAACGCAGGATTTCCTGGCCGGGGCATGACGTCGGCAGATGGACGCGGATCATTGTTTTCATCTCGACGACGCGGGCGGCGATCTTGACGAGGCGCAGGCGCAACGTGTCGAATTGGGCAACGCGCCACATCGAACGCCTGGGCATCGATGCGCGCAGCCCCCACATCAGCCAGTAGGCGCCGGCGTGCAGGAAAAGCCGAAACTGATTGGCGGTCGCCTTGGTGCATGAGGTGCGATCCGACGCCAGATGCGTCTTCCAGGATTTGATGTGGTTTTCGGCCTGGCCGCGCCGGCAATAGACGTCTTCGTAGAGCACGCGAGCGTTGCGCTTGTTCAGATTGGTGACGACGAAGCGCGTGTCTGATCCTTCCGCGCCCGCTTCGACCCGGGCGATGATCCGCTCGACCCGGCTCCAGCTTTGCGCGCCGTCGAAGAACTCTTTGAAACGACGAAGCTTGCCGTCTCTGGGCGCGGCTTCGAACCGTGCCTTTACACTGGCTTCGAGACTTTCGACATGCCGGCGCAACGTCGTAGTCGGCGCGACGCCGAAGATGTAATCGAGGCCGCTCGCCCGACACCAGTCGAGAACCTCGGGGCCGCAGTAGTGGCTGTCGGCGCGCAGCAGGATCTCGGTGTTGGGCCAATGGGCTCGGATCGCGCGCAACAGCCGGCGGAGGAAGGGTTTGATCTCCTTGCCGCTCGGCCGCTTGGCGGGACGAAGCACGGCAGTGACGAAGCGGCCTTCGCCGTCGAACACGACGATGGGCTGAAAGCCGTATTCGTCGTAATGCGCGTTGAACAACCGCAACTGCTGCCCGCCATGGACCGCGTCGAACGTGTCGTCGATGTCGAGGGTGATCCGTTTGGGAACCTTGTGAAAGGACTCGCAATAGAGATCGACCATCGCGCGACCCATCCGCAACAGGGCGCGAACCTCCGGCAGATTTTCCAACCGCGAGATCGTCGACTGCGAGCACAGTTCGCGATCCGACGGCGTCAGATCGAGCGCCATCTTGAACATCGGATCGCTCCGCAGGCAATTGGCGTCGTTGCCGTCCTCATAGCCCGCCGCGATCATCAGCAGCCGAAAGCGGATGATGTCGGCAAGGCTGTGGGTGATCTGATCGGGCGCGCGCCGGTCCACCATGCAGGCGGCGAGCCGATCGGCGACGCGAAGGCGCTGGTCGACCTCGCGCAACGCCAGAACGCCGCCATCCGACGACAGCAAGCCGCCGTCAAACTTGACCTCGACGCGCTTGCCCGAAACAGGTGACAACCCAGGCAACGGCAACATAGGATCGTTCATGGCGGGTGCGGCCTCGCTGAAATCGCGTGAATTGGCTTAGACAACCAAATTCTACACGAAATCAGCTATTTACGCCACACCCGCCAACCCGCAATGCATAATCCGGGCTAGGTGTCAGGCCTTCCTGGCGTCTATTGCCTCCTGGCGACCTATGACGGCGTCGATCGCAGCCAGCTTCGCCTGTTCGACCGCGGAGATCACGTAATCGACCGCCATGCTGGCTTCCCACTCCAGTTCGTCTGCGCGGTTCTCGGCGCGCTCGGCGTCGAGTTCCTTCTTCCATTGTTTGACGTTCGCTTTGAGCGTCTCGGCATTGGCGGAAGCCTTTCTCTTGAGCGCGCTGAAGCTGCTTGAAACGGCGCCGCTGGCAGACTGCATATCCTGCTTTAGTTTTTCGACCGACTGCGTCGTTGCAGCGCGCAACTCTTCGCGGCGCGCCACCATTTTGTCATGGGTCTCCTTCTTGGCTGCAGCGAAGTCGTCCTCAGCCTTTTTTGCGTGCACCGACAAATCGGCGAGCTGTTCAGAGAGTGGCTTTACCGTTGCGGCCTCCTCCTAGTCACTTCAACAAAACCTTGAATAAACCCCTTCTTTGGCGCGCATGCAGGCCAACTCTATCTGCCTTGAGAGTGTCGAAAGTCGGGCCTTTCGACGCCCTACGGCGCCTCGCCATGAGGAATGGGATTTTATTCGGCCGGAATCCGCTCTAGCCCGCGCCGGTCACCCATAGGATTTCGCCGATAATGTCGTTGGTCAGTCGAGCGACGAATCGCCATACGAAGTTGAGAGGAAGCCCGGTCTCGGCGCCCAACCAGGGAAGGATCAGCAGCGCGGCGATGAGAATGATCATTCCATAGGGCTCGAGCGAGGCGAGCGAGCGCGAAGGCCCCCGGGGCAGGAGCCCGACAAGGATGCGGCCGCCGTCGAGAGGAGGAATCGGCAACAGATTGAAGACGGCGAGCAGCACGTTGATGATGAGAGCGTTGTTCAAATTCTCGGCCGTCCAATCCGACGCGCCGGGAGGCAGGAGCGGAACCAGGCGAAAGAGGAGGGCGCTGAGAATCGCCAGGGCGATATTCATCGCGGGGCCCGCGGCGGCGACGAACACCGAGTCCCGCTTCGGATTGCGCAAGGCGCGGAAATTCACCGGCACCGGCTTGGCGTAACCGAAAAGAAACGGCGAATGCGTGACGAGCAGCAGGGCCGGCAGCAGGATCGTGCCGAAGGGATCGATGTGTTTCAACGGATTGAAACTGACCCGCCCGGCGAGCCAGGCCGTGTTGTCGCCGAAGAGCCGCGCAACGAAGCCATGGGCGGCTTCGTGAAACGTGATCGCGATGACGAGCGGAATGATCCAGGTCGAGATTTCATAGAGCGACAGTTCGAATCGCGACGGCACGGGCGCGCCCCCTACTTGGCCGCGGGCGCGGCGGTCGGGGCGGAAGCCGCCTTCAATTCGTCGCGAAGCGGCTGCAATGCGCTCTCATCGAGCGTCTCTTGTTCGAGCAACAGTTTCGCGGCGCGCGCCAGCGTCGCCTGGTGTTCGTTCAGAATGCCGACCGTGCGGTCGAAGGCTCCGGTGACGATCGCCTGGACCGCCGAGTCGATCGAATACGCCGTTTCGTCGCTGTAGCGCCTCTCTTGCAGGCCTGGGAGGCCCGGCGGCCCGGGGAGAAACGGCGACGGCGCGCTCTCGTAGGAAACCGGCCCCAGCGTCGGCTCCATGCCGAAACGCATCACCATGTCGCGCGCGATGTCGGTGACCTTGGCGAGGTCGTCGGCGGCGCCGGTCGAAAGATGGCGGAAGACCGTCCATTCGGCGGCGCGCCCGCCGAGCAGCACGGCCATCTTGTCGAGCAGTTCCTCGCGCGTGATCACGTAGCGGTCCTCGGCGGGACGCTGGATGGTGTAGCCGAGCGCGCCGACGCCGCGCGGGATGATCGAGACCTTGTGGATCGCGTCCGCGCCCGGCAGCGACATCGCGGTCAGCGCATGCCCCATTTCATGGTAGGCGACGATTTCCCGCTCCTTGGGGCTCAAAACGCGCTTCTTCTTCTCCAGCCCCGCGACGATGCGCTCGACGCCCTCGGTGAAATCGCTCATCGCGATTTCGCTCGCGTTGCGGCGCGTCGCCACGAGCGCCGCCTCGTTGACGAGATTGGCGAGGTCAGCGCCGGTGAACCCGGGCGTCAGAGCGGCGATCTTCTCCGCCGACACGTCGGCGGCGATTCGGTGTCCCTTGAGATAGAGGTTGACGATGTCGATTCGTCCGAGTTTGTCCGGACGGTCGACCAGCACCTGGCGATCGAACCGTCCGGCGCGCAGGAGCGCCGGATCGAGGATCTCGGGTCGGTTGGTCGCCGCGATCAGCACCAGGCCGCTGCGCGAATCGAAACCGTCGAGTTCGACGAGCAGCTGGTTCAACGTCTGCTCTTTCTCGTCGTGACCCATATAGGGATAGGCGCCGCGCGCCCTCCCCAGCGCGTCGAGCTCGTCGATGAAGATGATCGCCGGGGCCTTCTGGTGCGCCTGCTCGAAGAGGTCGCGCACCCGCGCGGCGCCGACGCCGACGAACATTTCGACGAATTCCGAGCCGTTGATCGAGAAGAACGGAACGCCGGCTTCGCCCGCGACCGCCCGCGCGAGCAGGGTCTTGCCGGTGCCGGGCGGCCCGACCAGCAGCACGCCGCGAGGCATTCGCGCGCCGAGCCGCCCATATTCGGCGGGGTGTTTGAGAAAGTCGACGATCTCCTTGAGCTCGGCCTTGGCTTCGTCGACTCCCGCCACGTCCTTGAAGGTCGTCTTGGTGTCGGCTTCGACGTAGACCTTCGCCTTGCTGCGGCCGATCGACATCAGCCCGCCCAATCCGCCCTGGTTCTGGGCAAAACGGCGAAACCAGAACATCCAAATCCCGAAGAACAGCAATGTCGGAATAACCCACGACAGCAAGTTGCTGAGGAAGGTATTCTGCACTTCGCCGCTGAAGCGGACGTGATTGCGCTCCAGTTCCTGCGCGAGCTGCGGCGCGACGCGCGTCGTCACGAAGCTTTTCACGCCGTTCTTCTGCGGCTGCTTCCAGTCGCCTTCAATGGTGTCGCCGGAGACGCGAACCTCGGCAATTTTGCCGCTGTTGAGATCGTCGAGAAACTGGCTGTAGGGAATGGACGCGACGTTCTGGCTGAAGCTCCACAACTGAGCGATGAACGTGACGCCGATGATAGCGGCGACGACATACCAGGCGTGCCATTGTTGTCGTTTGTCCATCATCTTCCCCTTTCGGGCGGGCGGCGGACCCTGGAACAAAGGAGCCGCAAGAGCGCATCTTAAGAGGGTTCAGTCGCATGTCACGCTGAGGCTCGTCGGTCGGGAGAAGACGCCCGACGAGCCGGGCATCACATGATGGGACTGCAAGGGACGACGAAGCGGGCGATGCGGGGCAGGGGCGCGCTCGCGAGATTGGGAACTGCGGAAAGCATAGAGCCCCGAACGGGGCTTGAGTAAAGCAGCGCCGAAGGCGACAAAGGCTTCGACAAGTCGAACCTGATCGAATCGGTTCCCGCGAAGGGGGCGCGTGAAATGACGAGTTGGCCCCGCGCCGAAGCTGGCAAGTCCGAAGTCGGCAAACCCGGCGCGTCAGGTTCACGTCGTACCGGATTCCGATTCAAAATAGCCGAGGCGTCGGCGCCGAATATTTCCCCGGGGGGCATGAATGAGCGATGAGAGTTTCGCTCTCGCCGTCGCCGTCGTTGTTTTCGCCGGCGCGGTCATGGGGCTTTTTCTGCAGCGTTACCTCCCCGAAAAATACACCACCGGCCCTCCCCGCGACGCGATCGGCGCGGTCGCCGGCCTTCTCACCTTGTTGTCGGCATTGGTCCTCGGTCTTATGATCTGGACCGCCTACGGCGTCTATTCGGGACAGAACATCGCGATTCAAACTCTCGCCGCGAAGATCCTGCAACTGGATTTCGCTCTGACGGATTATGGACCGGAGGCAAGCGCTGGGCGCGCTCAACTCAGGCAGGACCTCGCGAATACGATCACCCGGACCTGGAGCGACAAGCAAGGCGGATCAGAGTTCCGCCGCGCGCCACTTCGCCGCGGCGATCGAGACTTTGCGTCACAAGGAAGGATACCTCGGCTCTCTCGACCCTTCGACGGACGCCCAGAAGCAGGCGCTGGCCATGGCCACCCAAACGATTGAGTTCTTTCGGTCAGGCGCGGTTGCAGATGTCGTTTGCGCTCAACAACTCTGTCTCCTTTCCGCTCCTGTACGTCGTGATCTTCTGGGTGACGGGGCTGTTTTGCGGGTATGGCCTCATGTCGCGCGGCAATCCCATGACCGTCATCGTTCTGGCCTTTGGCGCCCTGGCGGTCGGAAGCGCCGTCTATTTGATCCTGGACCTGAGCTCTCCCTATTCGGGGTTTTTTCGCGCTTCGCCCGCTCCGCTCGAGCAGGTGTTGTCGTTCATGGGCCAAGGCCAGGGTGCGGTCGGCGGCCAACATTAGAACGGGATGAATTTAGGTATGTTCATTAGCCCGCGTTGGCGAAGTAGTTGACGCATTCCTCATCGAGGATGGCGGCAGGAGCCCCTCAGGCCGAAGGCGCGTGCAGTTGACGCAGGCGATCCTTCAGGAAATCGAAGTCGATCGGCTTGGTGAGGAAATCGGCGGCGCCATTTTCGGCGGCGCTGCGGCGCCGTTCCTCGTCGCCATAGGCGGTCACCATCATCACCGGCAGGTCGGGCCGCCGCGCCTTGATCTCGCGCAGCAGCGCAAGCCCATCCATCCCTGGCATGTTGATGTCCGACAAGATCACGATCAGCTCCGGCTCGATGGCGCCGGCGAGACGTTCGAGCGCTTCCGCAGCCGAGAACGCAAAGTGCAGGACATAGGCGCCCTGCCGCGCCTCGCGGCGAAACCGCTGGCGAAACAGATCGGCGACATCGGGTTCGTCGTCGATGATCAACATGCTCACGGTCATGACGCTCCGCTCCCTCCCGAGGACTTTGCCGTCCCTCTGGCGACGAAGCGGCGCGGCAGACGGACGGTGAACTCGGTGAACGCGCCGACGTCGCTGGCGACCTTGATCGCGCCGCCATGCTCATGGGTGACGATGTCATAGCTGATCGACAGTCCGAGCCCGGTGCCTTCGCCGGTCGGCTTGGTGGTGAAGAACGGCTGGAAGAGCTTGTCCCTGATCTCGGCGGGTATGCCGACGCCGTTGTCGCGCACCCGGACCTCGACGGCCTCGCCGAGCTCGCGCGTGGTCACTGTCAGCACCGGTTCGAACGCTCCGTCGTTCGTCTCGCGGCGGCGCTTGTTCGCGGCGTAGAAGCCGTTGCCGAACAGGTTGAGCAAGACGCGCGTCATGTCTTGCGGCACGAGGTCGATGGGCGCGATGTCCTTGCCGTAGGCGCGCTCCAGGGTGATGTTGAAGTTCCGATCCTGCGCGCGGGCGCCGTGATAGGCGAGATTGAGCGATTCCTCGACCAGCGCGTTGAGGTCGACGCTCTGCCGGGCGCCGCTGCCTCCGGTCGAATGCGCCAGCATGCTCTTGACGATGTTGTCGGCGCGCTTGCCGTGCTCTGCGATCCGCTCGAGGTTGCTGATCAGCGTGTCGATGACCTCATCGACTTCGCCGCGCTTGTCCACATCGAGCGCCGCGAGCGCCGGCAAGGCCGTCTCCTTCAGTTCGTCGAGCAGCTCGACCGAAAGGCCGGCGAAATTGTTGACGAAGTTGAGCGGGTTCTTGATCTCGTGCGCGATCCCGGCAGTCAGCTGGCCGAGCGACGCCATCTTTTCGGCCTGGATCAGACTGGCCTGGGCCGCCTTCAGGTCGTGCAACGCCGCCTCGGCGGCGTCGCGCGCGGTGCGGATCTCGGCTTCGGCGCGCTGTCGTTCGCGTTCGAGGCGGCCCCGCTCGATCAGGCTTTCACGCAACATGCCGAGCGTCCTCGTCATCGCCCCGATCTCGTCGGCGCCCGCCCGCGGCAACGCGACCTCGAGTTCGCCGTGGGTGATGGCCGCCATGCTTCGCTCCAACTGCTTCAGCGGGCCGGTGATCGAGCGCACGGTCAGCGCGGTCAAGCCCAGCGCGAGCACCAGCGCGCCGAATTCCGCCGACGATCCCAAGCTTGACCGCGAGTTCCGCCTGGCGCGTCGAAGCGTCGCGCCGGGCCACGGCCTGCTGCTCGACCCGGTCGACGATCTTGTCGATCCGGTCGTCGATATTGAGAATGTGGCTTTTTGCCTGCTCCAGCAGCGCGTTGCCGGCGGCGCTGTCGTCGCCCGAGTAGGCCGCGCCCGCCCGACGCGCCAATTCGGTCATGGTGTCGACTTCGCCTCCGATGGCGGCGACGACCGCAGGATCGACTGCGGAAATCGCCGTCAGGTCGGAGTCGAGCCGCGCTTTGGCGGCGGCGGCGGCTTGTTGCGAGCGCGCGAGCTGCGAGACCGCCGAGTTCGATCACCCAATACTTCAAATCGCCGAAGTGCTTGCTGGCCGAATTGGCGTTCCGGACCACGGAGACGAGCAACGCCTCCTCGGCGAGGCTCTGCGAGTCGCGCGCCAGTTCCCGTATCAGAAGCGCGGAAGAGACGGCGAGGGTCGCAAGCAGCAGGATCGAAAGGAAAATCAGCCGTGCGCGGATCGACACATTCGGCATCAAGCTGGTTCCACTTGTCTATTGCCCCTTATGGCTTCGCGACGGGCGGTTCCTGCGGCGCCAGTCGTGGGAGCCCCCGAAAACGGGCACGGCTCAGCGAAGCACTTCAGGCGTTTCCCTGCTCCGGACCAACAGACATAATCCCACACTTGGAGGGCCGGTAAAAGGGCGTCCATTCTGCGGGCAAATTGTGCAATGATAGAGCGGCGCAATGTTGTATGGTCCGTAGCGATCCGCTGTGATCGGCACTGTGGGAGGAAAAGATGCATGCTGCGATTTCTCGGCGAGCTATCCTTGCCTCGGTTTTCGTGATGGGGCTTGCCTGGACCGGGGCGGCCCAGGCGAACCCCGTTTCGTTCAAGGTCTCCCTGACCGGGGCGCAAAGCGTGCCGCCGGTGGATACCAGCGGCACGGGAACGGCTGATCTGACCTACGATGCGGCAACCCGCGTGGTGACCTGGAATATCACCTATAGCGGAATGTCGAGCCCGGTCACGATGGCGCACTTCCATGGTCCGGCCAAGCCGGGCCAGAACGGACCGGTCGTGATCTGGCTCACCAAGCAGGGCAGCCCACCGACAAATCCGATCACGGGGAGCGCCACGCTCACCCCCGAGCAGGCGCAGCAATTCTCCGTTGGCGACTGGTACATCAACGTGCACACCCAGTCCCATCCGGCGGGCGAGATCCGCGGCCAGGTGATCCCGCCGAAGAGCTGATCGGACTCACAAGAGGTTGGCGAGGATGGCCGCGGCGGCGGCGCTGCCGGCGAAGAGGACGGCTGCCCGCGCCGGGCTCGCGATGCGCGGCGCCGGCACGCTCGCGGGCAGAACCTTCTTTCCGGTGATCATCGGCAGCAGCAGGTTTTGTCCCTTCAGCGCGGCATAGCTGGAGATGGTGAGCACATGCAGCGTGATCGCCGCCAACAGGACGTCCCAGCCGATCGCGTGCGACGTCTCGATCGCGTGCGCGACGGGCGCCGGGACGATCTGCGTCAACGGCCCGACGTCGGCGATATCGTTGGCGACGTAAAGTCCGGTCAGCGTCTCGGCAAGAAGCAGCAGGAGCAGGAACAGCACCATCCAGCCGCCCGCCGGGTTGTGCCCGACCTGGCGGTCGGGCTCACGCACGAGCGCACGCGCCAAATGTTGCACGGCCATCCGCGGCGAAGCGAGAAAGCGGGAGAACCGCGCCGTCTCGCTGCCAAAGAAGCCCCACAGCAGCCGGAACAGCAGCAAGGCGAGCAGCACGTCGCCGACCCGTCCGTGCCAAGCGATCCAGTTTAATCGCAAAGTCGCATAAGCCGCCGCCACCAGCGCCGCGACCAGCCAGTGGAAGAGTTGTACGGGGGCATCCCAAACGACGACGAGGCGCGACGCATTGCTCATGCGCAATGCCGGAGGCTCGGCATGTTCGCCGTCGAACGCTGTTCCAACCTCGCGCCGGAGCGCCCATGCCGGCGGCGCCATGGCCGGTCGCTCGACGATCGTCTGCGGTGAAAGCGCGTTCCCATGCAACCATCTCGTCGCCACGGACCAAGCCGGCGGGCATATTCCGTGGGCGATTCCGCCGATCATGGACCTTAATGGTTTTCATTGGCGACCGAAACGGAGGTCCGCCTGCGAGAGAAGGGCTGCCGCGGGATCGATCGCAAGGGGAAAGCAGACGACTTCGGAATCGCTTCCGGCCGTCCGGGGCGCCGGCGCGCGGAAATTCACCCGTCGGGGCCGTGGCGGCGCTTCGGACCCGTTCATTCGATCGCCGCGTACTCTTCCCCCTTGCCCGAGAGGTGGGCCGCAGGGCCGGACAAGCGGTCCGCGCAGCCAAAGCCGTCGACAGACGGACGGCTCTCCGCGGCGCGAGGCGGGTCGGATCGCGGCGCCTGACGGCTCCGCACCCGTCACCCCTCCGGGAAGGGACCGGGCAGGGAGAGGGGAAAACCCCTCACCCGATCGCGATCTTGCGCGGCTGCGCGTGCTTGGCCTTCGGCAAGGTCAAAGTCAGCACGCCGTCGTCGAGGCTCGCGCTGATCTTCTCCTGGTCGACAGCGCTCCCGAGCGTGAAGGAGCGGGCGTAGTGGCCGACGTTGTATTCGGCGTAGACGGGCTCCATGTCCTTGTACTTCGAGAAGTCGATCCGCCCGTCCACCCTGAGCAGGTCGTTCTCGAGGCCGACGTCGAGATCCTTCTTCTCGACGCCGGGCATCTCCATCACCACGGCGAGCGCCTCCTCGGTCTCGTAGATGTCGGCGTATGGGATGTAGTAACGGCCGGGGATCGTCTTCTCCTCCTTGGCGGCGAGCTCTTTCTTCTCGCGGACCGCCATTTCCTTGTTCTCAGCCATGGTCGTCCCCTTCTGTGTCGGTTGCTTGCTCATGACGCGCCCTCATCCGATCTTGATGGTCTTGGCCTTTTCCTTTTCGGACCGCGGCAGGAAGAGCGCGAGAATGCCGTCGCGATATTCCGCCTTGACGCCGTCCGGATCGATCTCGACCGGCATGGTGACCGCCCGGTCGAACCGGCCCGCGAGCCGCTCCCGGCGGTGCACGGCGGCCTTCTCGGGGAAGGCGACCGACTTGGCGCCGGAGAGCGTCAGCGTGCGCCCCTTCACCTGCACCTCGAGGTCGGACTTTTTGACGCCCGGGATTTCGGTGATGACGACGAAGTCGTCGCCCTTGCGGAACACGTTCATCGGCGGATAGGCGCCGCCGCCGCTCGGGCCCGCATCGAGCCAGCTGCTCTCGCGGAACGCGTCGAGGGCCTGCTGAAAGCTCGAAAGCGCATCGAACGGATCTGAGAATATCGCCATCATTTCCTCCTTGCCGCTCGCGGCCCGAGGCGACGGGGCCGGCGCCCTCTTGCCACGATTGCCGATCGACGTGGGAAAGGCGCCGCGAGCCGTCAAGAGGGGCGGGACGGCTGCGGCGCTGAGTTGCGGGCGCCCGAGCGGCGGCTGACGCGTCTCCGCCCCTCTTGAAACCTGGCCGCGCCTCGCCCATTTCGTTTCGCGCCGAGTCCCGACGGCCCGGCCACTCGTATCCATGTTGCTCGGCGGAGGATGTGGCTATGGGCGGTCCAGACAGCGCCGGACCGGTCGTCTCCCGCCCCGTCGAGCCGGGCCGGCCCTGCGCCGGCTGCGACGGGAAAAGCGCGGCGTCAGACGATGCGGAACCGAATTGTCTTCGAGCGCGCGGCGCGTTCGCCGGATTGGCTCGCCGCGCCGGCCACATTCCATCATCCGAGCGACGTGCCGCGCACCCAGGCCTGACGGTCGGCGAGCGTCGGGCGATCCTCGCCTCCTGGGCGTCGGACGCCGATGCGGTCGAGGACGCCCCGTAACTGCGCCAGTTGGAGAACGGCGCGCGCGTGCCGGTGAGCGAGGTCTTGAGCGCGCTGAGAACGCTCGACGACCTTCCGTTCGCAACGGCCGGCAGGCCATAGGATCGATACAAAGAACAAGTATAGCAATCGCCGCCTGCGGCGGTTTGCGGCGCGTCAATGCAGGAATCGCGCCGCGGCGTATCTTTCAATCGTCAAAGGCTGAGAGACAGCCAAGGATGGAGGATGCCATGGCAAAAGGTGAGACGAAGGTTCCTGTCACGACCGAAACCAAAGCCGAGGCGCCCGCAGACCGCGATGCAGATGTGGCGTCCGTTCGAGAATCTTCGGCGCGAGGTCGATCGGCTGTTCGAGGACTTCACCCTGAGTCCGTTCCGGCTGCCGTTCCGAAGGCCGGCGTTCGACATCGAGCCGTTCTGGTCGCCGGAGTCCTGGGTCGCCGTTCCGGCGGTGGACTTCGTCGAACACGAGAATGCGTTTGAAGTCCATGCCGATATGCCCGGGCTCGACGAGAAGGACATCGAGGTCAAGGTGGCCAACGGCGTGCTGACGATCAAGGGTCAGAAGGAAGAGAATAAGGAAGAGAAGAAGGAAGACTACCATCTCAGGGAGCGCCGTTTCGGTTCGTTCGAGCGCTCGCTGAGGGTCCCCGACAGCGTCGACAAGGAAAAGATCGAGGCGAGCTTCAAGAAGGGCGTCCTCACCGTGATGCTGCCGAAGACCGCCGAGGCGCAGAAGCCGGTCAAGAAGATCGAGGTGAAGGGCGAGTGACCGCGGGGCGGCGAGCCTCGCGCCAGAAGCGGGAACGGAAGGCCCGCAGGCATTTGTTCCCACGCGTTTCTTGCACGGCGAGGGCCCGAAAAGGCCCTCGCTTTTTGAGGGCCAGTCGGACGGGCGGGGCAGGTCCTGCGCCGCGGGGCGTCTTTCGCGCGCTTGCATTCCCCACCGCCGCTCGCTAATCGGCTCACCGCCGTGTCAGCTCCTCCCATCGCCCTTCTCAACGCGCGCCTTGTCGATCCCCTTCGCGAGAGCGAAACGCTGGGCGGGCTCCTGGCGATGGACGGGGTCATCGCCGGCGTCGGCGCCGCAGTGACGCGCGATCAATTGCCCCACGACGCGCGCGTCGTCGACTGCAGGGGCGACGTGGTCGCTCCGGGCCTGATCGACATGCGCGTCTTCGTCGGCGAGCCGGGGGCCGAGCATCGCGAGACGATCGCCAGCGCCAGCGCCGCCGCGGCGGCGGGCGGCGTCACCAGCCTCGTCATGCGGCCCGACACCAACCCGCCGGTCGACGACCCGGCGGTCGTCGACTTCATCCTGCGCCGCGCGCGCGACGACGCCAAGGTTCGCATCTTTCCCTCGGCGGCTCTGACCAAGGCTCTGGAAGGGCGCGAGATCGCCGAGATCGGGCTTCTGGCCGAAGCCGGCGCCGTCGCCTTCTCGGACGGCGCGCGTTCGGTCGCCGAGGCGCAGACCATGCGCCGCGCCATGACCTACGCCCGCGATTTCGACGCGCTCGTCGCGCCCGTCTGCGAGGACCGGTCGCTCCGCGGCGAAGGCGTGATGGCGGAAGGCCTCCGGGCGAGCTGGCTCGGGCTTCCCGGCGTGCCGCGCGAGGCCGAAACGATCGCGCTCGAGCGCGACCTGCGCCTCGTCGCGCTGACGGGCGTCCGCTATCATGCCGCGCTCGTCTCCAACCGGCTGTCGCTCGAGGCGATGAAGCGCGCCCGCGAGGCGGGCGTTGCAGCCACGTGCGGCGTCTCCATCAACCACCTGACCCTCAACGAGCTCGACGTCGGCGACTATCGCACCTTCCTCAAGCTGAGCCCGCCGCTGCGCCCCGAGGACGAGCGCATGGCCCTTGTCGAGGCGCTGGACGCCGGCCTCATCGACGTGATCTGCTCCGACCACGACCCGCAGGACGTGGAGACGAAGCGCCTGCCCTTCGCCGAGGCCGCCGCCGGCGCTATCGGCGTCGAGACCATGCTGTCGGCGAGCCTGCGCCTGGTCGCGGCCGGGCAGATCAGCCTGCCGCGGCTCCTGCGCGCGATGACCCTGCGGCCGGCGGAAATCCTGCGGCTGCCGGTCGGTCGCCTCGCGGCCGGGGCGCCGGCCGACGTCATCCGCTTCGATCCGGACGAGCCCTATGTGCTCGACCCGGCGGACCTGCATTCGCGCTGCCGCAACACGCCTTTCGACGCGGCGCGGCTGGAAGGACGGGTGAAGCTCACGCTGGTTGCCGGGCGCGTCGCCCACGAATAACCTTGGACAGAACAATCGTGGAGCGCGAATGGTCGGGTTTTCCTACGGGGCGGCGCTCGCGCTGGCGCTCGGCTATCTCTTGGGCTCCATTCCGTTCGGCATGGTTCTGACGCGGCTCGCCGGGGCCGGCGATCTCAGGTCGATCGGCTCGGGCAATATCGGCGCGACCAACGTGCTGCGCACCGGTCGCAAGGGCCTCGCGGCGGCGACGCTTCTGCTCGACGCGTTGAAGGCGACTCTCGCCGTCGTCCTCGCCTCGCAGCTCTTCGGGCCCGCGACCGGCCTTGCGGCGGCGGCGGGCGCGGTCCTCGGGCATCTCTATCCGGCGTGGCTCAGGTTCCGCGGCGGCAAGGGCGTGGCGACCTTTCTCGGCGGGCTCATCGGGCTCGCCTGCTGGCCGGCGGCGATCGCTTTCGCCGTCGTCTGGCTCACGGTCGCCTGGGCGACGCGCTATTCCTCCGCCGCCGCGCTCGCGGCGACCGTCGTTTCGCCGCTCGTCGCGCTGGCGATCGGGCTCGACGGGGTCGCGCTCGTCTTCGCGGCGCTCGCCGCCCTCGTCTGGCTCAAGCACAGCGCCAATATCGGCCGTCTCCTCAAGGGCGCCGAGCCGAAGATCGGGCAGGGTTAGGCGATGGCGGGAAAGCCGCAGGCGCGCCTCTCCGACGACCAGCTCATCGACTGGTTGCGCCTCATCCGCTCGGAGAATGTCGGCCCGCGCACCTTTCGCGCGCTCGTCGACAATTACGGCTCCGCCCGCGCCGCGCTCGAGGCGCTGCCGGACCTCGCCCGCCGAGGCGGCGCGCAGCGCCCGATCCGGGTCGCCTCGGCCGAGGAGGTCGAGCGGGAGCTCGCCGTCGCGCGAAAACTCGGGGTAGGCTTTGTCGGGATCGGCGAGCCGGGCTATCCGGCGATCCTGCGCGAGATCGATTCGGCGCCGCCGGTCCTCGCCTGCCGCGGCCGAAACGAGGCGCTGCAACAGCCGGCGGTCGCCATCGTCGGATCGCGCAATGCGTCGGCGGCTGGGCTCACCTTCGCCGAACGGCTCGCGCGCGGTCTCGGGCGGGCGGGCTTTGTCGTGGCTTCGGGACTTGCGCGCGGGATCGACCAGCGCGCCCATGCCGCAAGCGCGGAGACCGGCGCGATCGGGGTGCTCGCCGGGGGACACGCCAAGCCCTACCCGAGCGAAGCCCTGCCGCTGATCGAGCGCATGGTCGAACACGGCGCGATCGTGTCGGAAATGCCGATCGAATGGGAGCCGCGCGGACGCGACTTTCCGCGGCGCAACCGCATCGTCTCCGGGCTCGCGCTCGGCACGATCGTAGTCGAGGCGGCGCGGGGCTCGGGATCGCTCATCACCGCGAAATTCGCGCTCGAGCAGAACCGCCAGGTGTTCGCCGTGCCGGGATCGCCGCTCGATCCGCGGGCGGAGGGGACGAACGATCTCCTGAAGCAGGGCGCGACGATCTGCACCTGCGTCGACGACGTAACGACGGCGCTCGAGCCGATGCGCTCAGGCGATCCGTTCGCGGCGCTGGAGGAGGCCGGCGGCGGCGGGCCGTTGTGGGGCGAGGAGGCGCTTCTGGGGGTCGAGCCGCAAGCGACGCCGGGCGTCCCTCATGGCGACGACTTTGCAGGCGACGACCTTGCCGGCGACCAACCGGACAAGGCGGGCGGCCCGGGCTCTGTCGCCGCCGATCGCCTCGGCGCCGCTCGCGATCGCATCTTGGCGCTGCTCGGGCCCTCTCCGATCAGCCTCGACGATCTCGCGCGCGCCGCGGACGCTTCCGCGCGCGAGGCGCGCGTCGCGTTGATGGAGCTCGAGCTCGCCGGACGGGTCGAGTTCTCCGGCGGCGGCCGCGTCGCTCTGAGGCCTGCGGCCGGCGAGGCGCCGTGACGCCGCAGGCGCTGTGCCGTCAATCGACAGGCTTGTCGCTCACGGCTTCGTGATCGGCGACCCCTTGGTCACCGGACGATTCGGGTTCCTCGCTAGCCTCGGCGTTCGTGCGGATGAACAATTCGGCTTCGGCCTTGGCCATGCCCATGAAATAGGCGAGGAGATCGAGGTCGGCCGCGATCGCCATCGCCTCGAGCTGGGCGGTCATGTCCGCCACGTAGCGCGCAACGTCGAGCGCCTCCCGCGCGGCGACGCCTCGGGACCGGTCGCCGGCCCGCCTCGGCGGCGCAGTCGGAGAATCCCTGGCGGTTCGCAAAGCTGCCGTGCGCTTCCGCCTCCGGAACGCCTGTTCGCTGTTCATGCGGCCATTCTATCCGTTAGAGGGGACGGGATTTATCGTCGCCGATCCCGCCGTTCAAGCGCGAGCCCGCCACGCGCGACACGACTCGACGAGTTCGGGCTTACTAAGCGGCCCAGCTTACTAGACGCTTGCGTTTGTTTCAAAAAGCAAGCCTCATTTCGTAAATTGTCGACAAAAAACAAGGGCCCGCCGCTTGATTTTAGGCCAGGCCCGCGAGTCGATCCAGCGCGCCCTGGAGGATGTACGCGGCCGCCATCTTGTCAACGACCTCGGCGCGCCTTGCGCGAGACACGTCGTTGGCGATCAGCGATCGCGTGACGACGGCGGTCGAAAAGCGTTCGTCCCAATAGGCGATGGGAAGATCGGTCCGCGTCGCGAGATTGCGGGCGAAGGCGCGCGTCGATTGCGCGCGCGGGCCGTCGCGGCCGTCCAGACCGAGGGGCAGACCTAAAATCACGCCGACGATCTCGAATTCCACGAAAATGGCGATCAGCGCGTCGGCGTCCTTTTGGAACGCGCGGCGCGGCAGCGTCTTCAGCGGCGATGCGAGCCGGCGCTCGACGTCCGAGATCGCAAGTCCGATCGTCTTGGTTCCGAGGTCGAGGCCGATGAGGCGGGCCTTGACGGGAAGGCGCTGGGCGAGGTCTTCGACGGAGATCGGCCGGTTCATGCCGACAGCGGCTATCATGGGGCGCAGGTCAAGTCGAACGGCGGGCCGGCGCCCGCGTTCGCCTGGCGGCGTTTGCAAGCCGAATATCGGCGATGTATAGGGGCCCGCCCCCTTTTCCTTGGTTGTTCGAGGAGTTCTCGATGTCCGTCGATCTCAGCGCCGTTCGCCGCATCGCGCATCTGGCGCGCATCGGGGTGAGCGAAGCCGAGACGCCGCATCTGCAAGCGGAGATCAACGCCATCCTCAAATTCGTCGAGGCCCTCGAGGCGGTCGACGTCGAGGGGGTCGAGCCGATGACGTCCGTCATTCCGATGCGCCTGCCGATGCGCGACGACGTCGTCACCGACGGCGGCATCGCCGAAAAGGTGCTGGCCAACGCGCCCCTGACCGAGGACGGCTTTTTCCTCGTGCCCAAAGTGATCGAGTGACCGGCCGCGGGGGCGGCGATAGTCTCGAGGATCCGAATTGACCGACCTGACTTCCCTGACGCTCGCCGAGGCGCGCGATCAGCTCAAATCCCGGGCGATCTCGAGCATCGAGATCACCGGGGCCCATCTCGATGCGATGGAGCGGGCCAGAGCGCTCAACGCCTATGTCGTGGTGACCGCCGACAAGGCGCTGCAAATGGCGGAGGCGAGCGACGCGCGCCTCGCCAGGGGGGAGGGCGGCCCGCTCGAGGGGCTCCCGATCGGCGTCAAGGACCTCTACGCCACCGAGGGCGTGCACACCCAGGCGTGCAGCCACATCCTCGACGGCTTTGAGCCGCCCTACGAGTCGACCGTCACCGCCAATCTGTGGCGCGACGGCGCGGTGATGCTCGGCAAGCTCAACATGGACGAGTTCGCCATGGGCTCGTCGAACGAGACCTCCTACTACGGTCCGGTCGCTTCGCCGTGGCTGCCGCCGAACTGGAGCCGGGAGAGGGCGCTGGCCGCGCTCGCGGACGGCAAGCGCGGCCTGTTGTCGCCGGGCGGCTCGTCGGGCGGCTCGTCGGCCGCGGTCGCCGCCCGCCTCTGCCTGGCGGCGACCGCGAGCGACACCGGCGGCTCCATCCGCCAGCCCGCGGCGTTCACCGGCGTCGTCGGCATCAAGCCGACTTACGGCCGCTGCTCGCGCTGGGGCATGGTGGCCTTCGCCTCGTCGCTCGACCAGGCGGGACCGCTTGCGCGCACGGTGCGCGACGCCGCGATCATGCTGCGCTCGATGGCCGGCCCGGATCCGAAGGACTCCACCTGTTCGCCCGCCCCGGTCCCCAATTACGAGGCCGCGGTCGGCCGCTCGGTGAAGGGCCTGACGATCGGGGTGCCGAAGGAATATCGGCTCGAGGGGATGAACGCGGAGATCGAGGCTTTGTGGGCGCGCGGCGCCGAGTGGCTGCGCGCCGCGGGCGCAACCGTCGTGGACGTGAACCTGCCCAATACGCGCCACGCGCTGCCCGCATACTATATTGTGGCGCCGGCGGAGGCCTCGAGCAACCTCGCGCGCTACGACGGCGTCCGCTATGGCCTGCGCGAGCCCGCCTCCGACATCGTCGACCTCTACGAGAAGACGCGCGCCACGGGCTTCGGCGCCGAAGTGCGGCGACGGCTGATGATCGGCGCCTATGTGCTTTCGGCCGGCTACTACGACGCCTACTACCTGCGCGCGCAGAAGATCCGCACGCTGATCAAGCGCGACTTCGAACAGGCCTTCGACAAAGGCGTCGACGCGATCCTGACGCCGGCCACGCCCTCGGCCGCCTTCGGCATCGGCGAGAAGGGCTCCGAGGACCCTGTCGAGATGTACCTCAACGACGTCTTCACGGTGACGGTCAACATGGCCGGCCTGCCGGGACTCGTCGCGCCAGCCGGACTCTCCGGAGACGGCCTGCCGCTCGGACTGCAGCTCATCGGGCGCCCGTTCGACGAGGAGACGCTGTTCGCGCTCGGCGAGGCGATCGAGCAGTCGGCCGGGCCGATGAAGGCGCCGCAAGCCTGGTGGGCGTAGCGGCGCGCATTCAGCGCTATTTGTCGAACAGGGCAAGCAGAAAACACACAAGAAACATCGTTGACACACACACAAACACACACTAGGTTCTGCGGTGTGCCGCGTGGAGAAAATCGGTGGGCAAGCACATCTCGTTGAAATATGCGCCGCTGACGGCCCATCTGCGCGCGCAGCGCGGCGCCCAAGTGCGAATGGCTTTCGCCGAGATTGAACGCGTGATCGGCGCCAAGCTGCCGGCTTCCGCCTCTTCTCATCGCGCCTGGTGGAGCAACAATCCTTTGAACAATGTTATGACCAAGGCGTGGCTCGAGGCCGGCTTTGAGAGCGAGCAGGTCGATCTGAGCGGCCGCAAGCTTGTTTTTCGCCGAATGGCTTCTGGCGCAACGTCGCCGACGTCCTCAGCGCCCGGCGACGGCTCTTCGAACAAGCTTGCCTTATTCGGATGGTTGCGGGGGACGGTCGTTTCAGCTGGCGATCTCACCGAGCCCGCGGATCCTGAATGGGTCAAGCGGATCGATGATGAATACCCACCTGCTGCTTGACACCTGCGCGGTCATTTGGATCGCCAATAACGAACCGATCGCCGAAGACGCGCGGGACGCCATTGCGGCCGCTCTCGGAGCCGACGAACCGGTTTTCGTCTCGCCGATTTCCGCTTGGGAGATCGGAGTGCTTGCTGCGCGCGGTCGGATCAGCCTTCAGATGTCACCGGAGAAATGGTTTGGGCGCCTTTTGGAGGCGCCTGGCGTCTACCTTGCCGATATGCCGCCGCAGGTCCTCATCACGTCATCATTCCTGCCCGGCGCTCACCCGAATGACCCGGCCGGTCGGATCATCGCGGCGACTGCTCGGGAATATGGATACCGCGTCGTCACGCGCGATCGTCGACTACTCGCCTATGCTGATGCGGGCTATTGTGGCGCACTGGTTTGCTGAGACTCAGGAAGGATTGGAGCGAGCATGACTGTTTCGAGCTCTCGGCTCATCAAGGGCGCGACAGGCGACTGGGAAGTGGTCATCGGACTGGAGGTCCACGCCCAGGTGACCTCGCGCGCGAAACTCTTCTCCGGCGCGTCGACCGAGTTCGGCGGCGAGCCCAATTCGCATGTGTCGCTGGTCGACGCCGCGATGCCGGGCATGCTGCCGGTCATCAACCGCGAGTGCGTGGCGCAGGCGGTCCGCACCGGGCTCGGCCTCAAGGCGAAGATCAACCGTCACTCGACCTTCGACCGCAAGAACTACTTCTATCCCGATCTGCCTCAGGGCTATCAGATCTCGCAGTACAAGAGCCCGATCGTGGGAGAGGGCGAGATTCAGGTCGATCTGACGCCCGACTATTCGATCAGGGTCGGCATCGAGCGGCTGCATCTCGAGCAGGACGCCGGCAAGTCGCTGCACGACCAGTCGCCGACGATGAGCTTCGTCGACCTCAACCGATCGGGCGTCGCGCTAATGGAGATCGTCTCCAAGCCCGACCTGCGCTCCGCCGACGAGGCCAAGGCCTATGTCGCCAAGCTGCGCACGATCCTGCGCTACATCGGCTCCTGCGACGGCGACATGGAGAAGGGCAACCTGCGCGCCGACGTCAACGTCTCGGTGCGGCGTCCGGGCGAGCCCCTCGCCACGCGCTGCGAGATCAAGAACGTCAATTCGATCCGCTTCATCGGTCAGGCGATCGAGGCGGAGGCGCGCCGGCAGATCGCGATCGTCGAGGACGGCGGCGCGATCGATCAGGAGACGCGCCTGTTCGATCCGGCGCGCGGCGAGACGCGCTCGATGCGCTCCAAGGAGGAGGCGCACGACTATCGCTATTTCCCCGATCCCGATCTCTTGCCGCTGGAGCTCGATCCGGACTGGGTCGACGCGCTCGCGGCCCGTCTGCCCGAATTGCCCGACGCCAAGAAGGCGCGCTTCATCGCCGATTACGGCCTCTCGGCCTATGACGCCTCGATCCTCGTGGCGGAGAAGGAGACGGCGGATTTCTTCGAGAGCGCCGTCAATCATGGCGGCGCCAAGCGCGACGCCAAGGCCGTCGCCAACTGGCTGATGGGCGACCTCTCCGCGCAGGCCAACGCGCAAGGGGTCGGCGTGGCGGACGCGGGCTTGAGCGCGGCGTCGCTGGCGACCCTGGTCGACCTCATCGGCGAAGGCGTCATCTCGGGCAAGATCGCCAAGGACCTCATCGTCATGCTGCTCGGCGCGGACCGCGGCGCCGATCCGCGCGCGCTCGTCGAGGCGCGCGGTCTGCGCCAGGTGACCGACGCCGGCGCGATCGACAGCGCGGTCGACGCGGTCATCGCGGCCAACCCCGACAAGGCCGAACAGGCCAAGGCGAAGCCCGGCATGCTCGGATGGTTCGTCGGTCAGGTGATGAAGGCGACCGGCGGCAAGGCCAATCCGCAGGCCGTCAGCGACGCCCTCAAGCAGCGGCTCGGCATCTGAGCAGCCGCGAATCGCTCGCCTCGAATCGCTTGATTCGCAACGGCTCTTAAGCGTGAGCGCGCGCATTCCGCGCGTCGTCGCAACAAAATTACGACAACGCGCCCCAAGAAAAATTCGATTGCGACACGCGCGCGCGACGTTTCGAATCGAGACGCGAACGCGGCCCGCATTTCGCGCGATGGGCGCGAAAAGCGCCGGCAAAGCGAACGATGCAGCGAAAACGCCAGCAACGCCGCGATGCATTGCGATCCTCGGAAAGGCGTGGAAAACATGGCCATGGCGAGGATCGAAGCGCGGCCGCGCGCAGTCTTCGTCGAGACGAGAGATTGGCCGGCGCGCATCGACGCGCTGAGCGCTCGCTGTTCGCGCGCGCAGACTTCTGTCGTCGCGCAGAGGGCGGAGCGCGCGCGATAATTCGATAGTGATGTCGATTCGCGCTCGTCTCGCGCGCTTGCAACTCTTGCGTTGAATCAAAACGAATGTACCTTCGTTCGCGCGCTGCGAAGCGTGCTGAAACGCTTGGAATGCAGGCGATTGAGAGGGACGCAACACATGGCGAAAGCTGCTGCGAAGAAGATGGCGAAGAAGTCCGCCGCAAAGAAGAAACCAGCCAAGAAGGCCGCCGCGAAGAAGACTGCGCGCAAGGCCGTCGCGAAGAGGGCCGTGAGGAAGGGCCCGGTGAAGAAGAGCGCCGCGAAGAAGAGCGCGGCGAAGAAGGCGCCGGCGAAGAAGGCCGCCGCGAAGAAGGCCGCCGCCAAGCGGGCGCCGGCGAAGCGCAAGAAGGTGCCCCCGGTGCTTCCTCCTGCTTCGTCCGACACTTCGCCCCCGGCCTGACCGGCCCGCACGGTCCGACGCATCGGCTGATCAGGCTGAGGCTGCATAAGGCGTCGAGAGACGCGCGTCTTTCGACAGGCTCCATAGGGCGTCGAAAGACGCCCGCCTTTCGACGCCCGATGCGCGATCGAGCCCGGTCTGGTCTGCCTCCTGGCGAAGGGATGAGAGCGCCGCCGGGCGCCGGCGGGGGCGAGGCGGCAAAGGCGTCCGGCGGGCGCTTAAGGCCTTGTCAAGCCGCCGCGACGAGCGCAGTCTCGAGAGACGGCGGCGGATGCGCATTGTTGCCGGACGATGGCTTCCCGAAGCGCCGACGCCGCGCCTCGAGGCAAGCGCCGCATGACCCAGTCCCAGCAACCCATCGAGCTCTATTACTGGCCGACGCCGAACGGATGGAAGGTTTCCATCATGCTCGAGGAGTGCGGCCTCCCCTATACGGTGCACGGCGTCGACATCGGCGCGGGCCAGCAGTTCGAGCCGGCCTTTCTCGCGATCTCGCCCAACAACCGCATGCCGGCGATCGTCGATCCCGAGGGGCCCGACGGCCAGCCGATCTCGGTGTTCGAATTGGGCGCGATCCTTCAATACCTCGCCGGCAAGACGGGACGCTTCGCCGGCGAGACGGCGCGTGAACGCGTCGCGGTCAGCGAGTGGCTGTTCTGGCAGGTGGGCGGCCTCGGGCCGATGGCGGGACAGGCCAATCACTTCCGCATCTACGCCGCGGAAAAAATTCCATACGCGATCGACCGCTACACCGACGAGGTGAACCGCCTCTTCGGCGTGATGAACCGGCGCCTCGCCGATCGCGACTATCTCGCCGGCCCCTATTCGATCGCCGACATGGCCTGCGTCGGCTGGACGAAAGGCTGGAAGCGCTACGGGCAGGAGATCTCGGACTTTCCCCATCTCGCGCGCTGGCTCGACGCGATGCTGGCGCGGCCGGCGGTTCAGCGCGGGCTCGCCCTCGACATCCCCGGCCGCAGGCAGCACGACCTCGCGACGGACGAGGAGGCCCGCAAGATCCTGTTCGGCCAGCGCGCGCGATGAAGCCGCAAGTCCGGGCGATCGGTGAAGGTTGAGCGCGGCGTCTGCCCCATCCACCGTCCCATAGGGCGTCGTTTACGACGCCCGTCTTTCGACGAGCTATGGAACGGTCCCCCTCCCCCGCCGCGCGGGGGAGGGGGACCACGCGAAGCGCGGTGGAGGGGGCGCGCCACGGGCGCTCGGAGGGTCTTGTCGGCGCGATGCGACTGGCGCTCTCTCTGGGGAGCAGGTCGCTTGCAATGCGCCGAACCCTCGGGCATATGGGACTCGCGCTGTCGCGTGCGCCGGAGACGTGGCCGAGAGGCTGAAGGCGGCGGTTTGCTAAACCGTTATAGGGTTGTAAAGCCCTATCCAGGGTTCGAATCCCTGCGTCTCCGCCATTCCATCTAGATTTCATGTTTGATCTCAGAGACTTAGGTGCAAGACTGGTTTTCCGTCCACAGATTAGTCCACGTTTTCGATCGGGCTAAGGCTGCGCCTATGGCTCGTCCCCTTCGAGAATGGCGTCGAGCGAGGCGATGGGAATGACCGTCCGAGCACCGACCTTGATCGCCCTCAACCGTTTGGCGCCGATCATTCGGTAGATTGTGCTGCGGGACACATTGAGCATGAGCCCCGCTTGAATAATCGAGACGGCGCGGGCGACGCGCCGTAGGGAATGGGCGGCAGCGGTTGGGCCCGCAACGGCTCTGCGCGAACTGACAGTTCAGTTTGCGTCCGCTTTTCGCCAAGTTCGCGCCGCCCGATCTTGCGAGCGCGCGCGCCGCGTCCTTCCTCACGGATACCAGCCGACATTCAACTGCATCTCCGAGCGCGCCAGCCAATTCCAGCGTCATTCATCGTCGCAGAGGTTGGGCCATCGTCAGGCACGGTCCAACCCTCGACATCGTGCTTAATGGGCGGTCCAACCCGCGGCCATGGGCCGGGGACGATGTAGAGATCGTCAGGCAACGCGCCGCATTCGACGCGACTACGGCGCGATGAGTAAGGGTGCGACATTGCTTCAGCATCGCGCGAAGTCTGCGCAAGCGGAACAGCCGATTTCTACGCCATGGTACACTGTCCGCTGATGCTGTCGCGAGAGGAGCGCTTTCGCTCAAATGGAACCATAATCGCTTGGGAGCCCATCGCCGGTCCGGCGGCAGCCAGTCAAGGCCGCAGCCGCGAAGCGGTGGCGCCGAACACGCAAGCCTGGTAGTGTCTCAGTTTCAATTCCCGCTCTAGGACCCAACGCCGACACTCGTCGCGAGCGATGGAATGTCGGCGATCGACCGGAATCGACGTATTGCGGACGTAGGAGGCCGCGGCGTTGGACGCCTCAGTTGGGCGGAAAGCGGAAGCAGGTCGAACGGCAGGAATAGGCTGGAAATCGGACGGAGACAGGCAAGGGTAGGTAAGCATCGGCTACCACAGCTCAATTAAGCTTAGAGCAACGACGGGATGAGGTTGGTTGTCCATCCATGAAACCGCATGAAGCCTCCCGCTTCCATAGAGAGCTCGGCGCGGCTTATTGCGTTGTGCCAGGTTTGCCTAAATGTGGTATCCGGCCCCTGTTGAGGCCCGCGGTGGGAACTCCAGGGGAACACCCTATGGCGAGGGCGCGTTCGCTCACCGAGTTTCAGTCGGCGTTTCCCGACGAGGCGAGCTGCGCGGCCTTCTTGTTCGAACGGCGCTGGCCGGATGGATTCATTTGTCCGGCTTGTGGGGCCGCCGCGCTGAAGAGCCGGGCATACACTTACGAATGCTACGGTTGCGGTCGCCAGACTTCGATCACGGCGGGCACGGCGACCGCGAAGTGGACCCTTGTCGCGCTCGCCTCCCATTCGCGGCGATGCAAGCTGGACGGCGGAGGGTCTTTTGCGCCAGGTGGTCTATCACGAGACTTCGCAACTGATCGCGTCGGTTGGTTGCGACCTCGATCGCGTTCAACCTACGGATGCGGACAGACGAGGATGCTCCCTTGGCGATAAACTTCAGCCGCGCCGAATTGCGGCACCACTTTACCCCTGGCCTTCGCGCTTCCGCATGGCCTATGACCTTCCAGGCGCGCGCCCCTGGAACCAGGCAAAGGCGAACAGAACGAGCGCCACGATCAGCGTGCCAAGCGCGTGCCTGGCGTGAATATGCGCTGAACCAGCTTCAAACCCCGGTAGGAAGGCGGGGAGGCTGCCGGCAGGCGTGAGCCAGTAGAGAGCCGCGAGCGCGAGGAACACGAGGCCGAGAAGGCCAGTGAGCAACGGCAAAGGCTTTGTCATGCGGCGGCGTATAACCGAGGATCGAACCGGCGGGAAGGCCAGACGACAAACGATGTGTTCGCGTTCCTGACGACCGAACCGAACGCGATCGTTGCCCCAATTCACGCCAAGGCCATGCCAGTCATTTTGACGAAGACCGAGGAGGTCGACGCCTGGATAACCGCGCCGGCAACGGAGGCGCTATCGCTGCAGGCGCGGGAGCCCTCGTTCCGACAAGACAGGTTGTGGTTGAGCCGACCTGGACCCGCGCGCTTCCCCGCGCATCACAGCTGTCGCCAGACCGCCCCGCAGGCGCTGCTAGCGAGGGTCATTCCCGATCGCGACGGCGGACGCGACCTGCAACGTTCCGCGCACCGTGCGGCGCGGTGTCGCCGGGCTGGCTTCCTTTGTCAGGCATGGTGCCGTCCCAGAGTCCTGCTCCTTGTACTTCGGCTGGGTCGCTTCCCAGCAGTCCGATCCCGACAACTAAGCGTCCGCGTCAGGCCCACTCGGGAAGTTGTCGGCCAAATAGCCGACCATCGAAGGTGAAGGGCTGGCTTCTTAGCGCCGCCATGTATCGCGGCAAAGTCTCACCACGCAGGCTGCCGCCATGCATCGGGTGTACCCAGCCTGGTGCAAGCCGCTCGACGCGATCAACGACGCGCAGTACTGGTTCGGCGCCGCCGAAGAGCCCCGCGGACCGGTACCACCGGCACATATCTGTCCCGAGATCCTCCTGGACCACCGGCGGCTGATCGTCGGGCTGGATGAACAGATCAGAAGGAAAGAGACTACCAGTCGTATCTTCGACAACCATCATCGAGTCCCAATGGTGGACGTGTGGGGTCTCCCAGAAGCGCAGCCGATGTTGCCCGAGATCAAGCACATCGCCGTCCTGCACGCCCTGGACAGGCCCAGTGTAGTCCCATTGTTGAAGGTTGATCCGCCAGCTAACTGCACTGCAGGCCAGCACAGCCTGTGCGGCCTCAGTGACGAACCGGCCCATTCCGCCGCATTCGTCTGCCTCGAAGTGTGGGACGATGATATAGCGCAGGCGAGAAGGGTCCAGGACCTGCGCGACAGCAGCGCGGACATCATCGTACATCGGAAAAGTTCCCGTATGGATGAGTGCTGGCTCTTTGTCGTCGATGAGGAATTGATTAAAGCTAATCCGCTTCGCGGGAACATAGGTCGAAATGCGATAGATGCCCCCAGCAAGTTGATCCACTCGTGCCATGGCAGTATCCTCGCCGCTGCTCGTGAACAGTCTCGAAGGTCACTTGTAGAATCGGAAGACGGCCGACGATGTTGACGCCGTAGCCCACCGGATCGCCGTCTGCGTCCTCGACGACGTCTTCCAGATGAATGCCGACCCGGAACTCGATGCGGCGGTCCTGCGGCAGGCCCGCGTTGCGCTCGATGAGTCCGTTCTGCACCTCGATCGCGCAGCGCACGGCGTCGACCACGCTGCGGAACTCGACGAGGCTGCCGTCGCCGGTGCGCTTGAAAACGCGCCCGTGATGCGCAGCGATGGCGGGATCGATCAGATCGCTGCGCAGCCCCCGGAGGCGCGACAGGGTGCGATCCTCGTCGGCGCCCGCAAGCCGGCTGTAACCGACCACGTCGGCGACCAAGATCGCGGCCAGTTTCCGGGTTTCGCTCATGGCGAACCTCCGCGCTGCGGAAACTAGCACAAAGACCTCGCCAAATCCGCTTGTCTCTTGCCGGAGATCGAACTCAACAGCAGGCCCCGGCCGTGGACGCGGCTTTGGATCGATTTGAAGTGTTCTTCACGCCGTCTGCGAACGACCGGTATTTGCGCACAGCGGACGGCAGGTCCCGAGGTTTAACTGGTCGTTCCTGTCACGTCAGCAAGTAGAGGCCGCTCCAGCCGCCCGGAGCGAAGGGCCAACTTATTGGAATCACAGGTCGCGGATTCTGGTGGTGAGTAGTAAACAAAGATCGGACCTGCGGCCCTTGAACGATTCGAGGATGAACGTCTCGTCCGCCTCGACAATGCCTCTCAGCGTCTTGGGCTTGTCCAGCGCGGGCGAGCCGAGAAACCGGTGTCGCCAGCGGAACGCCGTGGTGGGGTGGACGCCGCAGCGTTCGGCGGCCTTCGCCACGCTGGTTGCCTCGATCATCGCTTGGGCGTGGTCGAGCCATTGCTCCTTCTTGCGCAGCCCCATTGCGGTCATCGCACTCCGGTTTGCCCACTCGAATAGGGACGTTCGTCCACATGGGTGATAGCTGCCCATATATCTGCCGCGGGTGGATGGCTACGCCTTTTCAATGTGGATCTCCGCATCGGAACCGTCGCGGACACGGGTGCCGTGCGCCATGTAGAAATCACCTTGGACAATCCTTCCGACACCCACGCGCAGCAGCCCTGCTCGCGGCAGCCGTTCCAGGATCTCGCCGCGCCGCTCGATGCACAAATCAACACTGTAGAGGCCGCGTTGCATCGTTAGCACCGGACACTCGAATTCGACCTGCCCCGGCCCGTACTCCAGTCGCAGGTTGGGGTCCGAGACCAATTCGGTGCACAAATATCCGCTCGGCCAGTTGAAGGAGACCCGCACCAAGACACCCTCCAATGGAGCCCGCGCGAGGTATGACACACAGCAGCGAAAGCGCTCCCCGGTACGGACCGCTCCGGCGTCGATCGCGCCCATAGTCAGGCCGGTTACAACCACCGGCCCCTCCGGTTCGTCCCGCTGGCGAGCGCGGAATGCCGCCTGAGTCGATGCGATGTAGACTTCGATGACCTCATGCGGATCGCCCTCCGTGACAATTCCACCATGATTGAGCAGCAAGGCCCGTCCGCAAACTCGTTCCACGGCCGCGAGGTCATGCGAAACCAGAAAAATGGTCTTGCCGGCGTGCCGCAGTTCTTCGATGCGTTCGAAGCACCGCGCCTGGAATGCAATGTCACCAACCGCGAGAACCTCGTCCAGCAGCAGAATATCGGCGTCGAGGTGAGCGGCGATGGCGAAGCCCAGTCGCACGAACATGCCAGAAGAATATTGCTTCACTGGCGCATCGAGCGCATCGCCAATTTCAGCGAATTCGATAATCCTCGGCAGCTTGGTCGTGATCTCCCGGTGGCCCATTCCCATGATCGCGCCGTTGAGAAATACGTTTTCACGCCCGGTGAGATCAGGCTGAAAACCGGCGCCGACCTCAACCAGCGATGCAAGTCGTCCAACGATCTCGATCTCGCCAGCGCTCGGCGCCGTGATGCCCGAAAGCAGCCTGATCAGCGTGGTTTTTCCCGCGCCGTTTGGACCCACGATGCCTAGCGCCTCGCCCCTCTGTACCTCGAAGCTGACATCACGCAAGGCCCAAGACGTTTCACGATGCGGCAGGAGATCGAACAGCCGCCGCGCGCCGCGTACCCTTGAACGGTAGTGCTTGGAAAGATTGGCGACCCGCACGTCGATCATGCTTTGGAAACCTATACTGCTGCCAGCGAGCGGTTACATTTCATCGACAATCTTCGATTCATGCCATTTGAAGATCGAGTAAGCGAACAGGAAGAACACCAGGCCCAGGAGCACGCAGTACAGCAGACCTCCGGCGTTCGGCACCGCGCCGCCCAGTACCGCGAGGCGGAAGTCGCTGATAAGGATCGCCAGCGGGTTCATCCAGTAGAATGCCTGAACGGACGGCGGCACGATCATCGCTGGATACACGACCGGCGCGGTGAACATAAACACCTGGAGCACCAACGGGAGCGCGACATTGATATCACGCACATGGATCTGCAGCGATGCGAGCAACAGACAGGTCGCCCCCGTGTGCAGCGCCAGGATCGCGGCGATCGGTACTCCGATCAGCGCGACCGGCGAAATTGGCACATGGTAGATCAGCATCATCGCCAGCAGCAGGAGGGAAGCAATCACCAAATCGAACAGCGCGGCCGCCACATAGGAGAGCGGCACGATCTCGCGAGGAAAGTACACCTTCGCCATCAGTGAATGGTGCGTGAGCATGCCGGTGGCGGCGGTGCTCAACGCCGTGGAACAGAAACTCCACGGCAGCAGGCCCGCCATAAGAAACAGTGGGTAGGGCACCGGCGCGGTATCGTACCCGACGGCATGCGAGAAGATGGCCGCGTACAGCACCATCAGTGCCAGAGGCTGAAGGACCGCCCACAGCCAGCCCAGTACCGACTGCCGGTAACGGATTTTCAGCCGGGTCGCGGTCATCACGCTGAACAGATTGCGGTACGAAGCCAGAGATCTCAGGTCGCCTGGAACGGAGGCGAGGAAGGGGCGCTCTCGGCGGATGACTTTCCTCGGGCGGAGCGGTGACGCTGTATCACTGTTCATTTCGGCGTCTCCGCCAGCCTGTGCGCGCCAACGCCCGTTCGATCGCCTCGGTGAGCCGCTGCCGGGTGGCGGGCTCCAGAAGGTAGCTGGAATGGTCGCCAGGCACGTCCTGAACTCGGACCCGCTCCGAACGACTGTCCCAGCGAAGCGCGGCATCTTCCTGGATTCTGATAGGATCCTCGGCGCGGAAGAACTCGATCTCCCCGGCAAAACGCGCGCTTTGCCGATAGCCGCGCACCGCATCCCATATGGCGGCCCAGATCTGGTCGGAACGCTGCTCCTCGGGCGTACTTTGCCGGCGCCTGGCACGCACATGTTTTACCAACCGGCGGAGCAACACATACTCTTTCGTCCGCCGGAGTATCTCCGCGACGTTGCCGGCGCGCATCAGTGCCACCGCCATCACGAGCCGGAGGCTGCCAATTCGCCGAGCCCAGGGCAGTAACCGGAAATAGCCGTCCACCGGCGTGTCCAGCATGGCGAGCAGCGCCACCTGGTGGCCAGCCGCCTGCAATTGCAAGGCGATCTCCAGGGCGAGGATGCCTCCTTCGCACTGACCCGCGAGAAAATACGGGCCCGCCGGCTGAATCGCCAGGATGTCGCCGACAAATCGCGCGGCGATCTCGGGGAGCGTCGCCAAAAGCGATTGGCCACCGAGCAACCGCTGCTCCTGCAACGCGAAGATATCAAGCAGGTAGACTGGCTGCTCCGTTCTGAGTGCTCGGCCGAGGGAACGCAGCGCCGGCGAATTGCAACCCACGAACAGCGGGGCTCGTGTCCCACCGAGCCTGATCGGTAGCATGCCTGACGGCACGCGGCCCTCAGTGCGAAGCCACCGCGCCATTCCCTGGATTGTTGGTTCGCGAAATACCAGCGAGACCGGAATCGGCTGTCCCAGAACGCTGCCGATTTCGTGCGCGATCGAGAGTGCGTGCAACGAATCGCCTCCCAGATCAAAGAAGTTCGCGTCGCGCTCTGGCGGCCGACACCGCAACACCTTTCGCCAGATGCGAGCCAGGGCCTCCTCGAATGCCAGATCGGACGGGGTTGTCTCGGCAGGCTTCGGCGGCGGCGGGGCAATCCGGGCCCGCCCCTGGGTCCTCTGTCGACGTGCGAGCCACGATCCGGGCAACACCACGAGTGACGAGATTCGCCCGTAGGGCCGTGCGGTAACCTGCGTCAACAGGCTGACGTAATGGTCCAACAGGTCGGCGACCTGCCGGTCCTCGAACAGTTCGGTGCGGTATTCGGCGCGGATCCAGACGCCACCCGACCCATCCTCGATCATGCTGAAGCTGAGTTCGTACAAAGCCCCTCCCGCTGCGACGACGTAGGGGGTGGCCCGCAGCGCGCCAAACCATTCGAATTTCGCAACGGCTGGAACCGACGCGAAAAGTGTCCGGAATATCGGGTTGCCTCCGGTGGTCCGTGCCGGGTGCAGTGCTTGCACCACGCGCTGAAAGGGCACGTCCTCATGCACGAGCGCATTGAGCGTCGCATCCCTGGCATACGCCAGAGCATCCGCGAATTCCGGGTCACCGGACAAAACGACCCGGACCGCAGCGAGATTGGCGAACAGACCGATGATATTTTCGACCTCGACCCGATTGCGCCGAGCCACCGGGATGCCCACGACCACATCCTCCTGGCCGGTGATCTGCCAGAGAAGGACCTGGAAGGCGGCCAGCGACAGCACGAACGCCGTCGTGCCGTGGCGCTGCGCGACGGATTTCATCGCGGACATCAGTTCTGGAGCAAGCCTCACGGCGCGGCTCGCGCCCGCTGCCGACGGCTTCGCGTCAGACGCGGTGGCTTCCGCGAGCGGGGGCTGCGGCGGTGCGCCGGTCAATGGGCGAACGCAGTCCGCCAATTGGATCCGGAAATCTTCGGATGACAGCCACTCCTGTTCCCAAAAGACACACGCAGCGTACCGAAGAGGGAGCGGCTTCAATGTTGGCTGCTTCCCATCGCTGGCGGCGTCATAGCAGGCGGCGAGTTCGCTCATGAACAGGCCGAACGACCATCCGTCGGCGATAATGTGGTGCATCGCGCAACACAGGATGTTTTGCTCCGGGCCTTGCTCGACCAACAACACCCGCAGCAACGGCCCTCTGGTCAGATCAAAGGGAGTATGGGCGACCTGGCATACGGCGGCATACGCCGCCACTTCTGGTTCCGAAGCCCGGCTCACGTCCACGCGGGTCAGGACTTTCGGAGGCTCCTGACGCACGATCTGTACCGGGCGGCCTTCGATGAGGTCGAACGTCGTTCGAAGCGTCTCGTGGCGTAGGACCACGGTCAGGAGGCTGAATTCCAGCGCGGCGATGTCCAGCTTGCCGCTCAGCCGGAGAGCGAAGCTGAGATTGTTGGCCGCCGACGCGCCGACTAACTGCTCGGTGAACCAAACCCCGAGTTGCGCCGACGCCATTGGAAACACCTGTGCACCGTTGACCACGCCCGCCTGGACTTCGGTCCCGCCATACCTGGTCTTCATAGGTTTCCCCTGGGGCGCCGGTACCTACAGCCTGTTCGGACGGTCAGACCCCTCGTACCTGGCGCAACAAGAACTCGAATTGCTCTGGCGAGAGCTTGCCCAGTTCCGCGGCGAGCAGGTCCAGATTTGGCTCTCGTGTGGGCTGTGGCCGGATCTCATCGCGGCGCGGGGTGCGCCCGTTGGCCTTCGCCGTCTCGATCTCCAGCGCCAGGCGGTCGATCGTTGGGGTATCGAACAGGCTCCGGACCGGGATGTCGACTTCCAGTTGCTTATGGATCCGCGCGAGAAGTTGCATCGCGAGCAGTGAATTACCGCCGACGTCGAAGAAATCGTCAGTCACCCCGACTTCCGGGACTTCCAGGAGCTCACACCAGAACGCGGCCAGCTTCGCTTCAGTCGGGGTGCGCGGCCCGACCAGACGGGGCGACGCGTTCGCATTGTCGCCTCGCGGCGGTAGTGCCCGAAGGTCAACCTTGCCGCTCGGCAGCAACGGCAATTCGTGCATTTCGACGAAGTCGGCGGGCACCATGTATTGTGGCAGCCGTGCCCTGAGGAACGCACGCAATTCCTCCGCCGGGGGAGCGAGGTTGGATCGCCCCACGACGTATGCCACGAGTTTCCGTACGTCCCCCAGAGCCCCGGAGGTGGCGACCACGGCGGCCTTCCGCACGTCGGGATGCGCCGCCAGATGCATTTCCACTTCGCCCGGCTCGATGCGATAGCCGCGGATCTTCACCTGGTGATCCAGGCGGCCAAGATACTCGATGCTGCCGTCGCCGAGAAATCGACCGAGGTCGCCGGTCGCAAACAGGCGGCTCGCTTCCCGCTCAAACGGACCTGGAACGAATCGTTCCGCGGTTAAGTCGGGGCTGCGCCAATAGCCGGCCGCGAGGCAGTCGCCGCCGACATAAATCTGGCCTTTCACGCCGATCGGAACGGGCTCCAGATGACTGTCGAGGATGTAGACCCGCGTGTTGGATATCGGCCTGCCGATCGGCACCGGATTGTTGTCATGAAGTTCCCGCACCTCGTGCCAGGTGGCATCAGCCGCTACTTCGGACGAACCGTAGAGGTTCAGCAGGATGGCACCGGGACAGGCTTGCCTGAATCGCGCCGCCAGGTCTACCGACAGGTACTCCCCGCTCGTTGTCCAGTGCCGCAGTCGCGGCAGGCGCGCTGCCAGATCGGGTGCGTGATCGAGCAGCGCGCCCAACAACGTCGGCACGAGAACCAGGCGCGTCGCACCGGCCTCGGCCAACAGCGTCAGTAGCCTCTCCGGATCGAGGACATCGTCGTCACTGGCGATCACGACCGGAACGCCCGCCAGCAACGGGCCAAACATTTCCCAGATCGAATCCACGAAGCCCAGGGCGGTCTTCTGGCAACAGACCTCACCCGGCAGGAAGGGCCAGGCGCGGTACATCCACTCGAGTCGGTTCATGCACCCACGATGGGTGCCCATGACGCCCTTCGGATCGCCGGTGGAGCCAGAGGTGTAAATGACGTAGGCAAGTTCGCTACCCGGCCTGGGCGGGAGCGGAGTGTCGCGCGAGCCGGTCCAAATCGCGGAGTCCGCGTCCACCAGGATCGCTTCGGTGGTTGCCGGCAGCGCGCGGGCCAGGTCACGCCGGGTCAGAATCTGACCGCAACCGCAGTCGGCGACCAAACGGTGGAGCCGGGCCGTTGGCTGGCTCACGTCGAGCGGCACGTAAGGATGGCCTGCCTTCAAGATGCCCAGAATGGCAACGTAGGCGTCCACTGAGCGGGGCATATACACGCCGACCGGGGCTTCAGCGGGGATACCCCTCACGATCAGGGCCCGCGCGATCTGATTGGAGCGATGGTCCAGTTCGGCATAGTGAACGGTTTGGCCCGCCTGGCCGAGTGCGATCGCATTCGCACTGCTCCGCGCCACGGCGGCGAAAGCTTCATCGATGCGGGAGTCCCGCGGGTAATCGGCAGCCGTCCGATTCCATTCGATGAGCAACCGGGACCTTTCCCGATCATCCAGCAGCGGCAGCCGGGAGAGGGGGACGTCCGGTGCGTCGAGAGCGGCGGCGAGCAGGTGGAGGAAATGGCCAACCATACGCGCGATTGTCGCCGGTTCGAACAGATCCGCGCGGTATTCGAATTCGCAATTGAGACCGCCGTCTTGCTCAACCACCTCCAGCGTCAGATCGAATTTCGCCATGCCGCGGTCAAACTCCAGCTCCTCAACGTCAAGGCCAGGCATCCGTGGCAACTGCTTTGGCATGTTCTGAAGAATGAGCATGACCTGGAAGATCGGCGCATGGCCGCGGTGACGCTCCGGCCGCAGATGCCGTATAAGTTGTTCTATCGTAACGTCCTGGTGGGACAGCGCATCCAGAACGACTTCGCGCACTCGCGTGAGCACCTCGGAAAAGCCGGGATCGCCCGCCAAGTCTGTCCGCATTACTACGGTATTGATGAAGCAGCCGATCAGATCACGAAGATCCCCATCATTGCGGCCCGACACGGGCGTTCCGACCGGAATGTCCTGGCTACCGGTGTAGCGAGCGAGCAGGATCTGTAAGACCGCGAGCAGGCCCATGTAGAGCGTGCCCCGCGCGCCCGTGCACGCCTCCTTGAGGCGGGAAGTCACATCGGGCTCAATGCGAAAGCGGTGGGACGATCCGCCGTGTGACAGGATCGCCGGACGGGCATGGTCCGTGGGGATTTCCAGCAATGCCGGGCAGTCATGCAGCGTCGCCCGCCAATAGGCGAGATCCGCGGCCAGAGCCGCCTCCGTCAGATGGTCCCGCTGCCAACGGGCGTAATCGACATACCGCAACGTGAGTTGCTGAAGGTCCGGAGCCTGGTTGGCGATGCGGCTTCGGTAAATTTCGGCGATTTCGTCGAAAACAATGCTCATCGACCAGCCATCGGTGACGATGTGATGGACGACGAGGCACAGGACATGCGCATCGTCATCGATCCGGAGCAGGACAATGCGCAGTAACGGCGCACGAGCGAGATCGAACGCCACGCGCCCTTCCGCCGCCACCAGCCGAAGAGCCTCAGTCATGCGCTCATCTCTGGGCAGATGCGTCAAATCCCGGACAGGCAGGTCGATTCTTACATTCTCGTCCGCCGCCTGAAGTATTTCGCCGTCTTGTTCGACGAAGCTCAAGCGAAGCGCGTCGTGCCGGCGCACCAGGGTCCGAAAGCTATCGCGCAGCGCATCGATGTCGAGCTTGCCCTTGATCAGCAGAGCTCGCGGTAGATTGTAGGCCGGCTTGTCCGGTCCGGCCTGCTCAAACAGCCAGAGCATCCGTTGGGTGGATGAAACCGGGACATGATTGTTCACGCGAGGGAATCCGTAAAGGGGCGTTTCTTCCAGGTTGCAAAGGGCGGGCACAGAGGCGACAGTTCACACTATCTGGCAGCTATTTCCATTATGGCGAATTCCGGCCATCGTAAGCATAGATTCCGATCGATCATGGTCATCTGCTATCCTGCCGGTAGTTGCAAATCGCCCGACACCGCGCTGCCGTCGCGGCTTGGCGCATCCATCCGGGGGTCCCTGAGGCTCTTAGACGCACTAGCTCATCAGACCCCCAAAATTACGCGAATGGGATTTTCATCGGCGTCAATTCCGAATGTCAGCTCGCCCTGGACAGTGTCGGGGTCGATGTAAGTTCCGAACAGACGGTCCCAAACTGAAAATATGTTCCCCATGTTGGCCAAGTAATAACGAGGGTCCGTGCTGTGATGGATGTGGTGAAACCTGGGAGTGACGAAAATCCAATTGATCCACTTCGTTTTCCAGCTAACATTTAAATGAACCCAGTCGTTCTGGATTGTGCTGATTGTGGCGACCGCGACAGCAATCCACCACGGCGCTGGGTTGAGCACCGGATAGGCAAGCACATAGGGAATATTAACGAGAAACTGTTGTGGCAGCGTCGCCCGAACGCCACCCAGCCAATACATGTAGGTCGGAGAGTGGTGCCATTTATGGACCCGCCAAAAGAATTGATGATGCATAAGCCGATGAATCCAATAATGACCAAAATCCGCGAGCACGAAATAGATGGTAACTCTGGCGATTAACGGAAGCGTGCCAATTCCGGCGGGCCACGGATGATAACCCATGACGGAGCGATTTAGATATGAGGCCAGCGGAAAGATAATCCACACATACCCAATGCAGGCGATGAGATCATCTCGCAAAACGACGCGGTACGAAACTACGCGCGCTGGCCAGACGACTTCCAATGTCGTAAAGCATATTGCCCTAACGATGAAAAGGACAACAAAGAACAAAACCGGCTCAAGTAGAAGCGAGCGTAATAAATCCTTGCCATTCACGCTGACGTCCCGCTCTTTGTTGAACATTGCGAAGCGGTCGCTGCTGAGATTGATGTTAAGCTGCGTTGGCTTGGCGACATCTTAACGCCCATCTTAATCATGTTGCGACGGGTTCGCTGCTCCGTCGCGCTCAAAATTCTTTGCTCATCCATGACCACGCCCTCACGCCCCGATCGACCGCCTTTACGCGTATGTCAGACACTTAGCTGCGCTTGTATTCAAGCTCAGCTGTTTACACGGGACAAGCGGTCCCGCCCCATTCAGGGTCATTCAGGGTGGTATCTTTCGGTTGGAATATGACCGTGTGAGGTATACGCCGACGCCGCGCCGCGAGGGTATCGAGTCGCCCGTTACGAGCCATCAGGCCGACATCGAACGAGAGGGTGTAGTCGAGGCTCGGCATGAGGGTTTGGGAGTACAGGTTGGTCGGGTTCGTCACGACCCACCAACGGTCCTTGTCTGTGTGGACGTCCCATACGTCGTGGTCTCGGCCCATAGCACGCTCACGCGCGACTTTCTCGGCATGGAGTACCTTCTCTTCACCGCGAGCCATTCGACATAGTCGCGGATGGATCGGGCCTCCTCCTCGGAAGTACTGCCCGGTCGTGCTCCATATCCGTTTGCGCCGCCAGCCCAGCTCCAAAAGCACCGGGCTGATGTACTTGCCCTGGGTCTTGAGGGCCGCCTCAATTTCGGACATCGAAAAACGGCGGTCGCGGGAGACCGCGGGGACGCTCCCGTACCAGTCAACCAACCGCTGGCGCAGGCTTGACGGTTGAGAGGGCTGCGCCTGCGGCGTCTTATCCACCCTTGCGCCACATCGCCCGGGAGCCGTCAGTGCCACGCCAGTTGCGCCGCCGCTGAAATCCAAACCTACGCAGCGCTGCGCCGAGTTCGCCTGGATGAGCGTTGCCGCGCCAGCGCCCCCTCAGCGAGGCCTGCAAGGGCGCGAGCGACAGCCCTTCGCGCTGCTGCGCGTCGAGTGGAATCGCGGCCAGCAGCCGCGTCAGTCGATCGTAA
>CAWDTW010000054.1:0-18521 GCA_963805295.1 uncultured Alphaproteobacteria bacterium | reverse complement strand
GGCGGCGGTGGATCTCCTCCTTTTGTCGTTCGGCTCCGTCTTGACCGGCTTCTCGCGCGCCTCGATCTCGGTGGCGTCGCGCGCGATCACGCCGACGATGCGCCCGCCGAGCGAGCGCTCGATCAGCGCCGCGTGCATCTTGTCGGGCAGATCGCCCTGCGCAAACTCCACGAAGGCGCGGGAAAAGGTAGCTTCCGACGGCACTTGCGAGCGTCGTTCCCAACCGAGAATGCGACGCAGCGACTTGTCGACATCGAGGCGCTCGATCAGAGCGGTGGTGGTAGGAACGCCCAGCACCGCCTTGGCGACGAAAGCCCTGGCGAGGGCGCGGCGATCGTCAGGCGGGCGGCCGGCGCCTTGGGGCGGTTGGGAACGAAGGCCTCGAGGCCGATCACGTCGAGGGTCGTGACGAGCCGCCCGAGCGCTTCGGTCATCGGGTCGACTTCCTCGCGAAGCCAAGGAAACAGATAGCCCTGGATATGGTTCCAGCGCGCTTTCATGGCGTCGAGAGGATCGTCGGTCATTGCTGTTGCTAGGGATCAGGACGATAGAATCGACACTATACTGAAATATTTCTCACGGTAAAGCGGAATAATTTAGAATATTTGCCTTGACAACCGTCGGGTTGATTTAAATATATTGCCTCGATTTGAGAGGGGTTATGAGAGGCGTTCCAAAAATAATTTTGCAACTGGCTCAAAGTTCTCACGCCAAAATGGCGGCTGACATCGGGCGCGCCGAGATCAAGTCGGCCTCGAACGCCTATGCGACCCGGGACGAGCTGACGCCGGCGCAGAAGGCGCGTGCGGCCGACCATGCGAGGGAAGCCGCCAGAGCGACTGTGCAGCAGGGCGCCCAGGCGCGCCCCGGCGTCCCAGCCAGGCCGCAACAGCCGGCGCGGAGCGCGATCGCGCGACCTGCCGCGCCGCGTTCCCAATATCCCGACGGACGGGCTCCGGAGGCCGCGGCCAAGCCGATCGGCGCGGAGAGGACCGCCAGGCCGCAGGCTCCGGCACGGCTCGCTCCGCCGACGTGCTCATCCCGGCCTTCGAGGGGAGGGGGCGTGACGGCGTCGAGCGCGACAGTCTCGGGCGCGGCGTCGACGGCAAGAACGTCGCCGCGGTCGTGGCGTCGGACGCGCAGGTGCGGCGCGAGCTGGAGGCGCGGTCGATCTATCTTCAGACCGCTTATCGCGATCCCAAGGCCGCCACGACGCGCCTCAACGAGCTTGTGGCGCGCGACGGCACCACGAGCGCCGCGCGACGGCTCTCGACCGAGCCGGGACTCCTGGGCGTATTGCGGGGCAGGGAAGGGCTGTTCGCCGGCGGCAAGGCCCGCGCCGAGCGGCAGGCCGCCAGGCGCGCGGCGGCCGCGATCGGGTCCAACCTGATGCGGGTTGCCGAAGCCGAGGCACAGGCGGCGCAGGGCTACGGCGCCAGCGTCGAGGCACAGCTCAAAGCCGACCGCACCGCGATCCTGAAGCTGTCCGACCGGGCCGTGGCGGCGCTGGGAATTGTGGCAGCCGCCAAGACGGACCAGGCCCGGGCGGAGGCCTACAGGACGCTCGCGGCCGATGCGGGCATGAAGCGCGAGGTGGACACGTTCCGCAAATCCGTAGAGGCGCGCTTCGGCGAGGAGGGCACGCGCGCCATGGCGCGGGCCGCGGCCGCCGGCAAGGCGTTCACCCACGCTTCCGTTCCGAAGGCGCAGCAATCCGCGCTGGACGCTGCCACCCAGCTCTACGCCGCGGCCCGCGGCGGCGAGCGCCTAGCCGTCCGCGCCGCTGAGGCCGAGCGCCTGTCGGCGCGCCAGACGCACGGCGCGAGGCTGAAGCCATGATGACGTTCGTCCCCATGTCGAGGCGCGCCATCCGGCTGCCAACCATTGGCGGGCTTGGCGCATCGAGGCCAAGCGGGATCTGCGCGGGTGGACGACGGAAATGCGCAAATAGCGGTCGTTCCCGGGCGGCGTAGCGAATGGGTCAGATCGACCTGAAGCCGTCGTACGGGGTCAAGGCCATAGACACTGTGGCTCCGTAAGACCATCATTGGAATAGGCCAGTCTGAGGAACAACGATGGATGTCGGGGTTTGGCTGCGGAGCCTCGGCCTTGGGCAATATGAGGCGGCGTTCAGCGACAACGAAGTCGACGGAGCGGTGCTGCCGAAACTGACGGTCGACGACCTGAAGGACCTGGGTGTCGCTGTCGTCGGCCACCGGCGGAAAATCATGTCCGCAATCGCGGAGCTCAACGCCGCACCCGCCGCCCGAGCCGAAGCCACGAAGACGCTCCCGACGCAGGCTGGGCTCTCGGTGGCGACCAGTTCCGATGGAGCCGAACGCCGCCCGATAACGGTGATGTTTTGCGACCTCGTCGGCTCGACGGGCCTTGCAGCGCGTCTCGACCCGGAGGATTGGCGCAATCTCGTCGGGGCCTACCTCGACGAAGCCTCAGCCGCGGTGACGGGCTCGGCGGCCATGTGTTGAAGAAACTCGGCGACGGGCTGATGGCGCTGTTCGGCTACCCGCAGGCGCAGGAGAACGACGCCGAACGCGCGGTGCGCGCCGCGCTCGCCATCCAGCGCGCGCTCAGCGAACTCAACGCCAGGAACGGCGGTAGAGGCGCGCCGCAACTGGCCGCGCGCATCGGCCTCGAGTCCGGGCAGCTGGTGGTGGACGCGACCGGCGAAGTGTTCGGCGAAGCGCCAAATGTGGCCGCGCGGGTGCAGTCTCTTGCGGAACCGGGCGCTGTCGTCGTCACCGCAGGCGTCCAGCGCCAGGTCGCCTGGCTGTTCGTCGCCGAGGACCTCGGCGCGCATGCGCTCAATGGCGTAGCGGTTCCGGTGACGCTCTATCGCATCGTGCGTGCGAGCGGCGGCGGCCGGCGCGGCGGCGCCCGCGCGCTGACGCCACTCGTCGGGCGCGAGGAGGAGCTCGAACTTCTCAGCCGGCGCTGGGAGCGCGCGCGCTCCGGCGAAGGCCAGCTCGCCCTCGTCGTCGGCGAGCCCGGCATCGGCAAATCGCGGCTGATCGAGGAGTTTCACGGCCGGCTCGGCGAGACGCCGCACACGTGGGTGGAATGGTCGTCGTCGCAACTGTTGCAGAATACGCCGCTGCACCCGATCGCAGAATGGGGCCGGCTGCGGTTCGGGGGGCGCCGACGCGTCCGATGGACGCCCATCGGCTTAGATAACCAAATTCTACACGAAATCAGCTATTTACGCCACACCAGCCAACCCGCAATGCATAATCCGGGCTAAGATGCTTTGCGGCGGTGTTAAACGATCAGGGAGACGGTCGGGCAGGACCTGACCGCGAGCAATGAAGAATGAAGCGACCAACGCACCAGACACAGAAGGAAGAGCGCCAATGGCGGACGACGGTCAGATTAGCGGTAGTGGCCGCCGCATTGCTCGTCCTCTTAGTGGTCGCGCTGGTTACGCGCTACTCTTGAGCTCGGGCGAGATAAGCGACAACATAGAGCTGTATGTAGGCAGCGCATGAACGAGACGCAATTTTTGCCGACGCGGCAGACGAATGGGCAGGCTGTCCGAACGGCGTCCGAACGCCGCGAGGACCGCGACGCGCGTGGCGCGAGCAGGCGGTTGGAGCTGGAATGACGTCGCCGGCGACCGAATTAGGGCCGAAGCCGAGGCCGTTTCCACCAACGGCCATGCCCAGGGTCAGGACGAACGGCGGGTCAACCTCCTGGTTCTCTGCCTGCTGGCGCTGGGGGTCGGGCTCCTGACGGGCGTCGGCGCCGTGTTCCTGCGCGGGCTGATCGGCGTCATCCACAACCTGATGTTCAATGGAGAGCTGAAGCTCACCTACGACGCCAATATCCTCGAGGGGCCGAGCCGCTTCGGAGACTGGGTCATCCTCTCGCCGATCCTCGGCGGCCTCGTGGTCGTCTTTCTAGTCGAGCGCTTCGCGCCGGAGGCCAGAGGGCACGGCGTACCCGAAGTGATGGACGCCGTCTTCTACAAGCGCGGAAATATCCGCGGCGTGGTCGCCGTGATCAAGTCGCCGGCTTCCGCCATATCGATCGGCTCCGGGGCTTCGGTCGGACGGAGGGACCGATCATTCAGATCGGGTCCGCGCTAGCAGCCGGGTGCGATTTACTCGATGCGGAGTAAGCTTTGTCGGAGGTGATTTGGGAGGACGAAGCTGATGACGGGCGCGGATTTGAGCGATGAAGCGCTGTTTGCCTTTTTGCGCAGCCATCCTGACGTTCGAAACCGTGTCGCGTCGATAGCCCTGACGGTAGAGAATAGCGAAGGCGATTTGAAGGAGGCGGACGCTGCGGAAGAGCGGTTGGTCGAGGAGACGCGGCGTTTGGGACGCGAAGCGCTGCTGGGCTGGGCGGAGAGGCAGGCGGAGGTGACGGAGAGAGAAATTCGTCAGCAACCTCAGATGCATCGCCAAGGTGAAAAAAAGTCCGCTGGCATACGAAATTCGGCGAGATAGAGGTCCAGGAGCCGCAATATCGGTTCAAGAACGAGCGTGTGCGCCCGTTTCTGCGCAGCGCGAAAGTCAGCCCCTCGGGCTGTTCGCGCCCCTTGCAACGCGTCATCGTCGACTTCGCCGCCGATCAACCCTTCGCGCAAGTTCGAAGCAAGCTGCGGGAGCATTACGGCTTCGAGATTGGGGAGAGCACGATCCAGCGGATCACGTTCGCCCATGCCCAGTCGATGTTCGAAGCCGGCCGAGCGGATTTGGAATTTCCGGAAGGTCCAGGCCTCGAGTAAGCCGATCGTCGTGGAAACTGACGGCGGCATGGTTCCGATCGTCGAGCCGGGTCGGGATGAGAAAGACAAACGCAAGGGCAAGAACCTGTCGTGGCGAGAGGCGAAGCTTTCGCTGGCGCACGCCCAGGGGAGCCGGACGCCGGTCTACGCCGGCTCGATCGAGGGCGGCGCGGAGGCGGCCGGGCGGCAACTGCTGGCCTGCGCGGTTCGCGCCGGCTTCGGGGCGAACTCGCGGGTCCACGCGGTCGGCGATGGCGCGCCATGGATTGTGGGCCAAGTCGAGGAGCAATTTGGCGATCAAGGCAGCTACCTGATCGATTTCTATCATGTTTGCGAGTATTTGAGCGCCGCCGCCGAAGCGATCGCGCCCGACGCCGCCGCGCGGGAAACCTGGATCGAGGCGCAGAAGGACGCGCTCAGAGACGGGAGTCTCCGAGATGACATTGCGGTCGCTCGTCGGTCATTGCGAAGCGCCTGAAGTCGACGACGAACACGCGCCGGTGCGCCGATGCCATCGTTATTTGAGCAGCCGCAAGAACCAGTTGAACTATCGACAGGCGCTGGCCGAGGGACTGCCGATCGGATCGGGCGAAATCGAAAGCGCGCATCGCTACGTCGCCCAACAACGTCTCAAGCGGCCCGGCGCCTGGTGGCGCGTCGAGCACGCGGAATACATGCTCGCTTTGCGGATAACCCGAATAAACGGCGACTGGGACGCCTATTGGAAAAACCTTGGCCGAACCGCCGTCCCCGTAGCCAACCAGAACAGCCCCCAAAACTCACAAAATCTCGCCGCCTAATTGCACCACTTTGGTTCGCACCCACCCGAACGGGCGCGCAACTCTCATGCAGCCTGAAATGTCCAACTTTGCTGGAATCGCAGAGCGATTGCCCTGGCCCCGACTGGCGGCGCCTCTCGCCACGGCCGAGGACGCGCTGGCGCGGCTCGACGAGAGGCTGCGCACAAGCCCGATCCGCGAAGGCTTCATCGCCCGCACCCACTTCCTGGACGCCTGCGCCTCCCTGTGGCTCGAAGGCGAGCTCCTGCATCTTGAGGACCTCGTGCTGCACGATGCCGAGAAGGACATCCGCAGCCCCACCCATGAGCTGACGCGAGCGCATGCCGTGCTGCGCGCCCGCCGCCGCATAGCCGGCGCCGAGCTCGGCTGGGCCTTGTCGGCCTCGGGCCTGGGCGGGCTACGGGGGCGGGCAGGGGAGGGCGAGGACACCGAACCGGCGAAGCCGCTCGCGATCACGGGCGACGCCAATGACGCGGATCTCGCGCCGGACGTCATCGAGGATCGCTACGATCCGCTGCTCGCCGAGGCGCTGACCGCCGTCGACACCGCCATGGCACGCGCCGATCGGGCCGTCGCCGGCGCCCAAGCGCGGCCGCGCGAGCGAGATCCGCTCGCCTATGATCCCGACTGGGACGAGGATGCGAGGCTTGAGGAGTGGCGCCAGGCGCTCGGCGAAATCCGCAGCCTGCCAGCCACGCTCGCCGCGGCCATTGCGCTCGAGGCCTGGAGCGCCATCGAGCCGCTGCAGCACCAGCCTTGGCTCGGGCGGCTGCTCGTCGCCTCCCTGCTGCGACAACGCGGCAAGACCTCCCATCTCGCCTGCCTGAATGTCGGCCTGCGTCTCGTGCCGCGCGAGCGCCGACGGGCCCGCGAGGCGACACCGCGGCTCGTCGCCACGCTCGAGGCCATCGCCGCGATGGCCGAGGCCGGCCTCAAGGACCATGATCGCTGGCTTACGGCGCGCGGCCTGCTGGCGCGCAAGCTCGAGCGTCGCCGTTCCACCTCGAGCCTGCCGGCCCTCGTGGACTACGTCATGAGCCGGCCGCTCGTCTCGGCCGGCATGATCGCCTCCGAGCTCGGCATCAGCGCTCGCGCCGCACAAAACCTCGTGGCCGAGCTCGGCCTGCGCGAGGCGACCGGACGTGGGCGCTATCGGGCTTGGGGAATCTTGTGAGCCGAGCGCGCGTCGCTCGACGCCGATCCGGCTTCGCCCAAGAGCTGCCGGCGCGCCCGCATAGCGCGGTAGGCAGCCATGAGGCCCAAGAGATCCGTCCTTGGCCCGCAAACCCTGGCAACAGCCGGACGGGCGGTCGCTCGCTGCGTCGCCAAGCGCCGGCACAGCGAGCGCAACAGCGCATCGCAGCCGCCGGCGGCAATGACCCCGCTGCGCCAGACGGCAATCGCGGGATCGGCGTCATGACCGAGATACTTGCAAAGGCGATGTTCGAGATCGTCTCCAGCTCGCGAAAGGCAAGCCACCCGCTGGCTTTGGAGAGGGCCTCTGGTCGCCGAGGCTCGATCTCGCTCCGCAGCCGGAGATGCTGCGTCTGCTTGCCGACCGTACCGGCCTTGGGTCCGAGATCGCCGCCATGACGATTGGGGTCGAGTGGCGTCCCTTGCTGTTGCCGTTGCGTTGCCCCGTCGGACGTGGCCGCCAGGCGAGACGGCGAGCCGCTTGGCTTCAATATTGCCCGTTTTGTCTCGCTGACGATACGAGGCCGTATTTTCGACGGCGATGGAGGCTGGCCACAATGCTGGCCTGTCGCCGGCATGGCCGCCAGCTTCTTGATCGCTGCCCTGGCTGCTTTTCTGCGTTGGCTGCTTTCGATCAGCGCGCTGTCGTCGCGCAGCATCTGTGCGCCTGCGGCTTCGATCTGCGCCTCGCCCGGGCTCCAAGGCTTCCGGCGGCGGTGCGTCGCGCTGCGCGCCTGATCGATGATCTGTGTCGTCTAGAGGCGAGAGCGGACTGCTGGAAAGAAGTGGGCTCGTCGAACGGCTCATGCTTCTGCCTTCCCTCTTCGAGCCGAAGGGCCGCAGGCTCACGCAACTTTCGAGCGCTCGTCCCCGAACCGGCGCGCCGGCAGGCCATTGGCGAATGCGATCCGATGCATGAAGCTCGACAGCAATTCGTCAGGCTGGGGTTGGACGACGACCGGCCAGCGGTCACACAGCACGTCACGCCAACGCGGCTGCACCTCGATCGCGAAGCGCCGGTTCGGCCGCGCAGTCTCGCCCATCGATCTAGAGAAGGGCCTCCCGTGCGGGCGCGCCACGGCGGCGCGACAGCGGCACATGACCGAGCGCCTCGATCAAACGTGTCGTGATCTGCTCCTCGCCGCCCCGGATCGCCAGGATGGCGGCCTCGCTCACGATCCGGACGAGCTCACCGATCAGCCCCTCGGACATCGCGAATAGCCTGCGCGCCATCGCCTCCTCCGAGAGATCGGAGGCACCGGCCACCGGCAGCGCCGCCTCGAGACTGTCGAGAAGAGAGAGAAATTCGTCGCCGTAGCGCCAGCGTGGCGCCGCGGCGAGCGCGAACCGGCTCGCCATCTCCTCGGTCGCGACGACATGATCGTAGACGGCAACCTCGCCCACCAGAACCGGCGAGACGTCATGCTCAAGGCCGAGGCGGCGCAAATAGGCGAAGATCGCCTCGACGTCGCGGTTGCGACCGCGCAGGGCATTGTGGAATTCGTCGAAGATCAGGGTGCGGGGCATGAGCTGCGCGAACAGAAGATCGATCTGCTCGCCCTTGGCGACCAGGTCGCGCGTCTTGCTCGTCGGGGCGCGCAACGCATGCAGGATCGCCGCATGGAAATGCACGAGACCAGCGCCTTCGCGCGTCTGCACCACCCAAACCCTTTGCGGCTTCCCCAGCTTCTGGACCTCCTTGAAATGCGTGATCGCGAAAGCGCTCCGCGATCATGGTCTTGCCATTGGCGTAGGGGCCGAGGAGCAACAGGCCCGGCGGTCGCAGCGCCGGCGGCCGCGCCAACAGATCGTCCAGGACCCGATGCGCCGCGACCGCCTTCTCGTAGCCGATCCAGCGGGGCGAGCGGATGAAGGCGACGCGCTCCTCGACCGGCCGCCGCAGATACGGCCGCACCTGGTCGAAGAGGTGCTTGGCCATGAAATCTACCAGTCCTGGACCGGCAGGGGCCGCTTGAGGCGTGCCGGGTGCACCGCCACATCCGTAAGCTCAGGGGCCATGGCTTGATAAGGCCTTTGCGGCGCGGCCGCATGGGCGACGCGGGCCGCGCTCCGCAGTGCGGCTTTGTGCGACTTCGTTCGGACGGACGTAACGCCATCCCGGCTGACCTGCCTGAGCTTCGCGCGCTCGGCGACCGCTGCGATCTCACGCCGCAGCTTGACCTTAGCGCTCGCCGTCACGGCAAGTGCCGAGCGTCGCTCCTTCCTGTCCGCTGGTGCTCCCACAGCGTGATCGGCGTCGCGACGCCATCGCGGCGGGGAACCGGGCGGAACTCGCCCCCGTGCGGGTGCCGCAGGTAGACATGGCTTAGATCGCGCGGATCATAGCAAATCTGAAGCTTGCCCAACCGATCGCGCTGCGGCACGAGCTCGCCCAGCCACGCCGCCCAATAGTCGAGCGCGAAAAGACCGACGCCCTGGGGCGTCAGCCGGCGTTCACCGCTCGGGGGACGACGCCGGACCGGCCGGAAGGAGGCTCATGGTCTGGCGCGCGCTCACCGCCCGCTCGGCCGGGCTATGGCCCCAGTCGGTCGAGGCGGCGGCCGACGTTGTGGGCGTGAAGCACGACGATGCGCTGCAGGAAATCATCGAAGCCGCTGAGGCCTGCGCCGCCGGCGGTCGGCCGGCGCCCTTCGCCGCCGCCGAGGCGGCCGCGACGACGCTACGGATCCTTCGGTCTACGCTGCCGACTTTAGGGTCGGATGCCGAACTTGTCGCGCTTTGGCTCGCCTCGTCGCGCTCGGCGCCGGCCAAATTCGATGTATCGTTCGTGGCGTCGCCTCCCGACCCCTATGCGCCGATCAACCCTCAGGCCGGGCCGTTGCGGCGTGTCAGCATCGGCCCATAGACGATAAGAAATGTGGCGAAAGCGAGCAGCCACGCCGCCGCCGCGACATCCATGAGCGGCACCGCGACGGCCGGCAGGAAGGCTGCCGCGAGGCGGGCGAGGAGCGCCGCGACGACGCAGAGATAGGCGAACTGCGTTCCCCTCGAGGCGACGAGCGCGCGGCCGCAGTGTCCGAGCGTGGCGCGGGTCATCATCGCGAGCGTCATCACGCCAACCGCGCCGACCGCCCAGACATGCACGCCGGCCGCATAAGGAACCGCCGAAGGCCACAGGGCGTGCGCGCCGACGGCGGCGAAGCCCGCCGCTGCGAAGAAGAAGCCTGCGTGCAGCACGAGGACGAGAGGGTCGCGGCGCGCGCTGAGGCCCCGCCAACGCGAGAGGCGCCAGAGGTTGGCGGCGCCCGCCGCAAGCGCCAGCGCACCGGTCGCGACGCCCTCGGGCGCGGCGACCCAGAGCGCGAGCGAAAGGCCGGAGAGCGCCATCACGACGCCGTCCGGCCTGCCGAACGGGACCGGCCGGGCGCTCGCGCCGGCCTTCGCCAGCCAGTTGCCGGTGAAGCTGGGGGTCACGCGCCCCCCGATCAAGAGGATCAGCAAGACGATGAGGCCGAGCGCGGCGCGCGTCGAAGCCTCGGCGAGGCCGAAGCGGGCGTCCTCGACGTGGAAGGCGAGGTTGACGAGCGCGAGAGCCAGGACGAGCCCGGCCACCTTCAGGTTGCGCCAATTGCGTCCGGCAGCGACTTCGCGCGCAACGAGGGCCGCGAAGACGATCAGGAACGACGCGTCGATCGCCGCGGCGGCAGAACGTCCGATCATCGCCGACGTCAGCACCGCAACTCGGCCCGCCGCCCACAGCGCGGCGAGCGCCGCGAGCGGGAATCCCGCGACCGGCAGGCGTCCGGTCCAGTTCGGGATCGCGGTCAGCAGGAAGCCGGCGACGACGGCGACGACATAGCCGAAAATCATCTCATGAGCGTGCCAGTCGACCGCCGAGAACGCGGTCGGAATCGCGATCGCGCCGGTAAAGGCGAACGGCCACAGCGCCATGCCGACGAGCGCCCAGACGCCGGCGCCCAGGAAAAACGGCCGGAAGCCGCGGCTGAGCATCGCCGCGCCGCGCCAGGCTCTGGAGGCCGCGGCGGAACCCCGCGGCGCAGGATGCAAGATCGTCGTCATTCGAAGAGCCCGCCGTGAGCGCCGGCGACAGCGCCGAGGATGGTGACGGCCGCCGCCGCGAGCAGAACAAGGTGCGTGCGAAAAAGCCGGCGCAGAACGTCGGCGGGATCGCGCGCCGCCCGCGCGGCGAGGCGGCGGTGTGCGATCGGCTCGACGACGAAGACGAGTACCATGAACAGCGCCCAGACGAAAACCATGGCGTCCATCCACCAGAAGCCCAAGTCGGCGAACCGGGACCAGAGATCGAGCCTGAAGATCATCCAGAGGCCGGTCGCGCCGGCGAGCGGGATCGACCACCGGATCCGGGCCGCGAAACGGTTTTCGATCGCCTCGAAAAGCACCCAGCCGCTTTTCGCGTCCGCGGCGGCGCGCGCGAGCGGCAGGGCGACGAGCGTGACGAAGGCGACGCCGCCGATCCAGTGGGCGACGAACAGCACATGCAAGGCGCGGGCGAGTTCGATGTCGTCAATCATTGTTCGCAAACGGGCTCCCGTTCCGTCCGACCACCACGGCCGGAGGATATCGGCTGAAAAGGCTCGGGCCTTGACCTTGGTTAAGTCAAGTCGGCAAGAAACGCGCTATCGATTGCGCGACGACGTGGCTTGGCGGCGGAGGACTGTGTCCCCTGCCGCGAGGGTTTGGAAGAGCGGAGTGGAAGGTCCGTCTGTGGACAACGACGGTTATCTCGTCGATCCCGGCCAATGGACGGAGGGCTGGGCGTGTGAGACGGCGCGGGCGATGGGCTTGACCTCACGCCGGAACACTGGGAGGCGATCCGCTTCATGCGCAAATTCTACGAGGGGCACCAGGTTCCCGCCGACGCCCGTTTCGTCATGCGGCACTTGAGCGAGACCCGCGGCGCGGACCGCAACCGCCTGTTCGAGCTCTTCCCCTACGGTTATCCCGGTCAGGCCTGCAAGATCGCCGGCATGCGCCGGCCGCGCGTCTGGAGCACGGGGTGAGCGCCATTTCGAGCCTCACGATCGATGTGCCCGCCGTCGATGCGCGAGCGATTCAATCCTGCTAGGCCGTGTCCGTTTCGAGGACGCCATGGCTCTTTCCGCAAAGGACTGGGAGGTCGTCATGCGGTCGCCGCTGTTCAAGGCGATGGGTCCGACGATCGCGCGCGCCGTGATCGACGATCGGGTCCCGCGGGCCTATAGGCGGGGCGAACCGATCTTCGACGAGGGCGATCCTGCCGACGGCTTCTTCTGTATGATCGTGGGCTGGGCGAAGCTCTACCGCCTTCGCGAGGATGGCGAGGACGTCGTCGTCGCGATATTCTCCGCCGCCGAGACTTTCGCCGAGGTCGCAATGTTCCTCGGCGGCCGCTATCCAGCGAGTTGCGAGGCGGCGTCCCCGGCGCGCGTCCTCAAGATCCACGCGGCGAAGCTGCGCCGCGCCGTGCTCGATCAGCCCCAATTGGCGTTCGACATGCTCGCCGCCGCGTCCATAAGGTTAAGACAATTGGTCGACGAGATCGAGCAGTTGAAGGCCCGATCCGCGCCGTAGCGGATCGCCGGCTTTTTCGTCAAGCAGGCCAATTCGGGCTCCGGACCCGCGCGGATCCCGCTGCCTTACGATAAGGCGCTGATCGCGAGCCGCCTCGGCATGAAGCCCGAAAGCTTCTCGCGCGCGCTCGGCAAGCTCGGCACACTCGGCGTCGTCGTCGACCGCGACAGCGTCAGCATCAAAGACGTCGCGAAGCTCGCAGCCTTCGCCGAAGGTCAAGGCTAGCGGATTTTGAGTTCGACGGCGATCGAGCAGGCGCCAAGGTTCCAGAAGCTCGAGGCGACGCTTTCGCGCGAGTGCGGACCTGCGATCGATCAGGCGCCCAGAGCGCGGCCGGACTCGATTGTCCGATGCGGCCGAAGGTCGCAACCGGGGCACACGGCAGGGGAATCGCATTTGAGATTCTGCTGCTGCTTTGGCGGGGCTTTGCGTTTCGGATGAGATGGATCTTACCGGGTCGCGGATGATTTGCGGCGCGGGAGAATGTCTTGGATCGCTTTATCGAATGCTGGGACGGTTTGGTGCGCTGGGTGAAGCGGTTCCAAACCACGGGCGAAATTTCACCGGCGCCTTTGGCGGCGACCGCCGCTCCGGCCGGATCGAGGCGCATCACGACTATCTCTTGGGCCTGGTCCGGCGCAGCCCGGACCTCACGCTGCTCGAGATCCGGGAGCGGCTGATCGCCAATTGTGGCGAGCGCTTTGCGGTCTCCGTGCTGTGGCGCTTCTTCGACGGCTTTGTCAGAGTAACGGCAGGTCGTCTACGCATGGCGCAGCACGCCCAGACCGAAGCGGCCACTAGGCCGCGAGGGCGCGCCACTCGGCCAACGCGCCGGCTCGTCTTTGTTTGTAAACTTCGCGGGTGACGAGATGGCGCTCCTGATTGAAATGGTTGTGGACCTCAGCATGAACTGAGCTGAATTTTTGCAGCGTCTTCGTGCTCCGAAACCGCTGCATGGCCCGTTCTCGTCGTCGAAACGGCTGATGCGAATTCTCGGCGCGATTGTTGAGCCGACGACCGACCTCCTGGCGATCGGCGTTGCCGATCTCTTTCATCGCCGCGGGATAAGAGCAAAGCCCGTCGGTGACGACGGTCCGCGGTCGGCCGTATTTCTTCATGATGCGCTTGAGAAACTTCAGTGCCGCCGCCTTGTCCCGCTTCGCGGTGACGACCGACTCCAAAACCTCGCCTTCATGGTCGACAGCGCGCCAGAGATAGCAGAGCTTGCCGTTGACCTTCACGAACGCCTCGTCCAAATGCCACCGCCACTGAGGATAGCCGCGCATGTGCGCTACCCGCTTCTTTCGGATCTCGGCAGCAAACATCGGGCCGAACCGGTTCCACCAAAACCGGACCGTCTCATGGCTGATGTCGATCCCGCGCTCGGCCAAGAGATCCTCGACGTTGCGCAGCGATAGCGGGTACTTCACGTACATCATCACGACCAGACCGATCACTTCTGGCGAGCTGTTGAAATAGCGGAACGGGTTGCTCATGGCCTGAAGCTACCACAGCCAGAGACGGCCCGAAAATTGCTCTGACATTGCCGTCACCAGCCTTCACTCGGGACTGGCTTTGCTGACGTGGATCGGCCCTTGAACGAAGGTGGGCCCATCACGAGGTGAGAGAATGACGACGCAATCGCCTGCAAGCGCCGAAACCGAAAGCGGACCCCGCCGAAAGGGTGCCGCCGTTCCTACGATGAGAGCCTCGACGAGCCGGCGAAGCTCATCAGCGACGAACCGTCGACGTTGAAAAGGAAACTCCAGCGGAAGTTGAACGAGCCGGTGGAGACACCGGCGCCCGAGGGTCCGGCGAGTCCGCCCGCCTTCGAGGACGACGAACCGTCCGGTTGAGCGCGGCGCGGAGCGGCAAGTCTGGATTGGACCGCAGGCCGCTGTATTCCGAAAGCGAAGAAAGCCTCATCCCTCCGGCACGCCCGCCAGCCGCATGCCCTCGAGAATGCGCGCGCGCTGCGCAAGATAGGTGGGATTGTCGCTGCGCGCGTCGCTAAGCGCGCTTGCGCCAAAGTATCATCGGTTGATCCATCATCGACTACGATCACATCGGCGGTTTCAGGCTCCGCCAATGCCGAACGCACGGCGCGTTCAATCGTAGCTTCGGAATTGTGGGCGGCAATGATAACCGAGACGGAAGAAGGACAACCAATAGTCATGAAAAGCCGGAAAAGAAGGTTATTGAAACATCGTAAGCGTAGCTGTACTGATAGACCTTGGGAATCAATTTTCGCACTACGCGAAAATGGTTCGAAAACGGCGGGTTTTGAGAGACAGCTCTGAGAGAGCATCTGTGTTGGGGGGTATGTTCAATGTCCTTGGTGTTCACCGGCACGAAGTTTTCCGGCCTTCACGGCACGTCCCTTGAGGCTCACGATGCGAACGGCGACCGCGTCGTTGTTGTCGTCACCCACGAAGCCGTACAGGATTACGGCCTCGCCCGCGCCCCGCCCGCCGGGGAGCTATCCTTTTAGGTCGCCCCTAGCCACGGAATGAACCTCCCGCTCATATGCGTCGAGTACGCGCATGGTGACGGCGCGGGGCGGCCAGCCATGTCGAACGGCGAAAGCGGGGTCGATGTCCGACGACGGCGCGCGCGGAATCAGGGGGTCGCGAGAGCGCTCCCGGCCCCCTGACGTGGCGATCAGTTCTTAAGGGCTCTTAGGGGGAGTGACTGACTTGTTGATATGGCGCATATGTTCAGCGGAAGCCCTCGCCCTCTCCCTGCTGATGTTGTTTCTGTGCCGCATCTGGCTCCTGTGCCTCCCCGACGGGGCGGCTGCCGGCGTGGCGCTCGCACCAGGAGCGGCGGGAGCGGTCGACTGATCGGTCTGTGCGAAGGCGGATAGAGGCGCGAGCGCCAGCACGGTGCCGACGCCAAGTAAGGCGATCTTGTTGAGCATAGTTGTTTCCTCCAAATCGACGACCAAGACGGTCACCTTGAAAATTGAGTTTACTCGCCACAGGCTGAATGGACACTGAACAGTGGGACAGCGCCTTCAGCGTCGCGGGTCTCGTCGGCGTGCGAACGCGCCAGGCCATGGAGGTCGCCGGCGCGCAATCCCGCGAATAATATGCGCCTGAAGCCCTCGAGGACTTGGAGTTGGCCCCAGCGTGGCTACGAATGAGGCGCGAGCCATGCTATCATCTAGACGGCGCTTGCCCAAGGAGGCTTCCGCATGTCGAAAATCGCACTTGCTATCGGGTTGGCGGGGCTGCTGCTCGCCATGGCTTCGACGACAGGATCTGCCATGCCCATAGTGCCGCTGTCGAAAAGCGCGATCAGTGGCCCGAGCAGCGACCTCGACTTGGTGAGATGGCGAAATTGCTGGCGCGATCGCTGGGGAAATCGTCGTTGCAATTGGTGTTGGCGCGACCGCTGGGGACGCGTTCGCTGCGGGTGAGCGCCACGCTCAAGAGGCGTGAAGGCCAATACCGGCCCGTCTGGCAGAGTCACGTCGCGCTCGCGCTGGCGAGCCTCCGAATAGGCTCCGCCGCCGAGATCGCGGACAAGGGCCTCGGCGTCGACTTGCGCCAGCCGTTCGGCCTGCCGGCGACGTCGGGGCCATTGCAGCATTTTGTCCCCCTCCCATGTGATGGCGATGTTCCGGACCCACCACATCGATGGCTTCCAGTTATCGTTTACAGGGCGCAAGACATGGAAGGCCACCTTGAAGGGTGGTGGGTACGACGAGGTCGTGCCGGTGACTTGGACCCGCGACATGACGAGTTATCGTGGCAGGGCGTTCGTCAAGATTTACTATACCAATTTCGACGAGCTGGTCGCAAAGCGCACGGACGCACATCCGTTCATGGCGGCGGTGGCTGTCGCGAAAGACTGGAGCGCGCGTCCGTTGCAGTTCAAAGAGTTCGCTGGCGTATTCTTGTGCCGCTCCGCGTTCGAGAGAACCGGCGAACACAGCTTCAAGGCCGAGATAATCAGACAAATGCATGCGGAAACATAGGCATCGAACCTCGCTATGAGGATAATTCGAGACGATAGCGCCCGGTAAAAATTGTGTCCTCACCGGAGCGTATGTCGCGGCGGTTGGTTTTTCGGGTTCGGGGGCTTTCCCGGAAACATTTCCGCAGAACATCCTCCATCTTGGTTGATAGCTTGGTCAGCTTTAATTCTGATTATTTTCGAAATTGAGAGAGCACAGTATCAACTTTACGCAAGTGAGCGTTCGCAGCGCGAGAAATTGGTGGCGGAACGGGTTCCGCAGCTTACCCCGGAACGGCCGCACGTCGCGCTGGCATACAGAACATCGATTGACCCAGGTAAGCCCCCAATTCCGGCCGCATATGTGCGAGTGGCAATTCGAAATATGAGCGCCGGCTCGGCCTTCCGTTGTTCCGCAAAGCTCCTCAAAGTCGAATTACAAGATCAAACCGGATGGCGCACTCTCCCCTATCAAAACGTTTTGGATATGACCTGGGCAAACAAACCCCTCAACGCTGGTCGAGAAGTTGACCTAGCGTCGGACGACGTCGACATACTCGATATAGCGCATGCAGATGAGGGCAGCCAAGAACTGTATATCGCATCGCTCGTCCCAGCTAACTACCCAAGTCTGATGAGAATGGCTGGTACCTATCGCTTCACATGGCATTGTCACGTCGGCCAAGAATAGCGGGTTCTCGAGGTTTCCAGCGCCACTCTCGAACTCTGCAAGCCATTGATTTCGCTGTGTGCGGCCCATAAGCGCGTCGCGCCATTGACAAGTAAAACTGGCCAACGTGACAATGCCATTTCGTTACCTCCATGACTGCTCCGGTTGCTTCCGGCTGGAGCGGTTGCCGGGTGGGGCTCGCACCCACTGGAAAGCGCCGCCTTGTCACGGCGCACACGTGAAGCGGTCATTCCGGATCGCGGCCGTGATTCGCACTTGGCGGGACGGCGGACGTATCTCAGCTCGGCTTGACGGAAATGCGTGCACTAGTTCATCGATTCCATAAAACTGATCGTTTCTGAGGGATTCATTTGGTCTGTGGCGGCCTGTAGTGTGATCTTTGATTCGCGAAACGAGGTTCGAAGATCATGGCGGCATGGCGGCGAGCGATTGAGTTGTCGATCGGAGGAGAGGACTTGGCGAAGCTGGTTTCGATAACGCGCTCGCGAACGGAGGCGGCGAGCCGGGTCGAGCGGGCGCGGATGTTGTTGGCTTACCGGGAAGACCCCTCGTTTTTTGCGGTGGGTCATGCTTTGGGGGTGCATCATCAGACGGTCCAGCGCTGCGTCGAGCGGGCGCTGGTCTATGGTCCAATGGCGGCGCTCGACGATCGTCCGCGGCCGGGCAAGGAGCCGACGATCACGGCCGAGGCCAAGGCATGGCTGGTCTCTCTGGCCTGCCGCAAGGCGAAGGACCTGGGCTATCCGCACGAATTGTGGACGACGCGGCTTCTGGCTCGCCACGCGCGCGAGCATAGACCCGCCGAAGGACACGCCTGCCTCGGCAAGCTGGTTCAGGGCACGGTGTGCAAGATCCTCAATGAGCAAGAGGTCAAGCCGCACAAGGTCCGCTACTACCTGGAACGCCGCGATCCGGAGTTCAAGCAGAAGATGGCGGAGGTTCTGTGCGTCTATCGCGAAGTAAGGCTTATCAAGGAGACCGCGGCGGCCGCAAAACAAGAACCGAGCGATGCGGTGGCGATCATTTCCTACGATGAGAAGCCCGGCATTCAGGCAATCGCCACGACCGCCCCGGACCTGCCGCCCGAGCCCGGCAGACATGCGACCTTCGCGCGCGACTACGAGTACAAGCGCCACGGCACGGTCAGCTTGCTGGCCGGCATCGATCTGCTCACCGGCCAAGTCCACGCTCTCGTCAAGGACCGCCACCGCAGCCGCGAATTCATTGAATTCCTCAAGCTCCTCGACGCCGCCTATCCGACCCATACGGCGATCAAGCTGATCCTCGACAATCATTCGGCGCACATCTCCAAGGAGACCAAGGCTTGGCTCGCCGAGCAACCTGCCGGCCGCTTCGAATTCATCTTCACGCCCAAGCACGGCTCCTGGCTTAATCTCGTCGAGGGTTTCTTCTCCAAGCTCGCCCGCTCGGTGCTGCGCCATATCCGCGTCGCATCCAAACAGGAACTCAAGGACCGCATCATGGCCGCCATGGATCACTTCAATCACGACCCCGTCGTCCACACTTGGTCCTATAAACTCGATAACGCCGCTTGATATGATTCGAATTTTGGAAA
>CAWDTW010000053.1:0-64828 GCA_963805295.1 uncultured Alphaproteobacteria bacterium | reverse complement strand
CGCCGCCGTCGCCGAAACTGGCCCTTTGCTCGCGGCGGCCGAATAATTGCCTCAACGCCGTCAAGCAGACTGCGGCGATTTCGCGGAGCGTCACCGCCGCGAGAGCGGGGTGGGCGGCGCCCGGCGAAATTGCCCCGGTTAGCGGTCATCCTCGAACAGGGCGCGCCTTGCGTGGCCGGCCGCGTCGAACGCGGATCGGGCGCTTGGCGCGGAATGAGACGTCGCGCGGCGCACAATGAGACGACGGCGCCGGCTTGGCCGGCCTTATACGACCTTCCGCCTGGTATGGCGCGCATGGCGCCTTCGATGGGCGGAAGCGTTGAGGCCGCAATGCAGCACATGGTTTTTGCCACTGGTGACGTTCCCGAGGCGGACCGTTTCTCTTATTGGCGCGAGGCGGTCGGCGAGGGGTTGCTCGGCACATCCGCCGAGCGCAACAAGGAACAGGAAACCGCCTTCAACGCCCGTGCCGACGTCTCGATCGGCGCATCCTTCGCCCGTTTTCGCTTTCGCACCGACGGATACCCGGTGTTCCGTCGGCGGCATGACATCGCGCGGTTAGCTGGGACGACTATATCTGCCTCTATCGCGAATTGAGCGTCGGCGTCTGGTTTGGCGAGGAGCGACGCGAGTTTGTCACCGAGCCCGGCGATCTGGTCGTCGGGGATCTCACCACACCGTTCGCCTCCAAGCCCCGGGCCAATTTCGACAGCGATGTGTGGCTATTTCCGCGAAGACTTTTTCATCTGCACGCTTCCGGCTCCGCCCTCATCCGCATTCCTGTTCTTGCTGGGCACAGCGGTCTGAGCGGAATGGTCAAGGCCTATCTCAATGCGTTCGCCGGGCAGATCGACGCTCTCGACGACCGCGAGGTCGACATGCTGGCCGATAATTTTCGTCGCCTGCTGGCGGTCGTCTGCGGCGGGATTGCGGGCGAGCATGAGGAAGCGATTTCTGCGTGGCGCGCCTCGAGGAGGCGAAGCGCCACATCGATCAGAATTTGGCGGATTCCCATCTTTACCCCGGAAAAAGCCGCCCGCGCGCTCAAGATCTCAGTCAGGCGGCTGCATCTTCTGTTGAGCCAGCGGGAACGACCTTCGCCCAATACGTCTTGCGCCTGCGGCTCGAGGAATGTCGGGCGACGCTCATGAATTCCGATCGCGAGCCGCTCGATCATCGACGTCGCCTTCGCCTGGGGATTTCAACAGCCTGGCGACCTTTTACCGAACGTTTCATGAGGCCTTCGGCATCCCTGCCTGGCGCGCTGCGCGCCGAAGCCAACCGCCCGCGCGGCGACGATCGCTGCCGCATTGATCTCGACATCGTGAGACGCCGGCGAGGTCCGCGCGTCGCCTCTTCGACCATCCGTGCAAGCCGGATCGCGTCGATCGCCCGCGCAAGCCGGGCGATGACCTTATCTCCGGCTGCCCATCGTTCGCCCCGCGCCGCTCGCCCGCAGACGCCTGCGCTCTTTGAGAATCTATCGTGCGCCCGATGAGAAGATGCCCGGGCGATGTGTCGCTGTACGAATGCCGCGCTTGACGCGAAATGATCCTGGCAATGAAAAGGAGAATGCCATTATGTCATCATTCCGCAATCAGATGGGTGTTGCAGCCGCGGCGGCGGTCGTCGTGGCGATGGGCCTCGCCGGGACGCCCGCGCGCGCCGCGCTTGTCGGCAACGCGGCCGGCTCGCCGCTCGAAGATATCAGCGATTTCGCCGTCGAGGCCGCTGTCCTCGCCGATCGGGACGCAAACGGTCTCGCCTCCGTGTCGTCGGGCGGCGATCGGCCAACCGAGAGCGACCTGGACGGTGTCTGGGTCGGGGCGGTCACGCCGCCGAAAGGCGCCGCCATGCAGTTGGCGTTTACATTGATCGAGTGAGCCCGGGGTCGCCCCGCCGCGCTTTTTGCCAAGCGCGGCTAGGGGCGCGCCAATTGATAAGGAGAACGCCATGTGGTCCTACAGCAATTCGATCGCTTTCGCAGCCGCGGGGCTCGTCGCGGCGACCTACGTCGCCGAAACGCCCGCGAGCGCCGCGCTGTAACAATGTGGATACCTATGACGCGGTGGCGCCGACGGCTCGCCGCTCCAGGATCTCGGCAACATCGCCGTCGAGACGGTCATGCCGCCGCAGGACGCAGCGCGCAGCCCTACCCATAGCGCGCGGCCGGACGAACGCCCCTTCCCTCTCCTGGCCTCCATCCAGTGGAGCGGGAGTGGCAGCGGCGATTAGCCCGGCAGGCGATAGCGAAGCGCGCGCTTCGCCATCGCCTTCGCGGCGGCGGCGCTCAATAGACGGGGTCGCCGACTGCGTCGGTCGGCCGCGCTCACCGAGCGCGGCTACCGGGTCCGCCGGCCTGCGCTCTATAGACGCGGTCGCTGACGCCGCCGACCGCGTCGCCGCGCTCGCCCAGCGCGACTACACTGGTGGCTTGGCCACAAGGCAACGCGGCCGTGCGCATCGACGGCAATATCCTCGAGACCTACGAGAGCATCAGGATCTCTGGGGTTTTTATGCTGCCTCGGGCTGAGCGGCCTCAGCCGCATTATCGTTGGGGAGACCGGAATACCATTCCTCGAAAAGAGAGCGGAGCGTGCCATCGAGCGCGCGGGTTCGGGTCTGCAGCAGCAGGCGCACCGCGCTTCGTCCACTGCATCTGCTGACGTTTAGTTGGACATCGCGCTCTTGTTGCCGCTCAGCCAAAGAAATCCGCTTGCCGCGCATTAGGGGCTGATGGCGCTTGGATCGTCGAACGTAGCGAGCCTAACCGGCAGTCCTCGATCGCATCCTCGGAGAAGGCGCCGAACTCAAGAGCAGCGCTCGGACGCCGGTGAGAAAGCTCATTTGCCGTGGAACAATTTCGCCAGAATGTCCGACATTCCGTAGCCGGATGCAGAAGATCTACTTCGCGGTCTTGAGCGCCCTGATAACTGCAGTGCTGCTCATTGGCGTCTTCGTCACGGCGCTGCTTGGTGCCGGCCACGGTGGCCTCGCGACGATCATGTTCGTCATTGAGCTGAGCCTGCTGATGGCGTCCCTTGTCGAGCTGACGAGAGAAATCCGCATCCATATGACCACGATGCATATCGACTGCTGAAGAAAGGCTAGCCTGCCTAGCCGTGCCCGAATCGCCGACGATCGGCCGGGCTGACAGGACCTGCGCTGCTACTGGTTGCGGGTGGCGCGGCTTAGAGCAGCAGACTTCCCGCGCGAGCCGGCCTGGGACGGACTGGCCTCGGTCGAGAAGAGGATGTCCTTCTCGTGGACGGTTGTCTCGATCTCCCGGCAATCGCCGCTCAAATTGTCGGCGCGGAATGGCTTGTCCTTCGGGAACGAAACAACAAGCATGTCGCCATTGCAGGCGTTGCCGCCGGGCGAGAGCGATATGATCAACAGGCCGACGCCATCGATCATCGCGGTTTTGTCGATTGAGATTTCGTCGGCGCGCCCGACGGCTTTTCCGTCGACGGAGACCGTCTTTTCGTCGCCGTCACGTCCGGCGATCTTGATCTTTTGGCCAAAATGGCGCCGGTCTCAGCTTGGACGGGCGCGGCGGCGATCAGCGCAACGAGGGCGATGACGAGGGAATTTCGCATGGGGTTCCATTGGCGGATGACGGCGACTTACGTTTTGTCGCGGGCGATGTTCGCCGCCCGCGAAAGACAGCGCGCCGAGAGCCTAGTGAACGACGACTTGATACGTCAATTTCGAGCATCCCTGGCGCTCGCCGACGACGGCGCAGGCGCGAATGACGTATTCATCCGGTCCTTTGTAATTTGGAAAAGCATGGTAGGCGAGATGGTTCGCACCAATAGTGGCGATAAGGCCGTGCTTTGGAAGTTTGGCGACTGTCACGGACGTGAAACGATATCCGGGTCCTTCACGGAAAGAGTTGTCGCAAAAGCTTTCGACGTCTGTCTGAACCTGGATCCGAACGTGATCATTTCTATCAGGGAAAAACTCATAAGGGCTGAAGGAACACTTTGCCAGCGCGCCAGATTGCGACGTGGCGAAGAACACGCCCATCGCCGCAACTACAATTTTCGAGATCAACCGCATTGAAGGGCTCCACGAAGGCGCGCAACTAATCGGAGTTTGATGTAAATAGCATTGTTTAAGCCGTTTGGACAATACGGACAGAAACAGGATCGAGGAGGCCGCAGTTACGTCGTCTCCGCATCGGGCGCAGGCCTTGAGCGAAATCGCCCGTCCTTCAAAATCGAGGACGCAGCTTTGGCCCGGCGACGAGGGACGTTTTTCAAGATCAGGAGTTCGGTTTATGACATCAAGGTGGACAGGCGCGCTGGCGATGATCGCGGCTTACCTTTTGTCGTCCATCGCTGTCGCCGATGATTTCAAGCCGGCGTCCGGCGTTTACGGCGCCCTGTTGCTTGCCGTCGATCCAGCGAGTGGCACAATCAGCGGCTATATTCGCGCCGATTGGATCGGCAACGGAACCGCCGCAGCGCCGCAATTCACTTGCGATATCGCTCTTGCCGGCGCGCCGGGCGAGCAAAAGATCATCGCCTGGTCGCCTGGCGGCGCGATCACGGTCGGCGCGACAAAAATTGGCGGCGTGATCAGCTTCAGGGCCGATATTCTGACTCTGACTTTGCAAAGCCGGCCTAGCGGCTGCCAATATCTCATGGGCGAGGACGCCAGTTTCGACCAGGAATTGACCGCGCGCCACGATTGGCGCGCAGTGCGAAGTCGAATTCGTCGGCGACGCGCGCACAACGCGGGGCTGGATGAAGACCAGCGATTTCTACCCCGACGCCCCGCCTAAATGAGTCCGGCCGGGGTCTCGCCGGATCGATCAGGATTCCCCCAATTCCGATCCTGCGGCGAACGCGCGCCGGATCCGTTGCATGTCATGGCCGAGCAGCCAGGAGCGAAAGGTGTCGAAAAGCGGCTTGAGCCGTTCCGGCGCGGCGCCGACGACATCCGCGCCAAGGTCGTCATAAGCATACATCAAGGCAGCGCCATCCGGCGACAGGAAACCCCGCCCCAGCCTCGCGCGCCAGCGCGTCAGCGGGGAGACTCGGTGACGCGACCGGCGCGCCTTCCGGAAAAAGCACGCGTGGTCGTGCGCGCCCGATCCATGGCTTGCAGAAAGCGCGCAGCGCCGCCCGGAAATCGTCCGCGCCAAGTGAAAATGCATGAATCTCTGCTCGTCGCGCGTCGGAGCGGAAAAGGACATCCCGCGATAATCCAGACTGTCGCGTCGGGTTGGACATTTGTATTTGATGTGCGACAGCGCCGCGCCCAACACCATGTTGCATCATGGCGTCCAGTCCTGTTCAGTGCGGTCGGGCCGGCACGAGCGATTGGGGCGGAGATGAAACCAATTCGGCTCGCCGGCGCGGTCGCGTTGGCGGCTTGCCTGCCAGCTGCGGCCTGCAAGCCGATGAGGACGGAGGGGAAGCCATGTTCGCTTATTCGAATTGGATGCGGGCGGCGGCGCTTGCGGGCGGTCTTCTGGCCGGGGCGGCGCCGGCCCTGGCGCAGGTGAACGCGCGCGAGCCTGATCCGGCGGTCTGGCTGAAACAAGTCTATGATCTCTACCATCGTGCGGAGAAGATCTGCGTCGGAAGAACAGGCGAACCGCCTCATCGAGAAGAGAGCCTCCAGGTCGCTCGCAGCGCTGTTCAAGAAAAACGACGACTGCGAAGCGGAGCAGAAGGGCGTCTGCGCGCTCGACTGGGATTTCGTCGTGGACGGCCAAGACTGGGAGTTGTCGAACGTCAAAGTCGGCGCCCCGGTCGTCGGTGGCGACAAAGCGACGGTGACGGTGACGTTCACGAACTTCCGCACCCCCTGCGCCAACGTTTATTATTTCGTGCGCGAAGATGGCCAGTGGAAGGTCGAAGACATCGAAACAAAACAGGGGACCGAAGCGCCGGTGCGGATCGCCAAGCTCCTGAGCGATTACGATTACAAGCAGTAAGGCGCCAACCCGGTCGGAAAACGCTCTAAGCGGGATTTCAGAGTTTGGACCGGGATGGCAAATCGCTCGGGAAAGGCGGCTCGTCTCTTCCCCGCCCACCTCGGCGCGCGCCGTTCATTTAGCTTCGGGCGCATCGAACTCGTCATAGGAAATCGAAACCTCCTTTTTGCCCTTGACATCGACGGTGACAATCAACCCCCATCCCGGATCGACAAAAGCAAATGAATGAAAACCGTTCGCAGCGGCCATTTCAACATAGAGCTTATTAAAATATTTATCATTGGCGCCCAACATCGGTGAAGCGTCAAACCTGACAGTATAGATTGGATAGACGTCTTGGTTGCAGAGCTCGACCTTTTTGATCTCTATTTTTGAGCGTTCGAGCACCTTGCGAGTCGGATGTGACCAACTCTTCAGGTCCAGCGTCCTGCAATCGTGCGCGGTATCCTTATAAAGCGCCGTTGCTTCAAGCGACGGCGCACACAGTGCCGTCTGAGCCACGCTGGCGGCGGCCGAACCAGCCAGAGCGAGTATGAGCCTCTTCATCACCAGGAAGGCCCGGCAATGATCGGAGACGTTTGCTGCTTTCGCCTGTTCGGCCATGATGCGCTCCCTGGTTCCTAAAACGCCAGAAACTGGTCCCAGGTCCTGCCTCCAATCATTGATTTAGCGCACGGCCATGGTTAAGGGAACCGGCGCGGGGCTCTGGCGCCACGTTCCGCCTCGATCTTGTCGGACGCCGGAGAGCGGTCGAGGCCGTCCCGGACGACGTCGTTTCACGGCTCGTGGGGCCGCAACGGCTTCTGCCTGTCGAAAGCCAGGTCCTCGCATTGCTTGAGATCCGTACGCACCAGTCGAAAGACCACGTCGTCGGGGCCAAACGGATTCTTGACTGTGTCGTGCCGCTGGTCGACCGGTCCCGGCGACCAGAGATCCGCTCCGCCGGGGATGCGCATCAACAGCACCTTGTTTCCATCCAGGGCGAGATGCGAGTCCTTTCCTCCAACAACGGCGCAAACCGCGCCGCCGCGCAACGAATCTTTCGGGGTTCCGTCGCCGCATTCCATAACCCCGGTCAAGGTTTCCTCACGGCCGCGAAACCTGAAAGCCAGCGAGACCTGGTACATATAGCCGGTGCGCCAGTGCGGCAGCAATGGCGCCCCAAAATGAGCGGCGACGAGAGCCTTTGCGAAAATCGCATTTTGGCGCGGATGCGCGGCCAGATGCGCAGCGTCAAATTGGCGGCTGAAACAGGCGAAGGATTTGCCCTGCCGATAGAGATGGCCGACAACATGCGCGAGAAATTCGTTGCCATAACCGGCGGCGGCCACGTGGCCCAAAGCTGCGAAACCCGTTAGAAATGCCGCGATGGTCAAAATGCGACGGAGCATCACGATCCCCCGGAAAATGATCCGCAGATAATGTGCTAATCTTAACCTTACTTTACGGCAAATTCCGCGCAAGCCGAACGAAAAAACTGCGCACGATAAGGCGATGATCCGTCCGAGTGGGCGCCCGACCTGCGCTTGCGATCTGACGTAAGCTTGACAAAACCCGGCTTAGCACGCCCTCGATGTATGACCGCTATTTGCGCATTGCCGTCGCCCGCTGCGTCGTCCCTGCAGGCCCGTTCCCAACAGTCCTGTCACCAGCCGCCGTTTGAGGCGCGGGACGGTGTCTGACTGGCAGATGGAAGGGCGTTTTTGTCCGAACTGCCCATTACAGTGAAAATCTGGGGTCGCCAGGTAGCCGATTCCGCCTGAGAGTGCCGTGGTAGTGACAGTCGGAATTGCCCAGAACAGTTATTTCGGGCAGCTCCGCGCCGACCTATCCTGCGGCAATGCCCCGCTCGCCCACCGAGACGATCCGGTTCCTCACCCTTGAGGAGCTCGCCCGACTGTTCGCCGTCGCACGGGCCAGTCCACGCGACCGCGCGCTGTTCCTGATCGCCTACCGTCATGGGCTGCGCGCGAGCGAGGTTGGGCTCCTGCGTGTTGACGACATCGATTTTCGGGCGCTGCGCATCATGGTGCATCGGCTGAAAGGTAGCCATTCGGGCGCACATCCGATGCAACCGGACGAGGTCAAGGCGTTGCGGGCCCACCTGCGCGGGCAGCCATCGCCGCCATCGCCGGTCTTGTTCCCAAGCAATCGGGGTGACCCGATCGCGCGTCGCACACTCGACTGGCTTATGAAACGCTATGGCGAGGCCGCCAACCTGCCGCCCGCCAAGCGTCACTTCCACTGCCTCAAGCACTCCATCGCCACTCACCTGCTGGAGGCAGGCGCCGATCTGCGCTTCGTGCAGGATTGGCTGGGCCACAGCAACATTCAGAACACGGTCGTGTACACGTTCCTGACCGCCCGGGGCCGTGAAGGGGCGGCGCGCAAGGTCTTCCTCAACCTGCCCCGCTACTGACCCGACGGCGACGATTTAGCGATGGACACCCTGACGCATGAGCCGACCAGTTCCGGAGAGGGTAGCTGGCACCTGACACCGGCCGACCATGTTCTCGTCGCCGCAAAGAGCCGAGTAAACCGGCTTCGCTTCGCCGTCATGCTGCTGTTCTTCCGCGACCACGGCCGCTTCCCGCGTGGTGCGGACAGGCTCGACCCGGCGGCGATGGCAGGGCTGGCGAGCGCGCTCAACGTCCCGCTTCCGCCGGAACCGGTCGCATTCGACACTGGCGACCGCACACTCGAACGACAGCGGGCTGAAATCCGCGCCCTCTTCGACTTCCGCGAGGCAACAGTTGCCGACGCGGCGGCGCTTGGAACGTGGCTCTGCGATCATGCCGTCGCGCAGTCTCGCGATTACGATCGATTGGCCGCGGAGTTGGAGACGCGTTGCCGAGCGATCCGGATCGAGCCCCCGTCGCCCGACCGTATCGAGCGGATCGTACGTGGAGCGGTTCGCGCCTACGAGGACCGCCTTACCACGGCGCTGCACGGGCGGCTCGCCCTGGAGGTGCGGGACCGGCTCGACGCTCTGCTGCGACCTGCCGCCGCAGCGACATCGGACGACGAGGCCGAGTCTTCGACACCGGGGGCTCGCGCTCTGCTGAACTTCGTGCGCGGCGATCCAGGCCGGGCCAGCGTCGACAGCGTGATGCGTGAACTTGAACGGCTGGAAATGATCCGGGCGATCGGCCTGCCCGACGACCTGTTCGCTGGCGTGTTGCCGCATGAGGTCGAACTCTATCGTCAGCGGGTCGCCGTGCAGCCGCCTTCCGATCTGCGCCGCCTGCCCGATGCGGTGCGCATCACTTGGCTCGCTGCCTTCGTGCACCTGCGCGGGCGCGCGCTGACCGACAGTCTCATCGAACTGCTGGTCGAGACCGTGCATGTGATCGGCGCCCGGGCAGAGCGGCGCGTCGAGTTGAAAGTCATGAATGAGCTGCGGAAGGTGACCGGCAAGAACAACTTGCTGTTCGAGATCGCCAACGCGTCTCTGGCCAAGCCTGATGGCACCGTGCGCCAGGTCGTCTTCCCTGTCGCCGGCGAGCAGACCCTGCGTGATCTGGTCCGTGAATGGCAATCCGGCCCGATGTATCGCAGGAGCCTGCGCACTACGATCAGGAACTCCTACGCCGGGCACTATCGGCGCATGGTGCCCAAGCTGCTTGACGCCCTCGACTTCCGTTCCAACAACGCGGTCCATCGGCCGGTGATCGACGGGCTTGCGCTCGTCCGACGCTATGCTACCAGCCGCCACCGCTACATACCTTTCGATGAGGTCGTGCCGATCGACGGCGTAGTACGTCCGTTGTGGCGCGATGCGGTCGTCGATACCGACGCCAAAGGCCGGACGCGAGTCAATCGCCTCACCTATGAGATCTGCGTGCTCGAAGCGCTGCGCGAGCGATTGCGCTCGAAGGAGATCTGGGTGGTCGGCGCCAACCGCTACCGCAACCCGGACGAGGATCTGCCGATCGACTTTGCCGAAAAGCGCACCGTCCACTATGCGGCTCTCGGACTGCCACTCGACGCCGACCGCTTCATCGCCGGGCTGCAAGAGGAGATGCGGGCGGCACTTCACCAGCTTGATGCCGGGCTGCCCCGCAATCTGCATGTGAAAATCACTGCCAGGCGCGGCGGCTGGATCACTCTTTCGCCACTGCAGGCCCGTCCCGATCCCGAGAATATCGAAACATTGAAGGCCGAAGTCAGCGCTACATGGCCGATGACCAGCCTGCTCGACATCGTCAAGGAGGCCGATCTGCGCCTCAACTTCACCAGTGCGCTCAGCAGTCCGACGGCCTACGAGACGCTTGACCGCGCCGTACTGCGGCCGCGCCTGCTGCTCTGCCTTCACGGGCTTGGCACCAACACTGGGCTGAAGCGCATGGACTCTGCACGCGACGGTGGACCGAGCTACCGCGAGCTGGTCTATGCGCGTCGGCGCTATATCACACCCGACCGGCTCAGGCAGGCGATCGCCATCGTAACCAACGGCACGCTGCACGCCCGCAACCCGGCGATCTGGGGCGATGGGACAACCGCCTGCGCCTCTGACTCCAAGCACTTCGGCGCCTGGGACCAGAACCTCACCACGCAATGGCACGTTCGCTACGGCGGCCGCGGAATCATGATTTACTGGCATGTCGAGAAGAAGAGCCTGTGCATTCACTCTCAGTTGAAGAGTCCCTCCTCCTCGGAGGTAGCGTCGATGATCGAGGGCGTGATCCGCCATTGCACCGAGATGGCGGTGGACCGCCAGTACGTCGACAGCCATGGTCAGAGCGAGGTCGCCTTCGCGTTTTGCCGTTTGCTCGGATTCCAGCTCCTGCCGCGGCTGAAAAACATCGGCCGGCAACGCCTCTATCGCCCCGCCGCCGGGCAACCCGACGCCTATCAGCGCCTTCAGCATGTCCTGTCGAGGCCAATAGACTGGGAGTTGATCCGTCAGCAATACGACGAGATGATCAAGTACGCCACCGCATTGCGCCTCGGCACTGCCGAGACGGAGGCAATCCTTCGTCGCTTCACGCGCAGCAACGTTCAGCATCCGACTTACAGAGCCCTCGCCGAGTTGGGCAAGGCAATCAAGACCACGTTCCTGTGCCGCTACCTGCACGACGAGGCGCTACGGCGGGAAATCAACGATGGGCTCAATGTCATTGAACATTGGAACAGCGCGAACGACTTCGTGTTCTTCGCCAAGCGCGGCGAGCTCGGCAGTAACCGTCGCGAGGATCACGAACTCAGCATGCTGAGCCTGCACCTGCTCCAGAACTGCATGGTCTTCGTCAACACCCTCATGCTGCAGCAGGTCCTTGCCCGGCCCCATTGGTCCGACCGGCTCACGCCGCGTGACCAAATCGCCATCACGCCCCTGATCTGGGACCACGTGAACCCCTACGGCCGCTTCGAACTCGACATGGACAGCCGCATCCCGGTCCTCGCCTGACCCCAAATGGCGGCTGGTGACGCGACTGTTGGGAACGGGCCAGCTTGGGCCTATGGCTTGACGCCGAACCGCCCGCCTCCACCCGATCCTTTGTCTCCAATCGGGGGGGAAGCGCTGCGGCGCGCGCTCGGCGAGACGCGCCGGCGCTACATTTCAGTCGCGTGGCTTATGGTTTCGAACGAATAGCCGCTTCCCGCGCTGCAATTCATCGCCCAAACTGTCCCGCCGCGCCATCGAATTCGAACTCGCAATCTCATGGAAGCCTCGACAGCAACGCAGTGTTCTTTGCGCGCCTTAGAAGCCTGATAGACCGCTCCGGCAGTACGCGCACGAGGTCCTTGAAGCGTCGGGCGATGAAATCATGCGCAACTCCGAGGCCGAGCCCGGAGCGCAGCGCTTCGAGCTGCGTCACCGCACTCGTGCATTCGAAAAGCGTCGGAGCGCCGCCTAGAGCTCGCGCAGAAAAGCGTGAGGCGGCCGAGTCACGTTGTCAGTTCCCCTGCGGCTCGCTCCGAGCGAATTTCGCGCACGCCTCGACCGAGCTTGCGTCTGAGGAGGTTGCGAAGCGTCACGCCATCTGCATAGCCAACCGCTGCGGCGATCTTCTCCACGTCATCACTGGAAGTCAGCAGCAGATGCACAGCACGCTCGACACGCAGGGCTTGGAAGTAAGAGAGCGGGCTCTTGCCGAGCACGTCGTTGATGTGCCGCGCCAGCGTCCGCTTGCTCGCCCCGATTGCGTGAGCGGCCTCGTCAAGCGAAAAACCGTCAGCAAGGTGGTCGCGGGCCCAACGCTCAAATCGCTGCACGAGCGGATCGTCGTGCGAGAGATGATCGCCTATCGCGTAAGCCGACTGCGTCGGTCGCAAATCAACGACCAGGTAGCGCGCGGTCGTCGCCGCAAGCGACGGACTTGCCTGGCGGATCTGCCAGAGCGCCATGTCCAAGTGGCTGAGCGCTGCGCCCGCGGTGAGCACTCGACCCGAGCGAACAAGTATGCGCCCGTCCTCGAGCCGAACGAGCGGATAGCGCTGGCGGAAATACTGCGCGAGCCACCATGTCGTCGTTGCGACCTCGCCGTTGAGCAGACCGGATTCAGCGGCGACGAAAGTGCCAATGCATGCGGCGGCCACGTGCGCGCCTTGATCGCCCCACTGCCGCAAAATGCGCGCGGCGTCGCGCGCCTCGGGCGCCGCGAGCGCCGCGGCCAGCGGCTCCGGCGCCCTTTCGCCGATCGCCGGGACAATCGCCTGCGCACGACCGCACGCCGCCAGATTGATTGCCGACATCCCGAACCGGCGACCGTGATCAGCAGTGTGGCGCGCGTAAGCGTTTTCTGCGATTGTGCCACACACAAATTTCTCATGACGGCGCGCGTGAGCCAAGCGTGTGAGGTCGCTTGATCCGGCGCGAAGACGGAGTGCGCGCACGAAGGCGCGGAAGGAGAGCGATGGCGGAAGCGGACGGTGCAGGCCCTTGCGGCGCCTCGGGACAAACCCTGGATCTTCCGCACCTACGCAGGGCACTCGACGGCGCGCGAATCAAATCGGCTTTTTCGTCAGAATCTCGCGAAAGGTCAGACGGGCCTCTCGATCGCCTTCGATCTGCCGACTCAGACAGGACTCGACAGCGACCACCCCCTGGCGCGCGGCGAGGTTGGCAAGGTCGGCGTCGCGGTTTCGCACATCGGCGACATGCGGGCCTTGTTCGAGGAAATTCCGCTCGCCTCGATGAACACCTCGATGACCATCAACGCCACGGCGCCGTGGCTGATGGCGCTCTATATCGCAACGGCCGACGAGCAGGGCGCTCCCCGCAGCCAGCTCCAGGGCACGACCCAGAACGACATCATCAAGGAATATCTGGCGCGCGGCTCTTACGTATTTCCGCCAGCCGCCTCGCTGCGCCTGACGAAGGATCTGATCCTTTTCTGCGCGCGCGAGACGCCGAAGTGGAACCCGATGAACGTCTGCTCCTACCATTTGCAGGAGGCGGGCGCGACGCCGGTTCAGGAGCTGAGCTACGCGCTGGCGACGGCGATCGCCGTGCTCGAACGCGTGCGTCAGTCGGGCGAGGTGGGCGAGGCGGATTTCGCAGAGGTCGTCGGGCGGATTTCCTTTTTCGTCAACGCAGGCATGCGCTTCGTGACGGAGCTCGCGAAAATGCGGGCGTTCGTCGAACTCTGGGACGAGATCTCGCGCGACCGCTTCGGCGTCGAGGATCCGTCCAAGCGGCGTTTCCGCTATGGCGTCCAAGTCAATTCGCTCGGCCTCACGGAGCAGCAGCCGGAAAACAACGCCTATCGAATCCTGATCGAGATGCTGTCCGTGGTGCTCTCGAAGGACGCGCGCGCGCGCGCTGTCCAGTTGCCCGCCTGGAACGAGGCGCTCGGATTGCCGCGTCCCTTCGATCAGCAGTGGTCGCTTCGTCTGCAGCAGATCATGGCCTACGAGACCGATCTGCTCGAATTCGGCGATATTTTCAACGGCAGCGAGGAAATCGCCGCCCTCGTCGCGAAGCTGAAACGCGAGGCGTCGGCCGAGATCGCGGCGATCGACGAGATGGGCGGCGCCGCTCAGGCGATCGAATCCGGCGCGCTGAAGGCGAAACTGGTCGAATTCGAACACCCGACGCCTCGAGGCGATCGAGCGCGGCGACCAGGTGGTCGTCGGCGTCAACGCCTTCACCAATTCTGAGCCTTCGCCGCTGACGGCGGGCGAGATCTCCATCATGGTTCCCTCGTCCGAGGCGGAGGCTGAACAGATCGAGAAGTTGAAGGCATGGCGAGCGGCGCGCGACGAGACGCGGGTCGACCAGGCGTTGCGGGGGCTGCGCGCCGCCGCCGCGAGCGGCGCCAACATCATGCCTGCCTCGATCGAGGCGGCGAAGGCCGGCGTGACCACCGGCGAATGGGGCGCCGCCCTGCGAGCCGAGTTCGGCGAGTTCCGCGCTCCGACCGGCGTCTCGCCCAGGGCCCGGCAGGAGGCGGCCGGTCTCGACGCGTTGCGCGACGAGGTCGAGCGCGTTTCGCTCAAGCTCGGCCGCCGGGTCAAGTTCCTGATCGGCAAGCCGGGCCTCGACGGCCATTCCAACGGCGCCGAACAGATCGCCGCGCGCGCCACCGACGCCGGCATGGACGTCGTCTATGATGGCATCCGGTTCACTCCGGCGGAAATCGTCGAGCGCGCCAAGTCGGGCGTCCACTGCGTCGGCTTATCGATCCTGTCCGGCTCGCATGTCGCATTGACGGAAGAAGTATTGGCGAACTTGCGCGCGGCGGGCCTTGAGCGCGTGCCCCTGATCGTCGGCGGCATCATCCCGCCTGCCGACGCCGAGCGGTTGCGTGCGGCCGGGGTCGCCGCCGTCTATACGCCCAAGAATTTCGAGATCAACGCGATGCTCGGCGCTATCGTGGCCGAAGTCGAGAGGCGGTTCGATCAGGAAGCGCTTGCGACTGCAACACAACGTTGATCCTTTTGGGCGGCGTCCGTAGAGCGGTTTGCGCTCGGATCGGATCGGTTCGGCGGCAGGCGGCGGCCTAGCCGAATTCCCTGCTATACGCCGGCTAAGCGGAGCTTCCCTCTTTCCGATTACGTAGGCGATTGATATTTCGGCGAGATTTCGAGATATTGGTCTTGATGTGTACCCATGTAATTGGCTGATTTTATGTTGTGTTGTGGTGCGGTTAGGCTTATTGTTGCCCCATGTACATCGAATCGGTCCCCAACCGCGATTCACCCCCCGCCATCCTCCTGCGCGAGAGCTATCGCGAAGGCGGGAAGGTCAGGAAGCGCACGTTGCTCAACCTGTCGGACTGGCCCAGCGAGCGGATCGCCGGCTTCAAGGCGCTGCTCAAGGGCGGCACGGTCATCCCGAGCGAGAAGGAGGCGATCAGCATCATTCGCTCCCTGCCGCACGGGCACGTGGCCGCGGCGCTGGGCACGGCGCGCAGGATCGGTCTCGACCGGCTGATCGGGCCGGACGGCAACCGCCGCCGCGACCTCGTCCTGGCGCTCGCCGTCAGCCGCATCCTCGATCCGTCCTCCAAGCTTGCCGCGGCCCGCGCGCTGTCGCCCGAGACCGCCGCCTCCAGCCTGGGGGACGAGCTCGGCCTCGGGATCGTCGACGAAGAGGAGCTCTACGCGGCGCTCGACTGGCTCGCGGTCCGCCAGCCGGCGATCGAGGCCATGCTCGCCAAGCGCCACCTCTCTGGCGGGACGCTGGTGCTCTACGACGTGACCTCGAGCTACATGGAGGGCCGCTGCTGCCCGCTCGCCCGGTTCGGCTACAACCGCGACGGCAAGAAGGGCAAGCTCCAGATCGTCTACGGCTTGCTCTGCGCCCCCGACGGCTGCCCCGTCGCCGTCGAGGTCTTCGAGGGCTCGACCGGCGACCCGGCGACGCTCGGCTCACAGGTCGCCAAGCTGAAGCAGCGCTTCGGCCTCGACCACGTGGTCCTGGTGGGTGACAGAGGCATGATCACCGACGCCCGGATCGCCGAGGACATCCAGCCGGCCGGGCTCGACTGGATCACCGCGCTCAGGGCGCCGGCGATCCGCGGGCTGCTCGACGGCGGCGCCTTCCAGATGTCGTTGTTCGATGACCGCGATATGGCGACCATCACCTCGCCCGACTTCCCGGGCGAGCGCCTCATCCTGTGCCGCAACGCCGCGCTCGCCGCCGAGCGCGCCCGCAAGCGCGAGGACCTGCTGCGCGCCACGGAACGCGATCTCGCCCCCATTGCCGCCGCGGTGCGGCGCAAGCGCGAGCCGCTCAGGGGAAAAGCCGAGATCGGCCTCGCCGTCGGCGCCGTCATCGGCAAGCATAAAATGGCCAAGCACTTCGCGCTCGACATCACCGACACGTCCTTCGCCTTCGCCCGCAAGACCGCCGCGATCGCTGAGGAGGCCGCCCTCGACGGCCTCTACGCCGTGCGCACCAGCCTGCCCGAAACCGCGCTCGACGACAGCAAAACCGTCAAAAGCTACAAATCCCTGAGCCTGGTCGAGCACGCCATCCGGTCGATCAAGACCCTCGACCTCCATGTCCGGCCGGTCTACCACTGGCTCGAAGACCGCGTGCGCGCCCACGTCTTCCTCTGCATGCTCGCCTATTATCTCGAATGGCACATGCGCCAGCGCCTGGCCCCCATGCTCTACGACGACACCGACAAGGAGGCCGCCGAGGCGCTCCGCAAGAGCCCGGTCGCAAAGGCTGAGCGATCGCCCGCCGCCCTCGCCAAGCAGACCACAGGCCGAACCGACGATGGTCTCCCCGTCCACAGCTTCCACACCCTGCTTCACGACCTCGCCACCGTCACCAAAAACACCGTCGCGACCGCCCTCGCGCCCGACTTCCCCTTCACAATCACCACACGGCCGACACACATCCAGAAAAAAGCCTTCGACCTCCTGGGCATAACCTGTACCCAGTAACACACCCATCCAGCTTGATCTTATCAAGCTGAAACAATGGGTTGCGCAGGTCGAAAGAGGGAAGCTCCGGCTAAGCGAGAACCCGAAAATTGGCGCGATGGATCACGCGGAAATTGTCGGTGATTCGGTCGCAGAAACGGCTCCAGTGTCTGGGCACGGTATACCGCAGGAACGTGATGATCTCTGTGCGGAACTCCGGGAAGCTCTTGTAGTCCCGATTGTGGGTGACGTTTTCATGCATCAAGGCCCACAGCCTCTCGATCGGATCGAGATGGGGACAGTACTTTGGAAAGAAACGCACCACGCATTTGCGCCCGGCCGCCGCAAGCCACTCCTTGACGATGCGGGCTTTGTGATATTTGGCGTTGTCGACGAAGACGTGGATGAGGCGTTCGCGAGGATGGGCGCTCTCGACCTGTCCCAATAGCTTGATCAAGCTCTCCGCGTCGACCGTCTCGACCTCGAGGATCTGCGTCCGGCCGGTTTCCAGAATGATCGCGCCGTGGATGTTCAGCCGCTGACGGCCCGTCGTCTGCTCCACCGCGATCGTGACGCCCTTGCGGGCCCAACAGCCGACCGGCCTGACCTGATGGGTCGGATGAACCGCATCGACGAAGACGACCGCCTCGTCGACGCCCATCGTGTTGAGCAGGTTCTCGTATTCGTCGATGAAGGCTTGCTGTTTGGCGTCGTCGAGGCCGCGCGGCATCCGTTCCGGCTTGCGGTAGTCGAAGCCCAGACGATGCAGCAAGGCGATCAGCCCCGAACGGCTGTAGCTCAGCCCAAAGCTCCGCCTCATCCAGGCCCCGACCTTCCGGATGCTGTGGGGACAATGGGCGTCGACCCATTCGCTCAACGCGGCTTCCTGATCGCTGCTGAGGTGGCTGCTGCTGCCTTCGTGGCCGAAGCTCTTCAGCTCTTCGACGCCGCCTCGCTGATAAGCGCTGTGCCAGTTGCGGACCGTGTCGTCGTCCAGCAACAAAGCCGCCGCGACGCGCTCGCAGCCCCAGCCCCGGTCGAGAAGGACGATGGCGTTGGCCCGCCGGGCCACGCGAGCCTCGGCAAGCCCGTCTCGCGCAATCCCGATCAGGGCGCGCCGGTCGTCAGCCGAGAGAAATCCACCGCGAATCATATCTCTCAGCCGATCCCACTCGGCCGTCCTGTCAAGCAATTTTCGGCTCTTCAATGAGTTGGGGTATAACTAGAAAACAGGGAATTCCTCGTTTTCCGGCAGTTTCGCGCCGAAAGCGCCTCAAAAAGGCACTGTCAGAGCAATTTTTTGGGACGTCTTTGGCTGTGGTAGCTTCAGGCCATGAGCAACCCGTTCCGATATTTCAACAGCTCGCCAGAAGTGATCCGTCTGGTCGTGATGATGTACGTGAAGTACCCGCTATCGCTGCGCAACGTCGAGGATCTCTTGGCCGAGCGCGGGATCGACATCAGCCATGAGACGGTCTGGTTTTGGTGGAATTGGTTCGGCCCGATGTTTGCTGCCGAGATCCGAAAGAAGCGGGTAGCGCACATGCGCGGCTATCCTCAATGGCGTTGGCATTTGGACGAGGCGTTCGTGAAGGTCAACGGCTGGCGCGCTGTCGACCATGAAGGCGAGGTTTTGGAGTTGGTCGTCACCGCGAAGCGGGACAAGGCGGCGGCACTGAAGTTTCTCAAGCGCATCATGAAGAAATACGGCCGACCGCGGACCGTCGTCACCGACGGGCTTTGCTCTTATCCCGCGGCGATGAAAGAGATCGGCAACGCCGATCGCCAGGAGGTCGGTCGTCGGCTCAACAATCGCGCTGAGAATTCGCATCAGCCGTTTCGACGACGGGAACGGGCCATGCAGCGGTTTCGAAGCATGAAGACGCTGCAAAAATTCAGCTCAGTTCATGCTGAGGTCCACAACCATTTCAATCAGGAGCGCCATCTCGTCACCCGCGAAGTTTACAAACAAAGACGAGCCGGCGCGTTGGCCGAGTGGCGCGCCCTCGCGGCCTGATGGCTGCTTGAGTTTGGGGGTGCTACGCCATACCCAGACGAGCTGCAGTTACTCTGACAAAGCCCTTCGGGGCTCACGACATAGGCGACCAAATGATGCTAAAGGAGGCTTTGCCTAGATTGCCAATGTCAAAACCGCAACGCACTCGACCCATTTCGGCGAAGCCCTCCCCCCGAGCTTGCACGCCTCGCCGATGGCCCGGCTCGACCGGCTAGGCCCAGCCAAGGAGGTCGCGCAGGTCGGGGCCGCGATCGGCCGCGAGTTCTCGCATGCCTTGTTGGCTGCCGTGGCGCGCAAGCCGAACGCGGAGTTGGGATCGGCGCTCGACCGCCTCATTGCGGCCGGTCTGCTATTTCGGCAGGACGTGCCGCCGCATGCAAGCTACTTGTTCAAGCATGCGCTGGTGCAGGACGCGGCCTATGGCACGCTACTGCGCGAGACGCGGCGCGCGCTTCACGGCCGCATCGCTGAGACGCTCGAGAGCCAATTCGCAGAAGTTGTCGAGAATTGGCCTGAGCTGCTGGCGCTCCATTGCACCGAGGCCGGGCTGATCGAGAAGGCCGCGGGCTTGTGGGGCAAGGCAGGAGAGCGATCGCTCGAACGCTCGGCGCTGGTAGAGGCTGTGACGCAGCTCACGCGTGCGCTCGCCCAGATCGTAACCTTGCCCGTCACGCCCGCGGACTTTGGCTGAAGGCGTCGATTGCACTACTGGCAGCGGGCATCCGTTGTCCTCTCAAGAACTCAGACCCTGCCCTTGCTCCTCCTCCCGCCGGGTCAGCCCAACCTGCAGCGCCTGCTTTGGGCATGTGGTTGCAGGCGGCATCGTAGCCGCAGCCCTCGTAAACGTTCATGAACTCGTCCATCGTGACCCAACCTAGATGCTCAGGCGGGGGCGGCGCTATTTGGGCGAGCACCTTACAGGGCGTCCTCATTTCTCGCCGACGCCGGCGGCGACGGCTTGTTGCAACCGGGCTAGCTCGGCCTTAAGCCCGGCGAGAGCCCCCGGGTCCTGTCCGTCCTCCGGCAGCGCCTCGATCTCCCTGATTTGCCGCTCGAGGAGGCCGATGCGACTGGCGAGCTGTTCGCGCTCATGCGTTGCGGCCCGCCGTTCGCTTTCGAGCATAGTGCGGCGAATCTCCCGCAACAGATCGAGCTGCGGCTGCAGCTGGCCGTCTGTCTGGGCCGCCAGCGCCTCGTCGACAGCGTGTAGCAGAGCCTCGTTGAATTCGGTCACGGTGATGCGCGACCCATACCGCGCCAAGACGGTCTCCATGTCTCTGACTAGCTCGCCCAACCGGGCTTGCCGATCGAGATGGGGGAACAGGGTAAGCTCATTGACGATGATGCGGCGGAACGGGCGGCCCTCGCCTTTGGCCTTCGCCTCGATCCGCTCGAAAACGTCGGTCGGCAACCGCAGGTACACCCGATTGGTTCGCCCTGGTTCTGGCGGTTTGCGACGCGGGGCCATGGAGCACCTCATGGAATAGGCCGGGAACCGCGTGGCCCGATAGCCGAAATGACACTATCGTCGCCATGCCTTTTCGATAGGCCAGTTTGTATCGTCGCCGGCGTTTCGGATATGCGGGCAAGGCTCGAGGCGTTTGCGCGACGGGATGTGAGCGCCCAAACTTGCTCTTTTGTGGCAATTTTATCACATCTCTCTGCCATCGTGGCCGAATTGCGTCGAAACGGTGGACTCCGAAGCGAATCGCTCTAGACTGATCGTGTGTTTCACGGGCAACGGCGCGCGCTTTGGGTGCGTATGGCGGAGCCGATCTGAACGGAGAAGACAAATGAAGAATTGCTGGCTTATGGGCGCGCTTTCCGCCCGCCCACAGGGCCGATCTTGAAGGGCAGCAAAGGGTCGACTCCGGCCGTTCGTGGCACTCCGGCCGTCCGTGGCGCAAGGACGCCGTGATGGTGTAGATTCGGACTAACACACTATCTGGTCGTGGAAGTCTCCGGGCCTCATATGTCGGCCCTCAATCCGGTTTTCGAAACCTGAGATCATTCGGTCGGACGCCGTGACGCCGATTAGCGAAACGCGTACGAATTGGCGCTGCTTCGGAGCGCCGCGATGTACTTGCCGAATTTCCTCGACGGTTTCGACCGGCTCGTCGCCTTCGACGCGGAGACGACTGGCAAGCGCACACCCGACGCCGTGTTTATTCGCAAGCAGCCTATTGCCTGGAGAGCCCCTGGCATCATCATCGAAGTCGGTTTCGTCGAAATGCTGCGCGAAGGCGAGGGCTGGCGCAAGGGCGAGACGTGGAGCTCCAGGGTCAACCCGGATGGGCCAATTGACCCCGAGGCCATCAATATCCACAGGATTCGGCCCGGCGATCTCAAGAACGCTCCACGGTTCCCGACGATCCTGCCGAAAGTGAAGGACTTCGTCGGAGAGTCGCCGATCGTGGCCCACGCTTATAAGAACGAGCGAGACTTCCTCGACTATGAGTTCGCCCGGGCCAAGGTGATTGAGTGGGGCGGGAGCGCCTACGCTGAGGAGCGCTACATTTGCACGCAGGTCCTGTTCGCGCAGTTATTCCCAGGCGCCAGTAAGTCGCTTACCTCGATGTGCGATCGGCTGGTGCTTGACAGCAGCGAAAGAGACGATCGGCACGGCGCGTTGCTCGACGCCGACATGACTGCCGATGCGCTCATACTGCTGGAGCGCCAACTCAAGCATGGTGTGAGCAGTGCGCCGAGGTCATGGACCTCGACTTCATAGGCGTGACGGCAGCGTCAATAAGCGCCATTGAGCAATGCGGCCCAGATTGAGCGGTAGACTGCCCGCGCGGCATCCGCGGAGTGCCGGCGAAGGCGCGCGGACACCGCGATCTGGTGACGGTGGTCTGCCACGCCGCCGTCATCTCGGCCGGCGAGCGGATCACGCATCCGGCGAATGGATCAACGATCGCGCCCACGGTCAGTAGTCAAGGTGCGGTTTCTCAAGACCTCGGCGCCGAGTTCAATCGACGGGATCGAGAAATATCTCGGCTCCGGGATAATCCGGGGCATCGGGCCGGTCTATGCCAAGAAGATGGTCAAGGCCTTTGGAGACAAGGTCTTCGACGTCATCGAGGCTGAGCCCGATCGCCTTCGCGAGGTGACGGCGCAATTCGGGCCAGGCGCATCACGGGCCAGGCGCATCACGGACGCGTGGGCCGAGCAGAAGATCGTCCGGGAGATCATGGTCTTCCTTCACAGCCACGGGGTCGGAACTGCACGCGCGGTTCGCATCTTCAAGACCTATGGCGCGGACGCCGTGCAGCTCATGACCGAGAACCCCTATCGACTGGCCCGGGATATTCGAGGCATCGGCTTCAAGAGCGCCGACGCGATCGCGATGAGGCTCGGCATCGAAAAGACCGCGCTTCGCCGGCATCCCGATCTCCTCGTCGACCATCGACAATGGTCAGGAGTGCCGCAGTTGCCGAACCGCGGGGAGCAAACGTTGAAGCCGTGACCGGTTCAGGTGGCCGGCTTCAGCTCGGAATGGTGGCCGGGATCAAATCGGAACGGTGGCCGACATCAAAATCGGAATCCCCGGCCGGATTGCGTCGGTATTCGCATGTATGCTTGATGTTAGCAGAGACCCTCTCCCATGGCGGAAAACGGTAAGTCGAACAACAACCGGCTGCAAGTGTGCCGCGTGATCGACGTGCCGCTTCACGAGGTCTCTGGCATTTGTTTGCGTCGCGGCCGAAACGGTCGGATGCATTTGATCGCGGTCGGCGACCGGGTGGCGAAGATCGCCTGGTTTTCCCTGCCGCGCAGCGATGGGGGCCGGATCGACTGGCATACGAGCGACATTGCGAAGCTCTCAGGTTCGATGCTTCCCAAGCACGACCCCCAAATCGAGGCTGTCTGCGCTGACGGCCCCGGGCGCGTTTTGCTGCTCCAGGAAACGCCTCCGCGCGTCGAACTCATCGACCCCGAGGCGTTAAGTGTGGTTGCATCGATCGATCTTGCGGTGGAAGGGCGCGGCGAAATTGCGCGAGCTTGGTCCGACCCGAAGGGGTCGCGGGGCGAAGGAATGGTGCTACTGCCCGGCGGGCATTTGCTCGTGGCCAAGGAGAAGAAGCCGGCGGCTTTCATTGAGTTCGGCCCGCCAAATTCGCGGTCGCGGGGCTTGGTCCGCGGCGGCGCACTGGCGAGCGGCGAGCGGTGGCCGATCAAAAAGGACGCCACCGGTTCGTTGCTCTCGCAATCTGGCTTCCCGACAAGATACTGGCCAAAACCTGCGCCGACTTCAGTGACCTCGAAATAGGTCCGGATGGTCGCCTCTATCTGCTCAGCGACAAGTCCTCGACGATTGCGCGGCTCGCTGATCTCCCGGCGGGCGGCGGCGCCGCTGCGCTCCTCGATGCGTGGCGGCTCGGCGATCTGGATGGCAAGCCGGAAGGTCTCGCATTCACCGCACAGGGTCGTGCGGTCGTCGCGCTCGACACGCGCAAGCCGCGCCGAAATCTCCTCCTGCTGGAGCCCGCGGTTGCCGAGTTGCGTGGCGGTGGCCAGAGCCTGAGTTGATCCCTCAATCGCGCTTAGGCGACGCCCAAGAACAGGTGAATCGGGTTTGGGATTTTACCAGATCGGCTGTTTACGGGATTCCTGTTTTCGAAACCAGCGTCTATCTTGTGGCGATGATAGATGAATCGCCCCTGCGTATTCGATATGAAGCCCTTCGTTCCTCGCTTGACGAGCGAGGCCGGCGGTTGAGCGCCGCGGCGGAGGCGAAGGCGGCCGGCTACGGCGGGATCGCGGCCGCCGCGCGCGCGACGAAGGTCGCCCGAAGCACGATCGGACGCGGTCTGAAGGACCTCCGGGACCCCGGCTCTCTGACCGGGAAGGTGCGTCGCAAGGGCGGGGGCAGCCCTCGGTTGACGACGCGGGACCCGACGCTTCTGGAGGACTTGCAACGATTGCTCGAGCCCGCGACGATGGGCGATCCGATGCGGCCGTTGCGATGGGTCTCCAAGAGCCACGACAAGCTGGCGGCGGCGCTTCGGGCGATGGGTCACAAGGTGAGCTCCTCGACCATTCCCAAGCTCTTGGAAGAGCTGAAATATTGCCGCCACTTCAACCGCAAGACCAAGGAAGGCGGCAAACATCCCGATCGCGACGCTCAGTTTGAATATATCAACTCCAAGGCCGAGGCGTTTCAGGCCGCCGATCAGCCGGTGATATCGATCGATTCGAAGAAGAAGGAATTGCTCGGCGAATTCAAGAACGGCGGCAGCGACTATGGGCCGCAAGGCCAGCCGATCGAGGTCAACACCCACGATTTCGAGGACAAGGAACTGGGCAAGTTCGTCCCCTACGGAATTCTACGACATCGGCGCCAACCTCGGCTACGTCAGCCTCGGAATCGACCATGATACCGGGCAATTCGCCGTAAATGGCGTTCGCCTTTGGCTCGATCGGATGGGCCGGGAGCGTTATCCCTCAATGACGCGTCTCATGATCACCGCCGATGGCGGAGGCTCCAACGGCTCGCGCCTACGGCTGTGGAAGGTGGCGCTGCAACAACTCGCCGACGAGACCGGCCTGATCATCCAGGTCTGCCATTATCCGCCGGGGACCTCGAAGTGGAACAAGATCGAGCACCGCATGTTCTGCCACATTACCCAGAACTGGCGCGCCATGCCTCTCGTCAGCCTCCTCGTGGCCATCGAACTGATCGCAAACACGACGACGAAAACCGGCCTCAAAATCCGCTGCGAACTCGATCCCAACGCCTATCCCAAGGGCATCAAGATCTCCGACGAGCAAATGGCGACGCTCAACATAAAACGCGATGCGTTCCATCCAGAATGGAACTACAGCATCTCGCCGAGAAGTCCAAAAATGGAGCGATAATTCTTGGGCGCCGCCTAAGTACCGCAATACGCTGCTGTTCGTCGCGGCCGACGAGTCGCAGCTCGCCACTGCCCGCGACGCGATGCGCCGGTCCATGGCCTGGGCGTCGATCGTGAACGACACGCGGTTCATGCAGCAGCAGCTAACCCAGGGCCAGGCCGCCGACGCGCAGGAAAAGGCGAGGAACAACAAAGAGGGGGCGCGTCGGGCCATCCGAGCCGCCTGGAGCCACGTGCTGTACGCCGTGAAAACCCTGGACACGGAGCCCGGCAAAGCCTTCGACCTGGAGCACCTCGGCCTCAGCGCGAAGGACCGAAACGCCATCCCGGCCGTAGTCTACGACAAGGCCAAGGCGGACGACATCGTCAAGGAGCGGTTCGGGGCCGAGTCGCTGTGGTTGAAGCTGAAAGACCTCTGGCCGGCGGAAACTCCGCATCTCGCCATCGGCGAGGTCGCGGAATGGTTCTCGGCGCACGCCTATATGGCGAAGCTCCGCGACCGCGTGGTGCTGGAGACCTCCATCCGCGAAGCGATCGGCAAGTTCGACGCGCCTTTCGGCTACGCGGAAGGGTTCGACCAGGCCGCAGGCCGGTACACCGGCTTGATCTATGCGAAGGCCGCCCCGGAAATCCTCGCCCCGCATGGGCTTCTCGTTCGCGCCGACGTCGCCAAACAACAAACGTCGATGCGCGCCCGTTGCTCAGCCTAGTCCTCCGCCGGGAGCCGAGGGCTCTACCGAACCGACCGCGCCGACCCCAATGCGCCGGGCTCCTCGCCAAGCCCGCCGCCGCCGTCCAAACCGCGCCGGTTCTACGGTTCAGTCGAGATCGACATGAACCGGCCCGTGAAGGCGTTCGACGCGATCTTGTATGCCGTCGTGATGGAATTGCAGAGAAGCCCCGGCGCGAAGGTCAAACTGACCCTTGAGATCGACGCCGAGGCCCCCGCAGGCTTCAAAGACGAGGACGTCGGCGTGGTGCGCGACAATACGAAGCTGTTAAAGTTCACACCGGGGTCCACGGGGTTTTCCGATTAGCACAAAAAAGTCTGCGCCAAGCGGCGCAGCTCACGTGTATTCTGCCATCGGTACACAGGTCGTGCCCGCGCCGAGCGGGTCTACCCGGGTAGACGCCATCCGCTCCGTTCATGCAGAGATCAGTCCGAAGGCAACGCGAAGTCGTCGTCCTTATCTAAAATCTCGAAATGGAGATTCGGAGCTGCGTCACGGAGCATCTGCAGCAGTTTTTTGACGCCCACCGAATTGACGAAGGCGTTTAGGGCCTCGCCGTTGTAGGCGTCGATGACGGCCAATGATTTCAATGGGCGGTTGTCACTATCGGGCCGGTTTTGGCCGATATCGGCTGATCTGGAGTGGGTGGAAATGACAACCAAACCGCTCCAATTGGCTCACGGCGAGGCGCTACTTGCATGAGACGGCCCCAAACACCGCAGCGATCTCCGGCGAAGCCGTTCCGGCGATAATGCCAAATATGAAGAATAACACCCCCCAAGCGTCCAAGTGGAGGCTGCCAACAGCCGTCTCCTTCAGTTGCTCCTCGATTCTCTTGTCGCTCGCTTCGCGGGCGGCCACTTCAGCGTGCAGCTTGTTAGCCCGCATTATGCATGGCGGGCTGGCGGATGTAGCTTAAATATCTGATTTCGTGTAGAATTTGGTTATCGAGGCCGATTTGCGCGATTTCAGGAAGGGCACACCCGCCATGAACGATCCTATGTTGCCGTTGCCTGGGTTGTCACCTGTTTCGGGCAAGCGCGTCGAGGTCAAGTTTGACGGCGGCTTGTTGTCGTCGGATGGCGGCGTTCTGGCGTTGCGCGAGGTCGACCAGCGCCTTGGCGTCGCCGATCGGCTCGCCGCCTGCATGGTCGATCCCCGCGCGCCCGATCAGATCACCCACAGCCTGGCGGAGATCATCCGCTTTCGGCTGCTGATGATCGCGGCGGGCTATGAGGACGGCAACGACGCCAATTGTCTGCGAAGCGATCCGATGTTCAAGATGGCGCTCGATCTGACGCCGTCGGATCGCGAACTGTGCTCGCAGTCGACGATCTCGCGGTTGGAAAATCTGCCCGACGTTCGCGCCCTGTTGCGGATGGGCCGCGCCATGGTCGATCTCTATTGCGAGTCCTTTCCCGCGGTTCCCAAACGCATCACGCTCGACATCGACGACACGTTCGACGCGGTCCATGGCGGCCAACAGTTGCGGCTGTTCAACGCCCATTACGACGAATACGGATTTCAGCCGATCGTCGTCTTCGACGGCGAGGGCCGCTTCGTCACTGCCGTGCTTCGTCCCGCCAAGCGGCCGAGCGGCAAGGAGATCAAACCCTTCCTCCGCCGGCTGTTGCGCGCGATCCGAGCCCATTGGCCCAACACCGAGATCCTTCTGCGCGCCGACAGCCATTATTGCGGCCCCGAGGTTCTCGACTGGTGTCGGGCGAGCGGCCTCGATTACATCCTCGGCGTCGCGCCGACTACCACGTTGCGCCGGCATGTCGAAAGTCTCGAAGCCAGCGTAAAGGCACGGTTCGAAGCCGCGCCCAGAGACGGCAAGCTTCGTCGTTTCAAAGAGTTCTTCGACGGCGCGCAAAGCTGGAGCCGGGTCGAGCGGATCATCGCCCGCGTCGAAGCCGGCGCGGAAGGATCAGACACGCGCTTCGTCGTCACCAATCTGAACAAGCGCAACGCTCGCGTGCTCTACGAAGACGTCTATTGCCGGCGCGGCCAGGCCGAAAACCACATCAAATCCTGGAAGACGCATCTGGCGGCGGATCGCACCTCATGCACCAAGGCGACCGCCAATCAGTTTCGGCTTTTCCTGCACGCCGGCGCCTACTGGCTGATGTGGGGCCTGCGCGCATCGATGCCCAGGCGTTCGATGTGGCGCGTCGCGCAGTTCGACACGTTGCGCCTGCGCCTCGTCAAGATCGCCGCCCGCGTCGTCGAGATGAAAACCATGATCCGCGTCCATCTGCCGACCTCGTGCCCCGGCCAGGAAATCCTGCGTTTCGCCCTCCAGCGCATCCCGCGCCTCGTCACCTAAAACGCGGGGCGTGAGCGGCCCCGAACGTCAAACCCATCCCTTCAACCCGCAAACCCCCTCCACTCCCCCCTCAGGCCCAAAGCCGGAGACGATGCCGCGCGTCCGCGAGCAAGCGCGGTTCCGAAAAATCACCACAACGCGCCGCCGACCGACGCGGAAACCTCACGCCGCTGCATAATGCGGGCTAGATAGTTCGTCACCCCGTCGCCTTATTTCATTTTCGAGACCCCCGACCTCATCAAAGAGTTTGGTGTAGCTGTCCTCTAACATCGCAAGCCGTTGTTCCAACGTCGCCTGCGTACCCGGCGTGACACGACCTCGGGCACGTCCCGTCGCCATGCTTAGGTGCCGCACCGGCCGCACTTATGACCGTATTCCGTACCCGGAACCGTGGCCGCCGCTGCCACCAGCGCTTCAGCGTCTGTTCAGGAAACTGCCGTTGCGCAGCCCGGAGCCGCGGCTGAAGGCAAGACGAAAACGGATCGTCCGCCGACCTCATGCCAGCCGGTTCGCGAAACGATGGTGACGCGACGCCGTGCCCCGACGCCTTCAATTCCGCCGGCGGGGCACGACCCCGGCACTGATCACGACTTACGCCGCCGGTAGGTTCGTGAAAGTCCGGTTATGTGCAGGTTTTTGGACGCCGGGATGACGAGAGGCGCCTCGCACTCAGGCGGCCGGCATCCAAAAAGCGCCAAGGCGCGGGCATCCCATGATGTGGCCGATCTTCCGGCCGGATGACATCAACTTTACAAATCCCGCTGATACGAGGCACCCGTCGCAAGACTTTGAGGCAGAGGGCCGGCACATCGCGGAGCACATCGCCGCCGTCGTCGCGGCCAACGGCGCGTCGGGCGACCCGCAGGGTTACGGTCTGACTGTGGCCCGGGAGCTGTTCCCCGACGTCCTGCCCTACTTGGTAGGGGCGCCTGCGATATACGGTTTCGCGACCCGCAACGGCCGCCCGCTGGCGGACAACGCACCCGAAGTCATGCTGTCTCTTGTCGCCGGCACGGCTGTGCCCTCCGGGCTGAAGCCGTCCGTCGCCAAGAACCAACGAGACGACAAGTTCCCATACGTCGTGCCAGCGTGACCGTGGGCGCGTTCCTATCAGGGAAAACATCCGTTCTTGTGCGCTGGCGGGCCAGGGCGCGGTCGGCGAGGCCGTCCTCGGCGAGGCCAAAAAGGGCGCGCACTCTGGACCCTGGCCGGTCTTCGGCCCTGTTTACGAACCGGGGCACGGACCAAGGTTTACGAAGCGGTAGGCGGCGACCAGACTGCATTGAGCCTGACATGAACTCTATCGGAAAGGCGGATGCGGCAGACCCGGACGTCCGGTTTGACGAGCGGACGCCGACGCGCCCTTCCTCTACTCTACAATCGCTATCCTGAACGGCCGGGCCCCGCACAGCACGCCCTCAATGCGCACCGGATGCCTGTCTCACACAGCTCAGCGCTCATTTGATTTCTGCGATCTGCGCCTCACTGAGCCCGCGGACGAAGTGCGGCAACGGGATGAAACCAAGTCTGCATGAAGCAAAAAGACGAAAACGATAATGCGAGGGCTATCTCCCGACGGACAGCCCTAGCCATCGGCGCTGCAGCCGCTGCAGCGCCGCTGTTTCCCCCCTTCACCGCAATCGCTCAATCCACGGTGAAACCCTCTCCTCAAGAACAAGGAGCCGAGACCATGACGTTCGTAACGACCAAAGACGGGACACAGATCTTCTACAAGGATTGGGGGCCGCTGGCCCCTCAGCTCGGACGACTGGGACGCGCAGATGCTGTTCTTCGTCGCCCAAGGCTTCCGCGTCGTCGCCCACGACCGCCGCGGCCACGGCCGCTCGACGCAGGTCAGCGATGGTCACGACATGGACCATTATGCAGCCGATGCCTCGGCTGTAGCCGAGCATCTCAACCTGAAGAACGCCGTCCATATCGGCCATTCGACCGGCGGCGGCGAAGTAGCCCGTTATGTTGCGAAGTATGGTGAGCCTCAGGGCCGCGTCGCCAAAGCCGTTCTGATCAGCGCTGTTCCACCGCTCATGCTTAAGACCGATAATAATCCCGGCGGAACCCCGATTGAAGTGTTCGACGGCTTCCGCAAGGCGCTGGCCGCCAACCGGTCGCAGTTCTATCTCGATGTGGCATCGGGTCCGTTCTATGGCTTCAATCGGCCGGGTGCGAACGACCAGGTCGTCCTCTACAAGGACGCCCCACTGCTTCAGGCCAAGCTGCTCAAGAACAGCACGCTCAAGGTATATCCCGGCTTTTCGCACGGCATGTGCACGGCGAATGCAGACGTGATCAATTCCGACCTGCTCGCTTTCATACGTTCGTGATTGATCGCCATTGCCGAACCGGCCTGAGCCGGTTCGGCAACCACCTCGTCTTCGAGGCGGTCGAGTCATTCGCGGCCTCGGCGGTGAACTGAAGTTGAGGCGCCGCGCCTCGTGGCACATCGGATTCCAACTGGAGAAGAGTCACGAAGTTGGCCGACATTCGCCGGATGCCGCCTCCGACGACGGCCAATATGGCCGGTATTGGCGATTTTCTCAAGCGGGTTGCCGGTTCCATACCGGTTCCATAGCGCCCAGACGCGCTCGAGGCGTCAGGAACTGCCGTCGCGCGGCGAACTCCGTCCAGTCCGGCGCCGTCATGGCGCACGTCTCCCGTCAGTTTGAGTCGAACGCGTCACGCTTGCCGCCTTCTACCCGGTTGATGCGACCGGCGGAGGCCGCAACTCCGCGATCATTCGTAGGATCTCGGCGAACAAGTTCTTCGAAATCGCGACCTCGGCCATCTGGAACGCGACATGGCGCGCGTGGCCGACGACCTTCGCGCCGGCACCGCCGCGAGGGTGGGCTGGCGTTCGCCGAGGCAGACGAGCGCCAAGCGCGCTGACGCCACGGGCGAAGCGAAGCAATTTCCAAGTCGCCGCCACGATCTTTGGCCATGTCGACTGTCTCGGTCCGATCGGATACTCGAATGGAGCCCGAGCTTAAGCCGCGGCGGCGTCAGCGCGCATGCGCTCGATCATGGCGCGCACGCCGTTCGAGCGCTGCGGCGTGAGATGCTGCTCCAGACCGAGCGCGCGAAAGGCGCCCAAGGCGTCGACGGCGAGAATCTGCTTTGGCGCCCGATCAGAGAAAAGCGCGATCGAGATCGCGATCAACCCGCGAACGACGTGCGAGTCGCTGTCGCCGCGATAATGCAGGATCACTTTGCCGTTGGCGCTCGTTCTCGCCTCGAGTTCCAACCATACCTGACTGACGCAGCCCCGCACCTTGTTGCTTTCATTGTGGGCCGCCTCGCCAAGCGGCTCGAGGGTATGACCGAGTTCGATGACATAGCGATAGCGATCCTCCCAGTCGTCGAGGGAGGCGAAATCGTCGCGGATGGTCTCGAAATCAGCCAGGCATTCCTCGCATAGGCGACGCCCAAAAATAGCCGATTCGGAATTTGCGATTTTACTGGCATCGGCTGTTTAGCGGATTCCCGAGTGCGAGGCGAGCGTCTATATCGTGATGATGATAGACGAATCATCCCTGCGCGTCCGGTTTGACGCGCTTCGGCCTTCGCTGGACGAGCGACGCCGGCGGTTGAGCGCGGCGGCGGAGGCGAAGGCGGCGGGCTACGGCGGGATTGCGGCGGTCGCGCGCGCGACGAAGGTCGCCCGGAGCACGATTGGGCGCGGTCTGAAGGACTTGCGGAACCCCGGCTCCTTGACGGGAGAGGTGCGGCGCAAGGGCGGGGGCACTCCTCGGTTGACGGTCAAGGACCCGACGCTGTTGGAGGACTTGCAACGATTGCTCGAGCCGGCGACGATGGGCGACCCGATGCGGCCGTTGCGATGGGTCTCCAAGAGCCACGACAAGCTGGCGACGGCGCTTCGCGCCATGGGTCACAAAGTGAGTTCCTCGACCATTCCCAAGCTGCTGGAGGAACTGAAATATTGTCGCCATTCCAACCGCAAGACCAAGGAAGCCGGCAAACATCCTGATCGCGACGCCCAGTTCGAATTATCAACGCGAAGGTCGAGGCGTTTCAGGCGGCCGGCGAACCCGTGATATCGATCGACGCGAAGAAGAAGGAATTGCTGGGCGAATTCAAGAACGGCGGTAGCGACTATGGGCCGCAGGGCGAACCGATCGAGGTCAACGCTCACGATTTCGAGGACAAGGAGTTGGGCAAGGTCGTCCCTTACGGGGTCTACGACATCGGCGCCAACCTCGGCTATGTCAGCCTCGGAATCGACCACGACACCGGGGAGTTCGCCGTCAACGCCGTCCGATGCTGGCTCGATCAGATGGGTTGGAAGCTCTATCCCGGGATGAGGCGCCTGATGATCACGGCCGACGGCGGCGGCTCCAATGGTTCACGGCTGCGGCTCTGGAAGTTGGCCCTCCAACAACTCGCGGACGAAACCGGTCTGATCATTCAGGTTTGCCACTATCCGCCAGGGACTTCGAAGTGGAACAAGATCGAGCATCGCATGTTCTGCCACATCACGCAGAACTGGCGCGCGACGCCACTCCTCAGCCTCCTCATCGTCATCGAACTGATCGCCAACACCACGACGAAAACCGGTCTCAAAATCCGCTGCGAACTCGATAGCAACACCTATCCAAAGGGCATCAAGGTCTCGGACGCGGAAATGGCGACCCTCAACATGACCCGAGACTCATTCCATCCAGAATGGAACTACAGCATCTCGCCGAGGGTTCACGAAATGAAGCAATAGTTTTTGGGCATCGCCTTAGCGGAACGGAAAGCCGGGCTGCGCGTTGGACAATGGCGGGCATGTCGGCTTGGCACAGTTTTTGATGGCGATGATGCTCTGATGGCATCCAACCATTAGGGCAACGGATATCTCGGCGACATCGGCGTGCCGCCGGACCCATCGCCGATGGATTTCAGCGCCTGGTTCGAGGCGTTTCTGGGCGGCAAATGGCGCACCTTCGACGCGCGCCACAACATGCCGCGCATCGGCCGCATCCTCATCGCGCGTGGACGCGACGCCGCCGATATTCCGCTCGTCAACTCGTTCGGTCCGCACATCCTCAAGTCGTTCCGCGTGTGGACCGACGAGACGATTTCCGCGGCGCCGGGCTGATCGGCGAGGGTCCACACGCTATTGAAACGACGTATCTGTCTGATTCTTCCTGTTGAGTAATTCTGCCAGCCCGCAATCATCGTTAATCAGAAAGTCGGCTTGGAAGAAATTACATATAAGTTGGATTGCAGCCTTGTAATCGTGAAAGAACAGCCTACGTGCCATTTCTATGTCTAACGATAATCGTGCGAGATTGTAATTTGCGGTTTTTCTGGAGAATGGCGATGAATGCACAACATTCGACCGAAAACCTGACTATCCACCACAAAGTCGAGGACTACGGTACCTGGCGGAAGAGTTTTAAGTTGTGGGTTGCTCTTGCATTCATGTGGGCGATAGTGATCGCTGTATGGATTCTATTTCTGAGCGCCGACGAATCGGATTCGGGCGCATCCGGAGACCCCGTCTTTGTTCATGACGCTTTGGGGCGTTCCGGTCCTGGTTGTGCTGGCCATCGGAGCCGTGTTTAGATGGGCTTTCAAATGAACCTAAATTCGGCAGTTGGCTCTGATCGTCGTTCGTGAAGCGGGGTGCGTTTCAATCTGCGGTTGCGTCAAGATGGACATAGGCGCGGTGGCGTGCGAAGGGCGCGGCCTTTGAGGAAGGCTTGGAAGGCGCGGGAGAGTATTTCGCGCCAACGCTGCCAGGGCGTCAACTGCTCCGCATTTGTGACCAACCGCCTTAGGAATAGGGCTACCGCTCGAAGCGCCTTTGCGGCGGGAACGGACTTGGCGTGCGTGCTGGCGATCTTGATCGTCGTTTGTCGCGCATGGCGCACCCGTTCGGCGATGGCGTGCAACAACAATGGTCGGCTCGTGATCGCCTCTCGGTGGCGATCGGGCTCGGCCAATCGCGTGAAGATGTTCCACCAATCGTAAAACAACGCCACGAGGCGGGCCGCCAAACGACAGCGCGCCAGGTCGTGAGTGACGAAGCCGCCCCAGCCCCATTGGTTCTTCAACTCGTCGAAAACATTCTCTCCATCGCCGCGGTCGCGATAGAGCTGGCCAAAGCTTTCCAGAGCCTCGAGGAGCGTGGTCGCGAGAACCTGATATTCCCACATCTCCTCGCTCGGGCCGATGTCGAGGAAGGCGAGCCGAGGCGGTCCATCCTCGTCCATCGCGGGCGTCGCCAGCGCGCCTCTCACGCGCCGCCGCAATATGACGACGCGCCGTTGTCGGCTCCAGCCTTGCAATCGAATCTCGGTCTCTTTGGCTTGCCAACCTTGGCCCGAATCGACCCAATCGCTCTGCCCCGAAAGACGCTCGATCGCGCGTTTGACCTTGGCGGTCAGCCGTAGCTTGAACAAATACGGCAAAGCGCGCCGCTCGGCTTCCCCCATGATCCCCTCATTGCCGAAGCCCTTGTCGCCGCGCAAAAGAGAAGGCCAACAATCGCGCGGCGTTCGATCCAACAACGCCCACAGGCCAGGCGCGCTGTGATTGGAAGTGTGCTCGTCGCCCGCGCTCACATCCACATCGAGAACCAATCGCGTCCCCGCCATCGAATAGGTGTGATAGCAGTGGCTGGGCCGCCCAGGCTTCTTGGGATTGTAGCCGACCACCGCTCCTTCCTGATGGCCGTAGAGCGGCTTCACCGTCGTATCGACGTCGAGGATCCACGGCTCGCTCAAAAGCGGCTCCACGCAATGGTCGAGATGACCTCGCAGCCAGTTCGCGCCCGCTTCTTCCTCGATCGCCGCGAACGCCCGCCGAACCGCGTCCTCGCTGACGATCTTGCTCATGTCGAGAAGCTCGGGCAACACGCCGTCGCCTCGCAGCGCCGCGATATGCGCGTAGCGCTTGTGCCCGGCCAACATCGACAACATCGTCGTCCCCAGCACGTCGCGCTTCTTGGGCGCGTTCGGGCTCGTGTAACGCAGCGGGCAATCCGCCACGAACGCCTCGAACAGCCCCGCGGTCTTCAGAAAATCGATGAAGAACGGCAATTGCCCGAGCGGCGTAAGCGCCGCTTCATGGTCAAACTCGACCCGAACCGAACCGGCGAAACTGTCGACCACGACGCCCATGCCCGAGGCGTCGGGTTCAACCGCAGATTGTTCACCCGACGGGTGAGCCCCAAAGCGCGCTAAATCTTCTCTCATGCATATGAAAATGAATGATTCTCACCCCGCGGAAAACACCCAAACCGCCGAATTTAGGATGAAAGATCCTTTTCCTTGTCCGGTTGACGCAGACACCCACCAGGGGGTCGTCGCCGAGTAGATGGGGACGTTGCCGTCCCCATCCCTCACAGACCCGGACGTGCGGAACTCGGTCCCGTCGCGGAGGTGGTTGGAATTGGGTTGGCGTAGTCTCCGGGTTTTCGGATCGATTTCCATTGGCTGGGCGGGAAGCGCGTGAAGGTGAAGAGCTTGTCGCCCGCTTCCTCCAGGCTGTCGGCGACGGCGCGGCATTTGAGCCGCCATTTGCGGATGAACGCCTTGCGCCGGGCTTCGACCTCCGGCTTCGTCTGGGCGTAGATCATATCTTTGTAGTCGTTCGAGATTTCCTCGTGCAGCCGCTCGGGCGCATGGGCGAGGAGATTGCGATGCTTGTGCACCGTGCAACGCTGGATCGCCATGTCGGGCCACAGCGCCGCCAGCGCCTTTTCGAGGCCTGACGCGCCGTCGACGACGACCAGCTCCGGCCTCGGCAATCCGCGCCGGATGAGATCGTCGAGCAGCGCGCGCCAAGCCGCCTCGCTTTCTTTCCCCGCCCATGGACTTGATCGCCAGCAGCACCTTCTGGCCGTCCGCCCGCACGCCGAGCGCGACGAAAAGCGAGACCGAGGTCGCCTTCCTGTCGAGCCGAACGCGCGCGACAGTGCCGTCGAGGATCAACCGGACGATCGGCTCCTCGGCGAGCGAGCGCCCATTCCAGGCATCCCAATCGGCCTTCACCTTGCGCCAGGTCCGGCTGACCACGTCCTTGCCGACCGGCCCGGCGAACGCCGCGGCAAGCGCCCGCCGCACCCGGCGGGTGTTGGTTCCCGAAAGATAGGCCCCGGCGATCAACGCGTCGGCGGCCCGGGTGCGGCGCTGATAGGCCGGAAGCGCGGCGCTCCGCCATTCGCGCGTCTTGCCGGCCTCGCCCGTCAGCCGAGCGCGCGGCACGGCGATCCGCGTCTCGACGAACGTGCCCGTCAGCGTCCGTTCGCGATGGCCGTGGCGGACCCCGACAAGCGGCGACACGCCTTCGTCCTCGCCTGCCTTACGCCGCCCGCAGCGCGGACGCGAAAGCGCCTCGCACAGTTCCTCCTCCAGCATCGTCTCGATAAAACCGCGCACGCGGGCGCGGACCCCGTCCTCGATCGCGTCGATCGCGACAGGACCGCGGCGAGAGTCGCACCCTCTGCTTTTGCGCGCTATATTCGGTCTCATGAGAGTGTTATCGCGGCGGAGAATTCCGCCCATGCCGATCGAAGATCTGAAGGATCATCCGCGCGCATTCGCCTTGCCAAGCGCGGCGCGAAACATGTTGCACGAGCTTTGCATGCATTTGTGGTCGATCGAATGCCGGCCGTTCCCAATGGACGAAGACACGGTGTTCGGCATTGTGCGGGCGCATAGACCTACGTTTCGTCATCATAAGGCAGAAGTTCTAGCAATCTTCAAAGAGATTCGGCCGCGGCTCGAACATGCCTGGCGCGCGAGACAGACGAATCACGCGACGCCGCGGGCTTGGAATGCTGCACGGCGGGCGAACGACCGCCAGAGGCGACTAGAGGCGGGCGAGACACAAGCTCCAGCTCCGGCGACGCCTAAGCACGGATGGAGGCACAAACAGCGGCTCGCGGAGGCTCGTTTCGTGACGTCGCCTAGTGCCGCGCCTTCGGCCGGCAAATTGTTTCAGGATTGATCCTAGAGGCTCTGAGCGGCGGTTTTAGGCGCGGCTTATTGACACTCGCTGCTATCGACACCGTGCGCTAATTGACTCCTGCCGAGATCCTATTCGGGCTCGGCGAGGTTTGCGCGATGCGGCGCTTGTCAGAGGGCCGAGCGCTCCGAGTCTTCGAGTCAATAAGCCTCCGAGCCGCCACGCCGTCGAGGCGCAAAGTCAAGAAGCGCCTATTGACACGCGTTCCTGAACACAAGCTCGCCCTCGGCGACGATGGCCTCGCTGAACAGGATCGAGCCGAACGCGCCCTACACGATCGGTTGCGCGGCTGCGTGCACCGCGATCGACGTTGGCGATTACGAACCGCGAAACCCTCTGACGACCCAACCGCCGGCAAGCATCAGAACGCCGAGCAGGGCGGGCGGCCCCAATGCAAACGACGCCAATGAGAACGCCCTGAACTCGAAAGCGTATTTCAGCGCGACATCGGGAGGGTGGCGGCCGCTTGAGCCCTCTGCTTGGCAAGGCGAAGGGGCCGCCAGTCCCTCGCGGGCGTCTACTTTTGGTCTAGACCGCGACGGCGAACCGTCTCCTAAGCCGGTTTTGGACCCATAGGGTACGCTGTTCGCGCCTCGTGGATACGTCGCCAATGGGTTGCGCCCAAAATGGACAGGCCGGGGAAGCAACGTCTGGACGTCCAGACGAGGCATTGAGCCGCCCCGACGAGCAGCCCGACCGCCAAAACCCCAAGCGTGAGACTGCCCAGGGCGATGAGCAACGAGACAAACAGCATCATGAACATGGTCATTTCAGCGCCTCATATCTGAGCCACAGCGGCGCGGGCAGGCCCCAACGCCTTCTTGTCAAGCTCATCCACTGAAAGGTAATTCTATGGAGTATATAGAAGTTGTCAAGTTACAAATTCACCAACGTCCATCAGTTCTCTGGACTTTCCTCGCCCGTTGCTCCCTCAGTCGACGAGCCGAACCGCACACAGGCTGAGGCCGCAATGCTGACGAACAAGGGAAAATACGGCCTCAAGGCCATGGTGCATCTTGCCGGGCTCGAACCGGGCTCCCTCGCGCAGGCCGCCGACATCGCCGAGGCCAACACGATCTCGAAGAAATTCCTCGACCATATCCTGGCCGTGCGGCGATTGCGCTGACCTGACGACCTGCCCCGTCCGACTGATCATGATCGAGGCGCGCAATGCGATCGCCGACCTGCTCGATAATCGCTCCCTCGCCGAGATGCGCATGCTGGCCAGCGCGGCCGGCCAAAATGGACAGGCCGGGGAAGCAACGTCTGGACGTCCAGACGTTTGCCCATACGGAAATCAAGCAGACCGTGCGAAAACTCGATGCGACGTACCGTACAGTCGTCCGGAGACCGAATTTTCGCGATTTTTTCTGCTCTGCGCGGCTACAGGCCGCGAAATTTGGGCGCCGCGCAGCGTGCCTCCGAGTTTTCGCACGGTCTGCAAGATTTTTGCACCATGCGGTTTCGGCGAAAAAACGCGGAGTTTTGAGAGATTGGCGGTCCGGTCTCGACGTCAAGCGGTCACTCAAGATCGCGGCCGCGGACGTTGCAGTTGGGGGTAAAGCGGTCGGCCGCGGATCGGTTCTCTTGAGTCGGTGACGACGGCGTGTAGGTCAGTGCGGTTCGCCCCTGACCTGTTTCCAGAAGTCTTCACTCGAATTCGTGTTTGGAAAGGGCGTATTGGGGATTTTGTGGCCGAGGAAGCGGCACAGCGGCCCCCAGCCATCGGCGACGTCGAACACCAGCAGGCGCTCCGGCGGGATCGCGGCGCGCACCTGCTCCGCGCAAAGGCGGTAGGCGGCGATCGCGCCGTCCTTATCGGCGAATTTTCCACCGAACGTCTCGTGCGCAACAAGCTTCATCACAACGTCCACCATGGCGCGCACATGCGGCGGCAACGGCATCTCCTTATAGTCGATCATCAGCTTTGCGATGGTCGTGGAAAAGCTCTTCCACCACAGCTCCTCCGGCCGCATGGTGTGGATCACTTTGGCCTTGGGATAGGCGATGGCTGTTTCGCGCCAGACATGCGCGCCCGGCCAATCCACCTGCGAGCGATAGCCCGCAAACACCGCGTCCCATTTCACCGAGCGACCCGCCGCGATCGCTTGCCAGTGCGCCACTTGGTCGGGATTGGTAAAAACCTCCTCCATATGGTGGCAGGGACCGAAGCCGAGTTCCTCCAGAGCCCGCTTGAGCGACATTGTTCCCGTCCGCCCAAAGCCGGAGCCAATGATTGCAAGCGTCATGTTGGCCCCCGAAACGCCGCCAACTTACGGACGACTGATTTCATCAAGTCAAGCTAAGCTCGGATCGCGCGGCTGAATACCGCAAAAACTGTTGGTTTCGCAATCTAAAACTGGAAGCGCAGACCGGCCGTGGGACCGAAATTCTGGTGGTAGAGGTAACCGCTCGCCAGGCCCCCTTTGACTTGCGACCACATCACGCCGGCATAAAGATCGAGCCGTTTCGCCGGCCGGTAATCGATCATGGCCGACAGGGCGTCCAGCGTTCCCGCCATCCGGCTGAAAGCGGAAGGCACGACGTTCCGCAAGCTTTTGAACGAAGTGCGCTTCGAGGTCGCAGGGCAGTTGCTTCTCGGCACCCGCATGGGCGTCACCGAGATCGCCGGCGCCTTGGGCTAATGCCGACACAAGCGCATTCAGCCACGCTTTCAGCCGGATGGCGGGAACGCCGCCACATACGTGGCGCGTCTCAGGTGTCGCGTCGGACTGAAACACCTTGTAGCCGCGCCGATCCACCTCGCCTCGCAATCGGCGGCATGGCCGGCGACTGATTGTGGCGACGTGCTTAGAGGATGCCGACCTCAATGGCCCCCATGGTCGCGAACGACCCCAAAGGGTCGATTTGACGTGTTCGCCACGCCGACGGTGAATGACCGCTATTTAGGCGACGCCCAAAAATAGCCGATTCGGAATTTGCGATTTTACTGGCATCGGCTGTTTAGCGGATTCCCGAGTGCGAGGCGAGCGTCTATATCGTGATGATGATAGACGAATCATCCCTGCGCGTCCGGTTTGACGCGCTTCGGCCTTCGCTGGACGAGCGACGCCGGCGGTTGAGCGCGGCGGCGGAGGCGAAGGCGGCGGGCTACGGCGGGATTGCGGCGGTCGCGCGCGCGACGAAGGTCGCCCGGAGCACGATTGGGCGCGGTCTGAAGGACTTGCGGAACCCCGGCTCCTTGACGGGAGAGGTGCGGCGCAAGGGCGGGGGCACTCCTCGGTTGACGGTCAAGGACCCGACGCTGTTGGAGGACTTGCAACGATTGCTCGAGCCGGCGACGATGGGCGACCCGATGCGGCCGTTGCGATGGGTCTCCAAGAGCCACGACAAGCTGGCGACGGCGCTTCGCGCCATGGGTCACAAAGTGAGTTCCTCGACCATTCCCAAGCTGCTGGAGGAACTGAAATATTGTCGCCATTCCAACCGCAAGACCAAGGAAGCCGGCAAACATCCTGATCGCGACGCCCAGTTCGAATATATCAACGCGAAGGTCGAGGCGTTTCAGGCGGCCGGCGAACCCGTGATATCGATCGACGCGAAGAAGAAGGAATTGCTGGGCGAATTCAAGAACGGCGGTAGCGACTATGGGCCGCAGGGCGAACCGATCGAGGTCAACGCTCACGATTTCGAGGACAAGGAGTTGGGCAAGGTCGTCCCTTACGGGGTCTACGACATCGGCGCCAACCTCGGCTATGTCAGCCTCGGAATTGACCACGACACCGGGGAGTTCGCCGTCAACGCCGTCCGATGCTGGCTCGATCAGATGGGTTGGAAGCTCTATCCCGGGATGAGGCGCCTGATGATCACGGCCGACGGCGGCGGCTCCAATGGTTCACGGCTGCGGCTCTGGAAGTTGGCCCTCCAACAACTCGCGGACGAAACCGGTCTGATCATTCAGGTTTGCCACTATCCGCCAGGGACTTCGAAGTGGAACAAGATCGAGCATCGCATGTTCTGCCACATCACGCAGAACTGGCGCGCGACGCCACTCCTCAGCCTCCTCATCGTCATCGAACTGATCGCCAACACCACGACGAAAACCGGTCTCAAAATCCGCTGCGAACTCGATAGCAACACCTATCCAAAGGGCATCAAGGTCTCGGACGCGGAAATGGCGACCCTCAACATGACCCGAGACTTATTCCATCCAGAATGGAACTACAGCATCTCGCCGAGGTTTCACGAAATGAAGCAATAGTTTTTGGGCATCGCCATAGTGCATGCCCCTTGAAGGGACGCGGTCACGGCCGTTCCGGCGCCCGATCGTATCAGATAGGCCGGTCTCGGTCGGGCCGCCAAACGGTGGTGGCCCTGTCCGCGTCAATCACCCGCGCCGGGATTTGGTGAGAAGTATTGGAGTTTGTCCGGCTTCCCCTCCCAATCCTTGGAGTCGGGCGGAGGCGCTTTCTTAGCCGTAATGTTTGGCCAGATTTTCGCGTATTCGGCATTCAGCGACAGCCACTTCTCAAGCCCTGAGTTGGTGTCCGGCTTGATTGCGTCGATCGGACATTCCGGCTCGCAGACCCCGCAGTCGATGCATTCGTCCGGATGGATGACGAGCATGTTCTCGCCTTCGTAAAAGCAGTCCACAGGGCACACCTCGACGCAGTCCATAATCTTGCAGCGAATGCAGCTCTCGTTGACGACGTAGGTCAATTGAGCGTCCCTTCAGCAGATCGCAGTTGTGAACTCATTCAGGGTGTCCGTCCTCGCGGCGCTTGCTCTCTCGCCGAAAAATGGACGCAGAGGAGACTAGCGTCCTCCGGCTCGATCGGAACGCCGAACAGCAGACATTCGGGAGCCGACCGGGTCGCGCGCGTTGGGCTGGAGCAAACCGCGATGCACCGCGCACTGCGTCGCGTGCTGGATTATGGGGCCTAACCTGCCGGAGCGGCTTTCGGCGCTGGTCGAACCACCGGCGAAGCGATCCTTTGCGGGGTGCTCATTTACACCGCTTCCGCCGGCAATCAGGGCACGCTGGGCGGCGTCGTCGAAGTCACGCAGCGCTTTGGGCGCATCCTCAAATCCGCCCTCGAGCGCGCCCGGCTGTGTTCCGGCGACCCAGTCTGCGCCGACCACGATCCGGTTCACGCCCAAGCTGACCGCATGCTGCACGGCGCCTCGTGCCATGGCTGCCTGCTCGTCTCTGAAACCAGTTGCGAGGCGCGAAACGTCTCGCTCGATCGCGCGCTACTCGTCGATACGGTGGGGACCGTCGGGGCGGCCTTCTTCTGAGCACGGCCCGTCTACTCATCGGAGGGTCTACAAACGAAGCCTGCTATCGTTGGCCGAGCCGCACCCCAGAAAAATCGCCGCGCCGGTTTCGCAGGCTGATCGTGGCGAGGCGCTTGGTGGAGCATTTGGAGCGCTATCGCGTATCGCAATCCGGATTGAACGCGGTAGTGCCAAAGAGAGCCGATGACGTTAGAGTGCCTGGTTGCGGACTTGGGTCGAGACAGGACAGCAAAATCCCTAAGGGAGGTGTACCTTGTGCAAGCTCAGCACGACCGTGGCCATCTTGTCGTTATGTCTAGTGCAGCACGTCCAGGCAGATGAGATATCGGTCACAAATTCAGAATTGCGTCTGGCAGGGATTTTCCAGAACCAACCAGGCTAAGTTCAGAATTTCCATTCGCGTCCAAGGCACAGGAGAGGTTGCTCGCGGTTGCTACGACGGTCGTTGGATCACCGTAGGTGTGGGTCGGACCCAAACAGTACACGCGCCACCGCTCGCCCAGTGCCATTATTTCTACTGCAGGGGGGGCTGCTATTATACCGTTGAGGCGGAGGGAGTTCCTATTGTCGGCAAACCCGGCTCGAAATTCGTGTGCTCATTGAACTGGCTTGACATCTGTGAATGCCAACCGCTGTGAAGCGGACCGACTACGGCGCGAACTCGGGGATTCGGTCCTCTTTCTCGCCCTTCGCGACGATCCGGAGCGCCTCGTCAGGCAACGGCCGTTGCAGCGCCAGCGCGTCGGACGCGTCCGCCTCAAGCCAAAGGTCGACCTCGGCCGTATCTGTGAGAATGACCGGCATAGCTTTGGGATGGATCGGCGCGACGATCGCATTGGGCCTCCGTCGTGAGGAAACCGAATAGCTCATGGTCGCCCTCAACGAGCGCGCTCTTGGGCCGCGGACCCCCGCCAGGGCGTCCAGAGACCGGCCGAAGGCGAACAGAGGCCGGTCCTCCGCCAGTGCGAACCATCCGGTGATCGAATTGCGCGGTCGCCGGGTCCCACAACCATAACAATGGGAGGCGTTTCGACGGATATAATTAGAGATGGTCACTGCCCGAAGATGAGCTGCCAGTGTGTCTATCGTGGGTGAAGAAGGGCCAAGCAGCCAACCCCGGACGAATGGCGGCTTCGGTGAAGGGTTTCGGACGCCGGCCCAAGGCCGCTATTCTCTCGCGAAACGTAGCCGCTGGCGGTCGCCATTTCGGAAGTGAGGATCGCGCGCCATGCCCTTCCGGCCCGGCAAAGGAACATCTCGATTACCCCGACGAATTGCGCGATGAGCTTGCGGCGCGATATGTGGCCGCGGCTCTGCCCGACGTGCATGCCGATGGGTCAGGATATGTCGGCCGCAAAGCTGACTTAGATAGCCGGCGCGACAACAATGACGGCTACATCGAGAAGGGGCCGTTCCCTCCGCCAAAGAGCTCGGTCAAGGCCGTCACTAAGAATCGCGACGACTTAGGCAAAGCGACCGTTGAACTAACCGCTATGAACGCCGGCCCGAAGCCGCAAATCCACTACGCGACGACGTCCGATGTTTTGGCACGTCCCCGATCGTCCCGGACGTCGTGTTCGAATTTGACGCAACAGTGCTCTGGTTCCTCGCCGTCGACCCTGACGGCCAGCTGTCGACCGGCGACGCTGAGAAGTGGATGAATACCCTGACGCTCACCCACCAGCCCAGTCGCCGGTGGAGAACGCCGCCGACGCAGCTCGTCCAAGCCCTTGGGTGGCAGCCATGGCCAGCGGACATTGCTGATCGACTGCTCTTCGATATCCTTCCACCTGGCGCGGCGATTGCCGCCAGTGATCCAGAGCATCGTCTCTGCGCGCGTCCTCAGCGCGTCGACGTTTGCGTCGGTAATCTCTTTCTGGAGCTTCGAGGCGCCCGTCGACGCAAGCGCCTCCTCGATCGCGGTCTCGCCGTCGATCAAGTTCGATTTGCCGTCCTTTGCCCTCGTTGGCGTCATCTTCAGAGGCGTCGTCAGGAGGCACTCACCGTCCCTCGGATGGCGTCCAGGGTAATAGAGCCGGTTGAAGAGGCTGGTGAGGGTCGAGTTAAACTCAAACTCGGCTTGCTCGACCTCTTCGTTTAGCTCGGCGACGTTCGGCGACCTGTCGCCGCCATCCTCTACTCGGACCTTAGCGACCGCCCAGATGCGGCGTACCCGATCTTCGAGCTTCGCGAGATCGGAGCCGTCACCTGTCACGACGGTCGGCGGCATTGTCGTGGGTGCGGTCATGTCTTCGCCCTTTTTGCGCGGAGTAGCGGAGTATAGGATCCGCCGGCCCGATGTTGTCCGCTGATCCGTTGCCCCGATCAGACCAGCGCGCTTGAAGAAGTGCGCGAGATCGCGTCAACCGGTGGCGATTGGGTTCATCGAACAGCTCCAGGCACGACACTTTGCGTCATCGATCGGGCGCCTGAATGGCGCCTGTTGGCCAACTCGTCGCTTCCCTGCTGCAAGCGATCATGCCCGAGCCGACCCTCGCTTGCCTGCGGGGCTGCCTGGTGGCGCTGCGCCGACATCTGCGCGAGCCTCCACGACGAAAACGCGCCTACCAATGCATGGTCCCGCTATGTTAGCGCCTACGGGCGCCCATCGGCGCCCGTATCGGGAGCCGAGCGCCCCGGCGACCGATCGCCCGGAGTTGACCGAGAGACGTCGCGTGCTTCAAACATATGTTCAGCGTCGCGAAGCGTCAAAGCGCCCCACGATCTTTGACCTTGGTCGCGCCGACGTCGGAGGAACCCCATGACCGCCATCAATTCCGTCGCCGAACTGACCATCGACGGCGAAGTCGCGACCGTCACGATCAATTCGCCGCCGGTCAACGCGCTGTCGCAGACCGTCCGCGACGGTCTTAAGCGGGGCGTCGAGGCGGCGGAGGCGAACGGCGCCGTCAAGGCGATCGTCATCATTTGCGCGGGGCGCACGTTCATCGCCGGCGCCGACATTTCCGAATCGGCAAGCCGCCCGCCGCGCCCTATCTGTCGGACGTGCTGGATGCGATCGAGAACGCCTCGAAGCCGTTGTCGCTCGCTGCACGGACCGCGCTCGGCGGCGGCTTCGAGGTGGCGCTGACCGCGCATTATCGCATCGCCGTCCCGTCGGCGAAATGCGGCCTGCCCGAAATCAAGCTCGGCCTCATTCCCGTCCCGGCGGGACCCAGCGGCTGCCGCGGCTCACCCCCCCGAGAGGGCGCTGGACGTCATCCTCTCCGGAACCCCCTTCGGCGCAGGCGAGGCGAAGGAATGGGGGGTCGTCGACGAACTCGCGGAGGAGGGCAAGCTGCCGGACTTGGTGTTGCCTTCGCCCGCGCGTCTCGTCGCCGAGAAGGCGCCGTTAAAGAAAGTGCGCGACCGCTCGGAAAACCTCGAGCCCGCCCGCGGCGACCCGGAGATCTTCGAAGCGGTCCGCAGGGCGAACGCGCGAAAATTCCGCGGCTTCGAGGCCTGGGAGAAGGCGATCCAGTTGGTCAAGAACGCCGTCGACCTGCCGTTCGACGTTGGCGTCGTCAAGGAGCGCGAAATGTTCGTGGCGCTGCTCTCGACTACCCAATCGAAGGCGCAGCGGCATGTGTTCTTCGCCGAGCGCCAGGCGGCCAAGATCGCCGACGTCGGCCCCGACGAGCCGATCCGCCCATCCGCAGCGTCGGCGTGATCGGCGCCGGCACGATGGGCGGCGGCATCGCAATGAATTTCCTCTCCGCCGGGATTCCGGTCGCGATCGTCGAGACGTCGAAGGAAGCGCTCGACCGCGGCGTCTCGATCATGCGCCGCAATTACGAGAACTCGGCCAAGAGGGGCCGCCTGACGATGGCGGAGGTCGAAGCGCGGATGGGCAGGCTCGCGCCCTCGCTCGACTTCAATGCGCTCTCTGGGGCCGATCTCGTGATCGAGGCGGTCTACGAGAACATGGATTTGAAGAAGAGCGTGTTCGAGCGGCTCGACGGCGTCGCCAAGCCCGGCGCCATTCTCGCCTCCAACACCTCCTATCTCGACATCGACGAAATCGCCGCGAAGACGAAACGGTCCGAGGACGTGCTCGGCATGCATTTCTTCTCGCCCGCCAACGTGATGCGGCTTCCGCTTCGTCGGCAACCGGATGCTGGCTCAGCGCCAGCGGGAGGCGATGAAGCTCGTCCTCGAAGGCGCGACGCCGTGGGACGTCGACCGCGTGCTGGTCGATTTCGGCATGCCGATGGGGCCGTTCGCGATGAGCGATCTCGCCGGCCTCGACGTCGGCTGGTCGGCCGAGACGTCGAAGCGCTCGACTGGCTCATCCTCCGGGAAAAGGCGCCGTTACGGCGCCCGCTCCAGGAACGCGCGCACGGCGGCGAGGCACTCGTCCGGCGCGTCGATCCGGAGGAAGTGGCGCAATTCGTGATCCGCTGCGCCCCCGCCTGCGGCAAGAGCTCCTTCCAGCGCCCGAGCTCCTTGCCGCGGAAGGCGATATCCTTCTCGGGCCAGACGAAGAAGGCCGGCCCCGTGAAACCCGCGACCCAAGTCTGCAGCCGGCTGAGAAAGTCGCGGCTTGCCGTGATCTCCCATGGAAAGACGTGAAGCGGCCGGCGCGACTGGAGCGAGCGAAACGGCGCGGATAGAGGTCGAGTTCGGCCGGCTTGAGTTTCCGCCGCCGCATCGCCGACGGCATGACCATATTGACGAAGGCCAGATAACGCTCCGAGCCAAAGCGCCCGACTGGCCCGCCAAACAACTTCGAGAACCATTCGAAGTGAAAGTCGCCGTTGACCGGCCAGGCCCAGGTGTTGCCGAGGCAAAGTCGGGTGACGCGCCCGCCGGTCATCATCGCCGCGCCGAGCCCGACCGGGCCGCCCCAGTCATGAGCGATGAGCGTCGCATCCCTCAAGTCAAGCCGTTCGATGAGGCGGGCGATGAGGCGAGCCTGATCCTCTGGTTGAAGGAGAAGCCGGACGGCGGCGACGAGAGGCCAAAGCCGGCGAGGTCGACGGCGACGCAGCGGCAGCTCTCCCTCAGGCCCTCAATGAGGCCGCGGTAGAGGATGCTCCACGTCGGGTTGCCATGCAGCATGAGGAGCGCCGGCCCCCGGCCCTCGTCGGCATAGTGAAGGCGAGCGCCGTCGAGGTCGAGGAAACGGCTCGCAAAGGGATATGAGCCGGGCGGCAGCCCAAGCCGCAACTCCGCCTCGCTTGCGACGCCATCGTTCATAACGCACCATCCCGTATTTCATCGATCGAATGACGAAACTCGCTCGGCATCCACGCAAGGAAGGCCCCGTCGCCGTCTGCCGGGTCAAGCTCGAAAGCGTCTGCGAGCTTGGGGTCATCGCAGAATATTCCCGAAAGAGCACGCTAAGACTTGTCCCGTCGGCCTAGCCAATTTGGCAACCGGGTCAAAAAAGGCCGATTTTGTCGCTCCGAAGCCGAACAGCCGCCCAATCGGGTATTTGCGCAACATGCGCTCGGGTAACAAAATTGGAAGGTCTTGACCCGTGTGGCGGTCGAGCCCTCCGGCTTCCGCCCGGCCGATCCAGCCAAATGCTCTTGCAGCCCCGGCGCCCGGAGGCGCCGCTCGCGTAGCGTCGCCTTGGCCTGCTCGACCCAGACATCCAGGAAGGGCATGCCATCGCTGCGCGCCGTACATGAGCGGCATGTTCAGCAAGGCCCGCTTGCGATTGACGATGTCGGGGTGAAGCAGGTGTTCGGAGGCGACGTCGAGGATGGCGGCGTCAATCTCGTCCTCGATCCCGATGGCCTGATGACGCGATGTCGACAGGTCGCTGCGTCGCATTCTCGGTTGGGAACGACGCTCGCAAGTGCCATCGGAAGCTACCTTTTTCCGCGCCTTCGCGGAGTTTGCGCAGGGCGATCTGCCCGACAAGATGCACGCGGCGCTGATCGAGCGCTCGCTCGGCGGGCGCATCGTCGGCGTGATCGCGCGCGACGCGACCGAGATCGAGGCGCGCGAGAAGCCGGTCAAGACGGAGCCGAACGACAATAAGGGGAATCCGCCGCCGCCCGATGGCGCTCAGCCGACGCGCAAGCGCGGACGCCCGCGCAAGGACGAGGAACGGCCAAAACCCGAGCCGACGCGCCTCGAACGGCAGACCACGCAGAACCTCGATCAGATGCTCGCCGATCTGCCCACCGCGTGCGATGTCGGCTCCAAGAAGAACAGCAAGGGCTACAAGGAAACCTGGATCGGCTACAAACTGCATCTGGATGTCGCCTGCGGCCAAATCCCGGTCTCCTGCATACTGACCTCGGCTTCCGTCCACGACAGTCAGGTCGCCATTCCCTTGATGACCATGACCGGCGCCCGCGTCTCCTATCTCTACGATCTAATGGATGCGGCCTACGACGCCGCCGCCATCCATGACCACAGCAAGGCGCTCGGCCATGCGCCGATCATCGATCGCAACTTTCGCGCCCAGCACGAAGCCAAGGCCGAATGGGCCAAAGAAGTCGAGCGCATGAAACTCATCCATATGCCCGATCCGGACGACGTCATTTTTAATTTTCGCACCCTGGCCGAACGCGTCAACGCCCGACTGAAGGATGAATTCGGCGCACGGTCCGTGCGCGTGCGCGGCGCGATCAAGGTCAAATGCCACCTCATGTTCGGCGTGGTGGCACTCGCGGTCGATCAAATACTCCGCGTCACGCAGCTCAGGCCCGCGCCGGCCTGAGCGCCGGCCGCTCCGCCCCGCGAACACAGGGAAAATTCGCCGCGTTCGATGAATTTTGCAAGAGGCTCGATGGTCTAGAGGTTTCCGTAAAACTTTGGCGAGGAGAGCCAACTACCAACATACGCTGCCGAGCGGAAGCGTGGCGGCGATCGCCTCGTAGGCTGCTGGGGTGATGGCGATGCGGAATCAGGGGGACGGGGTCGTCGGCTTCCACTCGCGCGCCAGCCGCTGCGCCTCGGCGATCTCGTCAGGGGTCATTTGGGAAGCAGCGACATCACGTTCCCTCACCGCATCCGGCTCCTGTGCGGCCGCCAAATTCAGCCACATGTACGCTCGAACAGCGTCCTGCGGCACGCCTTGGCCGTTCCAGTACATGACGCCGAGGTAGGCCTGCGCCGGGGCGTAGCCCTGTTCGGCCGCCTTGCGCGCCCATTTCGCCGCCTCGTCATAGTCCCGCTGGACGCCCTGGCCGTTGTAGTACATGCCGCCGAGGCTAGTCTGCGCACGGGCATCGCCTTGCTCGGCAAGAGGCCGACACAGCTGAAGGGCCGCCGCGTAGTCCTGTCGATCGTAAGCCGCTGCGCAGTCCTCTAAATCCCCCGCTATCGCGTTTCCTGAAAGCAGGAGGGCGATGACAACGCCGACCGAAAGGCGCGAGAATGCATTGGCGAGAGCCTCCGGCCCAAGGCTAAGGTCCGGAGAAGTCTTTAGCCGGCTACGCGACCGTATTGGCGCGACGTCCACGCCGCCCGAGGCCAACTTTGGGCCAAGTGGGCGTCCGCCAGCGGCGGGGCGATCGAAACGCCTTGCCATTGCGGCTTCTCATCGCGGAGGCTAGCCACATTGAGACGCACGGCGAGCGAGAATGAAAAGGAGCCCAGCCAATAAAGGCTGATCGGATCCACGCATGGATCGCGCAGCATTCGCCCGGGCCGCAAAGTCCGAGGTCCGCTCGAAGTCGCGGACGATTTCGGCGACGAAGCGTCCCGGAGGCTTGCCTTGGCGCAGAGCTTCGCGGCGGGTTTGCGTCGCCAATTCGTCTCCCATTGATTGGAGCGCCCAACTTGCGACGTGCTCGTTCGAACACGCCCCGATAACCAGACGCAACGCCATAGAGACCTCCGTGCCGATTGTCGCCAGCCGGTTTCTTTCGCGCGAGAGAGATGGTCGACTTGCTTGTTCCGGCCTGTTCTGCCGCTTCACGAAGGCTCAGAGAGGTCATTGCGCCCGTGTCCCATGAGACGTTGACGGGAGGAGGCGGCGTGCTGCGTTTGACGAAATCTTAACGCCGCCCCGCCTCGAACTCGACCAACCGTAGGATCACGTCGGAGTAGTCCTCGCCGGGCCTGCGCATAGCCCTCATGCGGTCGACGACGGCCGCCTCGACCTGGATGAAACATTTGCCGCGCTCGCGCTGCATGGGCCACCGCGCCGAGCCCTTCGGCAGCGTCGAGGCGATGGCGTCATTGGCGCCCTCGGTGAGGACCAGGCGGATCATCTCGGGAGAGTTGATCCCGGCCAAGTGGTAATTTCAGGGCTGAGGCCAAGCGTTTCCGTGCCAAACGCTACCGGCTTTTCACTATGGCCGGAGGTGGCGGCGCGGCGCTTTGGCGCCGATACGAGGGCTAGCCGACCCGCTGCTCCTTATTCTTGTTGGCGGGAGAGGAGTCGAAACCACCGTCATTGCGAGAAGCGTGAGCGACGAAGCAATCCAGAGGCCGGACGCGCAACGCTCCTGGATTGCTTCGCTCCGCTAAAAAGAAACAAACAGGTATCCTGTTGATTTACGAGAGTTCTCGCCATCGTCCTGATTACATACGTTTCATTCACGGGGATCGCCCAACGGGCGGTCCCAACTCGCAATGACGGACTGCGTACAGGCTTCTGGGCCTTCCGGCAAAATTGCAGCCGCCGAAATCATCACCGTCTCAGCGCCTGGTCGAGATCGGCGATGAGATCGTCCGGATTTTCGATGCCGACCGACAGGCGGATGAGAGCCGGGGTGATGCCCAAGCGGGTCCTGAACAGGAGGTCGTAGACGGCGGCCTTGTTCTGGAACCCGATCGCGCCGATCGCCGCCGGCAGGGTTTGTTGGCTGCGTGTTTCAGCCCATGAAGTTCACAATAGGAGGCAGCGCTCAGCAGCACAAGCTGCGTGTCGTTGAGTTTGATGGACATGTTTGGACGCTCGCGTTTCGGGAGCCGGACGATCCGGGCCCCTCACTGACGCGAGCCCCGGAATGGAGCGATCGTCGGGGCGAAGGGTTCGCACGCTGCGCCACAGCTTTCGCGGACGGCCACGCACACGCACACGCGCTCTCTTTCGAACGGAAAGCCAGTCTTTTCTTGGAGCGCGAGCGATTGAAAAGACCCAGCGGCTCGCGTTTTTAGGCGAAGCGGGCATTCCAGAACGGAAGCTTCCCGATGAAGGGCGAGGTGGCTATCGCGCCGCTCGTCGGGATCGAGGAGCGCGCGCGGATGGAGGTATGAGACGCCCCGTTACTCGATTAGCTCCCTGCCCCTGAGCGGCGCTTGGACCCCTCGCTGTATGCCGTTGCCGAGCGAGCGGCACTGCGTTATCTGTCGGCACTCGAGCCCAGTTTCCAAACCATATTGGGTCCCGTCGCGGAGGTGGTTGGAATTGGGTTGGCGTAGTCTCCGGGTTGCTCAACGCAAATGATTCCGGCGCTGGCGCGCAGGAACGGAGACCACGCCATGACGAAGGATACCACGAAGGAGGCGGCTGCGGCTGCCGAGGGTTTGCTTTTCGATGATTGGTTCGACGCGATCGAGGACGGGGTCCGCGCTCGCGTGCGCGGTTTTATCGAGACGATGCTGGAGGAGGAACTGTGCGAGGCGTTGTCGCGTCCGAGCTATGGTCGGCGCAAGTCGGGCGAGGACGCGGCGGCGACGGCATGGATAAACCCTTCGCGTCCGGCGGCTCTTGTCGCTGGCTGCGGTCAGAGACGGGATGGACCGGGGCGCGGCGGCCAGGGTGGGCGGCATGGATCGCCAGACGCTGCGCGACTGGGTGCATCGGTCCAACGCTTCGGGACCGGACGGGCTCCTCGTGAAGCGCAGTTCGACAAGCGACATATTTAAGAAATCTTTATCAATCTGTGGCGAGGCTGGTGGCGGGCGGGCGTTAAAGTGGTTTTGGCGTGAGCGACCACGACTGGCTGACCCCCCATGTTAGCAAGGCCCTTCGTCCCAATGGGTCGGGCCTTATCCTCCGAATCCTCGTGGTCGTATTTCTTGGCCTGCTTTTTTGGCAATTGTTCCTTGCAGCGGGTAAGCCGTGATCAATTACTACTGACACAGCAGACGCTTGCGGGAAGTTTCTAAATGCGCTCGCGGCGGTCTTTATTCGGCAGGCTGGCGCGCGTCTTCGGCTTCGCCGCGCTGGCGCTGGGCTGCATATTCGTCGCGTTGGTCGCGCTCTACGCGGTCGCGCCGCCTGTCTCGACACTGATGATCGCCCGCAAGATCGAAGGCAAGAGCTACGAGCGCGTCTATGTGCCGCTAGACGACATGTCGCCGGCCGCGATCGCAGCGGTGGTGGCGTCAGAGGACGCGACCTTTTGCCAGAACAAGGGGGTCGACTGGAGCGCGCTCACGGAAGTCCTCGACCGCGCCGGCAAGCGCGGCCCGCGGCGCGGCGCTTCGACGATAACCATGCAGACCGCCAAGAACCTCTTCCTCTGGCCCGGTCGATCAGCCGTGCGCAAGGGAGTCGAAATCGGCATGGCGCTTGTCCTCGGCAACGTTTGGTCGAAGAGGCGCACTCTCGAGGTCTACCTTAACGTCGCTGAATGGGGCGATGGGATCTTCGGCATCGAAGCGGCAGCCCGGCACTATTTCCGCAAGAGTGCGAGCCAGCTCGACGCCCGCGAGGGAGCGTTGCTTGCGGGATCATTGCCGAACCCGACCAAGCGCGACGCCGCGCATCCAAGCCCCTTTGGGCGACGTCTCGCTGCCAGTATCGAAGCGCGCGCCGGCAGCAACTCCGGATCGCTGAATTGTTTTTTGCGTTAGCTTCACAAGCCGCTGGTTAGTGCGAGGGATGGCGCTCAAGCCGAAGTGCTGCCCGAATGCGCCGGCACGCAAATTTCCCCGCTCCATCCATGAAGCCGCTCGCGACAAGGCTCGCGCATCAAGGCGTTACTAGTTCAGCGATTCCATGAAACTGATCAATTGCATGGGATTCAATGTCGATTGCGCGCTCGCGCACCGAAGCGGCGAGCCGGGTCGAGCGGGCGCGAATGCTGCTGGCCTACCGGGAAGACCCGTCGTTCTTTGCGGTTGGCCGAGCCTTGGGGGTGCATCATCAGACGGTTCAACGCTGCGTCGAGCGAGCCCTGGCCTATGGTCCGATGGCGGCGCTCGATGATCGCCGACGCCCGGGCAAGGAGCCCTGATGTCCTGTAGCCTGGCCTTTGATTCGCGGAAGAGGGACGAAGGTCATGACTGCCTGGCGGCGAGCGATTGAGTTGTCGATCGAGGGAGAAGCTGATCCGCGTTGAGGCCGGAAAGTCTCGCGACAGAAGCGTCGAGGGTTTCGCGCGCTGACGCCGATGGCGCCGGCGGGACGGATGCCTCGCCGGCGCCGTTTGCGTTTCGTCGCGTCGCCATCACGCCGCCCGACGGGTTCGCAAATTCGCGGCGCGCCCGGGCCGATCTGGTGGCGCTTCGCAAGTCTGTGACGCTTCAGCGTGCGGCGCGGCGCTATCTTCCTCCATTTCCGTCGGCTCAATCCGATAGACCGATCCTCGCACCTTGTCGGCCCGATCAATTCCGACGGCGTAGCCGCGCTTGGGCAGGCCGGTGAGCGCGGCCGCTTAGGCATGTCCCCTCGGCCAACTGTTTCCCCGCAGCCGGATCTCCGACCTGTTGGCCGAAGGCGATGGCGATGCTTGATAGAAGGAGCGGTGCGCTCCACGCTGACGAACGAACAGGCATCATTGGCGCTTCCTTCGGCGCGAACGTCTTTACGGCTCATGACCGGCCTCTCAGACGCCGCATCAATAGACGTCCCTGCCCTTGGGTGCAAGCCCACGGCGCGCGGCCGGAGCGGGAGGCGGCGACGGAGGCGAACGTGCTTAGGCGGGTTGGTTGATGGTGGCGCGGTTCGTCTCACGACCACTCGGCAAGTCTCCCCTGAACCTTGTTCTCATCGATTGCCAACGATGCGGCCGGGCGGGAAGCTATCGGCGCGAGGGACTGATCGAGCCGTTCGGCGCGGATGCGGCATTGCCGGACGTTCTCATGGCGCTTGCCTCATGCGCGCGTCGGGAGGACTTATTTCGGCCTTGCGGCGCGAGGTTGGATTGGCCGCCAGCCTAGCCGTCGGGGCATCCGAGGCGGCGCCATCATCCCAGACAGGTTAGGGATTCGAGCCGCCCACCACAGCGCGACGCGCTCCTCGTCGGTCACAGGAGGCCGCGCCCTCGCCGCTCGCGCCATCCAATCGGCAGGAGCCGAATACGCGGCCAGCGTATGTTCGCTTGCGTCTGAAATTCTTCCCACTTAGCCCAGTCACCATTCGCCTTCAGACGGGCTTTCTCCATCGCGATGTCGGCGCGGACTATTTCCCATTCCACTGGGTCAAGGGCTTTGTCAGGCATCGGCTCAATCCTCTGGCGAGCGGAAACAGCAAGGTGTGCCCCATCGCCTTTTGCCCGCCCGTGATATTGTGCCGCGCGGACTGCGCGCGCAAGCCCAAGCCGCTTGGTCGTAGCGGCCTCGGCGCGGACGCGGCCCTGCCGGACGTGCTCATGGCGCTGTTCTCATGCAACCGCCGAGCGGACTTCTCTCTCGGCCGTGCGGGGCGCGGATTACAGATTTGGCCGCCTTCAAACGACACACGACAGGGCGTCCCAGATGCGGCGAAAGAAGGCGAGCGGCCGGCTTTCGTTCGGTCAGCTTCGCCCGAGCTAAACCCATTCTGGGCGTGATGTTTGCTCCGTTTCGACGGCCCGTCATCTTGGCACGACAATTGATCCGATAGCGTTGGATGGCGTCTGCGGGCACTGTCAAGGCAAATAAGTATAGGCCATTTTCGGAGTTTAATCCGGCCGAGCGCGGCGGCAATTCGTGAGCAAAAATAGCGGAGCTCGAAACTCTCATCGCTTCGCGACTGTCGTCATAGCGCTCGGACGATGCGCGAAATGCAGCCTATGATCGCCAGCGATGCCACAGCCCAACGCGCTCCGCCTTTGTCGTCTGGATCAGCACCTCGATTAGATTGAGACCTTGACCGAGGATTTTGTGACGTTCTGCCGCGCCGATATCCAAAGCCGTAATGGTTGCGTGTTCGTCTCGCGTTCGCATTTCGCCCGTGACAGCTGGTTCAAACCCTTCGAACTGACCCGTTCCAATGCCCACCGGAGCTGATGACGCAATGTCCCGCGGCGCCGAGCGCGATTCTTATCCGCTTTTGTCGCTTGCCACAGGGAAGGCCAATCGCGTACCGGTGTGGACCCATTTTGTCAGGGAGGAGAAACGTGAGCAGAGTTGCAGTGGTCACCGGCGGCACGCGGGGCATCGGCGCGGCGATTTCCAAGGCGCTGAAGGCCGCAGGATGCCAGGTCGCGGCGACCTATCATAGCAATGACGAGGCCAGCGGCGAAGTTCAAGGCCGAAACCGGCATTCATGTCTACAAGTGGAACGTGGCCAATTATGACGATTGTGTCACTGGGCTCGCGGAGGTCGCCAAGGACCTCGGCCCGGTCGACATTCTCGTCAACAACGCCGGCATCACCAAGGACGGCATGTTCCACAAGATGACCCCGGACCAGTGGTATGCGGTCGTCAACACCAACCTCAACTCGCTGTTCAACATGACCCGCCCGCTCATCGAGGGCATGCGCGAGCGCGGCTTCGGCCGCATCATCAACATATCGTCCGTCAATGGCCAGAAGGGCCAGATGGGCCAGGTCAACTATTCCGCCTCCAAGGCGGGCGACCTTGGCTTCACCAGGGCGCTGGCTCAGGAGAACGCCAACAAGGGCGTCACGGTCAATGCGATCTGCCCCGGCTACATCGCGACCGAAATGGTGATGGCGGTGCCGAAGGACGTCCTCGAAAAATCCATCCTGCCGCAGATCGGCGTGCGCAGGCTCGGACAGCCCGAAGAGGTCGCGCGCTGCGTCGTCTTCCTCGCCGCCGATGACGCCGGATTCATCACGGGGTCAACGCTGTCGGCCAATGGCGGTCAATTGACGAGCTGAGGAAGCCAGTGATCGCGGGGCGGCCCTGTTCGGCGCCCATCGTTTTCGCCATCGCCGATCGCGCCGCCGCGCCTACTCTTCCGGTTCGTCGAGCGTTGGCTTCGCCGAGGCGCAGCATGAGCGGCGACCCGTCAGATTCCGAAGAAGGTCGACTCGTAGACGGCGTCGCGCCAATCGCGGAAGAGGTCAAGTGTGTTGACGACGCTCGACGCCTAAAGCTTCTCCAGGAACAGGAACGGGTTCGCTTTGTCCGCGGGCTGCCGCTCGGCGAGCGCCTTGGCCGCCTGATCGCGGACGCTGGTTGGGGCCGGCGAAAGCGCGCGCCCGGTGGGCGCGAACTTGGACATGTTGCCGTTCCACAGGAAATCGACAGCCTGCGAACCGACGATGAAATTGTCTCCGGTCCAGACATTGCCTTCGCTGTCGAACATGAGCTTGCCGGGCGCGCTGAGCCCGCCTCCTGCCCTACCTCAGCTACTCGCCCAGCGCCTGGGTGCTGCCGCTCAAGTTCGCCGGTCAACGTGACATCACGAACGCTTCAGGCGACCTTCGCCGCGCTCGCCGGCCTCGGCCTCTTCATGATCGATGACGTCTCACCGACGACCTCGGGGCTATTCGTGACCAAGGCGCATGCGATCATCGGGCGGCCCGCCACGCCGATGAGCTATGCCGGCGTGGCGCGCCGAACCACGCGTCGCGCTTATGGCGCCGCCGCGTACGGCGCTCCCGTCGTCGCTCCTGGTTACGCAGCCCCCGGCGGCTGCGTTCAGGTGGTCGACGTCTACGGCCGTCTGGTCACGCAGTGCTACTGAAGCTATGACGATGCATGTGGCCGCTCGAGACGCGGCCACACGGGCTCCGACTGCGCGCTGAGACGGGACGGACGCGAAACGCCGAAAGGATGACGGATAATTTTCGCGCGCATCATAGCAGCATTGCGCTTAGGCGACGCTCTACGACGGGTTGCGAAAGCCGGGCCTTACCGAATGACCGTGCGCAGCCTCCCACAGGCACTGTCAAGGCAAATAAGTATAGGCCATTTTCGGAGTTGAATGCGGCCGAGCGCGGCAGCAATTCGTGAACAAAAACAGTGGAGCTCCAGCCCACCTGGTGCGCGAGCAGGCAGTATAGAATTTAGTCTGACAATGCCAACTGCCTATCTCGTCGAAACCTGGTCGCCACCGCCCACAGGAACAGTTAAGTCACAACCGGGGCCCCAATTTCCCTGCGAGTACTTAACCTGGCGATCATTGATAACGAATATGCTCGCAGGGATCGGGCCAAGTTCACAGTTGTTGGAGAGTTCTCGACGAGTGATCGAGCCCTTAACAATTCTCCGATCATTTCGTTCGAACTCGCCAACAAAGTGATGGTGAAAGGCCGGATTATCACAGTCGAATGAAACTCTTTGCCCTTCCTCGCGGAACGAAAGGTGCCCCCCACAATTATTACCCCAATCTCCACTCAACCCTTGCGCATTAGCAGCGCCGGCTATGAAGAAAGTAAGCACTAGAAGCGAACTAATATGTATTCTCATTTTGTTCCCTCCATTTTAGAACCGCTCCAATCGGATGCGAGATTACCTGGTCTGAGCAAGCCCCGATCCTAAGAATCGAGGGTCGTTCAACCTCACTCAGGAAGGAGCTCTCCATGAGCAAGACCAACACTGTCAGTCCGCTGCGTCAGCGTATGATCGAAGACATGGCTGGGCGCAAGCTGAACCCGCACACGCAGCGCAGCCACATCTATAGCTGCAAGCGGTTCGCCGCCTGGCTCAAACGCTCGCCCGATACGGCGACGGCCGACGAGGTGCGCCGCTTCCAGCTGCACCTCGTCGAGAGCGGCGCCAGCATCTGCAACCGCAATCGGATCGTGACCGGGGTGCGCTTCCTGTTCCGCGTCACGCTGCGTCGCCACGATCTGGCGGCCGAGATCTGGCACATCAAGGAGCCGCAGAAGCTGCCGCCGGTGCTGAGCCCCGAGGAGGTCAAGCGTGTTCTCGCCATGGCGACGAGCTTGAAGGCGCGCGCGATGCTGACGCTCGCGTATGGTTGCGGGCTGCGGGCCAGCGAAGTGGTGCGGCTGCGAGCGTGCGACATCGACAGTGAGCAGATGATCATCCGCATCGTGCAGTCGAAAGGCCGCAAGGACCGTAATGTGATGCTGCCGGCCGAGATCCTCGACCTGTTGCGGCAATGGTGGAAGGCGCGGCCGACCAGGCATGACACCGGCGTTGCGCCGGAACAACGCTGGTTGTTTCCCGGCCGCGGCGATCATCAGCCAATGACCACGCGCCAGTTCGGCCGACTGTTCAAGCAAGCCGCGAAAGCCGCCGGGCTGCGCAAGACGCTCTCCCTCCATTCGCTTCGCCATTCCTTCGCGACCCATCTGCTCGAGCGCGGCACGGACATTCGGGTGATTCAGGCGTTGCTTGGACACGACAAGCTCGAGACCACGGCTCGCTATACCCGCGTGGCGACCGGAATGATCGCCAAGATCGAGAGCCCGCTTAAGGGCCTGAACGCGCCGCGCCACAGGCAAGCAAAGCGAGACACTGAGAAGCCGCCGGCGCGATAGCGCCGTCGGTCATGGTTCGACCAGTTCTGGAGGTCGCGGACATCCTCCGCGAGCACGGTCCCGCTTGGCGCGAGGCCAACCGCGGCCATGTGAGCCTCGACCAGTTGAAGGTGATGAGTGCGATCGAGCGCTGCCGCACCGCCGCGCTCGGCGGCCACGTCGCACGCTGCGAGAACGCGGCGTGCGGCCATACGCTCATCGCTTACAACTCGTGCCGTAACAGGCATTGTCCGAAGTGCCAGGCTGCGGCCTCACGCCGATGGCTGGCCGACCGCGAACGTCGACCGCAATTCCCACCTATGCGTTGAAGGCCGAGGCGCTGGCGAGCATGTCGGCGAGCTTTGAACGCTTTTGCCTTTGCCGCCGGGCTCGAGACGCTGAGCGAGATGCTGGAGCAGGATGCGACAGCGGTCTGTGGCGAGCGCCGGCGCCGTGCAGCATGCGGTCAGCTTGGGCGTGAACCGGATCGTGGTCGGCGCAGACTGGGTCGCCGGAACACAGCCGGGCGCGCTCGAGGGCGGATTTGAGGATGCGCCCAAAGCGCTGCGTGACTTCGACGAGGCCGCCCAGCGTGCCCTGATTGCCGGCGGAAGCGGTGTAAATGAGCACCCCGCAAAGGATCGCTTCGCCGGTGGTTCGACCAGCGCCGAAAGCCGCTCCGGCAGGATAGGCCCCATAATCCTTGAGGCGAAGCGACTTTGACCTGTTACACGGGCAACGGGCTAATGACTTCTGCTCAACGCGCCGCTCCCCCGCGCCGCTCCCGCGCTGCTCGCCGCGCGGATGGCGGTCGATATGCAGAACGCGTTTCAGAAGCAGGAGCTATAAAGTCCACCCGCCGGGTCCGCTGTCGGGGCAGCAAGGCGACCGTACTGTCACCTTGCTTGCTCCGACCGCCGCCCTGCTTAATCCCGGATAAGCGGGTCTGGCGCGAAACGACTAGCAATTGCGGGCGTCTTCAGGTCGCGCTCATGCTCGGCAACCATCCGGCGGTCGATCTCATGGTCATCAGCCCGAGCGGCCAGTCGTTCAGCGTTGAGGTCAAAGGGCTTAGCTCGCGCAACGGTTGGATCGTGCGTCGGCAAGAGCCGCGCGCGCAACCCGAGCCGTCAGCCAAACGCAGAATCCAGGAGCTCGGCGAAGCCCTGCCGCCATGACGGATGAGCGGGCGCCCAGCCGAGCCCGTTGCGCGCCTTGCGGTTCGACCCGGCCCGGCTCTCAGTCATCATCACGACCATATATGCTCGCCCGCGGCAATCCGGCCAAGCCAGCGGGGAATCGTGAACGGCGGCTTGGCGCCGAGCATCCGGGCGAGCTCCGGCAGCCATTCGCGCACCGGCGCCGGCTCGTCGTCGACGATGTTGTAAACCCCCGGGGCGCCTCGTTCGACCGCCAGCGCCGTCGCCTCGGCGGCGTCGTCGACATGCAGGAACGACCACCAGCCGCCTCCGTCGCCAATCACGGGGATGCGCCGGCGGCGGAGCTGATCGACGACCGCTCCATCGAACAGCCCGGTGCCCGGTCCGTAGAAGACTCCATAGCGCAGAACCACGCCTTCGAGCGCTGTCGAGCCAGCGACGGCGCCTTCGAGATGATGGATCGCGGCCAGAGAATTACTGAACTCGCGCGGCGGCGCCGGATCGAGCGCGTCCTCTTCCGTCTTGACCGGACCGCCCATTCGGGCAAACGGCCAGCCGCAGAAGCTCTGCGCAATGAAGCGGCGCGCTCCGCATTCGCGGGCCGCCGCGAGGAGGTAGTCGACCCCGTCGGTCCTGAGCCGGTTGGTCGCGGCGAAGCCGCGGTCGAAATGGGCGAGATCGCTCGCGTTGCTGATTGCGGTCATCTCGTGAATGACGACCTCGGGCCGGGCGTCGAGCAGGGCCGCGCGCACGGCCGCGAAGTCGAGGGCGTCGACGATGGTCGCCGCGGCGCCCGCCCCACTCAGCGCCTCGACTTTCGCCGGAGACCGCGTGAGCCCTGTGACCGCATGCCCCGCGGCGACGAGCCGCGGCACAAGACGCCTTCCGATCGCGCCCGTGGCGCCTGCAACGAGGATGCGCATCGACTTTCGCCTCTTTCGAGCCAGCCTGCCTGCCGGTCTTCCGGCGCGCGCCGGCCAAGCCTAATTCAGGCTTCAAATTGCGCGCTTTCGTGGCTGACGAATCGCTGTCCTGGCCGACGGCTTCGATCAGCGCCGGGCCGCCGAGCAGCTCGCTACCCGACGAGCCGCTTCCACGGGGGCGCGCGCTCGGCCGCCAGGGCACGCTCCTGCGAATGGTTGCCGCCGACGGACCGTGGGCCACGAAGCTCTCGCCAGTCGTCAAGAGACGTCCGTTGTCGATTTGCACTTCATGATGGGACTAGCAAGTCACGGAGGTTCAATAGCTTAGTTGGAACTTCGTGACCACGGTCGTGCACTTCATGTGGGACTGGCCTGGTACATTTGTGTACTTCACTTGGGATTCGTTGACGGGTCCATCGACCCTGAGGTTCCGGCACTGTGCTTCCCGTCGCCGCCCAGGGAGACTCACGCTGATCTGAGGCAGAGCGATGCGAGGCTCGCTTCGATGAGCGTTCGCGTGAAGCGCTGATGGCACTTCATGTGAGACCGGCATCCCACATGGAGTGCCCAGATTTTGCGTTGGAGCCTCGAGTCTCATCATGAACTGCAAATCGACACCCGCCTTTCGGCACAACAGCCTTATCAGCATCAGGAGCGCGCGCGAGTTGGGCCAGCAGGCCAGATAGAAAAAGTTGTCATTGCCGACGAGGGCAGGTGAGTTGTCCGCGAAGGTCGCAAGCGTTTCGGCGCGTGTGTCCAAAAGCTCGCGCCAACGCTCGGCATTGCCTGAAATGGCGCCTTGAATTGCAATATTCGCGCCCGGTCGAAGCGAAGATACCTCGATCAATCGTGAACGAAGAAGGCGTTGCAACGGGCCGGGCGGCAATTCCTCAGGAATGGAAAAGTGGCGCGTCTTCGAACCGGAGCGCGGGCCAAAGACCACCAGTCCCGTCGTGGCGGCGAAGGCCGCTTCGGCTTTCGCCGAAACGATGGGCAAGGAGGGCGCCAGCGCAACACGATACTGGTCGAGGCTCGCGCCCGGCGGCACGAAATCGACGTCGAGGCCGAGACGCCGGAGGGCCTCATACCAGCGGAACACAAATTCGGGATAGCGGAAGTCCGCGCCATGCGGCTGGATCGCCGCGACCCAATGCGCTTCGTAATCGTAGGCGATTGCGACCTCCGCGGGCGCGCTCGCGGGCAAGTCGCCGAGGCGAATAAGGTCCTCGGCCGCGGCCGCCGCCTCGCGACCGCCGGGCGAAAGCTCATGTGAACTGGGCAAATTCAGCCCCGCGTTCATCTGCTCCTGAGCGAACGGCGCCTGCCGCCAGCGGAAGTAGCTCACGACCTCTGCGCCGTGCGCGTGCGCTTCAATCGTCCACAAACGGACCATCCCTCCCGCCGGGGCGGGGTTCCATCGCGCCCAGTTGACCGGCCCCAGCTGCTGCTCCATCACCCAGAAGCGCCCCGGGCCCACGCCGCGATAGAGGTCGTGGTGAAACGGCGCGAAATCGGGGTGCGAAGTGGTCCGCCAGCGGTCACGCTCCGCTTCAGCGAAGGGAAAGCCCTCGAGGAAGCCGAGGGGATAAGAATCCCACGCCGCAAAATCCAGGCTCCCGCCAAGCAGCCAATGATCGAATTCGTTGAAGAAGCCCATGAAGTTGTGCGTGGTCCACCGGCCGGGCGAATAGCGTCGAATGATGTCGCACTGCATGCGGTTGAAGGCCGCCACTTGCCGCGACTGAAACCGCCAGTAGTCGAGCAACGCCGCCGGATTGGGCTCCGTCACGGTGAGAATCGGGAGCGACACCTCGTCGAAGCTGCCGAGCTCCATCGACCAGAACACCAATCCCCAGGCTTCGTTCAAACGGTCGGCGGACTGGTAAGCGCGTCGAAGCCGGTCGCGGAACGCCTTCAGATCTTCTGCGCCCCACGAGCGCACGGTGTCGTGGCAGCCGAATTCGTTGTCGGTCTGGCACCCGACGAGGGCCGAATGGTCGCCATAGCGCCGGGACAAGGTTTCGACGATCCGCGCGCTCTCTCTCCAGTAGGCCTGCGACGAGAAAGTGTAGTGCCGGCGCGAGCCGAAGCCGCGCGGTCGCCCATGCTCGTCGACCGGCGCGATTTCCGGATGTTCGTCCATCAGCCATTTCGGCGGCGCCGCAGTCGGCGTGCCGAGCACGATTTTCAGCCCGGCCTCGCCGAGCGTGTCGATCGCTTTGTCGAGCCAATCCCAACGAAACTGGCCTCGGCTCGGCTCGCAGCGCGACCATGCGAATTCGCCGATGCGAACGTATGCAATGCCGAGTTCCCGCATCCGCCGCGCGTCCTCGACCCACCAGGCTTCCGGCCAGTGTTCAGGGTAGTAGCAAACGCCGAGCATGGGCGGCCCCTTGCGTAGAAGATCGTATTTAGAACTTACACGATCAGGGCTTCGCGCTGACGCCTGGCGCGCGCAAGCAATAGACGAGCTATAAAATCATCGTGCGCGGGCATGCTGTCACGACGCCTGAGCCTGATGCAGCTCGCCGCCTCGCATCAAGCGGCGGGCGATGTCAGCCGTCTGCAGCGCCGCGCGTTCGGTCGGCGAATGGGCGGCGAGATAGCGGGCGACCGCAATGAGGATGTGCCGGCCCTCGTCGGTGTCGCCCGTTATCTCAACGTGCCGCCGGCCCGCGTCCCGGGCCAGGGCGGCGAGCGGCTGGACGACCTGCCTTTCAGATAGAGGGCCATTGCTCCGTGCAGCACAGCCCGCGCCGCCGCCAGGTGATCGATGGTCGCGATCCCCATCCGCACGAGCATCTGGCAGAGCGCGTTGGCGTAGGTGAAGACGTGGTGCGCCGTCTCCCAGTCGGCGTGCTCGTTGGCATTGCCGAAGCGCGCCACGCGAAGGGCCGCCGCGTAAGCGAGCGCGCGTCCAAGATCAGCGGGAGCGGCGCCCGCGCGGACCGCCGCCTTGATCGCGTCGACGATCCCGGCCGGATCGTCGCCCAGCAACTCCCGGGCGAGCGCCGCATGCTCCGACCAGTCATGCGCGCCGCGGCCTTCGGCGAAAAGCTTCGGCAGTTGGCCAGCTGCTTCGTCGCAAAGCGCGACAAGATCTTCGGGCTGGCGCCATTCGGTCAATTCCTCGGCGCCGCGCGCCGCGACCATCTGGCCGACGACGGTCGGCAGCAGGGACGAAGCATGCTCCCATCCGATCAGGTCGAGGCACTCGAACGCCTTGTTTATGAAGTCGAGCGAGTGCCCGCCGTCGGCGAAGGCCCGATCGGTCTCGGCGGCGAGCAGGGCGTCGGCGAGGGCCGCGGGCGAAAGACCTGCGGAGATCGCTGTGAGCAGCGTGCGCTCGGCAGCCTCGCGATGGCGAACCTTTGTCCAGCGCCGCAGCCAGCGCTTGAGCGTGGCGGGCTCCGGCCGGCTTCCGAGCGGCGCGCGTTCCCGCCGCGGTGTCTGACCGTCGCAGTCCGACGCCACGCGGCGCGCCCCGTGGGACAGCGCGAGATAGGCTTCCTCCTCGGGCAGAACGGGTAGCAGATTGGCGTTTGCGGTGAGGATCGTGAGGCCCACGCTCCAGCCATCCCGGTTTTGGGCCCCGAAAAGCGCGGCCTGCCGGACGATGTCGGCTTTCGGCACGCCGGCCGCGAGCTGGCCGTGCACCGCTTTGGCGATGACGAGGCCGATGTCGTGCGCGAGGCCGTCATTGAGCCTCTGTCGCCAGTGCGTAGCGGGTTCGGCATGACCGAAGGTGGTCTTCACCCAGACCTCGCCGTTGCGCAGCTCGACCGGGAAGGTCGGCGCGTCATCCGCCCACAGATCAAAGGTGCAGCCGCTTTCGAGGTCGAAGCGGGCGTGGTGCCAATGGCAGGTGAGAATGCCGTCTTCGACGCTGCCCCGGTCGAGAGGGAAGCCCATATGCGGGCACCGGTTGTCGAGCGCAAAGACGCGCCCGCGGTCATAAACGACGAGGATCGGGCGATGGGCGCCATGCACGACGAGCCGGCCCTTCGCCTTCAGTTCGTCGAGAGTCCCTGCAAGCGTGAAGTCCGTGTTCGGCACGTCCATGAGCGTACCTCCCGCAGCCGACTTTCTTAGGCCGCCCCTTTCCGGCCCGCCAGGGATCGCTAGGTTTGCGCCAGCGCTCGAGTAAGGCGGCTCCAACCGGGTCCTTGCCAGGTGACGGCTGCGTCGCCAAGCTCCCTGTCCAACGAAAGGGCGCGCGAAGGGGTGGGAAGAATATGATCAATCGTCAGGTGGTTCTTCTGTCGCGGCCGACCGGGATCGCGCAAGCCGAGAATTTCGCTATCCGCGACACCCCT
>CAWDTW010000052.1:0-164752 GCA_963805295.1 uncultured Alphaproteobacteria bacterium | reverse complement strand
GTGAGGTCGTTCTGCGCACTCGTGAAAATGTAATTGAACAGGGCGACGATTTCCGTTTCGATGGACTCGCGCATTGAAACCGAATAGCCCTGCATGCGGGGGCTCGAAACATCGAACATGTTGAGCGCTGGCACGGGGTCGTGTTCGGGGTCGATGATGAGAAGCCTGTCCTTTAACTCTTGATTGAAAAGCGCGAGCGTCTGGACTTTTCCGACAAGTGCGCCGGTCAAGTCCAGCACGACGAGAGCCGGAGGGTCTTTCTGCGTTAGATGGTAGGTGATGATAGAGCCGAGCGTCTGCGTTTTTCCATGCCGGAGCCCGCCACAATGACGCAGTGTTCAAGCAGGCGCGATGTCGGAATGGTGAAGGGTACTTTTGTAGTGAAGAAGTTGGCGAAAGGGGTATTGGTGAAGTACGTGTCTATGAGGTCGGTGGATGCGTCCTCGGGGATGGGGGGTTTCTCGTCGAGGGTGGCGAAGTGTGCGCGGTAACGGGAGAAAAGTCCGAGCTTGGCTACGTTGTCGGCGATGAAGGGAATAAAGAGAGCGTCAACGGCGGCGGGAATGTTCCGTATGGCGTCGCGTAGCGATATGGTGGCGAATGTCGCCGGAGCGTCGTCGGGCTGAAACGCGAGCGGGGAGAGCGTGCGGCTAAACTGCGTGAATGAGTTGGCAGTCGCGCGGACGAATGCGTCTATGAGCGCGTCGGGGTCTTTGAGGCGCTGGGCGCGGTCGATGAGGTAATCGAGATACCGCGCACGTTTGATGACATCGCCGGAGGGTGGCAGATCGACGATATCGTGTGCCTCTTCCTCAAAGAGTTTCCACGCAGCATTGAAATACGCCTGCATGATTGCAGTGGCGGGGAGTTCTCCGTTGCGTTCGATGTCGCCTACCGCGTCTCCCCACTTGTCACCGAACGTCTTTCTGGAAAGCGACGTAGCTGCTGCGGCGCGCACTCGGACGGTTTGCAAGAGGCGTTCGATGTCGGGGTCTATTTTGGCGTCAAGCTGGTTATCAAATTTACGCTCAGAACGGAGATGAAGCGTTACGGTGGCCCAATCGATAAAGGCGGCAGTAATATGAACGACCGCCCACAGAACGTGAACCATCCCAGTAAAGAGAATGACGAGGGCCTCAAAAAAGGAAGCAGCTCCTCTCCGGGTTTCGACTCGCGGGACATGGCCTAAATCTCAACGGTTTTCGCCTTCGGCGCTTCCGTGACGCGAACGATGAGGTCTTTGACGGTACGTAATTTGTCGGTGACTTCCTGCTCGATGTCGGGGACATACGCGAGAGTGTGGGTGCAAAGGGTGAAAGGCGCTGCGACGATGTCTTTGACCTTCAATTCCTGCTTGTCCAAATTTTTCTGTGCTCGCTCGATATGTTTTCGGTAAAAGAAGAGAGCAGGAGCGCCGATGAGGCAGATGAGGAATGGCCACGGCCCGATGAACTCCACAAAAAGGAAGAATAGAATGCCGAAGAATGCCATGAGGCGCGAGGCCACCTGAATGACAACGAGCGGGGCGTTCGTGAACGCCTGCGGCGGCATATTGAGAAGCCCCGTCTGGAATGTGAGAACGTCATCGCCGAGATTTCTGGCGCGGATGACTGCTTTTTCCTCCTCGGAGAATTGAACATTGACGGTGACGTAGTAAATCATCACGTTGCGCTTGACGCTGCTGTGGTCGATGTTGACTTTCATGGCGTAAGCGGTGCGGTTTGGATGCCGCACCGCCCTCCTTTCGGAGTGTGTCTTACGACACATCGAGTCCTTTGCGTCTCAAGCAATCGGCGATCTCTCCCCATAGCCATATCGGGTGCGCGTTTCTGTGATTCACAAGTTTCCGAGGTTTCGGAATTTCTCCTGATTCACATAACCGCATCGTATGCGTGCGGGAATACGGCCATCCGAGTTTTTTGAGGTCCGCAAAAGTGACCATCAGTTTGTCAACCATGAACACGACTCCTATGGAGCCATGCGCATGGCCGTCTTGCTGACAGCGTCAAGATACTAGCGCCTTGAGGTGATTTGAGTAAAGCGTCAAAGCGTCGCGGATTTCACTCTCGAAGCCGTAAATCTGATAGATTCCTACCAAGCCGCCCATTGAGCCGATCTGTATTCAACCGTCAACCGCAAGATGCACATGGTGCGTCATAGTGCATCATGCTGCGGGGGGCGCTGGCGAGTGTCCGTGATGCGCGAGGAGCGAAGCAAGATGGTTCTCCCAGAGTTGAACGGCAGCGCGCATTTCGGGAAGAAAATCGTATCGCTGATACACGCCGACGATCCCTGCGAACGAGCCGGAGCGGTGGGCGAGGAGGCGTTCGATGACCGGCAACGCGACACCAAGCGAGGCGAAGCCGGAAGCGAATGCGCGGCGAATATCGTGGAGCGTCCAGCCAGTGACGCCTGAGAGGCGGTCAAGCTGCGCCTTCTTGGAGCTGTGGAAGGGGACGGGCGTGCCGCCAAGCAATGAGGCGGTGAGCGTGCCGAGCGGAATGGTATGGCTCCGATTATTTTTCATGGAAGCTGGGGGAAAGGTGAGCGTGCCATCGCAAACGGAGTATGGCTGAAGCAGTTGATTGCAGCGTTGACCAGTCAATACCAGTAATTGCACTTGCTTACCGTATTGCCCCAATGTGTCGGCGGCTCTCCAGATCGCCACAAGTTCGTCGTTGGTGAGTAAGCGTTCGCGCGGCACGTAGCGCGAGGGTGGCTTGATGCCCGTGCACGGAGTGTGCGGAAGGTAGCGCGGCACGCACCAATTAAAAAATGACTTGATATATTTCAGTGCGTTGGAGGCTTCAGCCTTCGGGGGAATGGCGTCAATCGCGGCGACAACATCCGACGGCGTGATTTTGTCGAGCGTTTTTTGCCAGTCGAAGTGCTTGATGAGCAGCCGCTCTACCTCTCGTGCGGTGCGTGATTTCCAATGACCCTGCTGTAGGAATTCACAGCGAGCCTCATGGAAGCTCGGGGCAGCACTTGCCTGGAGTGGGTTGCCGAGGGCGTGGAGGGCCGCTCTACGCGCTGCTGACAGGCTCATAGCGGGGTAGTGGCCGAGGCGTACCCTCGTGCGGTTCTTGCCTTTGATGACGAGCCACGTCTTCCGGTGCTTGCCGATGCGAATACCGAACGAGGGGGTGCGGTCGTCGAAATAGATGCCCTCAGCGAGCGTGCGGATGGTCATATCGGTGAAGTGGGCGCGCATTTTGACACCTTTTGACACGGAAATGATGGGTGGTGCGGTGGTTTGGTATGTTGCAGCGTGTGCACCGAAATAATGAAAAAGCGTAGCGTTAGCAAGTGAATGCGGGAAGTATGATGCGGTATGTGGTGCGATGGTTTGAGTGCGGTGGCATCTGATCAAGATGTGGCTGGAAGCGGCGGTCGAGGAGCGGGATGGGGACGGAACGCGGCGGATGAAGAGCGGCAAGAGCGACCGGCGCGGCACGCCTCAAGGCGGGGTCGTCAGCCCGTTGCTCGCCAATCTCTACATGAACCGGTTCCTGAAGCATTGGCGGCTCACCGGACGCGGCGAAGCGTTCAAAGCCCATGTCGTCGCTTACGCCGACGACTTCGTCATCCTCTCCCGCGCCCGCGCGGGCGAGGCGCTGGCGTGGACGAAGGCGGCGATGACCAAGCTCGGGCTCACGCTCAACGAGGCGAAAACCTCGTTGAGGGACGCCCGGAAAGACCGCTTCGATTTTCTCGGCTACACGTTCGGCCCGCATCGCCGCACCAAGGACGGACGCTTATACTCGGGCGCAAGTCCCTCGAAGAAGAGCGTGCATCGGATCAAGACCAAGATCGGCGAAATGCTGACGCCCTCGAACGTGGCCCCGTGGCCGAAAAACCCGCCGAAAGCTGAACAGGCTCCTGCTCGGCGGGTCGGCGTATTTCAGCTACGGCAGCCTCGCCAAGGCGTATCGGGACGTCGATCACTACGTCGTCGATCCCGTGCGCGCCTTCCTCGCCAGGAGGCACAAGATGCAAAACCGGGGCGCGCGACACTTCTCCCGTTCGGCCATTTACGGCAAACTGGAAGTCGTCTCGCTCTGGAGCCACCATCCCAACCCCGCGCCGAAAGCCTCCCCATGAAGCCCGTCGGAAAGCCGGATGGGGGAAATCCGCACGTCCGGTTTGATGAGCGGGGAAGGGAAACGGAGCCATTGGCCCAGCCTCAAGCCACCGCGCCCTTCCTCGACTTTACCAGCGACGCCTCTCCCACTCGCGCGCAACGTCGAACGCGGGGTGGAGGATGGCGATGTGCTTCCGCTCGATCTTCCGGGGCGGCGTTTTTGGTTCGTCGGGCCAGCGAATGATGAAGTCGTTCTTGTCGATGCCGGCGATTATGCCTAGCCACCAACCGTACGGCTCGCCATCGCTTTCCCAATATTTCCCGACCACGTACGAACCGACCTGAAGCGCATCCCAGGCGTCGGTCGCGCTGACCGGGTCAGGTTTGCCCGTCGATGACACGACACGGCCGAGCACGTTCGTGGTTTGTTCTGAAGCAGGTCTTGCGGCTGACGTGGCCGCGCTGCCCACCTTGGACGCAACGTCGGCGACTGCTCCTTTGCGCGCGAATTCCTCGATCCGGCGATAGACTTCCGCCGCGACCGAACCGACGATCATTCGGCCGCTGCCCTTGAGCACGCCCTCGTGAACCCCAATCGTGAGGCCCTTCTCCGCGTCGGTCCGCAGTTCGATCACGGAGAACTTCAACGCCTCCGCGGCGGCCTTGACAGCTTCCTTGTCCTCGGCCCGGAACCAGGAGGCTTGGGTCAACGCGGGACCGCTGGGCGTGCCGTAGACCAGGATGGCCGGAACAGGGTTCGGTTTTGGTTGGGCTGGGTTTGTCATTGATGAGCTCCTGGAATCAGAAGGACCCCAGTGGGGGTCCCAATGTTGAACGCGAACGACACGCAGGTCGTCACGATGGCGTGTGTGGGAAGGGGTGACGCTTGACGCGCACATGAATTCCCACAATGTCATTATGTCACAATTATACTGATATGTCAAGTGATTGTTTCGATGGACTGAAATAAATCCAATAAACTGTTGTTTATTAGTCTTCGAGGCAATTTGCTGGGTGCCTTGCGTGACCTGGAATATCGAGCTCCCCAGTTTGGCTTGCTCGGCTATGTCTGGTCTCTTCCAGAGACGGCTGCCGCTGCCGCGTTCATAGCGCTCTCAATCCGTTCGCCGATTAGGTTCGCTGCTCCGCGCAGGGAATCAGCGTCCAAATTGGCGTAGCGGGCTGTTGTCTGCGGTTGAGAATGACCAAGGACAACCTAGCGCAGGGATCCGCGATGTTCGCTTTCTTGCGCGACCGAAATTGTTGGGGCAAATGTTGGGGCATCGAGCCAAGCTATGAAAACAATTCAAATTATTACAATTGGATACGCAGGGGTTCTGGCGGAGGGGGCGTCCGCTAAACAAGCCGGGTTTCCTTGGGCTTCCGGCTTCCGCGGAAAACTTTTCCCATGAAATTTCCCTGTCCAGCCCGCCGTGCGCATCGCAAGGCTAAATGCGTGTGGGGATGTAGGCAGGGTGCGATTCAAAGCGATGCAGAGTAGGTTCGGTTTGGACTGATTTGGCGGGAGGATTTGGATGGCGGGCTTGGAGTTGAGCGATGATGCGCTGATGGCGGCTTTGCGGGCGCATCCCGAGCTTCGCAAGCGGGTGTCATCGATCGTGCTGGCGGTCGAAGGCGACGAGGGGGAATTGACGGAAGCCGACGCTGCGGAAGAGCGCTTGGTGGAGGAGATGCGTCTTCTGGGACGGGAGGCGCTGCACAGTTGGGCCGAGACCCGAGTGGAGGCGACGGAGCGGGAGATTTGTCAACGCCCTCAGATGCATCGCCAGGGTGAAAAAAACTCCGCTGGCATACGAAATTTGGCGAAATAGAGGTCCGAGAGCCGCAATATCGGTTCGGGACGCAGCGGGTGCGTCCTTTCGTGCTCGGGGCGAAGGTGAGCCCGTTGGGGTGTTCGCGGCCGCTGCAACGCGTCATCGTCGACTTCGCCGCCGATCAGCCCTTCGCGCAAGCGCGCGCCAAGTTGCAGGAGCACTACGGCTTCGCGATCGGCGAGAGCACGATCCAGCGGATCACGTTCGCCCACGCCCAGGCCATGCTCGAAGTTGGTCGCGAGGGCTCTGAATTTCCGGAAGCGCCCGGCCTGCGCAAGCCGATCGTCGTTGAGACGGACGGCGGCATGGTTCCGATCGTCGAGCCGAGTTGCGAGGGAAAAGACAAGCGCAAGGGCAAGACGTTGTCTTGGCGGGAGGCGAAGCTGTCGCTGGCGCACGCTCAAGGGAGCCGGACGCCGGTTTATGCGGGCTCGATCGAGGGCGGGGTCGAAGAGGCCGGGCGTCAGCTGCTTTCCTGCGCGGTTCGCGCAGGCTTCGGGGCGAACTCCCAGGTTCACGCGGTCGGCGACGGCGCGCCCTGGATCGTGGGTCAAGTCGAGGCGCAATTCGGCGACCAGGGCCGCTATTTGATTGATTTCTATCACGTTTGCGAATACCTGGCCGCTGCTTCCGAAGCGATCGCGCCCGACCAGGCCGCGCGGAGCGCCTGGATGGAGACGCAGAAGGAGGCGCTCAAAGGCGGGCGTCTCGACGCCGTTCTGCGGGCGCTTGCCGGATGTTGCGAGCCGCCCGAAGTCGACGACGAGCATGCGCCCGTGCGAACCTGCCATCGCTATCTCAGCGCTCGCGCCAACCACCTGAACTACCGCCAAGCTTTGGCCGACGGGCTGCCAATCGGCTCGGGCGAGATCGAAAGCGCTCATCGCTACGTTGCGCAACAACGCCTCAAGCGGCCCGGCGCGGTGGCGCGTCGAGCATGCCGAATACATGCTCGCCTTGCGGATAAACCGAATCAACGGCGACTGGAACGCCTATTGGAAAGCCCTCGCCCAACCCAACTCCGCCGTCGCCAATGACAACAGCCCACAAAAATCACTGCGCCGTACCGCGTGACTGCATCAGTTTGGATCGCACCCATGTAGGCACGTGGACTTGCGTGAGCGCAGCGGTTCGATGTATGTCCCCGTCGCCGTTGACGTATGAGGCAGCCCAGCTCGCGCCCTTGTGGTGGGATCGGGTCGCATGACAGTAGCGATGCTGGTGCGCCGAGCTTTGGGAAGTGCACCTCGGCTGTCGACCTCACGGACATCTCCGGTTGCGCGCAATTTCGCGCAGCCGCGCCGCCCCGCCGGGTGAGACCGGGGGCGGGCATGCTGATGACAGGCCTCAGGTGGATGCTGGGGCTTACGAAGCGCCGTCCCGTTGCCGGGACGGGAGACGACGTCGGTCCGGCCTTCAGGCCTTGGCTTCTGAAGGCGATCCAGCCAAAGGCCGTTAGGCTTCGGCAAACAGACCCGCGCGGTCGAGAAGCCTCGGCCACAGAACCTCACCAAGCGAACCATCTTCGTTCGTTTGACGCTGGCCTGAGCGCCAGCAGTGAGGCATGCCCGTGCGCTACAAGTTCCTTCCTCTTCCGCCGGATTTCGACCCTATCGATGCGACCATCGACGAGGTCGCAAGCTGGCGGCGCGAGTCCCGCTGGACGGTTCACAAGAAAATCCGCGAGGGCCGCTACGAGACCTATTTGGACGGCCGCATCCGCAAGATCATCTTCGCCAGCGTGAAGGCGGACCGCGAGCGCGCGATGAGCGCGGCGTTGACGGGCAAGAGACGGCCCGGCAGGCCTCGCAAGCCTCGCGCTGAAGCCCCTGCGGCCGTAGCGGCTGAATGACCGTGGAGGGACGAAGATGCTTTCCGACGAATGGTTCCGGGCGACGGAGGATGAACGGCTCGCCTTGTTCATCCACGAGGTTTTGCCTTGGCTGGCGAAGTGGACGCCGTCCTTGCCGATCAGGCCGGCGACCACGGCCGAGCGGCATTTTCGCGAACTGATCTCAGGAACGTACACGCTGGCCGAATACCGGAAGGCATCGCGCGCTGCTGAGCGCGAAGAGGTTGAGGACCGGTGGAAGGAAGGCGGCGATGTCGGGGCCGGACGATTCGAATGACCAGCCGGAGCCCGAATGGATCGCGCTGGACGAACTTGTGATGGATTTGGACTTGTCGCCCCGCGTGGAGATGGATGACGAGGCGGTCGACGATTTCGCCGAGGACATGAAGCGCGGCGACGAGTTCATCCCAGCGCGGGCGGTTAGGATCGACGGCGTGCCGCATCTGATCGATGGCTGGCATCGCCTCCGGGCGGCCGAACGGATTGGCTCGCGTGGGCTATGGGTTCGCGTTTGGACCGGGACGCGCGAGCAGGCGATCGAATGGGCGGCGGTGTGCAATGCGAAGCACGGGGTCCGACGCTCGGCGGCCGATAAGGTCAAGGCCGCAACGATGCTGCTCGGCCTGCCCAAATGGGCTCAGTCGAGCGACGCGGAGATCGCCCGGCACCTGCGCATCAGGCGCGATGTAGTCGCCGCCGCGCGGGCGGCTATCCTGCCGAATTCGTCAGGATGCGAACAACCCATTGAAAACATTGAAGGCGGGTTTTCGCCGGGGCGCGATCGGCGGGTCGTCCGGCGGGGCGGGCAGGAATATCCCATGACCATGCCGCGCCCGCGAGGGGCGGTCCGGCCGATCGTCGAACCGATCGAGGAGCAGCGGCGCGAGGCCGGCCGGTCGACGGCCTGGGGGGTCACCAAGCGGATCGAGGCCCCTCGGGCGGTCGTCTACACCGACATCCTCGGGTGGCTCACAACCGCATCCGACGACTGGCGACGGCGGCTCAGCGACGACGCCTTCAGTTTCATCGTCTCGGCCGAGGAGCGGCTGAAGCACGACGAGACGGTCAGGGCGTGGCTGGCCAAACACGAGCGCGGCGACGCGTCCGAACCGTGCGACGACGCGGGGCCGACGGACGACAACGAGCCGTTGGCCAGGGGGTGGTGATGGGTGATCCGACCCTGCAAAACCGCGTTGTGAGTACAGACGTGAGTAGGCTGCAAAAAGTGGCTAAAAGCTCAATTGAATTAGGGTGGTTTATAGTACCAAACCTTATTTGAATTGGCTAGTTGACGGGAAGCACTGGGACTGCCTGGAGATTGGGGGTGCGGGCGCCGAAGCGGTAGTTTCGCGTCTGATCTCTGATCGGGGGTAGGCGCGTGGCTTGGATTGTGAGGTTGGTGAAAACCGGGGCTGACGGTGAGAGACAGTGCGCTGACGTCTTGAAGATCAACCGGCCTGATGATCTCGGTGATATCGCCAACTTAGGGTTGACCCTGGCCGAAGGGAAGCTGTTGCTGGCCGGCCTCCAACAGGAGATCGTCGCGGCGCAGGCCAAGGGCCACGCCGTCCGGCGGCCGGACTGCCGAAGCTGTGGCGAGGTGTGCCGAGTGAAGGATTACCGGGACCATGCGGTCGCGACGCTTTTCGGCCAGGTCACGGTGCGGCTTCCCCGCTTTCGCTGTGCTGGGTGCGGCGGCAACGAAGCCGGCCATGGTTGGCCATCGTATTGCCGCTCGACGGCGGAGTTGGATCAGCTTCAGGCGCATCTCTCTGCCCTGATGACTTACCGGGTGGCTGCTGACGTGCTGCGGCAAATGTTCCCGGTCGACGCCGGAAACGACCCGGAAACTTTGCGTTTGCACACTCTGAAAATTGGTGCGGAGCTTCGGGATCAGGCCGCGGTGCGGCCTGATCCGGCGGCTCCGTCGATCACCGTGACCTTGGATTCGACCTTCATCCGCAGCTGCGAGGACGGCGAGCGGCATCTGGAGGTGCGGGTCGGCAATGTTGAAACGGAGACTGGCGGGCGGCAGGTTTTCGGCGCCGTCGCCAAAGCCGATACGGACATCAAAGTGCTGATCCGCCGCAGCCTCGACGCCGTCGGGCGAACCGAGGACACGGTGCTGACCGCGTTCACCGACGGGTGCTCCGGCTTGCGGCGCATTTTGGCTGATGCCGGTGTCACCGAGGCGCCGGTGCTCGACTGGTTCCACATCGCCATGCGGCTGCAGCACCTGGAGCAAACAGCCGGCGGTCTGTCGGCGGATGACCCGGCACGGGTGGCGGCGAAGGCGGTGATTGTCGCGGAGGTCGAGCGCCTGCACTGGAGGCTGTGGAATGGCAAAGCCAAGGATGCTCAAATCAGCATCGGTCGTATCCGCGCAGTGATGCATCATTTTCAGGGGGAACAAGGCCAGCGGAGGTCCATTGCGCCTTCGAGAAAGCTGTGGACCGCCTTGCACGCACTGGATGGTTATCTCACCGGACAGAGCGACTGGTTGGTCAACTACGCCGAGCGGTACCGTGCCGGATTGCGGGTCGGCACCGCGATCACCGAAGGGACGGCCAATTTTCTGGTGAACCGCCGGATGAACAAATCGCAGCAGATGCGCTGGTCGCGGAGAGGGGCGGATCTTCTGCTTCAGGTTCGCAGCGCCGTCTATAATGGCACGCTCGGCTCCGGCTTCGGACAGAGATTCCAGCCCGCCAACGATCCGCTCCCGCAAGCAGCCTTTGCGGCCTGACACCCCCAATCTCCAGGCAGTCCCAGGCCGCGGGCGGCAGCTCCGGACGCCTCGCCCGCATCATCCTGATGGACGATCCCCCCTCGCTCGACACCGGCGAACTCACCGACAAGGGCTCGGCCAACCAGCGCGCCGTGCTCACGCATCGGGCCGCCATGGTCGAGGAGCTCTATGCGGATCCGTCCTCGCCCCGCGCCATCCCGTAACGCCGCCGCAAAGGACCGCATCCATGAAGGTCAACGACCTCGTCGCCATCGACGTCCACACCCACGCCGAGGTCTCGTGCCGGCAGCCGGCGGACGCCTTCTGGCAGCCCTACGAGGACGCGGCGAACAAATATTTCAAGGCCGGCAAGCGGCCGACCATCGCCGAGACGATCGCCTATTACCGCGAGCGCAAGATCGGCCTCGTGATGTTCACCGTCGACAGCGAATTTGAGATCGGAAACAGGCGGATCCCGAACGAGGAGGTGGCCGAGGCGGCGGCCGCCAACTCGGACATGATGTTGGCGTTCGCCTCGATCGATCCGCACAAGGGCAGGCTCGGCGTGCGGGAGGCGCGCGCCCTCGTCGAGGCCGGCGTCATCAAGGGCTTCAAGTTCCATCCGACCGTGCAGGGCTTCTTCCCCAACGACCGCTTGGCCTACGGTCTCTACGAGGTCATCGCCGAGCATAAGCTTCCCGCGATCTTTCATTCCGGCCATTCCGGCATCGGCACGGGCATGCCAGGCGGCGGGGGCATGCGGCTCAAATACTTGAACCCGATCCACCTCGACGACGTCGCGGTCGATTTCCCCGACATGACGATCATCATCGCCCATCCGTCCTGGCCGTGGCAGGACGAGGCCCTGTCGGTCTGCCTGCACAAGCCGAACGTCTATATCGACCTCTCCGGCTGGAGCCCGAAATATTTCCCGCCCCAACTCGTCCAGTACGCCAACAGCCAGCTCAGGACGAAGATGCTGTTCGGCTCCGATTTCCCGCTGATCCCGCCGGACCGCTGGATCAAGGATTTTCAGGAGGCGGGCTTTGCACGACCTCATTTTGAAAGAGAACGCGATTCGCGCGCTGAAGCTCGCGGCGGAATAAGCGATACTCAGACATTTACTACATTGAAGGGTGCTTATTAATGCGCGCTCGCGATCGAATTTACATTCCCGATCTCGACAAAAAATTCGTGGCTGAGCGTAATCGGGACGAAAATTTGGATCGTCGGCAGTTTCAATAAAAACATTCATCTTCTCAATGCCTTGGCTGGAAATTTACCTCCGAAGCTGCCTTGGCGTTGGAGGACCGCCGAAGAATTCAAAGCGGAGGTAGCTCTATTTGATCGCGGAGACGCTGATAGTGAGGCCCGGAAGTTCCGGCTTTGGTGGAAAGATATGCTTGATCAGGTTCAAGCATACGGGCTTCTGACCACTTGGCGACTAATCGAAATAGTGTCGTCATCGGTTTGGGCGATTCGGCGCAACGATCCTCTGTGTGCTGCAATCATGGCACGCGCCGCGTTGGAAACCGCAGCAAGTTACGCGTGGTTCGGTACGAAATTTCGGGCAGCCCTCGATCAATTGATAGATAACAACATGATGGGGAGCCAGTTGCAAAATTATTTGGAGCGCCTCTCATAACCCCTCTCAATCGGGCATATATTTAGTCCATCCACGGTTGTCAGGCTATTCTATATCCGCTTTACGTGAGAATATTCTATATAGGTCGTTCTATCGTCCTGCCCTAGCCAGCGCCGCGCCTCTCGACGCTATGGCGCGCTGGCCACATCCAGGCTATCTGTTCCTGGCTTCGCGGGGTCGCCCGTGCCGGCGCTCGGGCGGCTCGTCACGCCCTCGCGGTCGGCCTCGGGCCTCGTTCCCGCCGCCCCGGCGCCGGCCGCCCGCCTGCTGCCGCGCCCTCGCCAGGCTTGTCCCGGCGGGCGGCGTCCTACCCCCCGCTCTGTCGGCGCCTCGTGTCGCGTCGCTGCGTCGCATCTCGTGCGGTCGCGGCCGTCGGGCTACCTTTCCCGCGCCTCGCGGGTTGCGCAGGCGTCTGCCCGCGGCCGCGCGCTGTCGGCGCTCGCTCGGCGGCGCATCGTCGGCGGTCGCGCGCGCGCCACCGAGATCGGGCGCGCGGGCCGGTCGAGGGCCGCGCGCCGCCGCCGCCCGATGGCGGGCCGCGCGCACGCGCGGCGCCCGCGCGCGGCAACGCCACCCGGCCGCGCGCCTCGACGCAGACCACGCAGACCTCGATCAGGCTCGCCGATCTGCCCACCGCGGCGGTCTCCGGACGCGGCAGGACCTGGATCGGCTACAACTGCATCTGGGTCGCCGCGCCAATCCCGGTCTCCGCGTACTGACCTCGCTCCGTCCACGACAGTCAGTCGCCATCCCTGGACCGACCGCGCTGCGTCTCCTATCTCTACGATCTAATGGCGGCCTACGACGCCGCCGCCATCCATGACCACAGCAGCGCTCGCCAGCGCCGATCATCGATCGCAACTTTCGCGCCCAGCACGAGCCAAGCCGAAGGCCAAGAAGTCGAGCGCAGAAACTCATCCATAGCCCGATCCGACGACGTCATTTTTAATTTTCGCACCCTGCCGACCGTCAACGCCCGACTGAAGATGAATTCGCGCCGTCCGGCGCGGCGCGCGCGATCAAGTCAAAGCCACCTCAGTTCGCGTGTGCACTGCGTCGATCAAATACTCCGCGTCACCGCTCAGCCCGCGCCAGCCTGAGCGCCGCCGCTCCGCCCCGCGAACACAAAAATTCGCCGCTTCGATGATTTGCATTATTATCGACGATTTGGAAGACGAATTGCTGAAGACACTATTTGCATCACGCGTCGCGGATGTTGAAAAATTCTATAATCCCACAAATATTGTAACAATTGTCGGACACATTACGAAGAAGGTCCCTCACCATGAAAGCGTTGGGGTGTGCTACGAAATTCTTTGCGAAGTGGCCCACCCAAACATGCTAGGTCGATCTATATATTTGTCGCATGAGGGTCGGAGACCGGTAATTTCACGTCGCCGCGGGCCGAGCGTTGCAAAAATTGAACACGCTGCGCTCCTCGCACTCTCTTGGTCATCTGGCACTTTACCTAGAAGTCTGACAGAAACACAAAGTAAACGCGTAATGATGTTGAGATATGTCGGAGTTGTTTCTTAATCTTACCAAACATACGCGGAGAAAACAATGCCATTTAGTATCACGACTACGCCAGACCGTCTGGCCGATGGAACAACTGTGTACATTGTTGAAGTTACGATCAACGGTGTACCTCAGTCCACCCAACAATTTGGAAACGGTCGAGATGCTGAAAAATTCCAAGAATACGAAAGACGACGCCTATTGAAGAAAGAAAATAAGTATGAATGATGCACAGCGGATGACTTCAGTCACTCATTGAAAAGCACGCTAAGCAAGGCGAATATCGCGGCTTGTCGGCTGTAGAATGAAAGCCTTCTCCTGGAGCGAATCCCCGCATGGCGCCGTCCTCGCCTACGGCAAGCGCCTCGAAGCCGCCGCCTACGGCCCCGCGCCCGATGCGGCGCCGACGATCGTGATGCTGCACGAGGGCCTCGGCTGCATCGCGCTGTGGCGCGATTTTCCTGAAAAACTCGCGGCGGCGACCGGCTGGGGCGTGTTCGTCTATTCGCGCGCCGGCTACGGACAGTCCGATCCGGTCGAGCTGCCGCGTCCGCTCGACTACATGACGCGCGAAGCCCGCTTCAGCCTGCCTGAGGTTTTGGACGCCATCGGGTTTCGGCGCGGGATCCTGTTCGGCCACAGCGACGGCGCCTCGATCGCCACGATCTACGCAGGCGAACATGCCGACGAGCGGGTCGAGGGCCTCGTCCTGATGGCGCCGCACGTCTTCACCGAAGAGCCGGGCCTCGCCTCGATCGCCGAGGCGCGCGCGGCTTATGAGACCGGCGATCTGCGCGAAAAGCTCGCCCGATATCACGCCCATGTCGACAGCGCCTTCTTGGGCTGGAACGGCGCCTGGCTCAATCCCGGCTTCAAGGCCTGGAACATCGAAGAATTCGTCAATCGCTGGCGGGTTCCCGCGCTCCTCATCCAGGGCGCGGACGACCAGTACGGAACGATCGCCCAGATCCGCGCGATCGAAGCACGCACGCCCGCGCCGGTCGCGAGCCTCATCCTCGAGGCCTGCCGGCATTCCCCTCACGTCGATCGGCCGCAGGCGACGCTCGACGCCGCAGTCGGGTTTTGCGCGCAGGTTCTTGCAGAGGCTCGATGACGATGCTCGCGGCGCGCATTCACGGCCATGGCGGCAATGAGGTCTTGCGGCTCGAAGATTTGCCCATTCCGGAGCGCAAGCCCGGCGAGTTGCGCATCCGCATGATCGCCGCCGGTCTCAACCGCGTCGACCTCTATATGCGCAACAGCGGCGCGGGGGTCACCCATCGGCTGCCGATAACCCTCGGTCTCGACGGCGCGGGCGTGATCGAGGAAGCCGACGCGGGCTCGTCGTTTCGCGCCGGCGATCCGGTCACCGTCTATCCCGTGGTGACCTGCGGGACATGCGAATTCTGCCGCCGCGGCGAAGACATGCTGTGTCTTTCGGCGCGCGTTGTCGGCGAGCACGTGGACGGAACCTTCGCGGGCTTCATCTGCGTCCCCGAGGCCAATGTCTTCCGCAAGCCGGAGGGGCTCGACTTCGCTGAGGCCGCCTCGCTCGGCGTCGCCTGGATCACCGCGTGGCGCATGATCCGGACCAAAGCGCGCCTCGAGCGCGGCGAAACGGTCCTCGTCTTCGGCGTCGGCGGATCGGTGTCCCTCGCCGCGATGCAGATCGCGACCGCGATGGGAGCGCGGGCGATCGTCACCTCGCGCGACGCGGAAAAGCTCGAGCGCGCGCGGGCGCTGGGCGCCGCCGAGACGATCCACGACGTCGGCGGCAAGATCGCCGATCGCGTGCTGGAGCTCACGCACGGGCGCGGCGTCGACGTCGTCATCGAGAATGTCGGCAAGGCGGTGTGGCCCGCGGCGATGCGCGCGATGGTGCGCGGCGGGCGGCTCGTCACCTGCGGCGCGACGACCGGCGACGACCCCTCCGCCGACCTGCGCCGACTTTTCATTCGTCAGCTGCAGATTTTCGGCTCGACGCTCGGCACGCGCGCGGAATTCGCCGAAATGCTTCGCTTCATCGGCGAGAAGCGCCTGACCCCGCATATCGACGCGGTCTTCGTGCTCGCCGACGTCCGCGCCGCGCTCGACCGGCTGGAGTTGGGCCGTCAGTTCGGCAAGATCGGCCTCGCGATTGGCGACGGCGGACCATAGGCGCCAGTCTGAGCCCGCCAACGCGCCGGATTGCTCACAAGCGGGCCGTCGTCACCGGCGATACGGACCTTCAGGCGGAAACTGCCGGCTTGAACGTCAGCGCCAGGCCATTCATGCAGTAGCGCAGTCCGGTCGGCTTCGGCCCATCGTCGAAAACGTGCCCGAGATGGCCGTCGCAACGTCGGCACATCACAGCGGTGCGTGTCATGAAGAAGGAACGGTCCTCTTTTGTGACGACAGCATTGTCCAGCGGCGCCCAGAAGCTTGGCCAGCCTGTCCCGCTGTCGAATTTGGTCGCGGAGGAGAAGAGGTCGAGCTGGCATCCCGCGCAGGCGAAGGTTCCACGCCGTTCCTCATGCAGGAGAGGGCTCGTGAACGGCGGCTCGGTCCCCTCCTTGCGGAGGATTGCGTATTGCTGCGGCGTCAACAGCCTGCGCCACTCGGCGTCGGTTCGGACGACATGGTCCTCCTCGGTGGACTGGGCGGTTGGAATTTGCAGGAGACTTGCGCCCTCGATCGCGGCGAGGCCGCGAATCGCAACGCTCAGAGCCGCTCGACGCGTCAACATGCTCGCCTCCCGCTACGACCGCGCGCCGACCAACACCGGGTCGGCGCGGTAGAGCCCGGGGAACAAGCGCTTCAAATTCTCGATCTTCGGCAGATCGTTGACGACAATGTACGGATAGGTCGGATTCTTCGCCAGAAAGTTCTGGTGGTAGTCCTCGGCGCGATAGAAGGTCTTGCCCGGCTCGATGCCGGTGACGATCGGCGCGCCGAACGCGTGCGCCTGATTGAGCTCTGCGATGTAGTCCTTCGCCACCCGAGCCTGCTCGCCGTTCAGCGGGAAGATCGCCGAGCGATATTGGGTCCCCTCGTCCGGCCCCTGACGATCGAGCTCGGTCGGATCGTGGGCGACCGAAAAGAAGATCTGCAGGATCTTCCCGTAGCTGATCTTGCTCGGATCGTAGGTGATCCGCACCGATTCCGCGTGGCCGGTGTCGCCCTGGCTCGTCAGGTCGTAATGCGCCGTCGCCTGCGAGCCGCCGTCATAGCCCGAGACCGCGCTGATGACGCCGTCGACATGCTGGTAAACGCCCTGGACGCCCCAGAAGCATCCCCCGGCGACCACAGCGACCTCTGGACCCGCGGCGCCGGCAGGCTCGTCGACCGCGGGCGGAGGGACCTTGTGCGCCTCCTCGGCGGTCGAGGTCGGGACCGCGAAGCCAGCAAAAGCCGTCAGGCCGGCGATCGTGAGCGCTGCAAGGCCGAAACGGGGCGTGAATGACGAGATCATCTTTGTCTCCCTCAATCCTCTGGCGAACCGGGGCCGACCGTCGCCCGCCCCGGCGGCGCCACTTTTCGCTGTTCGAATCCGGCGCCCGGCTTGTTACCATATCCGATCCATTCTGTTGCGCGGCGGGTCGCGCTCAGACGGTCACAACGGCCGCTGCGCGGGTCTCTTGCGCCGCCGAGCCAGTAGCATAAGCATCGGTCATGGATTTTTGAGGGAGGACACGTCGTGGCGTCCATCAATCCCGTTGCCGATCTGGCCATCGACGGCGAGGTCGCTGCTGTCACGATCAATTCCCCGCCGGTCAACGCGCTTTCGCAGATCGTCCGCGACGGCCTCAAGCGGGGCGTCGAGGCGGCGGACGGGAACCCTGCCGTCAAGGCGATCGTCGTCATCTGCGCGGGACGCACTTTCATCGCCGGGGCGGACATCTCCGAATTCGGCAAGCCGCCCGCCGCGCCCTATCTGCCCGACGTCCTCGACGCGATCGAGAACGCCTCGAAGCCGGTCGTCGCGGCGCTGCACGGGACCGCGCTCGGCGGCGGGTTCGAGGTGGCGCTGACCGCGCATTACCGCATCGCCGTCCCATCGGCCAAATGCGGCCTGCCCGAAATCAAGCTCGGCCTCATTCCCGGCGCCGGCGGCACGCAGCGCCTGCCGCGCCTCGTCGGCGTCGAAAAGGCGCTCGACGCAATTCTCTCCGGAACGCCCTTCGGCGCGCGCGAGGCGAAGGAATGGGGCGTCGTCGACGAGCTCGCCGAGGAAGGCAAGCTCGAGGAATCCGCCCTCGCCTTCGCCCGCCGGCTCATCGCCGAGAAGGCGCCGCTCAAGAAAGTGCGCGACCGCTCGGAGAAGCTCGAGCCGGCGCGCGGCCATCCCGAGATTTTCGAGGCGATCCGCAGGGCCAACGCGCGCAAGTTCCGCGGCTTCGAGGCGTGGGAGAAGGCGATCGAGTTGGTCAGGAACGCGGTCGAGCTGCCGTTCGACGATGGGATCCTCAAGGAACGCCAAATGTTCATGGCGCTGCTGGCGACCACCCAGTCCAAGGCGCAGCGGCATGTGTTCTTCGCCGAGCGGCAGGCCGCCAAGATCGCCGACGTTGGCCCGAGCCAGCCGACGCGACCGATCCGCAGCGTCGGCGTCATCGGCGCCGGCACGATGGGCGGCGGCATCGCGATGAATTTCCTCTCCGCCGGCATTCCGGTCTCCATCGTCGAGACGTCGAGGGAGCCGCTCGACCGCGGCGTCTCGATTATGCGGCGCAATTACGAGAACTCGGCCAAGAAGGGCCGCATGACGATGGCCGAGGTCGAAGTGCGGATGGGCGGGCTCGCGCCCTCGCTCGACTTCGGCGCCCTCGCCAAGTGCGACCTCGTGATCGAGGCGGTCTACGAGGATATGGACCTCAAGAAGAGCGTGTTCGAGCGGCTCGACGGCATCGCCAGGCCCGGCGCCATTCTCGCCTCGAACACCTCCTATCTCGACATCGACGAAATCGCGGAGAAGACCAAGCGGCCCGACGACGTGCTCGGCATGCACTTCTTCTCGCCGGCCAACGTGATGCGGCTTCTCGAGATCGTGCGCGGGGCGAAGACCTCGAAATCGGCGCTCGCGACGATCGCCGGGCTCGCGCCGAAGATCGGCAAGGTCGGGGTCGTCGTCGGCGTCTGCTACGGCTTCGTCGGCAACCGCATGCTGGCCCAGCGCCAGCGCGAGGCGATGAAGCTCATCCTCGAAGGCGCGACGCCCTGGGACGTCGACCGGGTGCTGGTCGATTTCGGCATGGCGATGGGGCCGTTCGCCATGAGCGATCTCGCCGGCCTCGACATCGGCTGGTCGGCCGAAACGTCGAAGCACTCGACCATCCGCGAGATTCTGTGCGAGGAGGGTCGGCGCGGCCAGAAGACCGGCGCGGGGTTTTACGACTACGACCTGGCGCGCAACGCGAAACCCTCTGCGCATGTCGAACAGATCGTCCGCGATTTCGCCGCCTCGAAGGGCGTCGAGCAGCGCGAGATCTCCGGCACGGAGATTCTGGAGCGCTGCACCTATCCGATGATCAACGAGGGCGCGAAAATCCTCGAAGAGGGCAAGGCGCAGCGCGCCTCCGACATCGACATCATCTGGATCACCGGCTACGGCTGGCCCGTCTATCGCGGCGGCCCGATGTTCTACGCCGACGCGGTCGGGCTCAGGACGGTCCTCGGCAAGCTGCGGGAGTTTGAGGCCAGGTTCGGCGACGACTTCAAGCCCGCGCCGCTCCTGGAGAGGCTCGCGGCCGAACGCGGCGCGTTTTCGCGGTCGTGACGCGGACCCTCATCCGGCGCTTCGCGCCACCTTCTCCCGAAAGCGGGAGAAGGAAATTCCCCCTCTCCCGCGGGAGAGGGCCGGGGTGTCGGGAAATGAAACCTGAACAATCGGGAGAACTTCCATGCGTGAAGCCGTCATCGTCTCCACCGCCCGCACGCCGATCGGCAAGGCCTATCGCGGCGCGTTCAACGACACGCCCGCCCAGACGCTCGGCGGGCATGTGATCGCCAATGCGCTCTCGCGCGCCCACGTCGAGGGCGGCGAGGTCGACGACGTCGTCATGGGCGCGGCGATGCAGCAGGGCTCGACCGGCTACAATTTCGCGCGCCAGTCGGCCCTGCGGGCCGGCCTTCCGACCAGCGTCGCCGGCATGTCGGTCGACCGGCAATGCGCCTCGGGCCTGATGGCGATCGCGACCGCCGCCAAGGAGATCGTCAACGACGGCATGAGCATCGCGGTCGGCGGCGGCCTCGAGTTCGATCTCGCTCGTGCAGAACGACAAGATGAACCGCTTCCGCGCCCAGGACCCCTGGCTCGTCGCCCATCGCGACGACATCTACATGTCGATGCTCGAAACCGCCGAAATCGTCGCGGAGCGCTACGAGATCTCGCGCGAACGGCAGGACGAATTCGCGCTGCAGTCGCAGTCCCGCACCGCCGCCGCTCAGGCCGCCGGCCGATTCGAGGCGGAAATCGTTCCGCTGCCCTCCGTGATGAAAGTCGTCGACAAGGCGACCGGCGCGGTTTCGGACAAGGAAGTCACGTTGAAGCAGGACGAGGGCGTCCGCGCCGACACCACGCTCGCCGGGCTCGCGGCGCTGAAGCCGGTCCTCGCCGACGGCCATCGGATCAAGGCGGGATCGTTCATCACCGCCGGCAACGCCTCGCAGTTGTCCGACGGCGCGAGCGCCTGTGTGCTGATGGAGGCGAAGCTCGCGAGCCAGCGCAACCTCTCCCCGCTCGGGATCTATCGCGGCATCGCGGTCGCCGGCTGCGATCCGGACGAAATGGGCATCGGGCCGGTGTTCGCCGTGCCGAAACTCTTGAAGGCGCACGGCCTCACAATCGACGACATCGGCCTCTGGGAGCTCAACGAAGCCTTCGCGGTGCAGGTTCTCTACTGCCGCGACCGGCTCGGCATCGACAACGACAGGCTCAACGTCGACGGCGGCGCGATCGCGGTCGGGCACCCTTACGGCATGAGCGGCTCGCGGCTCGCCGGCCACGCGCTGATCGAAGGCAAGCGGCGCGGCGCGCGCTTTGTCGTGGTGACCATGTGCGTCGGCGGCGGCATGGGCGCGGCCGGCCTCTTCGAAGTCGCCTGAGCCACGGGACGATTTCAAGTAGCCTGAGAGCCGTCATTGCGAGCGAAGCGAAGCAAACCAGAGGAACGTCGGGCGCCCTACGGCGGCTGGATTGCTTCGTCGCTCCGCTTCTCGCAATGACGCCGAAGGTTCTCGAAACCTGCCGCAAGGGGCATCTCGTGAACGATCCGCATCTGATGGCGCCGCTTGCGCCCTTCCACGGCCAAAAACCCACGGCGCCGGCGTGGTTCGTCCAGGCGATCGCGCAGGAGCCGGAGCGGACCTTCGTCGAGGTCGAGGGCGCGAAGGTCGAACTCCTGGCCTGGGGCGAGCGCGGCCAGCCGGGACTGATGTTCTTGCACGGCGGCGCGGCGCACGCCGACTGGTGGTCGTTCATCGCGCCGTTTTTCGCCCGCGATCATCGGGTCGTGGCCCCGACCTTCACCGGCATGGGACGCTCGGACTGGCGCGAGCATTACATGTTCGAGCAGTTCGTGCGGGAGGCCCGCGCAGCGGGGCGCGTGGGCGGCGCATTCAACGCCGGGCCGCCGGTCGTCGTCGGCCATTCGTTCGGCGGGCGGGTCGCGATGGGCCTCTCGCGCGACTTCGGCGACGAACTTTTGGGCGCGGTGATGGTCGATCCGCCCTTCTTCGCGCCGCAGAATGTTCGTCCGCCCTCGCCGCCCCGCCCGTCGCGCGCGCGGCGGGTGCAGCATTCGCTCGCAGCGATCGTGGCGCGGTTTCGCCTGATGCCGCCGCAGCCCTGCGACAACCTGTTCATTCTCGATCATATTGCGCGCCGCTCGGCGCGCGAGGTCGCCGACGCCGGAGGGCAAGCCGGGCTGGGCGCTCTGCTTCGATCCGCATTTCTGGGAGAAATTCACCCGGATCGACACGCTTGCGATTGTCGCGGGCGTCCGGCGCCCGCTCGCGCTCGTGCGCGGCGCGAAGTCGCAGCTCTTCCAGCCCGTCGACGCCGCCTACCTCATGAGCCTCCTCGCGCCGGGCTCGCCTCATGTCGAAATCCCCGAGGCCGAACACCACGTGATGATCGACCAGCCGCTCGCCTTCGTCTCGGCGCTGCGGGCGCTGCTCGCGGCGTGGCCGGGGGCGAGGGAGTAATGGAGGCAACGCCTCCCGATTCGCGAGCCTCGCCGCATAGTACCTACGGACTTAGTTACATCGTCCCCTGTGTCTTAATACCCGAGGTTCCAGGGCGGAAAACTTGCGCGCCTTGACGCTCACCGCAAAGTGGATAACGTTCCGCCGATTTGAAGCGGTCCATAAGGGCATTTTGACGCTCAACACCGCACGTGTTGAAGCTTCAGATCTAAGTTCATGAGAAAAAGGGTTGGATAGAAATGAACGATTTCGCTGATGCCGTAGCAAAGAGCGCAGTCGACGTTGCAGCCGATCTTTGCAAAGATTTCTTTAAGAAATTAGCGACGTTCGGCCAGAAGGAAACTGCAAAAGCGGCTGTCGATTTTTCGCTCGGATTCGGTAAATATCTCGAAAGGAATTACAGGCGAATATCGAAATACAAAACAATTCTCAACCAGAGCACTCCGGTTTCTTTAGAAAATTCATATGAATCTCCGAATATCCAAATCGAAGATGACATCGTGAACGAGAACAAGTTCACTGCAATGTTAAGGGAGATCAAGTTCGTTGTGATAACAGGGGCCGGCGGGTCCGGCAAGTCAATTTTCTTGAAACATATGTTTATTAAATACTACAGAGAGGCGTTAGATGAGATACCACTTTTCATAGAGTTGTGGAATCTAAAATCGAATGTCTCGTTATTGAGTTATATGCGGAGCCAACTCGCAGATATATCTTCTCACTTTAACGAAGCCCTTTTTATGTATTCGATGGAGTCTGGTCGCTACCTCATCTTGCTCGATGGGTTTGATGAAATAGATATTGAACATAGAAGGCAGGTTGCTGAGGAAATATTGGATATTGCTTACAAATATGGCGACAATCAGATACTAATTTCGAGCAGGCCAGACGACATCTTCGACTCATGGAACGAATTTTATGTTGCAATAATAGAGCCATTTAGCAAGAAACAGGTCTTGTCTCTTATTAGACAACTCAAATATGATAAGAAGTTAAAGGCAGAATTCACGACGCTGGTATAAGAAGGTCTATTTGAAACACATGAAATGTATCTATCTAATCCATTATTGTGTATAATAATGCTGATTACTTTTGAACGAGGAGCGGAAATACCAAACAAAATGAGCATTTTCTTTAGTCTAGCGTTTGACGTTCTCTTCTACAGACATGATGCCACTAAGGAGGCAAGCTTCCGTAGAAAGTTTCAAACGTCACTTAGTATTGACCAGTTCAAATCAGTATTAGGTGTATTTTCCACTTTTACATATTTTGAATGCGGAGCTTCATTTCGAACACAGGCGGCTTTGGAGCTTGCAGAAAAGGCCATTCAATACGATAGAGTGCCGGCGCAAGCCGATGCCTTTCTGTATGATCTGAATACGTCCGTTTCGCTGATAATCAAAGACGGCAATATCAATAGTTTTATTCACAGATCGTTCCAAGAATACTTTGTTGCCTATTTCCTTGCTTTTAGAGAGTTTGACCAATGGGACGATTTCGTGTTCGATGTAATCAAAAATCATCCAAACGATTCAGTAATCGCCCTCGTTATGCAGCTTAACAGCGACCGTTTCGAAAGACACTTTTTTATTGCCCCGCTTTGAGAAATGCTGCAGAGAGATTAATGAGATTGATCTGGATGTTAACCCATCGAAGTTGTTTGAGCTATTTTACATGGGGATGGGCTTTAGGGGGAATCAACTTGCTCATTGGACAGTCGGAGTAGATGAGAAAAGCCCGAAATATTTTTATCTGCCTCGATTCGTGCAGACCCAAATTCAATACGGCCCGTGGGGAATTGAGTTTGATTGGCGTGCCCATGCGGAGGCCGCTGGAATACCACTGGACTTAAGAAATGATCCCGGGCTTTACCAAGTAGATCACGTCTCTGACGTCTTTATTTTTGGTTCTCCACTGTCGAATCATCTGAAAGAACTCAAGAAATATTTAGTACTTGAATACGAGAAGTTACGCGGCAGTGCTGAATGTCGGAAAACACTGGTGTCGACTGCAATTCTCCGTTCGCGGAGTGGCAAGAGCTTTGAGCTCGGCGATGATTAGCACAAACCAAGCGATTGGCTTGAAGCTGCGTGGCGCGGCTCGCACGGCCGCGCGTAAGGGGTTAGCGACCTCCGCAGAAAGTGCTTGGGTCCGAGGCACAACGGGCCGCCCGACACTTCAGCGACTTAACCCATCTGCCCGTAAGAGGGGCAAAACCCCGGGCAGGACAGCGGGAACAGAAGCTTCGGAAGGCCGGCGCTCCCGCAAGGCCTTGATACGACTCAATCTCGCAGTTGCAGCATTATCTGTTGTGCAGTTGCGTGCCCGGGGTTTTGCCCCTCTTACATCTGCCCGACACCCTCGCGATCGAACAAAACAAGAACAATTTCTTGGAGTTTCGGCGGAACCTGTGGTAACTTGCTTCTCATCAGCCGATCCCGCGGCGCCGGAGTTTTGAGCATGACCGAGGAACCCGCATCTCCCTCTCAGCGCGCCGAGGCGCGGGCCCTGGCGAAGAAGCGCCGGACGAAAGGCTTCGAACGGCGGGAGGCCATTTTCGACCTCTTCGTTTCCGGATTTTCCCACCAGAAGATCGCCAAGACGCTGAAGACGAGCACGGCCACCGTCCGGCGCATCATCGATTGCGCCGTCGCCGACCGGCGGCTCGACGCGCCCGAGCGCTTCGCCCGAGTGCAGGTCGCGCGCCTCACAAAGGCGCTCTCGCAGGTCGACGACAAGCTCGAGCGGGGCGAGATCAGGGCCTTTACGCCCTATTTGAAAATCGTCGCCGCGCTCGACCGCTATCACGGCCTCGACGCGCGAGGGCTTCCTCACCGCGCTCAGCACAGTGAAGACGTGCTGTCCCTGCCGCCGCCGCTGCTCGCCCTTCCCCGCGCGGCGCCGCCCGACCCGGGGCCGGCGGCGGAAGTTGCAGATTCTGGGTAACCGGGGCAAATTCCCGGGCACGCAACTGCACAAAGCAAAATGCTGCAGTTGCGAGATTGAATCTTATCAAGCGCTTGCGCGAGCGCCGGCCTTCTGAAATTTTTCCTCCCGCGCTCCTGCCCGGGAATTTGCCCCGGTTACGAAATGGCGCCGCAAAGGATTGAAAAGATTAGATCCGCGTCCGGAAATGGTATGGCCCCGGAAGCGTCGACCCCCAACATATGGTATGCGGGCAGGAGAGCCGAGGAATTTCGCCCGCCGGCCCGTAGAGCCACCGGGTCGCTTTGTCGGCGTCCCGCGAAAGTTGCAGAAGTTGGGTAACCGGGGCAAATTCCCGGGCAGGAGCGCGGGAGGAAAAATTTCAGAAGGCCGGCGCTCGCGCAAGCGCTTGATAAGATTTAATCTCGCAACTGCAGCATTTTGCTTTGTGCAGTTGCGTGCCCGGGAATTTGCCCCGGTTACGATTTCGCGCCTAATGGGTTGAAAACGCTCGTTAGGCGACGGATTTCGAATCCTCCCCCGCGCGCCTGATCACGCGCCACGGCCGGGCGACGCCGCTCCTGTGGCTGACGGTCGACAAGGACGAACTGAAGTGCCAGCGCAACGACTTCGAAGACCTCTGCCTGACGCGTTTGAAGGCGATCCTGCCCGAGGGCGTGGCGGTGACGATCCTGGCCGATCGCGGCTTCGGCGACGTCAAACTGTTCGAATTCCTCGAAAGCCTCGGCTTCGGCTACGTCATCCGCTTTCGCGGCAACGTTCATGTGACCGCGGCGGACGGTGAGACGCGCCTGGCCGCCGACTGGGTCGGCAAGGCAGGGAGCGCGCGCCTTCTGCGCGGCGCCGAACTCACCGCCGCCCGCCACAAGGTCGGCGCGGCGGTCTGCGTCCACGCCAAGGGGATGAAGGAGGCTTGGCATCTGGCCGCCAGCGATGCGACCGCGAGCGCCTCCCAGATCGTCAACCTCTACGCCAAACGATGGACGATCGAGCCGGGGTTCCGCGACACCAAGGATTTGCGTTTCGGCATGGGCCTGAGCGTCCTGCGCATCGGCGATCCGCAACGGCGCGACCGTCTGCTGCTGCTCAACGCCTTGGCGATCCTCCTCCTGACCCTGCTCGGCGCGGCCGGCGAAAGCCTCGGCATGGACCGATCGCTCAGAACCAGCACGATCAAACGCCGCGTCCATTCGCTGTTCCGCCAGGGTTGCCTGCTCTACGATCTCATTCCCAACATGCCCGAGCGACCGCCCCGCCTGAATGAGGGTATGCGTGAGGTCGGCGCGCTGATCGCGTTGATGGCGGCGCTTTTTTTGCCTCGTTCGACAAGACCGTCTTCTTCGTCGTTTATGCGCTCGCCATGCCGCCGCTTGTCGTGCATCTCGCCTATGCCCCCGGGGGTCGCATCCGGGCGTTCAACGATTGGGGCGACTTCTCCTGCGGGGTCTACATTTACGCCTTCCCGGTCCAGCAGACGCTGGCCTTCGTGCTTCCCGGGATTTCGCTTCTCGGCATGATGGCGGCGTCGGCGTTCGTCTCGAGCGTCATCGCGGCGCTCTCCTGGTTCCTGATCGAAAAGCGCGCGCTCGCGCACAAGGACGATTTCGCCCCCGCGACGTCCCGGCGCGAGGCTCAAGCCGCTGGCGAACGGCCTCACGCCGAGGGCCGTCTTGGACAAGTTCGCCGCCGTCCAGATGCTCGATGTTCACTTCCCCACCACCGACGGCCGCACGCTGCTCAGCCGCTATACCGAACTCAACGCCGACCAGAAGCTCTTGGTCAGGCGGCTCAACCTCGAGCTTCCCTCGCAACCCCCACCAAGGATCACCGCCCCCGGCCATATCGCTCGGACGCCTGCCCACGCCGTGTAGTGAAGACTTTTTTGCCCGACCCCCCACTCTACGAGCATTTGCGGCACTCTCACCCCGCGAGTTGGGAAAGTCGGGCTAGCCGAGCCCCCGCGCGCCCGCCTCGACCGCCGCCTCCGGCGCGACCCATTCGAACCCCTTCAACTGATGGCGCGCCCAGGTGAACTGGCGCTTGGCGTAGCGGCGGGTCTCGAGTTTTGCGCCCTCGGCCGCCTCGGCGAGCGAGAGCCGACCTTCCAGATGCGCGATAAGCTGGCGGACGCCATGCGCGCGCATGACCGGGAGAGCCGGATCGAGGCGACGTTGGGCGAGGGCCGCCACTTCGTCGAGCGCGCCCTCTTCGAGCATCGCGTCGAAGCGGGCGTCGATGCGCCGATAAAGCGCATCGCGGTCCGGGGCGAGGAAGAGCCCGGTCCACTCGCGCACTTCGAGCGCCGGCGCAGCGCGCGTGCCGTGGAACGAGGCGAGCGGGCGGCCGGTCGCCGCGAACACTTCCAGCGCCCGCAGGATCCGCTGGCGGTCGGAGGGCCGGAGGCGCGCCGCCGTCTCCAGCTCGAGCGCGGCGAGTTCCGCGCGCAGATCGGCGGTCGCGCGGCCCTCGGCCTTTTCGCGGGTCTCAGCGCGAACCGCTTCGGGCACGGCCGGCATGTCGGAGAGCCCTTCAGTCAGGGCGCGGAAATAGAGGCCCGTGCCGCCGACGAAAATGACGGCCTGTCGCCGGTCTCGGCGAGAATGTCCCGGGCGCGGCGCGACCAGCGGCCGACCGAATAATTGACCGCCCCGTCGATCTCCCCGAAGAGGCGGTGCGGCGCTCTCGCCTCCTCGTCCGGGGTCGGCCGGCCGGTCAGGATTTGCAGGTCGGCATAGACCTGCATCGAATCCGCGTTGACGATCGTGGCGCCGAACGCTTTCGCGAGGGTCAGCGCGGCGGCCGACTTGCCGCTCGCCGTCGGGCCTGCGATGAGGAGCGCGCGTCTCAAATCCATTGGTCCTGTTCGAGCGTCGGGAAGCCTCATGTCGTCGTCCATCCTTGTCGCCACGCTGATCGCCGATCCCGAGGGCGAACGGCTCAGCGAAGCAACACTCGACAAGGCCGCGCAAGCCCTCCGCGGCATCGAGCGGCGGCGCTTGCTCGACGAGGGCGTCGCGGCGGACGTGGTTTTCACCGGCGAGATCGGGCCGAAGCGCGCCGCGCTCGAAGCGGACTTCGCCGACGAACCGGTCGACGTGATCGTGCAGCCCCTGGCAGGCCGTCAGAAGCGCCTTCTGGTGGCCGACATGGATTCGACCCTCATCCGTCAGGAATGCGTCGACGAACTCGCGGCCTATGCGGGCGTCGGCCAGCGTGTCGAGGCCATCACCGAGCGGGCGATGCGCGGCGAGATCGCCTTCGAGCCGGCTTTGCGCGAGCGCGTCGCGCTCCTTGCCGGCCTGCCGGAGAGCGTGATCGCCGAGGTGCTCAGAGACCGCATCACGCTCAACCCCGGCGCCCGGACGCTGTCGCTGACGATGCGCGCGCGCGGCGCCCGCGTCGCCATCGTCTCGGGCGGCTTCCGCCGGTTCACCCGCGCCATCGCCGAGCGGATCGGCGCCGACGAGGACCGCGCCAACGAACTCGAGATCGTGGACGGCAAGCTGACCGGCAAGGTTGTCGAGCCGGTCCTCGGCCAGGACGCCAAGCTCGGGGCGCTCTATGAGATCGCCGTCAAAATGGGCTTGCCGCTCGCCGACACGATGGCGGTCGGCGACGGCGCCAACGATCTTTCGATGCTGCTCGCCGCCGGCCTCGGCGTCGCCTATCGCGCCAAGCCGACGGTGGCGGCGTCCGCACAAACGCGCATCGACCACGGGGATCTCACGGCGCTGCTTTATGCGCAGGGGATCACGCGGGAGGAGTTTGTGGAGGGATGAGAGCGATGCGCGGAGCAAAGTCGTGACGCGCGGTTTGAAGAGCGCACGGACTCTTGTGGCCGCCGCCTGCTTGACGGCCGTGACGGCGTTCGCGACCCTCGCGACGGGACTCGATCGGCTGGCGCTGCGGCAGGTCGTCCGCGCCTGCGGCCCCGATTTCAAGCTGACCGGCGCTCCCTTTCCGTGCCTCGAAGTCGATCTGTCCGCTGGCGAGGAGCGCGGCTCTGTCGTTCTGCGCCCGCCGCTGTTGGATGACATGATCCTGGCCCCGACGCGAAAGGTCGCCGGCATCGCGGACCCATTCCTGCAATCCCCGGATGACTTTACTTCTGGCAAAATACCGCGATGAGCGCGTCCTTCTCGCGCGCGGCGATGGCCCCGGCGCTAAGCGGCGCGGCTGCGGCAGGCGCCGGTTCGCCCGCGCCGAGGAAAGCGCTGAGCGCCTCGGGGCCGACAAGGGCGTGCGGGGTTGCGATGGCGACGCCGGCGACGCGCTGCGGCGCGGCGGCAATCGGCGCGACGAGGCCGGCGAGGCCGCCGCGGCGGTCGAACGCGGGGCCGCCGCTCCCGCTTCTTTCCAGCGACGCGACGATAACCGGGCGCTCCGCGTCGCCGGCAAGCGAGGCGGCGTTGGCGGTGAGGTGCGGGCCGTCATAACCCAGCACGACGAGATCGGGCCCAAGCGCGCCGAGGCGCGGCGGTTCGCCTTTCGCGCCGAAGTCGCCCGCGAGCAACGCGAGACCCGTCGCCGCGTCGGTCCGCTCGAAGCGGGCCGGCTGGCCGCCGACGCTGGGGCTCGGACAATCGTCGGCTTTGAGCGCGGTCAACGCCCGGCCGGGCCCGACGACGAGGGCCGTCGCGGAGGGCGGCGCGGGCGCGGGCGGCGCGGGGGAAGGGGCGGCCGGCTGAACGCCGGCGGCCGTCGTCTGGCCGCGCACCGGGAACGGTTCGAACGAATTGGCGACGGCGAGCGCGACGCGGTCGAGGTTTTGCGCCGAAGCGGGATAGCTGAAGGTGAAACCGCGGATCGGCGGGCTCGCGCTCTCGTTTCTCTCGAACCGCGAATAGAATTTCATGCCCCCGTCCTGACCCGACACGACGAAGAAGGCGCCCGGCTTCATCGCCTTGTAGGCGACCTTGCGGGTTGGCGTCTCGGCCGCAAGGCGCGGGTAAAGGGCGGCGAGATCGGGGTCGGCGCTCGAGGCGAACTCGAGCCTCACGCCGCCGTGCGCGGCCGTGAGTTTGGTCGGCGCGCCGATCCGGGCGCCGGTTTTGGCGTCGTCGATCGTCTGGAAGCCGGCCGCCGCGCGCGCCTTCTGCCCCGCCGCGATCAGCGCCTGAAGCTGCCCGGGCGAGAGCACGCCGTCGCCGGCGCCCTTCTGGCTGAGCTGGAAAGCGACGATCGAATTGCGGGTGCGCTTGCCGAAATCGCCGTCGCTCGTCCCGTTGTAGAAGCCGAGCCAGACGAGCGCGTCCTGCGCCGCCTTCCGCATCGCAAGCGGCAGCGCCAGGAACGCCGCCTTTTCGGCGGCCAGCGCCGCGTCGGCTGCGGAAGCGGGAGGGGCCGGCGGCGTTTGTGCGAGGAGCGGCGGCGCCGCGAGGATGGCGGCCGCCAAGGCGGCAGCAAAGCGGGACGGCATTCGTTTCACAGTTTCACCCCACGGCGGCACGTGTCCGAGTTGGTCCCGACACGTGTTACTCTCATTGGAATTAGAGCGGTATCCGAACGGACTGAATTGGTTGGGGGATTCCCGAATCAGTTAGTTTCTGATTGATCATTCACGCCGCGAGAGGGAGGCGGCGGGGATGGCTGTTTCCGACGATCTTCGCGAGCGCGTGGTTGAGGCGGTGGTCTTGGGCGGGTTGTCGCGCAATCAGGCGGCCGCGCGTTTCAAAGTGAGCGTAGCGAGCGCGGTGCGCTGGGTGAAGCGGTTCCAAACCACGGGCGAAATTTCACCGGCACCTTCTGGCGGCGACCGCCGCTCCGGCCGGATCGAGGCGCATCACGACTATCTGTTGGGCCTGATCCGGCGCAGCCCGGACAAGACGCTGCTCGAGATCCAGGAGCGGCTGATCGCCAATTGTGGCGAGCGCTTTGCGGTCTCCGTGCTGTGGCGCTTCTTCGACCGTCACGCGATCACCTTTAAAAAAAACGGCGCATGCCGAGGAGCAACAACGCGCAGACGTCCAAAATCGACGCTGGGAATGGTTCGCGGGGCAGCTCGATCTCGATCCGACGAAACTCGTTTTCATTGACGAGACCGGAGCCTCCACCAATCTCGCGCGCAAAAGCGGACGTTGCCGGCGCGGGCGCCGCTTGCGGGCGGCCATCCCGCACAGTCACTACAAAACGGTGACTTTGGTCGCCGGCCTTCGCCTTCGCGGCCTGACAGCGGCAAAGACTTTCGACGGACCGATCAACGCCGCCCGGTTCGAGGATTGGCTGGAGACATGCCTCGTCCCCACGCTCTCGCCCGGCGAGGTCGTCGTCATGGACAATCTCCCGGCTCACAAGGGGCCGCGGGTCGAGCAACTCATCAAGGCGGCGGGCGCGGAGTTGCGATATCTCCCAGCCTACAGTCCTGATATGAACCCCATCGAAAAAGCCTTCTCCAAGCTCAAAGCCTTCCTGCGCAAAATCGCCGAACGGACCGTCGCGGGCCTCATGCGCGCCCTCGAAACCTGCGCCGAAATCTTCAAGCCCTCGCAATGTACAAATTACTTCAAATCCTGTGGTTATGAGCACGATACAGGATGATCGGATTCCGCTCTAGGAGGCTCCGGTACAGAACAATGGTTTCCGCTCAGGTCAAGATGAAAGCCCTCGTAATCTCAAGGCTATTGATGGGCGACATCTCCAATTGGACTGCGTTCGATCGCGAATGGCAAGCGGCCGGCCGAATCGTGAATCGCCGCGCCGCTAGGAGCGCGTCGTCCCAAATGGGCCGAGGTTATCGCGAATTGTCGAAGGAAATCCGAAATTTCATCGGCGCAAATTTCATCGGCTGCGAATACGACGATCTTGCCCGCCTTTGTGACGAGGTCAGAGTTGGTCCCGGGCTGTCTCTCCCGTTGGGCGAATTCGAGAAACAATTTTTCCCATTGGCGCAGTCGGTGAAGAAGCGGGTGCCTTTCTACGCTCACGTCCACATTTCGCCGTTCGGGTTGCAATTTGAGTTCCCTGAGCATCATTTCTTGCAGGACCTGGAGTTTTACGTTCCAGAGTTACTTGAAACGTTGTCGCGCTTGGCGCCGTTTGCGCGGGCAGAATTCGATTTTAAGGGTGAGCGCAATCTCGTACGTGAACTGGTGAGCAAGGAAAAACTCCTGAGCCGCGCTATCTTTAGCGCTACCTTTAGTTTGACCGAGGCGTTTATCAGCGGCTTCTTTTTTACCACAATTCATAGAAATTCGGTTGGGTATTTGTCGTGCGACGAAGAGTTTCTAAAATTCGCCCGCACAAAGGAAAGCGCGCCCCTAAGGGAACGGCTTGATCGAGTCGTCCGCTTCGCGTCGCAAGGCGCAGAAAGCGGAGAAAACGAGCCGTTCAAAGCGTTAATCGACAAGGGAAAACGCTATCGCGACGCTATCCACCATACGACGCCCTTCGGGCGAAAGGACGTCGAACCAGGCGGAAGATTGACCGCGCTGTATGAAATCAACGGAGACGTCGCCCTTCGTTGCGTCGCGCTCGCATGCATGACGATTCTCGAAATCTCAAAGCGAATCAATGGACCCGAAACGACCGATCTGGCGACCAGATGCCAAGCATTACTGGAGAAGGCCTTGGAGGGTTATCTCGACGGCGAAACCTACGGTGCTTTACAGCCATAGCGGGTATCAAGGTCATATGCGGACCTTGGCATTTATGGTTGCCGCACCCACGCGCATGCTAGAAGATTAGGGCGCGTGTCGAGGGAACTCAGGCATCGCCCGCTATGCTACCCGCAATGGCAGCCATTGCGTATCAAACGATGACAAATTCGGCGCCAAGCATGGAGACCGACTAATGCGAACGACTTTGGCGCTCGACGACGAGCGTGTCGCCAAGGCTCAGGCGCTCACCGGCCTCGACAAGAAGCCGAGCAGGGTCCACGAGGCGCTCAAGGCTTTCATCGAGCGGGAAAGCGCGCGGCGGCTGGCGCGTCTCGGCGGCAGCGAGCCTGACCTCGAGAGGCCGCGACGACGCCGACCAGCCGCGTCGACGCTGAAGGAGTTGCTGCTCGCGAATGCCGCGCGGGGCGAGCCGAAGGTCCCTCCGTCATGCGGCCGTCGGCGGCGCGCGCCTCGCTCGGCCGTCTGACCGCTGGGACATTCTCAATACGCGGGACGTGGCAGACCTCCGGTGGCTTCCGCAGGCGATTTCTCTCCGAGCGCGCGCCACTCGTGCTAGAGCGGGGCTTGCATTGGCGGATCTCGAACGTCATCGCGAGCCGGAGGGCGTCGCGCGATGATGCGACAGGGCCGTAGCAAGCCGGACGGGGGCAAATCATGCTGCAAGCGCTGCGCTCAATCGTCGTCCTTTTCCTGCTGGCGACGGCCGGCGCCGCTTTTGCGGCGGACGCTAAGCCTTTCGCTCGCGAGGACATGGCGAGCGACGCCGTGCGTCTGACCGAGACCTTGCGGGCGGACGCGTCCACGATCGGGGCGCTGACCAAGGACAAGACGCCTGAAGACCTCCGCAAGGCCGCCGCGGCCGCGGCGGTCGCCGGCAAGTTCGGCCCCGCGCAGAAACTCGCCGCCGCCGCGGTCGCCGCCGCGCCGAAGGACCCGGCCAACTGGCTCGCGTACGCGGACGTTGCGATCGAGGCCGACGACGCCAAGGCGAACGGTCGCTACGAGCTCGTCAGCCGAGGCGCGACCGCCGCCTACGCCGCCTACCAGCATTCGGCGACACAAGAGGCGCAGGCCGCGGCGCTCGCGGCGCTCGGCGATCTTCTCGCCCGCCACGAGCTCTGGCGCCCGGCGCTCGACGCGCTCAAAGCCTCGCTCGACCGTCGCGACGCCGTCGACGTGCGCAAGACCTACGAGGCGATGCGCGAAGAGCACGGCTTCCGCATCCTCGACTACAAGGTCGACAACGAATCGACCTCGCCGCGCGTCTGCTTCAACTTCTCGGACGCGCTCGCGCGCAAGACCGATTTCTCGCCCTATGTCGCGGTCTCGGGCGCGTCGGACGCCGCCGTCTCCAACGAGGACCAGCAGATCTGCGTCGAGGGGCTCGAGCACGGCGAGCGCTATGCGATCGTGCTGCGCCAGGGCCTGCCCTCGGCGGTCGGAGAGCAGCTCCTCAAATCGGCCGACTACGAAATCTACGTGCGCGACCGGTCGCCGCAGGCCCATTTCGCCGGCAAGGCCTATGTGCTGCCGCGCCAGGGACAAGAGGGCGCGCCGCTCGTCACCGTCAACACGGCGAAGGTCGCCATCGACGTCTACCGGATCGGCGACCGCAACCTCATCGCGACCGTCAACCGCGACGATTTCCTCAAGCCCATCGACGCCTCGCGCGCTGAGGACATCGAATCCGAGGACGGCGTCAAGGTCTGGAGCGGCTCGATGGACGTCGCCTCGGAGCTCAACAAGGACGTCGTCACGGAGTTTCCCGTGCTCGAGGCCGTCGGCGCCCTCGAGCCGGGCGTCTATCTCGTCACGGCGCGCCCGTGGAAGGAGAAGGCGCCCGGCTCCGAAGAGCCGGAAGTCGATGCAGCTCGCGACGCAGTGGATGGTCGTCTCCGACCTCGGCCTGACGGCGATTTCGGGCGACAACGGCGTCCATGCGCTGGTCCAGTCGCTCGGCTCCGCCGGCCCTCTCGCCGGCGTCGAGCTGAAGCTGGTGGCGCGCGACAACGAAGTGCTGGCGGTCAGGACAACGGGCGCCGACGGGCGGGTCGATTTCGATCCGGGCCTCTCGCGCGGCAAAGGCGGCTCGGCGCCGGGGCTCATCGTCGCCACGCTCGGCGGCGACTACAACTTCCTGAGCCTCGCGCAGAACGCCTTCGACCTCACCGATCGCGGCGTCGGCGGCCGCGACGCGCCGGACGGGCTCGACGCCTTCCTCTATACCGAGCGCGGCGTCTATCGTTCGGGCGAGACGGTGTTCGCGACCGCGCTCCTGCGCGACGCCAGAGGCGTCGCCAGGCCCGGGCTGCCGCTGACGCTCGTCGTCAAGCGGCCGGACGGCGTCGAATACAAGCGCGCGACCCTGGCCGACGAGGGCTTCGGCGGGCGCGCGTTCGCCATTCCGCTCCTGCCGGGCTCGGCGGCGGGCAAATGGACGATTGCCGCCTACGCCGACCCGAAGGGCGATCCGGTCGGCGAGACCCGGTTCCTGCTCGAGGACTATATTCCCGAGCGGCTCGATTTTGCGCTGCATCCCGCGAAGCCCTTCATCGATCCGGGCGAGCCGGTCGAGCTCTCGCTCGACGCGCGGTTCCTCTACGGCGCGCCGGCGAGCGGGCTCGACGTGACCGGCGCGATCCGCCTGCAGGCGGTCGCGGACGCGGCGCTCAGCGGTTATCCCGGCTATGTCGCGGGCCTCGCCGACGAAGAGTTCACCACGGTCGAGAACCAGTTCACCGACAAGGTTGAGACCGACGCCAAGGGCCATGCCGATCTTTCGGTCGATCTGCCCGAGGGGACCGCGACGCGGCCGCTCGAGGCGAAGCTCATCGTCGACGTCGGCGAGCCGGGCGGGCGCACGGTCGAGCGCACGGTGACCCTGCCGGTGCGGGCGAAGGGCGTCATGGTCGGGGTCAAGAAGGACTTCGACGGCGCAATCGGCGCCGGCGACGTCGCGACCTTCGAGGCGATCGCGGTCGCCCCCGACGGCTCGCGCGTCGCGCGAAAAGGCGCGGAATGGTCGCTCTATCAGGTGACCAACGAGTATCAGTGGTTCAACGCCGACGGCCGCTGGAGCTTCGAGCCGGTCAAGTCGTCGAAGCGGGTCGCGAGCGGGACGATCGACATCGGCGCGGATGAGCCGGTCAGGTTCTCGGCGCCGGTCGGCTGGGGCGCGCACCGGCTCGACGTCAAGACGCTCGACGGCGAGGAGACGAGCTTCGCGTTCGACGTCGGCTGGGCGGGGACGGCGAGCGCCGACACGCCCGACAACGTCGTCGTGACGCTCGACAAGACGAACTACGCGCCGGGGGAGGAGGCGAAGCTGCGCATCAATTCGGCGTTCGCCGGCAAGGCGACGGTCGCGCTGATCGGCGAGCAGATCGAGCGCTTCGTCGAAGTCGATCTCGTCGCGGGCGACAATATCGTGCCTTTCGCAGTCGGCGCCGACTGGGGCCCCGGCGCCTACGCCGTCGCGCTCACCCACCGTCCGCTCGACGTCGCGGCGCGGCGCATGCCGGGCCGGGCGATCGGGCTCGCCTGGTTCGCGATCGCGGGCGACTCCCGCAAGCTCGACATCGCGCTCGACGCGCCGGCGCTGGCGAAGCCCCGCGAGCCGATGACCGTGCCGATCAAGGTCTCGGGCCTCACGCCGGGCGAGGAGGCGCGGGTGACCGTCTCGGTGGTCGACATCGGCATTCTCAATCTGACCGGCTTCAAGACGCCGGACCCGAGCGGCTATTTCTTCGGCCAGCGCAAGCTCCCGGTCGAGATCCGCGACCTCTGGGGCATGCTGATCGACGGCATGCAGGGCGCGGCGGGCGCGATCCACACCGGCGGCGACACGGGCGGCAATCTCGAAGGCAATCTGCCGACCCAGGCCGCCGCTCGCGCTCTTTTCCGGCGTGGTGAAGCTCGACGACGAGGGCAAGGCCACGGTCTCGTTCGATCTGCCGGCGTTCAACGGCTCGGTGCGGCTCGCCGCGGTCGCCTGGTCGAAGGACAGGGTCGGCTCGACGCAAGCCGACGTCACCGTGCGCGACCCGGTCGTCGTCGCCGCCACCCTGCCGCGCTTTCTCGATATCGGCGACCGGTCTGAGATGCATGTCGAGATCGACAACGTCGAGGGCGAGGCGGGCGACTATGTGCTCGACCTCGACATCCATGGGCCGCTGACGGCGGAAGCCGACGCGATGAGCAAGACGGTGCGGCTCGAGGCCCATCAACGCCAGTCGGTCGCGATGCCGATCATCGCGGCCGGCGTCGGAACGGCCGATCTCGATCTCAGGCTCACCGGCCCGAAGACGGATCAGGCGCAGCATTTCAAGCTCGGCATCCTTTCGGGCGCGCCCGACGTCTACCGGCGCACCGTGACGCCGCTGCCGGGCGGCGCGACGCAGACGATCTCCGGCGATCTCCTCGCCGATTTCATTCCGGGGACCGGCTCGATCGCCGTCTCCGCCTCGCCCTTCGGCGCGCTCGACGCGCCGGCGCTGCTCGAGGCGCTCGACCGCTACCCTTACGGCTGCTCGGAGCAGACGGTGAGCCGGGCGATGCCGCTCCTCTACGCCAACCGGCTCGCCTCGCTCGAAAATCTCGGCGTCGATCCCGATCTCGACGGCCGGGTGCGCCAAGCGATCGAGCGCGAGCTCAGCCGCCAGGGCGCGAACGGCGCCTTCGGCCTATGGTCGGCCGACAGCGGCGACGACGACCCCTGGCTCGACGCCTTCGTCACCGATTTCCTCACCCGCGCCCGCGAGCGCAATTTCGCGGTTCCGCAGGGGGCCTTCGACCAGGCGCTCGACCGGCTGCGCAACACGGTCGTCAACGCGCGCGAGCCCAACAAGGACAACGCGCAGGCGCTCGCCTACGCGCTCTACGTGCTCGCGCGCAACGGCCGCCCGGTGATCGGCGATCTGCGCTATCTTTCCGACGCCAAGCTCGACGCTTTCGCGACCCCGCTCGCCAAGGCGCAGCTCGGCGCGGCGCTCGCGATGCTCGGCGACCGCTCCCGCGCCGGCAGGGCTTTCGCCGCCGCGTTGACCGCGCTCGAGGCCGAGCGCGACGAGGGCGTGTCGCGCCCCGACTACGGCTCGCGCCTGCGCGACGCGGCCGCCGTGCTCGCGCTCGTCGCCGAGGCTAACCTCACCGGCGGCGAGGCGCCGCGCCGACGCCGTCGCGCGCGCCGGCGCTTCGGTCGAGGCGGCGCGCGCCGAGCGCTCCTTGACCAGCACGCAGGAGAAGAACTGGATGGTTCTCGCCGCCGAGGCGCTCGCCGAACACGGGAGCCTCGGCCAGTTCAGCGTCGAGGGCCAGCCGGTCAAGGGAGCGGTCAACCGCCGCTGGAGCGGCGCGGCGCTTCCCGTGAAGCCGATCGCCATCGCCAATACCGGGCAGAACACCGCAGAGCTCGTGACCACGGTCTCCGGCGCGCCGATCGCGCTCGACCCCGCCGCGTCGAACGGCTATTCGGTCGAGCGGTCGTTCTACAGGCTCGACGGAACGAAGATCGACCTGAAGAGCCTCGCCCAGAACGAGCGGGTCGTGGTCGCGCTGAAGGTGACCGAGTCCCAGGCGCGCTACGCCCGGCTGCTCATTGTCGACCGGCTGCCCGCCGGGCTCGAGATCGACAATCCGGCCCTGGTCGACGGCGGCTCGGTCGAGGGCTTTTCGTGGCTGACGAACGACGCGACGCCGACGCATACGGAATATCGCGACGACCGCTTCGTCGCCGTCTTCGACCGCGCCGCCGGACAGTCGGCGTTCATCAATCTCGCCTATGTCGTGCGCGCCGTCGCGCCCGGCCGTTACGTCTATCCTCCGGCGACGGCCGAGGACATGTACGACCCCGAGCGCTACGGCCGCACCGCGTTCGGCGAAGTGGAGGTGACGGCGAAGTGAGGCGCATCAGAGCAGGCCCTCATCCGGCGCTTCGCGCCACCTTCTCCCCCAAGCGGGAGAAGGGGAGCGCCCCCTCTCCCGCTTGCGGGAGAAGGGCCGGGGTGAGGGTGACCATGCGCCTCAACCGCACGCTCCTCTTCGCGCTGGCCGCCGTCGCGCTCGTCCTCGCCGCGGGCGTCGCCGCGGCCTTCGCCTGGTCGCGCTACGAAGCGAGCCTCGGGCCGATCGACCTCACGGCGTCGCGCGAGGTATCGACCGTCGTCGTCGACCGAGACGGCCGCCTGCTGAGGCCCTTCACTCTGCCGGACGGGCGCTGGCGGCTGCCGGCGACGACGCATGATGTCGATCCGTGCTATCTCGCCATGCTCGTCGCCTACGAGGACGGGCGCTTCTATGACCATCGCGGCGTGGACTTGCGCGCGCTCGCGCGCGCGGCCGGGCAGTGGCTCCGGCGCGGCCATGTCGTCTCCGGCGGCTCGACGCTCACCATGCAGGTCGCGCGCCTGATCGAGCCGCGCCCGGAGCGCACGCTGCCGGCGAAGCTGCGGCAGATCGCGCGCGCCGTCGAGATCGAGCGCGCGGTCGGGAAGCCCGGGCGCGCTCGACCGGTACCTGACCCTCGCTCCCTTCGGCGGCAATCTCGAGGGCGTGCGGGCGGCCTCGCTCGCCTATTTCGGCAAGGAGCCGCTGAAGCTGACGATCGCCGAGGCGGCGCTGCTCGTCGCGCTGCCGCAATCGCCCGAGGCGCGCCGTCCCGACCGCTTCCCGAAGGCGGCGCGCGCCGCGCGCGACCGGGTGCTGGACCGCGTCGCGGCGCGCGGGATCATCAGCGCGGACGATGCGGCGGCGGCGGAGAGCGAGCCGGTCCCCGAGGCGCGCAAGCCCTTCCCGCAGCTCGCCGCGCACGCCGCCGAGGAAGCCGTCGCGGCCGACCGACAGGCGAAGGTCATCAAACTCTCGATCGACGCTGGGCTGCAGGCGAAGCTCGAAGCGCTGGCGAAGGAGAGCGTCGCGCGGCTGGGGCCCAGGCTTTCGGCGGCGATCGTCGTCGTCGACAATGCCAGCGGCGAGATCCGCGCCCGCGTCGGCGCCGCCGACATCGACGACGCCTCGCGCGACGGGGCGATCGACATGTCGCGCTCGCCGCGCTCGCCGGGCTCGGCGTTGAAGCCCTTCATCTACGCGCTCGCCTTCGAGGAAGGCCTCGCTCATCCCGAGACGGTGCTGTTCGACCGGCCGATGCGCTACGGGTCTTACGCGCCGGAGAACTTCGACCTCGGCTATCAGGGCACGGTGACCGCGCGCAAGGCGCTGCAGATGTCGCTCAATCTGCCGGCGATCGAACTCTTGGCCGACGTCGGCCCGGCGACCTTCCTCGCCCGGCTGCACGGCGCGGGGGCCGAGATCGCGCTGCCCAAGGAGACGCCGATCGGCCTCGCCATCGGCCTCGGCGGGCTCGGCGTCACGCTGACCGACATCGCCCGTCTCTACGCGGGCCTCGCGCGCGGCGGCGAGGCGCCGGCGCTCATCGAGCGGCTCGACGGCATGGCCCCGGTCATCGGGCCGCGCCGCGTCACCGATCCGGTGGCGGCCTGGTACGTCGCCGACATCCTGCGCGGCGCGCCGCCGCCCGCCAATGCTTTAAGCGGCCGCATCGCCTTCAAGACCGGCACCTCCTACGGGTTCCGCGACGCGCTGGCGGTCGGCTTCGACCGCGGAACGACGATCGCCGTCTGGGTGGGGCGGCCCGACAACGGCCCGACGCCCGGCCTCGTCGGCCGGCAGGCCGCGGCGCCGATCCTGTTCGACGCCTTCGAGCGATTGGGGCGCGAGGTCGAGATCATCAAGCCGCCGAGGGGCGTCTTGAGGGCGAGCCGCAGCGCCGACCTGCCGCCGCCGCTCCGCCACCTGCGCAAGGACGCGCCGAAGACCATGGCCGCGACCGAGACGGCCGCGCTGAAGATCGCCTTTCCGCGGGATGGGGCGCGGATCGACCTCGGGCTGCAGCAAGGCGCGCGCGACGGGCGCCTCGCCTTGAAGGCGCTCGGCGGCGCCCCGCCGTTCACCTGGTTCGTCAACGGCGAGCCGGTCGGCGCAGCCGATCTGCGGCGCCAGTCCGCCTGGATGCCGGATGGGGCGGGCTTTGCGCGGGTCTCGGTGATTGACGGCAAGGGAGAATCGGACGCGGTTGTCGTGCGGCTGGAGTGAGGGGGGCTGATCCTCCCCCATGAAGCGTGAGCGGAATGGGGGAGGGGGACCGCCCCATAGCCCGTCGAAAGACGGGCGTCCAAATGGACGCCCTTTGGGGCGGTGGAGGGGGTACGCGAGCCCCCTCCACCACGCTTACGCGTGGTCCCCCTCCCCCGCGCGCGGGGGAGGATTCGAATCCGTCGCCCCGCGAGCGATTTCAACGCGTTAGGCACCAGAATTGTAACCGGGGCAAATTCCCGGGCGAGGCGTTTAGCTTGGGGCGGGGCTGACGAGGGTTGCGAGGTGGGGGATTGCGGGGCCGGGGATGCCGAGGCGGGCGCCGAGATAGTCGAAGAAAGGGATTTTGAGTTTCTTGCAGGTCTTGGCGAGGCCGAGCTTGACGTCGCGGGCCTGGCGACCCCTTTCGCTGACGGTTCCGCCGGAGATCTTGCGCTTTGTGACGAAGGCGCGGATGTCGTTTTCGGAAGCGTTGGTGTTGAGCGGGATTTCCGGCCGTTGGAGCACGCGCAGGAGTTCGTTCTTGCGCCCGAGCAGGCGTTTCAGCAGACGATCGAGCGTCGCATAGCCGGTTCGGCGATTGAAGATGCGGTCGAATTGCGAGCGCAGAAGGCTTGCCCGTTCCGGGCTCGGCGCGAGCTTGTAATCCTTCAAGCGCCGATAGAACCACCAGATCATCCGCTTGGCGACCTCGACGGCGTTGCGTTGTTTGTCGTTGGCGGGCAGGAGCTTGTGGACGAGGCGCTCGGCGTGGACCCAGCAGAGCGCGTGATCGCCGACGCGGAACTGGCCGGCGTCGTCGGAGACGATCACGGCGTGTCCGAGCAGGCCCTGTTCGGCGATCGCGCCCCACAGCGCCGCTTCGCTGGAGAGGCGCACCGGATCGGGCGTGACCCGCAAATCGGCGAGGCCGAGCGCGTGCAAGTGATCCGTCCATTCCTCGTGCGAGCCAAAGTCCCGCGAAGCATGGCCGGCGAGCCTGTCGACGACGTCCTGCGACAGATCGGCGCCGCGCATATAGGCGATCGCGGCGGCATTGATCACATAGCGCGCCGCGCCGCCGAGCAATCGGCCCAGGAAAGCCAGACGCGACTTGCCCGGCCCGGTGCGGAACGCGGCGAACCGGTCGGAGCCGATGTGGGTGGTGAAACAGCCGTTGCCCGCATGGCGCGCCCCGGTGTCGTCGACGGTGACGAAGGGCGCCTCGGCAAGCCCCGCCCGCAGCACCGCCTCGTCCTCGGCGCGAAAGCTATCCAGCTTCGCGGTCAACAGCCGCACCACCTGACGTTTGGAGATCGTCAGGCCCATACCGGCCAGAAGCGCCACGATCCGTTCGCAGGGCATCTGGCCCTCAAAATGCAGCATCACCACGAAACGATGCAGATGCGGGCCGCATCCGCCCACGATCCCCGTCGCAAGCGGCGCAATCAGCGTTTCGCCGTCCGGCGTCTCCCAGCGCTCCCGCCGGTAGAGCGTCGTCTCGGCCGTCGCCATCAGGTCCTGAACGGTGATCTCCTCATAGCCCTTGAAGCGCGAGCCCGCCGGGGCCTCGACCTTCAGCGTCTCCTCCCGGTCGATCGAAAGCTTGGAGACGCCAGGGCCGCGCCGCCGCTTCGACGCCTCGTCCTTCGCGCCCTCAGCATGGCCCTCCGGCCCTTCCGTCGCTTTCTCCATCCCGGACGGCTTGTGCGGCGGGCGCGGCGGCAAAAGCTTCAACCGCGCGATCTCGTCCTTCAGCGTCTGGTTCTCGACCCGAAGCCTCGCCACAACTTGGCTCAACTTCTCGTTCTCCGCCCGCAACCGCGCCACTTCCCCGATCAATTGGCGAACCAGGCCGATCAGCTCGGCCGGCGTCATGCGTTCAAGCAAATCAATCGAGCCAGGCGACATGCCCGGCTTGAATCAAGCTTCCATTAACCCTAAATTCGGCGGTTGAGGCGTTTTCCGGGGGCTGAGAATCATTCATTTTCATATGCATGGGACAGGATTTCGCGCGCTTTGGGGCTCACCCGTCGGGTGAACAATCTCCGGTTGAACCCGACGCGTCGGGCGTGGGCGTCGTGGTCGACAGTTTCGCCGGTTCGATTCGGGTCGAGTTTGATCATGAAGCGGCGTTTACGCCGCTCGGGCAATTGCCGTTCTTCATCGATTTTCTGAAGACCGCGGGGTTGTTCGAGGCGTTGGTGGCGGATTGCCCGCTGCGTTACACCAGTCCGAACGCGCCCAAGAAGCGCGACGTGCTGGGGACGGCGATGTTGTCGATGTTGGCCGGGCACAAGCGCTACGCGCATATCGCGGCGCTGCGGAGCGACCGCGTGTTGCCCGAGCTTCTCGACATGAGCAAGATCGTCAGCGAGGACGCGGTTCGGCGGGCGTTCGCGGCGATCGAGGAAGAAGCGGGCGCGAACTGGCTACGAGGTCATCTCGACCATTGCGTGGAGCCGCTTTTGAGCGAGCCGTGGATACTCGACGTCGATACGACGGTGAAGCCGCTCTACGGCCATCAGGAAGGAGCGGTGGTCGGCTACAATCCCAAGAAGCCTGGGCGGCCCAGCCACTGCTATCACACCTATTCGATGGCGGGGACGCGATTGGTTCTCGAGGTGGATGTGAGCGCGGGCGACGAGCACACTTCCAATCACAGCGCGCCTGGCCTTTGGGCGCTCTTGGACCGAACGCCGCGCGATTGTTGGCCTTCTCTTTTGCGCGGCGACAAGGGCTTCGGCAATGAGGGGATCATGGGCGAAGCCGAGCGGCGCGCTTTGCCGTATTTGTTCAAGCTACGGCTGACCGCCAACGTCAAACGCGCGATCGAGCGTCTTTCGGGGCAGAGTGATTGGGTCGATTTCGGGCCAAGGTTGGCAAGCCAAGGGGACCGAGATTCGATTGCAAGGCTGGAGCCGACAACGGCGCGTCGTCGTATTGCGGCGGCGCGTGAGAGGCGCGCTGGCGACGCCCGCGATGGACGAGGATGGACCGCCTCGGCTCGCCTTCCTCGACATCGGTGCGAGCGAGGAGATGTGGGAATATCAGGTTCTCGCGACCACGCTCGCCGAGGCCCTGGAAAGCTTTGGCCAGCTCTATCGCGACCGCGGCGATGGAGAGAATGTCTTCGACGAGTTGAAGAACCAATGGGGCTGGGGCGGCTTCGTCACGCATGACCTGGCGCGCTGTCGTCTGGCGGCCCGCCTCGTGGCGTTGTTTTATGATTGGTGGAACATCTTCACGCGCTTGGCCGAGCCGGATCGTCACCGAGAAGCGATCACGAGCCGGCCATTGTTGTTGCACGCCATCGCCGAACGGGTGCGCCATGCGCGACAAACGACGATCAAGATCACCAGCACGCACGCCAAGTCCGTTCCCGCTGCAAAGGCGCTTCGAGCGGTAGCCCTATTCCTGAGGCGGTTGGTCACAAATGCGGAGCAGTTGACGCCCTGGCAGCGTTGGCGCGAAATCCTCTCCCGCGCCTTTCAAGCCTTCCTCAAAGGCCGCGCCCTGCGCGCGCCGCCGCGCTTATGTCCATCTTGACGCAACCGCAGATTGAACCCCCCCCGCTTCACGAACGACGATCAGAGCCAACTGCCGAATTTAGGTTAACACTTCCTTTCCGCCCGGGAATTTGCCCCGGTTACCCAGAATCTGCAACTTCCGCGGCCGGCCCCGGGTCGGGCGGCGCGGCGCGGGGAAGGGCGAGCAGCGGCGGCGCCAGGGACAGCACGTCTTCACTGTGCTGAGCGCGGTGAGGAAGCCCTCGCGCGGCGAGGCCGTGATAGCGGTCGAGCGCGGCGAGGATCTTCAAATAGGGCGTAAAGGCCCTGATGTCGCCCCGCTCGAGCTTGTCGTCGACCTGCGAGAGCGCCTTTGTGAGGCGCGCGACCTGAACCCGGGCGAAGCGGTCGGGCGCGTCGAGCCGCCGGTCGGCGACGGCGCAATCGATGATGCGCCGGACGGTGGCCGTGCTCGTCTTCAGCGTCTTGGCGATCTTCTGGTGGGAAAATCCGGAAACGAAGAGGTCGAAAATGGCCTCCCGCCGTTCGAAGCCTTTCGTCCGGCGCTTCTTCGCCAGGGCCCGCACGTCGGCGCGCTGAGAGGGGGATGCGGGTTCGTCGGTCATGCTCATTTCTCCGGCGCCGCGAGATCGGCTGATGAGAGACAAGTTACCACGGGTTCCGCCAGACTCCAAGAAATTGTTCTTGTTTTGTTCGCTCTGCCTGTTAAGGACGATTGAACAGCCAAAGCCGAACACCGGTCAGTGGTCCATTTAGTTGACTTTATTCGCCGAAAGGGCATTCTACGGGTCTTGGACGGGTACGACAGTAGCGGGAGGGGCGATGGAACGGCATACCGCGCTTGTATTTACCGATGCGCAAAGCGAGCGATGTAAGAGACTTCCTCGCGTCTCCAGATCACTACAAGCCAGGCTACTCTGCGCAGTGTATTGTTGAAAGCTGGTTTTCCGCGAATGCGGTGCCCCCGAAAGTGCAGGAGGTACTTAAAACAGTCGATCGCTTCAAAGATGTTGAATTGGTCGATGCTTTTCTGGAACGCCGCACGTCGCTTCACGATCCATGGCGGCCATCGCAAAGCGATGTACTTGCGGTTCTCGGCTTACTTGGTGAGTTGGCTGTCATGGCCGTCGAAGGCAAAGTTGAGGAAAGCTTTGGTCGGCTGGTTTCGCAATCGCCCTCGTCCACAAGCCACTAACCTACAACATGTTGATCATGCCGGAAGCTCAGGGATAAGCCTCTGGCGCAATACTCCCAAGTCTTCGAGGCGCTGAAATAGTCGGCGAGCGGAAGCGTGCTCAGCGCCGGGGCGAGGACGAAGACAGTCCGAATGAGCATCACCCAGAGCGGCGGATAGACGCGCAACGCCCGCGCTCAGAGGTAGGCCGTCAAGTCCCGCCGGTTGAGGAGGCTCGCGGTGACGAGAAGGCCGCTGGTGACAAACAGCATGTCGAGTCCCATTTCGCCCAGCGACAGTCCGAGGCGGTTGAAAAAGAACTCCCGCTCCGGCGGAAGCCCGAGGACTGCGACGCTGTGAGCGAACAGCACCGTCGTGGCGGCGGAAAAGCGGAGAAGGGTGAAATTGTTGTCGCGGCCGACGGCGTATTCGGACAGTCGCACTACGCGCTCCTCGAGGAATTCCGCACGCCGCGGCGGCGGGCGCCGTTGGGGCGGCGAAGTCCGGCCGTCATTCGGCCGCCCGCACCGGGCGCTCGGGCTGGGCGAGGCGTTGCGCCTTCAAAAGGTCGGCGACCATGAACGCGAGTTCGATCGACTGTTCGGCGTTGAGGCGCGGATCGCAATAGGTGTGATAGCGGTCGCGCAGATCCGATTCCGAGATCGCCCGCGCGCCGCCGGTGCATTCGGTGACGTTCTTGCCGGTCATCTCCAGATGGACGCCGCCGGCGTGGAGGCCCTCGGCCCGGCAGATCGGGAAGAAGCTGCGCAGTTCCTGGGCGATGCACTCGGTCGGCCGCGTCTTGTAGCCGGTCGATGTCTCGATCGTGTTGCCGTGCATCGGGTCGCAGACCCAAAGGGCCTTGCGGCCTTCGCGCCTGGCGGCGCGCAGGAGCGGCGGCAGCGCGGCCTCGACCTTGTCGGCGCCGAAACGGCAGATCAGCGTGAGGCGGCCGGGCTCGCCTTCCGGATCGAGAACTTCGATCAGGCGCAACATGTCGTCTGTCGTAATCGAGGGACCGCATTTGAGGCCGATCGGATTCTTGACGCCGCGACAGTACTCGACATGGGCGCCGCCGAGCTGTCGGGTCCGGTCGCCGATCCAAATGAGGTGACCGGAGGTCGCGTAATAATCGCCCGAGGTCGAATCGAGCCGAGTCATCGCCTGCTCATAGCCGAGCAGCAGCGCCTCGTGCGAGGTGTAGAAATCCGTCGCCCTGAGCTCCGGATGCGCCTCGGCGTCGAGGCCGATCGCGCGCATGAAGCCGAGGGTCTCGGTGATGCGGTCGGCGACCCCCTGGTAGCGCTCGGACTGCGGGCTGTCCTTGACGAAGCCGAGCATCCAGCGGTGGGCGTTCTCCAGGTTGGCGTAGCCGCCGGTGGCGAAGGCGCGCAAGAGGTTCAGGGTCGCCGCCGACTGGCGGTAGGCCTCGAGCTGGCGGCGCGGGTCGGGCTCGCGCGCCTCCGCGGTGAATTCGATGTCGTTGACGATGTCGCCGCGGTAGCTCGGCAGCTTGACGCCGTCGATCGTCTCGAAATCCGAGGAGCGCGGTTTGGCGAACTGGCCTGCGACCCGACCAACCTTGACAATGGGCGAGGCGGCCGCAAATGTCATGACCACCGCCATCTGCAGGAAGACGCGGAAGAAGTCGCGGATGTTGTCGGCCGAATGCTCGCCGAAGCTCTCGGCGCAGTCCCCGCCCTGCAGCAGAAAGGCTTCGCCGGCCGCAGCGCCGCCGAGCGCGCGCTTCAGTTTGCGCGCCTCGCCCGCGAACACTAGCGGAGGATAGCCGGCGAGCTGCCGCTCGGTCTCCGTCAACGCCGCGCGGTCCCTGTAGACCGGCGACTGCTCGATCGGCTTCGTCCGCCAGCTGTCGGGGGCCCAGCGTTGGTTCGCCATTCCTTACGCCTCGATCCGTCTTCAAGGGCGCCTTTTGAACGGAAGGCGGCTACTATGCAAGGCGAAACGCCGGGGCGACATGCCGATTTTCGGCGCTCCCTCGCGATTATTCGTGCGGCTCCCGCGCGCATGTCGTGCCACCATGGGCGCGACGAACCTCCCCGATTCTCCGCTTGACCGCTTTTCCCTCCATCGCCGCGCTGCTGTGCTCCGTCCTTTTGCTGATCGGCGGCAACGCGCTGGTTGGCGTGACGACGCCCTTGCGCGCCCGAATGGAGGGGTTTCCCGAACTGACGGTCGGCCTGCTGGGTTCCGTCTATTTCGCCGGAATGCTGGCGGGGACGCTCGCCGCGCCGGCGATCATTCGTCGCGGCGGCCATATCCGCGCCTTCGCGGCCTTTGTCGCCCTGGCGGTGGTTTCCGTCATTCTCATGCCGGTTTTCGTCTCGCCCTGGGCGTGGCTCGTTTTCCGCGCGCTCATCGGCATCGTCTTCGCCGGGCTTTACGCGGTGATCGAAGCCTGGATCAACGCCAAAGCCACCAATTCCAATCGCGGCGCGCTCTACGCGCTCTATCAGATCGCCAATTTCGGCGCCTCCGCCGGCGGCCAGATGACGCTGCAGCCGTTGGGTCCGAACGGCTTTTCCCCTTTCGCGGTCGCAGGCGCGCTGCTGGCGCTGGCGATTCTTCCCATGGCGATGACGAGCGTCGATCCGCCCGCCCAGCCGCGCGGCGTCCGTCCGCGCCTCTTGTGGCTGATCCGCATGGCGCCGATTTCCTGCCTCGCGGTCCTCGCCGCAGGCGCGGCGAATGGCGCCTCGTTCGCGTTGGGTCCGATTTTCGCCGTCGGGATTGGCATGTCGCCTGACCATGCGCCGCTGCTCACCTCGGCGATCGTGGTTGGCTCCGCGCTCGGCGTCTTTCCGGTCGGCGCGATCTCCGATCGGGTCGACCGGCGGCTGGTCATGGCCGCCGCCATGATCGCAGGGGCGGCCTGCGAAATCGTGCTGAGCCGGCAGACCGCGCCCGGCATCGGGCTCATCGCGCTCGGCTTCCTGGTCGGCGCGACGACCTACTCGCTCTATACGCTCGCCGTTTCGCTGGCTAACGACGGCGCCTCGCCGCACGACATGATCTTCATCTCGGTCGGCCTGCTGTTCATGTATTGCGTGGCGGCGATCGCCGCGCCGGCGATAGCGTCCGTCCTGATGAAGGACTTCGGCCCGCAGGCGCTTTTCTTGCAGAACGGCGCCGTCCACATGGCGATAGCGGCCGTCGCCGTATGGCGGCTGATCGCGGAACCGGGCAAGCGACGGCGGAGGCTGGCCGTCTAGGCGTCCTTGGCCACCGAAATGTCCGGCGCGGCCGGATTCTTCATGCCGACCACATGGTATCCGGCGTCGACATGGAGGATTTCGCCAGTGACGCCGCGCGACATCGGCGACAAGAGATAGACGGCGGTGTCCCCGACTTCTTCGATCGTGACCGAGCGCCGGAGCGGGGCGTTGTATTCGTTCCAGCGCAGGATATAGCGGAAATCGCCGATGCCCGACGCCGCCAGCGTCTTGATCGGGCCGGCCGAGATGGCGTTGACGCGGATGGCTTTTTCGCCGAGGTCCGCCGCAAGATAGCGGACACTCGCCTCGAGCGCGGCCTTTGCGACGCCCATCACGTTATAGTGGGGCATCCATTTTTCCGCCCCGTAATAGGTCAGCGTCAGCATCGACCCGCCGTTCGTCATGAGCTTCTCCGCCCGCTGTGCGACGGACGTGAAGGAATAGCAGGAAATGGCGAGCGACTTGGTGAAATTGCCCTCGGTGGTGTCGATATAGCGGCCGCTCAACTGGTCCTTGTCGGCGAACGCGATGCAATGGACGGCGAAATCGAGCGAGCCCCATAGCTTCGCGGCTTGCGCGAAGACCGCGTCGATCGTCTCGCCTTCGGTGACGTCGCAATGGCCGAGCACCTCGGCGCCGAGTTCCTGTGCGAGCGGGCGCACCCGCTTTTCCAGCGCCTCGCCCTGATAGGTGAACGCCAATTCGGCGCCCGCGGCGCGCGCGGCCCTGGCGATGCCCCAGGCGATCGAGCGACTGTTCGCCACGCCGAGGATGACGCCGCGCATCCCGCGCATGACGCCCGATTCGGCGCCGACCAGACCGGTTTGCTCCATCAAAGCCTCGCTGCGCGTCATCGTGGAAAGGGAATGTTTGCGGCATCCCTTAACCTTGCCGGGCGCCCATGGGAAGCCGCCGACTGTCGTTCTGCCGTCACAAAATGTGTGAGTCCGCTCATATAGGCCGCCTCGAGACGGGATCGCGACGGTCGTTTTCGCCGCCGCAACTTTCCGGTCACCGTCGGCCCGAGCGGGGGTCATACGGCTTACGGTCGCGCCATTTGCGCATCAGTTCCGTCAGTTCGTGGTCCGCCGAATCCGGCAGCACGATCCGAATCGTCGCCAGAAGATCGCCTGCGGCCTGTTCGCCCGCGGCGGGCATGCCCTTGCCGCGCAGCCTCAGCACTCGGCCCCCGCTCATGCCCGGAGCAATCGACATTTCGACCTCGCCCCCGAGCGTCGGCACGCGCACCTTGCCGCCGAGAACCGCTTCGTAGAGGGTGATCGGCAGATCGAGCCTGAGGTCGCGCCCCTCGACCTTGAAGACCGGATGGGGCGCATAGCGGACCGACACGATCACGTCGCCCGCCGATCCGCCGCGCTGGCCCGGATGGCCCTGGCCGCGCAAGCGAATCGATTTTCCCTCCTCAATTCCGGCCGGCACGGTCGCATCGAGCGTTCTGCCGGTCGGCAAAGCGACGCGAACCGAGCCGCCGTTCGCGGCGGTGGCGAGCGGCACGGCGACGATGACGGCGATGTCTTCGCCGCGCGACGGCTGAGGCCGCGAGCTGCCGCGCCGCCCGGCGCCGAAGAGCTCCGACAGAATGTCCGGGTCGATCGACCCGCCGCCGGCGGAAAACCCGCCCGGTCCGAAGTCGAAGCCAAATCCGCGGAAATCGGCGCCTCCGCCGCTTGGCTGACGGCCGAAGCCAAAGCCCTCGAATTGCGGCGCGCGCGGCTTGCCCTCGGCGTCGATCTCGCCGCGGTCGAAGGCGCCGCGCTTCTTCTCGTCGCCGAGAATCTCGTAGGCCGAGCCGACCTCGGCGAAACGCTCTTTCGCCCTCGGCTCCTTGCTCTGGTCCGGATGGTACTTCTTGGCGAGCTTCCGGAAGGCCGACTTGATCTCAGCCGCGCTGGCCGACTTCGGCACCCCAAGAACGTCGTACGGATTGCGCATCATGAGCCCATTTTGAGGCGCCCGCCTCGTCAGAGCACAGACGCCGATGTCTCCCGTCTCTATCTGGGTCTTCGCCCGGCGCCCTGCAAGTCCGGCGGCGCCGCCGGCCGGCGGGCGCGATTCGCGCGAGCTTCACCGAGTCGGACGCGGTTGTCGATCCCGATTGCGGCGTCTATGACGGTTTACGCGCGAAAGGCCGATTGGTTTCATCGCGTCAAGGAGCATCATCGTCTTGAGCGGCTCAGCATCACGCGACTTTACCGAGGCTGACGATCCCATCGCGCTCTTCCGGCTCTGGCTCGAAGAGGCGGGGGCGTCCGAGCTCAACGATCCCGAGGCGATGACGCTCGCGACGGTGGACGGGGACGGTTTGCCCGACGCCCGGACGCTGCTCTGCAAGGGCGCGGACGCGCGCGGCCTCGTTTTCTACGGCAACGCCGAAAGCGCCAAGGGGCGCGAACTCGCCGCCCATCCGAAGGCGGCGGCGCTCTTCCACTGGAAGTCGTTGCGCCGGCAGGCGCGATTCCGCGGCCCCGTGAGCGAGATCGCGACAGCCGAAGCCGACGCCTATTTCGCCACCCGTCCGAGGCAGAGCCGGATCGGCGCCTGGGCGAGCCAGCAGTCGCGACCGCTCGAATCGCGGGCCGCGCTGGAGGCGGCGGTCGAGTCGTACGCCAAGCAGTTCGAAGACGGCGAGATTCCGCGGCCGGCATACTGGCGCGGCTGGCGCCTCGCACCGCTCGAGATCGAGTTCTGGCATGACGGAGCGTTCCGGCTGCACGATCGGGTCCTGTTCCGCCGCGCCGGCGTCGACGCGCCGTGGGAACGGCGCAGGCTTTATCCGTGAGGGACGCATGACTTGGTCGGCCGCGCAATATGTGAAATTCGAGGAGGAGCGCACCCGCCCGGTGTGGGATCTGATCGCGCGCGTGCCGAACGCCGAGCCGCGCCGCGCGGCGGATCTCGGCTGCGGCCCGGGCAATTCGACCGAGGCGCTGCGGGCGCGCTACCCGGACGCCGAGATCGTCGGCGTCGACAGTTCCGCCGACATGATCGCGGCGGCGCGGAAACGGCTGCCGGACATTGCCTTCGAACTCGCCGACATCGAAGGCTGGGCGGGCGCAGGCTTCGACGTCATCCTCGCCAACGCCGTCATCCAATGGATTCCCGACCACGAGGCCCTGCTGCCCGCGCTGATCGGCAAGCTCAGCCCCGGCGGCTCGCTCGCCGTGCAGATCCCCGACAATCTCGACGAGCCCTCGCAACGGCTGATGCTCGAGGTCGCGGCCGACGGGCCCTGGGTCGGAAAACTCGCTGACGCCGCGAAGGCGCGGGCGGCGCTCCGCGGCGCCGACTGGTACCTTCGGCTGCTCAAGCGCCATGCGCCGCGCATCGACATCTGGCGCACGACCTATTTCCATCCGCTCGCCGGCGCGCGCGCCATCGTCGAATGGTTCAAGAGCACAGGCCTCCGGCCCTTCATCGACCCGCTCGACGCCGGGGAGCGCGAGGCCTATCTCGCCCGCTACGAGGCCGCGATCGCCGAGGCCTATCCGGCGGAGGCGGACGGAACCGCGCTGCTGCCGTTCCCGAGACTGTTCTTCGTCGCGACGCGCTGACCGCCGGCGCCATTTCCATCGCCGGATTCAATCTTTTCAAGCCCTTGCGGCGCCATTTCGATCGGACCCGCGCTCAACTCCGGGGTCGCGTCCCGCCGGGGGGGGCGCTCTGCGCCGGGGAAGCCGTCGTCGCTCTCCCGCAGCGAGCGAAAGGCCCGGGCGCGGCCGGCCTCCTGACCGCACTGAAGGAATTCCAAGCCAGACTGAAGGAATTCCAAACCAAACCTGAAGGAAAACCAAGTTTTACTGAACGAAATCCAACTTTCTCTGAAGGAAATCCAAATCGATTTTCTTCCGCGAATTGAGTCTATTCAATGGGTTGTCGCCGATTTCCGCAGAAAAAGTCTTCGGCGCTGCGCCCGCAGAAGGCGCGCATTCCCTTCTCCCGCAGAGGGCGTCTTTCGACGCCCTCTGCGGGAGAAGGGAGAGCGCGCAGGCATTAGGGCGCCGATTTCGATCGCATCCCTGGGAGCCATGATAGCGCCGACTTCGATTTTCCCAAAGCAAGTGTTCGAAAAAATCTGTCGGTCCGGCGATGCCGGATAAAACGTCGACACATGCTTGTTTGCATTATTTGCTTCTATCGCGATGGCCTCCGACCTCGATCGCTTGCGCCGCGGCGCGGCTCTTGCGCCCCCGTTTGCCCGGTCGCGGGTCGCGCCCGGTCAGCGCCGCGAGGCGGTCGAGGAAGGCGCCCGCGCCGAGCGGGCGGCCGATGGTCTCGGCGGCGCGCAGCGCGGCGATTCTGGCGGGCTCGGGCGGATCGGCGAGGAGATCGGGAAAACGTCCGCCGCAGCGCGCGAGCAGTGGCGCGACCTCGACCAGCCCGTCGTCGCGCCCGGCGAGATGGGCGCGCACGCTCGACCAGCGCCAATCCTCGGCTCGCGCGACGAGTTTTGCCCGGACCGGGTTCAGCGCGACATGCCGCGCCGCGGCCATCAGATGGTCCTCGTCCATCACGACCGAGGAAAAGCGCGCCTGGAAGAGATGGCCGGTCACCCGCATCCGCGCGTTGACGAAGGCCGAATAGCGCCGGTGCGCCTTGCCGAGCGCCCGCCCCAGGCCCTCGGGCGTTCGCGGCGTCAGGATAAGATGGACGTGGTTGGGCATCAGGCAATAGGCCCAGCAGGCGACGCCCTCGCGAAGGCAGGCCTCATGCAGAAGATCGCGATAGAGCGCGTAGTCGTCGTCGCCGAAGAACACCCGCTCGCGCCGATTGCCGCGCTGGGTCACATGATGGGGCAGATCGGGAACGACAAACCGGCCGATGCGCGCCATGGAGGCTCCTAAAGTGGCGATCGCCGCCAGGATCATCGCCCGCGATGGGGAAAAAAGCAAGTGTCCCCGTAATGATCAAGCCGCCCTCGTGGGGACCTACCGAGCCGTGCGAGAAAAACACGTCCCTCGATATCTCGCGGAGTTCGAATATCAATTCAATCGCCGATACGACCTCGAAACCATGATCCCCCGCCTCGCATTCGTTGCGCTGAGGACCGCCCCGATGCCTTACCGCTTGCTAAAACTGGCTGACGTTGCCGCGTAATCAGGAAGAGATTTGAGGCCGCGACGTCGGAGCGCTTGCGCGGGCAAGTCCGCACGCCCCAAGTCCGCGCGGCCCTCGGGTCCCGCGGTCGAGCCTCGTCCGGAGGCTCACGCGCCATGGCGGCTTCGCCTCGTCAGCCTCCGTCCGCGCAATGTCCGAAACCGGCGCCGACCGCAGGTCCGCGGCACACGCCGTCGAAATCGGCTCATTCCGCCGGCGCGCGTTTGGCGGCGAAAACGACCTTCGGCACCATCGCGGCCGTCAGCGCGATCAGCACGGCGACGGCGAACATCGAGACGAAGGTGAGATGGAGCGAGGCTTCGAGCGCGGACCTCAGCGCCGCGTTGGCCGCAGTCGCGCCGCCTTGGAGGAGGCGGCGCAGATCGTCCGAGGTCGCGGCGCCCATGCCGGAACGCATGAGGCCGGCGTTGAGGACCGCGCCGAACACCGTCGCGCCAAACGTGCTGCCGAGGGTGCGGGCGAAGAGGTAGGAGGCGGTGACGCTGCCGCGCTCCGACCAGTCGACGATCTCCTGGATCAGCACGATCGAGGCGCTGCTCGAAAGCCCCATGCCGAACCCGACGACGGCGGAGCCGACGCCGGCGACAAAGGGCGGGGTGTCGGGCTTGAGGAACACGAAGACGAGCGCGCCGAGCGGGATCAGCGCCGCGCCTGCGCGCAAGACCCGGCGAAGGCCGAATCGGGCCCAGATGCGCGGCGAGAGCGTCGCGCCGATCGGCCAGCCGAGCACCATCGCCGAAAGGGCGAAGCCGGCGACCAGCGGCGGCTTCTGCATCACCCCCTGGACGAAAACCGGCAGGAAAGTGGTGAGCCCGATGATCACCATGCCCGCAAACAACGAGGAGGCGTTGACCGCGGCGATCGGCCTGCGGCCCCAGAGTTCGAGCGAGATCATCGGCTCGGGCGAGCGCCGCTCCTGGACGACGAACAAGACGACGGCGGCGATCGCGATGACGGTGATGATGAAAGTCTCGGTCCGGCCTGCGGTCGAAAGCGCGGTCAGGTCCGCCATCACCGCGGCGATGGCGATAGTGAAGACGCCGGCGCTGACATGGTCGATCCGACCGCGCGCCCGCGAGGTCTTCTCGTGCAGATAGAGCCAGAAGCCGGCGGAGGCGAGAATGCCGATCGGCAGGTTCATCCAAAAAATCCAGGCCCAGGACCAGTACTGGATGATGAGGCCGCCGACCAGCGGTCCGATGACGGCCGAGAGCGCCCAGACGCTGGCGAGCCAGCCCTGGATCTTGCCGCGCTCGTGGACGGAATAGAGATCGCCGACGATGGTCATCGCGACCGGCTGCACGGCGCCCGCGCCGATGCCCTGCACGAGGCGGAAGACGATCAGCGACGGCATCGACCAGGCGAAGCCGCACAGAATCGAGCCCGCGAGAAAGATCGCGATGCCCGACAGGATGACCGCCCTGCGGCCTTTCAGGTCCGAGAGCTTGCCGAAGACGACGGTCGTCGCGGTCTGGGTCAGGAGGAACGCCGCGAACACCCAGCTGTAGAGCGCGAGCCCGCCGAGTTGCGCCACGATCTGCGGCATGGCGGTCGAGACGATCGTCGCCTCGATGGCGATCATGAAATTCGCCGCCATCACGGCGGCGAGAACGAGCGGTCGATGGGTCGCGAGGGCGGTCATGGGCCTGCCTCATAGGGGAGCGGGCGCGCCCGCGCCAATGACTATCCGAGATGGGACGGCGCCCCTAGGAAAATGCGAGTCCGCGCCGCGCGAGAATCTTGCGAGCCGTCTCGCGCGCCGATTCGCGCCTCGTGCGCGCGGCGATCGCCTCCCGCAAGGCGACGGTGACGGCCTCGGTGACGGTCGTGTCGTCGAGCTTCGCCAGCCGCTTGGCGAGCAGGTCGGCTCGGGATTGCGGATGCTCAGCGTCATGTATGGCTCCGTGCGTATTGGCGCATTACGCCATACGACAACGTGGATGCAAGCACTCGGCGCAACGGCCGTCCAGGGTTGAGGTAGGGAGCGCGGCCGGGTGGCGATGGCGCTACCCCGCGCATCTGTTCGGAGCGGTTCCCGATTCCCGAATTTTGCGATAGGCTCGCCGTAATTTGGGAGGATACTCGATGGAAATGCGCCCTTTGGGACGCACCGATCTCGCCATCGCCCCGATGGTTCTCGGGGGCAACGTGTTCGGCTGGACCGCGGACAAGGCGACGTCGTTCGCCGTGCTCGACCGGTTCGCGGCGGGAGGTCTCAACGCCGTCGATACGGCCGACGCCTATTCGTCCTGGGCGCCGGGCAACAAGGGCGGCGAATCGGAGACGATCATCGGCGAGTGGATGAAGGCGCGGGGAAGGCGCAGCCGCATGACCGTCGTCACTAAGGTCGGATCGCCGATGGGGAGGGACAAGGATGGCCTCTCCCCCCGCTATATCGAGGAGGCGGTCGAGGCGTCGCTGAAACGCCTGCAGACCGACGTCATCGACCTCTATCTCTCGCACTTTCCCGACATGGCGACGCCGTTCGAAGACACGCTCGGCGCGTACCGGCGGCTCATCGAGAGGGGCAAGATCCGCTGGTGCGGCGCCTCGAACCTCACCGTCAGGCTGCTCGAGGCCGCGATCGCGGCGGCGAAGGCGCGCGGCGGGGCGCGCTACGAGGTGCTCCAGCCGGAATACAATCTCGTCGACCGGCGCGGATTCGAGAACAGACTCGCGGACATCTGCCGGCGCGAGGAGATCGGCGTCATCACCTATTTCAGCCTGGCGAAGGGCTTTCTGTCGGGCAAGTACCGCAATACGGAGGACTTGGCGAAGAGCCCGCGTGGCGGCGGGGTGAAGCCCTATCTCAATCCGCGCGGCTTTCGCATTCTCGACGCGCTCGACGCGGTCGCCGCACGCCATAAGGCGAAGCCCGCTGAAGTCGCCCTCGCCTGGGTCATCGCGAAGCCCGGCGTCACCGCGCCGATCGCCAGCGCCACTTCGGTCGCGCAGGCCGACAGTCTTGTGCGCGCGACGGAGCTTCAGCTCTCGGCCGCCGACATGACGGCGCTCGACGAGGCGAGCGCGCCGTAGAGTTTGCCCTCACCCCAACCCTCTCCCGCAAGCGGGAGAGGGGGCGCGTATCCCTTCTCCCGCTTGCGGGAGAAGGTGGCGCGAAGCGCCGGATGAGGGCCTACACCGCCATCCTGCCCAGAATCATGTCCGCCGCCTTCTCGCCGATCATGGCCGAGGGCGCCTGGGTGTTGCCGCTGACGAGGAGGGGCATGATGGAGGCGTCGGCGACGCGCAGGCCCTCGACGCCCCGCACCCTCAGCGTCGGATCGACGACCGAACGCTCGTCCGCGCCCATGCGGCAGGTTCCGACGGGATGATAGATGGTGTCGGCGCGCTCGCGAATGAGCCTGCGCAACGCCTCAGGATCGTCTCGGCCCGTGCCGTAAATGTACTTGCCGCCGTAGCGCGCGAGCGCGGGCTGGGCCAGAATCCTCTGAACGATTTCGGCCCCGCGCACCAGCGTCTCGACATCGTCCGGATCGGACAGGAAGTTCGGATCGATGAGCGGCGCGGTCGAGACGTCCGGGCCGGCGAGCCGGATCGAGCCGCGGCTCTTCGGCCTCAGGCCGCACACATGCAGCGCCATGCCGGTCGTGAAGTGGCGCTTGCGGGTGTGGTCGTCGACGATCGTGATGCAGAAATGGAGCTGCAGATCCGGACGGTCGAGATCGGGCCTGCTCTTGAGGAACCCGCCGGCTTCCGCCCCATTGGACGTCAGCACTCCGCGTCCATTGCGCCTGAAGTCTGAGAGTTCTACGAACCCCCGCATCAGGAATGGAATCGTCAGGCCGACAAGCCCAGGTCCTTTGGCGCGCAAATTTGCGGTGTAGTCGCAATGGTCTTGAAGGTTGTCGCCGACGCCCGGCGAATCGCACAGGACCTCGATCCCGCGACTCTTCAAATGCTCGGCCGGTCCGATCCCCGAGATCATGAGGAGCTGCGGCGAGCCGAAGGCGCCGCCGCACAAAACGATCTCGCGCCGCGCATGAAGCCGCTGTTCGGCGCCGCTTTGACGATAGACGACGCCGATCGCCTGCCGGCCCTCGAAGAGGATTCGCTGAGCCTGCGCGTCCGCATAGATCACGAGATTGGGGGACGGCGAGACTTGCAGATAGGCGCGGGCGGCGTTGTACCGGCGGCCGTCCTTCTGGAACACCTGATAGGGACCGACGCCTTCCTGAGTCTCGCCGTTGAAATCGGAATTGCGCTCAAATCCCGCCTGAACGGCCGCCTCGACGAAAGCCTCGACCGCCGGATTGCGGTAGCTGAGATCACTGACGTGAAGCGGCCCGCCGGCGCCGTGCCAGGCGTCGGCGCCGCGCGCGTTGTCTTCCGAGCGTTTGAAGTAGGGCAGCACGTCCGCCCATCTCCAGCCTTCGCAGCCGAGCGCCGCCCATGAGTCGTAGTCCTGCGGCTGGCCCCGCGTGTAAATCATCGCGTTGATGAGGCTGCTGCCGCCGAGGCCGCGCCCGCGCGGCTGATAGCCCTGGCGGCCGCCGAGTCCCTTTTGCGGAACCGTCTCGTAAGCGTAGTTGCGGCGCGAACGCAGCGGCAGCAGCGCGGCGAGCCCGAGCGGGACGTCGGACAGGACCGACGCTTTGGCCGGCCCGGCCTCGATGAGCGCGACGTTCATCGCGCTCGAGGATTGCGCGAGGCGGGCGGCGACCGCACAGCCCGCCGGCCCCGCGCCGATGACGATAAAGTCGACCGTCGGCCGTTCGCCGCGATCGATGAAGTCCGGAATCTGTCTGGTCATGGTCTTCCCTCGCCCTTGACAGGAACGAGCGCGTTGCGGGGCTCGCGCGCCCCGGCGCCTCCTGGGTTCCCCCAAATGGTCTCGGCGCGACCGCGACTCGCGCCCCTCAGTCCGCTTTCGGCTCGACCTTCTCGCGCAGTTCGCGGCGCAAGATCTTTCCGATCGGCGTGCGCGGCAGCGTGTCGCGGAACTCGACGTGGCGCGGCGTCTTGTAGCCGGTCAGGCGCTGGCGGCAGTGGGCGATGAGCTCTGCGTCCGTCAGCGCCGCGTCCTTGCGCACGACCACGATCTTGACCGCTTCGCCCGATTTGGCGTCGGGCACGCCGACCGCCCCGACCTCGTGCACGCCGGGGTGGGTCATCACCACGTCTTCGATCTCGTTCGGGTAGACGTTAAAGCCGGAGACGATGATCATGTCCTTCTGCCGGTCGACGAGATAGACGTAGCCGCGCTCGTCGACGCGGGCGATGTCGCCGGTGCGCAGATAGCCGTCCTCGGTCATGACTTTCGCCGTCTCATCCGGCTTGTTCCAGTAGCCCGCCATCACCTGCGGGCCCTTGACGCAGAGCTCGCCCGGCTCGCCGAGCGCGACGTCGCGCCCCTCCATGTCGCGGATGGCGATGTCGGTCGAGGGCGCCGGCAGGCCGATCGCCCCGGTATAGTCCTCGATCGTCAGCGGATTCGAGGTCACGATCGGCGAGGTCTCGGTCAGGCCGTAGCCTTCGATGAGCGGCTTGCCGGTCACCTGCTTCCAGCGCTCTGCGACCGCCCGCTGCACCGCCATGCCGCCGGCGACGGCGAGATGAAGGCGCGAGAAGTCGAGCCGCAGGAACTCGGCGTCGCTGAGCAGCACGTTGAACAGGGTGTTGACGCCGCTGATCGCCGTGAACGGCGTGCGCTGCAGCGCCTTGACGAAGGCCCTGACGTCCCGCGGATCCGGGATGAGCAGATTATTCGCCCCGACCATCAGCGGAACGAAGCAGTTCACCGTCAGCGCGAACACGTGATAGAGCGGCAACGCCGTAACGAAGACTTCGTTGCCCAAGCCGAGGGACGCGCCGACCCAGGCGTGGACCTGCTGCAGGTTGGCGATCATGTTGCGATGGGCGAGCATCGCGCCCTTGGGCACGCCCGTCGTCCCGCCGGTGTATTGCAGGAACGCGAGGTCGTCCGGTCGGACCGCCGGGAGCTCCGCCGTCTGCCGCCGCCCGAGCGACAGCGCGCGGTGGAAAGGCAAGGCCTGCGCCAGGCGCCACGCGGGAACGGCGCGGCGAATGTGGCGCAGCGCGAAATTGGTCACCACCCCGCGAACGCCCCCGAGAAGGTCGCCGACGCCGGTCACGAGGACAGCGCGCACCGGCGTGCCGCCGATCGCCTTCTCGAGGGTCTGGGCGAAATTCTCCACGACCACGATCGCTTCCGCGCCCGAATCCACGAGCTGATGATGCAGCTCGCGCGGCGAGTAGAGCGGGTTGCAGTTGACGACCACGTAGCCCGCGCGCAACGCGCCGAACAGCGCGACCGGGTATTGCAGAAGGTTCGGCATCATCAGGGCGACGCGCGCGCCGAGCGGCAGGCAGGCGACGTTCTGCAGATAGCTCGCGAACGCCCGCGACAGGCGGTCGAGGTCGCCATACGACATCGTCCTGCCCATGCAGACGTAGGCGGTTCGCTCGCGATAACGGTCGACGGTGGCGGCGAAGAAGTCGCCGATCGACGCGTAGGCGGTCGGATCGATGTCGGCCGGAACGCCCTCGGGATAGGACTTCAGCCAAATCCGTTCCATTTCGTCCTCGTTTCGCCCTCAAATGTGCAGGCCTCTCAGCAATTGCGTGAACGCGATCTGATCGGCGGTCGGCGCGACTTCGCCGTCCTTCTCGCCGCGCGCGGCGGCGCTCTCCGGGAACATGCGGAACGCCGTATTGAGCACGATCCGCCCCATGTTCGGCGCGAGCGCGCGAACCGCCTGGCCGAACCGGCCGAGCCTTGTCGCCACCCGCGCCGGGCGGTGAATGAGCGCCTCGACGACCAGATCGGCCGCCTCGTCCGGCTCGAGGGTCGGAACGTGCTCATAGAATTTCGTCGGCGCGATCATCTCGGTGCGCACGAGGGGCATGTTGACGTTGGTGAAAGCGACGTTGCGGTCGAGAAACTCGCTCGCCGCGCAATCGGACCACGCCTCCAGCGCCGCCTTCGAGGCGACATAGGCCGAGAACCGCGGCGCGGTCGTCAGCGCGCCGATCGAGGAGATGTTGACGATGTGCCCGGAGCGGCGCTCCGCCATGCCGGGCAGGAATCCCATCGCCAGCTGAACCGCGGCGAGACAGTTCAGCCGCATCAGCCGTTCGAGGTCGTGCAGGCGGTCGTAGGAATTCTCGACCGCGCGGCGGATCGAGCGCCCGGCGTTGTTGACGAGAATGTCGATGCCGCCCTGTTCGCTGAGGATCCGCTGAATGAACGCCGCGCATTGCGCGGGGTCGGAAATGTCGGCGCTGTAGGTCTCGAGCTCGAGGCCCTGGACGGAGAATTCCTCGCGCGCCAGATTGAGCTTTTCCTGGTCGCGCGCCACGATCAGCGTCTTCGCGCCGGCCTGCGCCAGCCGCAGCGCGATCGCCTTGCCGATCCCGGCGGATCCGCCGGTCACCAGAACCCGCTTGCCCGCGACGGCGCCGCGCAGCGAACGGTCGACGAACAGCGCCGGATCGAGATGCCGCTCCCAATAGTCCCAGAGGCGCCAGGCGTAGTCCTCGAACGGCGGGACCGCGATGCCGGCGGGCCGGAGCAGCTTCTGCGTCTCGCGGCTGTCGAAGCGGGTCGGATAATTGACGAACATGAAGACGTCGTCGGGCAGGCCGAGCTCCTTCATCATCATCTTGCGCATGCGGCGGAACGGCGTGAGCGCCATCAGGCCGCGGGTCAGGGCGGGCGGCGCAAGGCCGAAGAGGCCCGCGTTGACCTTGACCGTGAAGGCCGGCGCGTGCGCGGCGCGCGCGAGCACGTTCAGCATGTCGCCGACCCGCGGCGGACTGGGGTCGGTCAGGTGGAACGTGCGGCCGTCGAGCCCGTCGAGATGGGCGAGATGGTCCATCGCCGCCACGACGAAGTCGACCGGCACGACGTTGATCCGCCCGCCCTCGATGCCGATCATCGGGACCCAGGACGGCACGGCGTCGCGCAGCTTCTGGATGAGCTTGAAGAAGTAGTAGGGGCCGTCGATCTTGTCGATCTCGCCGGTCTTGGAGTCGCCCACGACGACGCCTGGCCGATAGATCCGCCAAGGGATTTCCGTCTCCGCCCGCACCAGGCCTTCGCCCTTGTGCTTCGAGGAAAAGTAGGGATGCTCGAGCCCGCGCGCCTCCTCGAACATGTCCTCGCGGAACACGCCGTCGTAGAGGCCCGCCGCCGCGATCGAGCTGACGTGATGGAAACAGCCCGCTTTGACGCTTTTTGCGAAGGCGAGCGCGTTGGCGACGCCGGCGACGTTCGCGGTCATGACCTGCGCCGGGTCGGCGGTGAGATCGTAGACGGCGGCGAGATGGAAGAAATGGTCGATCTTGCCCTCGAGCTTGCGCGCGTCCTCGGCCGCGACGCCGAGATCGGGCTTCGAGATGTCGCCTTCGATCAGCGTCACGCGATCGGCGCCCTCGCCCCAGAACTCCTTCAGACGCCGCCATCAGCTCCGGCGTCGGCCTGACGGACGAGGATGTAGACAGGCTCGCCGTCCCGCTCCAGCAACCGCCGGACGAGTCGCTTGCCGATGAACCCGGTCCCGCCGGTGACGAACGCGCTCATGAGCCTTTCCTTTCCCCTTCCCGTCTCGTTTAGCCGATAACTCTAGAACGAGCCGCCTAGAACTTTGGGCGGCGAATTCTAAAATCCTATGGTTTGATGCCGTTCGCAAAAAGGCGGATTGGCCGCCGAGATGAAACGAGGATGGTCATGCCAAAGAAACTCAAAGAACTCGCTGCTGAGGCCACGGAAAACCAGCTGGCTGTGAAAGTCAGGGAGTCCGCCAATCAGATCTGGCTCGCGGGGCTCGGAGCATTCGCCAAGGCCCAGCAGGAAGGCGTGAAGATGTTCGAGACCCTCGTCGCCGAAGGCGAAAAGGTCCAGGAGCGGACCAAGACAGCCGCCGACGAGCGTCTCGCCGAGGGGAAGGAGAAAGCGACCGGAACCTGGGACAAGCTCGAAAAGGTGTTCGAGGACCGGGTGGCGCGGGCGCTGCACACCTTGAGCGTGCCGAGCCGCAAGGACATCGACGTCCTTTCGAAGCGCGTCGCAGAGTTGACCGAGATCGCCAAGAAGCTCTCCCACGAAATGGAGGAAGAACCGCACGGGACTCGCGGGGCGGGCGCACAGGGCGAAAGCCGAGTAAATCCGCCGCAACGCGCTCCGGCGACACATGAACGGGGCTTGGGCCCGGGAGTGGTCCAATGAAGGGGCGGCGTCGCAACGGGAAAGTGGGGATCGCCCTCGCGGGGGGCGGTCCCCTCGGCGGCATCTATGAGATCGGCGCGCTGGTCGCGCTGGAAGAGGCGCTGCGAGGCATCAAATTGACCGATCTCGATCTTTATGTCGGCGTGAGTTCGGGCGCCTTTGTCGCGGCGGGGCTCGCCAACGGGATTGCGCCGGGCGAAATGCACGCGATGTTCATTCTCGACCGGTCGCACCGCGACCCGTTCGAGCCCGATCTGTTGCTGCGTCCGGCGTTCGGCGAGTTCGCGCGGACGGCTGACGCGGATGCCGGAGCTCGTGCAGGCCGCGGCCTTCGCCTATTTCGGCGCGATCGCCCGCGCGCGGGCTCGTCGAATTGTTCATGCGCCTGACCCGCGGTCTGCCGAACGGCCTGTTCGACAACGGCGCGATCGCCTCCTATCCTGGCGCGCCTGTTCAGCCAGCCGGGCCGCACCAACGACTTCCGCAAGCTCGCCGCATAAGCTCTTCATCGTCGCCACCGATCTCGACAGCGGCAAGTCGGTCGCCGTTCGGCGCGCCGGGGTTCGACCATGTGCCGATTTCCGAGGCGGTCAAGGCGAGCGCGGCGCTGCCGGGCCTCTATCCGCCGGCTCGCATCGGCGATCGCGACTATGTCGACGGCGCGATGAAGAAGACGCTGCACGCGTCGGTCGCGCTGAAGGAAGGCGCGAAGCTCCTCATCTGCGTCAATCCGACTCGTGCCCTACGACGCCGACCGCGCCGCGAGCGCCGGGGCGAAGCCCGATCCGCATGGCGGAGCGCGGCCTCGTCACCGTCCTGTCGCAGACCTTCCGCGCGCTCATCCATTCGCGCATGCGGGTCGGCATGGAGCGCTACGCCAAGGAATTCCCGGACGCCGACGTCGTGCTGTTCGAGCCGGCGCAGGACGACGAGGTCATCTTCTTCGCCAACATGTTCAGCTACGCCGACCGGCGCAGGCTCGCCGAACACGCCTACCGCCATACGCTGGCGGAGCTGAGGCGCCGCGCCGACGAACTCGGGCCGATCCTCGCCCGCCATGGCATCGAACTCGACCGCTCGGTTCTGTTGGACGGCAAGCGGGAGCTGCCGAAGCCTGGTCAGACAGGCAAGTTGTGGGATAGCGTACGCCCGCTCGAACAGACGCTGGGCGAGCTCGAGAAGGCGCTGAGCCGGGACAAACCCGGACGTTCCGAGGGGTTGAAACGCAATGCCGCCAAAGCCGCCCCGCCGGACGCGTGAGCGGATTCTAGAGACCGCGCTTGGCAATGTTCAACCAGTTTGGCGAGCCGACAGTGGCGACAACGTCGATTGCCTTCGAAATGGGCATCAGCCCCGGCAACCTCTACTACCATTATCAATTCGAAGGAAGCGATCGTCGCCGACTTGTTCGCCGAGTTCCGGCGCGAGATCGAGACGACGCTCGCGGCGCCCGAGCAGCGGACGCCGCACGCCGAGGACGTCTGGCTCTTTCTGCACCTCGTGTTCGAGGCGATCTGGAAGTATCGATTCATCTATCGCGACATCAACGATCTCGTCTCCCGCTATCATGTGATCGAGGTTCAGTTCCGCCGCATCCTCGCTCACAAGATTCGCGTCGCCGAGCAGATTCTGACGGCCCTCGTCAAAGCGGGACAGATGCGGGCCGAGCCGACCGAAATTTCCACGCTGGCTGAGAACATCGTGCTGATCGCGAGCTACTGGATGTCGTTCGAATTCGCCCGCGATCCGAAGGCGCCCCAGGACGACAAGACGCTCGCGCGCGGCGCCTTTCATGTCATATCGCTCGCCGCGCCCTATCTCGAGCCGCGCGAGCGCGAATTGTTCGATCAGCTGGCGAAGCGCTACATCGCCTGAGGAGGACGCCATGGCGCCGGTCAAATGGAAGCCCTTCCCCTACGACAACAAGGACTACCGCTACGAGGGCGCGGCGCTGAAGCAGGCGTGGCCCGAGCTCCATCGCGGCGACTGCGAGCCGTTTCCCGACGCCGCCTTCGTGAAGGAGGCCTTCGCCAGGCATCCGCGCCTCAAGGGTCCGCTCGACGCCGAAAGAACCGCGGCGGCGCTGCAATCGGCCTGGCGGGCCTATCATCGCGGCGATTTCGCCGCCGCGGTCGCGGAAGGGACGGCGCTCGGACCGATCGGCGCCAACGCCGCCAACAAGGCGGCCAACATCTACGCGACCTATCTCGAGACCGACAGCGAGCGGAAGCGCGAGATTTTCCTGCAGTCGGCCGAGCGCGCCGAAGCGCTGCAGGCCGCCGCGCCCGATTTCGTCAACGCGTTCTATTTCCACGCCCAGGCGCTCGGCCGCTATTCCCAGGAAATTTCGATCGCCAAGGCGCTGGCGCAGGGCATCGGCGGCAAGGTGAAGGCGAGTCTCGACAAGGCGGTCAAGCTCGAGCCGAACCACGCCGAAGCGCATATCGCGCTCGGCGCCTATCATGCGGAGATCGTCAGCAAGGTCGGGGGCATGCTGGCGAGCCTCACCTACGGGGCGAGCAGGGAGGAGGCGGTGAGACACTTCGCGCTCGCCCGCAAGCTCCTGCCGAATTCCGCGATCGCCCGCATCGAGGAGGCGAACGGCCTCGTCATGCTGTTCGGCAAATCGAGGCTCGCCGAAGCCGAGAGGCTCTACAAGGAAGCCGCCCGCTGCGCGCCGCCCGACGCGATGCAGAAGCTCGACGCCGAACATGCGCGGGACGAGCCGTAGGGGTGAACCGGCCGCGGCAATCCTCCGCGCGCGGACCAAGTGTCGAGGCGAGAGGCATGGGCGGCTCGAGGACAAAGTCGGACGCCACCCGCCCGACGAGGGCGACGCCGTCAAGACGGGACCTGGCTTAGCCCCGTACACCCGCCCTTTCCTCATGAACGGCAGGATCGAGCGCCGCCGGCGGGTCGAGCAGCACGTAATAGAGGTACCCGTCGAACTCCTCGGTGAAGCGGTTGACGATCGCTTCCGGGTCGGGCGTCAGCGCGGCGTCGGTGATGAGGCCGAACTGGACCTTGCCGGCATAGGAGAGGATCGACACGCCCATGCCGAGGTCGCCCGTCTCCGGCACCCAGAACAGCGACTGCTTGAGCACGCTGCCGGCGATCGAGAGATATTCGGTCGGGCCTGGGACGTTGGTCATCACCGCGGTCGCGCGGCTCAAGAGAAGGTTGAAGAGCTGGTCCTGCACGATTTTCGGCAAGTAGCCGAGCGCGGCGAAGAGGCCGAGCGTCGTGGCGGGCTCGTAGGACGTTTTCAGCGCCAGCATGCGCTGGCGCACGGTCATCAGCCGCTCGAGTGGATGCTCGATGCCGACCGGCAGTTCGACCGCGATGATGCCGAAACGGTTGCCGAGTTCGAGGTCCCCCGGCTGGCGCAGATCGATCGGCACCAGCGCGCGAACTTCGACGCCCTCCGTCTTGTCGCCGGCCTCGGCCAAATAGCGCCTCAAGGAGCCGGCCACGCAGGAGAGCAGCATGTCGTTGATGGTGCAGCCGAGCGCGCGGCTGACCGCCTTGACCTCCGGGAGCTTCAGCGGCTCGCTCCAGGCGACGCGCTTCGACCCCATCGGCTTGCCCTTGAAGCGGGTCTGGCTGTCACTGTTCATGAAGAGCAGATAGCCGAGCTCGCCGGCCACGCCCGCTCCGTCGCGCAGGTAGCTTGCGGCGCGCAACGGATGGCGCGCGAGATCGAGCGCCGTGCGCAGGGTCGAACTCGAGGCCTGGGTTCCGGCGTTGATCGCCGCCACGACCGGCGCCATCAGATTCTGGAGCCAGCCTTCGTCGTCGTCCGCGGGCGCGGAGCTACGCGTCTTGTGCTCGGCTCCGTCGACGAGGGACATCGTGACGCCGACCAGCGCGATCCCATCGGCGATCGCATGATGCATGCGAAACACCGTCGCCGCGCCGCCCTCGTATTTCTCGACGATATGGATCGTCCAGAGCGGATGGACCGGGTCGAACGGCTCCGAGGCGAGATCGCCGACAAAGCGTTCGAGCGCCCGCTTGCCGCCGCGTCCCGGCAGCCGCGCGCGCTTGATGTGATGCGCAAGGTCGAAGTTCGGGTCGTCGCGCCAATAGACGCCGGCCGGCGTGTACTCGACCCGCTGCCGGTACCGACGATAGGTCAGAAGCCGGTCCGCCAGTTGGGCCTCGAGCCGGTTGATGTCGACCGGACCTTCCAATACCCAAACGCCGACGATGGTCATCAGGCTGGCCGGCCGGTCCATGCGCAGCCAGGTCGTGTCGACCGGCGACATGCGCTCGCTGTGGCTCATTTTTCACTCCCCAGGGGCTTTTCCCCAACCATAACGCGTTCCCGCGCGCGCAAAAAGCTGTTCGCCCGCGCGATTGGGGAGATAAACCTACGTCCTTCCGCTATAGAATGCCCCGCAATGACCAAGGAGACCTTCCGCGACCTGCTGCTGAGCCAGCTCGACCGATCGGCCGAGCTGCGCGCCCGTATGGTCGAGGACGCGGGCTTTAGCGAGCGGCGCGCGCGGCTCCGCGCCTGGCAGGCGGCGCGGCTCGCGCGCACGCATGAGGACTTGCTGGAGAGCCGGCGCTTCCACGACGCCGCGCAATTCTTCCTGAACGACCTCTATGGCCCGAGCGACCTCAGCCGCCACATCGAGGACGTCCGACGCATCGTGCCGGTGATGACGAGCGTCCTGCCCGATTCGGGGCTGGCGGCGGTCGCGCACGCGGTCGAGCTCAGCGTTCTGTCGGAGAGCCTCGACGCCGCGATGGTCGAGACGCTCGGCGAAAGAACGGCGGGTATCACCGACGCCGTCTACGCGGACGCCTATCGCGCGGTCGGCCGCGCGGAGGATCGCCGACGCCAGATCGACCTCATCGCGCTCTTGGGCGAGGCGCTCGACAAGCTGACCCACCAGCGCTTCATCGGCATGGCGCTGAAAATGATGCGCAAGCCCGCGCAACTGGCGGGCCTGGGCGAAATGCAGGCCTTCCTCGAGCGCGGCTACGCGGCGTTCGGGGCGATGCGCGGGGGCGCCGGCGAGTTCGTGAGGATCGTCGTCGCGCGCGAGCGCGCCATCTCGGAGGCGCTGCTCGCCGGCGACGACGACGCCCTGCGGCGCCGTCCGGCGGGCTAGAGGCGACCCGAACTCTTCCCCCGCTCGGGCGAACCCAGGCCTGGCCGAAATGCGCCGGTTCGACAGCCGGCGCGAAAAACGCTTGAGTCCGTCGAGGCGTGACGTCACGATTCCCTGTCGACCCGTCGAGACTCTCGCCCATGCCTCCGTCCGCCGCCGAAAGCTTCAATCTCGCCTGGCATTGCCTCGGAAGGCAGGCGGCCGAGCGCGGGGCCAAGACCGCGCTCATCCTCGCCGACGGTCCGGACGCGTTGCGCTCGTGGACTTATGCCGAACTCGACGGGATGGTCCGCCGCCTCGCCGGCGGTCTGATCGAAAGCGGCCTCGAGAAGGGCGACCGGGTGATTATCCGCGCCGCCAACGACATCGATTTCGTGCTCGCCTACTTCGCGACGACTGCGATCGGCTGCGTCGCCCAGCCGGCCTCCCTGATGCTGACCGCCGAGGAGGCGCTGGCGCTCTCCGCCGATTCCGGTGCGACCGCGATCTTTCTCGGCGACGCCGACCCGAACGAGCGCGCGCTCTTCTCCCGTCTTCGGGTTTTCGACCGGCGCGAGACGCGCCGCCTCGCCGCCGAGGCCGTGCCGGCCGACTACGCGCCGACGGCGCCGGAAGATCCGGCCTATCTTCTCTTCACCTCCGGCTCGACGGCGGAGCCAAAGGGGGTGCTGCACGCGCATCGGGTGGTGATCGGCCGCCGGCCGCTGGCGGCCGACTGGCTGGGGCTCGCCGAGGACGACGTCGTGCTCCACGCCGGCAACATCAACTGGGCCTACACCCTCGGCGTCGGCGTGCTCGACCCTTTCGCGCGCGGGGCGACCGGCGCGCTCTACGCCGGCCCGCGCGATCCGGCGATCTGGCCGACCCTCATCGGGAGGACCCGCGCGACGATCTTCGCCGCCGTGCCGAGCGTCTACCGCCAGATCCTCAAATACGGCGATCCGTCGGCGCACGACCTAGTGAGCCTGCGCCACGGCGTCAGCGCGGGCGAAGCGCTCTCTCCCGATCTGCTCACCCGTTGGCGCGAGGCGACCGGGACCTGGCTCTACGAGGCATTGGGCATGAGCGAGATCTCGACCTATGTGTCGAGCCGGCCGGGCGAGCCGATCCGGCCGGGCTCGCCGGGCAGGCCGCAGACGGGGCGGCGCGTCGCGATCCTGCCGGTCGACGGCGGGACTTCGCCGCTGCCGCCGGGCGAGATCGGCCTGCTCGCGGTCGACCGCAGCGATCCCGGCCTCATGCTCGGCTACTGGAACCGGCCGGCGGAAGAGGCGGCGGCCTTCCGCGGCGAATGGTTCATCGGCGGCGATCTCGCCGAATTCGACGCCGACGGTTTTGTCTGGCACCGCGGCCGCAACGACGACATCATGAACGCCTTCGGCTACCGCGTGTCGCCGCTCGAAGTCGAAAAAGTCTTGGCGTCCCATCCCGACGTCGCGGATGTGGCAGTCGCCGAGCGCAAGGTCGCCGCCGACGTGTCGGTGATCGCCGCCTTCGTCGCGCCGAAGCCGGGAAGCGCTCCCGACGAGGCTTCGCTCCTCGCCCATTGCGTAAAGCATCTCGCCGCCTACAAATGCCCGCGCAAGGTCGTGTTCGTGGGCGAGATCGCCCACACCCCCAACGGCAAGGTCAGCCGCAGACTGCTGCCGCAAGTCATGTGAGCGACCGAACGGCGCCGGCGCCAAGCGGGCGTGGCGCCAACCCCAAGCCGGCGCCAACTCTTAGCAAGACTCCGCCATTGCCGTTTTGAGCCTTTTCAATGCGTTAGAGCAGCTTTGGGGCATCGGAACGTTCAGCCGGCGGCTTCTTTGCTTCTCTTTCCCTCTCTATGACGAACACGAAAGCTTATAACGGAGATTTCTGATTTTGGCAAGAAAATCGCGCCGGCGCACGACAGCGAAGCATCGCCTCGCGATGCGTGAGCCGGCGCGGCGCCGAGGCGCAGCCGACATGGCGAGCCGCCAATGGGTCACGCGCGCCGACGGAAACCGAAACCGCCTCTCCGGACCGGGAAACAGGGAAACCGATGAGCGGGAACAGGGAGATAACAGGTGGGGAGGAGCGATAACAGGGGAAGCCGCGCCGGCGCCAAAAGCGCGCTCGAACTCCCGCACCGGGATTGGGCTAATGGCCAACTCCTGACATGATCCTGAGGCCCGCCTTCGGCCTGGGCCGACGACGCCCGAGACAGCAAGATCGAACATGAGCGACAAAACGAGTGCGATCAGCGGAATTGTCGGCGTCATGCAAAGCTTTTGGGATTTGCCCGCCGACTGCAACGAGGGCGAACTGTTCGCTTACGCCGAGATCCTTCTTGATCGGATCGAGGCCGGCCAGGGCAAGGATGCGCTCTACGCGTATCTCGACGACATTCAGGTCAACACTTTGGACATGCCGAAGTCCGACACCTTCAAGGCGATCGTCGACCGCTCGGTCGCCCTCGTCAGGAATTGCGCCTGAAGCGCGTCCGATGGTCCGAGGTGACGGATGAGTCCTCCGCCCATGACGTTGGACGCGCGGGTTTTCAGACCGCCCCGCTATTGAGCCGTCTGCGGCTTCGCGAAAGTCTGGCGGAGCTGATACTTGAGGATCTTGCCGGTGGCGTTGCGCGGCAGCGCCGCGACGATCTCGAGCCGGCGCGGCAGCTTGTAGCGGGCGAGCTCACCGCCGGCGAACTCGCGTAGCTCATCGAGCGTTAGCGCTTGCCCGGCCTTCAGCGCGGCGACGGCGACAACGCCCTCGCCCCATTGCTCGTCCGGCTCGCCGATGACCGCCACCTCCGCGATCGCCGGATGGCGCATCAGCGCGCTCTCGACCTCGGCCGGATAGACGTTCTCGCCGCCGGTGATGATCATGTCCTTGATGCGGTCGCTGATGGTGAGGAAGCCGTCTTCGTCGAAGAAGCCCGCGTCGCCGGTGTGGAGCCATCCGTCCTTGTCGATCGCGAGCGCGGTGGCCCCGGGCATGCCCCAATAGCCGGGCGTCACGTTCGGCCCGCGCGCCAGGATTTCGCCTTGCCTGCGCGGCGCCGCGATCGTCCGCCCGTTCGAAGTCGACGATCTTGACGTCGACGAACATCGGCGTCTTGCCGGACGAGCCGACTTTGCTGAGTGCGTATTCCGGCGCGAGAATGCTGACCCCCGGCGCCGCTTCGGTGAGGCCATAGCCCTGCTGCATCGAAACGCCGCGCGCGAGATAGGTCTTGAGCAAGGGAAGAGGAGATGGCGCGCCGCCGACGAGGAGGACCCGAATGGACGACAGGTCGGTTTCGACGAAGGACGGGTGCTGCGCCATGAAAAGGAACATCGCGGGCACGCCGAACATGGTGGTGACGCGATACGCGGCGATATCGGCGAGCGCCCGGCCAGGATCGAAGGAGCGATGCAGAACGACGAGCGCGCCCTTCTGCCAGGCGACGAGCGTCGTCACGTTGAGGCCGCCGATGTGAAAGACGGGCGCGGCCGTCAGAGTCACATCATTCGCGTAGGTATCAAAGGCGAGAAGGCTGTTCGTATTGTTCCACCACAGGTTGCCGTGCGTGATCATCGCGCCCTTGGGCCGGCCGGTGGTGCCGGAGGTGTACATGATCATCGCGACGTCGTCCTCGCCGACTCGGACGGGCGCGGTTTCGCGCGCAGGCGCGGGCGTCCAGTGCGCCTCGTCCTCCGCAGCGAGCACCGTCTTGAGCGACGCCAATCGCGGAAGCTGCGGTTCGATGACGGCGCGATGCTCTGCGTCGACGATGAGCGCGCTCGCCGCGCAGTCCTCGATCATGAAGGCGAGCTCCGGGCCGGTGAGGCGGAAGTTGAGCGGCACGAAGATCGCGCCCAGGCGCGCCGCCGCGAACATGACGAAAAAGAACATCGGCTGGTTGAGCCCGAGAAACGCGACCCGCTCGCCCTTCTTGATCCCGAGCGCCGCGAGCCGCGCGGCGCAATCCTCGATCGCCTGCTGCATCTCGACATAGGTCCAGTCGCGGCCCTCGAAACGCAGCGCATACCGCTCGGGCGTGCGGAGGGCGCGCCGGCGGAACCAATTGGCCAGTCCGATGTCCGGGGTCATAAGTGCGTCCTCCCTCAGACCCAAATCGTCATTGTGAGCCCCTGCTTATCACGCGGGATGGATTCGACCAGACTGCGCCCTCGCCCTTCGGCCAAGCGAATCGCCGACCAACATGCGACCGCCGCGTCGAAGATATCCTCGTCTCGCAAACCGGCCTTCTTGCCGTCAGCCAGTGTCACTTCGATGTCAGCGAAATATCGACCAAGCGCCTCCTTCCGCTCGAACTCGCCCCGCTGGAGACTTCTTAGAATGTTTCATTGGACGGCCGGCCAGTTCGCGAAAGCACACTTCAGGGTGAACCTCGTAAACGGTGCGCAGCAAGTCGGACCGCGCCCGCAAAAGGTCATCCACTTTCGCGATTTTGTCCCTGATCTCGAAGGTCTGTCGGCTAATGGCCTTGGCCCCCGCCCCGCTGGCGAGGGAACGGGCGCATGCGTCCTTGTAAGAAGTCGCCCCGAGCACAGTTCGAACTGGGGCCGGGAAAACGCTGCTGCCGCGCGGACTACCGAGATACTTTCGCGCCTCCCGATCGCAATCGCGGCCTCCGATTTGATAGGTGTCGAGGAGGCCGATCGGAACGTCGATCGCGATGATTTTCGGACGCGGTTGATCGTCGGCTATTTCATCGAGCGTAGCCGCCTTATGGACGAAACAACGTCCAGCTTCATAGGCGACAACCGCCCATCCGCCCGGCGCGCCGTCAACTCCGACGACCCGCGTCATATGCACATTCCGTCGCAGTTCGCGGTATCCAGAGAAGCGCTTGGAGCCACAGGCGTTTCCTGAACAACCGTTCGATACAAACCACGACGGGGAGCCCGAAAGTCATCACACGACAAACGGGACTCTGAACGGGCGGCCATGGGTTCCTCCTCTTTCCTGTAACTTGCTCTCCTGGAGATGCCGACGCACGTCAATTCAGGTCATCCCGCGCGTTTGGTCGGGCGGCAGCGGCGGCTGCACCCCCTTCTCGGTCGCAGCGGCTTGCTGCGCCGCCTTCGCCCGCCGGAAGGCCGGACGCTGCTTGAGGCGGCCGTAATAGGCCTGTAGCGACGCGGGCGCCTGATCGAACAGTTTTGTGTATTTCAAGAGCATCAGCGCGTAGCCGATCGAAATGTCGGCGACGGTGAAGCGGCCGGCGGCGACGTGCTCCGCCCCGCCCATCAGGCTCTCGAAGCCGGCGAGACGCCCGAGCGTCCAGCGCCCATAGTCGTCGACGGCCTGCGGCAGGCGGCGATCGCTGGGCTCGAATTGCCCGTAGCGCAGCATGACGGCTTGCGGAAACGTCAGCGTCGCCTCGCCGAAATGAAGCGCGTTGAGATAGGCGCTGTAGCCCGGCTCGTTCGGCCGCACGGCGAGCGGCGGCCCGGCATAGCGTTCGGCGAGATACTGGCAGATGGCGGCCAACTCGGTCATCCGCACGTCGCCGTCGATCAGCAGGGGGATCGTGCCAAGCGGGTTGATTTTGAGGTATTCGCGCGCGAGCAAGCGCGGCGGAAACGGCAGCATTTCGAGACGATACGGCTGACCGACCTCCTCGAGCGCCCAAAGAGCACGGAAGGAGCGGGCGTCGATGCAGTGCCAGAGGGTGATCATTCACAGCCCCATCTGGCGGCTGGCGAGGTCCTTCATGATCTCCTCCGTCCCGGCGCCGATGGCGTTGACCTTCACCTCGCGATAGATGCGTTCGACCTTGACGCCGCGCATGAAGCCGGCGCCGCCGAAAATCTGGACTCCCTCCGAGGCGCAGAAGGCGAGCGTCGTCGTCGCCTGGTTCTTCAGCATGCAGATCTCGGCGACCGGATTCTCGCCCTGTTCGAGCCGCCAGGTCAGAAGCTCGAGCATCGCCTGCGACGCCTCGATGCGCTGGGCCATGTCGACGAGCTTGTGGCGGATCACCTGATGCTCGATGATCGGCTTGCCGAAGGTCACGCGCTCCCTGGCGTAGCCGATCGCCTCCTCCAGGCAGACCCGGGCGGACGAGATGGCGCCGGCCGCGCCGTGCAGGCGCTCGTCGTTGAAATTGAGCATGATCGCGCGGAAGCCCGCGCCTTCCTCGCCGATGAGGTTCTCGGCGGGCAAGCGGCAATTGTGGAAATAGAGAGTCGCGGTGTCGGAGCACCACCAGCCCATCTTTTTCAAGAGCGTGCGCTGCAGCCCTTCCGGCTGGCCTTCGACTAGGATGAGGCTGACGCCGCTCGCGCCGGGGCCGCCGGTGCGCGCCGCAAGCGTAATGAAGTCGGCGCGCATGCCCGAAGTGATGAAGGTCTTGGAGCCGTTGATCACGTAATGATCGCCCTCGCGCCGCGCGGTCGTGCGGAGATTGGCGACGTCGGAGCCGCCGCTGGGCTCGGTGATGGCGAGGGCCGAGATTTTCTCGCCCGAGAGGATCTGCGGCAGCACGCGCGCCTTCATCGCCTCCGAGCCGCGGTGAAGGATCGGCGGCGCGCCGATGGTGTGGCTGAAGAGGCCTGCCGCCACGCCGCCGCAGCCCGCGCGCGCGATCTCCTGCATGGCGATGATGCGCATGAACCGGTCGCCCTCCGTCCCCCCGTAACGCTCCGGAAATCCGAGCCCCATGTAGCCGACCTCGGCCGCCTTCCTGTAGAGTTCGCGCGGGAACTCGCCGGCCTCGTCCCATGCGTTGGCGTAGGGCTCGATCTCGCGGGCCACGAAGCGGCGCAGGCTTTGCCGGAACGCTTCGTGTTCGGGCTTGTAGAAAGGGCTCAGGCGAACGGCGTCGAACGTATGGGCGGTCATGGCCGGGCGTCCTTCGGTTGCGGTGAGAGACCGAGGGCGAGGCGCGCCTCCTCCGGCGAGGCGATGGCCCGCCCGACTTCCCGGGCGATGGCGACCAGCTCTTTGACGAGGTCGCCGTTCGAAGCGGCGCGCGAGCCGTCGGGCAGATGGATCGTGTCCTCGAGGCCGGTGCGCAGGTCGCCGCCGAGCTCCGCGGCGCGACGGTGCAGCGGCCAGATCTCCTCGCGTCCGATCGCGGTGACGCTCCAGCGCGCGCCGGCGGCAACGAAACGCACCACGTAAGGCAGCAGCTCCGGATCGGCCGGCATGCCGGATTCGACGCCCATCACGAGATTGTATTTCGGCGGCCTGTCGTACCCGTAGTTGCGCGCGATCACGGCGGCCGTGCGAACGATGCCGAGGTCGAAGCACTCGAACTCGGGCTCGATCCCCTTGGCGCACATCGCTTGCAGAAACATGCGGATCTTCTCGACCGGATTGTCGAACAGCATCGGCGGCCAGGCCCAGGTCCCGTCGGCGCGAGTCTTCAGGTAGTTGAGCGAGCCGGCGTTGAGCGCCCCGATCTCGGGCCGCACCGCCGCGAGACATTTCAGGGGACCGGTGATGTCGCCGCCGACGACCCCGGTCGTCTGGTTGACGATGATTCCCGGGCAGGCGTCGCGGATCGCCGCGACGACGGCGGTCGCGACCTCGGGCTGCCAGGACGGCCGATTGCGGATGGCGGGTTCCTGCCTGCGGAAATGAACGTGAACGACGCTCGCGCCTTCCTCGAACGCGCGCCTGGCCTCACGCGCCATCTCTTCGGGCGTCACCGGAGCAGGATAGACTGCGGGGTCGGTGAGGACCCCGGTCAAGGCGCAGGTGACGACGGCCTTCTCCATGTCAGTCTCCGTAGGGTTCGATGGCGAACAGCAGCGCGCGCGCTTGCGCCAGTTGGCCGGCGGCGGCGTACGCCTGAGCGATCACGCCGTCGATCGGCGCGAGAATTGAGTATTGCATCTTCATCGCCTCGACCGTCGCCAGCGCCTGTCCGCGCCGAACCCGATCCCCCGGCTGCGCTTCGACCCCGACGAGGACGCCGCTGACCGGCGAGCGCACGGCGCCGTCCGCGTGCGCGTCCTCGATTTGCGGCGGATCGTAGGTCCGATCGACGAAGCGCCGGCAGGCGCCGCCGAAATCGAGCCAGAGTTCGCCGCCCTCGCGCCTATAGGACGCGCCCCGGACGACGCCGTCGAGCAAGACGCGGATTTCGGCGTCGTCGCGCGAAACGAGGCGCATCGTCACGGCTTCGCCATCGAGCGTGACGATCCAGTCGCCGCCCTGGCGGCGAACGGAGGCGCCCCGTTCGGCGCCGTCGACCCCGAGCCGCAAGGGCGAAGCGCGCCAGCCGGCGCTCGGCGCGGACGGGCCGCCGCGCTCGACGAACAAGAGCGCGGCGATCGCTATCGCCTCCCGGTTCGGCGGCGAGGCGCAGGCCGGCGCGTCGCCGACGAAAGCGGTCGTCGCCCGGCCTCCAATGAATTCGGGCCGCCGCAGCGCGTCGATGAGAAAGTCGCGGTTGGTCGTCACGCCCGCGACGAATGTCTCTCGGAGAGCGCGGACGAGCCGTCCGCGCGCCTCCTCGCGGTCCGCGCCGAAGGCGATGATCTTGGCGAGAAGGGAATCGTAGAAAGGCGTGACCGCCGAGCCGCTTTCGACCCCGCAATCGACCCGCACGCCCTCCCCGCCGGGGGCGCGCCAGGCGGCGATTCGCCCGGTCGAGGGCAGGAAGCGGGCCGCGGCGTCCTCGGCGTAGAGCCGCGCCTCGATCGCATGGCCGCGCAAGACGACATCGGACTGGGCGAAGGGCAGCGGCCGGCCTTGCGCGATCTGAAACTGCAGCCGCACGCAATCGACGCCCGTCACGCATTCGGTGACCGGATGCTCGACCTGGATGCGCGTGTTCATCTCCAGGAAATGGAAGCCGTCGCGGTCGGCGAGCAGGAACTCGACCGTTCCCGCCCCGACATAGCCGACCGCCGCGGCCGCCTTGACCGCCGCGGCCCCCATCGACGCGCGAAGTTCGGGCGAGACCGCGGGCGAGGGCGCTTCCTCGATCAGCTTCTGATGGCGGCGCTGGATCGAGCAGTCGCGCTCGCCGAGATGGACGATCGCGCCGGATTCGTCTCCGAACACCTGAATCTCGACATGGCGCGCGCCGAGGAGCGCGCGCTCGAGAATGAGCCGCCCGTCGCCGAAGGCCTTCTCGGCCTCGGCGCTCGCCGAACGCAGCGCGGCCTCGAGTTCGCGAGGCTCGCGCACGATCCGCATGCCGCGTCCGCCCCCGCCGGCACTCGCCTTGACCATCACGGGATAGCCGATGCGCTCGGCCTCCTCGGCAAAGCGCGCTGGCGCCTGGTCGGCGCCGTGATAGCCGGGGGCGCAGGGAACCCCCGCCGCCTCCATGCGCGCCTTGGCGGCGGCCTTGTCGCCCATGGCGCGGATCGCCGACGGCGGCGGCCCGCAGAAGACGAGGCCGGCGGAAGCGCAGGCTTCGGCGAAGGCTGCGCTCTCGGCGAGGAAGCCGTAGCCCGGGTGGATGGCCTCGGCGCCCGTCGCCTTGGCCGCGGCGATGGTGTTCGCGATCGAGAGATAGGACTGCGCCGGCTGGGCGGGGCCGATGCGGACCGCGGCGTCGGCGAGCCGCACGTGCGTCGCCCCGGCGTCGACGTCGCTGTAGACGGCCACGGCGCGGAGGCCCTCCGCGCGGGCGGCGCGAAGGATCCGGCAGGCGATTTCGCCGCGGTTGGAGACGAGGACGGAAGAAAAGCGCGCGCTCATGTCGGGCCCTTCGCCCAGGACGGCGCGCGTTTCTCCGCGAAGGCGGCGACGCCCTCGCGCCCTTCCGGCCCACGCAGGGCTTCCGCAAAGGTCTTCGCCGCGGTCTCGATATAGGCCTCCGGTGAAAGCGTGCGGCAGGCGTGGAAGAGCCGCTTCGTTTCGGCGTTGGCGCCGGGCGCGCATCGATCGACGGCCTGAAGCAGCGACGCGATCTTCGCGTCGCGTTCGGCGTCGCTGTCGCAATAGAAGTCGGCGAGGCCGAGCGCCTCGGCCTCGCGCCCGTCGAGCCGCGCCCCGGTGAGCGCCAGGCGCCGGGCGACGCGTTCGCCCATGCGCGCCACGAGATGGGGCGCGATCTGCGCCGGCGGAACGCCAAGGCTCGTCTCGGTCAACGCGAAGCGCGCGCGGGCGGTCGCGATGACGATGTCGGCTGCGGCGGCGAGCCCCATGCCGCCCCCGACCGCCGCGCCGTCGACGACCGCGATGGTCACGAAGGGCAGCGCGGCGAAGCGGGCGCAGAAGCGCCCGCCGGCGGCGTTAAGCGCCTGCAACGGATCGGCCTCGTGAGGCGCGGGCGGCTTCGCCAAAGCCTCGGAGAGCGACTTCAGATCGGCGCCGGCGCAGAAGACGCCGCCCGCCCCCTCGACGACGAGGGCGGCGAGGCCGGGCGGGACCTCGTCGAGCGCATGCCCGATCGCCGCGACCATTTGCGCCGACAGGGCGTTCTGGCGCCGCGGGTCGTCGAGGGTCAGCGTCAGCAGGCGGCCGGTTTGGTGAACGCGAAGGAGCGCCGCCATGTCAGAACCTCGCGACGCCAAAGGAATTCGGCCGCAAGACCCGCCCGTCGGCCTCGGCGCAGGCGTCGAGGCAGAAGGAGAGCGTGGCGCGGCTGTCGCGCGGATCGATCAGGCCATCGTCCCAGAGCCGGGCGGTGGCGAAGAGCGCGGTCGACTGGCGATCGTAGCTCGCCACGATCCGCGCCCCCTGCGCCTTCGCTTTCTCGGCGTCGAAAGGAAGTCCCCGCGCGCCCGCCGCCTCCTCGGCGACGATCGCCATGACCTTTGCCGCCTGCTCGCCTCCCATCACGGCGACGCGGGCGTTCGGCCAGGAGAACACGAAGCGCGGGCCGAACGCGCGCCCGCACATGCCGTAATGGCCGGCGCCGAACGAGCCGCCGATCTGCAAGGTGAGCTTGGGAACGCTGGCGTTGGTGACGGCCTGGATCATTTTCGAGCCGTGCTTCACGATCCCGGACGTCTCCGCCTCGACGCCGACGAGATAGCCGGTGGTGTTCTGCAGGAAAACGATCGGCAGACCGGCCTGACAGCAGAGCTGGATGAACTGCCCGGCCTTGCTCGAGCCCACCGAATCGATCGGGCCGTTGTTGCCGACGAGGCCGACGGAGCGGCCCTCGATCGCCGCGTGGCCGCAGACGGTCTCGGCGCCGTAGAGCGGCTTGAAATCGAGAAACTCCGATCCGTCGACGAGGCGCGCGACCACCTCGCGCACATCGTAGGGTTTGCGGTAGTCGGCGGGCACGATTCCGAGCAGCTCCTCCGGATCATAGAGCGGCGCGGGCGCGCGGGGCCGCGGCGGCGCGGCCGGCCAGCCGGTGCGGGCGAGAATCTCGCGGCCGATGCGCAGGGCGTCGGCGTCGTCCTCCGCCAGATATTCGCCGAGGCCCGTGGCGACGCAATGCAGCTCTGCGCCGCCGAGTTCTTCGTCGCCGGCAATCTCGCCGGTCGCGGCCTTGAGCAGCGGCGGGCCGGCGAGGAAGACTTTCGAGCGGCCGCGCACCATCACGACATAGTCGGCGAGCCCGGTCTGATAGGCGCCGCCCGCGGTCGAGGATCCATGCACGATCGATAGGACCGGAAGTCCCGCCGCCGACAGGCGCGCCATGTTGGCGAAGGTCGCGCCGCCGCGCACGAACATCTCCGCCTGCAGCATGAGGTTGGCGCCGGCGCTCTCGACGAGTTGCACATAGGGCAGCTTCTCGGCGAGCGCGATCTCCTGGCAGCGGAGCGCCTTCTCAACCCCCATCGGATGCGCCGCGCCGCCCTTGATGCCGGAATCGTTGGCCGCAATCATGCAGCGCGCCCCCGAAACGAAGCCGATTCCGGCGATCAGGCCGCCGCCGAACACGTCGTCGGCGCCGTCGTCCTCGTGCATGCCGAGGCCGCAGAGGCTCGAGAGCTCGAGAAAGGGCGAATCGCGGTCGAGGAGGAGATTCACGCGCTCGCGCGGCGGCAATTGTCCGCGCTGACGGAATTTCGCGTCGGAGCGGGCGGAGGCTTCCCGGACTTTCCGCTCGAGGGCGCGGAACTCGGCGATCAGCTCCAGATGCGCGATGCGATTGGCGCGGAAGTCGTCGCTCTCGACAATGACCTTCGAGGCAATCGCGGGCATGCCGCCCTCCCTGTTTCCCGCGCGCTCCGCCGCAACTCATGGGCCGTCGAGGGTTCACGGAACCCGCAAGGAAGTCAAACGGCGAACAGAGAAAGCGGATTGGGCGGCGTCCCGAGCGTGGGGGACGTCGCCGCCGGAACGGCGCGTGCCACCGGCTCGCCAGGCAAGCCGTCAGGCGGAAGGCCGCGCCGTTACGCCGAGCCTCCGGCCCCTGGGTCAGAAGCGAAGCAGCGCCTTGGCGGGATCGCCGACCATGAAGGCCCGGGTCTCGGGCGGCACGGCGTTCAAGAGGTCGCGGATGAACTTGTCCTGCACCTTGAAGCTTACGTCCGGCGGCAAGCCGACCGTCGAGACGCGAAACAGCGCGCCGTCGGGAATCCATCCCCTCAGCCCATATTGCAGCTTCAGCGCTTGCCGCGCCAAGTTGCTGTTGGTGACGTCATAACCGATCCGCATCCAATAGCTGATCGGCTCGAGCCGATCCTCGCGCGTCGCCACCAGGCGCGTCAACACGATTGGAGCCGCGGAAGGCGACCACTCGAACTTAGAGGTCGCCGGACGAGTGACGAGGAAACCCTGGGCCGCGTAACAGATTTCGGGGTGGTGGAGTTGCAGCCGCTCGCTCTGACTTTCGCCGTAGGCGATCATCAGCGTGACGGCGTCGCCGTACTTGTCGACGAAGGCGCGGGACACCTCCTGATTGTAGACCTCGGCCTCGAGCCCATCGGGCGGCGGCCTGACGGCCCCCACGCCGGAAAGCGGCGACCAATCGCCGAAGGCGCGCGGAATATGAGCGTCGATGTCGAACACTTCGTGCGTTCGCGCCATCAGACGATGCGGCGTAAGCGCGTAGGCCAAGAGCGCCGCGGCCAACATGGCCAGGCAGCTCAAGACGAGGTTGACCGAACGCGCCATCTCGGCTTCCGCAGCTTGACGAGAGAAGCCCCGCCGCGACGGGATTCCATACAAATCGCGCCCGCGCAACCCTCTGCGGCGTGCGGACGCGCCGAAAACACAGAACGCGCGCCGGTTAACATACGTGAGCGGCGTCGCCGCGCCGCGACGCAAACGGCCGGCGCAGCCGACACTCTGTCGAGGCTTATTCCGGACCGACACGGGGAAGTTCGCCTCAGGACTTGTCCTGAAGCCGAATTTGGGGTCGAAAAGGCCCTTTGCAGAGAGAAGGGCGCGCACCATGACCAGCCAGGACGCTCTCCGACGCGCGGGCCTCGGCCTGGCTGAATTGACCGGCGGCGCGCTCGCCGTCCGCTCGCCCATCGATGGCGCCGAAATCGCTCGCGTCAGGGAGACGCCCCTGGCCGACATGCCGGCGGTCATTGCCCGCGCCGGGAGCGCCTTCGCTCTCTGGCGCGACGTCCCGGCCCCGCGCCGGGGCGAACTCGTGCGCCTTCTCGGCGAGGAATTGCGGGCGGCGAAGGAGGCGCTCGGCGCGGTCGTGACGCTGGAGGCCGGCAAGATCGTCTCGGAGGGTCTCGGCGAAGTCCAGGAGATGATCGACATTTGCGATTTCGCCGTAGGGCTTTCGCGCCAGATCTACGGCCTGACGATCGCTTCCGAGCGCCCCGGTCATCGCATGATGGAGACGTGGCATCCGATGGGGCCGTGCGCGGTCATTTCGGCGTTCAATTTCCCGGTCGCGGTCTGGTCTTGGAACGCGGCCTTGGCGCTCGTCTGCGGCGATCCCGTGATTTGGAAGCCTTCGGAGAAGACGCCGCTCAGCGCGCTCGCGTCTATGAAGGTCTTCGATCGCGCCGCAAAACGCTTCGGCGCCGGCGCGCCGGAGGGCCTCGCTCAGGTCGTCATCGGGGGGCCGGCGATCGGCGAGGCGCTGGTCGCCTCCAAGGACGTGCCGATCGTTTCGGCGACGGGCTCGACCCGCATGGGCTCCGTCGTAGGCCCGAAGGTCGCGGCCCGGTTCGGCCGCGCGATTCTCGAACTCGCCGGCAACAATGGGATGATCGTCGCCCCCTCGGCCGATCTCGACATGGCGGTCAGGGCGATCCTGTTCTCGGCGGTCGGCACGGCGGGGCAGCGCTGCACCTCGCTGCGAAGACTCATCGTCCATCATTCGATCCGCGACGAGCTGACACAGCGGCTCGTCAAGGCGTACGCCAGCCTGCCGATCGGCGATCCACGCGAGGAGGCGACCCTGGTCGGGCCGCTTATCGATCACGCCGGCCGCGAGCGCATGATGGCCGCGCTAGCCCGCGCGAAGACCGAGGGCGGCGTCGTTCATGGCGGCCGGACCGTCGCCGAGGGCGCGCCGAACGGCGGCGCCTATGTCGAGCCTGCGATCGTCGAAATGCCGGGCCAGACCGGAATCGTGCGCGAGGAAACATTCGCGCCGATCCTCTACACGCTCGGCTACGAGACCCTGGACGAAGCGATCGCCATCCACAACGACGTCCCCCAGGGTCTCTCGTCCTGCATCTTCACCCTTAATCTGCGCGAGGCGGAGACGTTCCTTTCGGTCGCCGGGTCCGACTGCGGCATCGCCAACGTCAACATTGGTCCATCGGGGGCCGAGATCGGCGGCGCGTTCGGCGGCGAGAAGGAGACCGGCGGCGGCCGGGAGAGCGGCTCCGACGCCTGGAAGAGCTACATGCGCCGGCAGACGAGCACCGTGAACTATTCGACCAACCTGCCGCTCGCCCAAGGCGTGGAGTTCGAGGTCTGAGCCGCGCAAGGAATTCGGGCGATGCGCGACGTCATCGTCGTTGGCGGCGGCCATAACGGGCTCGTCGCCGCGGCCTATCTCGCTGCGGCGGGGCTGAAGGTCACTGTGCTCGAGCGCCGCGCGATCGTCGGCGGCGCGGCGGCGACGGAGGAATTCCATCCCGGTTTCCGCAATTCGGTCGCCGCCTATGCGGTTTCGCTGCTCCACCCGACCATCATCCGCGACCTCGACCTCGCGCGCTGCGGCCTGCGGATCGTCGAGCGCACGCTCTCCAACTTTCTGCCCCTCCCCGACGGCCGGTATCTGAAAGACTCGCCGGGGCGCACCAAGTCCGAGGTCGCGAAATTCTCGGCCCGCGACGCCGAGCGGCTCGACGCCTACGGCGCCCGCCTCGAACGCATGGCCGACGTGCTGCGCGCGATCGCGCTCGAGACGCCCCCCAACGTGGCGGCCGGACGCGGGCTCGTCGCGAGCCTCAGCGAACTCTTCCATACCGCGCGGGTCGCCAACCGCCTGCGCGCGCTCGGGCTCGCGGGGCAGCGCGATCTCGTGGAGATCTTCACCCGTTCGGCCGGCGATTTTCTCGACCACTGGTTCGAAAGCGACCCGATCAAGGCGATCCTCGGCTTCGACGGCGTCGTCGGAACTTACGCCAGTCCCTATGCGGCGGGCACGGCCTACGTGCTGCTGCACCATTGTTTCGGCGAAACCAACGGCAGGAAGGGCGTCTGGGGCCACGCGATCGGCGGAATGGGCGCGATCACCCAAGCGATGGCGCGCTCATGCGCGGCGCGCGGGGTCGACATCCGCACGAACGCGGCGGTCGCCGAAATCCTGGTGGCGCGCGGCCGCGCGGTTGGCGTGGTCACGGAGAACGGCGAAAGAATCGAGGCGAGCGCCGTCGTCTCGAACCTCCATCCGAAGCTCACCTTTGAAAAGCTGCTCGATCCCACGACGCTGCCAGCCGAGTTTCGCGCCCGCATCGGTTCGTGGCGCAGCGCCTCCGGCGTGTTCCGGATGAACCTGGCGCTCACCGAGCTGCCCAGCTTTTCCTGCCTGCCTGGGCGCGCGGCGGCCGAGCATCACGGCGCGGGAATCGTGATCGCGCCGAGCCTCGCCTATATGGAGCGCGCCTGGATGGACGCCCGCCGATCGGGCTGGTCCGAGGCGCCGATCGTCGAAATGCTGATTCCCTCGGTGCTCGACGAAACGCTCGCGCCGCCGGGGCGGCATGTCGCCTCGCTATTTTGCCAGCATGTGGCTCCGAAACTGCCTGGCGGGCGTTCCTGGGACGACTCGCGCGAAACGGTCGCCGATCTGATGATCGATGCGGTCGAGGCTTACGCGCCCGGCTTCAAGGCGTCGGTGATCGCTCGCCGGATCCTGTCGCCGCTCGACCTCGAGCGCGACTTCGGCCTCGTCGGCGGCGACATTTTCCACGGCTGCCTTTCGCTCGATCAGCTCTATTCGGCGCGGCCCGTGCTCGGGCACGCCGACTACCGCACGCCGATTCCCGGCCTCTACATGTGCGGCGCCTCGACCCATCCGGGCGGCGGCGTCACCGGCGCGCCCGGACACAATGCGGCGCGCGAGATTTTGACGGATTTTCGTCGGCGGCGATTGCGGCGATGAGCCCGAAGGATTGGGCGCGACCGTGAAAAATCATGTATGCGCGGGAGCCGACGCCCGCCCACGACGAACGAATCGATGTCCCTTCCCGCCGACCCGTCGCGACACGACGGCCTCGCCAATCCGCAGCGGGCCCTTGCGTTCTCGACGCTGGCGATGGCGTCGGCGATGGCGGTGCTCGACGGCGCCATCGTCAATGTCGCCCTGCCGACGATGGCGCGCGAGCTCGCGATCGCACCCGCAAGCTCCGTCTGGATCATCAACTCTTTTCAGCTCGCGGTCACGGTTTCGCTGCTGCGGCCCTCGGCGCTCGGCGACAGTCTCGGCTACCGCAGGGTCTATTGGCCGGGGCTCGCGCTCTTCACTCTGGCCTCGCTCTCGTGCGCCCTTTCGCCGACCTTCATGACCCTCGTGATCGCCCGCGCGGTTCAAGGGCTGGGCGCGGCGGGCATCATGAGCGTCAACATCGCCCTCGTGCGTTTCATCTATCCCTCGTCGCGCCTCGGGCAGGGCGTCGGCAATATGGCGGTCGTCGTCGCCGTCAGTTCGGCCGGGAGCCCGACCGTCGCGGCCGCGATCCTCTCGGTCGCCTCGTGGCGCTGGCTTTTCCTCATCAATGTCCCGATCGGAATCGTCGCACTTGCAATGGCGGCGCGGTCCCTGCCGTCGACGCCGCGCGCCAAGCGCAGCCTCGATCCCGTCAGCATCATCCTCAACGCGCTGACCTTCGGCCTGCTCATCACCGGCATCGACGGCATCGGCGAGAACGGAAACCCGATGGTTCCGAGGCTCGAGCTCGTCACGGCTGCGGCGGTCGGCGTCGCCTTCGTCCGCCGGCAGATGCGGCAGCCGGCGCCGCTGCTGCCCGTCGACCTCTTGCGGCGCCCGATCTTCGCGCTGTCGCTCGCGACGTCGATTGCCTCCTTCGCCGCGCAAAGCCTCGCGCTCGTCGCGCTGCCGTTCTTCTTCGAAGACACGCTTCGACGCTCCGAGACCGCCACGGGCCTCCTGATGACCCCCTGGCCGGTCGCCACCGCGCTGATCGCGCCCGTCGCGGGGGGTCTTGCCGACCGGTTCGCTCCCGGGCTGCTCGGCACCGCCGGACTCCTCACGATGGGCGTCGGCCTCGTCATCGTGGCGTTGCAGGTCGGGGACGCGAGCGTGCCTTCGCTGGTCTGGCGGCTCGCGGTCTGCGGCCTCGGTTTCGGGTTCTTCCAGTCGCCGAACAACCGGCTCATGATCGGCAGCGCTCCGCACGAGCGCAACGGCGCCGCCGCCGGGCTGCAATCGTCCGGCCGGCTCATCGGCCAGTCGTTCGGAACCGCTCCGATGGCGGTCGCCTTGGGTCGTGCGCTCGAGCACGCGACATCGCTTGCGCTATGGACGGCGGCTGGGCTGACGCTCGTCGGCGCCAGCGCGAGCGGCCTGCGCAGAGCCTAAAGCAGCGCCTGCCGACGGGCTAGGCGGCGCGGGACGGCTTGCCGTCGCAGAAGGCGCCATAGAGCACGCCGATGACCGCGCGCACCTTCTCGTTGGCGATGCTGTAGTAAATCGTCTTGCCGTCCCGCCGCGAGGCGACGAGCCCCTCCAGACGCAGCCGCGCCAGCTGCTGCGACACGGTCGACTGGCGAAGATCCAGGAACGCCTCCAGCTCGCCGACCGACTTCTCGCCGCCCAAGAGATCGCAGAGAATCAGCAGGCGCGACTCGTGCGCCAGCGCCTTGAGAAACTCGCTGGCTTCGCGCGCGCTCTCCGCCATGCGATCCAAGTCCACTGTATCACGCGGTTCAGCCGCTTTCGCGAGGGCCATGGCGATCATCTTATCATCTTCTTCGTATATGAGAATGTCCTATTATAGCTGAATCGCGAAGCCGGCGAAACCCCGCCGCCTTCGTTTCCGCGGAAAATATCCGCAAATAGGCCCGATCGATGTCCGCGACATATCGTCGCTCGGGTCACCCGCCCGAAAAATCCTCCAGACGGCCGATCGCCGGCGGGCGGGTCCTGCGGAGAGTTTTTCCGACCTTTTCGACCCGGCGCAACACGCGAAGCGCATTTTCCGACGACATCTTTTCCAGGTCGCGCTCGGAAAAGCCACGACGGACGAGTTCGGCGAACAAATGGGGGAAACGGCTGACGTTTTCAAGCCCGATGGGCGAGGCGCCGCCGAAATAGTCCGACCCGATGCCGACATGATCGACGCCCGCCATCTCGACCAGGCGTTCGACGTGATCGGCCACTTGTTCAAGGCTCGCCTTGGGCGCGACCCCGTGCCTGGCCTCGAGGTCGGCGAAATGCGCTTTGGGATCGGCCGCCAACGGCGCCTTGCCGTAGGCGTCGCGCGAGCGGCGCAACCAGTCGCGTAAAAGTTGCGAAACGAAGCCCGGCACGAAGGTCGCCATGACAAGCCCGCCGTTCGCCCTGAGGCGGCTGAGCACGTCGTCGGGCGCGTTGCGCGGGTGATCGCAGAGCGAATAGGCGTTCGAATGGGACAGCGCGACGGGCGCCTCCGTGACGTCGAGCACCCGGCGCATCGCCTCGTGCGACGCATGGGCGAGGTCGATCACGATCCCCAGTCGGTTGAGTTCGCCGATCACGGCGCGACCGAAAGCGTTGAGGCCGCCGTTACGCGGGGCGTCGGTGGCCGAGTTCGATCCAGTCCAGCGTCTCGTTGTGGCAGAGCGTCATCAGGCGCACGCCCGCCGCGCGCCAGATGCGCAAGGGGCTCAGCGAATTCTCGAGGCCGACGCCGCCCTCGACCGCAATGAACGAGGCGATTTTGCCCAGCGCCTTCGCCTTTGCGTAGTCCGACGCCCGCCGCGCCGGAAGAAAGACGTCAGGGTGCGCCTCCTCGATGCGTCGGATGAGGTCGATCTGCTCGAGCGTCGTGCGCGCGGGATGAGGAGCGTTGGTCGGCTGGAACGCCGCCCAGAACTGCGCCCCGACCATCCCCTCGCGCAGGCGCGGGATGTCGGTGTCGGCGTTCTCGTGGACCCGGTTCAATTCGTAGGCGGCGACGTCGCCGCGCGCGGCCTTGTCGATCCGAATGACCCAGGGCAGGTCGTTATGGCCGTCGAACAGCGGCGCGCGTTTCAGCACCGCGCGCGCCACGGCCAGCGCATTGTCGATCGTTTCGGCGGATCGGCTCGCCCGCTCCTCGTCCAAGGCGTGCGAGCCCGCTTCAGTTCAGGGGCACGGCGACGAAGCGCGCAACGCCTTCGCCGTTCGAGACCAGGAGCAGCGCCGGCTTCTTGTTGCTATCCTTCTTGGCTTCGTCGATCGCCTTCGCGACGTCGCCGGGCTTATCCACCGCCCGGTGATTGACCTCCTCGATGACGTCTCCGGGCCGCAGGCCTCGCTCCGCCGCGGGCGATCCGGGATCGACCGAAGTCACGATCACGCCCCTGACACTGTCCTTGATCTTGAAGGTCTTGCGCGCCTCGTCGGTGAGGCCCGCAAACTCCATGCCGAGCGCTTTCTCGACGGCGTTCTGCTGCTGCGCTTCATCCTCGTTGCTGGCGACCTCGGTCTGCTTCTCGCCGTCCTCGAGACGCCCGAGCGTCACGATCTTGGTCACTTCCTTGCCGTCGCGCACGACCACGACGTCGACCGACTTGCCGACCGGCATCGAGCCGACGAGTCGCGGCAGGTCGCGCGACTCCTTGATGTCCTTGCCGTCGAACTTGACGATCACGTCTCCCGGCTTCAGCCCCGCGGGCTTGGCCGGACCCTTGTCGTCGACGCCGGCGATGAGCGCGCCGCGCGCCGTTCCCAGGCCGAGGCTGTCGGCGATGGTGTCATCGACCGGCTGGATGCGCACGCCGAGCCAGCCGCGCCGCGTCTCGTGGAACTGCTCGAGCTGCGCGATGACCGGGATGACGGAGGCGGAAGGCGTCGCGAAGCCGATCCCGATCGAACCGCCCGTCGGCGAGAGAATAGCCGTGTTGATGCCGATCACTTCGCCCTGCAAGTTGAACAGCGGTCCGCCCGAATTGCCCTTGTTGATCGAGGCGTCGGTCTGCAGGAAGTCGTCATAGGGGCCGCTGTCGATGTTGCGGTTGCGGGCGGAAATGATGCCGGCCGTCACCGTCTCGCCGAGGCCGAACGGGTTGCCGACCGCCATCACGCCGTCGCCGACGCGCATCTTGTCGCTGTCGCCGAACTTGACGGTCTTCAGCGGCTTGTCGCTCTCCACCTTCAGGACGGCCACATCGACCTTCGGGTCCTTGCCGAGAACCTTGGCCTTCAGTTTCCGGCCGTCGGTGAAGATGACGACGATGTCGTTGGCGTCGCCGACCACGTGGTTGTTGGTGATGACGATGCCGCTCGGGTCGATCACGAAGCCCGAGCCGAGCGACTGCGCCTGGCGCGCGCGCGGATGGGGATTGATGCCATGATTCTTGAAGAACTCCTCGAACATCTCGTCGAACGGCGTGCCCTTGGGCAGCTCGGGCATCGCCCCGTCCTTCTCTTCGATCGTCTGGGTCGCGGAAATGTTGACCACCGCGTCGGCGACGGAGTCGACGAGATCGGCGAGGTTGGTCGGGCGCGCCTGGGCGAACGCCGGTGTCGCAGGCGCGAGCGCCAACGGCGCGCCGATGAACGCTGAAGCGGTCGCCGCGGCGAGCGCCTGGCGGGCGCAGCGGTGGAACGGCGTCGGGGTTCGCGCGGCTTCGATCATGGCATTCTCCTCGAATTCGTCAACGACCGGTTTGGCGGCGATGAAACGCCGCCCTCGAGAGTGCGTCAGAGCAGCGAGCGCGAGGCCCAGACGATCGTGACGCCGAGCAGCGCCGCGCCGAGGCCCACCCCGCGCAGTTTGGTCGGATCCTCGCGCGCGGCCGCCGCCATGCGCCTGCGCATGGATTCGGTGAAGCCCGCCATCAGCAATCCTTCGATGGCGAAAACGAGGCCCAGCGCGGCGCCGAAGTCGTGCATGTCAGTCCGCCTTGGAGGCCGCGGCGGGCGCGGTCGCCGTCTCCGGCGCCGGAGTGGGCGTCGAGAAATAGCGGAAGAAGTCCGATTTCGGGCTGATCAGCGCCCGGGTCTGCCCATTGCTGAAGCTGTTCTGGTAGGCCTGCATCGAGCGATAGAAGGCGAAGAACTCCGGATCCTTGCCATAGGCTTCGGCGAAGATGCGGTTGCGTTCGCCGTCGCCCTCGCCGCGGATCTGTTCGGACTGCTGCTGAGCCTGCGCGATGATGACAGTGACTTTGCGGTCGGCCTCGGCCTTGATCTGCTGGCTCTGTTGCGACCCCTGCGCGCGATAGGAGGCCGCCCGCTGCTGGCGTTCGGTCTGCATGCGGCGGAACACGGCCTCCGAATTCTCGGCCGGCAGGTCAGCGCGCTTGATGCGCACGTCGACGACGGCGAGGCCGAAGCGCTTGGCGCCGGCGATCATCTGGTCGCGAATGTCCGCCATCAGCGCATCGCGCTTGTCGCGCACGATGTCGGTGATGGAGGCCTCCGACAGCGTACGGCGAAGCGCGGAGTTCAGCATTCCGCCGAGCTGCGCATCAGCGCCTCGGGCGTTGAAGACGGATTGATAGAAGAGCAGCGGATCGTCGATGCGGTAGCGCACGAAGGCGTCGACCTCGAGGCGCTGGTTGTCGGAAACCAGGACTTCCTGCCGCTCGTTGTCGAGCGCGAGAATGCGCTTGTCGATGTAGACGACCGCATCGATGAACGGCCACTTGAAATAGAGGCCGGGAGCGCCGATGAGGTCGCGCACCGGCTGGCCGAAGCGCAGCACCAGCGCCTGCTCGGTGGGGTCGACGACAAACATCGACGTCGACGCCAGGATGATCGCAACGACCGAGACGACGGCGATCGCGACGCCGTTGAGGGACCGACTCATTTGGCGCCCCCGTCGTCTTCGACTGCAGCGGATCGAGCGCGATATAGGGCACCGGCGCGGCGGCCGCGTTCGTGTCGACGACCGTCTTGTCCATTGGACCGAGAACCCGCTCCATCGTCTCGAGATACATGCGTTCGCGGGTCACGGCTGGGGCCTTCTTGTATTGCTCGTAGATCTGATTGTAACGCGCCGTTTGGCCCTTGGCGTCGAGAATCGTCTGTTCACGATAGGCCTTGGCCTCGGCGACGATACGCGCCGCGCCGCCTTCGGCCTCCGGCACCACTTTGTTGGCGTAGGTTTCAGCTTCGTTGACCGCGCGCTGTTGGTCCTGCTGTGCGGCAGTGACGTCGCGATAGGCGGAAATGACCTGACTCGGCGCGTCGACCGACTGCAGCTGAACCTGCTTGACGAGGATGCCGGCGCGATAGCTGTCGAGCAAGTCCTGCATGCGCTTCTGGACGTCGGTTTCGACCGACTTGCGGTCCGTCGTGAGGATGCCGTCGATGGTCTTGAGGCCGACGACCTCGCGCATGATGCTTTCGGCCACCGCCTTGACGGTCTCGCGCGGGCCCAGAATATTGAACACGTAGTCCTCGGGCTTCGCCGGATCGATCTGCCAATTCACCCGGAAGTGGACGTCGACAATGTTCTTGTCGCCGGTCAGCATCTGGCTTTCCTCGGGAATGTCGGCATTCTCTCCGAGGCTGCGATACCCGACTTCGGTGATCTGCTGATCCCAGACGGGGACCTTGATCACCGAGCCGATCGGCCACGGCCAGTTGGAGTTGAGGCCCGCGGCCGTCTTGCCGGTGTAGCGGCCGAACACGAGATTGATGCCGACCTCATTGGGCTGGACGGTGTAGAACGTGCCCCAGGCGAACCAGACGAGGATAGCCGCCAGGAGCAGAAACAGAATCGTGCGGCTGCTGAGACCGCCGCTGGCTGGACCGCCGCCTCCCGAACCGCCCGGGGCCAGCCTGCCCAGCGCCTCCTGCACGCGGCGGATGATCTCTTCGAGGTCGCCCGTCGGCGGGCCAGACGGCCCCTGTCCCCATGGCCCTCGCCCGGGGGAGCGCCACGGACCGCCGCCTTGATTGTTCCAGGACATCCAAACCTCTTGCGGACCCGCCCGCCGACGCATCGGCGCTTATATAGGAAGCCCGTGCGGCACGCCAACGACTCCCTGAGGAGACAATCGGCGCCCTGGGGGCGAACATTGGGCGCAGCCGCCCGTCTCTTGTCTGTTATCGGCCGCCCCTCAGTCGCGCGTCGCCGTCTCGCCTTCCTGATCGAGCGCCTTCGTCCCGGTCTCGCGCGGGGCAAGAGGCGTCACCCTCAGCGCCGCAATGCGGTTACGCTGTTTGCGCAGCACCTCGAAGCGGAAGCCGTGAAAGGAGAAGGTCTGCCGCGGCTCGGGAATGGCGCGCGCTTCGTGGATGACGAGGCCGGCGACGGTCGCCGCCTCCTCGTCCGGCAGGCTCCAGCCCATCGCCCGATTGAGGTCGCGGATGGTCACCGAGCCGTCGACGACGACCGAGCCGTCGCGTTGCTTCCGAGCGCCCACCACCGCCTCGTCGTGCTCGTCGCGAATGTCGCCGACGATCTCCTCGATGATGTCCTCGAGCGTGATCAACCCTTGCACGACGCCATATTCGTCGACGACCAGCGCCGAATGGGTCTTGCGGCGCAGGAAGGCCTGCAACTGGTCGCGCAAAGTCGTCGATTTCGGGAATGAACCAGGGTTCGAGCGCCAGATCCGCGATCTCGAGCTTGCTCGCGTCGCCGCCCGCCGCGACATAGGCGCGCAAGAGGTCCTTGGCGTGCAGCACGCCGACGATGTTGTCCGGCTCGCCCCGCCAAAGCGGCATCCTCGTGTAGGGCGAGGCGATCGCTTCGCGAACCAGCTCGTCCGGCGGCAGATCGGCGTCGATCAGCTGCATCTTCGTCCGATGGACCATCACGTCGGAGACCGGGATTTCGGCAAGCTCGAGCAGCCCGCCGAACATGTCGCGCTCTTCGCGCTCGACGCCGCCCTCGCGATGCAGGATGTCGACGGCGCCCATCAGCTCTTCGTGGCCGGTGACCCCGGGATCCTTTTCGGTCAGCGACACGCCGCAAAGACGCAAGACCCCGCGCACCAGCGTCTCGACCGCACTGACGATCGGGCCGAAGACGGTGACGAAGAACAGGACCAGCGGCGCAATCAGCAGCGAGACCCGGTCGGGATAGGCGATGGCGATGGTCTTGGGCATCACCTCGCCGAAAACGACAATGAGCGCGGTCATGATTACGGTGGCCGCCCACACCCCGCGATCGCCGTAGAGGTCGAGCAGCAGGCTGGTGGCGATGGCGGACGAGCCGATGGTGACGAATTGGCCGCCGAGCAGCATGGCGCTGATGAGCCGGCCGCGCATGCCGATGAGGCGCGTAACCAGTTTCGCCCGCTTGTCGCCCGCCATTTCGAGCGCATGCATGCGCGCGCGAGAAGCGGCCGTCAGCGCGGTCTCGGCGCCGGCGAAGAACGCCGCCGCGACGATGCTGACCGCGATAATGACGATGTCGAGACCGATCGGCATGGTTCTATCTTAGCATGGCCCCGAGGCCGCGGGCACAGCGGTCTCCGGTCAGTCGGCCGGAAGCGCGATATCGCCTTTCAGGAACGCCAGCACGCTCGCTTCCTCGACGTCGCGCGCGATGAAGCTCTCGCCGATGCCCCGGGCGAGAATGAACGTCAGCCGCCCGCGTTCGACCTTCTTGTCCTGCCGCATGGCCGCCAGGATGTCTTCCGCTCCAGCCTCGAGGCCGGCAATGCCGCGGATGCGGGTCGGCAGGCCGACGGCCTTCAGATGCGCCTCGACCCGCGCGGCCTCCTGCCCCGCGCAAAGTCCCAGTTGGCGCGAAAACCGGAAAGCGCAGGCCATCCCGATGGCGACCCCCTCGCCGTGAACGAGGCGCGCCGAATCGTAATTCGTCAGGCTCTCGAACGCGTGGCCGAAAGTATGGCCGAGATTGAGCAACGCCCGCTCGCCCTGTTCGCTCTCGTCGGCGACGACGACGCGCGCTTTCGCCGCGCAACTCGTCGCGACCGCCCCGGCTCGCGCGGGGCCGCCGGAGAAGACTTCGCGCCACCGGCCCTCGAGAAACTCGAAAAAACTCCGGTCGTCGATGAGGCCGTATTTGACCACCTCGGCGTAGCCCGCGCGAAACTCCCGTTCGCTCAACGTGTCGAGGCTGTCGGAATCCGCGAGAACGAGAGACGGCTGATGGAACGCACCGACCAGGTTCTTGCCGTGCGGCGAATTAATGCCGGTCTTGCCGCCGACGCTCGAATCGACCTGTGACAATAGCGTCGTCGGAATCTGAACGAACCGCACTCCTCGGCGCAGCGAGGCGGCGCAGAAGCCGGTCAGATCGCCGACGACCCCGCCGCCGAGCGCGACGACGACGTCGCGCCGTTCGATGCGCGCCTCGATCAGCGCGTCGGCGACGCGTGCGAATTCCGCATAGGACTTGGTCGCCTCGCCAGGCGGGCAAACGATAGAAGTCGAGCCGAGGCCCGCCCTGGCGAGGCTCGCCGTCACCCGCTCGAGATAGAGGGGCCCGACATGCGCGTCGGTGACGATCGCACATTTGGCCCCGGGCGCGATCCTCGCGATTTCGGGCCCCGCCTCGTCGATCACTCCCGGGCCGATGAGAATGGAATAGGCGCGCGCGCCAAGCGGCACCTCGACCTTTCGCCGTTCCGTCGCGGCCGGCGCTGCAGAAGCGCATAGCATTTCGGCGAGACGGCGCAGCGTCGTCTCGACCACCGACTCGTGCGGCCCGTCGCGCGATTCGATGGTGATGTCGGCGAGCGCGTAGATCGGCGAGCGTTCGGCCAGGAGCCGGCGCAAGGTCTGTTCCGGGTCGGCGGTCTGCAAGAGGGGGCGGTTCGATCGCTTGCGCACGCGCGCCAGCAGTACTTCGACGTCCGGCTTCAGCCATATCGAGAGGCTGTGCGAGGCGATATTGTCGCGCGTCGTCTTGTTCATGAAGGCGCCGCCGCCGGTCGCCAGCACCTGCGGCCCCGAATTCAAGAGGCGCGCGATCACCTTGCGCTCGCCATCGCGAAAATAGGCCTCACCAAACCGCTCGAAGATTTCGGGAATTGTCAATTGCGCGCCGGCCTCGATCTCCGCGTCGACGTCGACGAACGGCAGCCCGAGCTTGGTCGCCAGGCGCTTGCCGACCGACGTCTTCCCGGCCCCCATCATGCCGACGAGCACGATCGAGCGGCCGCCGAGCGCAGCCGCCACACGCCGGGCGTCGACCGGCTGACCCTGAGCCATGAGCCCTGAACCTCGCGTATTTCCGCTTGAGCGCCTTACAGGAAACGCGCGCCGAACGCGACAGGGGAGCCGCCGCAGCCTCGTCTTGGTCCATTTGCCGCGCTTTCGACCGCCTTGCGCGGCGCGTCCGTTCTTGCGACCATGTTAAGAACACGACAGACGGGCGACAGCCGCGAGCCGCGGGCGTCTTGGGGGTCGCCGGGCCTCGGTCACGCCCGAATCTCGCCGGCGCGGTCGCGCCCAAGCCGGCCAACGCTTGAGGGAGCTGGATTTTGACTGCTGAAAATCACGAGCACCGCGTCCCCGGTCCTCGTCTCATCGCCGTCGTCGGGCCGTTTCAGAGCGGGAAGACCAGCCTACTCGAGGGAATCCTCGCGCGCGGCGGAGGCTTGGCTCGGCAGGGGTCGGTGCGCGAGGGCGCCAGCGTGGGCGATTCGAGTCCGGAGGCACGCGGCCACGCCATGAGCGTCGAGCCGAATGTCGCCAGCATCGACTACATGCGCGACCGGCTCACCTTCTTCGACTGCCCGGGCTCGATCGAGTTCATCCACGACATGCGCTACGCGCTGCCGGTCTCCGACGCCGCCGTCGTGGTCTGCGAAGCCGACCCCCGCAAGGTTCCGGCTTTGCAGGTCATCTTGCGCGAGCTCGAGGAGCTCGGCGTGCCGCGCATTCTTTTCCTCAACAAGATCGACCTGGCGAGCGGGGGCCTGCGCGAGACGCTGGAGATGCTTCAGCCGGCGTCGCGCGCGCCGCTCCTGCTGCGCCAGATCCCGGTATGGGAAAACGGGGTCGCGACCGGTTTCGTCGATCTCGCGCTCGAACGCGCCTTCGTCTACCGAGAATCCGCGCCCTCGACCGTCGTCGAAATGCCGGCCGGAGTCGTGCCCGAGGAGAAGCAGGCGCGCTATTCGATGCTGGAAAAGCTCGCCGATTACGACGACGCGCTGATGGAGCAGCTCATCAGCGACATCGACCCGCCGAAGGACCTGGTGTTCGACGATCTGGCGCGTGAATTGCGCGAGGGCCATGTCGTGCCGGTGCTGATGGGCTCGGCGACCGAAGGCCACGGTGTGACCCGGCTGCTGAAGGCCGTCCGGCACGAGGCGCCGGCCATCGCCCACACCCGCGCGCGCCTCGGCGTCGACGACAAGGGGCCGGCGCTGGCGCAGGTCATCCGCACCATCCACACGGCGCACGGCGGCAAATTGTCGCTGTCGCGGGTGTTGCGCGGCGGCTTCGCCGACGGCGCGACGGTCATCAATTCCCACGGCGTCGAGGAGCGCATCGGCGGCCTCGCGCGGCTCATGGGCGCGACGTCGTCCAAGGCGAGCCGCGCCGAAGAGGGCGACACGATCGCCTTCGCCCGCCTGGAAGGACTCTCCACCGGCGACCGCTTCGCCGACGGCAAGGCGGCTCCCGCCGCCGCCGACCTCCCGTCCCCGCCTCCGCCGACCCAGGCTTTCGCCATCCACGTCAAGGACCGCAAGGACGAGGTGCGGCTCGCCGCCGCGCTCGCCAAGCTCTGCGAGGAGGACCGGGCGCTCGCCTTCGTCCAGGACGCGGAAATGTCGGAGATGAAGCTCTACGGACAGGGCGAGATGCATCTGCGCGTGACGACCGAGCGCCTCGCCGACCGGTTCGGCGTGACGATCCATACGCACAAGCCGACGGTCGCCTATCGCGAGACGATCCGCGACGCGGTCACCGTGCGCGGGCGGCACAAGAAACAGTCGGGCGGACACGGCCAGTTCGGCGACGTGCTGGTCGAAGTCGCGCCCCGCGGACGCGGCGAGGGTTTCGCCTTCGCCGAGCGCGTGCATGGCGGCTCGGTGCCGAGGCAGTATTTCTCGTCCGTCGAGGCGGGGGCGAAGGACGCGATGGCGCGCGGGCCCTTGGGCTTTCCGGTGGTCGACGTGTCGGTGACGCTGGTCGACGGATCGTATCACACGGTCGACTCGTCCGACATGGCGTTCCGCGCCGCCGCCAGAATCGCGCTCGACGAGGCGCTGGCGAAGGCGCGGCCCATCCTCCTCGAGCCCATCCTGTCGGTGACGATCTACGTGCCCTCGGACGCGCTCGCCCGGGCGAGCGCGCTGGTCAGCGCGCGGCGCGGCCAGATTCTCGGCTTCGAGGCGCGCGAAGGCTGGAAAGGCTGGGAGGCGCTGCGGGCCCTCATTCCGGAGGCGGAAATCGGCGACCTGATCATCGAACTGCGCTCCGCGACCTCCGGCGTCGGCGCGTTCGAGACCAAGTTCGACCATCTGGCCGAGCTGGTCGGAAAAGCCGCCGAACAGGTGATCGAGGCCCGGCGGCGCGCGAACGCCTGATCCCGCCGCCGGCGGCGGGATTTCGGCCTTTCTCGCGACTGTACAGGCGCGCGGCCATCGCATAAAGGGTGGCCGACATTCCGCCCTTCTCCGGAGACGAATTCGATGGCCGACGCCACTTTCGAAGGAAGCCGCTTGGCGACCGTGTTCGGCGGCTCCGGCTTCCTCGGGCGCCATATCGTGCGCGCGCTGGCGCGCAGGGGTTGGCGCGTGCGCGTGGCGGTGCGCCGGCCGGACCTCGCCGCTTTCCTGCGGCCGATCGGCGGCGTCGGCCAGATCGAGCCGGTGCAGGCGAACCTGCGCTATCCGGCCTCGATCGCGGCCGCGCTCGAAGGCGCCGAGATGGTCGTCAACGCTGTGGGCGTGCTGGCCGAAAGCGGCCCGCAAACCTACCGGGCCCTGCATGTCGACGGGGCGGCGGCGGTGGCGCGCGCCGCCAAGGCCGCCGGCGTCGAGACCTATGCGCACCTTTCCGCCATCGGGGCCGACTCGAAATCCGCCTCGGCCTACAGCGCCACCAAGGGGCTCGGCGAAATCGCGACGCTCGAGGGTTTCCCCGACGCGACCATTCTGCGGCCGTCGGTCGTGTTCGGGCCGGAGGACGACTTCTTCAACCGGTTCGGCGCGCTCGCGCGCTTCCTGCCGATCATTCCCCTGTTCTGCGGCGGCAAGACGCGCCTGCAGCCGGTCTACGCGGGAGACGTCGCACGGGCTGCGGCCGCCGCGCTCGCCGGCGAGGCGAGGCCGGGCGCGACTTACGAACTCGGCGGACCGCAGGTGATGACCCTGCGCGAGGCCGCCGAACTCGTCCTGCGCACGATCGGACGCCGTAGCCTCCTCGTCGGGCTGCCGCTCGGCCCCTCGCGCGCGATCGCGTCGTTGACCGCCCTCGCCAGCAAGGCGACGCTCGGGCGCTTTCCGAAGCTCCTGACGACGACCCGCGATCAGATCGACCTGCTCGCCGTCGACAACGTCGTGTCGGCCGAGGCCGAGGCGGAGGGACGGGTCCTGCGCGGCCTCGGCATCGCGCCGCAGGCCGCCGACGCGATCATTCCCGCCTATCTTGTGCGCTTCCGCAAGACGGGCCAGTATGAGGCCCAGCGCTGGGCGTGAGACGCGCCCTTCGGCGGCCGGGGGCGGGCAGGCGCAATTCGCGTCGCATAACGATTATTTCGTATTGATTCGAAAAGAGGTTTCGGGGCATCAAGGATCCGGAAGGGAACTCCGGGCCGTTTCGAGTTGGGGACGCTCAGTGATCAAGTCTGAACTTGTGCAGCGCATGGCCGCCCGTAATCCGCACCTCTATCAGCGCGACATCGAGAACATCATCGACGCGATTCTGGGCGAGATCGCGGACGCGCTGGCCCGCGGCGAGCGGGTGGAGCTCAGGGGCTTCGGCGCCTTCTCGACCAAGCAGCGGCAGGCCCGCACCGGCCGCAATCCGCGCACCGGCGACAAGGTGCCGGTGACGGAGAAGCTCGCGCCGTTCTTCAAGACCGGCAAGGAGATGCGCGAGCGTCTGAATCACGCGCCGGTCGAACGCGAGTAGGATGGCGCGCCGCCCCGCCGGGCGAGGTCGCGCGATCGAACGAACGGGGCCGGCATGATTCGCTTCATCAGGTTTGTCGTCCTCGCCGTCGTCGCGATCGTCCTCCTGCTCTTCGCCTTCGCCAACCGGCAGTTCGTGACGGTGTCGTTCGACCCCTTCAGCTCCCCCGGCCAGGCCGCCGTCGCGACGACGGCGCCGCTGTTCGTCGTCGTGATCGCCTCCGCCATGCTCGGCGTGATCGCCGGCGGGGCCTTGACCTGGGTGTCGCAGGGACGCCACCGGCGCGCGGCGCGCCGGCGCCGCGCCGAGGCCGATAAGTGGCGGGCGGAGGCCGAGGCGCTGAAGGCCGCACACGAGCGCCAATCCCTGCCCCGCTCTTGAGGGTCGCCCATGCGGGTCTTTTCGGCCGAGGACGTCGACGCGGCGCTGGATTTTCCCGCGCTCGTCGATGAGCTTGCCCAAGCCATGCGCGGCGGCTTCGTCGCGCCGCAGCGGCATCATCATGCGATCGAGCGCCCGGGCGAGCCGGCGGCGGCCCATCTCCTGATGCCCGCGTGGACCGAGAGCGCCTCGCGCGCCGGCCTCTATCTGGGGGCCAAGATCGTCAACGTCTTCCCCGGCAATTCGGCGCGCGGCCTGCCCGCGGTCAGCGGCCTCTACGTGCTGCAGTCCGGCCGCACCGGCGAGACGCTTGCGGTCCTCGACGGATCGCGGCTGACCCTCTGGCGCACCGCCGCGGCCTCCGCGCTCGCGGCCCGCCATCTCGCGCGGCGAGACGCCGTGCGGCTGCTCGTCGTCGGGGCCGGCGCGCTCGCGCCGTTCCTCGCCCGCGCTCACGCGAGCCAGCGGCCCCTCACGGCGATCACGGTCTGGAACCATCGGCCCAAGAGCGCGCGCCGCCTCGCCGCCGCCCTCGCCGCGATGGGCCTCCCGGCCCACGCGAGCTCGGACTTGGAAGGCTCGGTCGCGAAGGCCGACGTCATCTCGTGCGCGACACTCTCGACGGCGCCGCTGATCGAGGGCCGGTGGCTGAAGCCCGGACAGCATCTCGACCTCGTCGGCGCTTTCTCGATGAGCATGCGCGAAGCCGACGACGAGGCCCTCGAGCGCGCCCGCGTCTTCGTCGACACCGAGGCCGCCTGCACCGAAGGCGGCGACGTGGCGATCGGGCTCGCGAGCGGCGTCCTCACGCGGGCCGAGGTCGTCGCCGACCTCCCCGCGCTTTGCCGCGGCGCCGAGGGGCGGCGGACGGCGGACGAGATCACCCTCTTCAAGTCGGTCGGCGCGGCGATCGAGGATCTCGCCGCGGCGATGCTCGTCTGGCGCAAGAGCGGCGGCGCCGAGCCGTGACGCGCGCCGCGCCCGGACCACGAGCCCGGGCGCGGCCGACCCCGAAGCAAGGAAGGCTCAGGCCGGCGGATGGAAATCCAAGCCGAGCGGAACGAATTCCAAATTCGGCGGAACGAAATCCAAATTCGGCGGAACGAAATCCAAATTCCTCCGGAACGAAATCCAAATGAATTCTCTTCCGCGAATTGGGACTTTTCAAGGGGTTATGGCGAGCCCGAGCGACAAAAGCCTCTCTTCGCCAAGTTCCTCCTATTAAAACTGTACGAGCTCGTGCAATAACCCCTCACCCCACCCCTCTCCCGCAAGCGACCCGCAAGCGGGCGAGGGGGCGGATCCCCTTCTCCCGCTTGCGGGAGAAGGCGGACGCGCGCAGCGCGGCCGGATGAGAGGGCATGGGGTCCGATTCCATGAAAGTCGACGACCTCGACCGTTTCCGAAAACCACGTCAGCATAACACAAATTCTGATATTCGAAAAGGCTATTCGTTGGGCGCGGCGCTCGCGTTCACGATCGAGCCATGGCCGCCGCCGGCGGCGGGCGTTGCATGACGACGACGCGTTGCTCAACCTCCGAAATCCGGCTCATCGGTTGGACATCGAGATTCTGTCGAGGTTGAGTGAGGCGCGTGAGTCAGGCGCGAATGAAGCGCCTCCTTTGTCGAACGCGGCCCAAGATCAACTTCGGAGAGCGTTCGACGAGGCGCTCAAGCCCTGCTCTCAGGACCCGGCCCGCATCAACAACCCGAAGATGAGAGCGTGCGACACCAATAGGGGTGGGACGGTCGCTGTCACGATGTAGAAACCGGCGCCGAGCGAGCCGGGCTCCAGGTTGACGCGCGCGCCCTTATAAAACGCGAACAACAGATCTGCCGCGCCCCAAACGTTGAATATCCATACCGCCGCAATGGCCCAATGAGCCATGTGCGCCAGCGCCGCCGTGGCGATCACGGCAAGAAGCCCCGCGACAAAGTCGCCGTACGCTGCGGGGACTGCCCAAGCTTTCGGCAGCGACCCCGAGACCGGCACGATAAAACTGAGCCCGATAAAACGGAGAAACATGTGCGGCGGCACCAACCAAATGAGCGCCTCATCGCTATTGCGGGTCCGAAGCCACGGCCACGCGAAGAGCACGGCGACCACGATGGAACTCACGAGGCTCATCAGAATGCTGAGCCCAAAGGCGGCGCGCGAGTTCATCGGCCGCCGCCCGGCGCCGGCATCACGGTTTCGCGCGCCTGCACGTCGAGATTTCCGAGTCGAGCCGGGAGCGATGGCATGCGCCCATCGAAACCGGTGAGCGGAGTCGCCTCGCTTTCCACGCGCGTCCATGCCGGCAAACTCGTGATCAGATCATCCAATTCCCGCGCCGACTCGGCATTGACGACGGACCGATCTCCAACCGCCGTTTGACGGCTGGCGCATTTGCTCGACGCCAACGTGTTTTCATTGGGACGATGCATCGGACAATGTATAACTAGACCGGCGGCGTCTGGAGAGAGAGTATGTCAGGGTGGCAATCGAACTTGAGATGCTGGACAGGGCTGAGGGGAGACTGGCCGCCTCCCTGGCCCTGATCGCCGGTTATGTGGACGCCTACGGCGTTGTTGTCTTGGGCGTCTACGTGTCGTTCATGAGCGGAAATACGACGCAGACCGGCGCCCAGACCGGGCAGGGCCGTTTTGCGGCGGCGCTGCCTTCCGCGCTGGCGATCATGTTCTTCGTTGTCGGCAACTTTGCCGGGGCCTTGCTCACTCATTCCAGCCTGCGCCGCTCGCGCCAAGTCCTCTTGGGAGCGGTCGCGGCCTTGCTGGCGATGATCATCGGCGCCACGAGTTTGGTCTCGTTGAAGGCCGAGGTAGGGATCGCCGTGATCGCCCTGGCCATGGGCATGATGAACACCACCCTGTCTCGGGTCGGCAGGCAAGCGGTCAGCCTGACCTTTGTGACGGGCGACCTGGCCAGGATCGCGGGCCACTTGGCCATGGCAATCCTCCGGGCGCCCGTGGAAGGCGCGCGGGGATCGTGGGATACCCATCTCTACCGCGCCCTTATCGTGACGAGAGTATGGGGTGGCTTCCTGACAGGCGCGTTACTGTCCGGAGCGGCGACCCCGCACTTTGGGGTGTGGGCCCTGCTGCCGCCGTTCCTGGTCCTGCTCGTCCTGGCCGCGCACAGCGGCGCCGGCGACAAGCTCGCAGGCCACAGTCCCCTCGAATCGGCGTAACTCGTTGTCCCAAAACGAGTTACGCCATCAGAGGCCACGATGCGCCGCAGTTGACTTCGCCAGCGCGCCTTTGACAGATTGAGTCTTTGTCAACCACCGTGGATGGCATCGTCACGTCGGCGATTTTTAATTGTCATACGGTTTCCGGGTGTTCACCTCGGGTTGGCGATTTGATTAGGGCGACACGTTTCTCAACCCCTGAAATCCGGCTCCATCGGACGGGAATCCAAATTTTGTCGGGATGGAGTGAAGCGTTTCCGTATCCAGGCTCTATCCGTCGAAGGGGCATTCCGACGCCCTCCTCGCGGCGTCTTTGGCGGCCGCAGGGCCAGGCTCGCCGCCATGCGCCTGCGCCCGCCGCTGGCGTCTCTGGAATTCTTCGTGGCGATGCGGCAATTGCACCGGGTAGAGATGCCCCGGGGCGTGACGCTGTCGGCACGCCGCGCCGGGCGCGCTGACGGCTTCCGCCCGAGGGAGTTGCGTGGGATGCGGCGATGGAACGGCTGGGGCGACGAGACGGTCGAAACGCACTTGCCCGACGGCGCGCGCGATTTCCTGCGCGAACGCGTCGGTGAAGCGACGGCGCCGAACGATGCGGCCCTCGCTGCGATCCTTGCCGAGGTGGGGCCCTCGCGCCTGCCCGAGCATCGCCTCGTCAGCCATGACGCGGAAGCGCGGCTGCGGGCGAGTCTCGGTCAGAGTCTCGAAGACTGGCTGCGCGTTCGTTTCGGACGCATCGGCGCGGTTGTCGACGGCGTCGCCTTTCCCGAAACCGAAGACGAAGTCAGGGACGCTCTCGCCTGGGCGCGCGACATTCGCGCGATCGCCATTCCCGTCGGCGGGGCGACCAGCGTGGTCGGCCATTTGACGCCCAGGGCCGGCGAGAGGCCGTCGCTCGCCATCGTCATGACCCGCCTGCGCCGTCTCTTGAACCTCGATCCGCTCTCGCAGCTCGCGACGTTCGAGGCCGGCGTCGCCGGGCCGGATCTCGAGGCGCAATTGCGGGCGAAGGGCTTCATGCTCGGCCATTATCCGCAGAGTTTCGACTACGCGACGCTCGGCGGTTGGATCGCGACCCGATCGTGCGGCCAGCAGTCGGCGCGCTACGGGCGCATCGAAGCGATGTTCGCCGGCGGACGGATCGAGACGCCGACCGGCGCTCTCGAGATCCCGCCTTTGCCGGCTTCTGCAGCCGGCCCGGACCTCCGCGAATGGGTGCTCGGATCCGAGGGCCGCATCGGCGTCGTCACGCGCGCGACGGTGCGCATCGCCCGCCTGCCCGAGCGCGAGAGGTTCATCGGGTATTTCCTGCCTCGCTGGGAGGGGGGCGAAGCGGCGGCGCGAGCGCTGGCGCAAAGCAGGATCGGCCTGTCGATGGTGCGCCTCGCCAATGCCGCCGAGACTCTGGCGGCGCTGAGATTGGCGGGCGGCGGCCGCGCGGTCGCCTGGCTCGAAAAATATCTCGCTGCGCGCGGCTGCCGCGAAGACAAGGTTCTTCTCCTGCTCGGCTTCACCGGCGCCGCGGCGCAGGTCGACGCGATGCGAACGCAGGCGGCCGGGATCCTGCGCCGGCATGGCGCGGTTTCGACCGGCGCTCTGCTCGGGCGGAAATGGCGCGCGAGCCGGTTCAAGAGCGCCTATCTGCGCAACGCGCTCTGGTCGGCAGGCTATGCCGTCGACACGATGGAGACGGCAGTCAATTGGCCGCGCGTGTCCGCCGCGATGCGGGCAATGGAAGGAGCGGGACGCGAGGCGTTGGCCGCGCTCGGCGAGAAATGCCACGCCCAGACCCATCTCTCGCACGTTTACGCGCAAGGCTCGAGCGTCTATTCGACGTTCGTGTTCCGAGCGGGCCCCGACTTCGACACGGCCTTCGCACGCTGGCGCGCGTTGAAGAGCGCAGTCAGCCTTGCGATCGTGAGCGAGGGCGGCACGATCTCGCACCAGCACGGCGTGGGGAAGGATCACGCCGGGTATTTGGTCGCCGAGAAGGGGCGACGCGGCATGCGGGCGCTGGAGGCGATGATCGATCATTTCGACCCTGACGGCGCGCTCGCCTCGGGCAATTTGCTGGCGGAGCGGGCGCCATGAGCCGGGAAGAGAGTCTCGCGCGATTGCGCGCAGCGCCGGCGTTCGACACGCTGGTCGTGGGCGGGGGCATTTCCGGAGCGGGGGTCGCACTGGAATGCGCGCGCGCCGGAGCCCGTACGGCGCTCGTCGAAGCGCGCGACTTCGCGAGCGGAACCTCGTCGCGTTCGTCGAAGCTGGTGCATGGCGGGCTGCGCTATCTCGCGCAAGGCGCGATCCGCCTCACGCGCGAATCCGTGCGCGAACGCACCGAGCTCTTGCAGGCCGCGCCCGGCCTCGTGCAGCCGCTGGGTTTTCTGCTGCCGGTGCGCGCAGGCGACAAATACGGCCGCTGGCTCCTCGGCCTCGAACTCGCCGCCTACGACGTCTTCGCCCGCGCGCGCTCCCGGCATTGGCATGACGCGGCGTCGCTGCTCGAGCGCGCGCCGATCCTGTCGCCGCACGGATTGAAGGGCGGCTGGTCCTATCTGGACGCCGAAACCGACGACGCGCGCCTCGTCTTGCGCGTGCTGGCGGAGGCGCGCCGCCACGGCGCGCTGACGCTCAATCATCTGGCGGTCGAAACCCTGACCCGCGGACCGAGCGGCGTCGAGGGAGCGACGCTTCGCGATCGCGTCGGCCGCGAGTCCTTCGAGGTCGAGGCCCGCTGCGTCGTCAACGCGGCCGGCGTCTGGGCCGACCGGCTGCGCGGCCAGATCGGGGCGAAGCCGATATTGCGGCCGCTGCGCGGCAGCCACCTGCTGTTCGAAGCTTGGCGACTGCCGCTCGCGCAGGCCGTCACCTTCTTCCATCCCGACGATCGGCGACCCATTTTTGCGGTTCCGTGGGAAGGTTCGACCCTGATCGGCACAACCGACGTCGACCACCACGACGACCTGGATCGCGAACCCGCGATCGCGCGAACGGAATTCGATTACGTTCTGAGAGCAGCGCAAACCGAGTTCCCGGCGCTCGGGCTCAGCGAGGCCGACGTCGTCTCGACCTGGTCGGGCGTGCGCCCGGTGATCGCCTCGGGCGCCGGCGTCGATCCGTCGAAGGAGACGCGCGATCGCCTCATCCTCGACGAGGACGGGCTGATCACGGTCACGGGCGGGAAGCTGACGACTTTCCGCTCCAGCGCATTTGCGGCGTTGCAACGGGCGGCCGCACGGGTTCCCGAATTGAAAGGCGTGCGCCCGGACGCGCCCTTGTTCGCCCCGCCGGCGGCCACGACGGTCGACGCCTTGCACGACGCGCCGCAAGAGATAAGCGCACGCTGGATAGCGCGGTATGGCGACGAGGCGGCCGGCGTCAAAGGCTGCGCCGGTCCCGGCGAGCAGATGACGATCCGTCACACCGGCGCGGCCTGGGCGGAACTGCGCTGGGCGTGCCGCTCCGAGCAGGTCGTCCATCTCGACGACCTCATGCTGCGACGCACGCGGCTGGGCCTGCTGTTGCGAAACGGCGCCGACGAGCTGCTGCCCCGCGTGAAGGCCATTGCGCAGAGGGAGCTCGGCTGGAGCGACACGCGCTGGGTTGTGGAAGTCGCGGCCTATCGAGACTTGATCGCGCGCTGCTACGCCGTTCCCGGGGCGCCGAAATGACCGGCTCTGCCGACGAACTGCTGCTTGCGATCGACTGCGGAACGCAGAGCGTACGGGCGCTGCTGATCGATCTCGGCGGAAACATTGTCGCCAAACGCCAGCAGGCGCTCGAAAACTATTCGGCGGGGCGGGAAGGTTGGCTGGAGCACGACGCCGAGGCGTTCTGGCAGGCGACGACCGCCGTTTGCCGGGGGCTTTGGGCGGAACGCGCCGACCTCGAGCCGCGCACGAAAGGCCTCGCCGTCACCACCCAGCGCGGCTCGCTGACGCTGGTCGACCAATCCGGTAAGCCGCTGCGTCCCTTCATCATTTGGCTCGATCAGCGCCGTGCCCATCGCGCCCCGCCGATCCCGGCTTGGTGGCGACTGGCGTTCCTGGCCGCGCGCGTGAGCGGCGCCGTCGACTATCTCGCAAAAGAAGCGGAGCTGAACTGGATCGCCGAGCACGAGCCGGAGCGCCTGGCGCGCGCGCACAAGGCGCTGCTGGTGTCGGGCTGGCTGAATTATCGGCTGACGGGGCGTTTCGTCGATTCGGTCGGGTCGCAGGTCGGCTATCTTCCCTTCGATTTCAAACGACAGGCCTGGGCGCGCGCCTGGGACTGGAAATGGAGCGCGCTCGCCGGGCGGCGTGAGCAGATGCCGGAACTCGCCGGGGTCGGCTCGATTCTCGGCGCCGTGACGAAAGAGGCCGCCGAATCGACCGGACTTCCCGAAGGCCTGCCGGTGATCGCGGCCGCGGCGGACAAAGCCTGCGAAAACCTCGGCGCCGGCGCCGTGACCGCGGACGTCGGCGCACTCTCCTACGGCACGACGGCGACCATCAATGTGACGACGCCGCGGTACTTCGAAGCGACGCCGTTCATTCCGCCCTACCCGGCTGCGCTGCCGGGCCAGTTCATCAGCGAGGTCCAGATCTTCCGCGGCTTCTGGATGGTGAGCTGGTTCAAACAACAGTTTGGCCAACCCGAGGTCGCAGCCGCCCTCGCCGAGGGCGTGCCGCCGGAAACCTTGTTCGATCGGATGGTGGCGGGCGTGCCGCCGGGCAGCGAAGGCCTGATGCTGCAACCCTATTGGACGCCGGGCATCCGCATGCCGAGTCCGGACGGGCGCGGCGCCGTGATCGGCTTTACCGATGCCCATACGCGCGCTCATCTCTATCGCGCGATCCTCGAAGGGCTCGCCTACGCGCTGCGCGAGGGCGGCGAACGCATTCAGGCGAAGAGCAAGGTCGCGATCACCAGCCTGCGCGTCTCCGGCGGAGGCTCGCAGTCGGACGCCGCGATGCAGGCGACCGCCGATATCTTCAATTTGCCGACGTCGCGTCCCCATACCTTCGAGACGTCCGGGCTCGGCGCGGCGATTGTCGGCGCGGTCGGGCTCGGCCTCTACCCCGATTTTCCGACCGCCGTCGCCGCGATGACGCGACTGGGCGCGACTTTCGAGCCTGACCCGACGCATGCCGCGCTTTACGAAGAGCTTTACCGCCGCGTCTATCGCCATATGTATCCGCGGCTGGCGCCGCTCTATCGCGACCTGCAAGAGATCCTCGCTCGAGGCGCATGACTGGGTGACGTTCGCCGTCGCCTGACGTTGTCGCGTCGGCCGGGAAGAGCGGATTCTGGAGGCGTCCGGCGCCGCTCCCGAACTCTCCAATCCCTTGAAGTCCGGAGGGGCGCCGTCCAGACATGACAGGCGCGTCTTCGCCTTTTCGTGGAACCGCGCAGTGGCCTGCCGATGATCCGCATCGCACGGATCGTCGGCCCCCGCCTTTTGATGGCTCGAGAGCTTTGCCTCAGTACTTGGCGAGAATCGGAACGGGCGGAGCCGCGCCGAATTTGTAACTGAGTTCAAATTGAACCAGGTTTTCGGTCAGATCATGTCGCACGGAAAACAAACCTCCAGGAGGGGAAAAGACTGCCGACGAGTAATCCGTGAAGCGACCAAAATCCGCGTAGCGATATTGCGCCCCGACCGACCAAGGGAGCCAGCGGCGCAATTCCGCTACCCATCGGGACCGCCTCGCCGTAAGAAGCCGGCCGGCAAGGTTCTAACTCGCCAAAAACGAGCGCGGGGCGCGCGGAGGTTAATGTGAATTGCGTTGCAGCGGGGACGATCGCTTTGCCTTCGGGGCTCTCGAGATCCTCGAGGCGATCCTTTTCGATTATGGCGATATGTCTCCTCGCCGCGTCTTTGGCCGCTTGCGCCTCCCGGCCGGAGAGCGGTTTTCTGAGCCCGGTCGCCGTGAGTTCTCCCGGCGCCGTCGACCACACCCTGCTGGTCGCGACTACGCGCGAGCGGGACCCGCGTCCGGGCACGCTTTTCAATGGCGACAGAGCCAGCGCGGTCGACTACGCCGAGATCACGGTCTCGATCCCGCCGACGCATAAGGACGGCCAGATCGAATGGGCGAAAACCCCGCCCGGCGATCCCAGCGCCGATTTCGTCGTGCGCGACGAAAAATATCTCGACGGCGACAAGGCGTTCGTTCAAGCGCTGAACGCCGAGCTCGCCACGCGGCCGCCGGGAAAGCGCAGGGTTGTCCTGTTCATTCACGGCTTCAATACGATGTTCGCCGAGGGGCTCTATCGCCTGGCGCAGATCGTCCATGATGCAAAGGCGCCGGGCATCCCTGTGCTCTTCACCTGGGCGTCGCGCGGAAAAGCCACCGCCTATATCTACGACACCAACAGCGCCACCGCGGCGCGCGACGAACTCGAGCACACGCTCCGTCTCCTGCTGGCCAGCAACGCCGACGAGGTCAATGTGCTCGCCCATTCCATGGGCAACTGGGTCACGGTCGAGGCGTTTCGGCAGATCAAGATATCCGGCAACCTCGAACACGCGAACAAGCTCGGGTATGTCTTCCTTGCGGCGCCCGACATCGACATCGACGTGTTCAAGTCGGAGCTGCGCCGCTTCGGCGCAAACCATAAGCCGTTCTATGTCGTGCTTTCCAGGGACGACAAAGCGCTGTGGCTCTCCGGTACTATCGCCGGCGGCGTCACAAGAGTTGGCGACGACCCCCGCGTCGCCGAGCTTGCACAGTTGGGCGCGAACGTGATCGACCTGACGGACGTCCAGGCTACGGACTCCGCTCACCACGACAAATTCGATCAGCTTGCCACCGTCGCCCCCGAGCTGCGCGGCGTTCTGGCGCAGGAGATCGCCTCAAATCCCCATTCAACCGACCTGACGGAAGCAGCTGCGGCGGGCAGCTCAGGCTCAGTCGTGTCGTTGCCGCTCACGCTGCTCGGCGCGCCGATCAGGATCATCGCCAACCAATAGTTTCGGGCGGTCCGGGATGATCGCGATCGGGTGGACGGCGTCCCGAACGGCGTCGATCGCCCCAAGTTGGTCGTTGGCGCGAACCCCGCCGAAGGGAAAGCGTCCCACGGGCAAGTCGAACGGGAATTCGCCCGCTGCAATGCGCCGGCGGGCGACCGGCCTCGCACCTCTACGTAGAATCCTATTGCGGACCGGCGAGTTGTCCACTACGTTACGGCTGTAAACCGGATGAACGGCTGTGGGTTTCCGGGCTCTCGCGGGGGCCAGCGGCTGCCGCCGTCCGACAGGCTGAAGGTGCGATCGCGTTGAACAAGCGATCCGGGGAGACGGAATGCCCGAGATTTCGTTGCGTATGGAAGCTGGCAAGGCGGCCGAGTTGCTGATCAGGCGGCACGGGACGGAGCGGGCGCTCCGCAGGACGGTCAGCGAAAGATCCAATGCGCGTCGGGCCCGTTCTCGCAGACGGTTCCACTTCTGGTCCACGGTCGCGACAGAGATCGAGACGCTCGACCCATGCCACAACGCGGATTCCGCCGACGACAAGGGCCCCTTGGCGAGCTAGGGCGTCGGCGAAAAGCCTATCCGACAATCTGGAGAAGGGCGCGGCGTCGCTTCGCGACGCATGCCGCTGCTGCGCCGCGCGGCGTTGGCGGGGCCTCATGAGACCGCAGCCTCGCGACACGGCCGCGTGAATCCGAACGCGCTTCAAGAAGCCGCCGGCTCCGGCCGCCGTCGCGAGGATGCCTTCTCGATCGTAAAATTGACGCCGGCAAAATGACGTTCCTCGGAACGGAATTCTTGGCAATGTCGATCAAGGCCGGCGTAAGGTCTTTCTGGCAGAGATCAAAAGGTCCACTGACCGAGCGAACAACATGACACGGCTCAGAGACCTCGTCAGCGATATATCGGGCGCCGAAGTTGCGATGGCCGCGGCCGCCGTCCTGGCCTTCCTCATGATCGCAGCCCACGGGGATTTGCGCTCGACACCCGGCGCCGCAAAGGCGTCGCACTGGGACCGGGGCCAGACCGAAGTCTATCGCGGTCCGCGCGCATAGTGCGCATGGCCGTCCGCAGGCGGCGCGTCCCCTCGCCTCAGCCCCCGAACCGCTGCTTCCACGTCGGCAGCGCGCCCGAGAACGGAAGCGGCGTCGCCTCGTAGACGCCGCGGGCGACGGCGCGGGCGACGCATTCGGCGGCGAGCATGCCGATCTCGGTCAGGTCGCGTATGTCGGGCGCAAGCGCGGCTCTCCCGGTCGTGGCGGCGAACACCGCGTCGTTATCCCCCGGCGCATGGGCGGGGCGCAGCGCGAGCGCAAAGCCGTCCTGCGCCATGATCGCGACCCGCTTGACCTGCGCTTTGCTCAGCGGCGCGTCGATCGCCACGACCGCAAGGTCCGTATTGGCGGGAAGGTCGGTTTTGAGCCGCAACGCGAGCGCGTCGTCGATCTCCTGCCGCCCGAAGCCGCGGCCGCCGAATTCGCCGGCGCGCTCGTAAGGCGCCGCCCAGAAATGCTGGGTCCGGCCCCGAGTTCGCCCGCCCGACCGAATTGCAGACGACCAGGACGCCGACACGAAACCCCCGCGACGTCACGGCGCTGGTCGAGCCGAGCCCGCTCTTCAGGTCGTAGGTCGACGCGCCGAAGCCTGCGCCCGCCGTGCCGAGCTCGAAGTCTTCAGGCCCCGCGACGGCGTCGGCCGCCGCTTGAAAGCCGAATTCCCAGTAGGGCGACCGGCGGCCCCAGTCCTTGTCGCCGCCGTTGGCGAGATCGAACAGGCTCGCGCCGGGCACGATCGGCACGCGCGCTCCGCGCAATTGGAAGCCGCGTCCGATCGAGGACAAGAACGCCATCGCGCCGCCGGCCGCGTCGAGGCCGAAAGCCGAGCCTCCGGAGAGGATGAAGCCGTCGACGCGCTCGACGGTCATCTCCGGCTCGAGCAGCGCCGTATCGCGCAGCGCCGGCGCGCCGCCGTTGATCGCAATTGAAGCGACGACCGGCTCGTCGAAGACGACGGCGGTGACGCCCGAGGCGAGGCGAGGGTCTTGCACCGATCCGACGCGCACGCCTGCGACGTCGGTGATGAGATTGGCCGTCATCAGATGTCCTTCATCAGCCGGATCGCGCCATAGACCGCCGCGTGGATGTTGCGGCTCGCGACCGCGTCGCCGATCCGGAAGGGGCGAAAGGTCCCGGCGGGATTATGGACGAGGGTCTGCGGGCGGCCCGCGATCAGCGCCTCGTAGTCGACCTCGCCGCAATTGATCGATTGGGCCTTCAGGTCGAAATAGAGGTCCTCGACCGGTTCGGCGCCGTGCTCGACGACGATCATGTCCGCTTCCTTCTCGACCCGCCGCCGGTCGTATTCGTCGAAAAACGAGCCGACGACCCGGTTGCCGCGCCGGGCGAGCGATTCGAGCCTGAAGTTCAGCGTGATCGTGGCGTTCGCCTTGCTGAAGGCGCGGAGATAGGGCGGGTAGCTGGCGCCGCCGACGTCGGGCGCGAGCATCCGCTCGGGCGTGACGATTTCCGGCCTCGCGCCCGATTCGGCGACGAATTCGGCCGCCGTCATGCCGGCGTGCGCGCCGTTGTCGTCGTAGACGATGACCTCCCCGCCCGGCCGCGCCACGCCCGTGAGCAGGTCCCCACTCGTGGTCGCGAACTCGCTCCCCGAATCGAGGAAGCCGAGATTGGGCGCCCCGCCGGTCGCGACGACCGACGAGCCGCCGATCATGGTGAGCGCGATGCCGCCCCTGGCCTTTTCCGCGTGATAGAGGCGGTAGCGCCTCTTGGGCAGGCCGTCCTCGGTATAGGCCGGCTCGTGCGCCGTCGACATGAGGCGGTTGCGCAGAAAAAGATGCCGCAGCCGGTAGGGCTGCAGAAGCGGATCGTCGGCCATGGACCGGACTATCGGGAGGCGCATGCGCGAGGTCAATCCGGCGCGGCCAGGACGGCGTCGCGCAAGCTCGCCCGGGCAGAATGCCGAAGCGAAGGTCGAAAAGGCGAGAGTCGAATTCGGGCCGGCGCCTGGATGCGGCCTCTGCTCGTGCGAAAGGAAGGTCGGGAGCTTTGCGCGACGAAGTGAACGAACCGCTGGGGCTCGCCCCGAGCCGGCCCGCGCGCTCTACGGACGAGCGCCCGCGAGGGATGAGCCTCGCCGTCGCGGCTGCCTCACTGGCGCTCGTCGTCAGCGTCGCCGGCTTCGCGCGCCGCGACGCGCAGCGCCCTGACGGGCCGGTCGCGGCGGACAAGGCGAAGGCCGAGACGGCGACTGCGAAGCTGGAGACGACAACCGCGCCCCCCGGGGCCCCGCCCGCGCCTTCCGCCGACCTCGCCGAGCTCCCGCCCCTGCCGCCGATCGCCTCGGCCGATCGGGTCGAACAGGCGAGCGGCGTCAAAGTCACGCGCAAAGGCGGCGCCGGCGCGCCGGCCGCGCTCATCATCGACGTGCAGCAGGCGCTCGCCCAGGCGAAGCTCAGGGCCGCGCTCGACGCCGAGCATTGAGCGCGTTCGGCAGGTCGCGCGGAAGCTCCCGTCCGCGCTAAGGTCCCACTCGCCGGCCCCCGGCGCAGTTCAACCCTGAAGCGGACTTCATGAGCAACGATCTGCCTTATCGACCCTGCGTCGGCGTCGCGCTGGTCAACAGCGACGGCGACGCCTTCATCGGCCACCGCAAGCGCAAGCGGAACAGCGAAGCGCTCGACGAGCGCTCGTGGCAGATGCCGCAGGGCGGCATCGACAAGGGCGAAGGCCCGTTCGCGGCGGCAAAGCGCGAGCTGTGGGAGGAGACCAACGTCCGGTCGATCGAACTGATCGCCGAGCTGCCGGAATGGCAGAACTACGATCTGCCCGAGGGGGCGCGCGGCCGCTGGGCCGGGCGCTATCGCGGCCAGTCGCAGAAATGGTTCCTGTTCCGCTTCCTGGGCCGGGACAGCGAAATCGACGTGCGCTTCCCGGCCGACGGCAAGCACGGCGCGGAATTCGACGCCTGGCGCTGGGAGCGGTTCGAACGGCTGCCCGACCTGGTCGTGCCGTTCAAGCGGAAGGTCTACGAGACGGTGGCGGCTGCCTTCGCGCCGCTGGCGCGGCCGGCCGGGCGCTAGCCGTCATTGCGAGGAGTGAAACGACGAAGCAACCCAGGAGATCGTAAGCCTGCGGCGGTGGCCCCTGGATTGCTTCGCCATAGCCCGTCGATAGACGGGCGTCTTTCGACGCCCTACTGCTCGCAATTGACGGGGTGGGCCTTACTTGCCCGCCTTGACCGACTCGAGCGCCTCGGCCATCGCTTCCGCCATTTTCGTGCCTATGCGGTGATCGGAGAGATCGATGCCGCCGCGAATGAGGTCCTGCCTGAGCGCGGCGGCCACGTGGTCGTCGCTGGCGCCGACCTGGGCGCCGACAAAGTCCTCGGTGTATTTTTCGGCCGCCTGCGGCGAAAGCCCCTTCATCTCGGCGACCCAGAGCGCGACCGCCTTGTTGCGCCGCGCGACCGCGCGAAACCGCAGCGCCTCGTCCTTGGCGAACTGCTTTTCGAAGGTATTTTCGCGTTCCTGGAATGCGTCCGACATATTCGCCTCCGTCACTGACGCGATGCCGACCCTCGCGAAAAAACTCGCCGGTGACGACGCGCCGCTTTCGGGGCCTCCCTTGGCCCGCTATCTGTGCGATCTTATGACGACTTCCGCCGCGCCGCGCAATGCGATGGGCTTCGACCGCCGCCGGGCATGGGGCCGGGCGGGCTTGGGCGCGCTCATCGCCCTTCTGATCGCCGTCTTCGCGCTGTCCGCGGCCGAGGCCGAATGCGTCTTTCGCCGCGGCGAAGCGGGCGATCCGGCGAGCTTCGATCCGCCGAAGACCTCGACCGTCATCGAGGCCGACGTGCTCGCCGACCTGTTCGAGGGGCTTTTGACCTATGACGCTTCGGGCGCGCTGGTTCCGGGCGCCGCGGAAAGTTTTAGCGTCAGCCCCGACGGCCGAACTTATGTCTTCAAGCTGCGCGACGCCCAATGGTCGAACGGCGATCCGGTGAAAGCCGGCGACTTCGTGTTCTCCTTCCGCCGCCTGCTCGATCCGGCGACCGGGGCCGAATACGCAAACCTCTACTATCCGATCCGGAACGCCGAGCGAGTAGCCAGCGGCAAGGCCCCGCCCGACGCGCTCGGCGTGCGGGCAATCGACGAAAAGACGCTCGAAATCGAGCTCGAGCGGCCGACGCCCTATTTTCTCGCCGTCGTCGCCCATCAGACCGCCGCGCCGGTCAATCCGCGAAACGTCGAACAATTCGGACGCGCCTTCGCAAAACCCGGCAATCTCGTCAGCAACGGCGCCTTTCGGCTGGCGGCCTTCACCCCGAACGACGAAACCGTGCTCGTCAAGAACCCCTATTTCCACGCCGCGCGCGATGTGGCGATCGACAAGGAGATCATTTCTTCGATCGACGACCGCGCCGCCGCTTTCTTGCGCTTCCGCGCCGGCGAGATCGACAGCTACGACGACGCCCCGGCCGACGACCTCGCCTTCGTGCGCGAAACATTGAAGGACGAATTCCACGTCGCCCCGACCCTCGGCGTGCTCTATCTGGCGTTCGACACCAAGAAGAAGCCGTTCGACGACGCGCGCGTGCGCAACGCGCTCTCGATGGTCATCGACCGGGAGTTTCTCGCCGACAGCATCTGGGGCGGGGCGATGGCGCCGGCCTACGCCTTCGTGCCGCCGGGGATCGACAATTACATGACCGGCGTCTCAGCCGATTTTCGCGACCTCTCGCCGATCGAGCGCGAGGACCGCGCGCGCGCTCTTCTGAAAGAGGCGGGCTACGGCGCGGGTCGGCCGCTTCCGGTCGAGATCCGCTACAACACCAGCGAGAACAACAAGGCGACCGCGATCGCGATCGCTGATGCGTGGAAGCCGCTCGGGGTCACGGCGACCTTCGTCAATTCGGACGTCAAGACCCATTACGGGCTCTTGCAGAGCGGCGGCGATTTCGACGTCGCCCGGGCGGGGTGGATCGGCGACTATTCCGACCCGCAGAATTTTTTGTTTCTGTTCGAAAGCGGCACCGGAAAACTCAATTACCCGCGCTGGTCGAATGCGGACTACGACGGACTGATGCAAGTGGCGGCGGATGAAACGGAGCCCGGCGCGAGGGCCCAGACCCTCGCCGAAGCCGAGCGGCTGCTGCTGCGCGAAGAGCCTGTCGTCCCGCTCCTCTTCTACGAGTCGAAGAACCTGGTGTCGAAGCGGGTGAAAGGCTGGCGCGACAACCTGCTCGACCGGCATCTGGCGCGGTATTTGGCGATCGAGCCGGCGAACCGGGGCGTCGCGAGCCAGCGCTGAGGGGGGCGGCTCGCGGCGCCAGATGTTGGGGGTCAAGGGCTTCCGGGGCCATCCCATTTCCGGGCGCGGAATCAATTGTTTCAAGCCCTTGCGGCGCCATTTCGGAGTTTCCGAGCCGCCCGCCTCGCGCTCAAGGAGCGCGAAGCCGCAGGCCTGATCCCGGGGGCGCTTCGAAAAGCCTACCACGAGCAAAGGGAGAGGTCGAAGCGGGTCCGCCGGCTCCGCCGCCCACGCCTGCGCTAAGGAGAGCATGGACCTCCCTATCGCGTCCGGCGTTCCAAAGACGCGGACGTGCGCGGTTTTTGCGCGGCTTGGAGCTTCCAAAGCCCCCAAAAACCCCTTCCATTTCCTTCAATTTCCTTCACATTCTTTCCGCGAATCGAGCCTTATCAGTGGGTTGCGCGGGCTGCCGGGCCAAAAATAATTTTCTCTGTCCCTTTTCCCGGCCAGCGCCCTGATGATCAGACACGGGCGCACATGGCTTGGGGATGAACCGAAAGCATCACAGCCTTTGGCCATCCATGAAGTGTTTATTCCTCTCTCTGACCAATTCCATGCGCGCGACAGGCGGGACGAACGCCAAAGTTCCAGGCCTCACCTTGGGCGCTTCGCGACTTTTGCTGCAGCCGCGAGCATGGCGCCCGAATGTATGAGAACAAACGTAGCACAGATTTGGACGCGCGCCAAGGAATTGTTCCACAGTTATGGCCGCGCCCTAAGCCCGCTCGTTCACTCTGCCGGATTGCACGTTTGCCCCGACAAGCTCTATCGTGCTCCGAAGGGAACAATCAGCACATCGAGGTCGCGCGGATTGTTCGGGAACTCGTTGCTCAGCGGGGACGGAGGGCGGCCAGGAGCGCGGCGACGATATCGTGTTCCTGACAGAGGTTAGCTCTGCCACGATGTGAGGAGCGAGATATGCACGGGCATTACTCGCTCCGCTTGATAGTCCCACACCAAGCAATCGGAGATATGTCGGATAGCTTGTCCATTTCTGAAAACGTGTGAGTTGCAACTTCAGGATTGGAATAGGAGAGACCCCAGAGCAAGATAGAGGAGCCATAACGAAATTAGGAGGCCAAATTTCTTGTCGGTTATTTCTTTCATACCCTCAGTCGTTCCCGTTAGGCTAATTCATACTTATCACGACCATGAGCACATGGGTTCTCTGGCCGCTGCGATGAGCTCGGCGGCCTGTGCCTGCTCGTACGGGACCGCGCCGCGAAAACCCCGCGCCGGCCCCGGCCAGGCGGGGTCGCCGATGGTCCGCGCCACCACGTGCAGATGGGCCTGGAGGACGACGTTGCCGAGCGCGCCGACGTCGATCTTGTCAGCGTTCGTGTGCGCTTTCAGAAAATTCGCCGCGCTCGCCGCCTCCTCGATGAGGACTACACGGTCGCCCGGCTTGAGATCAGTCAGTTCGACGAGGCCTTCGGTGTGCCGAGCGGACAGCCGGACTCGACCTAAAGCGGCCATTCAGATCGCGACAGTGGAGGTCTTAAGTTGCGTTCGGATCAACGGAGCTTGCGACTCCGATGCACCCAAAAGGCGAGGTATCAATGTGTTTCTTCACCTCCAACCCGGCCGACGGCACCGCAATTAAAACAAATAGCCCACTCTCAATTGCGTTTTGAAGGTGTAAACAGGAAAATCCTTGATGATCGGAATGCCGAACTCGGCCGAAATCACGATGTGCTCGGTCGGCTTCCAGCCGACCATGAAGTTGAGCGGCAGAAACAATCGGCCCGTCTGGCTCCACACCGGCGTCCCATAGTTCAGTCGAATGTCCGGGCTCGGGTAGAGCGTGAAGAACAAGTTGTGAGGCAGGTTGATGTTGAGGGTCGGCGCAATGCGCAACTGCCGCAACATGCGGCCGTCGTCGTTGCCTTCAAAATCGATTCCGTAACGGACCTGCGGCGCGAAGTAGCTGCCCGGACTGATCTCCGGGAGCATCGCGCGGACGACCAAACCCGTGACCTGTTCCCAGGCGTCCGACGCCACTCCGTTTGTCGAGGTCGGCGCGATCAGCTGCCCGCCGAGCGCGACTGCCCAGCGTTGATCGATGTCGTGCACGATCCACGCCTGAGTGAGCACGTTGCCGAAGCCGGACACGGTCGCGCCGGTCGGGTTCTCGGGCGTTACTCCGTTTGTCCACACGACCGGAATTTCGGCTCGGAAGTTCAACTCCCATTGCGGCGCGAGTTTGAACGGCGCCTCGATCCGGGCGAACGGCGTGTTCGTTTCGACTCGTTTGGTCGTTCCCTCTTCGACGCCTGGACCGGGAGCTTCGGTATAGCGGTCGAGAAGCTCGATCTTGCCCAACGGCTGAGTTGGATCGTCGCCGGTCCCATTCGCGAGGTCGAGGCGATCCGAGTCGGCAAGAACGGGGCCCGCCACGCTCAGCGCTCCAGCGACAGAAGCGCAACGCGCAAGAGTGCGAAGGGACTCTTTCTTTTGCGCATACAAAGCGCGCGCCAGCTTCAGGAGCACTGTCGTCACGAACCGCCGCTCATCTCATCGCCGCGAGATTCCTCCAGAAGGTCTCGAGACTGTTCGTGCCGCCAAAGAGTGTGGTGAAATTGGTGGAATCGACCAGAACGATGTCTCCGGCCCTCTGCTCGTTCGGCGGCATCCAAAGGAGGCAGTTGAACTCCCGGTTGCCCGCCTCGGTGAAAGGATGCGGACGTTCGAGGTCGATCGGCTGCCGCGCGAGCACTTGGATCGAACCCGCGCCTCCCGTCAATTCATAGTGCGGCAGATGCGGGTGGAAGTTGAGGGTCGGGACGTTCCGCAAGAGGCTGAGGCTGTCGAGGTCGTGGAAGGGCGTGAGCGGAGCAATTTCGTTCGTGCCTTTCACGAGCGCAGGTCGAAGGCCGTAGGTGTTGTGCACGGGAATGCCAAGCCCCTTCATCAACGAGCGCGTATACTGTCCAAACCGCTGCTGGCGAGGCACGAGCGGGTCGCCGTGGTGCAGATATTCCACCTGGCGTTGTTTCATGTCGCCGGTGAAGCCGACGTCATGATGGGGCGCAAGCAGGAGACAGGCGCCATCCCGCTTCAGCCATTCGCGGATCGCGGCGATCTCCTCCGGCGCCGCCTCCTGTTCCGAGAGAATATGGTCGAGTCCGAACACCATCAGCGTGTCGGCGTCGGCGAGAATGCGTTCATCGATCGGCAGCTTGTATCCGGCCTGGTCGATGCGTTGGAAGACGGCGACCGGGTGACCCGTCGTTTCGCCGGCGATCTTCTGGAAACTGAGCGTCGAGCGGTGAAACAGCTCGAGCGTTCCCGCAATGCCTTGAAGGAACTGCGCGGCGCTCCATTCCTGCGTCTCGTAGGCCGGCCAGGCGACGCGGCGAACTTCCGTCATCGTCGAAAACCGATTGTCCATCTCCGCAAGGTCGCGCTGGGACTCCCACGGGTAGCTCCACGTCCAGTAGATGCTCACGCGCCGCTTTCCCGGCGTGTATTTGCGCGGAATATGGTCTTGATTGTAGGTCCGGGCGGAAGCTTGCGCTGACATAGGATCCTCCCTTTTGTCGTGCTGGCGGCTCAGGCCCGCTGTTCGTTCAGTGAGGCGAGATAGCCAAGCGCCTTGAGGCCCGGGAGAAAGAAGTACGCACCGCCTCTGACTGTGGTGAAGGCCGGCAAACCGGCGATTTTCTTGCGAATGGGTCGCTTGGGAATCTTGTACTCGAGCGTGCCGTCGTGGGCGCCGATGATCGGGTCGCGTTCGTTGCCCAGCTCGTTGAAGTTCCGGTCGTTTATCCAGACGTTCTGGGCGAACTCGAACTGGCGGATGAGGCTCGCGCAGATGACGAAGGCGGCGATCCCGCGCTCGACCCCGTCGTCGCGAGCGCCTTCGGGCAGAGGAGGCCCATACGGCGCCCCTCGGCGGATCATCCGGCGCCGGTTCATGTTGTGCGCCGTGTCGCGAGGATTTCATCCGGCGAATGTGCGAGCCAAGCGGAACCGCGTAGCCGTGCGGGTCCATCTCCTTGTAGGTGAAGTCGTTGTTGCGCTGCATGTCGGCGCCGAGGGCCGGGTCGTCTTTTTCGGGCGCGAGCACGAGCGGCGCGCCGCTGCGCCAGCGCCCCATCAGCTTGGCCGCGATCAGTTCCTGCTCCTCCGCGGTGTCGCCGTGCTGCCGGAGAAACTCGCGAAACTTCCCCACATGCTCCTCGAGCCGTCGATAGGCCATGTAGCTCCCGTTGCGCGCCAAAATTTCGGGCCGCGGACTGTCGGCTATGAAGCCGTACTCGTCAGGATAGCCAAGAATGAACTCTCCTGGCTTCAAAGGCTCGCCGGTTCCGGGCGTCGGTTCGACGCCGTTTCCCTCGATGGCCGGCTCCGACAACCTGTCGCGGTAGCCGAAATGCTCGTGCGCGTATCCGAACGGCGGAATGGCCTGAAGGTCGAGCACGGAGAGGACCTCGACGCCGGGGCAGCCGGCCATGAGCTTCCCGTGCTCCGAGACGCACCGGTCATGCTCCGCCGGGTCCCGCGCAAAGAGAATGACGATCGCATGCAGATCGAGGCTCGCGAGCCCGCCGACCCAATGTTCGGGGGCGTTCAAGCCGGTGTCGCCGAGGATCTCCGCGCGGGCCGCCATGCCCTGCTTGAACTCCTCCGGAAAAGACGCGAGCGAAGCCTCGTCCAGTCCGAGCGCGCGGAGGCCGTTCCAGGTGAAAGCCGCCGTCACCCAGCGCTTGTCCTGGTCGACGCCGGCGCGCATCGACGCCGCCGAATGAATTGTCTCTTTGATCGCCGACGCCCAGGCGCGGCCGGCGGCTCCATCGTGAAACGACAGAAATTCGTATCGGGCCGTGAGCGCCGGGGCGCGGGTCAGCAGCAGGTGCTGGATGTCGTCGAATTCGAGCATCGCGACGTTCCTTGTTTACCTGAACTCGCTGTGGAGACCGTCAGCTTTGCGCCTCGCAGACGTCCGACCCGACAATCAAGTCCCCGGAATCATTGCATCTGGTCGAGCATGGTCGAGAAGGCGGCTTTCAGTTTGAGGGCTTTTTTGATTTCAGTGGCGCTCACATACGGATATTCCGCGTATTCGAGGAAGCTCGGGCATTGATGATCGCGGACAAACTTGACGAAGGCGGCGGGGTTTGTCTGCCAGTCCATCGGGAAACCCTCGAGATTCTCGAACACCGTCCGCAGGCCGGTGATGCCAAATAGCGTCACCGCGTCTTCAGTATATTTGTCGAAGTCAGTGTCGAAAATGCCCTGATACATGAAGTAGGTATCCCCTTTGATAGGAAAGAGCACCCAGCGCAGGTAATGGAGCTGCAAGACAGCCAGCGCATCCGGCTGCGCGGCGATCGTGTTCTCGATGTCTTTGGCGTATTTGTAGAAGACGTCCTCGCGGCCGGGGATTATTTTGGCGAGAATGGAGAAGCCGTAGCAGGCCGGGGTCTTGGGAAAGATGGGGCCGTAACGCCCCTGCTCGACCTTGTCTTGGAAGTACCCTCCCTTGGGAATCGCCATCGCCGCGGGCTTCGACCAGTCCTGTGTCTTGGATTCGTTCGACATTGTGTTGGCCTTTCCTCGATGTGTTTCCTCAGGTAATGAAACTATTGTTGTGGACTGGGTTCTGCCGGCGGCGGCCGAGCCGCCGGGAAAAACAGACGCGCGAGGCGATTGAAGGGTCCTCGCAACAAGGCGTATGGGACGAGCGCCAGCAAAGTCGCTGTAAACAGCAGCTCCAGCGGATAGACAAACCGGACTGTCATGAGCTGATAGATGCAGTCGAGCGCGATCGCCAACAGGAAGGGGGTCATCGCTCCCCGCCAGCCCTCGTGGAGCAACTGCAGACGCCTCTCCGGGCGCGTTAGCATCGCCCACAGATAGCCCTGCCGCCCCTGCCTCGCATCCTGAATGCCGGCACGCAGGGCTAACAAGCCCGCCATCGTCGGCTGGACGTAGAACCGCAAACTCAGGGAGCCATTTGGCCGCGCGAGAAAATTATCCCAACCACGGCCGATCATTTCTAACAGAACGCTCATAACTCGACGCCGTTAGTGGCAAAAAATATGCTGTGCTCGATTGAAGGATTAGTCAACCGCAAGTGGTAGCCAACGAATGGACTTCGTTCGGGTCAAGCAGCAGCCCACGAAACGCTGCAGCAGCCCACGAAACGCTTGAGCCCGGTTTATAGGGTGATGAATCAGTCTTCCTACCGCGACGTTTTAGGGCCGATTTGACCCGCTCGTCACATCTTCGGCGAATGACCGCTATTTAGCGCAAGGCGGTCACCGGCGTAAGCACGCCGATTGGGTTTTGACCCTAAGGCTCTCGCGATGACGGCGCCCACGCCCGCCCATGCGATCCTTGCGGAAGGCCGAGTTTGGCGGCGATCGTCTCGGCGATGTCGGCGAGGCTCGCGCGCGCGCCGATCGGCCCGGGCGGCGCGCCTGCGCCGAAGGCGAGGATCGGCACGTGTTCGCGGGTGTGGTCGAAGCCGCGGAAGGTCGGGTCGTTGCCGTGATCGGCGGTGATGAGACAAAAATCGTCCGGCCGCATCGCCGGCTCGATCTCTACGAGCCGCCGGTCGAACGCCTCGAGACAGGCGGCGTAGCCGGGCACGTCGCGGCGATGGCCGTATTCGGTGTCGAAATCGACGAGATTGACGACAATGAGCCCGCCATGCGGGGTCGTCTTGAGCGCGTCGAGCAAAAGATCGACGTTGCCGTCGTTGCTCTTGCCCTTGCGCTCGTCGCCCGTGTCGCGATGGGCGAAAATGTCGCCGATCTTGCCGATCGAGACAATTGCGCGACCCGCCTCGGCCGCCCGCTGCAAGAGATTGCCGTCGGGCGGCGGCACGGCGAAATCCTTGCGATGGGGCGTGCGCACGAAGCCTTTCGCCGTCTTCCCCACGAACGGCCGCGCGATGACGCGCGCGATTTTCAAGGGATCGCAGAGGCGGCGCCCGATGCGGCAGAGCTCGTAGAGCCGATCGAGCCCGAAGGCCTCCTCGTGCGCGGCGATCTGGAGCACCGAGTTGGCCGAGGTGTAGCAGATGGGTCTCCCCGTCCTCACATGCTCCTCGCCGAGCTCCTCGATGATCACGGTGCCCGACGCATGCCTGTTTCCGAGAATGCCCGGCAGCTTCCCCTCGGCAATCAGCGCGGAGGTCAGGGCTTCGGGAAAGGCGGGAACGGTTTCGGGAAAGTAGCCCCAGTCGAAATCGACCGGCGTTCCGGCGATCTCCCAATGGCCGGAGGGCGTGTCCTTGCCCCTCGACGTCTCGATGCCGTAGCCCCATTGGCCGCGTGGGCTCCCCATCGCGAAGCCCGGCGGCGCGCGGCCGGTGGACGCCTTCATCGCATGGCCGAGCCCGAGCGCGTCGAGGCGCGGGAGATTCAGCGGCCCGCGCCTCGAGCCCTCGCGGTTGCCGCGTCCGAGCGCGCAGGCCTCGGCGATGTGACCCAACGTGTCGGCGCCCTCGTCGCCGTAAGAACGGGCGTCTTCCGCGCCGCCGCAGCCGACCGAATCGAGCACGATGATGACGGCGCGGGCCACGGGGCTCATCACTGGCTGACGACGTCCGCGAGCGTCGCTTCGTTGGCGAAGGCGGCGGCGAACAAAGCGCGCGTATAGTCGCTCTGCGGCGCCGAAAACACCGCCGTCGCCTCGCCGCTCTCGACCACCTTGCCGCGCCGCATGACGATGATCTCGCTCGCCAGAGCCCGCACCACCCTGAGATCGTGCGAGATGAAAAGATAGGCGAGCCTGCGTCGCTTCTGCAAATCGCGCAACAGGTCGACGATCTGCGCCTGGATCGACATGTCGAGCGCCGAAGTCGGCTCGTCGAGCACGACGAATCTTCGGATCGAGCGCCATCGCCCGGGCGATGGCGATGCGCTGGCGCTGGCCGCCGGAGAATTCGTGCGGATAGCGGTCGAGCGTGGAGGGGTCGAGCCCGGTGTCGGCGAGCGCCCGCTCGGCGACGCGCCGCCGCTCGGCGGCGTTGAGCTTCGTCCCCTGTGCGATCAGGCCCTCCTCGACGATCTCGGCTACCGACATGCGGGGCGAGAGCGAGCCGAACGGATCCTGGAAGACGACCTGCATCTCGCGCCTCAAAGGGCGCATTGCTTTCGCATTGAGTCCGTCGATCGGACGCCCGCAATAGGCGATCGGCCCTTCGGAGCGGATGAGCCGCAGCATCGCGAGGCCGAGCGTGGTCTTGCCGGAGCCGGATTTGCCGACGACCCCCACCGTCTGGCCCTCGCGCACTTTGAGCGACACGCCGTCGACCGCCTTGACGAATCCAACCGTGCGCCGAAAGAAGCCGCGCTTGATCGGGAACCAGACGCGGAGGTCTTCCGCGCTGGCGATCGTTCGCGCGCTCAAGTCTCCGGGCGGCGCCTCCCCTTTCGGTTCGGCGGCGAGCAGCGCCTTGGTATAGGGATGGCGCGGGTTGGCGAACACGTCCGCCATGCGCCCGGCTTCGACGATCTGGCCCTGCTGCATGACGATCACCTCGTCGGCGATGCGGCGGACGACGTTGAGATCGTGGGTGATGAACAGCATCGCCATGCCGATCTTCTCCTGAAGGTCCTTCAGGAGCTTCAGGATCTGCGCCTGCACGGTGACGTCGAGCGCAGTCGTCGGCTCGTCGGCGATGAGGAGGTCGGGGCGGTTGGCGAGCGCCATGGCGATCATCACGCGCTGGCGCTGGCCGCCGGAGAGCTGGTGCGGATAGGCGCCGAGCCGCTCGCCGGGATTGGCGATGCCAACCTCGGCGAGCAACTCGACGATGCGCGCCGTGGTCGCCGCGGCGCGCCCTTGATGCAGCGCGATCATCTCGCCGATCTGCCGCTCGATGGTATGCAGCGGATTGAGCGAAGTCATCGGCTCCTGAAAGACCATGGTGACGGCCGCGCCGCGCATGTCGCGCAGCTCCCCGTCCGACATTTTCAAGACGTCGCGGCCGCGAAAGAGGATTCTTCCGGTCGGATAGCTCGCCGCGGGCTGCGGCAGCAGCCGCACGATCGCCTGCGCCGTCACCGTTTTGCCCGAGCCCGACTTGCCGACGAGCGCGAGCGCCCTGCCCTTCTCCAGCCGGAAGGACACGCGGTCGACGACGGTCTTGCGCTCCCCCCCTTGCGCGAAGGCGATCGAGAGATCGCTGACCTCGATGAGGGGCGCGGTCGCTTTCACGAGAAGGTCTTTCGCGGATCGAACGCGTCGCGCACCGCCTCGCCGACGAAGATGAGGAGCGAGAGCATCAACGCGGTGACGGCGAAGGCGGAGAGGCCGATCCACGGCGCCGAGAGATTCGACTTGCCCTGCAACAAAAGTTCGCCGAGCGAGGGCGAGCCCGGCGGCATGCCGAGGCCCAGGAAGTCGAGCGAGGTCAAGGTGCTGATCGACGAATTGACGATGAAAGGCAGGAAGGTCAGCGTCGCCACCATCGCGTTCGGCAACACGTGCTTGACGATGATCTTGGCGTTGGAGAGCCCGAGCGCGCGCGCCGCGTTGACATATTCGAAATTGCGCGCCCGCAGGAACTCCGCCCGCACCACATGGACGAGGCTCACCCACGAGAACAGCAGCAGGATCGTCAAGAGCACGAAGAAGCTCGGCGCCAGAATCGCCGACAGGATGATGAGAATGTAGAGATGCGGCAGCGAAGACCAGATCTCGATCACCCGCTGCATCGTGAGGTCGAGCCAGCCGCCGAAATAGCCCTGCACCGCTCCGGCGAAGACGCCGATGACCGACGACACGCCGGCGAGGATGAGGCCGAATAATACGGAGATGCGGAAGCCATAGAGCAGGCGCGCGACAATGTCGTGCCCGTCCTGATCGGAGCCGAGCCATAGAGGCTCCAGCTTCCAGCAGGGCGAGGCGACGGTCGCGGCGTCTTTCGCACCCTGTTTCGCAAACGCCGCGCGGCATTGCGCCTCGCTCAACATCCAGGTCGGCGGGGTCGGCAGCGGCGTCGGCGGATCGAGAATGGTGGTCGAATTGGCGAAGCGGATCGGCGGCCAGATCATCCAGCCGTGGGCCTTGATCTCGTCGGCGACGAAGGGATCGCGATAGTCGGCGCGCGCCTGGAAGCCGCCGAACTTGTCCTCCGGATAGTCGACGAACACCGGAAAGAGAAGCTCGCCCTTGTATGCGGCGATCAGCGGCCGGTCATTGGCGATGAATTCCGCACAGAGCGAGGCGGCGAACAACACCAGGAAGATGCGCAGCGACCATGCCCCGCGCCGGTTGCGGCGGAAGTTGTCGAGCCGCCGGCGGTTCATCGGCGTGAGCTTGAGCCATTGGCGCCCCACCCTCAAACCTCGCGCGTTTCGAAATCGATGCGCGGATCGATCCAGGTGTAGGTGAGATCGGAGATGAGGTTCACGACGAGGCCGATGAGCGCGAAGATGTAGAGGTTGGCGAGCACCACCGGATAATCGCGCTGAATGAGCGAATTGTAAGAAAGATAGCCGAGCCCGTCGAGCGAGAACACCTGCTCGATCAGGAGCGAGCCGGTGAAGAAGGCGGCGATGAAGGCGCCGGGGAATCCGGCGATGACGATCAGCATCGCGTTGCGGAACACATGGCCGTAGAGCACGCTGCGTTCGCTGAGGCCCTTCATGCGCGCCGTCTGCACATAGGACTTCTTGATCTCGTCGAGAAAGGAATTCTTGGTGAGCAACGTCGAGGTGGCGAAGGAGCCGAGCACCAGCGCGCTCACCGGCAGCGTGACGTGCCAGAGGTAGTCGAGAATCTTGTGCGGCCAGTCGAGCTCGGCGAAATTGTCGGAGGTCAAGCCCCGCAGCGGAAAAATCTGCCAGAACGATCCGCCGCAGAAGAGCACGATGAGAAGGACCGCGAACAGGAAGTTCGGAATCGCGTAGCCGAAGATGACGACGGCCGAGGTCGCGGTGTCGAAGCGCGAGCCGTCCTTGACCGCCTTGCGGATGCCGAGCGGAATCGAGATTGCATAGGAGATGAGGGTCATCCACATGCCGAGCGAGATCGACACCGGCAGCTTCTCCTCGATCAGCGTCAGGACCGGCGTGTCGCGGTAGTAGCTCTTGCCGAAATTGAAGGTCGCGTAGTCGCGCACGAGGATCCAGAACCGCTCCCACGCCGGCTTGTCGAAGCCGTACTGCTTCTCCAATTCCTTGATGAACTTCGGATCGAGGCCCTGCGAGCCGCGATAGCGCGAAGAGATGTCGCCGCCAGCCTGCGAAGCGCCGACGCCGATCTGCCCGCCTCCGCCGCCGAAACCGGCGGTCGAACTCTGATTCGCGCCTTGCAATTGCGCGATCGCGCGCTCGACCGGACCGCCGGGCACGAACTGAACAATGGCGAAGGAGACCGCCATGATGCCGAGAATCGTCGGGATCATCAGCAAGAGGCGGCGAATGAGGTAGGCGAACATGCTACGCTTCGGCAGTCGGCAATGGGGAGTCGGCAGTCGACTGAACACGTGGACCGTGATCGGCGACGCGCAGCGGCATGCCGCCTAAGCGTCGGCGCCGGCGGCCGATTGACCCCGACTGCCGACCGCCGACTGCCGACTGCCTCATCGCGTCACAGCCCAATCGCCTTGGCCTTTCCTTCGTCCCACCACCAGGTGCCAGGCGCGCCGACGCCGAGCTTCGGCTGGCGCTCCGGCCGCGCGAAGGCGTCCCAGTAGGCGACCCAATAGGTGTCGCGATACCACATCGGCACCCAATAATGCCCCGCCCGCAAGACCCGGTCGAGCGCGCGGCAGGCCGTGTCGAGCGCGTCGCGCGATTTCGCCGCGGCGATCGTCTCGACCAGCGCGTCGACCACGGGATCAGAAACGCCCGCCAGATTGCGCGAGCCGTTCTGCGCCGCCGCCTCAGACGTGTAAACGACCCTCAGATCGCCGCCCGGCGTCGTCGAGCCGCCCGACGCCGCGCTGACGACGTCGAAGTCGAACGCGTCGGTGCGGCTCTTGTACTGCGCGGCGTCGACGATGCGCATGTTCGCCTGGATCCCCAACTTCCCGAGATTCTGGACGAAGGGCATCGTATGCGGCTGCAAGGCGCTGCTGCTGTCCAGGAATTCGAGGGTCAGGGGCTTGCCGTTCGGCAGCATCATCGCCGCGCCGTCGCGCTTGCATCCGGCCGACAACAAGAGGTCATAGGCCTGTTTGAGCAGCGCGCGGTCGAAGCCCGAGCCGTCGCTCTCCGGCGGCGCGTAGGGGTCGTCGAAGACGGAAGCCGGAAGCTCGGCGCGGAACGGCTCGAGGAGCTCGAGTTCGTCCGGACCGGGCTTGCCCTTCGCCTCCATGTCGCTGTTGGGGAAAAACGAGACGATCCGCTTATAGGCGGAATACATCACGTTCTTGTTGGTCCATTCGAAATCGAAGGCGAGGCCGATCGCCTCCCGCACGCGCGGGTCCTTGAACTGCTCGCGGCGGGTGTTGAGGTACCAGCCCTGCGTGCGCGAGGGCGCGCCGTCGTGCAGCACCTCTTTCTTGACCCGCCCGTCCTTGGCGGCGGGGAAGTCGTAGGCCGTCGCCCAGAAGCGCGAGGTAAATTCCTCGTGATAGTTGGTCGCCCCAGCCTTGAACGCCTCGAAGGCGACCTGACGCTCGCGATAATATTCGAAACGCAGTCGGTCGAAATTGTTCTGGCCGAGATTGACCGGCAGCTTCGCGCCCCAATAGTCGGGCCGTCGCTCGAATTCGATGAAGCGCCCCTGTTCGAACGCCTTGACCTCATAGGGCCCGGAGCCGAGCGGCGGCTCGAGGGTCGCGGCGGCGAAGTCGCGCCCCTTCCACCAGGCTGCGCAGAAGACCGGCATGCCGACGACGATGAGATGGGCGTCGCGGCTGCGACCCTTGACGAAGCGCACGTGGACGACGTCGTCGCCCTCGGCGGTCGCCTGCTCGACCTCTTTCAGGAGCTCAGCGTAGATCGGATGGCCCTTCTCTTTCAGCACAGTGAGCGAGAAGGCGACGTCGGCCGCGGTGACCTTCGATCCGTCGAAGAAGCGGGCTTCCGGCCGAAGCCGAAAACGATAGTCGAGCTTGTCGCGGGAAACGCGTACCGATTGCGCCAGCAGCCCATAGACCGAATCCGGCTCGTCGCCGTTGGCGGTCATCAGCGTGTCGAACGTCGCGCCCATGCCGGCCGCGCCGTTGCCCTTCCAGCTGTAGATGTTGAGCGTGTCGAACGTGTCGAAGTTCTGGTTGCCGCTGGTTCCGGTGATCTGAAGCGACAGGAGCCCGCCGGTCGGCGCGTGCGGGTTGACGTATGAGAAATGCGGGAAGTCGGGCGGCAGGGCGAGATCGCCGAAGGACGAGAGGCCGTGCGTCTCGATCGAATTGCCGGCGAGCGGGGCGAGCGGACGCGCAAGAAGAGCCGCGAGCGCGCCGCCCGCCCCGGTCCGAATCGCCGCCCTGCGGGTGAATGTCATCGTCATCGAATTGTCGCCTCGAGATTTGGCGGGATTTACCGCGCCCGCAGGCTCATTGCCAGCGAGAGCGGCGAAAGCGAGGCGCAGCCGAGGTCGAGATGGGGCGTGTTGCCCGGCAGAGCCGGCTCGCGCATAAGTCCGGGCTGAAATGACCGCCGAGTTCGACGTCGCCGGACTATCGGCGCAGACGGCCCGCGGCAGCGATGGAAAAATGTCTTTGGTGGTCGAACCTGCATCTCTCCAAGCCGCGCCCGGGCGCCTCGCGATCGATCTCGGCGCGCTCGCCGACAACTGGCGCGCGCTCGAGCGCCGCGCCGCGCCCGGGCGATGCGCCGCCGTGGTCAAGGCGAACGCCTATGGGATCGGTCTCGAGAAAGCCGCTCCCGCGTTGTGGGCCGCCGGGGCGCGCGCGTTCTTCGTCGCCCACCTCCGCGAGGGCGTCGCGCTCCGCCGCCTGCTGCCGCACGGGGCGGAAATCACCGTCCTCGACGGACTGGAGACGGGCGCCGACCCGGGCGACTACGCCGCCCATCGCCTGAAGCCGGCGATCGGGAGCGCGGACGAGCTCGAGCGTTGGTCGGCCTTCGCGGAAGCGCGCGGCCGAATCAGTCCTTGCGCGCTCCATCTCGACACCGGCATGAGCCGGCTCGGCTTCGAATTGCTGGCGGCCATGCGAAAGGCGATGGAGCGGCGCGGCGCGGCGAGCGGCGCCGACCTGTTGATGAGCCATCTCGTCTCGTCCGAGCTTCCCGACGATCCGGTCAACGCGGCGCAGATCGCGCGGTTCGAGGCGGCGCGGGCGGCGTTTCCGCATCTTCCCGCCTCGCTCGCCAATTCTTCGGGCATGTTCCTCGCCGCGCGGCCGATCTACGATCTCGCGCGGCCGGGCTACGCGCTCTACGGCGGCAATCCGACGCCGGGCAGGCCCAGCCCGATGCGCCCAGTGGTCACGCTCACGGTCGCCATCCAACAGACGCGCTGGATCGAGCCGGGCGCAACCTGCGGCTACAACGCCCAGTGGACGGCGCGGCGCCGCACCCGGCTCGCGACCCTGCTCGCGGGTTACGCCGACGGCCTGCCGCGCGGCGCGGGCGCAACCGACGCGAGGCCCGGCGCCGAGGTCATCGTCGCCGGCCGCCGCTGCCCGCTCGTCGGGCGCGTCTCGATGGACCTCAGCATCGTCGACGTGACTGATCTCGCCGAAGATGCGGTCCAGCCGGGCACGAGGGCCGAATTCTTCGGCGGCTCGGCCGATCTCGACGATTTCGCGGCGCGCAGCGGCACGATCGGCTATCAGGTCCTCACCGGCCTCGGAGCGCGCTACCGGCGCGAATATGCGGGCTAGAGCAGGCTGCGGTCGGCGGCCGTCGGCGGACCGAATTCCCTGCCATCAGGGAAATGAACAGGGAATCTCGCTCGTTTTGGCCGATTTCGACGCTTTTTCGCCCTCGAAAAAGCCCATGAATACAGTGGCTTGCTCAGACAATTCCCTACGCGGACCGAGCGGGGATTTTTTTCGCGGGAGCAGGGAATGTTTTTCGCGAAAACCGCGCAAACAGGGAACTTGGCGCAAGTGAAGGGCGAGGGGCTTGCCGCTCGCCAGTTTCCGTCGAAGCGAATGAGGCTCCGGCGGCGCTGGCAGACTTTCGAGGGCCCCGATTGTCGCGCTTTGCTTCGGTCGCTATTTTAGCGACATTTCAGTCTTGAAAAAGCCGCGCAATGGACGTAGTCTCGACTTCAGTGGGGCGGGTATTCTTTTAAGTTCCCCGAGCGTTCCCAAACAAGCGGTCCACTTTGGGGGCCAGATTGAATGGAGAAGCGCCAGGAAACCAACTGGTAAGACGTTAGGTCAGCGCTCCCTTTGTTGGCGGGAAATCCAGGTTCGACTCTCTTGTGGCACAATCGGTGTTTCGTCAGGCGTGCGCCTTCGGATGGCCCGCGGGTGGCGCCCCTCTAATTTTGGAAAGGTGGAAATCATGCAACAGGATCGTCGCGACGTTTTCAAAAAAATCGGAACGGCTCTATTGGCGTTTAGTATTGATTTCGGGCTATTCTTGGCGCGTCTGATTTTGAGGAGGCGTTGGTGGAGAGCCCGGAATTTGAGGATTGGCTGGGCGGGATCGGTAGGTTGACCCCAGCGCAGCGGCGACAGGCGGTGAAGGCGCTTTGCAAGGCCGAGGAGGCCGATGAGGACGTTGCGTCGGGCTTTGGCGAACCGGTCGAGGCGGCGGCTCGAGGATCGGAGGACGCGCCGGCGGCGCTTGCCGAGGGGGACGCGCGCAAGCAGCGCCGGGTTCGCGAGGACGCGCTGGGGGACATCGGCCAGGCGAAGGTGGAACGCCGGGGTTGCCCCCATTGCGCGGGGCGCGACATCGTCGCCTGGGGACGGGCGAACGGTCTGGCGCGCTCCCGCTGCAAGAGCTGCGGGCGCACGTTCAACGCCCTGACGAAGACGCCGATGGCGGGGCTGCGCAAGAAGGAGCAATGGCTCGACCACGCCCAGGCGATGATCGAGGGAACCAGCGTGGCGAAGGCCGCCGAACGTTGCCACGTCCACCCCACCACGGCCTTCCGCTGGCGACACCGGTTTCTCGGCTCGCCCGCGCTGGACAAGCCCAAGACGCTGAGAGGCATTGTCGAGGCGGACGAGACGTTCATCCTCGAATTGTTCAAGGGCCGCAGGTCCGGTCTTCCCCGCCCGCCGCGCAAGCGGGGCGGCAAGGCCAAGCACCCGGGCCTCTTCTTCGAAAACATCCCGATCCTGGTGGCGCGCGACCGCGAGGGCGCAACCACCGACGCGGTGTTGCCCAATGTCGACCGCGCCTCGATCGCGGCGGCGCTGGACGGCGTGGTCACGCCCGCCAATCGGTTCGTCTGCGACGGCGGAAAGGCGATCGTGGCCTTCGCCCACAGGGCGAAAATCCCGGTCCATGTCGTTCCCGCGCCGGGCAAGCCCAGCCCCGAGGCCCCCGACCTCCATATCAACAACGTCAACGCCTATCACGGCCGGCTCAAGGAATGGATGCGCCGCTTCCACGGCGTCGCCACCAAGAACCTGCCCAACTATCTCGGATGGAGACGAGCGCTCGAGGCATGGGGAGACCAGGCCACTCCGCAAAACTGGATCCTCGGCGCCATCGGGATGGGGCCTTATCAACAGATAACGTCATAAGAGCCATCGGAACGCTCGGCGCGAGCGCGCTCGCGCTCATGGGCGTCTCGAAGCCCGCGAAAGCAGACGAAGCCGCGGCGTCGAACCCGCTCGTGGGCCTCTGGGACATGACGATCCCGCTCCAGGTGGGTTCCCCTCCTCTATTACAAATACGCGATCTCCGAAGGCGCGTACGTCGCCACGGGCTCACTCATCCCCTCATTTTTCGCCGTATGCTGAAAATCGCAATGAAATCAATATGTTAATGGTTATCAGTGGCATTTCTATAACTTATTGATCACGGGCGAATCGAATGACGATCTCAACCCGGCTATCGATGGCACCGGTTCCCATGGCTTCAAGTACAGTCCCACGATGGGAACCTACGCCCGGACCGGTCACAATTCCTACCGGCTCCGCGAGAGGGTTTGGTCCATGGACCCCAACGGCAGTCCAGCGGTTCCGCCGAATTCACCGGTTCGGCCATTGTCGCCGACGGACGAAAAGGCTTCGCCGGCTCGGGAACTTACACGCAGTACGATCTCAACGGCGGCGTGTTGTTCACGCTGCAACTCACCTACACCGCCGTCAAGTTCCCCGCCTGAACGGCGGGCCGCGGAGCCATCGAGTCGCAATCGCCGGAGATTGTGTTCGCCCGACGCGAGGTATCGCGGCGTCAGCCGCACGCTTCTCGGCGCGCTTGAAGCCCGGGCGGCGGAGCCCGGCGGCATCCGGGGGAACGGGACCGCGTTCGACCGGCGGCCCGACCTCCTCGCCATTTCATGGTGTAATGACATTTGCGTTGCAATCCGATAGCGTGCGGCGCGTCGGAGGCGCCATGGCGAACACGCCTCAAACCGTCAGACGCGAAACGATGAACCTGCGGGTCAAGGCCGAGGATCGCAATCTTATCGATCGCGCAGCGCGGCTCTTGGGAAAGAGCCGCACGGATTTTTTGCTCGAGTCCGCCCGCGGCGCCGCTTGAGACGCTCTGCTCGATCAAGTCCTGTTCAACGCGAGCCCTGAGCACGAGTTCCGCATGGCGCGACCCCCCACCCTAAACCCGCCCCCGCAAGGGGGGCGGGAACGCCCTCAATGCGCCCGACTGACCGCGAACTCGACCGCGTCGCGCAACGCGTGCTTCCAGGGCGAGGCGGGGAAGAGTTCCAGCGCGTCGACCGCCATGGCGCCGTAGTGGCGGGCGCGCTCGATCGTGTCGTCGAGGGCGCGATGCTTCGTCATCGTGGCGAGCGCGATTTCGAGATCGCCGTCGACGATCTCCCCCTTCTCCAGCGTGCGGCGCCAGAATTCGCGCTCGCTCCGCGAGCCGCGCCGGAACGACAGCACCACCGGCAGGGTGATCTTGCCCTCGCGGAAATCGTCGCCGACGTTCTTGCCGAGCTTGGCGGCGGAGCCGCCGTAGTCGAGCGCGTCGTCGATCAGCTGGAAGGCGATGCCGAGATTGGCGCCGTAGCCGCGGCAGCCTGCGATTTCGGCCTTGGCGCGGTCGGCGAGAATCGGGCCGACCTCGCAGGCGGCGGCGAACAGGGCCGCGGTCTTGGCGCGGATGACGGCGAGATAGTCGTCTTCGGTCGTCTCGGTGTCCTTGGCGGCGGATAGCTGCATCACTTCGCCCTCGGCGATGACCGCTGCGGCGCTCGACAGCACCTCGAGACAGGGCAGCGAGCCGACCTCGACCATCATCTTGAACGCCTGGCCCAACAAGAAGTCGCCGACGAGCACGCTCGCTTCGTTGCCCCATAGCACCCGCGCAGCCGCCTTGCCGCGCCGCATGTCGCTTTCATCGACCACGTCGTCGTGCAGCAGCGTCGCCGTGTGCATGAATTCGACCGCGGCGGCGAGCTTGACGTGGCCCGCCCCGGCGTAGCCGCACAAACCCGCGGTTGCGAGGGTCAGGATCGGCCGCAGCCTCTTGCCGCCGGACGAAATGAGATGATTGGCGACCTCCGGGATCATCGCGACGTCGGAACCGGTCCGCGACAGAATGGTCCGGTTCACCCCGGCCATGTCGGCGGCGACCAGCGCCGTCAACGGCTCGATCAGGCGATCGACTGATTTTTCTCCGAGCGGAACGACAACCCCCACCAGGCGCTTTCCCTTGCCAGACGCAGCCGCTCGACCATAAAGACGCTGTTACGATGGGGCAAGTGCGCCCCCCGAGGTTCCTTCTTGGTCGAAATCCTCCGCACCAACGATCTCGTCCTCATCAGCGTCATCGAATTGCTCTTGAGGGCCGAGGGCGTCGCTTTCCTCGTCGCCGACCAGCACATGGCCGCCGTCGAAGGCTCGCTTGGGTTCCTGCCCCGGCGAATTCTGGTCGACGCGCGCGAGGAGCGGCGCGCGCGGCGGCTCCTCGCCGAGGCGGGGTTCGCTGGCGAGTTGCGCGATGGCTGAGGCTTCGTCCGGGCCGCAGAGCGAACCAGCGCCCGACGGTTCGTCTCGGGACGCCTGGCTCGGCGGGCGGCTCACCCTCCTTCAGCCCCGGCGCGGCCATCGCGTCGGCTCGGACGCCGCCCTGCTCGCCGCGGCGGCCGATTTCTTGGAAGGGCGGTTCGCCGACGTCGGCGCCGGCGTCGGCGCGGTCGGGCTCGCAATCCTCAGTCGCCGCGAGCGGGTCAGCGCCGATCTCGTCGAGATCGATCCCGATCTCGCCCGCCTCGCCGCCGACAACGCGGCGCTGAACGGACTCTTGGGGCGGGCGCGAATCCTAAAACTCGACGTCTGCGACGCCGGCGCCCGGCGCGAGGCGGGGCTCGGCGACGAGGCGGCCGACGCGGTCGTCACCAACCCGCCGTTCTTCGATCCCCGAACCGTGAGGGTCTCGCCCGACGAATCCAAAGCGCGGGCGCATGTTTTCACCGACCGAACCGGCGTGGCGCCGCTCGTCGGCTGGATTCGCGCCAGTCTGGCGATCCTGAAACCCGGCGGGCGCTTTGTGATGATCCATCGCCCGGACGCGCTCGGGCCGATCCTCGCGGCGGCGGAGAACCGGCTCGGCGCGCTGGCGCTGTTGCCCGTCCATCCGCGCGCCGGCGCTGCCGCCCACCGGCTCATCGTCTCGGGCGTGAAGGGCTCCAAGGCGCCCTTGCGCATCGCGCCGGCCCTCATTCTCCATGAGGCCGACGGCAGGCTGACGGCCGAGGCGGACGCGATCCATCGCGGCGAGACGCCGATCGACTGGGGCGCCTAGCGACGAGAACCTGGCGCTTGGGACCCGCTCCGCAGAGGACCGCTGCGGCGGATTCCTGCCGTGCGTGGACAACGCGGTGGACGACAGCAATGCGCTAAATAGCGGTCATGTCTGGACGGCGCCCCCCGTGGTCAAGGGCCGCTTTGAGGCTGCTGTGAACGTCTCGGGAGCGGTCGTGTCTTCGGCCTTTTGATGCGGAAGAGATGATTCCGCTGGCCCTGACGATTCGTCCGACGTGGCTCTTCGCCCCCGCCATTCCGTCGCGCTCGCATTGGCGGGACCGCTAATCGGGCTTCCAAGCCTTTGCCATTGGTTCGCGTCACTATTAGAAGTTGATCAGGCCATGCTTATGGACATGAATGACATGAACTAACTGCGGCACTTCTACCGTCACGTGGTGAATCAGGTATTGATGCCTAACGTACCCGACATGTCCAGCCCAAGCCATGTAGCACCAAGTGTGCCCGCAGCTTTCGATATCGATCGCCGCTCCCGCTGGAATGATCGCCTTGACCTTATGATGCGTACCAGGTCCAGCTCGCAGGTTTAGGTTCGAGGTGGTGTGAGTGATGGCCGCTTTGGCTGGCAGTGCGGAAAGCACCAGACCCGCTACCAGGGAGCTTGCCAAAATTGCGAAACGGAACTGCATGGTGTTTCCCCCGAATGTTCCCCGCTATCCCGGGGCCGCGAGGAATCTCGCTCATTTTCGTTTCTCCTGCAAGCAGCAAGATCCTCTCGCGTGATGTCGCTTTCGCTGCGACCGCGACGATTTCCGGCCGGCCCCTCGCTTAACGAGGTGTCAAAACTCCAACGGCGCGCCTCCTTCCACGAAGGCTGAGGGCGCGCGTCGGCGCCGACCGTCAGAGCGGGCATTTGATAAGCGTGGTGGCGAGCACCGGATCGCCGGTTGGACTGTAGAAGAGCTCGGTATCGGATCTCTGTTTGACGTGAACAGTCCGTGACGTGTAGCTGATGGTGTCCTGACATTCGGCGTTCAGTTTGAGCGCGCCGCCTTCCTGGGACGCGCTCTCCACTTGACATACGGCGGAAGGCAGCCGGATCCGCTGCGACTCGACGATCGCGGCTTGCGCAAACTTATCCACGGGCTGGCGGAACGCCAACGCTTTACCCCGTCGTTGGAAGAGTCTGGTGCAGTCGGCCTCGGAAGAAGCCCAGGCTCCCATCAACTGCGTGATGCTCTCGGGAGCGAACTCGGCCGCGGGTTCCTGCTCGGCGGACGCGGACGTGGTCTCCGCCGCTGGGCGAAGGCGCCTCTGCAATTGGCGCCGGAGCGGGCGCTTCCGTGGCGGGCGCAGGGGCGGGAGCTGGCATCGGCGCCTCAGCGATCGGCGCAGGAGCGGGCGTCGCGGCCTCGACAGCGGGCGCGGCCGTGGTTTGCGTGACGGCAGGAGCGGGCGCTGGCGTCTGCGCGATCGGCGCAGGAGCGGGCGCTGGCGTAGGCCTCTGGGCGGCGGGCGCGAGCGGGGCTGGCGTCTGCGCGGCGGGCGTAGGAGCGGGCGTTTCCGCGATCGGTGGGGACGCGGGTTCAGGGGGAAGCTTGACTTCCAGTTGGGCCGGCCATTTCGCATCTGGCTTCGTGCGCACAAAGCCTGAGCCGCGCAACCCGGTCTCCACCCTGCCGTAGTATCTCTGCAGAACCTGCCGATCGATCCTGAGCTGGGCTCGGAACATCAGCTTTTCGCGCTCGGCCTCGGTTTCGACCGTCTTGGGTGTGAATTGCGCATCCGACGCGACAAAGCTGACTTCTGCGGGAATGACGTAGTCAGGAACCGCATCGAGGATGACGCGCGCTTCGTCCCCGACTTCAAGCCTGCCGGCGTCAGCCGCGTTAAGGAAAATGACCATGTAGACGTCGGTGAGATCAAAAATCGTCACGATCGGTTCGCCGACCGCGACGGTCTCCCCTTTTCGCGCCATCTGATACTGAACCTGTCCGTTCCGGGGGGATACGAGAGTGAGATCCTGGATCATAGAGTTGATTTCTTGGACTTTGGCTTCCGCAAACTTGATGGCGTTCCGCGCCTCATCCCTCCGGGCGGTCATTTTTGTGACCGCTGCATCCGCCGACTTGTAATTACGCTGCCGTTCTTCGAATAACTGCTTCGTAATGTAGCCGGATTTCATGAGCGCCTGTCCGCGCTCGAAATCGGACTTGGCGAATTCGAGCGCGCTTCGTCGCGAGGCGATTTCGGACTCGGCTCCCGCCAGTCCGTCGTGCGCGGATTGCAAGTCTGATTGCGCGGCCCGCAATTGGGCCTCGAATTCCGGCGACGACACTCTTCCGATCACCTGACCGATGGCGACCTTGGTTCCCTCCTCCACGGAAATTTCCGCAAGCTGGCCAGCATATTTCGACGAAACATCGACCTGGGTCGCCTCGATGCGACCCTCCGCCTTGGCGATTCCGTCAGGTAGCGTCTGGCCGCGCAACCGCGCGATCAATTTGCGGAGAGGCTGGGCGTGCGCGGAGGAAAGAAATCCGTCATAATTACGTTTTCCGGCGTCCTCGATGGTCGAGGCGAGCAAGCCCGCTGCGCCCAAGAGCAGGGCGACCGCCGAGACGCGCCAATGGCAATTTTTCATGTAGGGCTCCCACGTATGACACGCCTACCTGGCGTCGCGCCGGTGGATTTCCCAAACCGATCTGCCGCCGCCTCACGACACGGCGGTGAATGTGACGCCGTCGCCCTCTGTTCGAGGGCGCGCCCCTCGGCTGCTTCACTATGATAGGCCCGCTGTGCTGTAAAGAACGAGGAGGCCATGAGAGGTCCCCGGTTCGGTCGATGAGGCTTGGAGCGCCTATGCGCCGGTTTTAGCCCGAGCGTTGCTTCGCGCGCAGAATAATCGCTCTTTGCTGCTGGAGCATCCGTTCTCGACATAGGAGGCATCGAATGAAGATCGGGATCGTCGGCGCCGGTCAGGTCGGCGCGACCGCCGCCTACGCCATGATGATGCGTGGCGTCGTTTCGGAGATCGTACTCGTCGACCGCAATGCGGACCTGGCGGTCGCCCAAGCGCGCGACATTCTGGACGCCACGCCTCTTGCGGATCCACTCCGGGTCCGCGCGGGGGAGTCGGCCGATCTCCACGGCGCGCGGGTCGTCGTGCTTGCGGCCGGGGCCAACCAGAGGCCCGGGGAGAGTTGGCTGGACCTGCTCTCGCGGAACGCCGAAATCATTGCAGAGATCGTGCCGGCGGTATTGGCGGCGGTAACAGACCCCATCTTTCTGGTGGCGACGAATCCGCTCGACGTCATGACCCAGATTGTCACTGTCCTCGCCGGCCGGAACGGCGTTGCGTCGGAACGGGTGATCGGGTCCGGCACGATCCTCGAACTCGGCGCGATTCCGCACGCTGCTCGCCGCACATCTCGGGATCAGCCCAACATACATCGATGCCCGAGTGCTGGGCGAACATGGCGACAGTGCGGTATTGCACTGGTCGGGCGCTGTCACCGGCAATCTACCGGTGGCGGAAGCGGCCCGCCAGATGGGGCGGGAACTGACGGACGCCGATCGCAACCGCATTGATACCGCAGTGCGCCGCGCCGCCAACGCTATCATCCAGGGCAAAGGAGCCACCTGGTTCGGCGTCGGCGCCGGCCTTGCCCGGATAGCTGAGGCCATTCAGCGCGACGAGCGAGCGCTGATCACCTTCTCGACGTTGACGCCGGAGTGCCAGGGCGTGCGCGATGTGGCCCTTTCCCTGCCGCGCGTGCTTGGCGCAGGCGGCGTCGTGAAGACGTTCACGCCAGATCTCGACGCTGGAGAGCGCGCCGCACTGAAGCGGAGCGCCGAGATACTGAAGGAGGCGGCAGAAGGGGTGCGCTTATAAAATCTCGGCGACAAATTTATCATCGCATTGAACGCTCGCCGTCCGCAACCGGCCACCTCCAAATCCTCATAGATCGCGCCTTCGGCTCCAGCGCCGAAATCTGGATATTGTTGGGGCGGGAAACCTTGTGGAGGCATGGATCATGCCCAAGCTCGCCATTCTTGGAAGCCTCGAAATCGCGCCCGGCTGACCCGACGCGCTCTGTCATCCGTCGGGAGCGCTATATCGATGGCTGCGCAAAGCCGGCGTGCCGGAAAAATGACCGAGCCTACGCCTTGTACCGCGACGTCCGGCATCTCGATTTTTGAGTGGCCGCTTTACGTCGATTCGCGACGTTCAGTCGCTTGCGGCCGTCCGTATCGCCGGTACGGCTTGTCAGGCCTGCATCCCTTGCGGCCAAACCCCGGAGATCGCTCGGCCGCGCCCCGGTCTACCCCGGATTTGAGCGTTCCCCTTGCGCTGCTATGCTGCCGTCTCGGCAAACTCGCGAGGCGCCATGTCCGACGCGTTCCTGAGGCACATCCGCGCAACCCTCGACGAGATCGAGGCGGCGGGCCTCTTCAAGCGGGAGCGCCTGCTGACCGGGCCGCAGGGCGGGCGCGTCCGCGTCGCCTCCGACCGGGGGCCACGCGAGGCGCTCAACCTCTGCGCCAACAACTACCTCGGCCTCGCCGACCATCCCGAGGTCATCGCCGCGGCGGCCCGGGCGATGGAGGAGTTCGGCTTCGGCATGGCCTCGGTGCGCTTCATCTGCGGCGCCCAGACGCTGCACCGCGAGCTCGAGCAGGCGATCGCCAAGCATCTCGGCAAGGACGACGCCATCGTCTTCGCCGCCTGCTTCGACGCCAACGGCGGCGTGTTCGAGCCGCTCATGGGAGAAGAGGACGCCATCATTTCGGACAGCCTCAACCACGCCTCGATCATCGACGGCGTCCGGCTCTCCAAGGCGCGGCGCACCCGCTTCGCCAATTCCGACATGAACGAACTCGAGGATCGGCTGAGGCAAGCCGAGGCGGACGGCGCGCGGTTCAAGCTCATCGCGACCGACGGCGTCTTCTCGATGGACGGCTATGTGGCGAAGCTCGAGGACATCTGCGCCCTCGCCGATCGCTACGGCGCGCTGGTGCTGGTCGACGACTGCCATGCGACCGGGCACCTCGGCGAGAAGGGCCGCGGCACGCCGGCGCTGACCGGCGCGGGCGACCGGGTCGACATCGTCACCGGCACCTTCGGCAAGACGCTGGGAGGCGGCATGGGCGGCTTCGTCGCGGCCGCACAAGCCATCGTCGACCTCTTGCGCCAGCGGGCGCGGCCCTATCTCTTCTCGAACTCGCTCAGCCCCCCGGTCGCCGCCGGCGCCTTGAAGGCGCTGGAGATCGCGATCGAAGCCGATGATCGCCGCGCGCTCTTGGCATCGCATGCGCGCCGCTTTCGCGCCGGGATCGAACAGGCGGGATTTGCGGTCCTGCCCGGCGTGACGCCGATCATTCCGGTGATGCTCGGCGAAGCGCGGCTCGCCCAGGGTCTCGCGAGCGCGCTCGACGAGCGGGGCGTCTTTGTCGCGGGCTTCTTCTATCCCGTGGTGGCGAAGGGCGCGGCGCGCATCCGCACCCAGATGTCGGCCGCGCTCAGCGCCGAGGACGTCGACTTCGCGGTCGAAGCCTTTCGCCGACGCGGGACGCGCGCTCGGGATTGTGTGAGGTTGTCGGCAGGAGGCAGTCGGCAGTAGGCGGCGGATGCTTGCGGCGTTCAAGTCTTCAAACTCAACTCTTTTCAGGGCATGGGCTCTGCCGACTGCCGACTGCCCAAACAGGAGCCGCCCCCCATGAAAGCCCTCGTCAAGCTGAAGCCCGAGCCCGGCCTTTGGCTCGAGCGACGAGCCGATCCCCTCGATCGGCCCCGACGACGTATTGGTGAAGATCCGCAAGACCGGCATCTGCGGCACCGACCTCCACATCTACAACTGGGACGAGTGGGCTGAGAACACGATCCCGACGCCGATGACGATCGGCCACGAATACGCGGGCGAGATCGCCGCGGTCGGCGCGAACGCGCGCAGACTTTCGGTCGGCCAGCGCGTGTCGGGCGAGGGCCATGTGATCGGGATGAGGAGCAGAGCTGCGCGCGGCGGGCGCTACCATCTCGATCCCGAAACGCGCGGCATCGGGGTCAACATCCCCGGCGCCTTCGCCGAATACGTGCGCGTGCCCGCCTTCAACATCGTGCCGCTGCCCGACGACGTCGACGACGAGCTTGGCGCGATCCTCGACCCGCTCGGCAACGCGGTCCACACCGCGCTCTCCTACGACCTCGTCGGCGAGGACGTGCTCATCACCGGGGCGGGGCCGATCGGCATCATGGCGGGCGCGGTCGCGCGCCATGTCGGCGCACGGCACGTGGTCGTCACCGACGTCAACCCGCGCCGGCTCGCGCTCGCCGCCGAAGTCGCCGACGTCGTGACCGTCGACGTGTCGAAAGAGGACCTCAGAGCGACGATGCGCCGGCTCAGGATGACCGAGGGTTTTGACGTCGCGCTCGAAATGAGCGGCGCGCCGGCGGCGTTCGACCAGCTCTTCGATTCGGTCGTCACCGGCGGGCGGGTGGCCCTCCTCGGCCTGCCGGCCAAGCCGACGCTGGTCGACTGGAACAAGGTCATCTTCAAGCAGCTGACGCTCAGGGGCATCTACGGCCGGGAGATGTTCGAGACCTGGCACAAGATGATCGCGATGCTGGAGAGCGGCCTCGACGTGCGCAAGGTCATCACCCACCGCCTGCCCGCGAGCCGCTTCCTCGAAGGCTTCGAGACGATGCAGCGCGGCGACTGCGGCAAGATCGTGCTGGACTGGACCGGGGCCGCTTGAGGCTCAGCCGGGCCCGCCGCTTCCATCGCCGTTTTGAGCGATTGCAAAGGCTTGCGGCGCCATTTCCATCGCACCCGCCGGGATCCGCCGACCGCCGCCGTGGTCACGCGCTGCCCCGGCGAGTGTAACTTTTGTCAGTTATATTTTTGAGAACCTTACCGGGACGCGCCCGGGACGCCGTGAAACGCGGCGAAACGGCGCCCGTGCCGCAACACGGTTCCCACACTCGGCCGCGGAATTGAACATGACGAAGAAGCGCCTCGGTCACCCAGTCCGGAGTCGCGTAGAAGTCGCGGAGCTGGCGATCATAGCCGGAGATGTGGATGGGGCGGGCGATGCCGGTTTGCGGCGCGCGGGCGCGCTCGGCTGGCCCCGGCTCCCCCGCGGCGCTCCGGGCGAACAGGTCAGTCACGTCTCGCGGTCCTGCCGTGACGACGGCGCACCGGCCCGAACGTTCGGCTCACGGTCGGTTCTGCTTCTTCAGCTTCTTCACTCGATGCTTCTGGTAGTCGAATACGGCTGCCGCGAGAGGATTATTTCGACGCATTCGCACATGCGTCATCGAGACGATCACGGCGCTTTCGCTTTCCTCGGGAAGGATATGGCAAACGATGCCTCCTGCGTCGCCGGCGTAGGAGACTTGCGACACGACTTGCTGCGGCCTGACAACGACCGGGGGTTTTTGCGCCCTCAGGTGCGCAATCAACTTTGGCGGCAATTCAACCTCGAACGGCAGCGCTGCCTCGAGCGCGTCCATCAGCTCACGAGTTTTCTCCGGTTTGTCGAGCATCATTGTCCTCGAAGGTCGCTCAGCGAGACGGCTTCGGTCGAATATTAGAGGGGCAGAAAGGCTCGACCAAGCCCTTCCATGAGCGATGCACAAGTTTACTCGGCGGACGACACGCGGCGCTGACGTCACCGCCTCATGGTCGACGCCGCAACGAACGGATCGGCGCACCCCTCGGCTAGCGGGCTTCCTGGACGCCTTTTCGCGCCGTCTCCGCCGCGGCGTTACGCCAGGCGAGCGAGGGCCGCAACCCAAGAGCGAGCGCCGAAGCGGAGCAGAAAATAGGGAATTGCGGGCGTGTCAACGCCATCCAAAAGAAAGGGCCGCGCAGGCGGCCCTTTTGCCGAATCGCGACGAGATCCTTTACATCCCCGGTATCTGCATCGCTTCGATAATTTCTATCCAAGCGCCCGGCATTTGCAGATGCGGGTGGTCCTTGCCGAATATCTTTGTCGCCGCGTCGGCCGATTCGGCTTGGACGATCGAATAACCACAGACGTCGTTTTTCGTATCTGAGGCGCCCTTCCCGTCGACCCGCTTGGTCTTCCCCAGAGGCGCTCCGCCATCGACAAGGGACGCCTTATGGTCGCCCATCCACTTCATCCACGCGTCCATCCCTTTCTTTTGCAGCTCAGGGGTGGAGTTTTTCATCATCTTCTCAAACTCGGCCCCGTTGGCCATGTACAAGACCAAGAACTTTTTCATCAGATCCTTCTCCCTACTACGAGAAAAAGCGAGAAACGTTTGACGCAGAAGGCCCGCGCTTTGTCCCTCTCGCAGGCGACAGTTCCTAAATGCGGAAGTTCCAGACGAGTTCCCTCGGTTCGGCTCCACGCCCTTGTCTTGGGCGTCGATTCCTGCCGTCCGCGGCGCGGGAACCGAGCGTCGGATTTTAGCCGCTAGACGACGCGCCGCACGGTGGGAATGGCGAGCAGCGCTCCGGCGGCGAAGAAGCAGAGAGCGCAGGCCGCCGAACCCGCGAGCATGAACTTGACGAGCGCCGGTGCCGCGAGGGCGTGGAGCGCCAGCGAAACGCCGACCAGGATTGGCGGGGTATCGCGCGGCGGGCGGCCGAGGACAAGGCGGCGCGTGTTCTCGTTTGACGCGCGAATTGACAAAGACAGATAACTCTGCAATACAGAGTTACCCGCAGGAACTGAACATGTCGCTTTCCGCCGCCTTTCATCTCCTCTGGCTCTTCGCCATCATCGGCGCCACGGCGCTCGCGCTCGCGCTCATGCTGGCCGCTCCGCTCAAGCCGCCGCCGCCGCTCGCCTCCATCCACGAGGGGGCGATGCGGATCGACGCCTCGGGCGCGCCCGAACTCAGCCGCTTCCAGGCGCGCGACGGGACATGGCTCGCCTACCGGCTTTATCCCGCCGCGAACGGGGCGCGAGACCGGATCGCGATCCTGGCGCACGGCTCGTCCGCCCAGTCGATCGAAATGCATGAGGTCGCGACCGCGCTCGCAGGGAGCAGCGTAACGGCGGCGGCAATCGACGTTCGCGGCCACGGCGCCTCGGGAACGCGCGGCGACATCGCCTATCTGGGTCAGCTCGACGACGACCTCGCCGATCTGATCGCGGAAAAGCGCAAGGCGGACGCGGGCGCTCAATTCTCGCTGATCGGCCATTCGTCGGGCGGCGGGTTCGCGCTGCGCATCTCGGCAGGCCCGCTTGGGCCCGACTTCGACCGTTTCGTGCTGCTCGCGCCCTATCTCGCCTATTCCGCGCCGGCCAACCGGCCCGCGGAAGGGCCGGGCCGCTGGGCGTCGCCCGACCTGCCGCGCATCATCGCGACCCTCGTGCTCGGCCGGCTGGGGATCGACTGGCCCCAGTCCCTGCCCGCGATCGCTTTCGCCATCGCGCCGGAGGCGAAGATGTTCGTCGCCAGCCAGTATTCCTTCCGTCTCTTGCAGAACTACACCGCGCCGCCCGACTGGAAGGGCGCGTTCGAGCGCGCCAGAGGGCGCATTTCGGTCATCGCCGGCGCCGACGACGAATTGATGGACGCCAAGGCTTATCAGCGCACGCTGAAGCCGCTCGGGGTTCCGGTGACGATCATCCCCGGCGTCGACCACATGGGGATCGTCACCCGGCCCGAGGCGATCAAGGCGATCGTCGCCGAAATGGCCGACTGAGCCGATCGAGGCGCCATGCCCAAACTCGCCGCCGCGGCCCGCTTCGTCCTCGCCGAGTTCGGCCCGCTGATCGTCTTCTGGGCGCTCGCGCTGACGCTCGGCGTGAAGCCCGCCATCCTGGGCTCGATCCTCGCCATCGTCGCCGACGCGGTCTGGCGCCGGCGAAAGGGCGTGGCCTTCACCCGGCTCTATCTGCTGACGAGCGGCCTCACCCTCGTTTTCGGCGCGATCGATCTCGCGGCGACCTCGCCGTTCATGCTCAAATACGAGGCGGCGGTCACCAACGTCGCGACCGGCGTCGCCTTCGTCGCCGGCGCGCTCGGCGAGAAGCCGATCATCCAGGAGGTCGCCGTGCAGCGCGGCGAGACTTTTGTCGCCACGCCCGAGATTCGCGCCTTCTTTCGCCTGTTCACGCTCGCCTGGGCCGCCTATTTCTTCGTCAAGGCCGCCTTCTATGTCTGGATGGTCTGGACCCTGCCGTTGCTCGAGGCGATGGCCCTGCGGTCGGCCGTCGGCTCGCTCAGCCTCGGCCTGATGATCGCCGTCAGCGCGACCCAGGCGCGGCGGCTCTTCTTCCTCTGCCGCCGGCTCGGGCTCTTGCCGAAGCCGGACGCAAGCGCCGGCGCTTCGCCCTCGGCGACCGCATGACCATCCGATCCGACGAAGCCGCCGCCATGCTCGCCGACGTCGAGAGCGTCGTCGCCAGGGTCAAGCAGTCGCGCCTCTATCGCAACGCCGGGCTGATCATCATGCTCTGGGGCGTCGTCGATCTCGTGCGCGACCTGCTCATCGCGCTCGAACCGGCATGGTTCGGCCCGCGCTGGTTCCTGATCGACCTCGTCGGCGTCGCCGGCACGATCGCGATTCTGCGCTTCGCCGCGGCGCCCGCCGGCCGCTTCCCCTTGCGGATCCTCGCGGGCTTCGCGCTCTTCTACGCCTTCGGCTGGACCTGGTCGGACGTCATCGGACATTTCGGGCCGCGCGATCAGATGGCGTTCTGGCCGACGCTCTTCCTGTTCGGCTATGCGCTGGCTGGCTTTTGGTTCGGGGCGGCGTTCTCCGCCATCGGGCTCGGCCTCACGGCCCTTATCGTCGCCGGCTACCTCTGGTCGGGCGACGCCTTCGCACTCTGGCAGGCGGCGGTCACCGGCGTCGGCTTCATCGTCTGTGGCCTCTGGATGCGGCGGGCTTGACGCATGGACGCGCCCGACGAGGTCATCCACCAGCCGGTGCGTCTGCGCGTGATGGCCGCGCTGACGGCGCTCGACCCCACCGACGAGGGCCTCGACTTCACCCGGCTGAAGGGCCTCACCGGCGCGACGGACGGCAATCTCGGCGCGCATCTCGACCATCTCGCGCGCGCCGGCTATGTCGAGGCGACCAAGGCCTTCGTCGCCCGGCGCCCGCGCACCACAGTGAGGGCGACCGCGCAAGGCCGCGCCGCCTTCGCCCGCCATGTGGCGTTCCTCAAGGCGATCATCGCGGGGGCGTGAACTGCTAGCCGAGTTTCTCCGGCCGGCGACGGGCCTCGCGAAAGACCGCGAGCATCGGAACGTCGCCGTTGGCCACGCGATAGGGCGCGACGCAAGGGGTATCGACGACCAGAGTTCGCGCGTCCCGCCGATCCGGCCCGGCCTGCCCAAATGCGGATGTTCGCACAGGGTCTGTGATTCGGCCTGCAGCTGTGCCTCTTTGGCAACACAATCGACAAGAAAACCGTCGCCGTTCTGTGACAATTCGGCCGGCGCTCATTCCTCCGGGACGCCGGCCTTGCGCATGCCCTCCGTCACGCGCTCGCGTTGGGCGAGATAGACCGGGTTGTCGCTCTCCGCCCCGCCCCGGAAGCGGGCGATCGAAAAGTTCGGCGCGATCGAGAGCCCCGCCTTGACCTCGGCCTCGGCCTCGCTCTGCCGGCCGAGATGCGCAAGCGCGGCGGCGTTGTAGAAGTGGTTCAGCGGATAGTTGCGGCTGGCGTCGATCGACCGGCGGAAGAGATCGGCCGCCTCTTCGTCCGCGCCGAGATGGAGCTTGGCCAGGCCCTGGATGTTTTTCCATAGGAACGCGGCGCCGTCGCTCGGCGAGATGCGGAACGCCTCGGCGACATGAGCCTCCGTCTCCTCGGCGCGGCCGAGGGTGATCTTGGCGAGGCCGATCCAGGCGTGGGCGGCGCCGAGATTGCGGTTCAGCGCCAGCGCCCGCTCGAGTTCGCCGATGCCGCGGGTGGCGCGGTTGGTCAGGATCTGGACGAAGCCCAGCCACAGATGCGCCCAATGGTTGCGCGGCGCGATGGAGAGGCCCTTCAGGAGCAGCGCCTCGGCCGCGGCGAGCCGTTCGCGCCGATCTTCGTTGGCGTAGACGGCCCCGAACAGGACATCGACCCGCGCCGCGCCGACGAGCGCGTCGATGTTGGTCGGATCGAGCTCGACCGCCTTCTCGAACAGCTCGCGCGCCTTGGCCTGATTGTCGAGCCGCCCCTTGTTGAACGCTGCGACGCCGCGGAAATAATAGTCGAGCGAGTTGGGATTGGGCTCGCGCTCGGCCCGCACCGCCTCCGCGGCGATCAGCTCCTGGCGGAGCTGATTGGCGAGGTGGGAAACGATCTCGTCTTGCATGTCGAAGAGATCGGCCATCGGCTTGTCGAACCGGTCGGCCCAAAGGTGATTGCCGGTCACGCCGTCGATCAGCTGCGTGTTGACGCGCATCCGGTTCGCGCCACTCTGGATGCTGCCTTCGACAATGTAGCGGACGTTGAGCTCTCGTCCGATCTGCTTGGCCTCGACCGTCTTGCCCTTGTAAGTGGAGGCCGTGTTGCGCGCGACGACGAGGGCGCCCGTGATGCGCGAAAGGTCGGTCGTCAGGCTCTCGGTGACTCCGTCGACGAAATGCTCCTGCTCGGCGGCGCCGCCCATATTGGCGAAGGGCAGGACCACGATCGAAAGGCGCGGCGGCCCGGACCTCTCAGGCGCCGATTCGAGCGGCGCGGGCTTCGCCTCGGCGGGCAGTCCGACCTCGAGCGAATAGACCCGGATCGGATCGGCGATGTTTTTCAGCTCCTTGTGGCCCATGTCGCTGACCGAATGGTCGAGCCGCCCCTTCACCTGGCGATAGGCGTCTTCAGAGAGGGCGATCGCGCCGGGCTTGGCGATGCCTTCGAGCCGCGCGGCGATATTGACGCCGTCGCCCATCAGGTCGCCGTCGGTCTCCTCGACCACGTCGCCGAGATGAATGCCGACGCGGAACTCGATGCGCCGATCGGACGGAACACCGGCGTTGCGCTCGATAAGCCCGTTCTGCATCTCGATCGCGCAGCGCACGGCGTCGACGACGCTGCGGAACTCGACCAGGACCCCGTCGCCGGTCCGCTTGACCACCCGGCCGTTATGGACGGAAATGGCCGGGTCTATGAGGTCGCTGCGGAGCGCCCGCAGCCGCGCCAGAATGCGATCCTCGTCTGCGCCGGCCAGCCGCGAAAAGCCGACGATGTCGGCCACCAGAATTGCCGCCAGCTTGCGCGTCACGATCATGGGTAAGGCTCCGAGAGTCGCGAAGACAATATAAGAGCGTGACCCGAACAATCCAAAGCCGGCGGGAAGGCGATCGACGATGGCGAGATAATTCCGGACCTTGGCTTGATTTGACGCGCCGCGCGGCCGCCGCCATCCTGCGCCTCCCACTCCCGCCGGATGATCCGCGATGCCCGCCCCCCACCTCGTCATTCCCGATCTCGCCGGCAAGGCGGTGCTGGTCACGGGCGGTTCGACCGGCATCGGGGCGGCGGTCGCGCGCGGCTTCGCCGAGCAAGGCGCAAGGTCGCGATCGGCTATCACCCGAGCGAAGCGCCGGCGCGCGCGATCCAGCATGAGATCGAGGCCGCCGTCGGGCAGGCGCTGGCAGTCGAGGGAGACGTTGCCGATCCGGGCGAATGCGACCGCATCGTCGCCGAGACGGGCGGCGCGATTCTCTATGCCGCGGCATGACGCGGCCAAGGGGTTCGTTTCGACGCTGACCCGCGGCCAAGCCAAGGAATTGATCGGCAGGAAAATTCGCGTGAACGGCGTGGCCCCGGGCGTGATCGCGACGCCCTTTCACGAACGCTACTCCGACGCTGAAATGCTGGAGACAATGCGCCGGACCATTCCGCTCGGCCGCGTGGGGACGCCGGAGGAATGCGTCGGCGCTTGCCTGTTTCTCGCCTCGGAAGCGCTCAGCGGATACGTTGTCGGACAGATCATCGAAGTCAACGGCGGCCAGCTGATGCCGTGACCGAGCAAGACCGTTGCGCTCCGGCGGACGGCCTACTGGCGATATTGCTGGATGCGCGTCGTGCGCAGGCCGGGGAGGCCGTACTGGTCGATCGACACCTGCCAGCTCAGAAACTCGTCGACCGTCAGCGTATAGCGCGAGCAGGCCTCCTCGAGCGACAGGAGCCCGCCCCGCACCGCAGCGACCACTTCAGCCTTGCGGCGGATGACCCAGCGGCGGGTGGTGGGCGGGGGCAGATCCGCGACGGTCAACGGACTGCCGTCGGGCCCGATCACGTATTTGACCCTCGGCCGCATAGCATCGCTCATGGAACGCTCACTCGTACGCTTGCCTCGACACATCGGACGATAGGGGAACCGTTTTAAGATTTGCCTAAACGGCCAGCGTGGAAAAACCGCGGCATCTGTTTCAAATCGCACGATGTCTTACGTAAAGGTTAGCGGCGCTGAAGCTTTGTCTATGTTGACAATGTTTCGACCGTTCGCCTCGACCAACGGTTTCGAGTGTCGGTCCCTGAGCAAGACCTTTCGATGACGCCGACGTCTCGCCGTGCGCAAAGACGAGGTCCGCCTTGCGCGAGCGGCGCCGAAGCCGCCGAAGCGAAAAAGCAAAACCGCCTCCGTGAAATGCCCAAGTCCGGACCGCGGATCGCGAAGCGGCATCGTGGCGGACCCTCGTCGCACTTTCCGCCTCATTGCTGTCTTATCGCATAAGAAATCGGCGCCGCACCGCCCGCAATACTGGCGGCGGCGCGGGATTTCGGCTATGGACTTGCGTCTGCGGGCCGAATGCCCAATTAACGCCTGATCCGGTGATTTCGCCGGGATGAGATCGGAATGCTCGCGACATCCCTCGCGCACGTCCCGCGCGGCGCGCTGAACAGCCTGGGCCTCGACAAGGCGCCCGCCGACACCCGCGTCGTGGTGGCGATGTCGGGCGGCGTCGACTCGTCCGTCGTGGCGGCGTTGCTCGCCGACGAGGGCTACGACGTCGTCGGCTTGACCATGCAGCTCTACGATCATGGCGAGGCGACGCACCGCAAGGGCGCCTGCTGCGCCGGCCAGGACATCCACGATGCGCGCGACGTCGCCGCCCGGCTCGGCGTTCCCCATTACGTGCTCGATTACGAGCAGCGCTTCCGCGAGAAGGTAATCGAGCCGTTCGCCCGCGCCTACGTTTCGGGCGAGACGCCGATCCCGTGCGTCGCCTGCAACCAGCACATGAAATTCGCCGACCTCTTCGCCGCGGCGCGGGATCTCGGGGCGGACCTCCTCGCAACTGGCCATTACGTCATCGCGCCCGACGACGGGCATGGCGGGCGGGCGCTCTACCGCGCCGCCGACCCCGATCGCGACCAGAGCTATTTCCTGTTCGCCACCACCCGCGACCAGCTCATGCGGCTGCGGTTTCCGCTCGGGGCGATGCCGAAGCCCGAGGTGCGCGAACTCGCCCGCCGCTTCGGCCTCGTGAACGCCGAGAAGGCCGACAGCCAGGACATCTGCTTCGTTCCCGCCGGCCACTACAGCGACATGATCGAACGCCTGATGCCCGGCGCCTCGACCCCCGGCGACGTCGTCCATGTCGACGGGCGCGTGCTCGGCCGTCACGCCGGCATCTTCCATTACACCATCGGCCAGCGGCGCGGCCTCGGAATCGCTGCGACCGAGCCGCTCTACGTCGTGGCGCTCGACGCCGCGCTCGGACGGGTCATCGTCGGCCCGCGCTCGGCGCTCGCCCGCACCCGGCTCAGGCTTCGCGAGGTCAACTGGATCGGCGACGGTGAGCTCGCCGACCTGCCGGCGGACGGGCTGCTGATCGCCGCGCGGGTCCGCTCGACCCGCCCGCCCGCGCCGGCGCTCCTCCTGCCGACAGGCGAAGTCGACTTCATCGAGCCCGAAAGCGGCGTCTCGCCGGGCCAGGCCTGCGTCTTTTACGATTCCCTCGACCCGCACGCGCGGGTGCTCGGCGGCGGCTTCATCGCCGCGTCCTGAAGTCCTTAAAAAGGCGAGCCATGGCCGAGTTCGACGAAGGCGCCGCGTTCGGCGCCAAGCCCAAGGCCCCGCCCGTTCACGCGATCGGCCAAACCCTCGACGATCTGTCGGCGCCGGAGCTCGCGGAGCGCATCGGGCTCCTGAAAGCGGAGATCGAGCGGCTCGAAAGAGCGATCGAGGCGCGTCAGGCGACGCGGTCGGCGGCCGAGGCCGCATTCAAACTCTAGCCGCGCCTGTCCCAGTTTCGCGAGGCCCCTTGCCAAATTGCGACAGGGCGTCGTCGGAGCAAGGTGTTGTTAAGGGTTATGGAGTATGAATTGCTCGACCCGATGTTCGGGTTCTGAATGGGCTCGCAACCTGTTCTGTTCGACGCCTCCGATCCAACCTCCCTGAAAGCCGCCTTCGGGCGGCTTTTTTTTTGCCCGTTGCAAGATCCGGCCGGTGCGCGTTAACCTTGACGTCGGGTAAAGAAGCGGGCCTCGCCGCGCGGGCCTCATACTTGCTTGGGGTCTTCCCGGATGCGCGCCGGCGCCAGAATGGCCGCTTTGGACCGCAACGGGATGGGAGTGGAGCGTATGAGTTGCCCCAATGACGGATGGAAGCGCCTTTACGCGGCCCCGAGCCTGCCGCCGGCCGCTGTGCCCTTCATTCACCGCCTCACCGCCTCGCCCGCCTTCAAGGACCTTTTTCGCGAGGGCATGTCGCTCGTCGAAGAGGCCGCCGCCTATCTCGACGGCCCGGGAAGGGCGGAGTCGCGCGCCCTGCCCCGCCCGGCCGCGCTCGCCTACGCGACCGAAAGCATGCGGCTCACCACCCGCCTCATGCAGGTCGCCTCCTGGCTCCTGCTGCAGCGGGCCGTCAACGAAGGCGAACTGACGCCGAACCAGGCGCTGACCGAGCGCCACCGGATCAAGCTTTCGCGTCAGGACCTCGGCTGCGCGCCCGACATGTTCGAACTGCTGCCGCCGACGATGCGAATTTTGAGCCGGCGCTCGCTGCGCGTCCAGGAGCGCGTCATCCACCTCGACCAGAGCCTCGCGCTCGCCCGCACGCCGGACGCGCTCAAGCGCCCCTCGGAAGTCGCCTCGCAGCACGAGCGGCTACGGGAGGCGTTTTCGTATTAGGGGCCGACCGGTCCGGCTCCGCGGCCGTCGAGTCCGGCGCGTCGCCGCGCTGTCTCAAATACTCGCGGACGTCTTCGATCGAGTCGCGCAGGAGTTCCGCCATTCGCTCCCTTGCGAGGTCCGCGTCGCCGTCGCGGATCGCTTCGAAAATGCCCCTGTGCTGAAAAAGGCGATCGTCCTGGATGCGGGCGGCGCCCTGCCAGCTCAGCCTGAAGGTGCATTCCAGCGCGGCGTGGATGAGGCCGCCGAGCGCCGCCAGGAAGCGGTTCTCGGTGGCTTCGAGAATCGCCATGTGGAAATCGAGATCGGCGCCGATCAGGTCGCCGGCGCCGTTCTTGAAGCGGTCCATGCGGCTGTAGGCGTCGGCGATGCGATCGATCGTGGCGCGCGAACGCAGCGACGCCGCCAGAGACGCGGCCGGCGGCTCCACCATTTGCCGCAGCACGAAAAGATCGTCGACGAAATGTTCGCTCGGCGTCGCCTGCAGGTGCCAGCCGAGCACCTCGGGATCGAGCAGATTCCACTCGGCCTTCGGGCGAATGCGCGTGCCGATCTTCGGGCGCGCGACAATGAGCGCCTTGGCGCTGAGGATGCTGTAGGCCTCTCGCAACGCGGTGCGCGACACGGAAAAACGCCCGCACATTTCCATGGCGTTCGGCAACAGCGACCCGGGGGGAAACACGCCGGCCACAATCTCCCGGCCGAGTCTCCCTGCAAGCTGGCTGTAGATATTGCGTTCGAACGCCTGCTCGTCGCGTCCGTACCGCGCCGAGCGGCCGAGCACGACTTGTCCGGATGTCGGGCGATGCCGTGTCGCGCCTATCGATGGTTTGGCGATCCTCGCCATGGGTCCCGGCGCCTCAGGTTGTGTTTCCCAGTCTGAACGAGCCGACCAACGATCTCTGCATCACGATGAAGATGAACAGGAGGACTCCGCCGCTGATCATGATCCACGCCCCGTTCAGCGAACCGTTGAAGTCGATGAGCGTCGCGATCAGCCCGAGAATCATGCCGCCGAACAGCGTGCCCGCGACCATTCCGACGCCGCCGGTCAACATGGTGCCGCCCAGCACGACAGACGCGATGGCGGTGAGCTCGTTGCCCGTTCCGGCCAGCGGGTAGCCGGAAGACGTATAAAGGGCGTAGATCACGCCGCCGAGCGCGCTGTAGAAGCCGCCGAGCGCGTAGATTTCGACCGTGGTCCGGCGCATCGGCACGCCCATCAGCGCTGCGGAGGCGCGATCTCCGCCGATGGCGTAGACGTTGGCGCCGAACCGCGTGAAATGGGCGATGACGATGGCGACAGCGAGCGCGATGAGCATGACGATTGCGGAACTCGCCAGGAAGCCGCCGCCCGGCAGTGGGATGCTCGCCGCCGCGAAGGAAGCGACGAACGGATGCCGGATCGGCACCGAATCGAGATTGATCATGAAGCAGCTGCCGCGCAACAGGAAAAGCCCTGCCAGCGTGACGATGAACGGCTGGATCTCGCAAAAGTCGATGATGAGGCCCTGCAAAGCGCCGAACAGAAGGCCGAAACCCAACATCATCCCGCCCGAGGCGAGCGGATGCCACCCCGTCACGTCGAGGTTGGCGATCGCGACGCCGACGAACCCGATCATCGAGCCGATCGACAGATCGATGCCTCCGGACAGAATGACGAACGTCGTTCCGATCGCGGCGATGATGATGAACGCGTTGTCCGCAAGGATGTCGCCCAGAACGAGCGTGGAGAGAAAATTGTTGTACAGAAATCCTCCGGTGACGAACAGCGCCGAGAACACGACGACCGTCGCAAGAAGGGGTAAATACTTCTCGTTCATCGCGGTTTCCTCGCGAGGCTCGCGTACAAAGCGCCGCGCAAATTGTTCGATTGCAGCAGCAGCACCATGATGACCACGACCGCCTTGACCACCAGATTGTACTCCGGCGGCAGGCCGCTGGTCAGGATGGACGTGGTCAGCGCTTGAATGACCAGGGCCCCGAGAACCGTCATGCCGAGGTAGATGCGGCCGCCGGACAGCGAGCCGCCGCCGATCACGACGGCCAGGATCGCGTCGAGTTCGATATAGAGGCCGACGCTCACGGGGTCGGAGGTGTGCGTGTCGGCGGCCAGGACCACGCCCGCCCAGGCCGCGCAAAGCGCGCATAGGAGATAGGCCGCGTACTTGATGCGCCGCGCATTGATCCCGGCCAAATCGGCCGCGGCTGAATTGCCGCCCACCGATTCGAGGAACAGGCCCAGCGCCGTGCGGCGGAGCAGCAGCCAGAGGGCGCAGAAGATCGCTGCGCCCAGAATTAACCGGGTCGGTATGAGGCCGATGTGGCCGACGCTCAGTCCCTGAAGCAACGGGCTGGTGAAGCTCGGATTGGTCCCGCCATAGAGCAAATTGATCATGAGTTCGACGCCGCGGCCGGAGGTCATCAAGATCAGCGTCGCGATGATGGGTTGGATATCGAGGATCGCAACCAGAAAACCGTTCCAAAGCCCGCACAGCAGGCCCGTGCCGAGGGCGATCAGAAGAATCACGATATGGGGATCGCCGGCGTGAATCCGCCACGTGATGACCGCGCCGACGATGGCGATGACGGAGCCGACCGAGAGATCGATCCCCTTCGTAGCGATGACGATCGCCATCCCCAGGGCGACGATCGCCGTCGGCATGGCCCGATAGAGAATGTCGATCAAATTGCCGAACAGCCGGCCCTCGACGATTCGGATGTGAAAGAAACCGGGCGACACGAAACCGTCGACGGCGAAGATCAGCGCAAGCGCGACGAGCGGCCAAACCGCGCGGTGTCCGGCGAGCGCGCGCAATCGCGAATACGCCGGCGTCTCCGCTTCGATCTTCGCGGAGTGCTTCATGTTCTTGCGCCCGCGATCGTGCGGATGACATTCTCGCGGGTGATGTCCCGCTCGGTGATTTCGCCGATTTTTCGCCGATCGCGCAACACGGCGATCCTGTCGCTCACGGCCACCAGCTCGTCCAGCTCCGAGGACGCCACCAGCAACGCCAGGCCTTGCGCGCAGAGGTCGCGGATCAGCGCCACCACTTCCGCGTGGGCGCCGACGTCGATGCCGCGGGTCGGCTCGTCGAGAATGAGAATGCGCGGTTCGGACACCAGCGATCGCGCCAACACGACTTTCTGCTGGTTGCCGCCCGACAACTGGCCGACGGGCTTGTCGGAGTCCGAAGTCGCGATCGCCAGGGCCTTGATCATGCGCTGCGCCAACTCCTCCTGCTCGGCCTGCGACAGCCGCCGCAGCCATCCCTGCTTCGTCTGCAGCGCGAGGACGATATTCTCGCGCACGCTCAGTTCGCCGAACAGGCCCTCGGCCTTGCGGTCTTCCGGACAGAACGCCATTCCGAGGCGCAGCGACCTCCGGGGCGAGTGGGCCGTCACCGGAATGCCGCCGACGTGGAGACGTCCCGAATCGGGCCGAACCGCGCCGAAAATCAGTTTGGCGACCTCGGTGCGCCCCGAACCGAGCAATCCGGCGAGCCCCACGACTTCGCCGGCCCGAATGGAGAGGTCGAACGGCGCCATCAGGCGTCGCCGCCCGAGCCCCTCGGCCACGAGAATCGGCTCTCCCTTCGCCGACGAGGCGGCCGCCGCCAGGCGCTCCTCGGTGCGCTCGAGCTCGCGCCCCAGCATCAGCGATATTAGTTTTAGCGGCGGCAGGTCCGCCGTCGCCGCCGAACCGACCAACCGGCCGTTGCGCAGCACCGAGATGCGGTCGGCGATCCGGTACACCTGGTCGATGAAATGGGTGATGAAGACCATCGCGATTCCCCGTTTCTTGAGGTCTCGCATGATCTGGAAGAGCAGCTCGGTCTCGTTCGCGTCGAGGCTCGCGGTCGGTTCGTCGAGCACCAGGACCCGCGTGTCGTCCTCGAGCGCGCGCGCGATGGCGACCAGTTGCTGAATCGCGACGGAATAGGAGCCGAGCGGCCGCTCGACGTCGATGTCGACATTGAGCCGCTTGAGCCGCCCCCGGGCCCGGCTGCGCGCGTCCCGCCAGGCAATCAGCCCGAACCGGCGCGGCTGGCGGCCAAGCGTGAGGTTCTTGGTCACCGACATCGTCGGGATGAGATTGACTTCCTGATAGACGGCGCCGATGCCGAGCGCGCGAGCCTGGCCAGTCGTGTTGATTTCGACGGCGCCGCCGTCGAGCCGGATCTCGCCGTGGTCGCGGCGCAACGCGCCGGTCATGATCTTGATGAGCGTCGACTTGCCCGCGCCGTTCTCACCCATGAGCGCATGCACTTCGCCGGACTGGACGCGAAAATCGACCTCTTCCAGCGCCCGCACGCCGGGAAACGCCTTTGACACACCCAGCATTTCAATTCGCGCTGTCAAAGTTTCCGCCACGCGCGCGGCCTCCGGGGTAATGCAGAAATATCCCGGCGCGTGGCGTTCGCACAAGCGTAAACGCCCGCGATTGCCGCGGCGCCTCGCGGCGAGGCGAGACGCCGCTCTATTTTCGGTCGCCCAGCTCGGATCAGTTGTGCTGCGTCGCCGCCCTATGCAGATCGGACGGGATCACCACCCACTTCGGCAGCTCCTCGCTCTTGTTCTTCAGGTAGCCGAGCACCACGGGGTAGATATACTTGCCGATCGCCGATCGAAGCTCGACCGAGGCGTTTGCATCGCCGGCCTCAAGCGCTTCTTTCATCGCCGGAACGTAGTCGACCGACACCATCAGGAAGTCCTTGCCCGGTTTCAGTCCTGCTTCCTTCATCGCCTGGATGGCGCCAAGCTGCATGTTGTCGTTGTGCGCGAACACGCCGCAGACGCCCTTGAGATTGTCGGTCGACTTGATGAAGGCCTCCATCACCCTTTTCCCGCCGTCGGTCGTGAACTCGCCGCTCTGCGTCTTGACGATCTTCATGTTCGGAAAGTTGGAGATGACGGCCTCGAAGCCCTTCTTGCGCTCGATCGCCGGCGCCGACCCGACGGTGCCCTGCAGCTCGACAATGTTGCAATTTCCCACGCTCGCCTGGGCGAGCCAGGCGCCGGCGAGCCGTCCCTCGAGGTTGAAGTCGGCGGAAATGCGGGTCACAAACAGGGACTTGTCGGCGTCGACGTCGCGGTCGGCGAGGAAGACTGGGATGCCCGCCTTCTTGGCCTCCTCCAGAACCTGACCCCAGCCGGTGACGACCACCGGCGCAATGATAATCGCATCGACCTTCTGGGCGATGAACGCCCGCACCGCCTTCAGTTGCTCCTCTTCCTTGCCCTGAGCGTCAGCGAATTTGAGGTCGATGCCTTCCTTCTTCGCCTCCTCCTGCATGTCCTTGGAGAAGGCCGGACGCCAATCGCCTTCATCGCCGACCTGCGAAAAGCCGATAGCCACTGCGAAAGCCGGCGCCCCGGCGAACAACAGCGTTGCGCCCACGACGGCGCCGCCCAGCCACTTCACGAGCTGCATGAATTCCTCCCTCTTCGATTTGGATCCTTGGCGCGTCGGCCGTCCGATCCGCGATTTGGCAACGAACGGCATTCCGCCTCGGATGGACCGACCGCCAATAAATCATACAATAATATTTTATGGGCAACCGGTCAACGCCGAGCCTCGTCGCCGTCGTTCGAACGTCTGCAAGGCGGCGGCTGACGGAGGGCGCGCCGCGAAGGCCGCTCACTGGGACGTTCGCAGCACCCGTCTCGCGGCGCCGGAGCCGGCCATGACGACGATCATCCGAAAGACGCCGCGCACCACCGACTGCCGATAGGCGCTGAGGCTGATCCAGCCGAGTCCGTTCTCGAAATTGAGCACGTTGAAGATGAGGCCGAGCAGCAGGACGCCGGCGAGCGTCGTGGCGACCGAGCCGACGCGGAGGACGCGCTCGACTGGCTCATCGAGGAGATCGTCAGGGCGAAGCGCATCGTCGTCTTCGGTCTCGGCCGCGAGGGCTTGCAGACGCGCGGCTTCGCCATGCGGCTCTTCCACATGGGCCGCAATGCGGCGGTTTGGGGGGACATGAGGACGCCTGAAGTTGGCCCGGGTGATCTTTTCATCGTCTCCGCCGGGCCGGGCGACCTCCCGACGGCGCGCACGCTCGTCGACGTTGCGCGCAAGGCGGGCGCCCGCACCGCCCTCGTCACCGCGCAACCCGAGGGGGAACTCGCCCAGCACGTCGACGTCGTCACCGTCATCCCCGCGCAGACGATGGCGGACGACCAGGGCGGCAAGCTTTCGGTCCTGCCGATGGGCTCGCTGTTCGAGACCGCCCAGATGATCGCCTTCGAACTCGCGATCCTGAAACTTCGCCCGCGCTTTCATGAGACGGCGGAGACCATCCGCGCGCGCCACACCAATCTCGAGTGAAGCGTCGTCATCGCGAGGCGCGAAGCGCTGTGGCGATCCAGAAGCTCCGCTGGCCTTCACCATTGATGGGCCGCCGCGCGGGCGGAGGCGGCGGAGTAGGAACCCGACACACGGCCGAGTGACTTCCCTTTTTCACTCCTCTGGCGCAGCGACTGGCTTTACCCTCGTAGCAGCGATCCTCGCGGAACGTTCCCGGAGATCGTTAGAAAGGTTGCGTTTTGCGGCGGCTTCTGTTGCCAAAGCCATATTAGCCATACGCTGCATCGCGGTATCGCCTTTACGCATAGCCTCCAAAATGTAAGGGCCGTTTGTGGCGCGGCTGCACATCGGTAATGTCTCAGTTTCAATTCCCGCTCTAGTGTACCGTAACTAACGGAAGGATTCCCAGCGGCGCGCGATCGTGCGAGTCGAGGGGGATGGAAAACGAATCATGCATCTGGTTGTCTCCTGAGGATCGGGCGCGGCTGGAAGGCTGGGTGGCGGGCCGAAACACGCCGCAGAAGCTGGTTTGGCGGGCGCGGATCGTCTTGATGTGGGCGCAAGGGGCCGGCGTGAGGGAGACCGTTCGGGCGACCGGCAAGACCAAACGAACCGTCGATCGATGGCGTGAGCGCTATCTTGCGCGCGGCGCTGCGGGGCTCGAACGCGACGCCACTCGTCCTGGCCGCAAGCCGCCTTTGGACGCCGCGACGGTCGAGCGGGTCGTCAACAAGACGCTGCACGAGAAGCCGCCGGGCGGCACGCACTGGTCTCTGCGCAAGATGGCCAAGGCGGTCGGTCTCAGCCATTCGAGCGTGCAGCGCATCTGGGCGGCGCATGGGCTCAAGCCGCACCTGACGCGCAGCTTCAAGCTCTCGAGCGACCCCAAGTTTTGTGAGAAAGTTCAGGATATTGTCGGGCTTTACCTCGACCCGCCGGACAAGGCGCTGGTGCTTTCGGTCGACGAGAAGAGCCAGATCCAAGCGCTCGACCGCACCCAGCCGGGACTGCCGCTGAAGAAGGGCCGCGCCGGCACGATGACCCACGACTACAAGCGCCATGGGACGACGACCCTGTTCGCCGCGCTCGACGTCGCCACCGGCAAGGTGATCGGCGAATGCATGCGCCGCCATCGCCATCAGGAGTTTCTGCGCTTTTTGCGCACCATCGACCGCAACACCGCGAAATTGCTCGATTTGCATCTGGTCGTCGACAACTACGCGACCCACAAGCACCCCAAGGTCAGGGCCTGGCTCAAGCGCCACCCCCGCTTTCACCTTCACTTCACCCCGACATCGGCCTCCTGGATCAATCTCGTCGAACGGTTCTTCGGCCTGATCACCGACGACGCCATTCGACGCGGCGTCTTCCACAGCGTCGCCCAACTCAACGCCGCCATCGAAGCCTACCTTGAGCAACACAATGCCGCACCCAAGCCCTTCGTCTGGACCGCGCCAGCCGCCGACATCCTTGAGAAAGTCGCCCGTGGGCGACAAGCGTTAAAGTCGGTACACTAGTGTAGTGAATCTAACGCAAAGCGCCCTGTCGGGACTCTGAAACCTACGACTTCCCGGTCGCCGCGTGGGGTCGAAGCGTTAAAGACACAACACTAGGACCCGACGCCGACACTCGTCGCGAGCGATGGAATGTCGGCGATCGACCGGAATTGACGTATACCGGTCATCGCAAAATCGCGACCGCGGACGTCTCGTTTGGGGGTAAGAGATGCATGCGCCGAACGCCGGCGTGGTTAGGGCGAGGCCAGCCGTCGCAACGCCGCTGGCGATCAGCGCGCGCCGGGACGGCCCCGAAGTCTGCTGCTTCATCGCGCCGATAATGTCTTTTTGGGTGCTCATCGCATTCTCACTGTTCGCCCGGAGCCTCGTTCCGATTTGCAAGGGTTAGGGGTATTCAACTGTCCTGTCATCGATCCGGCACGGGCGACGGTTTTGCGGCCAGAAAAAAGTCGCAGGGCACGTCTATACTGGACAAAAGTAAGGGAGGATAGAATGATTAGAATCGCTTTAGCAGTCGTGGCTGCGGTTGGCCTGACCTTCGCGGCCGACGCCGAGACCTATCACGTACACGTGCACAGGCATGTGCATACTCACCATTGGGTTGGCGGAGGATTCCACCCCGTAGGCGGCATCTATCACGGTGGCGCTCCGGGTGAGGTTGGTCCCCTCTGTCAGGACGCCCATGGCTCTCTGCTTGTCTGTTACTCCGGGAACGGTGGCGCTCCGGGTGAGGTTGGTCCCCTCTGTCAGGACGCCCATGGCTCTCTGCTTGTCTGTTCCTCCGGGAACAGTGGCGCTCCGGGTGAGGTTGGTCCCCTCTGTCAGGACGCCCATGGCTCTCTGCTTGTCTGTTCCTCCGGGTGAGGTTGACCCATGAGCCAGTTGCAAATTTATTTGAAACGCCTCTCATAACCCCTCTCAAATCGAGGCAATATATTTAGACTCCATCCAACGGTTGTCAAGGCAATATTCTAAAATATTCCGCTTTACTGTGAGAAAGATTTCAATATAGTGTCGATTTTATCGTCCTGATCCCTAGCAACAGCAATGACCGACGATCCTCTCGACGCTATGAAAGCGCGCTGGAACCACATCCAGGGCTATCTGTTTCCTTGGCTTCGCGAGGAAGTCGACCCGATGACCGAAGCGCTCGGGCGGCTCGTCACGACCCTCGACGTGATCGGCCTCGAGGCCTTCGTTCCCGAACCGCCCCGAGGCGCCGGCCGCCCGCCTGACGATCGCCGCGCCCTCGCCAGGGCTTTCGTCGCCAAGGCGGTGCTGGGCGGCCCTACCACCACCGCTCTGATCGAGCGCCTCGATGTCGACAGGTCGCTGCGTCGCATTCTCGGTTGGGAACGACGCTCGCAAGTGCCATCGGAAGCTACCTTTTCCCGCGCCTTCGCGGAGTTTGCGCAGGGCGATCTGCCCGACAAGATGCACGCGGCGCTGATCGAGCGCTCGCTCGGCGGGCGCATCGTCGGCGTGATCGCGCGCGACGCGACCGAGATCGAGGCGCGCGAGAAGCCGGTCAAGACGGAGCCGAACGACAATAAGGGGGATCCGCCGCCGCCCGATGGCGCTCAGCCGACGCGCAAGCGCGGACGCCCGCGCAAGGACGAGGAACGGCCAAAACCCGAGCCGACGCGCCTCGAACGGCAGACCACGCAGAACCTCGATCAGATGCTCGCCGATCTGCCCACCGCGTGCGATGTCGGCTCCAAGAAGAACAGCAAGGGCTACAAGGAAACCTGGATCGGCTACAAACTGCATCTGGATGTCGCCTGCGGCCAAATCCCGGTCTCCTGCGTACTGACCTCGGCTTCCGTCCACGACAGTCAGGTCGCCATTCCCTTGATGACCATGACCGGCGCCCGCGTCTCCTATCTCTACGATCTAATGGATGCGGCCTACGACGCCGCCGCCATCCATGACCACAGCAAGGCGCTCGGCCATGCGCCGATCATCGATCGCAACTTTCGCGCCCAGCACGAAGCCAAGGCCGAATGGGCCAAAGAAGTCGAGCGCATGAAACTCATCCATATGCCCGATCCGGACGACGTGATTTTTGATTTTCGCACCCTGGCCGAACGCGTCAACGCCCGACTGAAGGATGAATTCGGCGCACGGTCCGTGCGCGTGCGCGGCGCGATCAAGGTCAAATGCCACCTCATGTTCGGCGTGGTGGCACTCGCGGTCGATCAAATACTCCGCGTCACGCAGCTCAGGCCCGCGCCGGCCTGAGCGCCGGCCCCTCCGCCCCGCGAACACAGGGAAAATTCGCCGCGTCGATGAATTTTGCAAGAGGCTCCCATGAAACATGATTACAAGTCCTTCGCCCCTGACCTGACCGAGCCGAGCCCTCTGGGACTTGCCTGGATCCTGCGCAACCTCGCGACCGAGATGCCGGGATTTGAGTGGAACTACGCCCACTGCAAATATCGATAATGGTAGATCCAATAATAGAAACCCCGGCTGAGGCCGAGGCCTGCTAACTCCAAGATGAAGCTTATGGCGCGCCCTCCCCCAGAGGATCGGGCGCGCACCCGAAAATGACACCCTATGACACCTTGGTGACACCGGGGGTGTCATCTCTTATCTCCTTGTTTCTCTTATTCTTTTCTTCATTGGTGACGAACGGCGTGGCCGTTTCTGCGGTCAGTCTCGTTGCGACGACAAAGGCGATAAGCGCGCCGACGGCACACAACAGCATTGCCGTAATGAAGGGGGTAAGGGTGGCGTCATACGCGAGCGCCAAAGCCGCGCCGCTGACACCAGCGAAGGCGTATTGCAGGACGCCCAGCAACGAGGAGACTGACCCGGCATGGCTGGTGGGAGCGCTTTTCATGACGAGCGCGATGCCATTGCCGACCACGAGCATTAGGCTCGCCATGGCAAGGAAAATCAAGGCGCCGGCCACGTATACTCCGGGCATTACGGTGACAGTGCGCCGGGAGGCCGGCGGGGAGTAGGTGGTGGAAGTCCACTGCGGTGAAGGAGTAGCGAACCACACCGGCCCCGAGCCGTGCGTTTTCGGTCGCGAGGCCGGAGGCGAAGCGTCGGCAGGGGAATGCATAGGCCAGCCATCGAGCCGCGAAATTATCAATCGGGACGCCGACGCTTTTGTCACGGCGGAAGGCAACACGGAGGTGCGCGCCAATGCGAGCGCATCGCCGGTCCCGCGAGGTCGCAGACCCTGGCATGTGCGCAAGCTCCTCGTTCGGAAACCGGGAGATCTCACGCTTGGCCGTCGGCGCGAGCCGAAGGTCCGCATCGGGAAGGCGACGAGCCGAAGCCGATGATGCACGGGCGTGAGAAGTCAGGTCCCGCCATAGTAGCCGTGAAGCCGACGAACGAAGCCGGGCGACCGGCCGAGGAGCCGGTGGAGCCAAGGGCGGGGGCCAAGGAGAACGCGGGACAGGGCGGCACGCTCCGGACACCGAGCCGGGAAGGCGCGTCCCACGGCCTGGACCGCGTACGGCAAGCCGCGAGGCTGAAGAAGGAGGAGCGGTTCACCGCGCTCCTGCATCATGTCGACGTCGACGCGCTCGGATGGGCTTACCAAGCGTTGAAGCGGGAAGCCGCGCCGGGCGTTGATGGCGTGACCTGGGAGGACTACGGGCAGGGACTCGAGGCGCGCCTCGAAGACTTGCATCGCAGGGTTCACAGCGGAGCATATCGGGCGCAACCCTCGCGGCGACGGTTCATTCCGAAGCCGGATGGAAAGCTGCGCCCGCTCGGCATCGCCGCACTGGAGGACAAGATCGTCCAGCGCGCGGTGGCCGAGGTGCTGAACGCGATCTACGAGGAGGATTTCCTCGGGTTCTCGTATGGGTTCCGGCCCGGGCGCGGCCAGCACGATGCGCTGGACGCCCTATGGGTGGGGATCGACAGCACGAAGGTGGGCTGGGTGCTGGACGCCGACATCCAAGGGTTCTTCGATGCGGTCGACCACGAGTGGTTGATCCGTTTCGTCGAACACCGGATCGGCGACCGGCGAGTGATCCGACTGATCCGCAAATGGCTGAAGGCCGGGGTGAGCGACGAAGGACAGGTGACGGCGACGGAGGGCGGAACCCCGCAAGGTGCGGTGATTTCGCCTCTCTTGGCCAACATCTACCTGCATCACGTCTTCGACCTCTGGGCGCATCAATGGCGGCGACGCCACGCCCGGGGGCAGGTCATCCTCGTGCGCTACGCCGACGACATTGTCGCAGGCTTCGAGCACAAGGCCGACGCCGAGCGGTTCTGGACGGACATGAAAGAGCGCATGGCGCGGTTCGCGCTGACGCTGCATCCCGACAAGACGCGTCTCATCGAGTTCGGCCGCTTCGCTGCGGCGAACCGAAAGCGGCGCGGCGCGGGCAAACCGGAGACATTCAACTTCCTCGGATTCACGCATATCTGCGGGCGCACTCGGCGCGGCGGCTTTTTGCTTCGGCGAAAGTCCCGGCGCGACCGGATGCGCGCCAAGCTGCGTGCGATCAAGGAGGAACTCCGGCGGCATCGGCACGCGTCCATCCCTGAACAGGGAGGCTGGCTGAAACGGGTGGTCGTCGGCTGGTACAACTACCACGCCGTGCCCACCAACATCGCCGCCCTGAGCAGCTTCCAGCATCTTGTGGGCGAACTCTGGATTCGGGCGCTTCGCCGCCGAAGCCAGAAGGATCGCACCTCTTGGCGGAATATGCGTTCGATCCTCGACCGGTGGCTGCCAACGCCGCGCATTCTCCATCCGTGGCCGCGCGCACGCTTTGCCGTCAGATATCCAAGGTGGGAGCCGGATGCCTTAATCGGGCCCGTCCGGTTCTGTGCGGGGGCGCCCAGTAATGGGCGTCCCTACCGCGATCATGCATATTTGAGCATTTTTCCGCTACCCGCCTCTTCCTCGCCGTTCCCGCGCGCTCGCGGGACGCGACGCGAA
>CAWDTW010000051.1:0-36863 GCA_963805295.1 uncultured Alphaproteobacteria bacterium | reverse complement strand
ATTGCGATTTTCAGCATACGGCCAAAAATGAGGGGATGAGTGAGGACGCGAACAACTCAAACCAAAGCGGCAGCTTGGGCAGACCCTGCCTATCGGGGTTCTCATAGCTGAAAGTTTGGGCATTCTCGTCGTAGGCGAACAGCTCGCCGTAACGTCCGAGGTTAATCACAGTGCGCAGCGTCCGATCGGCGTAGTCTTCGGACATGTAGTCTTCCAGCTCCCGCGGAAGCGGGTGGCGGGCGCGCGGTGGCTGGGGCGTTCGTCGAGCACCCGCTTGATCACCTGCTCGCCCATCACCTTCTTGCGCTGGTCGACGTCCATGTCGACGAAACGCCGGCCGAGCGGCGTAAAGCTTGATGTCGGCCTCCTATGCGCGGCTCGTGGATCTTGAGGCCGGGATAACGCACCGCGCCGATAGTGATCGGATGGGCGAGGCGCTGCAGCCCAGGGAAATCGACATGCACGTTGGCCCGCTCGGCCTGGAAGCCGGCGAAGCGATCAGTGATCAGCTGGAAGGTGGTCCGCACGGCATCGAGATGGTCGAGCCCCTTAAGCAGGCCGAAGTCGGTGAGATTGTCTGAGACCAATTCGTTGCGCAGAAAGGTCAGGAACTTCTCATACTGTTTGAGGAAGCCGCTCTTGAAGTAGGCGCGGAAGACATGATGGCCGTGCTCGATCTGGTCGATGACCGTGGCCAGCTTGCCATGCATCCGGCGACTGACCCGCTTGCCGAAGATCGTGGCGATCTTGTCAGCGCTGAGCCGCCACAGGCCGAGTTCGCAGCTGCGCTCGAATAGCTTGTGGATGGGAAAGTGACGCCTGAAGATGAAGTTGCGGCAGTACTCGATCTGGGAGATGGCGTAGAAGCGTGACAGGTTGAGCTTGGCGCGCTCCTTCTTTGAGAACTTCGGTCCGAGGATCAGGGTCCAGTAGTCGAGGCGCCGGCGGATGAACGTCCGGGCTCAGCCGGTCGGCCGCCGCCTGCAGCGCAGCCGTGATCGGCGACGGCAAGGAAGGCGTTGTCGTGCTTGCGGAAGCCGAGCCCCGCCCGCCTCAGCTCCCGCTCGATGAAGCTGTGGCCGTTGAGGTAATAGGCGGTCTGGAAGGGAAAGAACGACGCCACCCGCAGGACCATCGGCCCGAGCGCCTCGTCGCGGATGTAGAAGTAGTAGTGCGTGAAGCGGCTGCGCTGATGCGCGAGGATGCGGTAATGCGGGTCCTTGCTCGGATATTTCGGCAGGCTGACGCGGTAGGTCGGCCCTTGCTCCATGCTTTTGAAGATGAAGTAGACGCCGTACCCGTCGCGCCGCGCCATCCGATGTAGCCACGGCAGCACGTTGTCCTCCTTCGCACCCCCTTCTCGGCCCACTCGATCGGGATCGAATGATTGCGCGCATAGGCTTCCACCCAGCGCTGATAGTCGTTCGTCCGCTGGCTCAGCGCCTCCTTGCTGGGTTACGACGCAGAGTCCTTCAATCGAGTACAAATCGGAGCGCGATCTCAACGTCAACCTGGATGGCGAGCCAAGGGTCATGAAGCGATTTCGTGTCGAGTGTCGCAAACGGCTGCTGCCGGTGCGTCTCGGCAGAGGGCGTTCTTGTCGAGCCATCACGGTCGAACTTGACCGCAATCCGAAATCGACCCAACTGTAAATCGGTGCCGGCGTCTGACCCCCAATCGGCGCACAACATAGACTCGTCGATCCCCATCTGAGTCCGACCAAATCTATCCGCTGTGTCATTTCGTTCTGGCAGCGGCTTTGGCGAATGTCGGCCGAATGGAGGAGGCTCGGGCGGAGGTCATCGTGGAACCGGCTCTCGATCGCCAGTTCACCATCGCGAGTTTCTACTCCACCGCTTGGAGCGACAATGCTGTTTATGTAACACGGCTCGCGCACATCATCGATGGCATGCGCAAAGCCGGCGTGCCGGAAAAATAACCGACCTCGCCCTGTACCGCGACGTCCGCCGTCTCGATTTTTCAGTGGCCGCTTTACGTCGATACGCGGACGTTCGTTTGCCCGGACGAAGGTTGCACGCCGGGCCACTGTTGCAGTGGAAGCTTGCATCAAGAACGGTCCGTCCTGGCGCTTCCGTGACCTCCCGAGAACGGACGGGAACGGATCACTACCGGCCGATTCTGGGCTCGACCCTTAAGAGACGCCTGATGAGAAGGGGATAAGGGGAAGAAGACGAGCCGATCTCGCATGAGGCGCTCGCCGCCGCAAGGGTTCGCCCGATCGAGCCGCTTCGCTGGGCTCTCACGGGCCGCATGCGCGCCCTTGCCCCGACGACCGCCATGCGAGGGCGGAGGCTCATTCAGGAACAATCCCGTTCCGGAGGATGAGCCGATGCGAAACTTCCGCAGCAGTCCCGCGCAAAGACGCGACCACTATCAGGAACGGCTTTGTCACGTTGCCGTGTGGCGAACGCGAAGCGTGGGTGCCTCAGGAATTGTTAGGCCGCTGCGACTGCGGTCCGCCACGTGTTCATCGCCTCAGCGCGAAGCACGCGGTGCGTTTGGGCTGAAGTGAGATGGCGTTGGACGTTGAAGGTATTGTAGACGGCGGCGTGTGTGGAAAGAAATTTCTGGGCTGAACCCGGGCTCTTGAACCGCTGCATCTTCGCTCCCGCCGCCGCGTCGGCTGATGCGAATTCTCAGCTCGATTGTTCTTCCATCGCCCGCGCTCATGGTGGCGTTCGATCCCAAGATCCCGGACCGCGGCGCTGTATGATCGCAAGTCGTCGGTGACCAACCGCTCAGGAACAAAGGCATACTTTTTCAAGAGCTTGCGCATCAGTTTCATCGCGGCGTGCTTGTTTCGCTTGGACTGGACCAGCACATCGAGGACCTCGCCCTCAGCGTCGACGGCCCGCCAAAGGTAGACCATACGGCCGGCGATTTTCAGATAGACCTCGTCGAGATGCCAAGTCGTATGAGGCTTCAGACGACGCTTTCGCAGGTCGGCCGCGATCATCGGTCCGAAATGGTTCACCCAACGCCGAACGGTCTCGTAAGACACCGGCACTCCGCGTTCCGCCAACAAATCCTCGACGTCACGCAGGCTGAGAGTGAACCGGAGATAGAGCCATATTGCTTGCTGAATGATCTCAGGCGGGAAACGATACCCGCGGTAGCTGATTTTCGTCATCCGCTTCACTACTGGGCTGGAGAGAGTGCCGCAAGCCTCGAGCGCCGTGACAACGCCATTGCTACGCCAAGCGACCGAAGCGCAGATCGCCGCCGCGCAGGAAGCGCGCAAGCTGAAGGTCCAGGCCCAAGCGGCCGAGGACGCGCAGATGCTCGGCGCGGCGAGTTCGACGTCTGCCGAGGGCGACGTGGCGTTGACCGAGCGCGACTATCCGCTGGCTTCCGAGCTGTTCGCCCAAGCCGCCTCTTACGTCCCGCCTGGATATCCGGATGAACGGGGAAACTATTTGGCGAGGCAGGCTGGCGCGCTTTACCAGCAGGGCGACGAGCGCGGCGACAACGCTGCGCTCAGGAGCGCCATCGAAGTCTATCAGCAGGCGCTCAAGGAGCTGACGCGCGCTCGGGTTCCGCTCGACTGGGCGGCGACGCAGATGAATTCGGAACTGCGCTTGAGAGGCTCGGGGAGCGGGAGAGCGGGACGGCGCGGCTCGAGGAGGCGGTTGCGGCCTATCGCGCGGCGCTTCAGGAGCTGACGCGCGCTCGGGTTCCGCTCGAATGGGCAGGTTGCGATCGCGCTGTGCGGCGGGCTGCGCTGGCGGCGGGACAGGCACGTCCACAAGTGTCCAGACGTTGTTGCTCAGTCTTGGTCGCATATTCATTTCGTTTCTCCTTGCGTCAAATGTGCCAAGGCCTTTTCCCACCGTCGAATAGCCTGTCGTGCCTTCCTGCGACAGGCGCTCGGCCTCGTCCCAGTCGATCGAGAACTCGTCATCGTCCGAGTAGCACAGGCTCTCGAGCTCGTTGAGATCGTCGCTGATGAACTGGATCAGGAGCGCGTTGCACTCGTCGAGCGACCACGCCTTGATCTCGTCGCGTGACCACGCGCCGAACTCTTTGACCCACGCCTCGAACTCGTCGCGCGTCTCGTCAGTGATCCACCGCGTGTTGCCGGCCTCGGCCACGGCGTTGGCCCAGGTGATCTTGCCGGCGTTGTCGCCAAGCTCGGCGCGGCTGGCCGAGAACTCGTGCGTCTCAGCCGTGCGCACGAAGTCAGTGATGTCGATCTCCATGTCATGCCGAGTTGATCGAGTGGGCAATGCCGCTCGGGTTGCATGCGCCGGCCCAGATGGCGAGCGCGTCACTGTGTCTCTTGCTCATTTCACTTCTCCCTTTCAGAGCAGAACGACGACCGCGCCAATCACCGCAACGGCCGAGGCGACGGCGATCACGGCGGCGATCGCGCCGACGCCGGCGGCGATAAGAGCAGTGTTGACGATAGCTGAGGTAAACATGGTTTCATTCCTTTGATGGCTAGTTAGGATGCTGACTAGGTGGACGAATGACATTGGTCCACGCTGACGCCCGCCCGGTTCACGAGGCTCGAGCCCGGCCCCTCCAGGCGGCGTGGCTTGGATCAGATCATTGAGTGCTCCTGGGTATGGCGCAACGCGGGTCGCACAGCACCGCGAGGTCCTTGGGTTCGTCAGCCCTCGGGCTTGTGAAGTGGGAGCCAGTACCATTCCTGGCCGTGAAAATGATTGAAGCCATAGCGGCGGATGAACCCGGATCTGGGCCGAGTCCGGAACCTGCTTGATGCAGACGACCATATGCATGTGCGCCTCCGCGTCGACCGGCAGCGTTGCCTACGCATAGGTCGTGCCAACACCTGGATCGCCGCGCGCCGCCAGCAATTTTCGCGGGTTCCGGCGATATCCGGCTGTTCGTCCGCGCTTTCCGACGCGGCGCTGTCGGGAACGCGACAGGCGATGGTCGGAAGGATGGGACTCGCGAACAACGAGAAAGGCTCGAGGCGCCGCCGTCGGCCGTTGTCTTCGACGCTCGAGTTCCTGCGCTCTTGGGCCGCGAAGCGGCGGCGGTTCTCTACAGTTTGAGCAACGGCGGCGGCAAGGTGCGGGCCGCGTGAGCCTAAGAGCTGGCGGGTGATGGTGCTTTCGACCGGCGAAACAACGGTTGAGGCGAAGCCTTCCGAAGAGCGCGGACACAGACCGCGGGAAGCCGGTCGTGGTCAAATTTGATGGCGGTTTGCTTTCGTCGGATGGCGGCGTTCTGGCGTTGCGCGAGGTGGAGCAACGGCTTCGCCTCGCCGACCGGCTCGCCGCCTGCATCGTAGACCCCCGCGATCCCGATCAAGTCACGCACAGCTTGGCCGATATCATTCGTTTTCGGCTCCTGATGATCGGCGCCGGCTACGAGGACGGCAACGACGCCAATTGTCTGCGAAGCGATCCGATGTCGCGACGCGCTTGAGGTCGGCGGCAGGGCCGAAAGCGCGCAAGGACGAGGCGCTTGCGGCGGCGTCAAAGCCAAGGGCGGCGCCGGGATGGCCAGAGACGCGCTGAACGCTTCGCCCTCCAATCGAATGCTCGCATCGGGATGAGGCCCCGGCCCCTCGCACCGCCTCGACAACCCGTCGTTCGATCTCCATCGCTGGGACGCGAACGATGGACCCCGCATCGTCCTTGCGACCTTGGAGGATTGTCTGCGAGATATAGTATCGGTATCGACGTCCGCCCTTGGTCGCGTGGCTCGGGCTCATCCGGTCACCGCGATCATCAAAGAGCTTGCCGGCAAGCAAGGCGCCAGAGTCTTGGCGCGAGCTTGCTCTGTGTTGGGCATGTTCGGCGAGTAAGCGATGGACTCGGTCCCAGGTCTCGTGATCGACAATCGGATCATGAAGGCCTTCATGGACTTGGCCCTTGTGGGTCAGCCGCCCAAAATAAATCGGGTTCGACAGGATCTTGTAGAGGTGCCCTCGGCTGATCAGCCCGCCGCCCGTAGTGTTGCCCCTGCCGTCGGTTCGAATGGGCAGTCGGACGTTCTCCTGGTCCAGAACAGCCTTGAGCCGCACGACGCTGCCGATCTCGAGATAGCGTCGAAAAAGATCGCGCACGAAGGCGGCATGCTCCTCCGCGACATGGAGCGCCCGCTTCTCGACCGGTAGCCGAGCGGCACCACCCCGCCCATCCAGATTCCCTCACATGGGGTGTTTCCAGTCAAGCTCATTCATTTCGGCATTGTGCATGCTCCTTTGGCGTTTGGATCCGAAGCGTGAGCCCGTCTTTGCCATGCAGCCCTGACGACCGCATCACCTCACATCCGGTCGAGCTTGTCGGCTCGGACCATAATCCCTCATGCTCGAGGGCATCGGGCTCGGGTTGGCGGGACCATCCTTTTTCACGGCGTGTTTCAGCCCGGGGGTCGATCCGCGGTCACCGCCCGCCCGGATCCGGCGAAGCCGTCGCGTTCAGCTTCGCTGGAGTGGGTTGAGCCATCGGGTCATGCCGCCTTGAACACGGCGCCTTCGGGAACGACGCCTTGGGTGACATAGCGCCACAAGGCGACGAGGAGTTTGCGGGCCAGCGCGACGATGGCGATCCGGCGGATCCGTCCCTTCGCGGCGCCGACCCGCGCCTGAAACCAGCGGCTCAACGCCGAGTCCGGCTGGTGACGCAACCAGAACCAGGCAAGCTCGATCATGGTCTTGCGCAGGCGGCGATTGCCCGACTTCGAGATGCCCTGATCCCGTTCGACGCCGCCGCTCTGCCAGGGGCTGGGCGCCAATCCGCCGTAAGCCGCCACCTGGCGTCGGTTGCCGAAGCTGCGAAACAAATTCCAGCCAGAGGAGCGAGGCGAACTCAGGGCCCAAGCCTTTGAGCTCGAGAAGCAGGGCGGCGGGGTTGTTGGGCTCCTCGGCGTCCGTGCGGATGAGCGCGTCGCGGGCGCGTTCGACCGCAGCCAGTTGCGTCGTCACCAGCGCGATCCGATCGAGCTCCCGGCGGATTTCCGCCTTCAGCATCGGCGGCAGCTCACGGCCGTCGCCGGTTCGCAGCGCCTCGAGTCGTTCGAAACGATCGCGCCGAAGCGGGTTGTAATCCCGGACGCCTTGGCCGCCGAGCAGGCCCCTGACCCGATTGGTATGCTGAATGCGTTCCTTGAGCAGCGTGCCGCGCTCGCGCGTCAGCCGCCGGCGATCCTCGTCTTCCGGGCTCGGCGCGCGAACCATCGAACAGACCCGCCGCTCGCCGCGCGCCCAGGCCATCAGCGTCCGCAACAGCGTCTCGCCGTCAATCGCATCGGTCTTGGCCCGCCGATGCCGCCGGGCGACCGCGATCGAAGCCGCATCGACGACGTGGCTCTCGATCCCGTTGGCGAGCAGCAAGCGATAAATCGAAAACCCGTCCAATCCCGCCTCCTGAATGACGATCGCTTTGACCTGCACGCCGTAGCGCTGCTCGGCCTTCGCCCTCGACCGCGAAAGAAGGTCGAGCAGGCAGGCGCCATCTCCACCCTCAACCACATGCTTGGAAAACTTCTCGCTGCCCGGACTGTTGATCGTCACAACCCATTTCGATTTGCTCAATTCGAGCGAGGCGAACAACGTGATATCATTCGCGCGGGCGGTGGTCGCGACAGCGGTCGCGGAGGTGACAGACTGCATCGGTTGCCTCCATGCTGGTGTGGAAGCTCAGCCTACCAAGTCAGGCCGCCGTCCACCCGCATAGGATCTTTTTCTTCGAGGCGGCAATCTTGTCCCGGATGCGTTCGCCCGTGACTTCGCGCTCGAACTGGGCGAAGGACAGGAGGACGTTTAGGGTCAGCCGCCCCATGCTGGTCGCGGTGTTGAACGACTGAGTGACCGAGACGAAGGACACCTGATGTTCGTCGAAGAGCTCAACCAGCTTGGCGAAGTCAGCGAGCGACCGGGTTAGCGGGTCGACTTTGTAGACGACGATGACGTCGATCCGCCTCGCCCGAACAGCATCCAGCAACTTCTTGAGAGCAGGCCTCTCCATCGACCCGCCGGAGAAGCCGCCATCGTCATAGCAGTCCCGCATCAGCTTCCAGCCTTCGTGGGCTTGGCTCTTGATGCCCGACATCGGAGCGAGTGGCCGCGCTGTTCTCGGCGGCAAGATCCTTTTCGATGCGATAGAAGCCAACTCCGAGCCTCCCCGAAGAAGGTCCATCGCCACGTAAAATCCAAAGCGCGTCGAGCGGCGTGATGCCGATGCGGCGACATTCTGGCGCCGCCGGCGGAGTCGCCCCTCCGCCGGCGCCGCGATGGACGAGGCAACGTCCCTCAGCGATCTGATCGCGGGCCTCGCTGATCTCGACCCAAATGGGCTTCGCCTGCAATGGCGCAACCACTTGGGCGGGACCCCTCCCGCCCATTTGCCGCGGTGGCTGCTGCTCAGGGTCTTGGCGTATCAAATCCAGGCTGCGGCACTCGGCGGTCTCGACAAAGCGACGCTGCGCGTCCTCGGACGACCGGGCCTCCGGGATGAGTTCTCATTCGCTTGCGCGCACCTTCATGGATGAGAAGGCGGCTTCCACCCCCTTTTCAGGAGAGAGGAAGGGTTGGATCATGAGCGTCAAACTTACCGATGCACAGCTTGTGATGATGAGCGCGGCGGCGCAGCGTGAGGACCGCTGCTTGGCAGCGCCCGAGACGATGAAGGGCGCGGTTGTCAGTAAAGCGGGCGCCAAGCTCGTGAAGCTTGGTTTTGCCCGTGAGATCCACGCAAAATCTGGATCGCCGCTCTGGCGTCGCGACGAAACCGGGCGGAGCGTTGCGCTGAAATTGACGGCGGCCGCGTGGTCCAGACGGAGGCAGTGGACAGCCGCCGTGACCCCAAACGTAAGGCGAAGCGGGCGGCGTGATCGGCATGGGCCGCACGGAAGCCAAGTCCGGGCTGGTAGCGAAGCGTCCGATGGCGACAACGTCGGGGGCTTCGCTGCCGCGCGATGTCTCTGTTCTGTCGATCGTGGCGGATCTCGAGGGACGCGACCTCGATGGACTGCGCTTTCGGCGATCTCGACAAATCGATCCGGCGGAACCTTCGATCCGAGAAGGACGATGGCGTCGGCATCCCCTTCGACAGGCGCGCGCCACAGCCGCCATCGTCATAACGCTCCCGGACCAACCGCCATCTCGACCAGCTTGGCGAAGTCGGCGAGCGATCGGGTCAGCCGATCGACCATGGGACGTCTAGACTCTCAACGTGCTGCTGTCCTTCGCCCAGTTCGAGCGGGAGGTCACGGGCGAGCGGATTCGGGACAAGATCGCGGCTTCGAAGAAGAAGGGGATGTGGATGGGCGGCGTGGTTCCGCTGGGCTATCGGGTCGAGGATCGCGCTCTCCACATCGTCGATGATCATGCAGCGATCGTGCGCTCCCTGTTCCAGCGCTATCTCGAAGCGGGAAGCGTCGCCTTCCTTAAGCAATCCCTCGACGCCGAGGGTTTGCGAATTCGGATTCGCATCGATGGCGCAGGCCGCTCGACAGGCGGCGGCCTGTTCAGCCGGGGGCACATCTACAAACTCTTGTCGAACCCGATCTATGTCGGCCGCATCGCCCATAAAGGCCAAGTCCACTAAGGCCAGCATCCGCCGATCGTCGATCAGGACCTTTGGGATCGGGTTCAACAAAGCCTGCGCGAACATCTGGGAGCTGCGAGGACGAAGAAAACGCGCCAATCGTCCGAGGCTCTGCTCCGCGGGAAAGCTTTTCGACGATCGGGGCAACCGGATGAGCCCGACCTGGGCGAGGAAGGGGTCCAAGCGCTGGCGCTATTACGTCTCGCAGGCGGCTCTGCAAGGCGACAAGAGCAAAGCGGGATCGATCGTCCGCGTTCCCGCCGCCGAGCTCGAAGCGCTCGTCACTGAAGCCGTCGGCAAGCTGTCCGCAGGGCTTTGTCACGTTGCCGTGCCGCGAGCGCGAAGTGTCGGCGCCTCAGGAATTATCAGGCCGCCGCGACCGCCATCCGCCACGTGGTCATCGCCTCAGCGCGAAGCACGGGGTGCGTTTGGGCTGAAGTGAGATGGCGTTGGACGTTGAAGGTGTTGTAGACGGCGGCGTGTGTGGAAAGAAATTTCTGGGCTGAACCCGGGCTCTTGAACCGCTGCATCTTGCGCTCCCGCCGCCGCGTCGGCTGATGCGAATTTTCAGCTCTGTTGTTCTTCCATCGCCCGCGCTCATGGTGGCGTTCGATCCCAAGCTCCCGGACCGCGGCGCTGTATGATCGCAAGTCGTCGGTGACCAACCGCTCAGGAACGAAGGCATACTTCTTCAAGAGCTTGCGCATCAGTTTCATCGCGGCGTGCTTGTTTCGCTTGGACTGGATCAGCACATCGAGGACCTCGCCCTCAGCGTCGACGGCCCGCCAAAGGTAGACCATTCGGCCGTCGATTTTCAGATAGACCTCGTCGAGATGCCAAGTCGTATGAGGCTTCAGGCGACGCTTTCGCAGGTCGGCCGCGATCATCGGTCCGAAATGGTTCACCCAACGCCGAACGGTCTCGTAAGAGACCGCCACTCCGCGCTCCGCCAACAAATCCTCGACGTCACGCAGGCTGAGGGTGAACCGGAGGTAGAGCCATATTGCTTGGTGAATGATCTCGGGCGGGAAACGATACCCGGTGTAGCTGATCTTGTTCATCCGCGTTGGGCTACCCGGCCACCGAGAACGCCGCAAGCCCGAAGCGCCGTGACAATGCCTCCGCGATGGCTTTCGCGTTCCCGTTCTTCTGGCTGTTGGACACGAAGGACCCGCTCATCATCACCCTGACGATTGTCGCCGCCATCACCTTCGGGCAGATGATCGGCTTCGCCGTCGGTGCGCCGTGGTACACGGAACTTTTTGCGGCCCCGATGCGCTACAGCGGCGCTTCGCTTGGCTTCCAGATCGGCACCGCCATCAGTGGGGGTCTCACGCCATTTGCGGCCGCGACCTTCTTGTCATGGACGAACGGCGCCGCATGGCCAATCTCGATATATCTGATCGCGCTCGCAGTCGTCGCGCTTCGCGCAACGATCGCCGCGGCGTTGTCACGTTGCCATGCGAAGAGCGCGAGCGGTTTACGCCTTACGGATTTTCAAGCCGCCGCGACGGCCTCGCGCCACGTGGTCATCGCCGCGTCGCGTAGCACGCGGTGTGATTTGGCTGACGTGAGATGGCGTTGGACGTTGAATGTGTTGTAGGCGGCGGCGTGGGTTGAGAGGAACTTCTGGGCTGAGCCCGCGCTCTTGAAGCGTTGCATCTTGCGCTCCCGCCGTCGGGTCGGCTGATGTGAATTCTCGGCCCGATTGTTCTTCCATCGCCCGCGATCATGCAGGTGGTCGATGCCGAGATCGAGGCTTGCTGCGCCGTAGGACCGCAAATCATCCGTGACCATTCGCTCGGGAGCGACGGCATATTTCCTTAGAAGTTTGCGCATCAGTTTCAACGCGGCGTGCTTGTTGCGCTTGGACTGGACCAGCACATCCAGAACCTCGCCCTCGGCGTCGACGGCGCGCCACAGGTAAACCATGCGCCCATCGATTTTCAGATAGACCTCGTCCAGATGCCAGATCGAATGCGGTTTGGGACGGCGCTTGCGCAATTCCGCTGCAATGATCGGCCCGAAATGATTTACCCAGCGTCGGATTGTTTCGTACGAAATTGCAATTCCGCGCTCCGCGAGCAAATCCTCGACGTCACGAAAGCTGAGCGTGAACCGGAGATAAAGCCAGATCGCCTGGTGAATGATCTCCGGAGGGAACCGATATCCGGAGTAGTTGATTTTCGTCATGCTCTTTGGCTACCAAGCCGCCGACGACGTGACAACGCCTTCTGAACGCTTACTTCGGGATGGGGCACAGCCCTGGTGGTTTCCGTGTGTGGTGGCGGGCGCTCACTGGATCGGACGACACTCTGGACAACGCTCACTTGATGCGGTTGGCAGGCCGGTTCAGTCGACGCGTGCGGGGCTACGCCAAAGCGCACGACATTCCGGTCATCGATTGTGTGGCAGGGGAGCGTAAGCATGACGTGGCCGACGATTATCTGGCCAAGACAACGGTCACCGAAGGTTTGTTTCTGGTCCTGGTCGGTCGCGCCCAGGCACCGGTCTGGCACGTAGAGGCGAATTACCACCTTGAGCGGAAGACGCCTTATGTGAACCACTACTCGTTCCACATTCTCAACCGTGATTGGGGGCATGTCACCATCAAGATCAGCGGGCATCCGCCGTTCCCAGCCCAAGTGATCCTGAATGGCCATGAATACGTCGCCTGCCAGGCCCGCAAGGCGGGCATCGGGTTCATCAAAAACGGCAACTGTTTTACTGCAATTAGCAACACATCCAGCTTCGCAGAGATCGCAGAGACCTTGTCCGAGCAACGGGCTGTAGGGCGATTGCTTCAGGTCTGCGAGCGGTGGGTTTACCGCTCATGTTTGTGTTTTGCGCTCGATTTTGAAGAACAGCAACGCAGCGGGTTTCGGTATCACTTTTCCAATTACCAGATGGAGTATAGCCGAAATCTGATCTTTGTGGTTGGCGGACGCATGGAGCAAGTCTTCCAGGCCCTGATCGATCGCAGCCGAGCGCCGTTGGACCTGACGATGATAAAGACGATCCTTGGAGACAAGGGCCGGCCAAAATACCGCCCACGCAACATGCGGGCGGCCGAATGGGAAGTCGCGGTCGAGAGACCTACGTATGATCTGACAGTCTTCAAGCTGCACTGCGGCAAGTTGACGTTGAAGATCTATTCCAAAGGCGAGCGCGTACTTCGCATTGAGGCTGTAGCTCAGAATATTCGAGAGTTCCACTGTGGGCGCCTGCTGCATAACTTCCCCGAGATCGTCCGTCGGTTGAGGGGCATGCTTGAGCGATTCATGGAAGCTTTGAGCTGCATCGATCAACCTAAAAACGGCAGTTGGCGTTGATTTGCGTTGCTGAGTTTGGCATTTTTTCAATCACAGGTTGTGCGTCAACAGAGCGCGAGTCGCGGCGGGAGGCGCAGAGGTCTGCTGTTGAGGAAGACGCGAAAGGCTCTGGCGAGGATTTCCCTCCAGCGTTGCAGGTTGGTCAACTGCTCCGCATTTTTGGCCAAGCCGCGCAAGAACAGGGCGACGGCGCGCAGCGCCTTGGCGGCGGGAACCGCGCGGGCATGCGTGCTGGCGATTTTGATGGTGGTCGCTCGCGCATGGCGCACCCGTTCGGCGATGGCGTGCAACAGCAACGGCCGGCTGGTGACGGCTTCTCGATGCCGATCCGGCTCGGCCAGACGAACGAAGATGTTCCACCAATCGTAAAACAGCGCGACGAGGCGCGCGGCCAAACGGCAACGCGCCAAGTCGTGGGTGACGAAGCCGCCCCAGCCCCATTGGTTCTTCAATTCGTCGAAAATATTCTCCCCGTCGCCGCGATCGCGATAGAGCTGGCCAAAGCTCGCCAGGTCCTCGACCAGGGAGGTCGCGAGAACCGAATATTCGTAAACATCCTCGCCGGGGCCGATGTCGATGAACGAGAGCTGCGGTTGGCCTTGATCGTCCATCGAGGACGCCGCCAGCGCGCCCTTGACGCGCCGCCGCAACACGATGATCCGGCGCTGCCGGCTCCAGCCCTGCAATCGGACGACGGTCTCCGTGGCTTGCCAGCCCTGGCCGGCATCGACCCACTCGCTTTGCTGGGAAAGTCTCCTGATCGAGCGTTTGATATTGGCGGTCAGCCGCAGCTTGAACAAATAGGGCAACCAGCGTTGCTCGGCTTCGCGCATGGTCGCTTCGTTGCCGAACCCTTTGTCGCCGCGCAACAAGGTCGGCCAGCAATCTCTGGGCGTTCGATCCAGCAACGCCCATAGACCGGGCGCGCAATGCTTGGAGGCGTGCTGATCGCCCGCACACACGTCCACGTCGAACACCAATCGCGTGCCGGCCATCGAATAGGTGTGATAGCAATGGCTCGGCCGCCCGGGCTTCTTGGGATTGTAGCCCACGACCGCTCCTTCCTGACGGCCGTAAAGCGGCTTCACCGTCGTATCGACGTCGAGAATCCAGGCCTCAGCCAGAAGCGGCTCGAGGCAATAATCGAGATGGCGCCGCAGCCACACGGCGCCAGCCTCTTCCTCGATCGTCGCAAAGGCCCGCCGCACCGCGTCCTCGCTGACGATTCGGCTCATGCCGAGAAGCTCGGGAAGAACTTCGTCGCCGCGCAACGCCGCGATATGCGCGTAGCGCTTGTGCCCGGCAAGCATCGCCAACATCGCCGTGCCCAGCACATCGCGCTTCTTGGGCGCGTTCGGGCTCGTGTAATGCAGCGGGCAATCCGCCACAAAAGCATCGAACAGGCCCGCCGTCTTCAGAAAGTCGATGAAAAACGGCAACTGCCCAAGCGGCGTAAAAGCCGCCTCCCGGTCCCATTCGACATGCACCGGACCCGTGAAACTGTCGACCAAAACCCCCCGCGGCGGTCCTTGATCTGCAACCGCAGATGGTTCACCCGACGGGTGAAGGCCAAAGCCTGAGAGATCGTGCGTCATGCCCATGACAATGCACGAGTCTCAACCAAACGCGAACACGCCAATTGCCGTTTTTAGGATCAATGCTTTATCGGCGACGAGATGCTCGAGCGCCTTCCGCTCCCATCCCGCGTCGGGAAGTCCATGCTCGGGGGTATCGATCTGAACAAACCACGCCTGCGTCACGTCACCGAGGCTATTATCGCTCTGTCAGCCTCACCCGACGGCTTCACCGCCTCCGCACTGGCCGATCAGGTCCGCGCGCTCGGCAATCAAAGCCTATCCGCCTACGGTCCCCGACAAGCAGCCTACGATCTGAAGAAGCTCCGCGGTAAACAGATCGTCCGCCGGATCGGCTCGACGCGTCGCTATGAGCCCCTTCCGTCCGGTCTGCGGGCGATCACCGCCCTGCTCGTCCTTCGCAACAAGGCCATCAAACCCCTCCTCGCCGCCGCTCAAGAGATCGCCCCGAACAACGGAGGGCAAAACCCCCGAGCCATCGATCGCTACTACCTGGACCTGCAACGCGCCATGCAGGGCGTCTTTCATGAACTCGGGATCGCAGCCTAATGATCGACAACTTTTTTGTCGGGCTTCGCCCTTAAGCGCCTAGGGCGCGCCACTCGGCCAATGTGGCAGAGCGTCTCTGCTTGTAGACTTAACTTGGTCTCTCGAGTTGGCAGTGCGAGCGTTTATGGGTCGGGCCTGGACAGACGCGACCGCCAGTAGTTCGGTTTGCGATGCAGGTGAGCGACGGCGAGGAGGACGAGTTCGTCCACCTCGATGACGTAAATCAGTCCGTACGGGAACCGCCCCAACCGAAACCGCCGCACGCCGTTGCCGAGCGGATGCCACGCGTGCGGGCGCTCTGCGATGCGTTTCCGTGCCGTCCGCATTTCCTCGATGAACCGCCGCTCGAGGCCCGGTGCTTGCGCGGCGTACCATGCGACCGCCTCATCCAGTTCGGCGGCAGCCGGAGCCAGCAGCCGTACATTCATGGGCGGCTGGCATGTCTGGCCAACGTCTCGTCGAAATCGAGTGCCTCGAGCTCTCCACGCCGATAGGCGGCCAGACGGTCCTTCGCCTCCTCGGCCCAAAGCTGATCGAGGTTTGGATCGGTGGCGTCGAGGCTCTGCAGGATGCCCTCGACCAGCTCAGCGCGCTCAACCGGGGGAAGCAAGCTCGCCTGCTCGGTCAACTTTTTGATGCGCTCGTTCATAAGCAGCAACATAGCAGGGGAGAGGGCCGGTTTGAAGGCTGGGCATCGCCGCGCGCCGGGCCGATTCGCCGAGCAGCGCGATGGCGCCGGTCGTCAAGTGGGGTCTGCCTCACTTTCCGTGCTGACCGAGAGCACTTTGAAGTAACCGGGGCAAATTCCCGGGCAAAACCCAGAACAACTCCGTTTAAACCAGTCCGGTGTGCCTGCAAGTGATTGTTTTTACTTGATTTCGCAGTTGCAGCAAAACCTCTTGTGCAAGTGCGTGCCCGGGAATTTGCCCCGGTTACACTTTGAACTCATAACACACGGAAAACACAGCAGGATTTTACGAACGCGCCCGCGGGGAAAATGTGGCGGGAAAATCACGGGACCGGACCCAGATTTACCCTGCGTTATCAATGGCTTTTCATAATTCGTGGTTGCCGCCATCACGGAAAGTGAGGCAGACCCCGTTTAAGTGCAGCGCGACAATGGTTGATTTCCTCCGACAATCTCGGCCAGCGATCATCCGCGAAGCTGAATGACAAATCAACTCCGTGTCCTGCATATGACCGCGCGCCGGCGCTCCGCAAAAAAAGAAGACGCGGCCAATTGCGGCGACCGCGTCTTCGCCGAATCGAGGTTGAAACCTCAAGATTACAGGTAATCCTTGGGACCGTCGAACCCTTCGCCGCGATAGCCCAGCCATGTCCGCGCTGTAACGTCGCCAGGGCCGCCGCGGGCGGACGCAAACATTGCGCGTCCGAGCAGCTCGAGGTCACTCTTCTGCGCGGGATCAAGACTGTCGAACAAGGGCTTCGCCCCATCGTCGATCGCCTTGAGCTCGCTTGTGCGTTTGGCTACACGGTCAGCCTTGGCCTCGGGACGGTCGACCGGCGAAAGCCACTCGCCCTGCCGCATCTCCGCCATTCTCTGCTCGGCTTCCATACGCGCCTTGCTGGCGTCGCGCACCGCCGTCTCCAATGGGCCCCAGAGTTTCTCCTGATCGTGCGTCAGCTTGAGGCCGGCTTTCATTCCGGCGAGCCTGGCGTCGAGCAGCGTTTCTTCGGCGGCAGCCCGTCGCTGCATCCAAAGCGTTCCGCCGGGTCCCCACGGCGCCGGTCCGCCGAACGCCACCGGCGGCATGGCGCCGGGTCCCCACGGCGGCATTGCGCCGAACCCGTGCGGCGCCGGTCCGCCGAACGCGACCGGCGGAATCGCGCCGGGCCCCCACGGCGGCATTGCGCCGAAGCCGTGCGGCGCCGGTCCGCCGAACGCGACGGGCATTGCGCCGGGCCCCCACGGCGGCGGTCCGCCGAAGCCATGCGGCGCCGGCCCGCCGAACGCCACAGGCGGCATTGCTCCGGGCCCCCACGGCGGCGTCCCGCCGAAGCCATGCGGCGCCGGTCCTCCGAACGCGACCGGCATCGCGCCGGGTCCCCACGGCGGCGTTGCGCCGAAGCCGTGCGGCGCCGGCCCACCGAAAGCGACCGGCGGCATCGCGCCGGGCCCCCACGGCGGCATTGCGCCGAAGCCATGCGGCGCCGGCCCGCCGAACGCCACAGGCGGCATTGCTCCGGGCCCCCACGGCGGCGTCCCGCCGAAGCCATGCGGCGCCGGTCCGCCGAACGCGACGGGCATCGCGCCGTGCCCCCACGGCGGCGTTGCGCCGAAGCCATGCGGCGACGGTCGGGAGAACGCCACCGGCATTGCGCCGGGCCCCCATGGCGGCGTTGCGCCGAAGCCATGTGGCGACGGTCCGCCGGGCCCCCACGGCGGCGCTCCGCCGAATCCCGGCGGCGGCAGCGCGGCGAATTGCCGCGGCGGCATTGCGCCGAATCCGGGCTGCGGCATTGGGCCGAATCCCGGCGGCGGCATTGCCTGCCACGACTGACCGGCCGCGTCGGTCGCAGCTAAGGCGGAAGCGGAAACGGCGATGGCGGCCAACAGCGCGACTACAGATACTCTCATGCGCGGATACTCCTGAAACAGCGAGTTAATATACTTGCGGAGCGGCCGAATTGGACATCAATTCAACTCGGCGTAATGATCAGGCCGCAGCGATCGCCTTTTTTGCAGGGAGTCGCCCCGGCCCGGCCTGAGCGGGGTAGCAATCTTGCGTTTAATTTTACTTAATTTCTTTACTTGCCCTTCAACTTCCTCTACGGCGGGACCACGTCGACCCTCTGCCATCAAAGGGTGCCGCCCGTTTTCGCAGCGCTACGCGCAGATCGCTTCGCGACCCCTTTGCCTCCCCGCGGGTCAAGCCCGCGGGCCTCGGCCGGCCCTTCGGGTGACGAGGCCGTTCCGATGCCGCCACCTGCGGCCAACGGCCTGAACGCGCGCGCAAGCCTCGAGCCCCGGACCTGCAATTCGGGGCGAAGCGGGCTTTGCCTCGACGCTGGGCGCTGTTCAGGCGGCACTGTCAGAGCAATTTTTTTGGGACGTCTTTGGCTGTGGTATATAGCTTCAGGCCATGAGTGACCCGTTCCGATATTTCAACAGCTCGCCAAAAGTGATTTGTCTGGTCGTGATGATGTACGTGAAGTACCCGCTATCGCTGCGCAACGTCGAGGATCTCTTGGCCGAGCGCGGGATCGACATCAGCCATGAGACGGCGCGTCTATTCAGCGGCAAGATGCTGGCGATGCTCACGGATGCGCACGACGCCGGCCAGTTGAAGTTCTTCAACGCCCATGCCGGGCTCGCCGACAAGCAGACGTTCAAGCGCTTCATCGCCCCACTGCGGCGCATCAAGTGGGTCGTCTATTGCAAGGCCCCGTTCGCGGGACCCCAAGCAAGTGCTGCGCTATCTTTCCCGTTACACCCACCGTGTCGCGATCTCGAACCGCCGCCTCATCGCAGCCGACGACGCCGGCGTCGCGTTCCGCTGGAAAGACTATCGCATCGAAGGGCCGGGCCGCTGGAAGACGATGCGGCTTCACCCGCACGAGTTCATCCGGCGCTTTCTCATGCACGTGCTGCCCAGGGGCTTCCACTGCATCCGCCACTACGGGCTCTTCGCCAACGCCAACCGCGCCGAGAACATCGCAACAGCCCGCGCACTGCTCGGCGCCGACCCGCCTGCCGCCGACCCTCAACAGCAGCCGGATATCACACCGGACGCGCCGCGTGCGCTGCGCTGCCCATGCCCGCGCTGCGGCGCCCGCATGATCGTCATCGAGGTCTTCGCGCGCGGCTGCGAGCCAAGGTGGCGGCCGACCCCAAGCACGATCGACACATCATGAGCCAGACCGCCTGTGAGCGCCGCCGCCTTCCCGTTCCGTTGCGCTGGCTCCGCGCTGGCGGCGATCTCTCTCGGCGCAACCACGCCAATCAACGAGCCGATCGCCCGTTAATACGCTCCACGCCACCACCGAGATCCCTATTGCGCGCTTCCAGGCCCCCCTCCACACCCTGTCCAGGTCGCCTCGCGCCACCTTCGCGCCCACCATCATAACCAGCGCGACAATCAAATCCCCACAGCGCCGGCCGCCCGCACGGGCACCCAAACTTCCCGCGACTTCGTGCCCTGGCACTTTTTTGAGGCCGGCCGCCGGAGCAAGAGGCGCCGCTCGTGATGCCGGCGTCCAAAAACCTGCACATTTGCAGATATCCAGCGGCGGCCGAATAGCAGACGTTAAGATATGCAGGTCCGAAGTCAGCTTACGACCCTTGCGGACATACGACGCGACGCCCCGGTTGATCGAGAACTGGCCGTTAGCCGCCCGACAGCCTTTGGCCGACGCAAGTGTCGAAACGGACGCTCGCTCTCGCAAGCTCTGAGCTTACGGCGTGCAACTCGCCGCGATGATCACGTGCCGTGTCACGAGCGGCCGCAGTGTCTGTCGCCGAAATGAAAGATGCAGAACCCAGTGGTCCCAAGGGCTTGCCCGCGCACTCGAGATGGCCAGATGGGGTACGTCAGGTAGCTGTTACAGGCCGAGGGCGGGACCGACGCCTTCATGCGTGCCCCCGTCGCCGGCCTCGCACTTGAGACGATCAAGGCGATCACTCGCTTTCAGTTCCGATTCGAGCCACGGCAGGAGCAAGGCCGACCATGTCTCAAGATTTTCCGCGTCTGCCTTCAGTTCGCGAAGTGAAGCCATCGTCACCTCGCCGACGGCCTCCTCGGTTTCCCCGTGCGGAAGGTCGTGAATGTCCCAAAGTCCGATCAGCGCTATGTGAACACGTCCAACCGACGTGTCGTTGTCGACCAGCAACCCGATCCAACGACGGCGCTCGCACGTGATTTCGCCCAACTCCTCTCGCAGCTCACGCTCGGCAGCTTGCTCGACCGTGCCGAGGAGATCGAAGCGGTCTCCGCAAGACTTGGCGTCAAGCAAATCGACGTGTCCGCCAAGCCCGACCGACATTCGTCCATGGAGCCTGGTCTCACCGCCGGCCGGCGTCCGCGTGTACCGTATGAGGCGGTCCCGGACACGTAGAACGATATAGGGGATCACCTGCCGATAGTCCTCAAGTTCCTCGAGCACCTTGCGCGGCCCGAACCAAAGTCCGGCGGTCTCGAGCGAACGGACCGCAACCTCCTGGTCCATCGGAACGAATCCGGTTTTCCCTATCTCCGCAGGCAGGCCGACAGCATGGACGGCGAGGATCAACCGAAGGTCAGGACTACCGGTCACGTACGACTCCTAAGTGTAGCGGCGCGCAATCGAAATGTGGCGAACGCGCAATCAAGGGCGGTTTCCGACGCACAATCGATGAGAACATCGGGTGCCTCCGACGCACGCTGTTTGAGACTGAGCGCACGCTATGTGAGACGGACGCATTTCGATTGCGCGCCGCTACATATAGTGGCCTCTGCGGAACGAACGGAGCGTGGCATGGCAGAGCAGTTGGACCCCAAGCAAGCCTTCGTCATCCGTCAGGCACCGGAGGAGCTGGCGCGGGAGTTCGAACCGAGAGCGCAGTCGATCAGGAACTGGCTGGCCCAGAGGAGATAAGGTGATCCGTTCATGACCCTTGTCGTAGGATGGCCTCAACTAATGAAACGCTCACGCAGTACGCATAAGCAGACAAAAAGTGAACGTCATGCAGCTTTGGCGATGGCTTCCGGCGCAGGCCTTAGCGGCATCAATCCGTCATTGTTTTCCGTCATCGGCTGCGCGGCACCCCAGATGTAATCTCCAGTTAGGTTGACATGTTCCCAGCCCAGCGGGGAGAGATGAGCGAGGAGGCCGTCAGGAACGTCTTCAATCTCGCGCAGGGCGGTGATGGCGCGCTCGAGATACCTGGTGTTCCAGAGAATGAGCGCGGTGACGACAAGGTTCAGTCCGGAGGCGCGATGCTGCTGGTTCTCGTAGGTTCGGTCGCGGATTTCGCCGAGCCGGTGAAGGAAGACCGCCCGGGAAAGGCTGTTGCGTGACTCGCCCTTGTTCAGCTCCTGACCCGTGTGACGGCGCAGAACCGGGTCTTCGATCCAGTCGAGGGTGAAGATCGTGCGTTCCATCCTGCCCAACTCGCGCAATGCCGCGGCGACGCCGTTCTGGCGCGGATAGGATGCCAGCTGGCGCATGATCAAGGACGCAGAAACCGCGCCGGTTTTGATGGATGCGGCGATCCGCAAGATTTCCTGCCAGTGAGCCCGAATGAGAGCGGCATTGATCCGGCCCGCGATCATTGGTTCGAGCGCCGGATAGGCCGATGGTTTGTTGAAGCTGTAGAGGCGTCGGTCCTTCAGGTCCGGAATTCGTGGCGCAAAACGAAGCCCGAACAGAGAGCAGAGGGCGAAAACGTGGTCGGAGACGCCGCCGCCATCGGTGTGGTGACGATTGGTCATGACGTCGGTCTGGTGATAAAGCAGCGCATCTAGGACATGCAGCGCTTCGCTGGCGGTTGCCGGGATCCCCTTGATGTAAAACGGCGCATAGCGACTGGAGATGTGAGTGTAGAACTTGGCTCCAGGATCGTCGCTGTAATGAGCGTTTAGTTTGGCGGCGGCGCGGCCCCTCAGCCATCCCCTCATTTTTTCGAGGACCAAAATGCAACTGGAGGTTGGCGCTTCGCTGCGACGATTCTCGTATGACGAGTCCTGAAGCGCGAGTTCGGGGCTCCGAATTGTCGAGAAAGAGGTTGCGCCATGCTCAATGTGGGACCTTAGGGCCCTCCGTTCGCCCCTTATGAGGGCCAAAAAGCCTCGAAACCAGGCCGTTCTCGAAATGAGGGGATTCCTGAGGCGCGGCCCTGGCCACCGGCCCGGAAGAACTGGCCGTCCGAAGAAGAAGCCTCAGCGTCGCCGAACATCGCCGCAAACGGCTCGCGCTGTTGCTGATTGACCAGCCGCTGGAGTGCCAGGGCGTAGGTCTCGTCACGGATATGCCATTCGGACGTCCAGGCGAGTTGGCCGAGGCTCGCGATGCTGCAGGCTTCTGCCATGCGCGTAAGACCGAGATTGAGCCCGTCGGCAAGGAGGCTCGCCATCAGGATTTGCGGGTCGCCGACTGTCTCTCCGGTGCGCAGATGGGTGAAGCAGTCAGGAAAGAGCGTCCAGCGCGCTACTTCGGCCAGAAGGTCGGTGATCCGCACGCGCGGCAGCATGGCGTAAAGGCGCGCGGCGAAGGCCTCGGCCTCCGGCGGCGTCGATTTGGCGATGGGCGTGATCTTCAACGCGCCCTTGTCGATCGTGACATCCGGCAGCAGTCCGTCTTCTGCCTTCGCGTCGATCAAAGCCAACCGTTCATCCAGGAAGGCGCGCCGCCCGGCGATGAAGCTCTCGAAATCCGTCTCGACCATGATTGGCAGATCGCCGCTCTGCCGCAATTCTTGCATGGTCTCCCGAGAGATCAACCGTTCCTCGAAAGCGCGATAGCGCCGGCTGCCCGTCACCCACACATCGCCGGCGCGCAGCCGGTCGCGCAATTCCGCCAGCACGCAGAGCTCGTAATAACGCCGGTCGATGAACGCCGCCGGGCAACAACACATGGCGCGCCCAGCGCTGCCGGACGAAGTTCGTGGGAGCCGATTTGGGAAGGCTCGGTGTGGCCATGCGGTTCATGTCGCGGAGCGACTCGATGGCGCGCATGAGCGCCGCGGCGGCCGGCACGCTCTGAAAGGCGAAAGCCTCGAGGAAAGCTGGCGCCCACCGGCGGATGCCAGCATAGTGTTCGCCCAGCATCTGGTAAGCATCGAACTCATCCGGCCGCGTCAGCGCCTCCGCCTCCGCGACGGTCGCGCGGAACCGCTCCCACGGGATCACCGCGGCGATCGCGCCGAAAGCGTCTCGCTTGCCATCATGCGCCGCGATCAGGGCGGCGCCGACGCGCGCGTAGAGGCGCACCTTCTCGTTGATGGCCCGACCATCGGCCTGGAAGTCACGGGCATGCCGTGCTTCGGCTTTGCGGAACATGGCCCCAATCAGCCGGTCGAACAGATCGATGGCCTTGTCGGTCAGATCGGCGGCGAGATCGAGGCTGACGGCGACCAGAGTGGCGTGCCTGCGTTGACGCTCAAAGCCGGCCACATTCTGTACCGTGGTGCGGCTGGCTTCACGGACAAGCTGAGCGAGCCGCGCCTGATGAACCCGGTGTCCGCGCGCCGCGTCAAGACGGGACAACTGGACTGTTTGCAGGCGCTCGATCAATCCGAGCATCGCCATGGGCTTCGCCGCTTCCGGCATTTGGCGCAACCAGGAAAGCCAGCTCTGGCTGGTGTCCCGCCGGCGATGCGTCAAGCTATCCAATTGGAGCCGCTGATCGGCGGACAATCCATTGGTCAGCCGCCGATGGACTTCCCGCCGCGCATGAAGGCGGGCTTCAATGCAGAGCCGCTCGAGCGCGCCAGGTGACGGAACAATGATGCGCCGCCGCCGGCATTCCTCCATCGCCAGCCCGGCCAGATAGGCGAGCCGGTCGTTTTCAATCGCATGCGGCAGCAGCCAAGCCAACAATTCCGTGGTGGGATGCGCGCCGAACGGACGGAGTCCCAGTTGGTCCTGCAGTTCAATCGCATGGCGTTGACGATTGCGTTCCACGGCAAGGTATTCGTCGATGGCCTCCGGAAGAGCGTCGATCTGCCCGGCGACGAACGAGACAAGGGCCGATGGCTGGGTTCCGGTTAAAATTTGTCGTCGCGTCATTCAGGCCTCCTGGATCTCGAGGCCAGCACTCCAGCCGATCCGGGCCAGAGAGTCGATCAGGGTGCTGCGTTTGATGCCGAAAGTGCGACAGACCGCGGCCTTTGTGGCGCCGCCGTCAAGGGCCCCGTGAGCTTCTCGGCATCGATGGCAGGCGGGCGACCTCCTCGCCGCCCCCGGCGCTTGGCGGCGGCTATGCCGGCCTTCACCCGCTCCTGGGTCAAGGATCGCTCGAACTGCGCCAGCGCGCCGAAGACGTGGAACAGAAACTCGCCTTGCGGGGTGGTGGTGTCCATCTGTTCGGTGAGCGAACGGAACGCCACGCCGCGTGACTTAAGGTCATTCACCGTGGCCAGGAGATGCGGCAGCGACCGGCCGAGGCGATCCAGTTTCCAGACAATACCCCAACTCATTGAAGAGCCGAAGAATTGCTTGACAGGACGGCCGAGTGGGATTCGGCTGAGAGATGTGATTCGCGGTGGATTTCTCTCGGCTGACGACCGGCGCGCCCTGATCGGGATTGCGCGAGACGGGCTTGCCGAGGCTCGCGTGGCCCGACGGGCCAACGCCATCGTCCTTCTCGACCGGGGCTGGGGCTGCGAGCGCGTCGCGGCGGCTTTGTTGCTGGACGACGACACGGTCCGCAACTGGCACAGCGCTTATCAGCGCGGCGGCGTCGAAGAGCTGAAGAGCTTCGGCCACGAAGGCAGCAGCAGCCACCTCAGCAGCGATCAGGAAGCCGCTTTGAGCGAATGGGTCGACGCCCACTGTCCCCACAGCATCCGGAAGGTCGGGGCCTGGTTGAGGCGGAGCTTTGGGCTGAGCTACAGCCGGTCGGGGCTGATCGCCTTGCTGCATCGTCTGGGCTTCGACTACCGCAAGCCGGAACGGATGCCGCGCGGCCTCGACGACGCCAAACAGCAAGCCTTCATCGACGAATACGAGAACCTGCTCAACACGATGGGCGTCGACGAGGCGGTCGTCTTCGTCGATGCGGTTCATCCGACCCATCAGGTCAGGCCAGCCGGCTGTTGGGCCCGCAAGGGCGTCACGATCGCGGTGGAGCAGACGACGGGCCGTCAGCGGCTGAACATCCACGGCGCGATCAATCTGGAAACCGGCCGGACGCAGATCCTCGAGGTCGAGACGGTCGACGCGGAGAGCTTGATCAAGCTATTGGGACAGGTCGAGAGCGCCCATCCTCGCGATCGCCTGATCCACGTCTTCGTCGACAACGCCAAATATCACAAAGCCCGCATCGTCAAGGAGTGGCTTGCGGCGGCCGGGCGCAAATGCGTGGTGCGTTTCTTTCCAAAGTACTGTCCCCATCTCGATCCGATCGAGCGGCTGTGGGCCTTGATGCATGAAAACGTCACCCACAACCGGGACTACAAGACCTTCCCGGAGTTCAGCACAGAGATCATCATGTTCCTGCGGTATACCGTGCCCAGACAATGGAGCCGTTTCTGCGACCGAATCACCGACAATTTCCGCGTGATTCATCGCGCCAATTTTCGGGTTCTCGCCTAGCCGGCGTAAACCAAACAATCGCCTGGCCGGAGGAAGGCGAGCGCTTTTGCAAGACCAGGGCGATCGTCCTGGCTGCCGCTGACGCGATCGTCGAACAGCTGGCGCTCATCGACCCCGGTGGAAAGAAGCGCGTCGCGCTGAAGGTCCAGCACCTGGCGGTCATTGTCGGTGGAAACGCGCATATAGCCGACCAACATGTACGGAAAACCCATCAGGAGCCGTTTCCGTATACTATCTCATTCCGACATGAGTTTCCGTGCATATTTTCGGCCTTAAACGAGCCGTTTCAGCCGCCACTGGCGGCCTGTCGGAACGCCGAGACCTCATTCAGACCGTCGGGACGCGGCAAGCCTTTGTTTTTATAAAGAAACCCAAACCACCGCGTTCTCTTTATGTCTGCTTATGCGTATCAGCCGGTCGTTTCATTACTTGAGGCCAACATGGGGCGCAGCGTGCTACTGTTTCCTTGGGTTGGAACCTCCACGGTGGCCGCTATGTGTGTGGCTTTGGCGGGGATTGGCGTTAAGTCAGAGGACAACGGCCTCGGGATAACAGTTTCCGGCAGGTCGGACGATGTGATGGACGCCCTGGCCAAGCTTGCTTCGTTGACCAGCGATGACTTAGGCGCCGTCGAGAACGGAATCGTTGCGCTCTGCACAGCGAAGTACGACGAGTTCGTGCCAGAGACACTGCTGCGCCGTTTCTGGGCCCGCGGTAACGCAGCGGCAATTGAAAAAATACCGCAGATTGCAAGCGAGCTGCTGACACCGGCTGGCCGGGGTTGAGCTGGTCAACCGTTGGCCCACATCGCGGCTCTGCAACAGTGTGTTGCTCCTTGCTCGGCATCCTCTCCTGAAAAGGGGGTGGTCAAGCCGCCTTCTCATCCATCAAGGTGCGCGCAAACGAATGAGAACTCATCCGACGGACCTCCAGTCGGCGTCGAAGCCGATAGATGTGTTATTCGGCGTGGGGTCCCAACGCCGATGGGCGCGGTAAGTCTTTGAATCATAATCGCTGGGTGGGGTCAGCGTGTCGCGCCGAAACACACCTACGCTGGCTTTCACGCGCTCTGCCAGTTCATGCCGGGCCTTCTGACGGGCGTTCTCGCCGTCCCGCCTCGCTGAAACAGCTTGCTAAGTTGTGCCAATTTTGGCACAATCGCTTCGGATGGTTGACCGCACGAAAAAGCTCCCCGCGCGGTTCTATGTGAATCCGTCGGGTCGCAGGCCGGTTCGCGAATGGATTCTCGAGTTGTCCGAGGCCGACCGCCACACCGTTGGCAAGGACATTCAAAAGGTTGAATTCGGGTGGCCTCTTGGCCGGCCGCATTGCGCGCCGCTCGGTGCCGGCTTGTGGGAGGTGCGCAGCGCGCTCGGCGGGAACCGCATCGCGCGGGTGATTTTCTGCATGGGCGATGGCTGCATGATCTGGCTTTGTCACGTTGCCGTGCCGCGAGCGCGAAGTATCGGCACCTCAGGAATTGTCAGGCCGCTGCGACTGCAGTCCGCCACGTGGTCATCGCCGCAGCGCGAAGCGCGCGGTGCGTTTGGGCTGAGAGGAGATGGCGTTGGACGTTGAAGGTATTGTAGACGGCGGCGTGTGTGGAAAGAAATTTCTGGGCTGAACCCGGGCTCTTGAACCGCTGCATCTTGCGCTCCCGCCGCCGCGTCGGCTGATGCGAATTCTCAGCTCTGTTGTTCTTCCATCGCCCGCGCTCATGGTGGCGTTCGATCCCAAGATCCCGGACCGCGGCGCTGTATGATCGCAAGTCGTCGGTGACCAACCGCTCAGGAACAAAGGCATACTTCTTCAAGAGTTTGCGCATCAGTTTCAGCGCGGCGTGCTTGTTGCGCTTCGACTGGACCAGCACATCGAGGACCTCGCCCTCGGCGTCGACAGCGCGCCAAAGATAGACCATTCGGCCGTCGATTTTCAGATAGACCTCGTCCAGATGCCAAGTCGTATGAGGTTTTAGGCGACGCTTCCGTAGGTCGGCCGCGATCATCGGTCCAAAATGATTCACCCAACGCCGAACCGTCTCGTAAGACACCGCCACTCCGCGTTCCGCCAATAAATCTTCGACGTCGCGCAGGCTCAGGGTGAACCGGAGGTAAAGCCATATCGCTTGCTGAATGATCTCGGGCGGGAACCGATACCCGCTGTAGCTGATCTTGTTCATCCGCGTGCGGCTACCAGGCCACCGAGAACGCCGCAAGCCCTGAGTGCCGTGACAATGCCCCTGGAACGCCGCGATCCGGAGTTCAAGCAGAAGATGGCGGAGGTTCTGTGCGTCTATCGCGAAGTAAGGCTCATCAAGGAGACCGCGGCGGCCGCAAAACAAGAACCGAGCGATGCGGTGGCGATCATTTCCTACGATGAGAAGCCCGGCATTCAGGCAATCGCCACGACCGCCCCGGACCTGCCGCCCGAGCCCGGCAGACATGCGACCTTCGCGCGCGACTACGAGTACAAGCGCCACGGCACGGTCAGCTTGCTGGCCGGCATCGATCTGCTCACCGGCCAAGTCCACGCTCTCGTCAAGGACCGCCACCGCAGCCGCGAATTCATTGAATTCCTCAAGCTCCTCGACGCCGCCTATCCGACCCATACGGCGATCAAGCTGATCCTCGACAATCATTCGGCGCACATCTCCAAGGAGACCAAGGCTTGGCTCGCCGAGCAACCTGCCGGCCGCTTCGAATTCATCTTCACGCCCAAGCACGGCTCCTGGCTTAATCTCGTCGAGGGTTTCTTCTCCAAGCTCGCCCGCTCGGTGCTGCGCCATATCCGCGTCGCATCCAAAGAGGAACTCAAGGACCGCATCATGGCCGCCATGGATCACTTCAATCACGACCCCGTCGTCCACACTTGGTCCTATAAACTCGATAACGCCGCTTGATATGATTCGAATTTTGGAAACGATGAACTAGGCTTCTTCTCGATGACGCATTGCGGCCCTTTCTTCCGCTGCCGTCCGACGCAGAGGGAGGAGAATGCAAGGGTTCAATCGACGCCTATCTGGGAAATGGGGGGTGATTGCAGAAAGAGGTATCGAAAAATGGCAACACTAACTGACCTCGCGCAGTTGGACGGCGTCGTCCTCGCATTTGAGTTCGCTCCCGATGGGCGCTTGCTTAATCACGTGGCCAACACCGAGACCTCCCCCGAGATGGCGGCGATGGCCGCTCAGTTCTCTGCATCCGTAACTATGAATTTCAACACTCTGGCCGGAGCATTCTCGAAATTGAGCAGCATGCCTTGGGTGCCACAGCAAGGTTGGGCATATTCGGGCGGCGAGTATTCAGTCGCCATCGGTGGCAAGGGTTACCGTGGCGTATTCATCAAGTCGGCAAGCGCCGATTTCAACCGGCTGTTCCAGATGCTGATCGGCGAATCGTAGGGTAAAAGATAGCGTTGGGCGAGATTTTCTCACTCACAGTAGGGTTTGAAATCGCATAACCCGCCAATATGGAACCTGACGTGAAGGCGCGCCGCACAGCGGCGCGTCGTTCTTCTTTGAGGGTCAAAAACCGCGCTTTCGCCTTCTCTGCTGGGCGTTTCCGCGCAATTCAAAAATCTTGCAGACCGTGCGAAAACTCGGAGGCACGCTACTTGATACCCAAATTTCGCGGCCTGTAGCCGCGCAGAGCAGAAAAAACCGCGAAAATCGGTTCTCTGCGCGACCGTACGAAGCGACACGTCGAGTTTTCGCACAGTCTGCTTGATTTTTGCACCGCCGGGAATGTCTGCAACGGGTCGAGGGCCACGCCGCCGGGCAACGGCCGCTATTTGCGCACTGCGGTCGTCCACAGCGTCGTCTTCGCTCGTAAGCATTCCCGCTTGCGCGACGTACGGACGATGTTCGCGGAAAGCCCGCTTGCGGACGAAGAACTAAGCGTCAGGGGGTTGAGCTTCGCGATCGGATCGACTGTCGGCGTCGACGGCCGGGGTTCGTGTCCGGCTCATGCTGACCACGTGCGGCCAAGGGTCAACTCGCAGAACACGGCGGGATTTTCGACGGCAAGAGCGGCAGGCCGTTCGCCCGAAAAGCGGGCATAGTTCGAAATTTCTCGCGGCCGCTCCTGGCCCGTCGAAGATCATAACGGCGACGCCGGTCCCGCTTGACGACCGAGTTACACCGCGCTCGGCGAGCGTGGCGAAGCGCGGGTAGTTGCCTACCCCGTGACCCCTGTATGCTCGCGAATATGCGGCCCGCTGGGCGGCAGGAAAGAGCTACCGGCTGCTTGGATACCGATGCGATGAAATGGTCGCCACGGCCGATCTATGCGAATTTGGAGCTGTTCCCTTGCGGGCGGAGCCGCGCTGCTATCTATCACCGGTTGCCCGGGCCTCATCCCCGGCTGGCGACTTCCAATTGATTGGAAAAGTCGAGAACGTGAGACCCTCGTCCGCAAGTGGTGGTCCGTGCCGCAGGTGACTCGGATTGTGTCTCTCGACCTCTTGGAGACTACTCGCGTGTCTCACGCGCGACCGCAAGAATGGGACGCTTTGGCACGAGCACTCGAAAGGGCGTTTGGCTCGAGAAGCGGTCGTTCCCCAAGAAGGCGACGGGTCATAGACACTGGTGCCCCAGCGATGACTTAGACTTCGGCATCCTCCTCTGATGCGAACGGGGATACAGGCTTGAGGCCAATCTTGAAGTCCCGAATGATAGCTAATGTCTGATGTTGTGGTCCGGCCTCAGCAATCGCTTCGAGTCGCGTGATCATCCGATCCACGTTCACGACACTCTCCAGGGCCGGCCGATCAACGCTCGACCTCTCCCGCATCACCCGGTCACCCGCTGTGTGGGATTGCCTGGTCTGGGTGGCGGCCTTGGCAAAATGGATGGTAGCTTCATCGTCCTCGAGTACGCGATCGGTCCATGCTCTAACCGCGGCTTCTTCACCGAGTTTCATCCACTGGAGCAGGTTTTCGATGAGTCCGTTGCCGACGAGGAGTGTCCCGTCGGCCGCCGCCTTCTGAAGTCGCCCACGCAGCACCTCTTCCAGTTCATCGCACGTGGCATCGTCGACGAGCGGCACCCCGGCTGCATCGGGTCTGGTGTCGGGATCGCGTCCAAGCGACGCGCGGAACACGGTGAGCGCGAAGCCGAGCCCGTGAAAACTCGCGGCGCTCGCGAAGGCGGAACGAAGAGCGGCGGCGCGCTCCGGCAACTCCAGTCTTTCGAGAAGAGATTTCAGAGTGAACCACAGTCGCCATGTTGCCGGGATACTGAGAAAGCCCGTTCTGCGCGCATCCTGGGCATTCGTGAACAGGTCGGCGGTGTCGAGGAGATTGACGATGGCCTGACCGACGGCATCGGCTGCAATAAGATCGATGTTCGCCGCGAGCTCCTCGAGCAGGACCGCCGCCTTGGTTCCGCCGGTTCGGCGAAAAACTCCAACATATTCTGCCACCCTCGCACGCACAAACTTCCCGTCAGCAATGTTTCCGGCGAATTCCTCAAGCTCATCGCGTGCAAGCGCATCGCTGCCAATTCCGAAGCCGAAATAGGAAGGAAAGCGCCTGTCCACGCACACGCGGCGCTCGCGATCCCAACGCGCCAGAATGCTGCCTTCGTATCCGCGATTGCCCCATACACGCTCGAGCTTAGGAAACAGTCGCTCCAGCGCCGCTTTCGCTCGCTCGTGCCCTAGGGGTTCAACGGTCTCGAGGATCTCCCTGCCGAGACTTTCCTTGGCGCTCTCGTCGTACCCCATGTTATGCGCAACACCGGTGAGACGATTGGGGTTGTGGCGGATGAATGCGTGCAGTGACGGCTCGTACAACCGCAGCGTTTCGAGCGCGACAAAGTCAGCGAAATCAACATCGCGCGCGACCGGCGGCCATGTGACGACTAGGGCGTTGAGGAGACGGCCAGCATCGCGTGGCGTGCGCAGCCAGGGCGCGATGCTGTCATGAAAGACATTTCCCCACCGGGTTGGATTGGGCAATTCCATCGAGCCCACCAACTTGTTGAGGCCCTCGAGGAAGAGCTGCTGGATATCAAAGCGCTGAACGGGTGGCAGGTCGAAGGCTGCCTGGACGATCTTCTCATACCACTTGGGTCCGAGATCGTTGCCGGGACCTTCGAACGCGCGCTCCGCCACCTCTCGGTCAAAAATGAGCAGGTAGATGACATTCGGCAGATCGGCGACAGATTTGACAAGGCGAAAAATCTGGCGGACTTCGTTCATCGGCAACCGGTCGACATCGTCTATGATGACGAGAAGCCGCTTTTGTTGTGCTTTCAGATCCACAGCCAGTTCGTCGCGCAGTTGCGACAGGCTGTTGTCACTTCCAGCCAAACCGCCGACCGCGCCCAACACTGCCCCGGCCACTTCTTTCACTATCGCTCCGCCGGGCACCAGCCCGACACCGGCTACCACAAGGTCCCGGGACGCTGCGATGCGGCGGGCAACCTTGCGGAACCCCTCGCCCACTTTCTCGGAGACCTTCTTGTCGAGGCTCGCGGATAATTCGGCAAAGAAGGCCTTGACGAGATCCTCCTGCTCCGAGAACCACCAGGGGTTAAACCGGATCGGCAGAATTTCGTCGCGCCTCGGGCCGTCCCGCTGCAGTTCACCTAGGGCTTCTACGATCATGTTGACTGCGGTCGTCTTGCCGCTGCCCCAGGGGCCGTTCACCGCAAGAACGATGCCCTCTGCGGGGGCGAGGTCGGCGATGCTTTGCGCGAGTGATTGCGCAAACTTGGCAAAGCCCAGCCGGTCATCGGCAAGATGCTCTTTCGGTCGATCCCCGGTCAGCCGCAGGCGGTCATTTTTGTGCCTATTTGGTTCAGAGGGTTCTTCAGACAAGTCGACTCCCCAGCAAGCAAAGCTAACCCAATTATAGCGAACTTGGCGCAAGATCGACCGGAGAAGCACGTCGAGGCGAAGTTCGCGCAATGTCACCTCGTAAACTTACTGGCCCCATTCGGCCCATATGCCACTGAAGAACGCGGCGAGATTTCCGCCGAAATTTTCGCCGGCAATACCAACGGCCGTTGCCACCGGAGCTGACCAAGCCCCGAAATTTCTCGCGGCCGCCCCTTGCCGTCCGAAGGCTATCGCGGTGATGCAGTCTCGCTTGGCTACTGGGTTCAACTGCGCTCAGGGAGTCTGTGGAGTTCCTGTCCCGGGAAGCCTGCAGCCTCGCGAATAGACGCCCGCTGGGCGGCAGGAAAGAACTGGCTGGTCCTTTTGGATAGCGGCGCAATGATTGGCGGCCACGCCCGACCTGCAGGCATTTGACCCATTTTGGACGGAGCCACGCACCGCAGTTTAGTTCGCCTGCTGGCGTGCGTTTATCCGCGGATCACGCAATTCCAATTGATTGGAATTCTCGGCCCAAATGGTCGACCTTTCAGAGACGGCTCGCTATCTCGGTTCGGCCGTGGTCAAACTGGAAATGGCGACAGAGAAAATTCACGCATCGCGACCCGCTCGGCCGCTACGATATATCCAATGCTTTGCCGCCGCAGCACGTGTGGCGCGAGGAAGCGGTCGTCGGCGAGCGGCGCGTCGAACGAGTCGCATTTCGTGGCCAACAAATTGAACGTCCGGAACCGACGTATAGCTGCCGTTCGAGATCGCGACCGCGAACGTCGCAAGTGGGACGGCAAGCGGTCGTAGACCTGCGCGACCTGGAGGGCAGGGTTCCGCCCTGGATCGGGATAGGGGGGTGCCTCGCGGCACCGCCCCTCCCACACCACCGGGCATACGGGTCCGTACCGCGGCGGTTCGACCGAGTTAAGCTTGGGCGGGCACATAGATTCGGGGAAGACCGAGCGAATCGAAATAGCTGTTGCGCAGCGCCTGTTGGACCGACGGGTGTCCTGACATTCGCCAGATGCCCGTGGGCGAGCCGGCCGCCACCGCCGCATTGAACTTCGATATGCCACGATGGCGTAGTTCTTTGAAGCGGTTTTGCCCGGTTCGCCACTGCCGCCAAAGATACAAACGCAATCTTCGGCGAATCCACGCTTCGAGGTTCGTGAGGACTCGCGGGGTCTGGCAGAAGCCGAAGTAGCCGCGCCATCCCACGATGTATGGCTTCAGCTCTTTGATCAACTGTTGCAGACCGAACCCCCGTGTCCGGCGCGTCATGTCTCGGATCTGCCCCTTGAATTTGTCGAGCGCCTTTGGCGCGATGCGCCGCTCGCTCCCGTCATTCGAGATGCGGAACCCAAGAAACTTGCGCTCTTCCGGTCGCGCCACCGCGCTCTTCGCCTTGTTGACCTTGAGCCGCAGCTTGTTGGTCAAGAACCGGCTCACAGAGGCCATGACCCGTTCGCCGGCGCGACGGCTGCGAACATAGATGTTGCAGTCGTCGGCGTACCTGCAAAAGCGGTGACCGCGTCGGGCCAGTTCCTTGTCGAGGTCGTCAAGCACGAGATTGCTTAGGATGGGCGAAAGCGGGCCGCCCTGCGGCGTGCCCTCATCCACCGGACGGACCAAACCGTCTTCCATCACCCCGGCGTTGAGAAACGCCCGGATGAGTTTGAGCACACGCTTATCGGACACTCGCGCGGCGACGCGCGCCATCAGGCTGTCGTGATTGACCCGGTCGAAAAACTTTTCGAGATCGAGATCGACCACGACGTTGTAGCCGTCGGCGATGTAACGTTGCGCCTGAGCCACTGCCTGATGGGCGGAGCGCCCCGGTCGAAAGCCGTAACTGTGCTCGGAAAACGTCGGGTCCCACCGCTCTTGGAGAACTTGCAGCATAGCCTGCTGAATCAGTCTGTCGACGACGCAAGGCACGCCGAGCTTTCTGATCCCGCCGTCCGGCTTCGGGATTTCGACCCGTTTGACCGGCTGCGGCTGATAGGTTCCCTCAAGCAATTGAGCCCGAATGTTTGGCCAGTGCTCACGCAGGTAATCCTTGGCGGCGTCGATGGTCATTCCATCAACGCCAGGACTGCCCTTGTTGCTTCGAACGCGCTTCCACGCTCTTTCGAGATTCCCTCGATCACACACCTCCTCCATTAGTTGTTCCGCCAAGGCCGGACTTTCGGGTGCTGGCTTCGCCATCAACGGTTCGGCATCCTCGGCCTCGGCGTCCAGGGCTTCACCCCGACCCTCCGCCACCAAGGTCTGAGACAATTGCTCGCCCAGAGTTTTCTGCCGCGTTCCGCTCATGAGTCGTCAGTCCTAATCGCCACTCTCAATCGTTCGGGCCTTCGGCCCTCGTTCCCGGCTCGGCCTATCTGTTTCTCCGCCTTTCGGCTTTGGAGTGCCTCATTAGCCTTGCCGACTGCTTGGCCTAATATGCCCTCTGCTGACTTCTGCATCCGCGGTCAGGACGCCTTGCGACGCCCTCAGTTCCGAATTTGGAACGCGGAGCAGACCTCCCGGGGTAAGTTCAGTCGCCTTCCGTGCGCAGTTGCCGAATCTACGCTTCGCGTCCTTGATGAATATGGACTTCGCGACTAGTCGCCCGCTCGTCCAACGCTCGCGCCTCATATCCGGTTCTTGTCCATCAACTCGCACATTTGCTCCGCGCTTCCTTCAGACCCCGCCTCGCGGCGATAGCCCTTGCGCATCGCTAACCCTTCACCTCCATCAGGTTGGGTAGAGGACTTTCACCTCCAAGCTACCGAACATGCCCGGCACACGACTAAACCGCTCGCGCGGTAGGGGCGGCGAGCGAGCGGAGAGGGCGCGGGGGGAAGGACCCACGAGAAAGCGCGGCCCTGTCTCAAGATCGTGGGGTTCAACCCCATGCGAGACAGGAGCTTTCCATGTCCAAGAAACCCGTCAGCCCGCTGCGTCAGCGCTTGATCGACGACATGACGTCGCGCCGGTTCAGCGAAGACACGAAGAGGGACTACGTTCGCAACGTGAAGAAGTTCGCAACCTTCCTCGACCGGTCGCCGGGTACGGCGACGAGCGAGGACCTTCGCCGCTATCAACTGCATATGGCGCAGCAGCAGGCCAGCCCCTCGACGATCAACTCCGCCATCACGGCGCTGCGGTTCTTTTTCACCGTGACGCTCGAAAAGCCCGACCTCGTTCGTCCTCTGAGGACCGTGACCGAGCCGCGCAAGGCGCCGGTCGTCCTGAGCCAGGAGGAGGTGGCACGTCTCCTCCAGGCCGCGCCGAGCCTCAAGTACAAGGCCGCGCTCAGCGTCGCCTACGGCGCGGGCCTCAGGGTGTCAGAGGTCGCCCACCTGAAGGTGTCCGACATCGACAGTGGGCGCATGATGCTCCGGGTCGAGCAGGGCAAGGGACAGCGGGATCGCGATGTGATGCTGTCGCCCCAACTGCTCCAGCTCCTGCGCGAATGGTGGAAGGCGGCGCGGCCGCAGGTCTGGCTGTTTCCCGGCCAGAACCCGATCAATCCTGTGACCGCGCGTCAGCTCAACCGCGCCGTCACCGCCGCCAAAGACCTGGCTGGAATCTCCAAGCGCGTTTCTCCCCATACGCTCCGGCACAGCTTTGCGACCCACCTGCTCGAACAGGGCGTCGACATTCGCGTGATCCAGGTGTTGTTGGGGCACGCCAAGCTCGAGACGACCGCGCTCTACACCCGCGTCGCCATCAATACGGTCCGCGACATCAAGAGCCCGCTGGACCGGCTGGGCGTCAGCCTGACGAAGAAAACGCCGCCCGCCTGACCACGGCCGCGTGGCGCGGCCTCCCCTCGAGGTCGCCGACGTCTTTCGCGCTCATGGGGCGGCATGGCGGAAGGCCAACGCTGGTCACGCGAGCCTCGCCCAGTTGAAGGTGATGTCGGCGATCGAGACCTGTCGCACAGCCGCGCTCGGCGGCCACGTCGAGCGCTGCGAGGACTGCGCGCACGAGCGCGTCGCATACAACTCCTGCCGGAATCGTCACTGCCCGAAGTGCCAGGCGGCCGCCGCGCGGCAATGGCTCGAAGACCGCGAGGCGGAGCTTCTGCCGGTTCCCTACTATCACGTCGTCTTCACCCTGCCGGCCGCGATCGGCGCCGTCGCGTTCCAGAACAAGGCGGCCGTCTACGACCTCCTGTTCAGGACCGCCGCCGAGACGCTGACCACGATCGCCGCGGACCCGAAGCATCTCGGCGCGCGCATCGGCCTCACCGCCGTACTGCACACCTGGGGCTCGGCGCTGACCCACCATCCGCACGTCCACGTCATCGTTCCCGGCGGCGGCCTGTCGCCGGATGGTTCGCGCTGGATCGCCTGCAAGCCCGGCTTCTTCCTGCCCGTGCGCGTGCTCTCCCGCCTGTTCCGCCGCCTCTTTCTCGAAGGGCTCGCGGCCCTGCATGCCGCCGGACGCCTCGCCTTCTTCGGCGACCTCGCCCCGCTCGCCGACAAGAGCGCCTTCGACGCCGCCCTCGCGCCGCTGCGCCGCTCCGAGTGGGTCGTCTACGCCAAGAGACCGTTCGCCGGACCGAAGGCCGTCCTCGCCTACCTGTCGCGCTACACCCACCGCGTCGCGATCTCGAACGCCCGGCTCATCGCGCTCAACGAGAAGGGCGTCACCTTCAAATGGAAGGACTACCGCATCAAAGGACGCGACCGGCTCAAGACCATGACGCTCGACGCCCACGAGTTCATCCGCCGCTTTCTCCTGCACGTGCTGCCGAGCGGCTTCC
>CAWDTW010000050.1:0-9579 GCA_963805295.1 uncultured Alphaproteobacteria bacterium | reverse complement strand
ACAGTCGTAGCATTGATTTGCTCCGAATGGTGGCTTGCTGGCGATGAGCAATTTCCGGGACGTTGATCGCCAGACGGGGTTTCTTCTGCCTCCCTCGGTCGACGAATGGCTTCCCGAGAACCATCTGGCGCGATTTGTCGTGGAGGTTGTCGACGGGCTCGATCTTCGCGCGATGAGCGGCAGTTATCGCGGTTCCGGATCGGCGTCGTATCATCCGCGAATGCTGCTGGGCATTCTGGTTTACGGCTATGCGACAGGGGTGTTTTCGAGCCGCAAGCTGGAGCGTGCGACCTACGAACTCGGTGGCGTTCCGGTTCATCGTGGCCAACGATCATCCCGACCACGACACGATCGCGGCGTTCAGGCGGCGCTTTCTCGCGGAGATCGAAGCTCTGTTCGTTCAAGCGCTGCTGCTGGCGCGGGAGATGGGCGTTCTGAAGATGGGGACGGTGGCGCTGGACGGCACGAATTCATGCCAACGCCAGCCGGCACAGCGCGCTGTCCTATGAACACGCCGGCAAGTCGAGGCGCAGTTGAAAGCCGAAGTCGCCGATCTGATGGCCAAGCCGAAGCGGCCGACGCGGCGGACCTTCCCGACGGCATGTCGATACCGGACGAACTGGCGCGGCGCGAGGAGCGGTTGCGCAAGCTGGCCGAGGCGCGGGCGAAGATCGAGGCGCGGGCCAAGGAACGCCATGCGCGCGAGCAGGCGGAGCACGAAGCCAGGCTCGCGGCGCGGCAGGCGAAGGCGGAGGCGAGCGGGAAAAGCCCCGCGGCAAGCCTCCCGAACCTCCGGTCCAGGGGCCGCGCCCCAACGACCAGATCAACCTGACCGACGAGGCGTCGCGCATCATGCCGGTGGCCGGCGGCGGCTTCGATCAATGCTACAACGCCCAGGCCGCGGTGGCGGCGGGAAGTCTGCTGGTGGTGGCGAGCGCCGTGAGCCAGGCGCCCAACGACAAGCAGCAACTCGAACCGATGCTGGACAAGATCGAGGCTCTTGCCGACGAGCTGGGCAAGCCCGAAAACCTGCTGGCGGATACCGGCTATTTCAGCGCGGCGAACGTCGCGGCTTGCGACAAGGCGGGGATCGAACCTCTGATCGCCATGGGCCGTCAGCCGCATCATCCGCCGTTGGCCGAACTCTTCCAGCGGCGCCGGAAGCGCCGCAAGATCCAACGCCGGTCGAGGCGATGGCGCATCGGCTGAAGACGCCGGCAGGCCGGGCGCTTTACGCGTTGCGCAAGCAGATGCCGGAGCCGGTGTTCGGGATCATCAAATCGGCGCTGGAATTCCGTCAATTTTCGCTGCGCGGCCTCGCGGGCGCGCGCGGCGAATGGAGCCTCGTCACCATGGCCTGGAACATCAAGCGATGTTCGCCCTCGTCCCGGCCTGACAAGGCTGAGGTGCGCCGGCTCGGCAGGCAGGTTCCCAGGAAACGCCGATCTCCGGCCCCTTCAACCGCTTTCTGCACTCAACCCAACGCCCGGCGCGCCGCAACCGCCAAAATCCTTCGCGGCGATCAACCGCAATCCCCAGTCCGACAGGCCCTAGAGCGTCCGGAAGGACTCCCGTCTTTCGACGGGTTATCGAGCGCGGCTGCAACGCCGGGCTATGGGCCGCCGCCAATCTGGTCGATCTCGCGAAAACGGCCGCCCTCGACGTCATTGACGAAAATGACCGCCGCCGTGTTGTCGCCTTTGGCGTCCCAGACCACCGGCGCCGTATAAGCGACGCCTTGGAACGTGAGGCCTTTCAGCGCGGCGAGGACGTCCGCCCTGGTCGGAGGGCCGCCTTTCGCCTTGGCTCCGGCCTCGATCGCGCTCATCACGATGCGCGCGCTGTCGTACGAGCTCGCCGCGTAATTCTGGATCGGCCCGAAGCGGGCGTTGTAGCGGGCGGCGAACTCGCCCGAGCCCGGAACCTTGCCGATAGCGGGCGCGGCAGAGAGCACGCGCACGCCCTCGCCTTCGGCGGCCGCCCCTTCCGCCGGCTTGATGAAGCCGCCGACGCTCCAGCAGCCGTCGCCGCAGGCGAAGACCTGGTTCAGCCCGGCCTTTCGCATGTCCTTAAGAATATAGGCGCCTTCCTTGATCCCGCCGAAGAAAAGCACGTCGAAGTTTTTGGGGAGCGCGGCGATCTCGGCGAGAAATCCGTTTGGCCGGACTTGGCCGTCCAGCGCGTCAGGACGGCGCCGCCCGCGGCCGTGAAACCGCTCGAGAACTGATCGACGAGGCCCTTGCCGTAGGCCGTTCCGTCGTCGACGACCACGGCCGCTTCCTTTCCCATCTTGGTCGTCAGCCATCGCGCGAGAGCCGGGCCTTTGCGGTCGTCGCGGTTGGTGAGGCGGAAGACATTGGCGAGGCCCTGCTCAGTAATGGCGGGATTGGAGGCCATCGGGGTCAGCACGGGCAGGCCGCAATCCGCGTAGATTTTCTCGCTCGCCAGCATCACGCCGCTGTTGACGTGTCCGACGACAGCGAGAACTCGGCTGTCGTCGCAGAGCGCTCGGGCGACCGCCTTGCCCTTTTCGGGGTCCGCCTCATCGTCCATGACCTTCGCTTCGACCTTGCCGCCCATGACGCCCCCCGCCGCGTTCCGCTCGTCAACAGCGAGGTCGACCGCCTGGCGCATTTCGACGCCGAAGGTCGCCGAGGGCGTCGTCAGCGGTCCGGCGACGCCGATCACAAGATTTTGGCCGGCGAGATCGCCCTGAGCGGCTGAGACCGTGGCCGAAACCGAAAGGGCGCCACGGCGCAAATCGAGGAGAATCCGCGCATTTGCAACCTCCTTAAGTCGATTAAAAGGTTACAATAGCTCCGTGTCACCTGGCGCAACCTGAGCACCCGCCCGCGCCAGAGCGGCGGGCGATTACGTGAACTGCGAAAGCTTCGAGAGATCGGTGATAATGTCTTCGCTGATGCCATCGGTGAAATATTCCTGTTCGGGATAGCTGAAGATGTTCGTGAACGGCAGCAAGGCGATCGAGACCTTGTCGGTCCGCGCCTGCCGCGCGTGAGCGTCTTGCGCCGAAACTGAAACTGTCCAGCGCAGACATCGACCCGCATTGCCTCGCTCATTGGCGTCTCCTCGGACTGGCCCGGGGCCTCATCTCGCAAGACTGAGGAGTTACGCGCCTTACCCGGCAATAAGCGCCTCGAGCTGACTCCTGCTCATGCCCGGTTCCGGCGCGGGCGGGCTGCCTTTGAACTCGGCAATCTTTGCGGCGACATGCGGCCGCCGCATCGCCTCGTGCGGGACTGAGACGCACACCACGCACTCGATCAGCGCGCGCAAAACGTCCGGGTCGTGCATCGCGGCAGCGGCGAAGGCCGACATGTCCGGATCCGGCGGAGGTGGCGGCCTGTCTTCGACGAGCGCCGCGAGACAATCGCCGCGCTCAAGGCCGACATTGACCGCCTGGCCGCTCAAATCGAGGCCAAGGACGAGCAGATCGCCGCCGCGAACCGATTGCTGGCCGCGCCCAAGATGACCGCTACAACGCGCTACTGGAAAAGCTCGCGACCCTTGAGCGTGAATTCGCCAGCCAGCAACCCGCAGCGCCCACGCCCGCCGAATCACCCACCGTAGAAACCGCACCCGCGCCCAGGCCGAATCTGTGGCATCTTCGGATGGTTGAAGGGCAGGGCAGCATGAGCAAACCGGAGGAGCTTCCGTCAGGCGAACTGCCTACCCAATGCTCCCGAACGCCTTGCGCCAGAACGGCTGGCAGCACGTTTACAGTCGGCGATCAGTCCGTGAGCAGTCGACCGATCGTTTACTGTTCATCGACCAGTTGACCGCCCATGGTGCTGCCGATCAGGGCGGTACGTGAAGCATCAACATCGCATCCCGTTCGGGGCGCTGTTCGGGGCACTGCTCGAGCAGCTGCTCGACGTGGCCGGGGGTAGATTTGGAGCCCTCCATGTTCACCCGTCTCGCCGCCGCCGAAGCCGAGTTGCAGGCGATGAAAGACCTGCTCGGGGAGGTTCTGGACAAGCTCGCCGAGGTGGAGGCGAGCCAGGACGAGCTGCGCCAGGACCAGGATGCATGGCGTGGGCGCGCCGAACGGCTTCTGACGGATCAGCGGCGGCCTTGGTGGCAGCGAGTTCGTAGGGCGGGTAGCCCGGCGCGCCGAGGCTGCCAAGCCGGTGCGGGGCCATTGCGACGGGCAGGGTCGAGGCCACCGTTAATGCTTGAGTTTATCTTCGCTTCAATACTTCCTCCCCCTCCTCCGGCGGCCCATTCGGCCGCCCCTGTTTTTGCGCGCGTACGAGAGCAGTAGGCGCTCCGCGAGCCCGATACGAGGGCCCTCCGTCTCTCAGCCCGCGAGCCGCCGCCACCACGGCCGCTCTGTAAGCCGCTCGGCCCGCCCGCGCCACTCGTCGCGGTCCCGCTTGAGGTCGTCCAAGGTCTGACACAGCTCGTCGTGGCTTGGTCCTGACCATGCCAAGCTCCTGAATGTCTGAGATGGCCGCGTTGGCGGCCGCGAGCCTCGCCGCCAGATCGTTGGTCGCGATCGTTTCAGGCGCCGGGAGCTGGCACCCGGTCGACGTACGCCAATCGTCATGCTGCCCGGGTCCAGATCGCGCTGGCTGCGCGAAGCGGGTGACGATCTGCGACATGGCGGGCTCGAACAAGCGGAAACGCAATCGAGCGCGTGCCTCTAGCAGACGGGGACCATGGCTGCAAAGGCGGGCATGCTGTGCGGGCAGCGCGATGCCCTCTTGACGCTATCACCGCCGGCGCGACGAGGGGAATGCGGCATGAAGGACGAACGCACCACGAACGGCGGCTCAAGCGGCGTCGCGGCGACGAGCGAGGTTGAGTGATCGCCTTCCAGCAGGGAGGGCGGCGGCCCTATCCCACAGAAAATCACCCGACAGACCGATGTGCTCCCAACCGACCATTGAGGCAGGCACTTTTGACATTTCGCCGGTCCAAGCCGGCGCGCCCGCGGGTGCCGACGTTGTCAACGGGGGCCGCTATAAATCCTCGGGACTGCGCGGTTCGCCTTTTACGTTCTCGCTTATCGTGTCTCAGCTTAACAAATGACGCGCTGCCCTCGTTAACGGGCCGGGTCAGCTCTTCGGGGCGCGCCCTGTCGTTTTCGTTTACAGAGAGGCAATGAGCGGTCGCTGCCATGTCCAAGCCGATGGTCGCCTATCTCAGAGTTTCGACGCGCGAGCAGGGCCGCAGCGGGCTCGGCATTGACGCTCAGCGCGCTGTCGTCATCCGGTTCGCCGAGGCCGAGGGCTTCGAGATCGTCGCCGAGTTCACAGAGATCGAGACGGGCAAAGGCGCGGACGCGCTCGATCGCCGCCCTCGCTCGCCGCCGCCCTGGCCGAGGCTCGCCGCCACGGGAAGCATTGCCGGTCGCCGTCGCCAAGCTCGACCGGCTCAGCCGCGATGTTGCCTTTCGTCGCGCAGCTCATGGTCTCAGAAGGTGCCTTTTATCAGCGTCGAGCTCGGCGCGGACGCCGATCCCTTCATGTTGCATTTGTTCGCTGCGCTGGCCGAGAAGGAGCGCGCTCTGATCTCTCAGCGCACGAAAGCCGCTCTCGCCGCCGCCAAGGCTCGCGGCCAGACGCTTGGAAATCCGCGTCTCGCCGAGGCCCGCGCCTCCGTCAACGCCACCCGCACAGCCGGGGCCGACACGTTCGCCGCCACCGTCGCGCCTGTCATCGCCGAAGCTCGAGCCGCTGGAGCGAAGTCGCTAAGACAGTTAGCAGCCGCTCTCAACGGACGCGGCATTGCCGACGGCGCGCGGGGGCAAATGGGAAGCCGCGACGGTGGCGAATGTTCTGAAACGGGTCGCCGCCTAGCGCGTCGACGGGTGGCTCTGCATCCACTCTCGCGCCATCCGCTGCGCCTCTTCCACCTGAGCGGGCGTCAACTTGGCGGCTACTTCGTCACGGCCTTCGATAGCTGTCTCGCGGAGTTCGGTGTTCCCGTCGTCCGATGCACGCGAGGCCGCCAAATTGAACCACATGTAGGCCTGTGCGTCGTCCCGCGGCACGCCTTCGCCCTTGGCGTACGTCGCGCCGAGGTTTCCTGCGCGGCGGCGGCGCCCTGCTCGGCGGCCTTGCGGTACCAGACGAGGGCCTGCCCGTAGTCTTGCGGCACGCCTTGGCCGTTGGCGTACATCACACCGACGTTGAACTGCGCGTCGGCGTTCCCCCTGCTCGGCGGCCTTGCGGTACCAATCGCGGGCCTGCGCGTAGTCTTGCGGCACGCCCCGGCCGTTGGCGTACATCACGCCGACGTTGAACTGCGCGTCGGCATTCCCCTGCTCGGCGGCCTTGCGGTATGCCGTGACCCGCGAACGGATGGGCGCTGGGGAGTCCGTCCACCGGATCTCGGGGGCCCCTGCCGGCAGCGCAGATCGCGTGGTCCAGACGGAGGCAGTGGACGGCCGCCGTGACCCCAAACGTAAGACGAAGCGGGCGGCGTGATCGGCATGGGCCGCACGGAAGCCAAATCCGGGCAGGCAGCGAAGCGTCCGATGGCGGAAACCTCGGGGGCCTCGCTGCCGCGCGATGTCTCTGTTCTGTCGATGTTGGCGGATCTCGAGGGACGCGATCTCGATGGACTGCGCCGTCAATGGCGCGCCCATTTGGGCGGCGAAGCGCCTGCCCATCTCCCGCGCTGGCTCATAATGAGAGTGCTCGCATATGAACTCCAGTCGAACGCTTTCGGCGATCTCGACAAATCGATCCGGCGGAACCCTTCGCTCCGAGAGGACGATGGCGCCGGCGTCCCCTTTGACGCGCAGTCCGGTAATCGCTGCCCGCGTCGTGTGCGCGAGCCGATCCCGTCGCCTGGGTCAGATCGACGATGGTTGTCGGCTCGCCGCAGCAGGTTGATCATCAGCGCCACCTTGCTGCCGTCTCGCGGAGCGGCTGTAGGGGCGCGTCGGCCGACGTCATCCAGAGTGACGCCGTTCTTCGCCTCGGGAAGAAGCAGAGGCTGCGACGCTTCGCCGGGCTCGATTGCGTCTTGTCGTCGCTCGTCGACGGCGATCGCTTTCAACCCGGCCGCCGTCAATTTAAGCGCAACGCTCCGCCCGGTTTCAGCCAGTCGAGGGTGCGCCACGCGATCGGGTCGCCCCGATTGCTCGGGAACAGGATGGGCGAGGGCGGCGACGGCTGCTCGCGGAGGTACGCTCGCAGCACTTTGGCCTCGACCGGTTGCATCGGATGCGCACCGGAATGGTTGCCCTTGAGCCGATGCACCATGATGCGCAGCGCCCGGAAATCGATGTCGTCGGTGCGCAGCAGCCCGACCTCGCTCGCGCGCAGCCCATGGCGGTAGGCGATCAGGAACAGCGCGCGGTCGCGCGGACTGGCCCGCACGGCGGCGAACAGCCGGGCAAGCTCCTCAAGAGTGAGGAACCGGATGGTCTCGGTGGGCGAGCGGGCCATCGCCGGAGGATAGGCCGCCGTGGCGCTGCTCAAAATAACTGTTCTGGGCAATTCCGCCGGTCGCCGGCACGACGGTCTCAGGCGAAATCCGCTTCCCTACGGCCCCGGTTTCTCACTGTAATGGGCAGTTTGGCCGGCAACATCCCGCCGGCCGCGGCTCAGGCACACTTAATCGCCTCAAATGGCGGCTGGTGACACGACTGCTGGGAATGGGCCGTGTGGGGCAATGCCCCGATCACTCCTCCTTGAATCCGTAGTCCGGCACGCCCTGTTCGTTGCCATAATACTTGTACGGCAGGAATTTGCCGGACATGACAAGCTGCACGCGATCTCCCTTCGCATGGGGGAGGCGGTCGAGTTTGAGATCAAAGTCGATCGCGGACATGATGCCGTCGCCGAATTCCTCTTCTATCAGCGCTTTCAGGGCCGGACCGTTCACCATCACCAGCTCATGGAAGCGATAGAGAAGCGGGTCGGTCGGCGGCATCGTTGCGCCGCGCGTGGGAATTTCAGTGAGCATCCGCATTTCGACGTCGGATAGCCCAAACAGACTTCCGGCCTTCTCGGCAAGGGACTTCGGGAGCTTCATCTGACCGAGCAGGGCGCCCACCACGAGAATGGGCGACATGCCGCCGATCTCTTCGGTGATGTGTTTCCAGGTCCACCCTTTCTCGCGCTTGATGTCGAGAATTTTCTCGGCAAGCTGCTCGCGTTTCATGATCGATTACCCTCATATTTGTCGGTCGCAGCCGTTCTGATCAGCGCTGCGCCCGGTTGTTTGCTTCCCAGTCGCGCCAGACGCCGCAGTCGGCGCGACGCCCTAGCTTGCGCCGCCGCCAGGCGGTGGGGGGCGCAGCGCGATTTGCGCGGCGCGATTCGTACCCCAGAATTGGCCGCTCTGGCGTTCCTCACAAAAAATGTGACGACTTTTTGCGTAAGCCATTGATTGCATTAATATCGGGTATCGATTCTTGCGCAAGTTGGGTTATTTATTTGCGAAGCCTGCCCTTGACCCAATCCGGAACTCGATACCGGCGATAGAGATAATTAGAGACTTTCCATCCGGCGAGAACAAACGGGGCTTTGTTCTGTGGCCCTACTGCATCGAAACCAGCTTGTAGGCAAGATCGCAATCCCGCTAACCTGGCATTTCGGCCAGCATCTTTCTCAGCTGCTTGGTCGCAGGCGTGACGATGGCAACGAAATACGCTTCGCGCAGGCGGCGCTGCGCAGCTCCCGTCGAAACGTAGCCCTTGGCACCTTGATGCAGCATGGCATAATGCGCCGCCTGCACCGTGGCTTCGCCGGCCGCTAGCCTCGCTTGCACGACGCGCCGGAAATAGCCGGGATCGGTTTCGAAAGGCGTTTCGCACAGCTGCCAAACTTCATTCTCAAGGCTTGCGAGCGTGTCTTCGAAATCCTCGGGCTGCTTCTCAATGTATTTGTTCACGTGTGCCAGGTTCACCCGCTCCTGTTTCATAAGTTGGATGCAATTGCGGATGAGCCCGAAGGCCATCCCCGCTTGCAGCAAAATGAAGCCAGCGCGGATGCGCGGGACGTAAAGATCGACGGGATCGGCAAGAACGTCGGCGTCCGCAACAAACGCGTCGCGAAATTGAACGGCGAAGGTGCGCGTTCCTTCCAGCGCGACGAAGTGATCGTTCTGAACGATTTTGACGCCCTCGCCTGCGCAATCGATAGCCGCCATGACGCGATGTTCGGGTTTGCCGCCGAGTTCGAATATGGCGCCGAAGTGGTGGTCCTGCCCAAGATTTGAAACCCAGGGAAGGACGCCTCTCACCGTATAGCCGCCCTCGACACGCTGAGCCTTCAGCTTGATCCGCTCAATGCCGACGAACGCCTTCATCGGGTTCGAGAGCCCGGTCCCGCCCAGCGTTTCGCCGCGCGCGACGCGAGGACCGAGCGAAAATTGCAAGCCTGCGTTGGAGGATGCCGATATATACCAAGCGAGCGCGTCCTGACACCACATGCAGAATGCAGTCGATAGACAATACTCGCTGGCCACGCTCATGGCTTCGATCGCGGTCCTAAGGCCCAGGCCTGGGTCGCCGTTGGCAACAGCTTCCCCATGAGCGGCAAAAGCGCCCGCAGCACCAAATGCGCGGAGCACCGCCTCGGGATAATGTCCTTCGCG
>CAWDTW010000049.1:0-13314 GCA_963805295.1 uncultured Alphaproteobacteria bacterium | reverse complement strand
CTCGTCATTGTCGAGGGGGCGCCCGCCCGGCGGGTCATACCGGTTCAAGCACGCGCTTATCCAGGACGCCGCCTACGACAGCCTGCTGAAGAGCCGCCGCCAGGCGCTCCACCGCCGCGCGGCCGAGGCGTTGGCGACGCCGACGCCGAGCCCGAAGCGATCGCCCATCATTTCACCGAGGCCGGCCTCGAGGATCTCGCCATCGAATGGTGGGGCAAGGCGGGCGACCAGCGTTGCGTCGTTCGGCCTTCCAGGAGGCGATCGCCCATCTCGGCAAGGCGATCGCCATGGCGGACAAGGGGGCGCGACAGCGCAGCGGGCGACAGCGGCTCGGCCGACCGAACGAACGAATGAGGCAATTGCAGATCACCTATGGCAACGCGCTCTTTGCCGCGCGCGGTTACAGCGCGCGGGAGACGACGGAAGCGTTCACTAGAGCGCGCGACTTGTCGTGCGGGAACGAGGATGCGTCCGAACGATCGGCGGCGGACTATGGCTTGTGGGCCGGCAGCTACGCGCGGGGGGAGCTGCCCTCGATGAGGGCGCATGCGTCCGCCTTTCTCCGCGACGTCGAGGCAATACCCGATTCGCCCGAGGCTGGAGTCGCCCATCGCACTTTCGGGATCACATGCTGGTTCGCCGGCGAGTACCGCGAGGCGCGGGATCATTTGGAACGCGCGCTCGCCTTGTTCCAGCCGGGCCGCGACGACGATCTGGCCTTTCGGTTCGCAACCGACGCCGGCGTCACTGCAACGGCCTACTTGGCGATGGTGTCATGGCCGCTCGGCGAAGTTGATCGGGCGCTTTCTTTCATCGACCGCATGCAGTCGCGGATCGCGGACGTCACGCATGTCAGCACACTCGCGGCCGGAAGTATGTTTGCGGCCATGTTCGCACTGATGCGGGGCGACCAGGCGCGCGCCGCGTCGAACGCCTTCGAGCTTGCCCGGCTCACGCGTGAGCACGAACTGCCCATGTATCGCGCGCTCGCCGTGTTTCTCCAGGGTTGGGCCACCGCTGCGAGCAGCGTAACCGGCGCCGGACTCGAGGAGATGCGCCGCGGCGCCACCCTGCTGCACGAACAGAATGTTCTTTTCTTCGACGGCCTATTGAAGATTGCGCAGGCCGAGGCCGAAGCCCAGGCGGGTGATCCGGCGCGCGCCATTGCGATCCTCGATGAAGCGCTGGCGACATGCGACCGCACCGGCTACCGCGCGTTCGAAGCGGAACTGCATCGCGTCCGCGACGAAATCCTGCTGAGGCGCGACCCCGCCAAGCCTGCGCCCGCGAAAGACGCATTCTTGACCGCCATCGCCGTCGCAAAGCAGCAGGCGGCGCGCAGCTTCGAACTGCGCGGCGCGCTTTCGCTCGCTAGCTCGACCAATCGATGGGCCGCCCCGCCGAAGCGCATGCCGTTCTCTCGCCCGCCCTCGAAGGCTTTTCGCCCACGTCGGAAATGCCGGAGATCGCCGAGGCTGCGGCCCTGCTGGTCACGCTGTCGCAAACCGACGAGGTCGAAGCGCAAGCCGCGCAGCGGCGGCGACTGACGCAATTGCATGTGGCCTACGGCAACGCGCTCGTCGCCGCGCGCGGCTATGGGGCTACCGAAACGACGGAAGCCTTCGCCAAAGCCGGCCAGTCGGCGTCTGACGAAAAGGATGCGCCAGAACGATTGGCGGCTGACTGGGGCTTATGGGCTGGCAGCTACGTGCGTGGAGACTTGCCATCGATGCGGGCGCACGCGGCGGCCTTCCTGCGCGACGTCGAAGCAAGACCCGATTCCCCAGAAGCTGGCGTCGCGCATCGCGCCGCCGGGCTCCTTTGCTGGTTCGCCGGCGAGTACGCGCAAGCGCGCGATCACCTCGAAAGGGCGCTCGCCTTGTTCCAACCCGGCCGCGACGATGACCTGGCCTTTCGCTTCGGAGTGGACCCCGGCGTAAACGCAATGGCTTACTTGGCGATTGCGTCGTGGGCTGTCGGCGAGGTGGATCGCGCGATTTGCTCATCGACCGCATGCAGACGCGGATCGCGGCCCTCACTCATGTCGGCACGCTCGCGTTAGGCAGGATGCATGCGGCCATGTTCGAATTGATGCGCGGCGAGCACGCGCGCGCCGCGCAGAACGCATTCGAACTCGTCCGCCTCACACGGGAGTACGACCTGAACATGTGGGGCGCGTTCGGGGTGTTTCTGCAGGGTTTGGCGGCGTCGCACACAGGCGCGCCCACCGACGAACTCGAGGACATGCGCCGCGGCGCAGAGCTCCTGCGCGAACAGAACGTTCTGATGTTCGACGGGCTGTTGAAGGTCGCGCTGGCCGACGCCGAGGCCAGGGCGGGCGATTCCGACCGCGCCGTCTCAGTCCTCGACGAAGCGCTGGCGACGTCCGACCGCACGGAATTTCGCGCATTCGAAGCGGAACTGCATCGGGTGCGCGGGGAAATGCTGATGAGGCGCGACCCGGGCAACCCCGCGCCCCCCGAGGAAGCTTTCCAGACGGCCATTGCGGTCGCGAAGCAGCAAGGCACGCGCAGTTTCGAACTGCGCGCGGCGCTGTCGTTGGCGACACTCTACCAATCGGCCGGCCGTCCTGCCGAGGCCTATGCCCTCCTCGCGCCTGCGCTCGACGGCTTTCCGCCGACGTCGCAAATGCCGGAGTTCGCCGAGGCGCAGGCGATGTTGGCGGCGCTGTCGCATTCTCACGAGGTCAAAGCGCAAGCCGCGGAGCGGCAGCGACTGACGCAATTGCAGGTGGCCTATGGCAACGCGCTCGTCTGGGCGCGCGGCTACGGGGCGCCGGAAACGACGGAGGCGTTTGCGAGGGCTCGGGAAAGTCGGCGTCCGGCGCGAGCGACGCGCCCGAGCGGCTCTCGGCCGACTACGGCCTCTGGGCCGGCAGCTACCTGCGGGGCGAATTGGCGGCGATGCGAACTAACGCCGCTGCCTTCCTCGCCGACGTCGAGGCGCAACCCGAATTCGCCCGAGGCCGGGATTGCGCATCGCGGAGCGGGAGTCACTTGCCTGTTCGCCGGCGAGTATGTCGAGGCGCGCCGACGTCTGGAGCGCGCACTTGCCTTGTTTTGAGCCCGGCCGCGACGACGACCTCGCGTTTCGTTTCGGCCATGACGCTGGCCTCGGCGTCATGGCCTATCTGGCGCATGCGTCGTGGCCGCTCGGCGACGTCGATGGGGCGATTTCGTTCATGCCAGCGCATGCAGGCCCGGATGACGGGCTTGAGGCATGTCGGCAGCCTCATGTTCGGGATGGTTGCACGCGGCGATGTTTGAACTCATGCGCGGCGACCTTTCGCGCGTCGCGCCGCACGCGGCGGCGGGCGCCCGCATCGCGCGCGAGCACGACCTCAAGATGGGGCGCGCGTTCACGACCTTTGTCGAGGGCGCGGCCGCGGGGGACGGCGGCGGGCTCGAGGCAATGCGACGAGGCGCCGAACTCCTGCGCGAGCAAAACGTCCTCATGTTCGACGGGTTGATCAAGATCGCGCTGGCGAAAGCCGAAGCTCACGCGGGCGATCCGGCGCGGGCCGTCGCAATTCTCGACGAGGCGCTCACGACGGCCGACCGCACGGGCTATCGCGCCTTCGAAGCAGAACTGCATCGCGTAAGCGGCGAATTGCTGCCCATGCGCGATCCCGCCACCCACGCGCCCGCGGAAGAAGCCTTCCTGAACGCCATCGCCGTCGCAAAGCAGCAAGGCACGCGTAGCTTTGAACTGCGCGCGGCGCTTTCGCTGGCCAAGCTCTACCAATCGACCGGCCGCCCCGCCGAAGCCCACGCCGTCCTCGCGCCCGTGCTCGCAGGCTTTGCGCCGACGCCCAAAATGCCAGAGATCGCCGAGGCGCAGGCGCTGCTAGCGAGCTGACGCAAGCCGACGAGGTCAAAGCGCAAGCCTCCCGGCGGCGGCGACTGACGCAATTGCAATTGGCCTAGGGCAATGCGCTCTTCGCGGCGCGCGGCTCCGGCGTCGTTGGTTTTCCCCAACCTCGTCGTCCCCGGTTGCGATCCGCTATGACCGCTTTACGTGTGCGCCGTGAGAAGGCGGCGCTTTCCAGTGGGTGCAAGCCCCACCCGGCAACCGCTCCAGCCGGAAGCAACCGGAGCAGTCATGGAGGTGACGAAATGGCTGAAGCCTTCGGTGTAGCGGGTCACATATAGGTGACCGCGCGAGTGTGCGGGCCGCAACGCGAGTGAACGCTGAGCAAGCCTCGAAAAGGTCGATGTGCAGGCCGACCCGACAACGTTATCGGGGAAGGCTGTTACGGCTGGGTGAGATGAGCGAAGACGACGCCCAGCCGCTGCACCGGGGTAGTGGCGGCAGCACGTACACAAGGAATGCGCACGCAACACGGGAAGCCCCACAGCGTGGTTAGGTCAGAGATGACAGGACCAACCGGACGCCCGTGAGGGACAGGCCGGGCGCTCTGGGGTGGCGGAGAGGTTCGTAGTACCGCGGAAACCGGGTAACTCCGGGGGAGGGAAGGGACCTCAGTTCAAGACAGACGCAGAACGTAGCGAAGGACATGGAGATTGGGCAACCTATCAACTCCGCATGATGTTCAGAAGCTGCCGATGGCGTCGCACGCGAAAGACGGCGTGAGGTCTTGTCCGAGAGCCGGATGCGGGAAATCCGCACGTCCGGTTCGATGAGCGGGGTGTGGAAACGGAGCTACGGCTGAGCCACTAAGGCACCGCCAGACGAAAGGGGCGGGAACAGACATGCTCAGCCTAACGTCACCGCGCCACATCTCGAACTCTACGCCAAGCCGCCATTCGTAATGGCCCGGCAGACGAGTCTCCATCATCGCTCAAATCCGCGGCGGGAGGTTTCGTATCCCCGAATCCGATCAATGGCCGTGAGCGTAGTGGGATTAGTAGAAATAGTAGGTACCAGGGGTCGATACGCCTAAAGGCCGGCGGCGGCTAACGCGCCGCGCGGCCCCTAAACCCCCTATTCCTACTAAATCGCCGCTGAGCGAGAGTCGGCCGGCGGCCCTTGGTCGTCGTCGTAATCTGCGCCGGGTGGCCTATGCGCTGGTGTTCAGCCGTTCGGTCGACGCGCTGATGGACCGGATCGGCCTCGACGCGGCGGCGCGCAAACACACCGGCCAGAGCCTCTTCACCTTGCAGATGATGCTCCATTATTTTCGCGAGGCGCGCGAGGGCGAGGCGCTCGCCGTCTCCTGCCGGCTGATCGAGCATGACGACAAACGCATGCGCGTCTGGCTCGAATTGTTCGACGCCGGGGGCGAGCGGCTCGCCGCCTCCGAGCAGCTCCTTCTGTCGGTGGCGCTGACCGACGGCGCCGCCCGCGCCACGCCCTGGACCTTCGAGACGCAGGCGGCGCTCGACGCGCTGCAGAAGCTGCACGCGACCATGCTGCCTCCGCCGGAAGCGGGCGCAGGCGTGGCGATGAGGGGGAGGTAGATCGTCATCGCAAGGAGCTCTGAATGGGCGACGCGGTGGTCCAGCGCCAAGGCCGCGTCCTTCATCCCTGGATCGCTTCGGTTACGTTCGCGATGACGAGAAGAGGCCGGTCATTGCGCTCACGGCCCCGCCCTGCAACGCCTTAAGAACCGCCAGCGCCCGCTCGGCCATGCCGGACGGGACGAAAATGTGGTCGTGATGGAAAGCGGCGACGACGTTGCAGGGGATTGCCTCCGCCGCCAGCGCGCCAGAAACCGCCGCCGTCAGGCCGACGCCGTCGAGCGCCGAGTTCACCGTGAGCTCGATCCTCCGCATCGGGAGATCCGCCGCAAAGCCGAGCGCCTCGGCGACGCTGCGCTCGAGAATGAGCGAGGTCCCTTCGCCTTCGTTGAACCATCCGAGCGACGACGCCTGCGCCTTGGCGGCTAACCCGGCGTCGTTCGTGGCGCAGAAGACGAATTCAGCTGCCCCGAGCAGCGGATTCATCATGGCGACCATGTCGCGCGTCTGGCGAACAGTCTCTGACGCCCTCTTCTCCCTCTGCGCCTGCCCCGTCATCCCCGGTCCGTCCATAAGCCGCCCCGTCCTCAGCCGCCGTGAGGATACAAGGACGCTCTCGACTTGTGATGCGAAAAAGGCCCGCCGAACCCGCATCAGCCTCTTGCGACTCTCCTTCGCACCATCCATATACCATCTACTTGGATGGTAGGAGCGGCGGCAATGTCTGGAGAAATTCACCGACTGCGAGAGCGGCAGGGCGATAGCGAGAAGATCACGATCAACCTCGGCTTCGTCGACCTCGGACATATCGATCTCCTGGTGCGCGAAGGATTCTATTCCAATCGCACCGACTTCATCCGCACGGCGATCCGCAACCAGCTCGCCTCCCACACGGACGCGGTCAAGCAGTCGATCGTGCGGCACACCCTCGAACTCGGCCTCCGACGCATCGGCCGCGAAGAGCTGGAGGCGGTGAAGGCGCAGGGCGGCCGCCTCAACATCCAGGTCCTCGGGCTTGCGACCATCGATGACGACGTCACGCCGGAACTCGCGCGCGAGACGATCGAATCCATCACCGTCCTCGGCGCCCTCCACGCCAGCAAAGCCATCAAGGCGGCGCTCGCCGATCGCATCCGGTGATCGCCGCCAAACCTTTTAATGAACAAGGATCCAACAATGAACCCCGAATTCAGAGCGGCCATACTTCAGGCCCTGCAACTCACGCGGTCGCAAAATGTGATGGAGGCGACGCGGGTCATCCAGCGCGCCATCGCCGACTTGCAACGCCCAGCGCCTCCGGTCGATGAGCCGCGCGAGCGCGCGCCGGCCCTGCCGCCCCCGCCCGAAGTCACCCGGACTGCCGATGCGGTCGAGCCGCCGCCGCAGCCTTTCCTCAACACGGATTCAACAATGAAAACCGACTTCAGCGCGGCCATGCGTCAAGCCCTGCAACTCACGCGCGCGCAAAATGTGCAAAATGTGATGGAGGCGACGCGGGTCATCCAGCGCGCCCTCGCCGGCCGAAGCCCCGCCGCGCCTCCGGTCGATGAGCCGTGGGAGCGCGCGCCGGCCCTGCCGCCCCCGCCCGAAGTCACCCGGACTGCGGATGCGGTCGAACCGCCGCAGCAGCGCGCGCACACGGCCAACTCGGGCGAGGCCGCGACGGAGCGACGCCCTTCCGGGCGTCCGCGGCGGCGGCTCGGAGACGTCCTCAAACTGCTGCGTCAGGCCGAACTTTCGGGCCTTGGTCGCGGCGCCGCCCCATTGCCGGGGTTGCGGAAGGCGCCGACCGTCGTCGCGCCCGAGGGCGCCGCCTATCTCGGGCGAAGCTTCGCCTGCGCGGCGGGCGCGAGGGACTACAAGGTCTATGTTCCAAGCGGCGCCGAAGGCCGCGCGCTTCCGCTGATCGTCATGCTCCACGGCTGCACGCAGCACCCCGACGATTTCGCCGTCGGCACGGGCATGAACCGGCTCGCCGAGGAGCGCGGCTTCATCGTCGCCTATCCCGAGCAACCTTCGAGCGCCAATCTGGCGGCCTGCTGGAACTGGTTCGATCTCGCCCACCAGAAGCGCGACGAAGGCGAGCCGGCGATCCTCGCGGGCGTCACCCGCGCCGTCATGGCGGAGTTCGCTGTCGATCCGGCCCGCGTCTATGTGGCGGGCCTTTCGGCCGGCGGGGCCATGGCCGCGATCCTGAGCGCGACCTATCCGGAGCTTTACGCCGCGGCCGGCGTCCACTCGGGGCTGCCGCACGGCGCCGCCGCCGACGTGCCGTCGGGGTTGGCGGCGATGCGCGGCGCCGCCTAGCCGGCGCCGGGCAAGGGGCGCGCGAACGGGCGCGTCCGCACCATCGTCTTTCATGGCGCGAACGACAAAATCGTCAATCCGTCGAACGCCGAGGCGATCCTGGCCGACGTCCGCGCCGCGCTGTCCGAGCCCGCGCAGGAACTGCTACTGGACGGCGTCGCGGGCGGGCGCGCCTACACGCGCACCATCGTCACCGACGCGCGCGGCGTTCCCCATGCCGAATGCTGGGCCATCGACGGGCTCGGACACGCCTGGTCCGGCGGCATCCCCGAAGGGTCGTTCACCGACGCCCAGGGACCCGACGCCTCGCGCGAGATGCTGCGATTCTTTTTGGAAGCGACGCCGAGGGAGGGCGTCCCGTGTGTGTCTTCGTAACAAAATAGACGGTTCGAAATCCGACCGCCTCCGCCGGCCGCCGGGAGAATTGACCGCTGGCGAATTTCGTGCGGAGGTGGGTTAGCTGCGGGGTCTGTCAAGCGGCCAGGAGGAAGCGACATGGCGACGGCTCTTGTCACGGGTACGAGCAGCGGGATTGGGCTGGCGACAGCTCTCGCTCTGGCGAGGGTGGGGCATACCGTCGCGGCGACAATGCGGAACCTTGATCGGGGCGAAGAGATCCGGACAATCGCCGAACGGGAAAAGCTCCCTATCCATCTCGCCGCCATGAACACCTTCGGCTTCGCCCTGAGCCCATGAGGTGGCAAACGGCGAACATGAGATCCGCGCGATTCATCGGGAAATCAGGTCGGCGACGCCCCGGTCAATGACCGCTATTTGCGCACTCCCGCCGTTCGGGTACCAAGCGTTTGATTTTGACCACTAGTGGGGGAAGATAGGCCGACCCTCGCTTTAACGACAATACGAACTAGTTAATTATGGCGCGACCATCGGTCGCTGGCCCGCCGGCCTGTCGAGCGGGAATTCAATACGCCCGACACACCCCTGCAACTTGCCCCGGAGGGGTTCGTAAGCCGCCTTGTTGACCGCGCTAACTAGTTGAAAAAGCGTAATATTGAAGCGAGCGGCCTATATCGGGGCCGACCTGCTGGAGCAATCCTAGGCAATCAGTTGAGGCGTCAGTCTTGCCTGCAAATTTTGCGGGGTCTTTTAAATCGGCTGAGACTGAGATATATCAATTGAGTTGCCGATTAGGTCGCACTCACTCACTTAACGAAGCCTCACCGCAACGCTGAGAAGGGACCTTTGTTGTGAGGAGATGTGCACCATGGTTAACGCGAGTTCCATTGCTGAGCTGAAACAGCTCAGCTACCACATCAAGCGCCGCGTCGATCGCGCGCTTGAAACCTTTCCGTTCCTTCCTGATGAGGCCCGGGTCGAAATCCGGGTTCTCTGCGCTCTATTCGGGCGCAGCAGGCCGAGCATCTGGCGCGATGTCGCGGCGGGCCGCCTGCCCGCTCCCGTCAAAGTCGGCGGTTCCAGTCGCTGGCGCGTTGGCGACATTCGCGCCGTGTTGAAGGGAGGGCGCAATGTGGATCGCGTACCCTCGGCCGACGCTCACATCAAGGCTGCTGGCGTCGAGGACGAGCTCCATGTGCGCCGCCGTGCCAGCGCTAGACAGCCTTTTAAGGCAATTTCCGCCACCTGTCAGTCGGTCGGTTCGGGCGAACTGTGGAAACCGGACGCTCGTGGAGCCTCAACACCGCGTTTGTGCGAGTGCAGAGATAGACCCGCCATTCCTCTTCATGCGTTAGTGCATTCAGCCGCGGTGGAAACTCGTCCTCGACGGCATCTTTTACGATATCGTCAACGGACAAATCCGAGTGCTCATTGTCAAGCCTCTCTCCCAAGATGAAGTCTCGTATTACCCAGCCGGGACTGACGCGGTTGTGATCAAAGTACACAAGGCGATCTCCGACTAGAGTTGGGCAACGGACAACCATGCCGTAGTTGTCGCTGCCCCTGTGGTCCCAATTACTCTCATTTACAGGCATTATTCTCACCTCAGCTCTCAAATCCCGATCCGCTCACTTCCCCCGCGCTCTCAAAGTAGAGGAGCGGATCGTAGAGGCAAGTGGTTTTCGCGTTCGAGTGTCCGGCCATGCGCTGCGCGAAGCCTCAACCCCTACTGAACTCAATTCCCCGCGGGCCTCGACCGGGGAAGGAATGCTTCAAGGCCCGCGCTCATGTGTCACGCCGCTTAAAGGTCGCCTCCCTCGGCTGCTGGGCTGCTAGCGACGATCCCAATTGAGGTGCAGCGCGAAGGGCTGTCGATCGCGGCATTGCAGGCCTTGCTGAAGGGCCGTAGGCGCGGCAACGCTCATCCTGGTGAAGTCGGAAGAGCCCTGCGTCGGCTTGGGTTTGAGCGGCGGCGGGACTGGCGCGGCACTGACGGCTTCCGGGCGATCTGTGCCTGTTTCGGCAATATTGAGAGCGGCTTCGCAGTCATCGCTTATCAGCGCAACCCACGCTTCAAGTTGCATTCCGAAACCGATTGCTCTGGGGTCATTCATCTGTCGGCCCACGGCGATAAGCTCCTCCGCCGCTTCACGAGCCTTTGCGATGCGCCCCCGGTGCAACTCCTCCCACGCCACAGCATATTGCACGAAATACCGGATATATCGATCATCGGTGTCGGATGCCGCGGTAATCGCCTCACGACCGAGCGCTTCGAAAGTCTCGGTGGAATACGGCGCAATGACAGTCGATACATGGATGGCGCTAACAAGCGCGTAAGCCGTCGACCTCACATCGTGGAGTTGATCGGCCATTCCGAGCAATTCGCTCTGCGCCCTTTGCGCCTCTCGATATCGTCCTGACCAAATTAGGCCGATGACGTATTGGTGTTGAATCAATATGCAATAAGGATTGTCGCCTAAGCGATCGAGCCTCGACTTGAAGCGCTCGACAAGTGCCGTCACTGACGCGAATAACGCTGACAGATGCAAACAAAGCGTGTAATCGACAAGCAATTCGGCGATCTGCGGATCGCTCGCGCAATCTGGGTTCTTGTCGAGAAGCGTAGCGGCGGCAGCGAAGTGGTCCCCAGCTTCGTCAAGGGAATAGACGCCAAGGCTCTTCGCCCCGGCCATGGCGAGATACACGAAGGATTTGTCCGCGCGATCCGTTTGGCAGTAGTGATGGGCGAGCGTCTCGACCACCTCGGCCAGACGATTGTCGCTGCGGCGCTCGATTTCCTCGGCGATTTTCACGTGGAGCGCGACGCGAGGTCCCGAGAGCAGGCCCTGATAGAGGGCGTCGCGCACCAGCGCGTGCTTGAAGGAATAGTCGCTCGACTTGACCTCGGGATAGACCAGATCGAGCGCTTGCATCGCTGCGAGCCGGGCGACAATACCTCCACGGTCATCCGCCGTCACGGGCAACAGCTGCGGATCGAAGCGCCGACCGATCACTGCCGCCGCCTGCAACAGCGCGCGGTCTTGCGGCGCTAGCCGGTCCACGCGGGCGGTAAGCAGGCTCTGCACGCTCGCCGGCAGCGCCGCCGCCACGCCGGCGTCAAACTCCACCTTTCCGGCATTGGTCCGCAGCACGCCGCGCTCCGCTAGGAAGCTAACGATCTCCTCGGCAAAGAGCGCATTGCCCTCGGCCTTTTCCGTTATCAGCAGCGCGAAAGCGTCAGGCAGTAGCTCAACTCCGAGCCGGGCCTGGACCAAATGCTTTATATCGCCCGCCGCCAGCGGCTCTAAATGCAGCTTGCTCACTACGGACCGATCGAGCCACGCCGGATCGTATTCCGGTCGCCGCGTGTGGAGAATCAGAAGCCGCAGCTTGGCCTCGCCGTCGATGATCCTGCCGAGAACTTCTTCCGATACGCTATCGATCCAATGCAGGTCCTCTAACAGCAGAACCACCGGCGAGAGGCGGCAGCGCGCTTCGAGAAGTTGTTGCAGCAAGTCGCGCGTACGCAGGCCGATCAACAGGCCGTCAAGCCCGGTGAGCGCCCCTTCCGGCGGCTTTAGGCCAAGCAGATTGAGCAGCAAGCCCAGATTTTCCGGGGAGTGCAGCCCGAGCACGGTCAGCCCCATCTCAAGCTTACGCGCGACTTCCTTCTCGGCTTCACCGGCGCTGACTTGAAACGAGCTGCGCACCACCTGGATGAAGGGGAGGAACGGAGTTTGCTGGCCGTCGGGCGAGCAGCTTCCCGACAGGATGAATGCTTGGTCCTTGCCTACGCGCTGCCGGAACTCGTGGAGCAGGCGCGACTTGCCCATGCCCGGCTCGGCCACGATGTCGATGACGCGAAGTTCGCCGCGCGCCTCGACAAGACCTCGCTTTAGAATGTCCAGCTCGCGTTCTCGCCCGACGTAGGCGCTGAGGCCACGCCCCACCGCCGCCCCGAACCGCGTCGCCCCCTGGCGGATGGCGTCGAGCCGATAGACCTTCTGAGGCTCGGTCTTGCCTTTGATCGCGTGGGTCGCCGGCGAACGTGGTCTCGACCAGCCCTTGCACGAGGCGCAGTGTCGCTTCGCTCAAATAGACCGTACCCGGCTCAGCCAGCGTCTGCAGTCGCGAGGCGAGGTTCACGGTGTCGCCCAGCGCCGTCGCCGGGCCACTTTCGCCTCGAATTTGCGTGACCACGGCAAGCCCGGAATTGACGCCAATGCGCATCTGCGGCCGCACGCCATGCCTGGCTTCGATGCCGGAGGCGGCGGCAGCGAGCCGTTCGTGGATCGCCAATCCCGCGCGGCAGGCTCGCAGCGGTCCATCCTCCAGCGCGTCGGGCGCGCCGAATAGCGCCATGATGCCGTCGCCGGTGAAGTCCTTGACCGAGCCGCCCTGTTCCCTCACCGCGCCGGCCATCAACTCATAGATCGGCTGGATCAGCGCGAGCGTGCCTTCTTCGCCCAGTCGCTCCGAAATCGCGGTGAACCCGACCATGTCCGCGAACAACACCGTGACCTGCCGCCGCTCGCCCGACGGCGCATTCAGGTCTGTCGGAGTTGTTACGGGGTCGCTCACTCGTGAAGGACCCTTAGAAAACGAATTGCAGGTAAGCCGGCACGGTCGGCGTTCTTACGGCCCCTTCGAGAGGAATTATATAGCACGGCGCGGGCACGACGGCACTACCGCGACCCTATCGACACACTGCGATCCTATCGCCGCCCTGGCAATGCTAGCGTACCGCCGGTCGGAATGACCGCTCAGGGTGTGCGCCGTGAGAAGGCGGCGCTTTCCAGTGGGTGCAAGTCCACCCGGCAACCGCTCCAGCCGGAAGCAACCGGAGCAGTCATGGAGGTAACAAAATGGCTGAAGCCTTCGGTGTAGCGGGTCACGAATAGGTGACAGCGCGAGTGTGCGGGCCGCAACGCGAGTGAACGCTGAGCAAGCCTCGAAAAGGACGATGTGCAAGCCGACCCGACAACCCTTTCGGGGAAGGCTGATACGGCAGGGCGCGATGAGCGAAGAATACGCCCGGCCGCTGCACCGGGGTAGTGGCGGCAGCACGCACACAAGGAAAGCGCACGCAACACGGGAAGCCCCAAAGCGTGGTTAGGTCAGCAATGACAGGACCAACTGGACGCCCGTGAGGGACAGGCCGGGCGCTCTGGGGTGGCGGAGAGGTCCGTAGTACCGCGGAAACCGGGTA
>CAWDTW010000048.1:0-27644 GCA_963805295.1 uncultured Alphaproteobacteria bacterium | reverse complement strand
CCCTATCGGCCGGGCCGAATCGAGGTCGGATAAGCCGGGAAAATCCGGCGACTGATCCGCCCCCTTAGCCCGCTCGTCGATCCACGCCAGCGCCATCAATTCGCTCAAGGGAATGGTCGTGACGACGGCCTTGGTCGTAAAGGTAGCCCGGCAAATAGCCGTTGACGATGAGCGGGGCGATCCTGTCCATGGAGCGGAGTTTCAAGTTCCTGCATGACCGGCTCCAAGAGGCCGCCTATGCCCTGATCCCAGCCGATCCCGCGCCGACCATCACTTGCGCCTTGGCCGATTGCTCTTGTCGAGCATGAACCAGCAGGAAATCGCGGACAGAATATTTGATGTCCTGAACCAATTGAACCTCGGTTCGCGACTCCATGTCATCATCCGACTGTTCGTCGGGCGCGACGGCGATGGTCAGATCAACGAGTTGCTCCGCATCGTCGGTGGGGACGGCGACGTCGACTAACGGACCCATTGCCCGGCGCGCCCGCTTACTGGGTTGCACGACGAACGTTGATTCACGCTTTCCATGTACGTCACGCGCATCCCGAACCGCCATCGGCCCGCCTTTCGAGGCGGGTTTCGTGTTTTCTAAGCGGTTGCGTTCTCCAAGCGGCGCGCGAATCGCGCCATGCGCAGGAACTTCCTTCGCCGAGTCGCGTCAATGCGGGGCAGTCGCTGGCCAAAGACGTCCCCCAGCCTTAGCCTTCGGCGGGAGGCTCTCGCCATGCACATCTCGCGGCTTTTGGTCGGCGTTGTCCTACTTCCAGGAAACGCGATAGCGGGGGCCTTAGAGGACTGCGCAGGGCTTTGTCACGTTGGCGTGCCGCGAGCGCGAAGTGTCGGTGCCTCAGGAATTGTCAGGCCGCCGCGACCGCCGTCCGCCACGTGGTCATCGCCGCAGCGCGAAGCACGCGGTGCGTTTGGGCTGAGGTGAGATGGCGTTGGACGTTGAAGGTATTGTGGACGGCGGCGTGGGTTGAAAGAAATTTCTGGGCTGAACCGGGACTCTTGAACCGCTGCATCTTGCGCTCCCGCCGCCGCGTCGGCTGATGCGAATTCTCAGCTCGATTGTTCTTCCATCGCCCGCGCTCGTGCCGGCGTTCGATCCCAAGTTCCCGGACCGCGGCGCTGTATGATCGCAAGTCGTCGGTGACCAACCGCTCAGGAACAAAGGCATACTTCTTCAGGAGTTTGCGCATCAGTTTCAGCGCGGCGTGCTTGTTGCGCTTCGACTGGACCAGCACATCGAGGACCTCGCCTTCGGCGTCCACAGCCCGCCAAAGATAGACCATTCGGCCGTCGATTTTCAGATAGACCTCGTCCAGATGCCAAGTCGTATGAGGTTTTAGGCGACGCTTCCGTAGGTGGGCCGCGATCATCGGTCCGAAATGATTTACCCAACGCCGAACCGTCTCGTAAGACACCGCCACTCCGCGTTCCGCCAACAAATCTTCGACGTCGCGCAGGCTGAGGGTGAACCGGAGGTAAAGCCATATCGCTTGCTGAATGATCTCGGGCGGGAAACGATACCCGCTGTAGCTGACCTTGTTCATCCGCGTGCGGCTACCAGGCCACCGAGAATGCCGCAAGCCCGGAGCGCCCGTGACAATGCCGCTGGGGCAGGACGCTCCAGCCCTCGTGCTTCTGGCTTTTGACGTAAGCCTCGCACGCCTCGCGCTGGGCGTCGAGGGAGGTGAACTCCTGTTCGAGCCCCTCCTCCGACGACTTGCGGGTATAGATGGCGCAGCGGATCTTCCTACCGCCAACGGGATTCGAAGGTGTTTCCCGAGGCGACTTGCGCGACGAACCACGAGCCGCTCCTCTCGCCTCGGCCTCCGGCTCAATGGTCGAAGAGCCCTCCAGTCGCGGCTTACGCAACTGACGCCTCCACGCATTGTGCTTGGTCGGAGGCGCGCTCGCCGTCCAAATCGGACTTGCCGGGCGGAGCATCAGTTCCTCCCAAGGCGTCGGCCGCCTTGGCAGTCCGAAGAACCGCGGTCCAGACCAGGCCGCGCCCGTGATCTCCCGGGCGATGCTGGTCAGCGATCGATAGAGTTTCCCCTCAAACTCGAAGCCAGCCTCGGTGACGATCACTGCATGAGTATGGCCATGCCATTCGCGGACGAGGCGCGCCCCGGGTTTGATCCGCGGCTGCGCTGGGGTTGCGATCCGCCCATCGCTCTCGAACTCGGCGGCGAGGGTCGCCAAGCGCCGCAACGTCGCCTTCGACAGACCGCCGAAGGCGATTTCCTGAATGCGATACGCGAGCGCTCGCATCATGAGATCGCGACTCAATCGCGGCGGCTCGGCGCGAGAAAGCCGCCGCCATTCCTGACGCATCGCGCCCAGGTCGAGGGTCTGCAGTCGCGCCAGCCGATCGGCGACGTCACTGCCTGACGCGCGGTCATGGACGCAGGCTCCGCCTCGGTAAGGCCGTCATCTGGCGAATGTCGGTTAAGGTTGACTACAGTGACCGACCTCATTGTGGGCGCCTTGACAGTTGTCAAAATCAGCCACCGTGGAATTCACAGTGGCCCACGCCGCCCGAACGGGGATAATCAAGGGTGTGGCCAGCGGCTCGCACTCACTCAGGGAAGCGGCCCGTCGACTAGGTCACGGCGGAGGGCGCCGCGACGTGCGCAGGGCGCCGTGTTGGAACCACGTGGCACGGTCCCGCGCATGAGCGTCTTCGTCCAGCGGTTGACGGCGGCGTGTTGCGGCCGCAAATAGGCGGCTGAGTTGGGGTCAAGTCATTGCCAAGAGACGAGTCAAGAAAGGCACTTCCCACTGGACTGGGCGGCCAACGACAGGGAGACAGGGCATGGTACGCGATATCAATTCCGTTCTTGTCATCGGGGGCGGCACCATGGGCAGCCAGATTGCCGCGGCGTGCGCGGCGGCTGGGCGGTCCGTCTTGATCCTCGAACTCGATGCTGCGTTGGCACAGCGGGCCGTTGAGCGTGCGCTTGCGACTGCTCAGAGCGACGAGGAGAAAGCGCAGCTCGCGCGGCACATCCAGTCCGGCATTTTGAAGGATCGCCAGGGAGAAATCGGCAGCTACGATTGGCTGTGCGAAGCCATCGATGAGGATTTGCAGGCGAAGCGCACGCTATTCGCACAGCTTGAGCCGCTGCGACGCGACGGCTCTGTGGTCAGCACCAACACATCCGGCATTCTGCTGCGGGAAATCACCGGCGGTGTTCCTGAACGGCTTCGCCGCGATATCGCGGTGACGCACTTCTTCAATCCGGTGCGCGTGATGCGGCTTCTCGAAATCGTCGCGGGGCCCGAGACCCGCGCCGAAGCGCGCGATACGCTGGCCGCCTTCTGTCGTGATGCGCTCGGCAAAGGCATCGTTTACGCCAAGGACACCGTGAACTTCATCGGGAACCGGATCGGCTGTTTCTGGATCCTGTCGGGCCTTCACAAGGCTCAACCGTATTTGGCGGCAGGATTGAGCATGGAGAAGATCGACTCGCTCATGGGCGCGCCGGTTGGCCTGCCCTCCACCGGGCTCTACGGTTTGGTCGACCTGATCGGTCTCGATGTGATGAATCATATTGGCGAGAACCTCGCGGTGAATCTGCCCGCTGGCGATGCAGGGTCGGCCTACACGAGGTTCCCCGCGGGGGAGAAGGCGCTCCTCGCGCGCGGTCAGCTCGGCCGCAAGACGGGCGGCGGCTTCTACCGCGTGCGGAAGGCAGCCGATGGCTCGAAGACTAAAGAAGTCTTCGATGTCGAAGCGAACGGATGGCATCCGGCAGCGGCAGTCGAGCTTGCCCCGCGGCACGCCCGCGCGGATACCCTTTTGTTCTCCGATGATCCCGAAGGCCGCTTTGCCTGGGATCTGATGGGCGGAACGCTGCTCTACGCCGCGGGGCTGATACCGGAAATATCCGACGATATTTTCAGTATCGACCGCGCCATGCGATGGGGTTTCGCATGGAAGAAAGGGCCGTTCGAGCTGCTTGACGAGATCGGGCCCGCGCGCGTGATCGAGCGTCTGAGAGGAGCCGGGCAACAAGTGCCGCGGATGCTCGCCGCGCTGGACAGCGCTCGCGCAGCGACTTTCTATCGCGATGGCGAATATCTGGGGCTGGATGGGGTGTACCGCTCGCTTCCGCCGGAATGAGCGGTCTTGCTCGGCGGATAGTGCGAGCCGGCAAAAGAAAACTGGTCTGGCGCCTCGCCGCAACGGTCCCCAGTCTCGGCCCAAGTATGTTACCACGATGAGCGCGACGCGCCGCCAGTGTGCGGGTGTCCGGCCGGCATGAGTTGTCCCGTCCGGCAGGACAACGTCACGCTCGCGCTGGCGAGCCTCCCCATAGGCCTCGGCGCCGTGGTCGCGGATCAGGGCCTCGGCGTCGGCTTGCGCCAGCCGTTCGGCCTGTCGGCGGCGCCGGAGCCATCGCAGCATCATGCCGGAGGCCCGGTTCCGGCTGCACCTGTAACCATTATATGGTCGGGCATGTCATGACGTGTCTCATCCCAAGGGTTCGCGGTCGCCGGGCGGTTTGACCATTCTCTTAAGGCTAACGGGGGCGTTGCCGGCGCTTGGAGAGTATGCCCTTAACACCAACGGCGTATCTGCCGCGCCGGAAATATGGACGGTCGGCGCGACGCCGGTTAACGCGAGCGAAGCCGCCGCCGGCGTCAGAGGTTTGGGCGGTCCAACAACAAGCCGCTCCATCGTATTTAATCTAGTCGCGAGCGTCATTAAATTTGTGGCGTTTTTCTGAATCTCTGTCGCCATGATGAGGCGATGGAGGTGATTCGTGGCTGGGAAAGAGATTGCGGTCAAGAAATACGTGGTGAAGCTGAGCTCCGACGAGCGCGCTCGGCTCGAAGCTTTGATCCACGCGGGCAAGAGCCCCGCACAGTTGCTGACGAGGGCGCGCATCCTGTTGAAGGCGGACACGTCGGAGATGGGCGAGGGATGGAGCGACAGCGCGATCTCGGCGGCGTTGGAGACGAGCATCAACAATATCGGTCGGCTTCGGCGACAACTCGTCGAGGAAGGGTTCGAGGCGACGCTGAGCCGCAAATATAATCCAAACTCCGCCCGGCCGCGTATTTTCGACGGGACGGCGGAGGCGAAATTGATCGCTCTGACCTGCTCGCCAGCCCCCGAGGGGTTCGCGCGTTGGAGCCTGCGCCTGCTCGAAGAGAAGGTTGTCGAATTGAATATCGTCGAGAAGGTCAGCGACAACACGATCGGACGAACTCTAAAAAAAACGCGCTCAAACCTCACCGCAAACGGCAATGGGTGATCGCGCCGGACGCCAACGCCGGCTTCGTCGCCGCCATGGAAGACGTGCTGGAAACCTACCAGAAGCCGCGCGATCCCGATCGCCCTCTCGTCTGTCTGGATGAAACCTCCAAGCAATTGATCGTCGAGACGCGCACCCCGATCCCGGCCAAGCCAGGAAAACCCGCGCGCCACGACTACGAATACGAACGCAACGGCGTGGCCAATCTGTTCATGATGTTCGCGCCGCTGGAGGGCTGGCGTCGCGTCAAGGTGACCGATCGTCATGCCGCCGCCGACTACGGACAAGTGCTGAAGGAACTGTCCGACGTGCATTTTCCCAGCGCCGAAAAAATCGTCTTGGTCCAAGACAATCTCAGCACGCACACCGCGGCCTCACTCTATGCGACCTTCCCCGCCGCCGAAGCGCGCCGCCTCGCCAAGCGGTTCGAATGGCACTACACGCCCAAGCACGGAAGCTGGCTCGACATGGCCGAATCCGAACTCGGCGTTCTGTCAAGCCAATGTCTGAGCCGCCGCATTCCAGACAAGCAGAACTCTCCAAACGGAGGTCGCCGCTTGGCAGGACTACCGCAACAAACACCACACCAAGGCCGATTGGCAATTCACGACAGCCGACGCCCGCGTAAAGCTCAAAAGGCTCTACCCCCATTTTGAATGAACTCGCGCGACTAGATTTGATCTGATCTATGTCCTCCATCATCACGCGCACCTCTGGCGTGGCATTCTGTTCCAACGCGTCCGGAAAAAGGCGCGCGCGGAGGCGGGGAAGCTCGCCAAGTCGCTCGGCGGGAATGTCGATGAGATCGACTTTGCGGCCGTGACCGGCCTTGAGGAAGTTTTGGCCAGTTCGGCGTTCAGGTTCAGCAATCTGTGGCTGAATGACGCGCTCAGACGGTCGCTCAATCCCACCTCGATTTCAGCGGACGGACCCGGTCAGGCAAATCCGAGCGCCGCGCGCCCGCACCCCCAATCTCCAGGCAGTCCCCGAGAGCAGCGTCTATATCTTGGTAATGATAGATAAATCGCCCCTCCGTATCCGATTTGAAGCGCTTCGTTGCTCGCTTGACGAGCGAGGCCGACGGTTGAGTGCCGCCGCCGAGGCGAAGGCGGCCGGCTACGGCGGGATCGCGGCCGCCGCGCGTGCGACGAAGGTCGCCCGAAGCACGATTGGACGCGGTCTGAAGGACCTGCGGGACCCCGGCTCTCTGACCGGGAAGGTGCGTCGCAAGGGCGGGGGGAGCCCTCGGTTGACGACGCGGGACCCGACGCTTCTGGAGGACTTGCAACGATTGCTCGAGCCCGCGACGATGGGCGATCCGATGCGGCCGTTGCGATGGGTCTCCAAGAGCCACGACAAGCTGGCGAGGGCGCTTCGGGCGATGGGTCACAAGGTGAGCTCCTCGACCATTCCCAAACTGTTGGAGGAACTCAAATATTGCCGCCATTTCAACCGCAAGACCAAGGAAGGCGGCAAACATCCCGATCGCGACGCTCAGTTCGAATATATCAACGCCAAGGCCGAGGCGTTTCAGGCGGCCGATCAGCCGGTGATATCGATCGATTTGAAGAAGAAGGAATTGCTCGGCGAATTCAAGAACGGCGGCAGCGACTATGGGCCGCAAGGCCAGCCGATCGAGGTCAACACCCACGATTTCGAGGACAAGGACCTGGGCAAGTTCGTCCCCTACGGCATCTACGACACCGGTGCCAATCTCGGCTATGTCAGCCTCGGAATCGACCATGATACCGGGCAATTCGCCGTAAATTTTTTTTTTTTTTTTTTTTTTTTTTTTTTTTTTTTTTTTTTTTTTTTTTTTTTTTTTTTTTTTTTTTTTTTTTTTTTTTTTTTTTTTTTTTTTTTTTTTTTTTTTTTTTTTTTTTTTTTTTTTTTTTTTTTTTTTTTTTTTTTTTTTTTTTTTTTTTTTTATCCCTTAGGCGACGCCCAAAAATAGCCGATTTGGAATTTGCGAGTTTACTGGCATCGGCTGTTTAGCGGATTCCCGAGTGCGAGGCGAGCGTCTATATCGTGATGATGATAGACGAATTATCCCTGCGCGTCCGGTTTGACGCGCTTCGGCCTTCGCTGGACGAGCGACGCCGGCGGTTGAGCGCGGCGGCGGAGGCGAAGGCGGCGGGCTACGGCGGGATTGCGGCGGTCGCGCGCGCGACGAAGGTCGCCCGGAGCACGATTGGGCGCGGTCTGAAGGACTTGCGGAACCCCGGCTCCTTGACGGGAGAGGTGCGGCGCAAGGGCGGGGGCACTCCTCGGTTGACGGTCAAGGACCCGACGCTGTTGGAGGACTTGCAACGATTGCTCGAGCCGGCGACGATGGGCGACCCGATGCGGCCGTTGCGATGGGTCTCCAAGAGCCACGACAAGCTGGCGACGGCGCTTCGCGCCATGGGTCACAAAGTGAGTTCCTCGACCATTCCCAAGCTGCTGGAGGAACTGAAATATTGTCGCCATTCCAACCGCAAGACCAAGGAAGCCGGCAAACATCCTGATCGCGACGCCCAGTTCGAATATATCAACGCGAAGGTCGAGGCGTTTCAGGCGGCCGGCGAACCCGTGATATCGATCGACGCGAAGAAGAAGGAATTGCTGGGCGAATTCAAGAACGGCGGTAGCGACTATGGGCCGCAGGGCGAACCGATCGAGGTCAACGCTCACGATTTCGAGGACAAGGAGTTGGGCAAGGTCGTCCCTTACGGGGTCTACGACATCGGCGGCAACCTCGGCTATGTCAGCCTCGGAATTGACCACGACACCGGGGAGTTCGCCGTCAACGCCGTCCGATGCTGGCTCGATCAGATGGGTTGGAAGCTCTATCCCGGGATGAGGCGCCTGATGATCACGGCCGACGGCGGCGGCTCCAATGGTTCACGGCTGCGGCTCTGGAAGTTGGCCCTCCAACAACTCGCGGACGAAACCGGTCTGATCATTCAGGTTTGCCACTATCCGCCAGGGACTTCGAAGTGGAACAAGATCGAGCATCGCATGTTCTGCCACATCACGCAGAACTGGCGCGCGACGCCACTCCTCAGCCTCCTCATCGTCATCGAACTGATCGCCAACACCACGACGAAAACCGGTCTCAAAATCCGCTGCGAACTCGATAGCAACACCTATCCAAAGGGCATCAAGGTCTCGGACGCGGAAATGGCGACCCTCAACATGACCCGAGACTCATTCCATCCAGAATGGAACTACAGCATCTCGCCGAGGTTTCACGAAATGAAGCAATAGTTTTTGGGCATCGCCTTAGACTGCCGTCCGGTCCGGGCGCGACGATCGGCAGGCCGTAGGCCGAACTGGCCGCGACGTAGATGTCGGGCGGGGTCGCGTCGTCGAGCGCGACGCCGAACACCTGCCCGATCTTCGAAGCCGGGACCGTGAACGGCTTGGGCGCGCCGACAAGCTGCGCCGCCGCCGGCCCCCCCATGCGGCGAAGGTCGACGATCCGGAGCGCGGGTCCGTTCTCGTCGATGAATGTCAAGGCCGCGGGGTCGTCGCCCGGCGCGATCTGAGGCGGCGGCGGCGCGCCGGAAAAGCCGGTGACGGCCGCTTCGTCCGGCGCGATGAGGGCAACCGGCGATTGCCGCGCCTTCGAGAGAGCCGACGAAAATGCCAGCAACGCGAGGGCGACAGCGGCGGCGAACACGGCGCGCGCTCGGCGGCCTCCGGCTCGAAGTTCGCGATCGCAATTGTCGTCCCGCTGCCTCATCGCCGCCTACTGCGTCGTCTGCACGGGCGTGCAGGTGCCATTCGCGAGGTCCGCGACCGTCCCAGGCGGACAGCAGGTTCCGCAGGCGGTGACTTCGGCCGGACTGCAGCAGACGCCATTCGGCGTCCGGACTTCGTTGCTGGCGCAGGGGGCCACGCATTTGCCGCCGACGTTCACCTGGCCGTTCGGGCAAGGAATTCCGGTCAGCGGAATCGGGCAGATCGAGCCGGTCGGATTTATGTTCGACTTGACCGGGGGTACGGCGGCGAGCCCGGTCGAGTCGCACAGGCAGACCTCAGCCAACGCGCCCGACTGCGCCGCCGCATGCGTGCCTTGCGGGCACTGGCATGAATAGGTCCATGCGCAATAGTATTCGGTCTGCGACTGACATGGCCAAGGGTCGCTCCCGAGAAGCGCATAGTCCGGTTGCTCGGTCACCTGCATGGGACTGGGGCAGAAGCAGTAATGCTGCGGCGAGCAATACTGGCTGTGGCCGTCCCAACCCGTCCGCAGGTCAGTGACGAGGCTTCCGTTCGGCGTGGCGTCGACCCTCGTGTCGGCGGGGATATTGTTGTCGCCGACGATCGCGGCGCAAGCGACGGCGACCGGCTGCGGCGGCGTGCAGCCGCAGCCGCCGAAGCCGAGATCCTGCTGCAATCCGCAGATCGCGTCGGCAAGACAGGAGCCCGCTTCGCTGCTCAACTGGCCGACCCCCTGTTCGAGGTCGCAGGCGCATTGCGCAACGCTGACCACAGGGCCTGCGCCGAGACTCGAAATGTCGCTCAAGAGGTCGGCGCCGACTCCCGCAGCCTGCAGCCAGCTCTGGATCGCGCTCACGTCGCCGATGCCGGTCGACAACTGGCTGCAAAAATTGTCGACCGAGCCCTGGCCCTGGCTCGCCGCAACTCCTCCGAGAGCCGCGCCGATGCCGGCGGCCGCGATGCAGCCAGCGCCGCCTTCGGCGCAGGCCGCGCCGCAGGCGCCGGACGAGAGCGACGAGACAGTGTTTTCGATCGCGTTCACGACGTCGTTGAAGTTGCAGCCGTCGGCCTCAGCGGGACTGGCCGCAAACACCGCCACGGCGAGCGACGCGCCCCTAACGACCGACAGCGCAGCCAGGGCTGACGCCGCCGCGGACGTTCGACGCCCTCTCGCCAATTCCCGGACCCGATCCATGGCGCCCCGCCGAATGATCAGCCAGTATTCGCGAGCCCTACCTCCCGGAGACGCCGAATTCGGCCCATTCTGTCCGTGGGACGACGCCTTTCCAACCTGCGACTATGGTCTCGGTCTCGGAAATCGGTCAAGCGCGTTCCCGAGAAAAATTCCACAGACCAGGCGCTTCCGCGCTCGTTCGGCCTATCGAACAGAGGGAGCGCGTGATTGCAGGAGCGCCGTTGATCGGCGGGCGTTCATCACTTCCGCATCGGTGAAGGGTTTCGGGCGCCGGCCCTTTTGCGGACGGTGCTGCAGGCGCCGGGGCCGGCGCTCGAAAGCCTCCCAAGGAGGAAACCGCGGGGAGGTTGGGGGCTGTTTTTCGAGCGCGCCTATGGGGATTTGAGGAACGCGGACGGCTGGCGAGCGAGGCGTCGGCGGCCGGCGGCGCTCGGAGTTTTCAGCGGAAGGGACGACGGCGGCTGTTTTCGATGGCGACGATGGGCGGGAGCGAGGCGTTCGCATCGGTCGAAGGAGGATTGGCGACCTCCCGCGGACATTGCGCTCTTGTTCCGGCGCGCGGCTGGAGGCGGAGGCGATCGACGGTGCGAGGCGGGATGGATGGCGACGGTCATGAGGTGTCGATCCTGATCCGGCTCGGGGATGGCGATCGCGCGGGGCGCGGGCCGCCGAACGTCTCGACGACGATCATGCGGCCGCCGCAACACGGGCAGCGGCGCGCAGGCGAAAGGTGATCGGCCTGACTGTCGGCCCCGGCGCACGAGGGCTGGGGCGCATTCTCCGTCGCGGCGAGCAGTTGTCGGGCGCGCTCGATGTTCTGAGCGCGAACCGGGCCGGCGAACAGGCCGTAGTGGCGGATGCGGTGGAAGCCGCTCGGCAGCACGTGCAGGAGAAAGCGGCGGATGAACTCGTGGGCGTCGAGCGTCATGGTCTTGAGCCGGTCGCGTCCTTTGATGCGGTAGTCCTTCCATTTGAAGGTGACGCCCTTCTCGTTGAGCGCGATGAGCCGGGCGTTCGAGATCGCGACGCGGTGGGTGTAGCGCGACAGGTAGGCGAGGACGGCCTTCGGTCCGGCGAACGGTCTCTTGGCGTAGACGACCCACTCGGAGCGGCGCAGCGGCGCGAGGGCGGCGTCGAAGGCGCTCTTGTCGGCGAGCGGGGCGAGGTCGCCGAAGAAGGCGAGGCGTCCGGCGGCATGCAGGGCCGCGAGCCCTTCGAGAAAGAGGCGGCGGAACAGGCGGGAGAGCACGCGCACGGGCAGGAAGAAGCCGGGCTTGCAGGCGATCCAGCGCGAACCATCCGGCGACAGGCCGCCGCCGGGAACGATGACGTGGACGTGCGGATGGTGGGTCAGCGCCGAGCCCCAGGTGTGCAGTACGGCGGTGAGGCCGATGCGCGCGCCGAGATGCTTCGGGTCCGCGGCGATCGTGGTCAGCGTCTCGGCGGCGGTCCTGAACAGGAGGTCGTAGACGGCCGCCTTGTTCTGGAACGCGACGGCGCCGATCGCGGCCGGCAGGGTGAAGACGACGTGATAGTAGGGAACCGGCAGAAGCTCCGCCTCGCGGTCTTCGAGCCATTGCCGCGCGGCGGCCGCCTGGCACTTCGGGCAGTGACGATTCCGGCAGGAGTTGTATGCGACGCGCTCGTGCGCGCAGTCCTCGCAGCGCTCGACGTGGCCGCCGAGCGCGGCTGTGCGACAGGTCTCGATCGCCGACATCACCTTCAACTGGGCGAGGCTCGCGTGACCAGCGTTGGCCTTCCGCCATGCCGCCCCATGAGCGCGAAAGACGTCGGCGACCTCGAGGGGAGGCCGCGCCACGCGGCCGTGGTCAGGCGGGCGGCGTTTTCTTCGTCAGGCTGACGCCCAGCCGGTCCAGCGGGCTCTTGATGTCGCGGACCGTATTGATGGCGACGCGGGTGTAGAGCGCGGTCGTCTCGAGCTTGGCGTGGCCCAACAACACCTGGATCACGCGAATGTCGACGCCCTGTTCGAGCAGGTGGGTCGCAAAGCTGTGCCGGAGCGTATGGGGAGAAACGCGCTTGGAGATTCCAGCCAGGTCTTTGGCGGCGGTGACGGCGCGGTTGAGCTGACGCGCGGTCACAGGATTGATCGGGTTCTGGCCGGGAAACAGCCAGACCTGCGGCCGCGCCGCCTTCCACCATTCGCGCAGGAGCTGGAGCAGTTGGGGCGACAGCATCACATCGCGATCCCGCTGTCCCTTGCCCTGCTCGACCCGGAGCATCATGCGCCCACTGTCGATGTCGGACACCTTCAGGTGGGCGACCTCTGACACCCTGAGGCCCGCGCCGTAGGCGACGCTGAGCGCGGCCTTGTACTTGAGGCTCGGCGCGGCCTGGAGGAGACGTGCCACCTCCTCCTGGCTCAGGACGACCGGCGCCTTGCGCGGCTCGGTCACGGTCCTCAGAGGACGAACGAGGTCGGGCTTTTCGAGCGTCACGGTGAAAAAGAACCGCAGCGCCGTGATGGCGGAGTTGATCGTCGAGGGGCTGGCCTGCTGCTGCGCCATATGCAGTTGATAGCGGCGAAGGTCCTCGCTCGTCGCCGTACCCGGCGACCGGTCGAGGAAGGTTGCGAACTTCTTCACGTTGCGAACGTAGTCCCTCTTCGTGTCTTCGCTGAACCGGCGCGACGTCATGTCGTCGATCAAGCGCTGACGCAGCGGGCTGACGGGTTTCTTGGACATGGAAAGCTCCTGTCTCGCATGGGGTTGAACCCCACGATCTTGAGACAGGGCCGCGCTTTCTCGTGGGTCCTTACCCCCGCGCCCTCTCCGCTCGCTCGCCGCCCCTACCGCGCGAGCGGTTTAGTCCCTGGGCGGACCTTTGCCGTCCAGATCGCGCAGGTCTACGACCGCTCTCCCTCCCACCTGCGGCGTTCGCGCTCGCGATCCGCAGCGTCTGCAATACGTCGAACTCCGGCCGTCCGTCGCAGAGATCAAACTCCATCCGAGCTGGCCGCATTCGCCGAGGCGGAGCGCGACCGAATCCGCGAACGAATCGGGCAGGTGAAGGCCGATCAGAAGGCCCGGGGCCGGTATCTTTGCGGGAAGGTTCCCTTTGGGTTCCGGCGCGGCGACGACGGCGAGCTAGAGCGGAATCCGATCATCCTGTATCGTGCTCATAACCACAGGATTTGAAGTAATTTGTACATTGCGAGGGCTTGAAGATTTCGGCGCAGGTTTCGAGGGCGCGCATGAGGCCCGCGACGGTCCGTTCGGCGATTTTGCGCAGGAAGGCTTTGAGCTTGGAGAAGGCTTTTTCGATGGGGTTCATATCAGGACTGTAGGCTGGGAGATATCGCAACTCCGCGCCCGCCGCCTTGATGAGTTGCTCGACCCGCGGCCCCTTGTGAGCCGGGAGATTGTCCATGACGACGACCTCGCCGGGCGAGAGCGTGGGGACGAGGCATGTCTCCAGCCAATCCTCGAACAGGGCGGCGTTGATCGGTCCGTCGAAAGTCTTTGCCGCTGTCAGGCCGCGAAGGCGAAGGCCGGCGACCAAAGTCACCGTTTTGTAGTGACTGTGCGGGATGGCCGCCCGCAAGCGGCGCCCGCGCCGGCAACGTCCGCTTTTGCGCGCGAGATTGGTGGAGGCTCCGGTCTCGTCAATGAAAACGAGTTTCGTCGGATCGAGATCGAGCTGCCCCGCGAACCATTCCCAGCGTCGATTTTGGACGTCTGCGCGTTGTTGCTCCTCGGCATGCGCCGTTTTTTTTTAAAGGTGATCGCGTGACGGTCGAAGAAGCGCCACAGCACGGAGACCGCAAAGCGCTCGCCACAATTGGCGATCAGCCGCTCCCGGATCTCGAGCAGCGTGAGGTCCGGGCTGCGCCGGACCAGGCCCAAGAGATAGTCGTGATGCGCCTCGATCCGGCCGGAGCGGCGGTCGCCGCCAGAAGGCGCCGGTGAAATTTCGCCCGTGGTTTGGAACCGCTTCACCCAGCGCACCGCGCTCGCTACGCTCACTTTGAAACGCGCGGCCGCCTGATTGCGCGACAACCCGCCCAAGACCACCGCCTCAACCACGCGCTCGCGAAGATCGTCGGAAACAGCCATCCCCGCCGCCTCCCTCTCGCGGCGTGAATGATCAATCAGAAACTAACTGATTCGGGAATCCCCCAACCGATTCAGTCCGTTCGGATACCGCTCTAGTACATCGATTCCTTAAATCCGCACATATTGGTGGGATTCCGTCGAGGCAGGAGGGCGACTATACCTCTTTTCCGTGATTCGCCGATCATGGGAGATATTGGGATGGCGGCGCCTCGGCGGGTGATAGAATTGGCCTTTTCGGAACAAGAGCTGGCGGATTTGATGCGGGTTTCGCGTTCACGAACGGAACCCGCGAGCCGCGTCGAGCGCGCGCGCATTTTGCTCGCCTATCGCGAGACGCCTTCCCTATACGCGACCGGGCGCGCTATCGGGGTCACGCATCAAACGGTCGAGCGATGTTTGCGGCGCGCCCAAGAGCTCGGGATCATGGCGGCTCTCGACGACAGTCCGCGTCCGGGCCGCGATCGGACCATCACCAACGAGGCGCGGACGTTTATTGTCGATTTGGCCTGCCGCAAGTCCAAGGATTTGGGCTATCCGCATGAATTGTGGACGACGCGGCTATTGGCGCGGCATGTGCGAGAACAGGGTCCGGCGGCGGGCCATGCGTGTCTGGCCAAGCTCGCTCAGGGAACGTTGTGCAAGATACTGGCCGCGCACGAGATCAAGCCGCACAAGGTGCGTTACTATCTCGAACGCCGCGATCCCGAATTCGCCGAGAAAATGGCGGAGGTGCTATGTGTCTATCGCGAGGTCGCGTTGCTGAAGCAGGCGGCGCAAGGGCAGGCCGAGGAAGGCCCGGCGGTGGCGATCATCTCCTATGACGAGAAGCCGGGCATCCAGGCGCTCGCGACCACCGCGCCGGACCTGCCGCCTGAGCCCATGCGCCATGAGAGCGTTGCGCGCGATCATGAATACGTCCGATTGGGAACCCTGAGCCTGCTGGCCGGCATCGATCTCTTGACTGGCGCTGTCCATGCCAGCGTCGAGGAAAGACACCGCTCCCGCGAGTTCGTCGAGTTCCTCAAACAACTCGACGCGGCCTATCCGACGGCGACCGCGATCAAGCTCATCCTCGACAATCACTCCGCCCACATATCCAAGGAAACCAAGGCCTGGCTCGCCAAGCAGCCCGAGGGGCGCTTCACCTTCGTGTTCACGCCCAAACACGGCTCATGGCTCAACCTCGTCGAGGGATTTTTCTCAAAACTGGCCCGCTCCGCGCTTCGCCAAATTCGCGTCGCCTCCAAACAGGAACTGCGACAAAGAATCCTCGACGCCATCGAGGAGGCCAACCGCGATCCCGTCGTTCACACTTGGACCTACAAAATCGATCAGGCCGCGTGATATGAGTCGATCCTTGGAAGCGATGTACTAGTCCGGCACGCGGCCGAGCAGGAAGTGATCCGCGAAATGATCGCGCCGCGTGCGCAGGGGGCGTCGGTGAGGGCCATTGCCGCCGCGATGCAGGGCCGAAGGGTCGCCGGATCAGCCATGAGGGTGTGGCGAGCGTTCTGAGAGGAGTGCGAGTTGTTCAAGGCCAGTATGCGGTGGGACGCGGCCGAGGAGGCTACGCGGATGGCGCTTGAGGGGGTGGCTGCCGCTGCTGACCCCGCTGCTGGAACAGAGGCGGGAGAAATGCCGCTGCGCTTGATCGATCGCGCCAAGGTCGTGTCAGTGCCGCTTGCCAAAGGTGTCGCCGCCCTCTCGGAGGGGGCGGGGGACGCGAAGGCCCGCCCAACCATTCAGATGGCGCGATGGCCAGCCGACGCATTCCGGTCAAACTTGAGAGGTACACCATAAAGACGATGCGTGTCGTCATAAACGTCACTGTACTCACGTGAAATAATTGGGGAGGAAGGGTCGGGATGAACATGGAGGAATCGGCGCGCGTGAAGACCAGCGGTCGGCAGGACAAGGGCCACGGAGACGACGAGCGGGGAGTGAAGCCCGCCCGTGACAGAGACATACCACGACGCTCGGTTGAAATACTTCGCGACCTGGGTCTGTCGAGGGAAAAGATCGTCGCGTACCATCGTCGCTTTCCGATACCGACGGCCACGGGCGGCGGGGGTACCGACCGCCGGCGTCGATAATGCGGCGGTGATCTGGAGGATCCAGTCGCGGCCGCCCGCCGCAACCTCGCCTCTCGCCAGCCTCAGAGCTGACCGGGGCATCACGCCGCATGGCACGCGGGCCTCACTCGCGCTAATCTGCCTGCGCGGACGCGGCCTCATTCGTGGGAGGATGCGCTATGACAATTGGAACCGTCCGATGGTTCGACGTCCCTAAGGGCTATGGTTTCATCAAGCCCGACGACGGTGGAGTTGACGTGCTGGTCAGTATATGCGCCCTCGAACGCGCAGGAATGGCCAGCCTGGATCAAGGCCAGCGACTCAGCTTCGAAGTCGTGCGCGATGAGAGGATCGGCAGATCGTGCGCAGAGAGTCTCAGCGCTTCTGAATTGCAGGCCCGCCACTGAGCGCGCAACGGGCTTGGGCTTGCAGGATATCGCCGGCAAAGACAGGCCACGCGTCTTGTCTGTAGTCGTCAACGGAAGCGCGGGGGATAGGCGCGCTACCTCGCGCTCCACTGGGGCGCTCGCAAGGGCTCGCGACTTATCAGACAATGGATGGATCGCCTTCGCTGCGGCGGAGGCATCGCGCCGCCGCTAGAAGCTCATGGGCCGGGTTCTTGCACACAAGGCCGCTGGTGTCCTCTTTGTACAGAACCGCTTTCGATCGCAGAAACCTCTCAGCTAACCAACCACTCTTTTTGCGGAATGGTACCGCAGCAATAGTGAAGCACAAGGCGTTGTACGGAACGGCAGCAAAGCGCCAAGACTGGACGTTGTGGCAGTAGCACTGAACGGGTCAATGTGTTCGTCGGGCTGAGCGAAATCGCGCGCCGGCGGTTAGTTTGGACATTCTCGACCCGCCGTTGCGCCAGTCTTTATCGTCGCCCTTCGACTGTGACGACTACTTGATTTCCACGAGGGCGACGCGATCCACGCCGCTCTCGGCAATCACGAGGTTTCCTTCGCGATCGGTCATCATGTTGCGTACGACCCCGCCACCCGAGGGAATGATCCAGCTCTGAAACGCCTCGCGGGCAGGATCGAACCTGACGAGCGTATTGGGCCGCACCCCGGACTCACTGTACCACACCGCTCCCTTCGCGAATGCGATGCCGTAGGGTTGCGATTGAGGCCCGCCGGGCGAGGCGTATTCCCTGAACTCGCCGGTATGGGGATCGAAACGCCCGAGATACCCACGCGCATAGTCGGTGTACCAGATGATGTCGTCCGGCGTGATCGAGAGCCGCCGCGGCCGGCTATCGGCGTGCGGCAGAGAGTATTCTTGGATTGCCATCGTTGTCGGATCGAGGCTCGCGAGCTTGTTCGCGCCGAATTCGCAGAAGAACGGCACGCCCTTTGAATTGATCACCAGCCCGTAGGGATTGGATCTGGGGGTGGGCGAGGTAGCAAGTCTGATCTGTCCGGTCTTTGGATCGAGACGTCCAACCATGTTGGCGCTTTGCACAGTGAACCAAAGGACGCCGTTTTGATCGAAGAGCGGCGTATGCGGATCGCGCGCGTTCGGATCCGGCAGTCTGTATTCGACGGTCCTCCCTGAACCGGGGTCGAGCTTGCCGATGTAGCCGGCAAAATTAGCGGTGAACCAAATGTCGCCCATCTGGTCGGCGACGAGCCCGTGCGGGCCGGACATTGGCGTATTCAGAAGATACTCGTCGATCCGGCCGGTCGTGGGATCGATATGGCCCAGCAGGTTCGCCATCTGCCCGGTGTACCAAATCGTCCCGTCGAGCGTCGCAAGCGGGTCATGCGGCCGGGATCCGGGGGTGGGGGTGGTCCATTCTTTGAACGACACATGCACCGGACCAGGGACGACAACGCCTTGCGGCTTGGACTTCTCAGGGAAATTTTCCGCAAGATACGCCGCCAGAGTCACGAGCTGATCATCCGAGATCTGCGCTCCCGCGTTCTTCATCATGTGAAGAACCGTTCTCCAGTCTCTTGCGCTATAGCCGGCGTGGAGCACGCGGCCGAGCTCGTGGCATTTGACGCAGGCGGTCTTCAGCATCTCTTTGCCGGCGCCATCGGGAAGCCCGGTCTCAGCGCGAGCCGCGCAACAAAGGACAAGCACGGCAAGGAAGGAACGAAGCAAGCATCGCGACAAAAACGTCTCCTCCGATTCTGCGGGCGACAGTAGAGAGCAGAGCGTCGAAAGCAACCCTCCGCGACCTCCAGGATCGCTCGATCTCGAAATTGTGAATCGATCGGAGAGGCGAAAGCGACAATCGATCCTGAGGAGGGGCTCGAAGCCAAGGCAAGGACACAAGTTTGCAGGAAGAATCCGGTTGGAGGCGCGCAGATGACCGAGATCACGGTGAGGGTGAACGGGCAGACACATCAGATCGCCGTCGACGACCCGAACACGCCCTTGCTTTACGCCTTGCGCGACGATCCCCTGCCAGAACGGCAGGCCGAGAATCCGGTTGAGGGCTAGAGCGGCCGAGCCTATGCGGGCTCGGGAGCGTGTGCGGACGGCGTTTCACGCGGCAATTCCGCATCGATGTCTTCGAGGAAGGAGAGGATGAGCGCGCGGTCGCTGGCGCATCCGTACAGATTGACGCTGAGGGTCAGCTCATCCCGGTAGGAACTCATGGCGAGTTGGAAATAGGGCTTGTACTTGATCGAGCCGCACAGATAGGCGTCGGTCGGGCGCAGATCGCCGAAGGACAGGCGCGCCGCGTCCAGCACGCCGATATTGGTCATGCAGATGAGTGGGTTCTTGAGTCCGGTCCGCAGCTTGCGGTTGGCGATCCGATCGCCGCATGAGCCGGTAGAGCAGGTCGAGCTTGACAAAGGCGTTGAGGCCGATATCGCCGCCCTTCTTTTCGTCCATTTCCGCTTTGACTCGGCCGAGCGTGCGTGGGAACGCCTCCTCAGGCTCGCGCCTAAGCTGCGTGACCACCGTCGAGGAAAGATTGGTCAAAGCGGTGAATTCATCGCCGTCTGCGAGATAGCGGCGCATGTCCACCATCACCGGGATTGTGAGCTCGGCGCCGGGTCTCAGGTCCAACAGCCGGAACAGGCAGCGATAGAGAGCCGTCAGCGCCAGGTCATTGAGGGTCGCGCCGTTGGCCCGGCCATAGTCTCTGATCGCCGCAGTCCGCGCACGCGCCAGCCGGCGGGTCAAGATGATGGGCTCATCCACCTCGCCCTCGCTGATCGGGAAGCGGCGGTCGCCGGACTGATTGTTGTCCCCGCTTTGCAGGAACAGCGACTTCAACTTGACGCCCAAGCGGAAGCGTTCGAGCACGCGGCGGATGCTTCGATCGCCGGCGACCGGGTTCGGCCGATACGCCGGATCGGCCAGGAGCCGCGTATAGATGGCGCAAAGGAAATAGATGTACGATTTGAAGCCGGCCGCGTCGCAAATCATATGGTTCAGCGTGAGCGCGACCGCGGAGCGGCGCCCGTCGAGCAAGCACACCCTGACCTGCGGACCGCAATCTTCATCGGCGCGCGCAACGAGGACCGTCTCGAAATCCGTTTCGGTCGGCGCGACGACGAAGGCGCGGGCGCAGCTTTCGGGGTCGAGGCTCACCCAGCGCGGTTTCGCGCCATCGGCATAGCGTGTGCCGAGGATGGGAATCGCCTCGATCGAGGCGATCGCCGCTCTTCTCAGAATTGCGGCGTCTGGCCCGGCGCCGGAATCGAAGCGCAGGACGCAGTGGAGCTGGTGGTCGTTGAAGCCATTGAGGTCGAACGCCCGCTGCATCTGGTCGAACGCTTCGCAAATGAAGTCCATCGAGCGGGATACCCTTAGAGAAAGCGTCCAAAATGTTCGTTTGCGATCAGTTACATTGATCATCGACCCTGAGCAAGTCCAGCAATAGCGGCGCAATGAATTGCGTCCCTGTCCGAAGCGCAGCGTCAGAGTGCGGGCCATTGGCAAATGCGCCATAATCTCCGCGGTCGCAGTCGCCATGATCGCGACAGCGCCCCGCGCAGGCGTTGCTCAATTGCTCAACGGTCCACCCGCTGACGGCTGGAAGGCGCTAAATACCGGTCGTTCGCCGACGGCGTCGCTACGTTTCCGTGTCGCTTCTTGTGATCAGCGCATGCCGGTGATGGAGGTGCTCACGGCGCGGGGGTCGCGCATGGGCCAGCGGCCGGAATCAACGTGGGCCAGAAAATCGCCGACGATGCGGTTGAACTGGTCGGGGTCCTCGATGTTGATGGCGTGGCCGCAATTCGGCATCACCGCCAGCGCCGAGGAGGGAATGGTCTCCTTCATGAGAATGCCGGGCAGCAGGCAAGGCCAGTCCTCGTCGCCAGTGAGGATCAATGTAGGCGCCCTCAGCGCCTTCATCTGGTCCTTGAGGTCATACAGCGAGGGCCGCTCGCGCTGCACGCCAAGCTGCGTGTTGGCTGAGCCGATGGCGGAATGCTCGGCGAGCTGGCGCTTGAAGTCGGCGAGGCGCGTGGGCTTTTGTTCTCTAGCTGCACCCGCGTCGGCCCATAGGCGTAGCGCGCGGCGAACTTTTCTATGCCCTGTTCCAGCAGGTAGGCCACCGTGTTGGCGACCTCGGCGCGGAATTCCTCCCGCTTGGCGGGATCGGCCCCATAGCCGCAGCCGACGACCGTCAGCGAGCGGGCGCGCGCCGCATGCCGGAAGCCGAAATGCAGTGTCGCGAACCCGCCCATGGAAAGGCCGACTACATGGGCCCGGTTCAGCCGCAAATGATCGAGAACGGCTGCAATGTCGTCGGCCGCGAGGTTCTGCGAATACTTCCGCACGTCCTCCGGCACGTCCGAAGGCGGGTAGCCGCGGGCGTTGTAGGCGATGGTGTGATAGCGCTGGCCGAAATGGCACAGCTGCGCCTGCCAGCTTCTGAGGTCGCCGGCGAATTCGTGCACGAATATGATGGGCACGCCGGCGCCAGTCTCCTCGTAGTAGAGTTTCACCCCGTCATCGGCAGTGGCGTACGGCATGCGAGCCTCCGGTTGAGCCGGAGCACTTTCGGGTGAATTGCGCGTTCTGCAAAGGGGTGTGAAACATAGACACTCGGCTGAACAACGATCTGTTTTGAGGCATGGGCTTTGGTGGCAATGCTTGAAGCCTTCGAAACAGCGCAGCTCGCTGTCCGGCATCTGACCATGGACGACGCGCAGGAGCTGACCGCGATCAGCGATGTCGCCCAGGTTAGTCAGTGGATGTCGTTTATGGAGGGTGGCTTCCCGCTTGATAAAGCACGCGGGCTGACTGCTGCGCAAAGCGAGACGAAAGAATGCTTCTTTGCGGTTCGCCTACGAAACGGGGCATTGGCGGGCGCACTGGGAATGGTCGATCACCCCGACCAGACGATTGTGGGAGGCTATTGGTTCGGGGTCGATTACCAAGGCAACGGTTACGGCTATGAGGCTCTGAAGGGTTTGTTGGAGCAGATCACAACGAACCCATTGGACGCTTTATATCCACCGTCGGACGCGTTTGCAGTAGTCGGAATACGTCGCCCCGAACCTTCGCGCGAGATACCGCTCTTCTCTTGCGACCACGTACAGATTCATCGCCGTGAACAGCAACGGCGCCAGTATGATCGGCCACCAGGCATCAAGAACGAGGCTTACTCCAGCGTAAAGTAGAAACAACCATGCTTGTCCGGTTGACGCATACACCCCCAAGGGGTAGTGTTTGTCTGTGAGTAGGGCCTGAACCCGCTGGCGATCGGCGCGATGCCCTGGACGCGATTGCCTGAAAGGGGGCTGCGGGCATGAAAGCGCCCACGCTGATTCTCATGGACGTCGACCAGCACGCGGGGTTGCCGTTTCCGCGGTCGCTGCGGGAGTTTCAGCGGCTGACATGGTTGACCGGCATCCATCACGGGGTCAGCGAACGGCATCTACAAGCCTACCTCAACGAATTCACGTTTCGGTTCAACCGGCGCTTCTACCCGTTCAACGCCTTCCGTTCGTTGCTCGGCATCGCTAGCGACGCAAAGGCGCCGACCTATGCCCAGCTTTATTCCGGCGACTGGAATCACCCTACATCTAGTGGGTGTATGCGTTAACCGGATAGGCGTGGAAACAACGAAACGTACAACGGATTGCGGCTGAAATTGAATACGCCTGTCGTCACGAGCGATGAGGCCGGCCTATCCGGCCGGAAGGTCGTACGCGCCGCACGCAATTCCTTGAAACCGAGTCCTGCGATGACGAGCGACGCAAACGCGATAACGCCGCCGACGAATTGGCCCAAGCGCAATTCAAAGGACGGGAGAGGGAACGCCCATCCGAGAGCGAGCCCCACGAGGAAGAACGCGAGGTAGATGACCGGGGGCGGGATCCGCACTCCCGGCCCACGCATATCCTGGTCTTCACTTGGGTCAGCCATGGTCAGCCCTATTTCATTGCGGGAATCCGACACAAAACGAAGCGGAGGCGATATTGCCGCGCTCGAAAAATTCAATGGTGCATTGCGGCTCGCCAAGTGCGAGATGGTCGACTTCCACGGCTGAAGATCGCGGATACTCGATTGATCCCTAGTGAGCTGTCATTTCCCCCGTAAGTCGTCCCGGGCCTCATTGACTCCGGTCGAGCAACGCCTTCCTCTCGTCGTCGAACAACTGGCCTTCGCATTCCGACAGGCGCGCCCGGTCGAGGCGAAAGACCTCGTCGTCCGGGCCGAGCGCGTCCTTGACCGCATTCTTGGGATCTGGAGGGCCCGGGGGCCACAGTTCCGTGCCGTCCGGAAAACTCATCAGGACCGAATCCTTGCCGTCGAGCGAGAGCCGCAGAGGGCCGCCCGGTCCGGCGCAAACCGCACCGCGGCGGACCGAATCCGGGACGCTTCCCTCGCCGCATTCGCCGGTCGTCGTCAAGGTTTCCGGGCGGTTGCGGAACTGAAGACCCATGCGGAGCTGGTAGAAACTTTCGCCGTTGATCAGATACGCTGTTACCAGCACCTGCAACGCCCTGACGTTCTGCCGTGGGTGCGAGGCCAGATGCGCGTCGTCGTAGACCCGGGCATAACAAGCGAAGGTCTTTCCGGCGACGGGCTTGCGGCCCATCAGATCGCTGAGGAACCGGCTGGGTTCGACCGCCTGCGCCGACGCCGCCGCGGCCAGACAGAATAGTACCACGGAAATCAACAGCCTGTGAATGCGCATGGTCGAACTAAAACCTTCAAACTGAAACCTGATTACGCGGCAACGTCAGCCAGTTTTAGCAAGCGGTAAGGCATCGGGGCGGTCCTCAGCGCAACGAATGCGAGGCGGGGGATCATGGTCCCGAGATCGTATCGGCGATTAAATCGATATTCGAACTCCGCGAGATATCGAGGGACGTGCTTTTCTCGCACGGCTCGGTAGGTCCCCACGAGGGCGGCTTTGATATTGCCCAACGCGGTATTGACCCATTTGAAAGCAGGGGTGCGAGCCGCTTGTTTGCCGCTTCCGGTCTTTATTGAGCTGTGCAGACATCCGGCTTGGGTGACAGCGGCGAAGCATGCCAGACCGTCGGAGACGATATTGGAGCCGGGGTTGAGGGCGGTGCTTGCGAGCTTTCGGATCGCAAAGCTGCTGAAGGCTTTGACGGGCCGAAGGATGATTTGATCTGGCTTGCCATCGTCCGTTGTTGCGATCGCAGCGACGAACGGCGTCTTGCCTGTTGCGCCTCGCCCGCGGCGGCCGGACCGGGCGCCGCCGATATAGGCGTCGTCCATCTGGACGTTGCCTTTCAAGCGTTTGCTCGCGTTACGCTCCAGCATGACTTGAGCGAGCTTGTGCTTCATCATCCAAGCAGCCGTCTGGGTGACGCCGAGGCGTCGACCGAGTTCGATACTGGAAATGCCCTTCTTTGATTGCGTGACCAGGTAGATCGTCTTGAACCAGATGCGCAGCGGCAGCTTACTCGAAGCGAAGATCGTTCCCGCTTTGACAGAGGTCTGCTTGCGACACGCGTTACACTGGAATAAACGCCGCGCGCCGCGCGTGACGACGCAGTGATCGGCGCCATTGCACTCAGGACATTCGAACCCGTTCGGCCAGCGCCATTTGACCAGCGCCGCATGACATTGCTCTTCGGTTCCGTAAATCTCGGCGAAACGGGCCTCGCTGAGGCCTTTCTGGAACTGCACCTGATTGCGCGCCATCGGAGAACCCCTGCGAAAACAGCTTGTTCGTTGTTTGTTCTATCCAACATTTAAGGCTGACGCAAGCGCGTAATCAGGAACTGAAATGAGCGCGTATGTCCCCTGTTCGCCGCGTCAAGGCTTTCGGCCGCCGGCTCCGGCCTTCAAATGGCGGTGGCGACACCCTGATTCCCTCTCAAAGGGATAGCCCGCCGAAGCCGCTGACCGCGAACCGAGTGCTTGAGCGATCGCACTGCAGCTGTGTGGAGTCGCCGTCAGCGCCGATGCCCAAGGCCGATGCCAATCGTCTTTGCTTTTTGTCGGACCGCCGCTTCGGTTCGTTTCATCGCCTTCGCGACCTGTGCCACGGGGGTTCTCGCTTTCGAGTGGGTTTGAGTTCGCGCAAATCCTCCTTGGTTCACGGTTTGCGGACCGGGGCTTTCCTTTTCGGCATATGCTGCTCGTCCCTGCCGGCTGGTCGAGGCAACTCAACTGCTTATATTCGGTTCGCGCGCCTGCACAACGCCGCTGTAAGTCTTTTCACTCCCGAAATTGCAGAGGCGAAAAGCTTCGAGGCCAAAAAAGGCGAGCGCGGTTCACCAAGTTGTTCAGGTGCTGCGGGCCGACGGTTCGGCCGCCCCCTTTGCATCGAGGCTGTGTCGCTGCATAGTCGTTGGCATTGTGTAACTTGTACAGCCTCAACCGGGCCCTGACGCACTCAAAGCATTCCGGAATAAAGCTCTCTCGGACGGACAATTCCCAATGCAAAAAGCAGTGGTAGTTCTAGCTCTTATAGTATTAACTTCAAGAGACAACGTACATGCCCAGCAGGCGCAGGCAGGGCGCTACCAAATGGTCATGGCGCCTGCGTCACAATCCCAATCCCTCCCTGAATTATTTTTGTTGAATACCGAAACAGGGCAGAGTTGGAAGCTGTTGCGTGGGACCGGGCAGCCGGAGGAATGGGTTCCCGTTCGGTTTTCGACCGGAAAGGGGCAGGCGTTGGTTCCCTTGCCCCCATCACCTGAAACTGTTGGTGTCTCCCGTTGATTTGTCGAGGATTGTTCGGAGGCCGTTATTGGAGTGGCCCAAGCAAGCAGTAACGGTTCACATCCCCCCTTAGTTCGATCGGATGGACTGAAGGGCGGCCATCGCCACTGACCCCGTGACACCCAGCAAGGAAACCGATGGTCACTGACGTCGATGCCGCCGAGCCTCGCTTCGCTTCGTCCCCGTGCGGACTATCGGAACACGAGCGCTCTAACTGCCAAGCTCGTCGTAGAGCCAAAAGATCCGCCAAGACTTCTCCGACGCTCCCTGCTACTTGAAGCCAACTCTCCATTTCTATTCGGTTGAGTTCGGACTCTTGCCAACGACGGGTCCGTTCCAAATCTGAACTGCCGGGAGTCCGTGATAATCGCCGAGCACGCTCAACGTGCCGGTGCCCAGTAGAAAATGCTGTCCTCCGCTTGGAGCAAGGCCTATCCAACGCGCCACGAGCACGCGCAGCACGTGTCCGTGCGCGAACAGAGCGACGTTGCCATTAAGCGCGCGCGCCCGGCCAATGACCCGATCCGCGCGGGCGCCGACTTGCTCCGGAGTCTCGCCACCGGGACATCCATCGCGGAATATCAGCCAGCCGGGGGAGATCTCTCTGATCTGGCTGGGCGTCAATCCCTCGTATGCGCCGTAGTTCCACTCCATCAAGTCGTTATCGATAACGGCCTTCTCGCCGAGCCCGGCGAGCTCGCAGGTTTCCCGCGCCCGCTGCATTGGACTGACGAGAACAAGCGCGAATGCCAGCTTGCTCAGCTTAGGCCGCATTCGCTCAGCGAGGCGACGGCCATTGTCAGTCAACGGAATGTCGGTCGTCCCAGTGTGGCGGCCGTTCAGGCTCCACGCGGTCTCCCCATGCCTGATTGCAAGCACCTTCAGACCGGAATCCACTCGTGTTGTCGTGGGCGATACCGATGGAGAATTCGCCATTCCGGACCCCGCATCGCGACGAGCCACCGTGGTGACGCTCTCACACTTTATCAGCCTCCGTCGAGGTCGCGCGGCGCGCCGACGCGGCCCGCCCGCCCCAGGTCCAGTCCTTGATCCCGGGCATGTCGTCGCCGTAGCGGCGGATGTAGAGCTTATGGTCGATCATTGCCTCGCGCAGCGCCCGCTTGGCGTAGGCCGCGCGCGGGCCCGGCACGCGATCGACGACGTCCATGACGAGGTGGAACCGGTCCATGTCGTTCATGACGCACATGTCGAACGGCGTGGTCGTCGTCCCCTCCTCCTTGTAGCCGCGCACGTGGATATTGTCGTGCCCGTGACGGCGATACCGCGCGTTGCTCGCCCGTCTGCTGAGGGAGCGCGGTTAAGTCCGACAGCTGACGCAAGACCGACACCAGTTAAGGGCCGGACGTCACGTCCGGCCCTTTTCTCAGCGTCCGCTTGCAAAAATAATCGCCTATTACATTCGTGGACTCAACTAGGGCGCAGCTCACGCCTGAGGATATGCCTATGCGCCTCGCCGGCGCGGGCGAGGGCCAGAAAGCGCAGTCCGCCTTATTGTGTTCGCGCGTCCGCGAAGTGCTCATATTGATTTTTGCACGATCGCGACTGACCGCTCAGGGTCGAATTGACCAGTTCGGCGCGCAGCCGGCGAACGACCGGTATTTGCGCACTCCGGCCGTCCACGGCAGCGCATTCGAACTCCCCCCACGTGGTCGGTCCCGACCCGAATGCAGTAGTTCGAATTCGGGACGGCCTGGCGGCTCGCTCATGCTGAGGGTCTGGGCCTCGCGGCTCATGCTGAGGCTCTGGCGCCCTCGAGCCAATTGTGCATTTCTCCCAATCTGCACTATTCGTCCTTGGCCAGCGAGGAAGCTGACTCGGCGCGCCGCGTCGCCTTGAATGCCCGCCCGTGGGCGGCTGAAAGACAAGGGCCAAAGCGTACTCCAAGTCGGGCCTCTACTTGGTCAGAAGGAAATAATCGCCACGTGGGCGACACGCTGGCGCTCCACATGACGGGCCATCGGCGCTTGAGCCGGCGTGTCAAAGCGACGATATCCACTCTTGGAATTGCAACCCAATGCCGACCGCTCGCCCATCAGCCATCGCCGATGCGGTCCTTGGGCCCCGTCGTCGCGCAACACAGGATCACCTCGAACGCCGGGGTCTTTGCGCGGCAATCAGGAGGTCGCGTTCCGATCGGCCTTCCGCATCGCCTCCGCGCATCCTT
>CAWDTW010000047.1:0-51493 GCA_963805295.1 uncultured Alphaproteobacteria bacterium | reverse complement strand
GTTTTACTGCGTCACAAGTTCTCACGCCGCGAGCGCCTGGCGATCGGCGCGGCGCAACAGGGACATCGTGAGAGCGTATCGACGAGCGCGACCACCAATCGTCTGCGCATCGTCGCGATGGAGTTCGGTACGTGACGCGCGGTTCGCAGTGGCAGGGCGTCGGGATCCGTCACCGTGGGGAACGGCAGGTTCTTCGCACCGCGCAATGGGACGAGGTCCTGAGGGGGGAATCGTCTCCCTCTCGGAGACCAGGAATCCGTAGGCCGCGATGCACAACGTGGCGTGATGATGGAAGCCGCGCCAACCTCGCCCTTCGAAGTGACCGAGCCCGACCTCTTGCTTCAGTTCCTGATAATCGCGCTCGATACGCCAGCGCAGTTTGGCGATGTCCACCAATTTGCGGAAAGCAATATTCTTCGGAAGCGTCGAGAACCAGTATTTGGTGGGTTTCTCCTCGCCTTCGGGCCACTCGACCAACAGCCACTCTTCCGGCCGAGGCTCGGTGAGAGTGTAGTCTCGATGCGCGGCGCGAACGCGCACGCGGGCGAAGCGAGACGACAGCCGCTCGCAGCTGCCCTCGCGCCACGTGATCTTGCGCCAAGCGCGCCTGGGCAAGCCGAGAGCGAGTTCTTCGACCGAGATCGGTTTATGCCCGTCGTCGCGACGGAGGCGCTTCGCTCGCCGGCCGCGGCCAGACCATGTCTTCGGCGGCGGCGGCTCCGTGTCGGATGTCCACACCGTGGTGTTCGGTAAGATTCCGGCGACATAGGTCAACGCGAGGGCGCTGACGCCCGCACGCAGTTGCGTGTTGCAGCCGTAGCCCGCGTCCATCAGCACCACGCCGCGCGGGAGCCCCGCCTCGCAGGCCGCTTCGATCTGCTCGAGGGCGATCTGGGGTTTGGTTCGGAACTCGATCTCCTCGGGCACGCCGACCTTGCGCCGACGTTCCTCGTCGCTCGCCCACTCCTTCGGCAGATAGAGGCGCCAAGCAACCGGTAGGCTGGCATGGTGATTGGCGAGAGACAGCGATACGGCGACCTGGCAATTGTCCTGCTTGCCGAGCTGGCCGCAGTATTGGCCAGCGACGCCTACCGAATGCTTGCCTTGTTTGGGAAAGCCGGTGTCGTCGATGATCCACGCTTCGATCGGCCCGTGGCTCTCGATCGCCGGCAGGACCGTCGCTCCGACCTTGGTCAACACCTTCTCGTCCGACCACGGTGACTTGCCGACGAAATGGAGCAACGACTGATGCTGCGCCGCGGTCCTCTCCGGCGCCGTCACCGCCGCCATCGGCTCGACGCTCTTGCGCTCGCCGGGCATGATCAGGCCCAGGCAATAATCACGCAACGGGCCGGCGCGGTCCGCGTGGCCGATCACACTCACGAGTGCTCGGACATATGCCGCAAATCGCGACTCGCTGCCGTCTGTCGATCGCCTGGCCATCTCACAGCCCCCTTCACGCTGATGATCGAATCTCGCCTCGTAGCTGATTTCGCAGCGCAGGTGGCCCGCGACTTTCTGACTCAGGTTCCGCCTGAAATTTTCTGACTCAGTAAGATTAGGGCTCGCAAGGAACTCTATCGAACGGCGGCCCAAGAAGTGTTTGCACTGGATCAAGAGGAGCGCTCGTCCCCCAACGCCGGGCGCGGGAACGCCGTCGCGCCATGCCTCGACGCATAGGTTCATGGCGGCCCTCTCGTCCGCCCGGAACGGGAGCGATCGTCGTCAACGGCGAACTCCCCTAGAACTCGACCCTGTCGCCGCCTTTGAGTTGCAGAATCTCCCTCGCCTCGTCCGCCGTCGAAAGCTCGAGCCCGAGTTCTTCGATCAGGCGGCGGGCTTTGGCGACCTGCTCCGCGTTCGATTTCGCCAAGCGGCCGGGTCCGATCCAAAGCGAATCTTCGAGCCCGACGCGGATGTTGCCGCCCAAGGCGATCGCCTGCGCCACTATGGCGAACTGGTTGCGGCCGGCGCCGAGCACCGACCAGCGGTAGCCGCTCCCGAACAGCCGGTCCGCCGTGCGCCGCATGTGCATCACGTCTTCGGGATGCGGTCCGATGCCGCCGAGGATGCCGAAAACGCTCTGGACGAAGAACGGCGGCTTGACGAGGCCGCGGTCGACGAAATGGGCGAGCGTGTAGAGATGGCCGATGTCGTAGCATTCGATCTCGAACCGCGTGCCGTTGTCGGCGCAGGTCGTCAGAATGTACTCGATGTCGGCGAAGGTGTTCCTGAAGATGCGCTCTTTTGAGCCTTCGAGATAGGGTCGCTCCCAGGGATGTTTGAATTCCCTGAACCGTTCGAGCATGGGAAAGAGGCCGAAGTTCATCGAGCCCATGTTGAGCGAGGCGACTTCCGGCTTGAACGTGGCGGCGGGCCGCAGGCGCTCCTCGATCGTCATCGTCGGGGCGCCGCCGGTGGTGATGTTGACCACGCAATTCGAGCGCTGCTTGATCAGCTTCAGGAACGGCGCGAAAGCCTGTGGCGACTGATCGGGGCGCCCGTCGGCGGGATTGCGCGCGTGCAGATGCACGATCGCCGCGCCCGCCTCGGCTGCGCCGATGGCGGCTTCGGCGATCTCCTCGGCCGTGACCGGCAGGTGGGGCGACATCGACGGCGTATGGATCGAACCGGTGATGGCGCAGGTGACGATGACTTTGCGTTTGCTCATGGGATTCCTCGCGGCTGCTCCCGACTATGGCCACGCCCCGTGCGCGAAGCCAAGTGCGATCTGCGCCCCCCTCTCCCGTTGGGAGGGCAGTGTCAGACCAAATGCGCGCGGATGCCGGGGTCGTGGTAGCTTCATACAATGAGCAACCCGTTCCGATATTTCAACAGCTCGCCAGAGGTCATCCGTCTGGTCGTGATGATGTACGTGAGATATCCGCTCTCGCTGCGCAACGTCGAGGATCTGCTGGCGGAGCGCGGGATCGACATCAGCCACGAGACCGTCCGGTTCTGGTGGAACCGGTTTGGCCCAATGTTCGCCGCCGAGATCCGCAAGAGGCGAGCCGCGCACATGCGCGACTATCCTCAGTGGCGCTGGCATTTGGATGAAGTCTTCGTGAAGGTCAACGGCAAGCTCTGCGATCAGTCGCGCCGCGTGATCGTACACGTCGGACGCCACGATAAGCTCGTCGGCGCCAGTTTCAGCCACGAGCGCTTCGATGCCCGAACGGACCGTGTTCGGAGAGCCGACGATCGAGCGGGCGAGCATCCGCGTCGCCTGCGCCTTCTCAGAAGGAGACCAATAGGTTTCGATTTCCGATGCAGCACGCGGAATTCGTGCAGATGGGCGAGCAATTCGGCGATGGCCTGGAATTCCGCCGACGACCAGGCGATGCGGCTGCCCCGTTCCATGAACTGCTCGATGCGGCGCATGGCCGGTGCGATTGCCCGCCTGCTCTACGAAGTCGCGCCGCTGCAGGACGGCAAACGCTTCACCTCGCGCAACGTTCGCGGCTCGCAACCGGGCGGGCGGATCGTATGCGACGCCAGCGTGAGTTTCGCCAAACCGATCGAGGCGCCGGCGCACCAGGCGCCGCCGCCGGCCGATTGCAGCCTCGACAGCGACCCCGAGCGCCTGCCGGGCCTCGCAGACATCGACGCGCCCGAGGCGCGCGGGGTCGAGCGCACGATCGACTATTCCTACCGCCCTCATGTCGCGATCGATTTCCGGGCGCCTTACGTCGAAGATTTGCTGCGTCCCAATGTCGATCAGCCACGAATGCGGTTCTGGATCAAGATAAGATCGCCTTTGCCGGACGATCCCGCGCTGCACGCGGTGGCCTTCGCATATCTGTCCGACTACTGGATCAGTTTTGCCGCCTGCATAGGGCACGTGCGGACGATGGCGGACGCGGACACAAGGCTTTACGTCGCGAGCCTCAACCATGCGATCTGGTATCACCGCGCTCTGCGCGCCGACGAATTGCTGCTGCTCGACTGCGTGAGCCCAAGCGGAGCTCTGGGGCGCGGTCTTTCGATCGGCCGCATCTACGACCCTACAAGCGGGCTGGTCGCTAGCGCCGCGCAAGAGTGCCTTCTCGCGCCAGTCGTCCCGTCGGAGCGCGGAACGTGAACTTGGACTTCGTGCGCCAGCTGCGCTTCGAGCCCATTGTCCAGCGTTACGACGAACGCGACTCTGCGCTTTACGCCCTGAGCCTTGGAATGGGTGAGGATCCGCTCGACGAAGACGAATTGCCCTTCGTCTATGAGGGCCGTGGACCGCGCGCGGTTCCAAGCCAGTGCGTGACGCTCTGCTGGCCGCCCTTCTGGCACAAGGAACCGGCAGCGCAGATTTCCTGGCGGCGCATCTTGCACGGCGAGCAGAGCTTTACGCTGAGCCGGCCGCTGCCGGCACAGGCGGCAGTGCGCGGCCATCACTCTATCGTGGCCGTCGACGACAAGGGTTCGACGCGGGGAGCGGTTCTTTACACCGTGCAGCATCTCGTAGAGGCAGAGAACGGCGAACCTCTGGCCAGCCTGCAGTCGGCGGAGTTCCTGCGGGACGAGGGCGGCTCTGGCGGCTTCGGCGCACCGCCGACCCTGACGCGACCGATAGAAACGATCGGCGAACCAACGGCGGTGGTCGACTATCGAACTTCGCGTCAAGCGGCGCTGCTCTACAGGCAAGCCAGCCGCGACTATATGCCGATCCACGCCGACCCGGACATTGCGCGAGACGCCGGCTTCGAACGCCCGATTTCGCATGGATTGAACACGTTCGGCCTCGCGTGCCGGGCTGCGCTCAAGCATTTCGCGCCGGGCCATCCGGAAAAACTCATATCGATGTCGGTTCGGTTCGCGGCGCCGGCCTATCCCGGCGACACCATTCGCATCGAACTTTTCGCGACGACGGAAGGAGTGCGTTTCCGCGCGCGCGCCTTGGAGCGACGCGTTTTGGTCTTGGAACGTGGAGAAATTCAACTGGCGTGAGCGCCATCGACCCTTGGCGGCGTCGGAAGCCTCGAAGTCCTTGCCGGCCCCGCAGGGCGAAGAGAACGCGACAATCATCAGACGCCCCGCTCGGGGTGTGAATCGGCGCGGCGTTTGACTCCCAATTGGCGTCGCGGTTCCGTCGGATGACAGCGCGCTATGGGGTCAGCGGCCGGGCTCATGTCCATACAGCGCTGCATGTTCCGCGGCGTAGGGCGCATACGAGTTCTTTGAGGCTCGCGAGATTGAGCAGCATGAGGGCGACGACGCGGTCGGACCCCGGCCGGGTTACGGACGTGCGCACCCACAGGCTTTCGGTGCGTCGGCTGGCGCTCATGCCGACCACCTCGCGCTCGAGTTCGTAGTCCTCCGCGACGAACAGGGGTCCCTCAACGAGCCGGATCTCCTGATCGGCAAAGAGGCCAACGGCGGGCCCTCGCACGGGAAAGCGGTCGTCGCGGGAGGAATATTGGAACAGCACGCTGAGCATCTCGAACGGAACGACAGCCCGTCCCCATCGACTTTCGCGTGCGGTCTCGGGGACGTAGAGCCACGAAGGCGCTGTCACATTGCCGCGCGAAGAGCACGAGAGGTCTACGCCTTACGGATTTTCAAGCCGCCGCGACGGCCTCACGCCACGTGGTCATCGCTGCGGCGCGTAGCACGCGGTGTGATTTGGCTGACGTGAGATGGCGTTGGACGTTGAAAGTGTTGTAGACGGCGGCGTGGGTTGAGAGGAACTTCTGGGCTGAGCCCGCGCTCTTGAAGCGTTGCATCTTGCGCTCCCGCCGTCGGGTCGGCTGATGCGAATTCTCGGCCCGATTGTTCTTCCATCGCCCGCGGTCATGCAGGTGGTCGATGCCGAGATCGAGGGTCGCTGCGCGGTAGGACCGCAAATCATCCGTGACTAACCGCTCAGGAGCGACGGCGTAATTCCTTAGAAGTTTGCGCATCAGTTTCAACGCGGCGTGCTTGTTGCGCTTGGACTGGACCAGCACATCCAGAACCTCGCCCTCGGCGTCGACGGCGCGCCACAGGTAAACCATGCGCCCACCGATTTTCAGATAGACCTCGTCAAGATGCCAGATCGAATGCGGTTTGGGACGGCGCTTGCGCAATTCCGCTGCAATGATCGGCCCGAAATGATTTACCCAGCGTCGGACTGTCTCGTACGAAATTGCAATTCCGCGCTCGGCGAGCAAATCCTCGACGTCACGATAGCTGAGCGTGAACCGGAGATAGAGCCAGATCGCCTGGTGAATGATCTCCGCAGGGAACCGATATCCGGAGTAGCTGATTTTCGTCATGCTCTTTGGCTACCAAGCCGCCGACGCCGTGACAACGCCCTACTGGCTGATGTGGGGGCTGCGCGCATCGATGCCCAGGCGTTCGATGTGGCGCGTTGCCCAATTCGACACGTTGCGCCTGCGCCTCGTCAAGATCGCCGCCCGCGTCGTCGAGATGAAAACCATGATCCGCGTCCATCTGCCGACCTCGTGCCCCGGCCAGGAAATCCTGCGTTTCGCCCTCCAGCGCATCCCGCGCCTCGTCACCTGAAACACGGGGCGTGAGCGGCCCCGAACGTCAAACCCATCCCGTCAACCCGCAAACCCCCTCCACCCGTTTCAGGCCCAAAGCCGGAGACGATGCCGCGCGTCCGCGAGCAAGCGCGGTTCCGAAAAATCACCACAACGCGCCGCCGACCGACGCGGAAACCTCACGCCGCTGCATAATGCGGGCTAACTCGATGTTGGGCCTTGCTGCCCTATACGAGGACGGGAATCGCGGCGACCGAGCGAAAGCGCAATCCGCTCCGCGGCAAGGACAAGATCGGCCTCAGGGTCGGCGCCGTGATCGACCGTCGCCACATGGCCAAGCATTTCGAACTCGCCATCACCGATACGAGCTTCGCCTGGTCGCGCAAGGCCGACGCCATCGCCGCCGAAGCCGCGCTCGACGGCATCTATGTGATCCGAAGCAATCTTCCCCACGACGGCTTCCCCGCCGCCGCCATCGTCCTCGCCTACAAGGGCCTCAGCCACGCCGAACGCGGCTTCCGCGACCTCAAATCGGGCGACCTCGACGTCCGCCCGATCCACCATCGCCGGGCCCATCGCGTTCGCGCCCACGTCTTCCTGTGCATGCTGGCCTACCACGTCATCTGGCACATGAAGCGCGACCTCGCCCCGATGCTGTTCAAGGACGACAATCCCGCCGCTGCGGCTGCGCAGCGCTCATCGCCCGTCGCCAAGGCCAAAGTCTCTCCCGCCGCACGCCGCAAGGCCGCGCGCAAGCGCACCGAAGACGGCCAGCCCGTCCACAGCTTCCGCACCCTCCTGCAGGACCTCGCCAACCTGACCCGTAACCACGTCCGCTTCGGCGACGCACACCCCACAACAATCCTCGCCAGGCCAACGCCCTCCCAGACCCGCGCCTTCGAACTCCTCAACCTCAAGATCGCCCCGTAGGCAGAACTCGATCCCACTATCGAGTCACATCGATCAGTTGCGCTCAACATTCTCGGAAGTTCGGCTTAGCCTAGAGGCAGGCGCCGTCAAGCGCTGAAAAACGGCCTCAGGCGGCCGCTGGCTGGCCTGGAGCATGCTCCGGGTCCAAGGGCCGGCCCGGCCGTCCCCGCACCCCTCGGCCAGTCCTTTGCCGTCCCTCGCCTCAAAGCCTGATTTTTGCGCCTCGGCCTGTTACGCTCGGGCGGGCGTTGCAGGTGTTCAAGGAACTGTCCGACGTGCATTTTCCCGAGGCCGACCAAATCAGGCTGGTCCAAGACAATCTGAGCACGCACACGCCCGCCTCGCTCTACGCGGCCTTTCCCGCGCCAGAAGCGCGCCGGGGCTTTCGGGCCTGCTGCGCTTCGCTCCGGCCGCGCTGCCGGCGCGCGGGCCTCGCCGGTCCCGTCAGACGGCCACGAGAACCGCTGCGGGCAGCAGGCCGAACAGGGCGCTGGGTTCCACGGCCCGGTTGCCGCCGATGGTCTGACCACTGAAAATGTCCCGCCAGTCGCCCGCGGGCAAACTAATCGCGCTACCCTCCCAGCCCGGGTCAGCCTCACGCAGACCTGGGTAGCGCGCTACCAGCACAGCGACCTGGGTATTGTCCCCGCTGCGAATGAAGCCAATGATACGATCCGTCTTCTCGCCACCAATGGTCAACGGCTCGTAACTGCCTTCAGCGAACAGCACAGGATGGGCGGTGCGCAGTCGCAGCAGCATCGTGACGATCGCCAGCTTGATCCGGCCATCTCGCCAATTGACCAACAGATCGTGCAACGTGGCCGCGGGGTCACTTTGCAACGACGGCTCCAGCGAGTTCCCGGACTCGCTCCCGGAGCTCGTAGTCCACCGGACGGCGATTGTCCGGGTCGACTAAGCTTAGATCCCACATCTCGCAGCCCTGGTAGATGTCGGGCGTTCCAGGCACGGTGAGCTTGAGGACCGCCTGGATCAGGCTGTTCTGCATGCCTAGCCTCGCCACGCGCTGCACGAACGGCAGGAAGCTGCTCAGGAATCCGGTGCGCCGGGGATCCAGCGCGTCGCGGGCAAAGGATTGCATCGCTTTCTCGTAGGAGGTGTCTGGCAAGGACCAGTTCGAATGCAGCTTGCCCTCCCGCATCGATTTCTCGAGCGTGGTTCGAATGCGTTCGCCATAGGCTGCGAGGCCCGCTGCATCGGGATTTTCGAGCAGCTCTACCGGCCAGGAGCCGACCAGAAGCTGGTAGAGCAGGTATTCGTCGTTCCGATCCGGGAGGGTGCTGCTCTCGCTCTCGCGGCGCCGCGCGCGGATCAGCCGGCTCCAACCCTTGACCTGATGGGCCCATTCCTCCGGCATGTCCGCCAGCACGGCAAGACGGGCGCGCGTATCCTCGCCGCGCTTGGTATCGTGCGTCGATGTGGCGAGCATCGCGGCAGGCCAACGGTCGGCGCGCTGCGTGTTCGCCTTGTGGAAGGCCGCGGCGCTGACGCCGAAACGCTCCGGTTCGCCGCCAACTTCGTTGAGGGCGATGAAGCGGTTGTAGCGGTAGAAGGCGGTGTCCTCGCGACCTTTGGCCATGAGGGGACCACTATACTGCTGTAGCTTCATCGCTAGACGCAGTACGCTGGTGCGATTGAAACCGCTCTTTGGCGCGGTCGTCAGACGGCCGGATAGGAGGTCGCGCAGGAAGGTGAACACAGACGGATCAATGTTCGGGTCAAAGCGTCGCGCTTGCGTAAGCGCCCGGTCCAGATCGCTTCGGTCGGAGCTGTCCTGGTCGGAAGCGAGCTCGATATAGGTGCGGTAAACGGGAAAGCAGGCGACGATTTGCTTGATCGCACGCCGGAGCACAGTATTGGTAAAGTCCTGTGTCATCGGGTTTTGCCGCGCGATGCGTCCGGCATCGCGGCCGAGCGCGTTCAACTCGCTCGCCATTTCGTTTTCCATGATATGCATCTTGCAGTCGTAGACGATGGGAGAGAACGCCGTATCCCGGCCGATGAAATCTCGGTAGGTCGCAGTGAACGATTCCTCGCTGGCCGGGTTGATCAATATGCCCAGCACGAGATTGACGAAGTCATAGCCGGTGGTGCCATGAACTTTCCAATCCTCGCGCAAAGATTCGTGCGCAGCCAGGATCTTTTCGACGACCAGATAGAACGGCTTGGACACGGATGCACGCAAGTCGTCGATATACGTCTTGGGATCCAGCAGCCCGTCGATATGGTCGATACGCAGCCCGTCCAGCGTACCGTCTTCCAGCATCGGCAGGATACGGGCGTGGGCATGGCGAAAGACGGCGGGCAATTCCATGCGTATGCCCGCGAGCTCATTGACGTTGAAGAAGCGGCGATAGTTGATGTCGTCGCCGGCAACCCGGAAATCGGCGATGCGCCAGGATTGCTGCTGGATCAGGCTGTCGAGCGCCGGCCAATCCCGGTTCAGCGAGGCGATGTTGCGATCGAGTGTTTCGCGCGCGGCTGCATTCATGCGGACGCACTTCGCGAGCTCCGCCTTCAAGACGGCCGCACGCGCGGCGATCTGTGGACGCCACTGCGACAGATCAGAGAAAAGGTCGCTCAACCGGTCGAGTTCGACATCGTCGTGGCCGAGTACCGTGCTGTAATGTAACGGGCAAATCGGAAGCTTGTGATTGTCATAAGCCCAGACGGCGATACTCCCCTCCGCTGCGTCGAACTTGATCTGCAGCTTGCCGCCCTTCAACTCGACGCCGTACTGGTCGCCGAGGAATGGGACCAGCACCTTGTCCTTGAGGTAGCGCCTGTCCGGATCCCAGTCGATGTCGAACCAGCCGGCATAGTCGGCCTGCGGCCCCCACTCCAGCACGTCGAGCCAGAGCGGATTGTCGGCGCCGCCGACGCCCATATGATTGGGCACGAAATCCAGGATCTGGCCGAGCCCGTGACGGCGAAAGGCTGCGACCATCCTGAGGAAGTCATCTTCGGCGCCCAGGTCCGGATTTAAGGCGAGATAATCAACGATATCATAGCCGTGCGTGCTGCCGGGCCGCGCCTTCAGGGAAGGCGACGAATAGACGTGGCTCACGCCGAGCTTGGACAGGTAGGGGGCCAGCCGGGCCGCGTCCATGAAACCAAAGCCACGGTGGAACTGCAGGCGATAGGTCGCGCGCGGGATTGTCATGGCGTCTCCGGGGAGGCTTTGGCGCCTAGAGGCCAGTTGCTTGGGAATTGTACCTCGTGCGGCCTGCGTCGGGCAGCCCGAACCGGATTTGGTTTGGCTGCCTGGATCACGCGGTCGAGTTTTTCGATGGCGATGGTCGGTGGATCGGCAAGCGGCCGGCCCATAGGGTCTTACGCCTATTCGGCGACGGCCGCCTCGTCGACCCGGAACCTCGGGTCGCTGCGGCGCTTCGGTCCAGCCTCGTAAGGCCGTCAGTTGACCGTCGGGCCGTCTTCATTCCCCGTCAGGCTGAGCAGCACGAGCAGGCAGAGCGAATTTGCGGCGACCAAAGCTTCGTCGCCGGCCACGAGCGTGCGCGACGTCTTCTCCTCTGTCTCGACACTGGTGTCCACAACCATCTTCCAGTTTGTACCGGCGGGATCTGCAGGGATCCGGAACGTCGCGTCGTCGCTGGCGGCATTCAGGAAAATGAGGAACGTGTCGTCCGGCTCCTGCTCGCCACGCTCGCTGAGGTGCATGAGCCCAGGCTCGCCGCTGAGCCTTACCGCGAGCGCTTTGGCCTGGGCGTTTCGCCAGTCTGCCTCCGACATCTCGACGCCGTCCGGACGCAGCCAGACGACGTCCTTGACGTCGGTGCCGGGGATGATGTCGCCAAGGAAGAACCGTTGGCGGCGGAAGACGATGTGTGTGTGCCGGAGCGCGATGAGCTTGCGGGTGAAGGAGAGCAGCGCCTTGCTTTCCTCGTGCATGCCCTTCCAGTCGAGCCAACTGATTTCGCTGTCCTGGCAATAGGCGTTGTTATTGCCATCCTGGCTGCGGCCGAATTCGTCGCCGCCGAGGAGCATGGGCGCCCCCTGCGACAACAGCAGCGTAGTCAGGAAATTGCGCATTTGTCGCCTCCGGAGCACCGCGATCCGTAGGTCGTCGGTCGGCCCTTCGACGCCGCAGTTCCAACTGTTGTTGTTGTCGGACCCGTCGCGGTTGTCCTCCTTGTTCGCGTCATTATGTTTTTCGTTGTAGCTGACGAGGTCGCGCAGGGTGAACCCATCGTGGGCGGTGACTAAGTTGATGCTGGCCCAAGGACGCCGCCCGCGGCGGCCGTGGATGTCGGCTGAGCCGGAAAATCGTGAGGCGAAGACTGGCAGGAGACCCTCGTCGCCCTTCCAGAATTTGCGTACGGTGTCCCGATACTGGTCGTTCCACTCCGCCCAGCCCGGCGGGAAGTTGCCGACCTGGTACCCGCCGGCCCCCGTATCCCAGGGTTCGGCAATCAGCTTGACCGCCGACAGCGCGGGATCCTGCGCCATCGCGTCGAGGAAGCCGGCATGCTCGGTGTACTCGCCGTTGACGCGCGCAAAAGTTGTGGCGAGGTCAAAGCGGAAACCATCGACACCCATTTCCCGGCTCCAGTAACGCAAGCTGTCCATTACCATACGCAACGCATACGGGTGGCGAAGTTCGAGCGCGTTCCCCGTGCCGGTGAAATCGTTATAATACCGGTCTGCACCCGGCATCAGATAATAATAGGACTTATTATCGATTTCGCGAAAGCTGAGCGTCGGCCCCAATTGGTTGCCCTCGGCCGTATGGTTATAGACAACGTCGAGGATGACCTCGATGCCGGCATCGTGCATTTGCTGCACGAACGCCTTGAACCCGCCGAGCCCCTCTGCTCCCAAATATTCGGGATGCGGCGCGAAGAACCCGATTGTATTGTATCCCCAATAGTTGCGCAGGCCGCGCTCGACCAGATGATGGTCCTGGATGAATGCGTGGATCGGGAGGAGCTCGACCGCTGTAATGCCGAGGTCGCGCAAATATGTCGCGACCGGCGCCGCCGCGAGGCCGGCAAATGTGCCACGCACCGCGTCCCCGACTTCGGGGTGAAGCATCGTATATCCCTTGACATGCAATTCGTAGATGATGGTTTCGTGCCATGGACGTTGATCCGGCCGTCGCCCCCAGGTGAAGGCGGAGTTGACCACTTGGCATTTCGGAACGAAAGACGCACTGTCGCGATCATCGAAGGACAGATCCGCCGCGTCGTCGCCAATCCTGTAGCCGAACAGAGCGTCGTTCCATTCGTGCGCGCCGACGAGCGCTTTGGCGTAGGGGTCGATCAACAGCTTGTGATGGTTGAAGCGGTGGCCCGCCTCGGGTTCGTACGGTCCGTACACTCGATAGCCGTAGAGTTGACCCGGCCGTACGTCCGGCAAGTAACCGTGCCAGATCTCATTCGTGTATTCCGGTAATCGGACTCGGGCGGTTTCGCTTTTGCCGTCACCACCGAAGAGACACAGCTCGACCCTCTCAGCGTGGGCTGAGAACAGCGCGAAGTTCGTGCCTGAACCGTCCCATGTTGCGCCCATCGGACGGGGTCGGCCGGGCCATACGCGAAGGTCCGATGCGCTCATCTGCGATTTCCTTGGAAGTTTGAGCTAAATCGGCTGCGTTCGTCAGTATCGTATCGAGTAATTTTAACAGCAGACTGAGGCGCTTCCCGGAACCAAGGCGTCGGCGCCAGGAGGAGCGTTTGTGTTCCGAAGGTCGCGACGGTCATTTATCCTAAATTCGGCAGTTGGCTCTGATCGTCGTTCGTGAAGCGGGGGGGGTTCAATCTGCGGTTGCGTCAAGATGGACATAAGCGCGGCGGCGCGCGCAGGGCGCGGCCTTTGAGGAAGGCTTGAAAGGCGCGGGAGAGGATTTCGCGCCAACGCTGCCAGGGCGTCAACTGCTCCGCATTTGTGACCAACCGCCTCAGGAATAGGGCTACCGCTCGAAGCGCCTTTGCAGCGGGAACGGACTTGGCGTGCGTGCTGGTGATCTTGATCGTCGTTTGTCGCGCATGGCGCACCCGTTCGGCGATGGCGTGCAACAACAATGGCCGGCTCGTGATCGCTTCTCGGTGACGATCCGGCTCGGCCAAGCGCGTGAAGATGTTCCACCAATCATAAAACAACGCCACGAGGCGGGCCGCCAGACGACAGCGCGCCAGGTCATGCGTGACGAAGCCGCCCCAGCCCCATTGGTTCTTCAACTCGTCGAAGACATTCTCTCCATCGCCGCGGTCGCGATAGAGCTGGCCAAAGCTTTCCAGGGCCTCGGCGAGCGTGGTCGCGAGAACCTGATATTCCCACATCTCCTCGCTCGCACCGATGTCGAGGAAGGCGAGCCGAGGCGGTCCATCCTCGTCCATCGCGGGCGTCGCCAGCGCGCCTCTCACGCGCCGCCGCAATACGACGACGCGCCGTTGTCGGCTCCAGCCTTGCAATCGAATCTCGGTCCCCTTGGCTTGCCAACCTTGGCCCGAATCGACCCAATCACTCTGCCCCGAAAGACGCTCGATCGCGCGTTTGACGTTGGCGGTCAGCCGTAGCTTGAACAAATACGGCAAAGCGCGCCGCTCGGCTTCGCCCATGATCCCCTCATTGCCGAAGCCCTTGTCGCCGCGCAAAAGAGAAGGCCAACAATCGCGCGGCGTTCGGTCCAAGAGCGCCCAAAGGCCAGGCGCGCTGTGATTGGAAGTGTGCTCGTCGCCCGCGCTCACATCCACCTCGAGAACCAATCGCGTCCCCGCCATCGAATAGGTGTGATAGCAGTGGCTGGGCCGCCCAGGCTTCTTGGGATTGTAGCCGACCACCGCTCCTTCCTGATGGCCGTAGAGCGGCTTCACCGTCGTATCGACGTCGAGGATCCACGGCTCGCTCAAAAGCGGCTCCACGCAATGGTCGAGATGACCTCGTAGCCAGTTCGCGCCCGCTTCTTCCTCGATCGCCGCGAACGCCCGCCGAACCGCGTCCTCGCTGACGATCTTGCTCATGTCGAGAAGCTCGGGCAACACGCGGTCGCTCCGCAGCGCCGCGATATGCGCGTAGCGCTTGTGCCCGGCCAACATCGACAACATCGCCGTCCCCAGCACGTCGCGCTTCTTGGGCGCGTTCGGACTGGTGTAACGCAGCGGGCAATCCGCCACCAACGCCTCGAACAACCCCGCGGTCTTCAGAAAATCGATGAAGAACGGCAATTGCCCGAGCGGCGTAAACGCCGCTTCATGATCAAACTCGACCCGAATCGAACCGGCGAAACTGTCGACCACGACGCCCACGCCCGACGCGTCGGGTTCAACCGGAGATTGTTCACCCGACGGGTGAGCCCCAAAGCGCGCGAAATCCTGTCCCATGCATATGAAAATGAATGATTCTCAGCCCCCGGAAAACGCCTCAACCGCCGAATTTAGGTTTAAATTGCCATCATACAGGTTGCCAGAAACCGCGACGCGACACCATGAGGCGATCCCTGTCAGCATATCGACAAAGACAGCGTGGCGTACAAGAATCGGCGCCTGGATCGAGACCTATGCGGATCCTTGTGCCGGTGGTCCCGATTGGATGCCGATCACCCCCAAAACGCGGTCCTTATTCCATGCCGATTTGCGATCCGACGGGAGATCCGTCTTGATCAGACAACGCAGCACCTCCGCTACGCTCCATGCCTGAGCGATACAGCCGCGCGGCGTGAATGGCGGCTCGGCGTCGAAGATTTCGCTAATTGATCCGACGCCGGCATCGGCAAGATGTGGCTCAAACCCGGCGAGGAACTGCCGCGCCCCCACACGATCCTCTGGATAGACTTTGAGCCAGGCGTCGATAAATGGGCCGATCAGCCATGCCCATACCGTTCCCTGGTGGTAGGCGGCGTCACGCGCGCGCAAATCTCCATAATAGCGCGCCTTGTAATCAGGTTCTCCCGGTGCGAGCGAGCGGAGGCCAACGGGCGTCAAAAGCTTCTCGCGTGCACAGCTGTCAGGACCGACTTCGATCGGACCGTGTCCAGGATCGGATGATCGAGTGAAATCGCAAACATTTGGTTCGGACGGAACGAAGCGTCGTCACCGTTCTCGCCGTCGACAACATCATAGAGATAGCCGCCTGCCTCATGCCAGAAGCGGCTGTTGAACGACTGACGGGCCTTTTTCGCCATCACCCCGAGACTTTCGGCGCCGGTCGCGTCACCTGCTTGGACGAGCCATCCGTGGAGCAGCCGCAGGCTGTTGTACCAAAGCGCGTTGATCTCGACCGCCTTGCCGCGCCGCGGCGTCACGACCCAGTCACCGACTTTCGCATCCATCCAGGTTAGCTGATAGCCTTCCTCGCCCTGACTGAGGAGCCCGTCCGCAGGGTCGACCTTGATGCCGAACCGCGTACCCTCGATGTGGCGCTGAACGATTTGCTTCAGCGTCGGCAAAAGAAGGTTCAGCGTCGTCTGGTCCTTCGTTTGGTCGACATAACGATGGAGCGCGTGGAAAAACCAAAGCGTCGCATCGGCCGCGTGTAGAGGCCCCGATTTTGCCCTTCGGGGAACATGTTCGGGATGAGCCCGTCGCGGACGTAGTGGGCGAAGGTGCGCAGGATCCAGCGGGCCTCGATTGGTCGGCCGGTGGAAAGCGTCAACCCCTCGAGCGAGATCATCGTGTCTCGCCCCCAATCGGAGAACCAATGGTAACCGGCGATCACCGTACGCACCTCATCGCCTTCGGCGCGTGCTCTCGCCGCGTCTGCGATGCGCCCTACAGGAGTAATGACGAAGGCGTCTGCGCCGAGGACCAGCTCGGCAGCCATGCCGCTCCTTACCGGTCCGCCAGCCAACGCAACCAAGCGCCGTCGACGTTCGGTTTCGAATGTGAATGCGTCCTCGGGATTTACCGCCATGATCGTGCGCCACGGCTCCGTCGCCGCGATGAATGTCAACACGCCCTCCTTGCGGAGTTCTGCCGAGAAGTAACCGGGGCTCCACATCCAGCTCCAAGCTTCATAGCCGCGTTGCGCCTCAGCATCAAAAAAGCATTCGTGGCGCGTGCCGCCGTCGGCGGTAAACGTGGCGTCCGCGCCGCCCACGATAGTCATGCGAAGCGTCGGGAAATCCGGGCCGGCCGTGACCTCGTATCGTTGCCCTTGCGCAGTGAGTATATAGTCGCTTACAGGTGGCTCATGGACGTTCTCCTCGAGCGCGCGGAAATTGATGAAAGGCCGCAGTCGCAAGCGCACGTATTGGCCGTCGCCGCGCATGCGGAAGCTGGCGTGAAGGATGTTCTGCCCGGACGGTAGGACGATCGACATCTCAACGACAGTGCCGTCGATTTCGTAGCGCCAGCTCGGCAACCCGAGATCAAGTGTGAAGTCGATGAAGCGGCCCTCCTGCCGCACATTGACGACACCGCCGTCCGCCCGTTCCATGGCGATTTCGAGATGGTTCAGCACGATCATCCGGCCGAGCGGGGCGGGGAGCGCTGCGATCAGGAAACCATGGTATCGCCGCGTGACGGCGCCCTCAATGGTTGCGGAGGCGTACCCCCCAAGCCCGTTGGTCACAAGCCATTCACGCGGAGCTTCCGGCGTCGGGTTGTCATCGCTAGTCAGACGCCGCACCTCACTCACTCCGGCCTCCATGACATAGCGAGGGGTCGCTCTCTGGCCTCGCGCGCTCGGGGATAAGAACAACGGCGGCGTTCCCAGGGATCCGCCAGTTGTCCGCGCCATAGACGGGGGCAGTGCCAGATCCGCCGTAACCAGGCGATTTGCTTGACCACCGAACTTGCCATCCGCAGCCGTCAACTGGCGCGAGTAAAGGCTCCGGCGCCGGGTCGAGATGAAGGTCCGGGCCAATATTGACGATCAGGAGGCGATCCGCTCCGTCCTCGGCGAAGAAACGTAGCAGCCAAGCTTCGTCGGCAAGCACCGCCCCGTCGAACCGGCATGGCCGGTGTGCGAGGATCGGATCTTCGCGTCTCAACGCAAGGAGATCCCGGTGCAGCGCATAGACTGACGCGTGACGCTCGCGCTCACCAAGATCGAGGACGGAACGCCGGAAGGTGTTTACGTCGCCAGGGTCAACCAATTGTGACTGCATTTCTGCCGTCGCGAGACTGGGGAATTGAACCAGGGAAGCGGCCCGGCCTTCACGCACCAGCTTGGCGAGGGCGGACTTGTAATCAGCGAAATAGAAGAACGGACCCGACGCGCCGAACTCCTGGCCTTGAAACAGCATGGGGATGCCGGGCATGAGCAGCAAGTATGCCGTCATCGCCCGTAGCCGCCCTGGGCTTGACAGGCGGTCAAGTCGCCAGCCGCTGGCGGAGTTTGCGATCTGGTCATGGTTTTGCAGAAAGACGACGAAGCATTCTGGTGCGAGATCAAGCGCCGGCGTGCCGCGCGCTTTCTTCTGCCATTTGTATCGTTGCCCCTGATACAGGAAGCCATGCTTGGCCATGGATACAAATTCCTGGGCGCGTCCGAGATAGTCGGTGTAGTAGGCTTCCCGGCGCCCGGTAAGCGCGACCATGGCGCTATGATGAAAGTCGTCGTTCCACAAGGCATCCAGACCAAAGCCACCGCGTCCGGGCGGACGCACGAGCCGGGCGTGCTGCGCCTCGTTCTCGCCAACAACAAAGGTATGGCGCCCGCGCGCTGAGGTTCGGACCTGCCGGACGATCGCGGCCAGGATGTGGTCTTCGGAGCGATCGAAGATCTGCTGAGTGGCGTCGAGGCGCAAACCGTCCAAGTGATATTCCTCAATCCAATAACCGGCATTGGCTAGGAAGAACTCACGAACTGGGCCAGCGTCCGGGCCGTCGAAGTTGATAGCGTCGCCCCAATCGTTCTTGTAACGGCCAGTAAAATAAGATCCGGAAAAAGACGTTATATAATTCCCGACCGGACCCAGGTGATTGTAGACCACATCGAGAATGACGGCCATACCGAGTTCGTGCGCCTGATCGACGAACTGACGAAAGTCATCAGGCGGTCCGTAGAGCCTCGTCGGCGCAAAAAGGCTCACCCCGTCGTATCCCCAGCCGAATCGGCCCGAGAACTCGGCAACGGGCATGATTTCGAGGCAGGTAATGCCGAGAGCGGCGAGCGGCGCAATCTCACGGGCCGCCGCTTGCCACGTTCCCTGCCGAGTAAAGGCGCCGACGTGCAGTTCGTAGATGACGAGCTGCTCGCGCGGCAGGCCACGCCATTCGCAATCTGTCCACGCGAAGGCCCCAGGATCAACGATCTCCGAAGGGCCTTGTGGTCCCTCGGGTTGGTAGCGAGATGCCGGATCCGGCAGGCTGGTCTCGCCGCGATCAAGGCGAAAGCGATAGCGCATTCCAGCCTTGGCGGTCGGCGCTGTGAGCGAAAAGTAGCCGCCCGGTTCGGGCTGCAGCGCAACCGAGTTCTCAGACGCAGCTTCGAATTCGAGATGAACCTCACCGCATCGCGGCGCCCAGACGCGGAAGGTCACGCCACCGTCAGGCTGCGGCTCGCTGCCAATCGGCAGGCGCCGAGCCAGCCCTTCCGGCGCTCGTCGCGCAGGCCGGGCTTCAGCAAATGATGCGGATTGCTTAGACAAGTGTTCCCTGGCCGGTATTGCTGGCTCGCACCGGGTCTTTTGCTCGTCGGGCATGTCTACCCCTTAGAGTGCGTTCGAGAAGGCCTTGTGGCGGGGTTATTGGGCGTGGTTCGTGTGTGGACGGCCCCCGTTGGGCAAGAGGTGTTTGAGGCGCTTTGACGATCTGGTCGGGTGCATTCATGTGTCCGGCCTTTCGGTGCGGCGCACATGATCGCTGGCCCTTTGAAGTTCGCGGATCGGCATCTGTCGGGGCGCCGACGGGCGCCTCCTCGTGATCAAGCTGACCGCGGTCGACAGCGCCGGCGCGCAGATGATCCGCGACCAGATCTGCAAGCGCTGGCCATGGCGCCGTTTTCGACGCCGTCCGTAAATCCATGCGGTACATCCGCGGCGTCCTCGGAGCGACCACGATCAATCCCAAGCGTCTCACCCATGCCGAGCGGATCCGATACGAAGGACGTCTGCGCCGGCATTCTCTGGCCTTATCCGCGAGCGGCATGCTGCCAAGACGATCGCCAACTGGGGAGGCTATCATAAGGCAGACAATCCGCCAGGCCGACGGCGGCAGGGCAATCGGGTGAAGGAAACGCGTGACAACGGGGTGAAGTGCTGAATTGTGTGTATCCGCTGATTCGATGAGCGGGACTGCCTGGAGATTGGGGGTGCGGGCGCCGAAGCGGTAGTTTCGCGTCTGATCTCTGATCGGGGGTAGGCGCGTGGCTTGGATTGTGAGGTTGGTGAAAACCGGGGCTGACGGTGAGAGACAGTGCGCCGACGTCTTGAAGATCAACCGGCCTGATGATCTCGGTGATATCGCCAACTTAGGGTTGACCCTGGCCGAAGGGAAGCTGTTGCTGGCCGGCCTCCAACAGGAGATCGTCGCGGCGCAGGCCAAGGGCCACGCCGTCCGGCGGCCGGACTGCCGAAGCTGTGGCGAGGTGTGCCGAGTGAAGGATTACCGGGACCATGCGGTCGCGACGCTTTTCGGCCAGGTCACGGTGCGGCTTCCCCGCTTTCGCTGTGCTGGGTGCGGCGGCAACGAAGCCGGCCATGGTTGGCCATCGTATTGCCGCTCGACGGCGGAGTTGGATCAGCTTCAGGCGCATCTCTCTGCCCTGATGACTTACCGGGTGGCTGCTGACGTGCTGCGGCAAATGTTCCCGGTCGACGCCGGAAACGACCCGGAAACTTTGCGTTTGCACACTCTGAAAATTGGTGCGGAGCTTCGGGATCAGGCCGCGGTGCGGCCTGATCCGGCGGCTCCGTCGATCACCGTGACCTTGGATTCGACCTTCATCCGCAGCTGCGAGGACGGCGAGCGGCATCTGGAGGTGCGGGTCGGCAATGTTGAAACGGAGACTGGCGGGCGGCAGGTTTTCGGCGCCGTCGCCAAAGCCGATACGGACATCAAAGTGCTGATCCGCCGCAGCCTCGACGCCGTCGGGCGAACCGAGGACACGGTGCTGACCGCGTTCACCGACGGGTGCTCCGGCTTGCGGCGCATTTTGGCTGATGCCGGTGTCACCGAGGCGCCGGTGCTCGACTGGTTCCACATCGCCATGCGGCTGCAGCACCTGGAGCAAACAGCCGGCGGTCTGTCGGCGGATGACCCGGCACGGGTGGCGGCGAAGGCGGTGATTGTCGCGGAGGTCGAGCGCCTGCACTGGAGGCTGTGGAATGGCAAAGCCAAGGATGCTCAAATCAGCATCGGTCGTATCCGCGCAGTGATGCATCATTTTCAGGGGGAACAAGGGCAGCGGAGGTCCATTGCGCCTTCGAGAAAGCTGTGGACCGCCTTGCACGCACTGGATGGTTATCTCACCGGACAGAACGACTGGTTGGTCAACTACGCCGAGCGGTACCGTGCCGGATTGCGGGTCGGCACCGCGATCACCGAAGGGACGGCCAATTTTCTGGTGAACCGCCGGATGAACAAATCGCAGCAGATGCGCTGGTCGCGGCGAGGGGCGGATCTTCTGCTTCAGGTTCGCAGCGCCGTCTATAATGGCACGCTCGGCTCCGGCTTCGGACAGAGATTCCAGCCCGCCAACGATCCGCTCCCGCAAGCAGCCTTTGCGGCCTGACACCCCCAATCTCCAGGCAGTCCCAGCGGGCTTCGATCAAGGCGCCGGCAGAACATCGCGAAGGGCGGATTGTGATCACCCGAAGCCGGCACCCTGGACGCCCGCAATGTGCAAAGAACGGTCATTGCGCGACCCGCTGGCGAACGAGTAAAATCACCGAAGCCGACTTTTGAAAACGCCCCTGACTTTCAAGCGATGCAGAACTCAAAACTTTCGGCCTACATTGAGCGAGAGGAGCCTCGGACGGACACGAGCAGTCTCGAAAACGGAGGGTCTTGAGATGTTGGGCGAGAAATTAGTCGAGAGCACATTGGGCGCGGCAGGCCCTATACTAAGCTTCGTGAAAGATATGCTCGCTCGGGGAGCCGAGACTAAGAAAAACAGAGCGGCGTCGATGAGGCAACTAGCGGCAGTGCTCGGGGAGATAAAGACGGATTTGAACCGTGGAGTCGTGCCCAGACAGAACGGGCATACATTCATTGCACGCCTATCCGGTTAAGACAGACACCCACTACATATTGGTGAACGACGCGCCGTTCCGCCACCCCCAATCGACCGGTCATGACCTGCGGCTGGAGCCGTTATGCTGCCCTCACCGTCTAAGCCGGAGGAACTGCTCCGCGTGAACGAGAGTATCCACGGAGAAAGGACCGCTTCTGAGCTGCAAGATCGGGTGACCGAACTCATCGAGCAACAGACGGCCATCCCGGAAGTGCTGCGCGCCATTGCGAGCTCGCCGCACGACTTGCAGCCCATCTTCGACGCCATCCTCGGCAGCGCCGTAATGCGGCAACCCTATATGTAGTGGATGTCCGTCTTAACCGGATAGGCACGCTTTCTACCTCAAATACCGCAGCCGTTTTGAGCTTATCGTAAACGGGCAGGCTGATCCAAGCGTGCCAATAAATCGCCCTCAAGTGCGCTTCGATGGGGTGAATCTGAGCGAAATCTCCACACGTTGGTCCCACGCCCAAAATGACGCGCTAGGTTACTTCTTGTGGATGTATTGCCGCCTCGCACAAGGTGGGCATTTGATACCCAATGCAGAGTTGCTGGCACTCTTCGCCTTGTATTTCGAGGCTATTCGATATTGGGAAGACGAGGACAGCGGCCACTGGGAAGAGAGGCGTAAGGTCGAGGCCTCCAGCATCGGTGCTGTGGTCGCTGGCTTACGGGCGCTACGCTCGCTAGCTGCCAAAGGCATGCTCTCGGGCTGCCGGTTCGGAAGCCGGATCGTCGCCTTGGATGATCTTGACAGGCTCATCGGGGTGGGCGATCAGGCGCTCGCTTCGATACTTCCATCGGAATGCATCCAGCCTGACCCGAAAAAGCGCCGCCGCTATGACAGTGCATTGCTCTTCTTAGCCTACCCACTAAACGTCGTAAACGACAGTATGGGCCAGCAGATTGTCAATGGTATCGTGGACCATCTCCAGGGCGAGCACGGCATCCGGCGTTACCTTGGAGAACTCTTATTGGACCGCTGACTACAAGGATAAATTGGCGCCTGAGGCTCTTACGGCCGATGTGAGCGAGCATCAGGAGGAACGGGACGCGCTGGCGATGCCCGGAGAAGAAGCCCAGTGGTGCATCTTCGATCCAATTATTTCAATTATAGCCGGCCGCCGCTATCTGTTCACCGGAGACCCCATCGATCTTAAACGGCAAACGCGCCACTTGAACCGCTCGCTGGGTCAGATCACCGGTCCTTACTGTCCTCAGGGAGAAATGCGTTGCCCTGAAGCCTACTACCTTGAGCACGGTAGCTACGTTCCAAATGATCACGTGCCGTTGCTCTGGACGCAAGCGAACCTATGGCTTGCTTTGCTGGCAATGGAAAAGAGTGCTGCTCGTTCCACTTAACTGTAGAGCTTTTTCTTAGTGTCTGTCCAAAGACATCTTGAGTCGTAGGAATCAGTTATGATTTAATGGCGCCAATCCAATTCGCGGGGCAACGGTGTAGATGAACAAGAACCGCAGGTTGTACCGACCGTAACAACTTACCGCAAGCCTGAGGATGCTCTGACGCGCCTGGGGCTCGCGCGCGAGGAGGTGGTTAATGTGGAAGACTGCTGGGAACGCGACATGATCGGGGCCCGCGACGCGGGAATCCGGGGGATCTGGGTGTGCCGGTCCAAGAAGCAATAGAGGGCGCATGGACCATGCTTTTCTTTGACTCGGGAACTTCTTTGAGCATGAGTTCTTTTTTTGATGGTCTTTCGCGGACGCCTTTTGATGGTTTGTTTGTTGCATAGAGAGATCGCAGCCCCGACGCGATCGAGCATGCCGTCGTGCTCGCGGCCGTCAAGGACGCTGCGCGCCGCTGACTCGGTGGCCCGAAGACGGGCCATCCTTGACCGCCGCTGCGCGCGCCGGCACGGGCTGCGCGCAGGTCGGGACGGAAGGATGGCGCCGATCGAACAAAAGGATGGAACGCGAGAGCCGGTCGGCCGGTGGTCCTCATCTTGCGCCCGGAACGCAGCTCGGAGAGGTCTTGAGAGACTTCCCACTTCCCGTTCCCGCACGCTGTAGGGATGCCGGGAAGCGGAAGTAGGAAGTCGCGTGCGGCTTCTGGCGCAGACCCCATCAGAAACCGCAATTTCGCGAGAACCCTCAAATGAGCACGTGTCCAATCAGAATGCGGCTAACTTTGCTGCCGCCAGATGGGTCGTGCTGAAAACGACCCTCGATCCGCAAATCGAGCCCGCCTCGGTTTCCGACTGCATAAGAGCGCGACAAGATCCCGGCTGGCCGCCCCTTTCTCAAGTGAGGCCTCACGATCGCTGAGGGCGACCCTCAAGTTCTGTGCACAGGATTGAGGCATGTCCCCATCAGATGGCATGCTGAGCCTCACATGACGGTCTATGTTAAGATAGGTCTGGGCATGATGGGCTGCGCCGGGCGCCCGACGAGCGTGGTGCTCCGGGATCATGCCCTTGCCGGCAGTGCACTGGCGGCCGGCGATGGCAAAACGTCTGGCCAAGGTCCGCGATGGTGACCGTGGGGGGAGCGAATCATGGCATCGGCAGGAAAGACGCTGGGGGACGGGGTGCACGAACAGGCTCCGTCGCGCGTGATTGGAGTTCTCGCCGGAGGTTGACAGCAGGCAATTCCCCATCGAGCGGACGGTGGCGGAGGAGGTGGCGGCTGCCGGCATCCTTGGCGAAGGAGAGCAAATAATGGCATCGGCAGGAGAAGCGCCGGGGGACGGGGTGCATGACCAGGCTCCGTCGCAAGTGATCGTTGCCGGAGTCTCGCCGGAGGTTGACAGCGGGCAATTCCCCATCGAGCGGACGGTGGCGGAGGAGGTGGTGGCGGCTGCCGGCATCCTTGGCGAAGGAGAGCAAATCATGGCATCGGCAAGAGAGGCGCCGGGGGACGGGGTGCATGACCAGGCTCCGTCGCGAGCGATCGTTGCCGAAGTCTCGCCGGAGGTTGACAGCGGGCAACTCCCCATCGAGCGGACGGTGGCGGAGGAGGTGGCGGCTGCCGGCATCCTTGGCGAAGGAGAGCAAATCATGGCATCGGCAAGAGAGGCGCCGGGGGACGGGGTGCATGACCAGGCTCCGTCGCGAGCGATCGTTGCCGAAGTCTCGCCGGAGGTAGACAGCGGGCAACTCCCCATCGAGCGGACGGTGGCGGAGGAGGTGGCGGCTGCCGGCATCCTTGGCGAAGGAGAGCGAATCATGGCATCGGCAGGAGAAGCGCCGGGTGACGGGGTGCATGACCAGGCTCCGTCGCAAGTGATCGTTGCCGGAGTCTCGCCGGAGGTTGACAGCGGGCAATTCCCCATCGAGCGGACGGTGGCGGAGGAGGTGGTGGCGGCTGCCGGCATCCTTGGCGAAGGAGAGCAAATCATGGCATCGGCAAGAGAGGCGCCGGGGGACGGGGTGCATGACCAGGCTCCGTGGCGAGCGATCATTGCCGGAGTCTCGCCGGAGGTTGACAGCGGGCAATTCCCCATCAAGCGAACGGTTGGGGAGGAGGTGGTGGTGGCTGCCGATATCCTTGGCGACGGGCATGATGTGATCGTGGCCGTGCTCCGCCATCGTTCCACCGGGGAGACCGGGTGGGACGAGGTCCCCATGACCTTGCAGGCCAACGATCGCTGGACCGGCCGGTTCACGGTGACGGCTCTGGGATGGCACGAGTACACGATCCAGGCCTGGGTCGATCGCTTTCGCACCTGGCACAGAGAGCTGATGAAGAAGGACGAGACCGGCCAGCCGGATCTCACCAGCGAGCTCCTGGAGGGGGCCGAGCTGCTATGCGAGGCGGCCGAGCGCGCCAACGGCCCCGATGCCGACTGGTTGCGCAAGCGGGCCCAGCTCCTGGCGGGCACGGAGAGCCAGGTGTTACGGGTCCGGGCGGGCCTGAACCATGACTTGGTCGAGCGGATGGCGCGATACCCCGACCGGCGCGCGGCTAGTACGTATGACCGGCCGCTCCGCATCATGGTCGAGCGGGAGCGGGCGAGATTCGGGGCCTGGTACGAGATGTTTCCCCGGTCGGCGTCTTCGGTCGCAGGCCGCCACGGCACATTTCGCGACGTCGAGGCGCGCCTGGGGTACATCGCAGAGATGGGTTTCGACGTCCTTTACCTGCCGCCGATCCACCCGATCGGACGGGCTTTTCGCAAGGGACCGAACAACACGCTGACCCCCGGGCCGAACGATCCCGGAAGCCCCTGGGCCATCGGCGGCCCCGAGGGGGGTCATAAGGCCATCCACCCCGAACTGGGCACGATCGAGGACTTCGATCATCTCGTAAGGAAGGCGCGGGCTTTCGGCATCGAGCTGGCGCTGGACATCGCCTTCCAGTGCTCGCCCGATCATCCCTATGTGCGCGAGCATCCCCATTGGTTCCGCCATCGCCCTGACGGGACGATCAAGTACGCCGAGAACCCACCCAAGAAGTACCAGGACATCTACCCGATTGATTTCGAATGCAATGACTGGAAGGCACTCTGGGCCGAGCTCCTCGACGTGTTCCTCTTCTGGATCGATCACGGCGTGAAGATCTTCCGGGTCGACAACCCCCATACCAAGCCCTTCCGCTTCTGGGATTGGGTCATCACTGAGGTGTGGACCCGGCATCCCGAGACCATCTTTCTTTCCGAGGCGTTCACGCGGCCGAAGGTGATGGCCCGGCTGGCCAAGGGGGGATTCACGCAGTCGTATACGTACTTCACCTGGCGAAACACCAGGAAGGAGCTGACCGACTACCTGACCGAGCTCACTCAAAGCGAATCGGCCGAGTTCATGCGCGGCAACCTTTTTGCCAATACTCCCGACATCCTTCCCGAGTATCTCCAGATCGGTGGCCGACCGGTCTTCATGACCCGCCTTGTCCTTGCCGCGACCTTGGGGGCGAGCTATGGCATCTACGGGCCGCATTTCGAGCAGTGCGTCGGCACGCCGGTGCGGCACGGCTCGGAAGAGTATCTCAACTCCGAAAAGTACCAGATTGTGCACTGGGACCTCGATGTCTCTTGGAGCCTGCGCGATTACATCGCCCGGGTCAACGAGATCCGCCGTGAGAATCCGGCGCTCCAGTTCAACCGCAACCTCCGGTTCTTCGACGTCGCTAACGACGCATTGATCTGCTACGGCAAATCGACCCCGGACATGACCAACCTGATTTTGGTGATCGTCAACCTGGATCCGTCTCACACTCACACAGGATGGGTGCGCCTCCCCGTGCACGATCTCCAACTAGGCTCGGGGCCGGCCGCATCGTACCAGGTACACGACCTGATCAGCGATGAGCGATTCCTCTGGCACGGCGAGACGAACTTCGTGAAGCTCGACCCCCAGGTCAACCCCGCTCACGTCCTGCGGGTCCGCCGGAAGATCCGCACCGAGCAAGACTTTGACTACTTCATGTGATGACGTTATACCAGGTCAGCCGGCGGGCCGGAAAGCCCCGGCAAACCATCAAGCACTGGAAGCAGAAACCGGCGGCAATTATGCTAGCGTCACACCGGGCTGTCGTAATGCGGCGGCACCTGGGAAAGCACCATGTGGCCAGCAATGATCATCATCAGTGACTCGGACTTGCAGCAGATCGGCGAGGGAACCCACAACTCGATTTACGAGAAGCTTGGGGCCCATGTCCTTGACCTTAACGGCTGCACCCATTTCGGCGTCTGGGCCCCGCACGCCCGCGAGGTCTCCGTAATTGGCGACTTTAACGGCTGGAACGCGGGGGCGGGCCGGCTCGAACGGAGGGGCGGAACCGGAGTCTGGTCCGGCGTCGTTCCGGCGATTGGTCAGGGGGCGCTCTACAAATTCTCGATGATCGCCCCCGACGGCGGCTCGCGGTTCGACCGGGCCGACCCTTTCGCCTTCGCCGCCGAGCGCCCCCCCGGGACCGCCTCGAAGATCTGGGACCTGTCACTCTACGAGTGGGGCGACGGTTCGTGGATGGCCGGCCGTGGCGACCGCCAATCGATCACCGCGCCGATCACGATCTATGAGGTGCACCTTGGCTCCTGGATGCGTGTTCCCGAGGAGGGAAATCGGCCATTGACCTATCGTGAAGCCGCCCCGCGGCTGGCTAAGTATGCCGCCGAGATGGGCTTCACACACGTCGAGCTCTTGCCCGTCTTCGAACATCCAGCCGTGGAGTCCTGGGGCTACCAGGCAATCGGCCTGTATGCCCCCTCGGCTCGGTTCGGCACGCCTCATGACCTCATGTTCCTCGTCGACACGCTGCACCAGGCGGGGATTGGGGTCATCCTCGACTGGGTGCCCGCCCACTTCGCCCCCGACCCGCACGGCCTTGCCGAGTTCGACGGCACTCACCTTTACGAGCCCGCCGACCCCAAGAGGCGAACGATTCCGGTCTTTGGAACATACGCCTACAACTTCGAGAGCCCCTTTGTCGTCAACTTCCTGACCGCAAACGCCCTATTCTGGCTCGAGAAGTATCATTTCGACGGCCTGAGGGTCGACGGGGTGGAATCGATGATCCGCCTCGACTTCAAGCGCAAGCCGGGAACATGGCAGCCCAACAAGTTCGGCGGCAACGAGAACCTCGCGGGCGTCGCGTTCCTGCAAGGGGTGAACCAGAAGGTCCACGAGGGCCACCCCCGGGTGCTGACGTTCGCCGAGGACGCGACGGCGCGGCCCGACATCACTACTGGGTCGGCACGAGGCGGCGGACTCGGCTTCGACTACAAGTGGGACCTCGGCTGGGTCCACGACACGCTCGAGGAGTACATGCCCCTGAAGCCAGCCGAGCGGCCGAAAGGCCACACCAAACTCGTCTTCAGGATGCACTACGCCTTCCGCGAGAACTACCTCTTGCCGCTCTCTCACGACGACTCCGCACCGGGCAAGAAATCGCTCCTGGCCAGGATGCCGGGGGACGAGTGGGAAAAGCGCGCCAACCTGCGATTGCTTTATGGCTACATGTTCGCGCTACCCGGCAAGAAGCTCATGTTCATGGGTGATGAATTCGGCCAGTGGAAGGAATGGGCCCATGAAACCAGCCTCGACTGGCACCTCCTGGAAGACCCAGCAGACCCACGGCATCAAGGCCTGAAGCGGTGGGTGCGCGACCTCAACACGCAGTACCGGGCCGAGCCAGCCCTCCACGAGCTGGATTGCCGGACCGATGGCTTTGCCTGGATCGAGGCCGACGACGCCGCCAACTCTGTGCTCGCCTTCCTGCGTAAGGGCTCGGCAGAGCATGACCAGGCCCTGGTCGTCTGCAACTTCAGCGGTCAGGTCTTTCGGAACTTCCGCGCGGGAGTTCCTCGGGGCGGGCTCTGGAAGGAGATCCTCAATAGCGACGCCACGATTTACGGCGGCAGGGGCCAGGGCAACATGGGGGGGCTTGCCCCATCGCCGATCGGCCGGAACCGGCAACCGCAGTCGCTCCTCCTGCTCCTGCCTCCCCTGACCGTTCTCATCTTCAAGAAGGTTTCGAGATGAGCCGGCCACTACCCCAAGGCCCCTTCCCCGATCCAGCTTCGCGATGCCAGTGAGCGAGATCGCGAGCCGCATGCCGTAACACTCAGGCTCTATCAGGCCCTGCTTCGGCTGCGATGGACGGAGCCGGCACTTTCTTGCTCATCACGGGGCAGCTTCGAGGCCCTGGCCCTGGATGACGACTTTCCACGGCCCCGGGGCGGTTCTGCTGCGGGCATGGGTCGGAGGTCAGAATAGAAATCGAGCGTGCGCCTGGCAATGCTGGACCAGCTGAAATGCCGTTTGACCCGGTCGCGCGACTGCAGGCCCATCTTCCGACGGCGCTGGGGATCATCGAGAAGTTGGTTAACGCCGGCTGCCAGGTCGTGAACAAATCGCGCCGGGTCTCTCGGCTCGAAGTTTGTGCAGCTGGTCGCCTCGAACGGCACCAGCAATCCCGTCTCGCCGGGAATCACCACCTCCTTGATCCCGCCGACCGCCGAGGCGACGACGGGGGTCTTGCAGGCCATGGCCTCAAGGTTGATTATCCCGAACGGTTCATAGACGGACGGGCAGACGAAGACCGATGCGTGCGTGTAGAGGGTGATGATCTCCTCTCTGGGAAGGATCTGGGGTATCCAGATGAGAGGCACGGCGGCGTCGCGGCGGGCCTGTTCCACCCGCTCTTCCATCTCGCGGCCGATCTCCTTCGTGTCCGGGGCCCCCGCGCAGAGGACCACCTGTGCGCCCGGATGGATGTACTTCACGGCGTCGACCAGATGAATGATCCCCTTCTGGCGGGTGATCCGGCCGACGAAGAGTACGAACGGCTTCTGGGGGTCGATTCGGTACTTGGCCAGGACGGCCTGATTGGGAGTTGGCTTGTACTCGCTCAAGTCGATCCCGTTATGGATGATCCGAACCCGGTCGTAGGGAACTCCATAGAGGGAATTAACGTCCTTGCTCATCGCCTCGGATACGGCGATGACGCCGTCGGCATTCTCGTAAGCGGTCCGCTCGATCCAGGAACTCGCTCGATACGCGGAGCCGAGCTGCTCGACCTTCCAGGGGCGGTGGGGTTCCAGCGAGTGCGTCGTCAGGACCAGACTCGCCCCGGTCAGCTGCTTCGCGAGACAGCCGGCTAGGTGGGTGTACCACGTGTGGCAATGGACGATGTCCACGCCCTCGAGCATCCCCGCCATGACCACGTCCCTGAGCATCGTCTCCTGGAACTTCTTGTGCCGGGGATCCTGGCAAGGCAGTTCGAAAGTCGGGTTGATTCCCCGGACGGTCAGGTTCCCGTCGCGGCTGTCCTGGTCGCCGAAGCAGATGACCGAGACGTCATGACGCCCTCGCTCTACGCTGGCCAGTTGCCGGGTGAGATATTCGACGTGGACCCCTGCGCCCCCATAAACGTGGGGCGGGTACTCGTTGGTCAAGATTGCTATCCGCATACGAGATCTCCTGGATCGGCCACGACCCCAGCATTCTGCGCCTGAGACCTGACGCGGACAGGCCTGGGTACCAATGATTTGCACTGGTCCACCTGCAAGCTACGGTGCCCCGCACCGGGCGTCAATGAGCCAATCGCCGCGCTGATGCCGAGATCGCGTTAGTGTCCGTGTAGGTGGTGTAGATTTGCGCTTGTTGTGCGCATGTTCATGAAAGTGCACAGCGTGTTCACGAAAGTGCACAGCCGTGGAGCTGTCGTGCCGGGCTGAATGTCGAGCGCCCTCATCTGGGCATCGCTGACCTCGGTTCGTGGCTAATCGGTTCGTCGACAATCGGTTCATCGGCAACCGTTTCGTGGTTGGGCAAAACTTCAGCCAGCATCAGTTCATGGCCAGGCCGGGGTTCGGCGGCTTTGGGCGCTTCGGCGGCGGCATTATCGTGGCTCTTCGAGACCCATAACAACGGCAGCACCGGACACCCAAGCGTGGCCGATAACGGCGACGGCGCGAAGTTCCGCTGACGCTGCACGTCTGCGTCATCCTCGTTCCCGACCGCAAAGAGGCTCTGGGGCGGGCGCTCGGCGAGACGCACCGGCGCACCTCTTGGGTCGATATCGCGGGCGAGCCGCCGACGCGCACCGCCGGAGGCGGAACGACCCCGCCGTCAGGGTGACCTAGGCGTGCGTTGGCAGCCGTCGGGCCGCGACCCCATCCGCCAGAGCGGCAGCATGCGCGTCAGCATGGCGTCCCGATCGACGACATGATGCTTGAGCGCGCCCGCCACATGCAACGCGACGAGACCGGCGATCGACCAGGCGGCGAGCTTGTGCGCCAGGGTCGCGGCGGCGTAGAGCGCGGCGTCGGGTTTTGCGATGTCTGGCGGCGGCCCGGGTGAAATTCCTTTCTCGCGCGACCGCGAGAAACGCGGCGAGATCGTTCAGGCTCTCGGCCGTCATTCATAAGGCCCGCTTATAGGTGCATGCGCATCCTCCCGTCTAATCGCTTGCCGGCTCGCGCGCTAGATAGGGGCCATCGAGATCCGTTGTTAAGCGGAGGAATTCGGATGGAGATCAAACGAAGCGGCGTTGAGCCTTCCGGCAAGGGGCCGGCAGACTGGTTCACCGGCGCGGTGCGGATCGATCCGCTCTTCAGCCCGCCCGATCCGGCCCGCGTGACCGGCTCCCGCGTCACGTTCGAGCCCGGCGCGCGCACGGCCTGGCATGCGCACCCGCTCGGCCAGGCCTTGATCGTGACGTCGGGCCTGGGGCGCGCGCAGCGCTGGGGCGGCCCGATCGAAGAGATCCGGCCCGGCGATGTCGTCTGGTTCCCGCCGGGCGAGAAGCATTGGCATGGCGCTTCGCCCGCTGCCGCCATGACTCACATCGCCGTCCAGGAGAAGCTCGACGGCAAGGCTGTCGACTGGCTGGAGAAGGTGACCGACGAACAATACGGCGGCTAAACGCTGCCCGTTAAGCGAGAGCCGCCATGTGGTCGAAGGACGAGCTGAGCAAGATCGCCGAAGCTGACGACTTGCACATCGCGCCGTTCCGGGAGGACGGCGCGGCTTATGGCACGCCGACTTGGATCTGGTCGGTCGCCGTCGACGGCGACCTCTACGTGCGCGCCTACAATGGGCGGGACTCCCGCTGGTACAAGGCCGCGATGAGGCAAAGGGCCGGACGCATCATCGCCGCCGGCATGACGAAGGAGGTCGCCTTCGAGCCAGTCGATGGGGCCATCAACGATCGCATCGATGACGCCTACCGGGCGAAGTACCGCGGCAGTCCGTATCTCGCCCCGATGATCACCGCGCTCGCCCGTTCCGCCACGGTCAAGGTCATGCCACGCGGCGAGCGCGACGAAACGCAAAGGAGATAGGCCATGCTAGCCCGCATTATGCAGCGCCGTGACGTTTTCGGCGGCGCGTTCTGGTGATTTTTCGGAACCGCGCTTGCTCGCGGACGCGCGGCATTGTCTCCGGCTTTGGGCCTGAAACGGGTGGAGGGGTTTGCGGGTTGAAGGGATGGGTTTGACGTTCGGGGACGTTCACGCCCCGTGTTTCAAGTGACGAGGCGCGGGATGCGCTGGAGGGCGAAACGCAGGATTTCCTGGCCGGGGCATGACGTCGGCAGATGGACGCGGATCATGGTTTTCATCTCGACGACGCGGGCGGCGATCTTGACGAGGCGCAGGCGCAACGTGTCGAATTGGGCAACGCGCCACATCGAACGCCTGGGCATCGATGCGCGCAGCCCCCACATCAGCCAGTAGGCGCCGGCGTGCAGGAAAAGCCGAAACTGATTGGCGGTCGCCTTGGTGCATGAGGTGCGATCCGACGCCAGATGCGTCTTCCAGGATTTGATGTGGTTTTCGGCCTGGCCGCGCCGGCAATAGACGTCTTCGTAGAGCACGCGAGCGTTGCGCTTGTTCAGATTGGTGACGACGAAGCGCGTGTCTGATCCTTCCGCGCCGGCTTCGACCCGGGCGATGATCCGCTCGACCCGGCTCCAGCTTTGCGCGCCGTCGAAGAACTCTTTGAAACGACGAAGCTTGCCGTCTCTGGGCGCGGCTTCGAACCGTGCCTTTACACTGGCTTCGAGACTTTCGACATGCCGGCGCAACGTCGTAGTCGGCGCGACGCCGAAGATGTAATCGAGGCCGCTCGCCCGACACCAGTCGAGAACCTCGGGGCCGCAGTAGTGGCTGTCGGCGCGCAGCAGGATCTCAGTGTTGGGCCAATGGGCTCGGATCGCGCGCAACAGCCGGCGGAGGAAGGGTTTGATCTCCTTGCCGCTCGGCCGCTTGGCGGGACGAAGCACGGCAGTGACGAAGCGGCCCTCGCCGTCGAACACGACGATGGGCTGAAAGCCGTATTCGTCGTAATGCGCGTTGAACAACCGCAACTGCTGCCCGCCATGGACCGCGTCGAACGTGTCGTCGATGTCGAGGGTGATCCGTTTGGGAACCTTGTGAAAGGACTCGCAATAGAGATCGACCATCGCGCGACCCATCCGCAACAGGGCGCGAACCTCCGGCAGATTTTCCAACCGCGAGATCGTCGACTGCGAGCACAGTTCGCGATCCGACGGCGTCAGATCGAGCGCCATCTTGAACATCGGATCGCTCCGCAGGCAATTGGCGTCGTTGCCGTCCTCATAGCCCGCCGCGATCATCAGCAGGGGACTGCCTGGAGATTGGGGGTGCGGGCGCCGAAGCGGTAGTTTCGCGTCTGATCTCTGATCGGGGGTAGGCGCGTGGCTTGGATTGTGAGGTTGGTGAAAACCGGGGCTGACGGTGAGAGACAGTGCGCCGACGTCTTGAAGATCAACCGGCCTGATGATCTCGGTGATATCGCCAACTTAGGGTTGACCCTGGCCGAAGGGAAGCTGTTGCTGGCCGGCCTCCAACAGGAGATCGTCGCGGCGCAGGCCAAGGGCCACGCCGTCCGGCGGCCGGACTGCCGAAGCTGTGGCGAGGTGTGCCGAGTGAAGGATTACCGGGACCATGCGGTCGCGACGCTTTTCGGCCAGGTCACGGTGCGGCTTCCCCGCTTTCGCTGTGCTGGGTGCGGCGGCAACGAAGCCGGCCATGGTTGGCCATCGTATTGCCGCTCGACGGCGGAGTTGGATCAGCTTCAGGCGCATCTCTCTGCCCTGATGACTTACCGGGTGGCTGCTGACGTGCTGCGGCAAATGTTCCCGATCGACGCCGGAAACGACCCGGAAACTTTGCGTTTGCACACTCTGAAAATTGGTGCGGAGCTTCGGGATCAGGCCGCGGTGCGGCCTGATCCGGCGGCTCCGTCGATCACCGTGACCTTGGATTCGACCTTCATCCGCAGCTGCGAGGACGGCGAGCGGCATCTGGAGGTGCGGGTCGGCAATGTTGAAACGGAGACTGGCGGGCGGCAGGTTTTCGGCGCCGTCGCCAAAGCCGATACGGACATCAAAGTGCTGATCCGCCGCAGCCTCGACGCCGTCGGGCGAACCGAGGACACGGTGCTGACCGCGTTCACCGACGGGTGCTCCGGCTTGCGGCGCATTTTGGCTGATGCCGGTGTCACCGAGGCGCCGGTGCTCGACTGGTTCCACATCGCCATGCGGCTGCAGCACCTGGAGCAAACAGCCGGCGGTCTGTCGGCGGATGACCCGGCACGGGTGGCGGCGAAGGCGGTGATTGTCGCGGAGGTCGAGCGCCTGCACTGGAGGCTGTGGAATGGCAAAGCCAAGGATGCTCAAATCAGCATCGGTCGTATCCGCGCAGTGATGCATCATTTTCAGGGGGAACAAGGGCAGCGGAGGTCCATTGCGCCTTCGAGAAAGCTGTGGACCGCCTTGCACGCACTGGATGGTTATCTCACCGGACAGAGCGACTGGTTGGTCAACTACGCCGAGCGGTACCGTGCCGGATTGCGGGTCGGCACCGCGATCACCGAAGGGACGGCCAATTTTCTGGTGAACCGCCGGATGAACAAATCGCAGCAGATGCGCTGGTCGCGGCGAGGGGCGGATCTTCTGCTTCAGGTTCGCAGCGCCGTCTATAATGGCACGCTCGGCTCCGGCTTCGGACAGAGATTCCAGCCCGCCAACGATCCGCTCCCGCAAGCAGCCTTTGCGGCCTGACACCCCCAATCTCCAGGCAGTCCCGGCGCTGATCCGCGACCACGGCGCCGAATGGGGCCCGCCAGCGCGAGCGCGACGTGATCCTGCCCAATGGGACAACGCACGCCGGCCGGACGCCCGCGCACTGGCGTCGCGTCGCGCTCATTGTGGCGCGCATGACGAAAGCGGCCGTGCGGGCGAATTTGCTCCGTCGGGCGCTGCCGATGGCCATCGACGCCGACGGGCCCGTACTACGTTCCGTTCAGCGCTCTCTTTGACCTATAAAGCCGATGGCGCTGGCCGACGAGCAGATGCGGCTGCGGCTGGGGACAGCGCGTGCGTTCACGTCGGCGGGGCGCTCTCGCCTTTAGGGCCTCGGGGCATGCGGACGACCTATCGAGTTTTGGTATCGGCTGAGAATTAGCTTTTCGTCCAGCAAAATGGCGCCCCACTTGATCCATGGATCAAGACCGTTCGGTCGATTTCCTTTAAGGATCGCATCACCAGCATCCTCGACAGCCTGAGAGAGACTGAAACTCACAGGCCATGGGGCACTTCCGCGTCTTTCCGGGTCCTTGCCGGAACGACATAGCGGTCGAGGCCGAACTGTCGGATGCGATCAGCTTGCGTCATGCAGGCAAAATAGCGCAGTTGCCACGCGGATTACCAGGCCCTGGGAGAGCGACACGGCTTTGTCCCCCAGCTCCGCCGGAAGGCGTCGTCGGACGACAGTGCGATCTGGGGAGGTGTCTCCGGACGGCCCGAGTCCTTGGGAATTCGCGAGCTGCGCAGAGAGCTCGCCTATGCACCAGATCTTCGATCGCCTCGTTTCGCGCCGAAGGCCCAGGAATTGCTGGACCAACAGGGGGGTAGTGGTACATTTGGTGGACGGGTGGTTTAGGGGTTCGTGCTCCGATTGACTCGGATTGTGTCTCTCGACCTTTCAGAGACATGTTGCGCGTCTCTCGCGCGACCGGGGTCAAACTGGAAATGGCGATCGAACTCGCGCGTCACGACTTTGCCGCACCGACTGCGATATCGAGCGCCTTGGCGGTGCTGTATTCGAGAAGGGGCCTCGCGCGGTGAAGCGCTCGTCCGCAAATGGTGCGCCGACCGGGTCACGTGCGACGCGGTCCGAGATCAGCTGGGCCCGTTGTGTGGCTTACCGCGGTTGAGCTGGCCTGCTCCCCAACCATTCGGTAAATCCACGTTGGACCCGTATCAGTGATGTGAGCGCGACCTTGACTGCGTCACCTGCAGATGTCCGATCTCCCGACTGGACCAGGGTGCGGGAGGGCGTACTCCTCCGCGACAACCACCGATGCGTTGAGTGTGCAATTTTGTGCCGCGACGCTGACGCAGATGTGCATCACCTGCTTCCGCGATCCGCTGGCGGAACAGATGAGCCGTCAAACCTAGTGACCTTGTGTGACGGGTGTCATGACGGCGTTGCGCCTCAGTTGCACCTTGCCCGCGTTCGCCCGGCCTCGCCAATAGGTCCCCGTCACGCGCAGCACTATCTCGATCATCGCCTGCATCAGGGGCAAGTTCTCGAGGTGCAAGAAGCTGAGCCCCTGGCCGAAAGCCTGTGCTTCGTGTTCGCGCTCAATGCCGAGACGCAGCCGCGCGTGCAACGGCCCAAGTCGGGTTCCGAGGCGGTGCAGCGCTTCGTTGGGATCGAGCAGGTGGCGGCTCGTCACGTTGTCGTCTGCGGCATCCATCGCCATCCTCATCATTTCGGCTCCAGCGCCTTTATCGCCGGCGCAAATTCGATCATCGGTTGAGCCGCGTCCCACATGCGCTCGAAGTGTCCTTCGAACTTGGCGGCGGCGGCCGGTTCGCGGACGACGATAAGGTCATTGTCCTGCGCGTTCTCGCCGCTCGTGCTGAAGTTCGCGGAGCCCGTGCGCAGAAGAGTGCCGTTAATCTCGTAAGCCTTCAGGTGGCACTGTCACGTTGCCATGCGAAGTGCGCGAGAGGTCTTACGCCTTACGGATTTTCAAGCCGCCGCGACGGCCTCGCGCCACGTGGTCATCGCCGCGGCGCGTAGCACGCGGTGTGATTTGGCTGACGTGAGATGGCGTTGGACGTTGAATGTGTTGTAGGCGGCGGCGTGGGTTGAGAGGAACTTCTGGGCTGAGCCCGCGCTCTTGAAGCGTTGCATCTTGCGCTCCCGCCGTCGGGTCGGCTGAGGTGAATTCTCGGCCCGATTGTTCTTCCATCGCCCGCGGTCATGCAGGTGGTCGATGCCGAGATCGAGGGTCGCTGCGCGGTAGGACCGCAAATCATCCGTGACCAATCGATCAGGAACGACGGCGTATTTCCTCAGAAGCTTGCGCATCAGTTTCAACGCGGCGTGCTTGTTGCGCTTGGACTGAACCAGCACATCCAGAACCTCGCCCTCGGCGTCGACGGCGCGCCACAGGTAAACCATGCGCCCATCGATTTTCAGATAGACCTCGTCAAGATGCCAGATCGAATGCGGTCTGGGACGGCGCTTGCGCAATTCCGCTGCTATGATCGGCCCGAAATGATTCACCCAGCGTCGGATTGTTTCGTACGAAATTGCAATTCCGCGCTCCGCGAGCAAATCCTCGACGTCACGAAAGCTGAGCGTGAACCGGAGATAGAGCCAGATCGCCTGGTGAATGATCTCCGGAGGGAACCGATATCCCGAGTAGCTGATTTTCGTCATGCCCTTCGGCTACGCCGCATTCAATGCGCTAGCAAGCCGCCAACGCCGTGACAACGCCTTCAGGACGATGGCGAAGCCGACTTCCTCACCGACTTCAGCGACGCCATCGGCGATGCGACGGACGACGACTTATGACCCCGGCGCTCAGGCCGGTAGAAGAGGCAGCATGCAGCTGATCATCGGCGCGCTCCTGTTTACCGTGATGCAGAGCGCTCTCGGGCCCGCTCGCACGCCCGCCAACCGCCCGCTCAACATCACCGAGCCGGTCTCACCGTCCGCCGAACGGCCATCACCGCCGCTTCAGCGAGCCGACCCCGATCCACAACACCTTCATGGGCCCGCGATACTAGCCACGGACGGTTCCGGATGCGGGCGCCGACGCGCCCACCGAGGCTCCGTTCAGCAGGGTTCCTGACCCCGTACCGCATCGCCTCAAGCATGCGATCGCGGACGCGAGCGATCCCTCCAGGGGACGAACCCGGTCAGCGGCGACGAAGAAGACCGACCCGGACTTGGGGTTCGGCGAATTCGGGAGAAACACGGCGACAAGATCTTTGCCAACATGATCGGTCTGGACCCCGATCCGCCAGGCGTCACCGAGATGCGCGAGCACGACTGGGTGCTCCGCGGTCTCGCCGAAGCCGAGCACGCTCGTCCCCGCCTGCTTCAGATACTCGTAGCCCGGCAGCATCGACAGTACGGACCCCTCGAGCCCGCGCACGAAACGCTGCGCCGCGTGGGTCTGGGCGAAGAGGCCCGCGAGGAAGCACAGAATGGCGAGCACGAGGATCGCGAGGATCGCCGTCGCGGTCGGCGCGGAGGCGAGACGATCGGGGATGAGCGCCGCCACGGGTTTCAGCCCGCGGCTCACATATTCGAACGCCTTGCTGAGCACGAAGGCGAGGACCGCGATTGGCGTCAGAAAGAGGATGCCGCCGAGGATCGTCGTCCCGACGAAGTGAGATAGAGTTTTCATCCGCGCCTCCACTGCCGGCTCGATGTCCGACGGCTTAAATCGTGAAGCTGCCGGTCGGCTCGAAACTTGACGAACATGAATGGCCCGTCGCAGGCCACCTTTAGGAGTTGTACACAGTTTCGTATAAACATACTTGAAGCGTGAAGTTGTCGCTGCGCCGCGGGTCCGTTATGAAGCAGAATACTGGAGCAATATTAGTGGGTGGACTTCTCGCGGTCGGCATGTTCGGCCTTGCGAAGGCGGGGCAGCTTGAGGACGGCGAGGCTGCATATTTCAAACACGAGTATGCCAAAGCCGTGCGGCTCTTGCGTCCATTGGCTGATAAGGGAAACGCCCCGGCGCAGAAATCGGCTCGCGTCCATATACTTCTGGGGCGGCCATGGCGTGCCGCAGGATCCCGCGCAGGCGGCGCTCTGGTATCGCAAGGCCGGGGACCAAGGGAACGCCTTGGCGCAGGCTCACCTTGGCCTGATGTATGAACACGGCTATGGAGTGCAAAAGGACCCCGTGATGGCCCGCATGTGGCTCAACCTCGCGGTCTCGCGCGCGCCATCGCTCTCAATGGCGGTCAAACTCCGCAATGAAGTGGCCGCCAAAATGACGCCCGCGCAGATCGCCGAGGCGGAGCGATTGGCGCAGCAGTGGGAGCCCAAGTGAACCTGCGTCTTCCGCGACCAATCATTGGGGAGCGAAGGCGTGCTTCTCAGAAAGCTTGCAGATCAATTTCAGCGCCGCCGCATGCCTACGCTATGAAATGGCAGTCACCCGCGCGCAAAGAAAGCGGCCGCCCCCTGCGGGCGGCCGAGATCGGGAACGAGCTCCCGCCGGGCCATCGAGTGCATTGCCTCTACGGGCAGGCTTGCGAGCAGCCAACTTCAGCGGCGGGACGACGGTTGGCAGGCTGCGCGGGCGGGAAAATTCCCCGGTTCGGCTTTTTGGCTGCCTACCCAGCAGGCAAGATCGCCAAGGCGGTTTTTCCGCCAAACCCCTGCCTGTTTTCTGGGACGTTGCAGCGATGCAGCCAAGCGCTCCACAGCGCGACGTTCGGCGTCATTATCGCGCTGATGATCTCGTCCTGCCGCCTGAAGCTATCGAGCTGGCGCTTGAGGCCCTCGGCCTTGCGGTTAGGCGGGATGGCGCGCTTGGGACGCCACTGCTCACGGTCTTGCCGAGGATACGGGCGAGGCTTGGCCTGCCGCAGCGGCTCCGGGCTGCCGCCGACGAAAACGATCACAGGGCGGGCGACGTGGTGGCGATAGTCGACGCTCATTCGGCGCTTACGAGAAAGCCGAGACTCACGTCGATGGGCGTGATGTCGTAGTCGATCAGCGTCACGTCATCCCGCTCCGTGTAGGAGAACACCCTGCGCTTGGTGCCCTCGATCTTCCAAGAACAGCGACATGGAGACCAGGTGCCGTCAGCCCCCGAATTGGCGCGGATTTGGATTCATTGATGTCGAGGCGGTAGAGCAATACGAAGACAACTGGGATCTTCTGAAGACCTAGCAAAGAGGCACTACGCGCCGATTGGCCAATTGGCGCCGAGCGCCGATGACCGCGCGCCGCATCGCCGGAGGCAGCTTAGCGCAGTCGCCATCTTGATGCCGGCTGGCCGAATAGTGTCCATCGGAAAGAAAAAGACAGACCCGGAATGCGGGTCCGGCGCACACGGGACGAAGATCGAGACCAGGCCTTCGCTCAACGCTTCGGTTTGAACGCCGAGCTGCCATCCCCCTTCCATGGGCACGAAGACCACGGGGAGCTCCGCAATCTCGGCGACGCCCAGCGCGCTTGCGCTCTCCTGCTTCAGATAGTCGTAACCGGGAATCTTCGATAGCAGCGAAGACTCCAAGGCGTTGACGAGGCGTTCCGCGATCACGGTGTGGGCGACGAGCCCGGCAAGAAGGCAGACTAGCAAGACTATTGTGATCGAAAGCGCCGTCGCCGCGCCAGCGCTCAACTCCGCAGCAGCTGGAACGTGAACAAGGACGGCGTTCAGGCTCTTCTTCGCGAAGTCGAACGCCTTGGCGAGAATGACAATCAGCACAACGATCGGCGCCAGGAAAAAGAGTCCGCCGACAATCGTCGTCCGTACGAATTGAGTGAGAGTTTTCATGGATCATCTTCCTCGACATTGGTTGCCTCGCGCGAGCAGCCCGGAGAGGAGCTCCGAGCGCCTCTGGCGATCAGGGATAGCGCAGAGTTACGTGGACGACAGGGCCCTCGCGCCTTGTGTTCATCGCGAGGCCGCTGCGCTCAAAAACCCTTAGCACCGAAGCGCATGGGGTTCTTGCCCCTAACGCCGGCCCAGTAGGAGAGCGGTGAGCCGGCCAGGATGATCGGCCCGGTCAGGTCCGGCCGGATCGCCGCCATCATCATGGTCTGCCAGCCGGCCTGGCAATTGGCGATGACGATCGGCTTGCCTTCGGCCTCGGGATGGCGCTGGGCGACGTCCTCGATGAACATCGCCTCGGCGCGGCAGACGTCCTCGATCGTCTGTCCCGGTTCAGGTTTCGGCAGAAAGCCGATAAAGTACACGGGATGGCCGGCGCGAAGCGCGACGCCGATCTCGCTTTCCGGCTTCATGCCGCCGATCCCGGGGCCGTGTCCCGCGCGCGGGTCGACGACGACGATCGGGGGCTTTAAGCGATCAATCGCGACGCCGTCGGGGGGAACGATGCGCACAAGCGCGTAATTGGCCGGACGTTCGAGCGTGCGGCCGTCGCGCAGGACTTCCGCCGGGAAGGTCAGAACATGCGGCGCCACTTTGGCCGACTGCGCGACGTAGGTGTTTCCCGCTCGTTCAAGGTTTCCATGAAAAGGACGCCGCGCTGCGCCGCGTCCCTCCAGTATTCCGCGGCCGCGTCGAACACGGTGGAATCCTGCGTCATCACGTCTCCTTGTCGGCCCGCCACCGGATCTCTCGGCGCCAGCTCTTCAAACCGGCGCGTCTTTCGCGCAAACCGAGCTCTGTCGGCGCGCCGGCTTTCTTGACCCTCATCAAAGCTTGCCCGAACCCAGGCTCACACTATTGTGACATCCGCATAACAGAAACGGAGGAGTGACATTCATGCGGTCGATTTCGCGTTTCGTGCGAACCACGATTCTCGGCGGCGTTCTTTTCCTGACGCCGATCGTCGTTATCTGGCTCATTCTCAGCAAGGCCTACGACGTCGCGGGGCGGGTCCTGCAACCCCTCACCGCGCTGATCCCGGAGAGCCTCTCCTCGCGAACGACAATCACCGCGGTCCTCGAAGTCCTGTTGATCGCGCTCGCCTGCTTCCTCGCCGGGCTCTTCGCCCGGACGGTTTGGGCGCAGAGAATCGTGGGCGAACTCGAATCGTCCGTTCTCTCCAAGGTGCCGGGTTACGAATATATGAAGCAGGCGGGCGCGAGCGTGCTCGGCGTCGGCGAGACGGCGGATTATCCGGTCGTGCTCGCCAATCTCGGAGGCGCATGGCGCATTGGCGTGCAGACCGACGTCCTCGGCGAGAATCTCGTCGCCGTGTTCATCCCCAACTCGCCGAACGCTCTGTCGGGCGGGGTGTTCCTCGTCGCCCCCGACCGCGTGCGTCCCGCCGGCGTCTCCCTCGCCGCCGCGATGGGGGCTCTCAGGCGCTGCGGAACAGGAGCGGGGGCGCTGCTGGTGGTCGGGCCAGCCTAATCGGACTTTTGACGAAGTCGATTCATTTTCGATTGGACGTCCGAATCGGTGAACGACCGCTCGCCGTTGAAGGCGGCTTGCAGAACCAGCTCCAGGCTCTCGAGCGCGATATCTGCTCGAGAGGCGTTGCGATCTTGTCCTTCAGCCGGAATTGGAATGCTGGTCCAATGTTTCATCAAGTTGAGCATGCCCGGACAGCGTCAGGGCGTAGATGCCGCGCTTGAATTCATCCAGTGCAATGTAACGGATCCATCCGCGGCTTGAGCATCTGCCAACAGGTCCGGAGTCAAGCGCGCAGGGTCCCGAAGCAAGCAACTCCATGAGTTTTAACTCGCTCTCACGCGGCTGTCGTATCTTTCGAGAGATTTTCATTGTGAGTTCATATTATCTCAGCGCCTCAAGCCCGCCTTGCGGAATCGGCGCATCGCGAAGCGAAACGTCACGATGTGACGAATGGCATGGCCAACGCATGGTCGGCATACAACGTGTGATTGGCCTTGTGGTCAAGACGATGTTCCTCATCATTCCGTCGTCGCAGGAGTCGAGCTACCGGTTCGACGACGATGTAACAGGACAAGCAGGGAAGCTATGCGCAAGCCGTTCAAGGGAACAAGGCTTCGCTATCAGGCGGTTGATGCGCGACCCGTAACCCCGGATGCGCGGCGCGAACGGGGCATGCGAAAACTCCGTTCGGTCCGGACGGCAGCCGCTGATCAAGGGCTATCTTCAGCATTTGAGTGGCGACACTCAAATCGACCTGGGCGTGCGCCAGGCTACGCTGCATCCGACAGCGCATAGCTACGGGCGCTCCCCAGCGCCGTCCGCGCCCACAATCCATTCGGCCTTGTGCGTCGCCTGATATTCATCGACGGCGGCGCCGATGGTCGCGAAGAAGAACGCCTCGCCGATCCTCTCGAATAGTCCAAACCGCTTCAGCTTGTCCTTCACGGGGTCTTTGAGCTCCGCAAAACATAGCTTTGTCCCCTTGTCGCCCAGGGTGTCGTCGAGCTCAACGAGATTATCGGCGGCTGTCAGGACGCCGGGCGTTCCCTTGAAGCTCCGGATCGACAGGATCGTCGCGAGCGTGGCAGCGCCGAGCGCGAACGCCATCCAGTGGCGTCGCGGTTGCGGTCGTGTCATTCGCCGATACTAGCGTCCTCTCGCGCGCATACGCCGCACGGCTTGGCGACCCAGTCGATCCCAATCAGGAAATGATCGGTCTTGGCGCCGCAAATCTCGCCGCAGGATTCTTCCAGGGATTTCCGATCAGCAGTAGCTCGTCCCGCACGCCCGTCGCGGAAGCGGCGGGAGCACGCACGCAATTGACCACCGTCGTCGGCGCCGTCGCCGTGGCCCTCCTGCTGCTCGTCGCGCCCCGTCTCCTGGAGCATCTACTCAATGCGGCGCTGGCCGCCGTCGTCATTGCCTCGGCGATCGGACTTTTCGAGGTCTCGGGACTCAAGCGGCTCTATCGGATTCAGCGCTGGGAGTTCTGGTTGTCCATCCTTTGTTTCGCAGGCGTCGCCGTCTTCGGCGCGATCCCAGGCATCGGTCTCGCAGTCGTGCTGGCGGTCATCGAGTTCCTGTGGGACGGCTGGCGCCCGCATTCCGCGGTGCTCGGCCGTGCGGAAGGCGTGAGGGGCTATCACGACATCACCCGCTATCCCCACGCAAGCCAGTTGTCGGGCCTGCTGCTGTTTCGGTGGGACGCCCCTCTGTTCTTCGCCAATGCGGAGTTTTTCAAGGAACGGGTTCTCGCCGCGGCAGCCGCCGCTCCAGCCAAGGTCGCGTGGCTCGTCGTCGCCGCCGAACCGGTCACGAGCGTCGATGCAAGGATGCAAACCGCGCCTGAAACGATGGCCATCATCCCGGCAAGAGCGACCGCACGATTTGCGTCTCCGGCGGCGAGCGGGGCCACGACACCCAGAATGATCGCCGCCAGCGAGGAGTCGGGCCCGAGCACCAGGATGCGGCTAGGGCCGAACAGCGCGTAAGCGAGCAGAGGGACGATGGTCGCATAGAGGCCAGGCGCCGGGGAGGCCAGAGGCGACAGCATACGCGATTCCGACGCGGGCAAGCGCGGTCGTAAGCACCAGCCCCGCACCGAGATCGCGAACGAGCCAACGCACTTCATAGCTTCGCAGCGTCGCGATTCCTGGCAGCCAGCGGATCCAGCTCGCAGCTCTCGTCGATGCAGGTTGAAGAGCGTCCATTCGCTGAGCTCAACGGCTAGTGTCCGCTATTTCACGGACCAACCCAACTCGGCACATACTTGTACGGGTAGTTTGGCTCCGCATAACCGTGCGGCTTCTGCCTCTTTGGCAAGTCGGGTTTTTCGCGGGGCAGCTCCTCGTACGGGATCAGCGACAGAAGATGCGCGATCGTGTTGAGCCGGGCGCGCCTCTTGTCGTCCGACCGCACCACATGCCACGGCGCCCAGGGCGTGTCAGTCGCCTTGAACATATCGTCGCGGGCGCGGGAATAGTCGTGCCAGTGGCTGTAGGACTTCAGATCCATCGGCGACAGTTTCCTTCTTCGTTTACAACACAGGCATCGGATAGTCTCATGACTGATGTCGATCCCGCGCTCGGCCAGCAAATCCTCGACGTTGCGCAGCGACGGGGGACTGCCTGGAGATTGGGGGTGCGGGCGCCGAAGCGGTAGTTTCGCGTCTGATCTCTGATCGGGGGTAGGCGCGTGGCTTGGATTGTGAGGTTGGTGAAAACCGGGGCTGACGGTGAGAGACAGTGCGCCGACGTCTTGAAGATCAACCGGCCTGATGATCTCGGTGATATCGCCAACTTAGGGTTGACCCTGGCCGAAGGGAAGCTGTTGCTGGCCGGCCTCCAACAGGAGATCGTCGCGGCGCAGGCCAAGGGCCACGCCGTCCGGCGGCCGGACTGCCGAAGCTGTGGCGAGGTGTGCCGAGTGAAGGATTACCGGGACCATGCGGTCGCGACGCTTTTCGGCCAGGTCACGGTGCGGCTTCCCCGCTTTCGCTGTGCTGGGTGCGGCGGCAACGAAGCCGGCCATGGTTGGCCATCGTATTGCCGCTCGACGGCGGAGTTGGATCAGCTTCAGGCGCATCTCTCTGCCCTGATGACTTACCGGGTGGCTGCTGACGTGCTGCGGCAAATGTTCCCGGTCGACGCCGGAAACGACCCGGAAACTTTGCGTTTGCACACTCTGAAAATTGGTGCGGAGCTTCGGGATCAGGCCGCGGTGCGGCCTGATCCGGCGGCTCCGTCGATCACCGTGACCTTGGATTCGACCTTCATCCGCAGCTGCGAGGACGGCGAGCGGCATCTGGAGGTGCGGGTCGGCAATGTTGAAACGGAGACTGGCGGGCGGCAGGTTTTCGGCGCCGTCGCCAAAGCCGATACGGACATCAAAGTGCTGATCCGCCGCAGCCTCGACGCCGTCGGGCGAACCGAGGACACGGTGCTGACCGCGTTCACCGACGGGTGCTCCGGCTTGCGGCGCATTTTGGCTGATGCCGGTGTCACCGAGGCGCCGGTGCTCGACTGGTTCCACATCGCCATGCGGCTGCAGCACCTGGAGCAAACAGCCGGCGGTCTGTCGGCGGATGACCCGGCACGGGTGGCGGCGAAGGCGGTGATTGTCGCGGAGGTCGAGCGCCTGCACTGGAGGCTGTGGAATGGCAAAGCCAAGGATGCTCAAATCAGCATCGGTCGTATCCGCGCAGTGATGCATCATTTTCAGGGGGAACAAGGGCAGCGGAGGTCCATTGCGCCTTCGAGAAAGCTGTGGACCGCCTTGCACGCACTGGATGGTTATCTCACCGGACAGAGCGACTGGTTGGTCAACTACGCCGAGCGGTACCGTGCCGGATTGCGGGTCGGCACCGCGATCACCGAAGGGACGGCCAATTTTCTGGTGAACCGCCGGATGAACAAATCGCAGCAGATGCGCTGGTCGCGGCGAGGGGCGGATCTTCTGCTTCAGGTTCGCAGCGCCGTCTATAATGGCACGCTCGGCTCCGGCTTCGGACAGAGATTCCAGCCCGCCAACGATCCGCTCCCGCAAGCAGCCTTTGCGGCCTGACACCCCCAATCTCCAGGCAGTCCCTTCGCTGCGGCGACGTCATCCTCCGCTTTTTTTGCGTGCACCGACAAATCGGAGAGCTGTTCGGAGAGTGGTTTTACCATCGCATTTCCTCCTCATACTCCCTGTTCTGATCGATCAGGGAATTCTTGCGTAAGTGGCATTCGACGTGAGACTTGGGGTCAGTTCGCCCTGCGCCAGGTCTCCCCCTCGCAGATGATACCGAGCGCGCACCCTTTCAGGTTGAGCCCGTCGGCGCCGACGAGCGTGATCACGCCCGAATAGGTTTTCCCGTCGTCGGGATTGAGCAGGTTGCCCTTCCATGCGTTGGCGCCGGACTTGACCGCGCCGCTGACAATCATCGTGCCGACCTTGGCGCTGCTCGTCCCCTTGCTGACGACCTTGCCGCAGAGCTTGCCGCCGCAATTGAAGAAACTGACCTCGGCCCCGTTCGATGGCCGCACCCACTTGCCGTACGGGTCGGCGGCCAGTCGCGCGACCGCCGTCGGCACGGTCGGCCATCAGAACTTCGGCGTGTACTGCGTGTGCTGGTCGGGCTTTCCGATAAGGTCGCAGACCTGCTTTGTGTCCGTCGGTTCGACATTCTCGATCGTTTTGAAGATCGTGAAGCCCTTCTTGGGATGCGCGTTCAAATGGCTGCGCACGCGACGTGAGACGACACGTAGCGTTGCCGAAGAATTCTAACCGCATCGTGGCGAGATCGAGCGATCGCGGCGACCCGCCGTCTGACCCAAACCCGATTGCAGAACTCGTCCGCATGTGGTCGGCGAATCTCAATTGAGACCTCGCTGTCCGTCGAGCTCGATCACATCGTCCCGGCTGAGCCACGCCTCGATCCCTTCATCGCGCTCGAGGAACGACGCGCCGCTCGAATTGAATCCGTCGACCAGAAGCGCGCTCTTGAAAGAGGCAAACTCAAAGCCGCAAGATCACACCCAGGAAGGTCACGTCCTGAATCGCGCCGGTCATCGCGTTTGCGCCGTCGGCGGGCGGGCCGCATTGCCGACGGAATTGCAAAATACTCGGAGGAAGGCAGGCGAGCGTCGCCGAGCTGCTGGGCGCCTCCACCACCGAGCAAACTTCTGATGACCAAGTCGAGCATCGACAACAACCCGCTTCTTGAAGCCTGGACCGAGCCCTTCGAGGCGCCGCCTTTCGAGCGCATTGAACCAGGCCATTTCCGTCCCGCTTTCGAGGTTGCCCTCAAGGAGGCGCGGGAAGAAATCGACGCCGTCGCCGCAAAGGCGGACCCGCCGAGCTTCGTCAATACGATCGAGGCGCTGGAGCGGAGCGGGCGAGGCCTGGATAGAGTGGCGAGCGTCTTTTTCAATCTCGCAGGCGCGGCGACCAATAATGAGCTTCAGGCGATCGAGCGCGACATGGCCCCGATCTTGTCGCGCCATCGCAGCGAAACCTATTTGAACGACGCGCTGTTCGCGCGCATCGACGCTTTGAAGGCCGAGGAGGACAATCTCGGTCTTTCGGCTGAACAGGCGCGCGTGCTCGAGCGCTATCATCTCGATTTCACGCGCGCCGGCGCAGGGCTGCCGTCAGAAGCCAAGACGCGCCTCGTCGCGATCGACGAGCGGCTGGCGACGCTTGGCGCGCAATTCGGCCAGAATGTGCTGGCGGACGAAAAAGCGTGGCTCATGCTGCTCGATGAGGACGATCTCGATGGGCTGCCGGATTTTTTCCTCGCCAGCGCCGTGCGCGTCGCCGCCGAGCGCGGCCATGCCGGAGGACATGCCGTCACGCTGTCGCGCTCGAGCATCGAGCCGTTCTTGCAGTTCTCGGCGCGGCGGGATCTGCGCGAAAGAGCCTTTCGCGCCTGGGCCTCGCGCGGTGAAAACGGCGGCGCGACGGACAATCGCGACATCGCGACTGAAATGGTGCGCCTCAGGGCCGAGCGCGCGCGCCTGATGGGCTATCAAAGCTACGCCCATTACCGCCTTGCCGACACGATGGCCAAGACGCCGCGTGCTGCGCTCGACCTTCTCGAGTCGGTCTGGACGCCAGGCGTATTGAGCGCGCGGAAAGAGCAAGAGGCGTTGCAGGCGATCGTCGCCGGCGAGGGCGGCAATTTCGAAGTCGCGCCTTGGGACTGGCGCTACTTTGCCGAAAAGCGGCGCAAGGTCGAGTTCGACTTCGATGAGGGCGAAATCAAACCCTATTTGCAGCTCGACCGGTTGATCGAGGCGGCGTTCTATGCGGCCCATCGCCTGTTCGGCCTCAGCTTCGCCGAGCGCTTCGACCTCAAGCTCTATCATCCCGACGCCCGCGCGTGGACGGTGACGGAAAGAAGCGGCGCGCCTGTCGCGCTCTTCATCGGCGATTATTTTGCCCGCCCGTCAAAGCGGAGCGGGGCGTGGATGAGCCAATTCCGCGGACAGCAGAAACTGGACGGCCCGCAGCTGCCGATCGTGGTCAATGTAATGAATTTCGCCAAAGGCGGCGAGGGCGAGGCGAGCCTCTTGAGTTTCGACAATGCACGGACGCTGTTTCACGAATTCGGCCATGCCCTGCACGGCATGCTGTCCGATGTGACCTACCCCTTGATTGCCGGCACTCATGTCGCCCGGGATTTCGTGGAGTTTCCCTCGCAGCTCTTTGAGAACTGGCTGAAGCAGCCCGAAATGCTCCGCCGCTTTGCGCTGCATTACAGAACGGGCGAGCCCATGCCGGAAGCGCTCCTCAGAAAACTGCTCAGCGCGCGGCGGTTCAATCAGGGTTTCGCCACGGTCGAATATGCGGCATCCGCGCTGGTCGACCTCGGGCTGCATCTCGATCCGTCGCCCGGAGTTGGCGACATCGTGACGTTCGAGCGGCGGGAACTGACTCGGATCGGCATGCCGGAGGCGATCGCCATGCGCCACCGCACCGCGCATTTCCAGCACATCTTTTCAGGCGGCTATTCGGCTGCCTATTACAGCTATCTGTGGTCGGAAATTCTCGACGCGGACGGCTTTGAGGCCTTCGAAGAGAGCGGCGACATCTTTGATCCGGCCGTGGCTCAGCGGCTGCATGATTTCGTCTACGCGGCCGGCGGCAGCCGCGATTATGAAGCGGCCTACAAGGCCTTTCGCGGCCGGGCGCCGTCGACCCAGGCGCTCTTCCGCAAGCGGGGCCTGGAGGCTGGCCGACGCTGAAATGGCTCGCGGGGTAGGTCGGAACAACCGGACGTCGGCGTGGTCGTAGTTTCGTCTTGTCCTTCCCATAATTCTGGGATGTCCTTCCCGTAATTCCGGGCTGTCATGGACAGCTCATTCGCCAAACCGCGGAATGGGATCACTGTGGCACTCGAAGGGCACTGTCAAGGCAAATAAGTAAAGGCGATTTTCGGCGTAGAATCCGGCCGAGCGCGGCGGCAATTCATGAGCAAAAACAGTGGAGCTCCAGCCGCCGTGGTGCGTTAGCAGGCAGTATAAAATTTACTCTGACAATGCCAAATTTCGAACTGCCGGTGGCCCAACGGCTAAGCCATCAATAGTGAGAATATCGCCGGCTGAAATTCTCACTATTGATGGCCAAATCCGAAAAACAATTCATATTCTCATTCCAAGATGGCACCTGACAGCGGTCTTCTGGAGCGGCACGGCGACAAACGTCTGTCGATGACGGACCGTCGATGAGGTGGCGTGGGAATTGGGGGCCGGGAAGCGAATTTCGAATTGCCGGTGGCCCAACGGCTAAGCCATCAATAGTGAGAATATCGCCGGCTGAAATTCTCACTATTGATGGCCAAATCCGAAAAACAATTCATATTCTCATTCCAAGATGGCACCTGACATCGAGATTGATCCGGGGTTCACGAAAACTATGACCTATCTCGCACTTGGAATCCACTTCATCTATTGGACCGAAGTATTGAACACTAGAACTTTGGTCAGGCAACGATAAGCCTTAGCTTAGTGTCCGTTCACAAACGGTACGCTGTTGAATTTATTGAAAAACTCTCTATTTTTATCAGTGCGAGGCCCGGCGGTGTCGGATAAGCTTTGGGATCAAGCCACTGTCAACGCCGGAGCAAAATTGCATCGTTTTCCGGAGCAAAAATGCATCAATGATGCCGACGAGGATGGCCTCGAGCACGGGCTCTTTTCTTGGGCGTCAGGCTTGGGTCGGATCGTCGGACGACGGGTCGGCGTTGTTGCGGCGTGAGCGCCGCTTGCTCTGATTGAGCCTGTAGCTGTCGCCGTTCATTTCGAGGATATGGACGTGGTGGGTGAGGCGATCGAGCAGCGCGCCGGTGAGGCGCTCGGACCCAAACACGCTGGTCCATTCGTCGAACGGCAGGTTCGAAGTGACGATGGTTGAGCCGCGCTCGTAGCGCTGGCTGAATATCTCGAACAGCAGCTCGGCTCCGGTCTGCGAGAGAGGCACATATCCAAGCTCGTCGATGATCAGGAGCTTGTATCCGGCGACCTGCCGCTGCAGACGAAGCAACCGCTTCTCATCGCGAGCCTCCAGCAGTTCATGAACGAGGGCTGCGGCCGTATAGAACCCTACCGAGAGCCCTTTCTGGCAGGCCGCGAGACCGATCCCGAGAGCGATGTGCGTCTTGCCCGTGCCGCTGTTGCCGACCGCGATCACGTTCTCGCGGCGGGCCACATACTCGGAACGGGCGAGCTCCAGGACGAGGGTCTTGTTGAGCGAAGGAATCGCCGCGAAGTCGAAGCTGTCGAGGCTCTTGACCGCCGGGAACCGCGCTTCCTTGATCCGACGCTCCACCATGCGTCGCTCTCGATCGATCAGCTCCAGTTCGGCGAGGCGCAGCAGAAAGCGGATATGGTCGAGACCCTCGGCGGCGCATTGCCGAGCAAGCTTCTCATACTCGCGCAAGAACGTCGGCAGCTTGAGCGCCTTCAGGTGATGAGCGAGCAGAAGTTGGGGCGTATCGGTCATGACGACGCTCCCGCCAGCAAGCTCATGTAAGTTTTGGCCGACGTCATCGTGACATGCGCCCGCGGCAGATAGGGATAGACCGTCATGTCGAGGCGCGGTGGGCCTTGGTCGTCGGAGATGATGTAGACGATGTTTGGGTGA
>CAWDTW010000046.1:0-19988 GCA_963805295.1 uncultured Alphaproteobacteria bacterium | reverse complement strand
TAACCCGCATTATGCAGCGGCGTGAGGTTTCCGCGTCGGTCGGCGGCGCGTTGTGGTGATTTTTCGGAACCGCGCTTGCTCGCGGACGCGCGGCATCGTCTCCGGCTTTGGGCCTGAGGGGGGGAGTGGAGGGGGTTTGCGGGTTGAAGGGATGGGTTTGACGTTCGGGGCCGCTCACGCCCCGCGTTTTAGGTGACGAGGCGCGGGATGCGCTGGAGGGCGAAACGCAGGATTTCCTGGCCGGGGCACGAGGTCGGCAGATGGACGCGGATCATGGTTTTCATCTCGACGACGCGGGCGGCGATCTTGACGAGGCGCAGGCGCAACGTGTCGAACTGCGCGACGCGCCACATCGAACGCCTGGGCATCGATGCGCGCAGGCCCCACATCAGCCAGTAGGCGCCGGCGTGCAGGAAAAGCCGAAACTGATTGGCGGTCGCCTTGGTGCATGAGGTGCGATCCGCCGCCAGATGCGTCTTCCAGGATTTGATGTGGTTTTCGGCCTGGCCGCGCCGGCAATAGACGTCTTCGTAGAGCACGCGAGCGTTGCGCTTGTTCAGATTGGTGACGACGAAGCGCGTGTCTGATCCTTCCGCGCCGGCTTCGACGCGGGCGATGATCCGCTCGACCCGGCTCCAGCTTTGCGCGCCGTCGAAGAACTCTTTGAAACGACGAAGCTTGCCGTCTCTGGGCGCGGCTTCGAACCGTGCCTTTACGCTGGCTTCGAGACTTTCGACATGCCGGCGCAACGTGGTAGTCGGCGCGACGCCGAGGATGTAATCGAGGCCGCTCGCCCGACACCAGTCGAGAACCTCGGGGCCGCAATAATGGCTGTCGGCGCGCAGAAGGATCTCGGTGTTGGGCCAATGGGCTCGGATCGCGCGCAACAGCCGGCGGAGGAAGGGTTTGATCTCCTTGCCGCTCGGCCGCTTGGCGGGACGAAGCACGGCAGTGACGAAGCGGCCCTCGCCGTCGAAGACGACGATCGGCTGAAATCCGTATTCGTCGTAATGGGCGTTGAACAGCCGCAACTGTTGGCCGCCATGGACCGCGTCGAACGTGTCGTCGATGTCGAGCGTGATGCGTTTGGGAACCGCGGGAAAGGACTCGCAATAGAGATCGACCATGGCGCGGCCCATCCGCAACAGGGCGCGAACGTCGGGCAGATTTTCCAACCGCGAGATCGTCGACTGCGAGCACAGTTCGCGATCCGACGGCGTCAGATCGAGCGCCATCTTGAACATCGGATCGCTTCGCAGACAATTGGCGTCGTTGCCGTCCTCATAGCCCGCCGCGATCATCAGCAGCCGAAAGCGGATGATCTCCGCCAGGCTGTGGGTGATCTGATCGGGCGCGCGGGGATCGACCATGCAGGCGGCGAGCCGATCGGCGACGCCAAGGCGCTGGTCGACCTCGCGCAACGCCAGAACGCCGCCATCCGACGACAACAAGCCGCCGTCAAACTTGACCTCGACGCGCTTGCCCGAAACAGGTGACAACCCAGGCAACGGCAACATAGGATCGTTCATGGCGGGTGTGCCCTTCCTGAAATCGCGCGAATCGGCCTCGATACCAAATTCTACACGAAATCAGATATTTAAGCTACATCCGCCAGCCCGCCATGCATAATGCGGGTTAACTGCTGACCATGTTGGCTTCGCCAGCGCTGAGAGGGTGGTCTCCCTCGATCATGTACAACTTCGAGGTGTCCGCCGAGCGTAGCGCATAAATGGATGAGGCGGTGAACTCGCTGACGAACACCTCGTAGCCGGCCGACGTCCTGAGAGTAGTGCCCCGCTGCCGCAGCGCGTCCGCAGAGCGCAGGCAGCGGAGAGTGTCGATGACGTCCTCACCAAATCCCGCAGAGCCGGTTCGCCGGACGTCAGCCAAACAAAGGAGTCGCGCTCGAAATCCTTATACCAGCGCTCCACCTCGGGATCGCCCCTTTCGACGGCCGGTCGGGCCTCGAGACGCGCCAGGGTCTCACGGTGGCCGGCCGCCGCCTGCTCCAAAGGCGCGACCTCCTGACTGCTTGAGGTCGATGACCGGGCCGCAGACAGCTTTCGCTCCGCCGCGGCAAGCTGCTGTTGCAGATACAAATAGTTGAGGTCTGTTGCAACGCTGCGCTGCAGGACTTGCCGCAACCGCGCTGGGTCGTTCAGCGTGTCGATCGGCACCTTGGTTTTGCTGTGCCCGACTGACATCGCCAGCAGCTCGCGCAGGAGCAACCGCGACGGCGCCGCCACCAGCCCGCGAGCCGCCAAGCTCAGCGCTCGCCACGGAACGTCGCCGCTGTTTTCTTCGTAGACGGCGTCTACTAGGTCGTCAAAGTCCCGGCGGAAGACCGCCTGGGTGGCGAACTCGGGATGCATAGCCCGGCCAAACGCCGAGAAGTCGCGCATGCCGATGTCGTGCAGGTAGGCGAGCAGCACGCCGTAGCCGCGTAGGAAATCCAGTCGGACGGTTGGCCGAACCGGAATAAGGACGCCGTGAATGGTGTCGATCACATGGACAATCTGCTTGACCACATCACGAATATGGGCAATGCCGTGGTCCGGATAAAATGCGACATGAACTCATCGGGTCGCGGAGGAACTCCGTGTTGAAGGCCACGCTCTCTAAAGCGCCCTGAGCGGAAATTTGGCCGTAATATTCCGCCTCGATACGCGAACGGAACAGCTCGGCCACTGTGGGAATCGGGCGACGTTTGTCCGGATGGTCTGTCATGAGCGCGTCTCCGCGACGGGCAACCGCCCTTGTCGAAGGACTTCCCCCAAGTCAGGAGCAATTCTGATGAAAATAAACCGACATTCTGATCACGAATAAAAAGGCAAGCATCTTCACTCAGTTTCCGCAATATTATCGGCTTTTTTCAGCAGAATCTCTTCTCAGAATTACGGCCAACAACCCGCCAAGTCAACTTCCTCGCCTTCGGGAGGCGCGGTAGGAGTGTGTGTCGTGGTCAGCCTTCTGGCCAGCGATGGCGGTCAAAAACCATGCAAATGGTAATTGCTCACCCCATTTCCGCGTGATGGGTGCGGCGAATTGACTTAGGGGAGGTCGAGGGACTGGCGTGGCTGCGACGAATTTGAATCGTTGGGTCCATGTCTGCGGGCCCCGACCTTTCGAGCCTCTCGCACGCGCAGAAGGACGCGTTGATCGCCGCATTGATGGCGCAGGTCGCGTCTCTGACGGCTCGGGTCGCCGAGCTTGAGGCGAAGCTGGGCCTGCCGCCCAAGACGCCTGATAATTCCAGCGTTCCGCCGTCGAAGGGTCAGAAGCCGTCGGAATCTTCGGCGCCCAAGGCCAAGGCCAAGCCGCACGCCGGGGCGCATCGTCCGCTTCATCCCAACCCGACCACGACGCGCGAAGTCTTGGCCCGCCGCTGCCAAGGCTGCGGGACGGATGTGTCCGACGCCGCGCAAAGCCTATGCGAGAGTTATGATCGGGTCGAAATCCCCGAGATCCAGCCCGACGTGACGCGGGTTTCTTTATATGGCGGCGTTTGCCCCTGCTGCGCCAGGCGCTTCAAGGCCGAGCCCCCGCAGGGATTGGAGCCGGGGTCGCCGTTCGGGCCGAACCTGCGCGCCTTCGTGGTTTATCTGCGCTCCGTTCAGGGGATTCCGCTGGCGCGATTGAGCCATGTGCTGCGCGACTTGTTCGGCCTGGAGATCAGCGAGGGCGCGCTGGTCAACATTCTTTCCGCCAGCCGGAAGCCCTTCGCGGCGCAGACCAGCCTGATCAAGGCGCGGCTGATGGCCGGCACGGCGCTGGCCTCGGATGAAACCGGCATGAGGGTCGGCAAGGCGAATTGGTGGCTGTGGGTGTTCCATCATCGCGACAGCGCCGTCTTCGTCGCCGACAACCATCGCTCCAAGGCGGTGGTGGAGGCCTTCCTGGGCGATTGGCGCCCGGATTATTGGATTTCGGACCGCTATGGCGGCCAGATGGGCTGGGCCAAGCGCGAGCATCAGGTCTGTCTTGCCCATCTCATCCGCGACGTCCAATACGCCGTCGACGAAGGCGACGCGGTGTTCGCGCCGGGCATGAAGGGCCTGCTCAAGCGCGCCTGCGCCATCGGGCGGCGACGCGACGCTCTGGCCGATAGCACGCTCAAAATCTACGAGGCCGATCTGAACCGCCGGCTCGACCGCCTGATGAGCCTGATCCCGACCCACAAAGCCGGCGGCAAGCTTCAGAAAATCATCAAGAAGGTCCGCCGCCATCTGTTCGTCTTCGTGACCAACCGCGACCTCACCGCGACCAACAACGGCTCGGAGAGGGCGCTGCGCCCCTGCGCGGTCTACCGCAAGATCACCAACGGCTTTCGCAGCCAATGGGCGCCGCGCTCTACGCCGATATCCGATCCGTCGTCGAAACCGCACGGCGAAGATCGATCCGAGCCATAGACGCCATCCGCCTCACCCTCGAAGGCCGCCCCCTCCCTTGCGCAACTTGAAAACGCAAACGGGGACGTGAGCAATTACTGCAAATGAGTTTTATAAGCCGATTGAAATTCTCAATTTGGACAGAAAAAATGCAACTATAAGGTTGTGTTGCCTACGTCACAGACGACGTAAAAAATGAACGCAAGACAAAACGAGGTCAAAAACCCTTGAGGGATAAAAACGCTGGCGCGGGGGCGGCTTTTTCTAATTTCTGCTTTGCGGTCACCTTGCGCCCACCCGCCTTGGCTGTTGGCGATGCTAACCCGACTCAATGGGCCCGGCGGGCTATACAACCTGCGCAACGTACTCGGATTCAGCGCCGGGCTGCTAATAGCCTTTGTCGGCGCGTACGAGTTGGCGAACAGCGTCGAGAACATACTCTCGATCGGCATGCGATATGTGGCGGGAAGTCCGGCCGCGGTTGCGCTCTCAATAGCGACAGTGATCTTCTTTTTGAGTGGGGAGGTCTACCATCGAGCGTGGTCGAACGGCTATCCGCCCGATGCGAAATTCACGAAGCTCGGAGATCTTTCCTCAGGCTTCGGAGCGATCGCGCTTCGCGCGGGCCTGTATCTGCTCGGCAACCCTCTCCTTGCAGCGACTTCAGGGCTGCCGCTTGCGGCTGGATGGGTCGCCCAGACGCGCGCCGGCGTGGCCGGCCATCGCCGCGACAATCGGCGCCAAGACCGCTTTTCCCGATCAGCAAACACGTCCCATGAAGGACCACGTGGGGGTGACGAAAGTTGCAAATTTTGGTGCCTAAGCCTTTGAAATCGCCTGCGCGCGACCAGTTCTGCGCGGGCGGTCGCTGGGGCCTCGAAACCGCGCCCCTCGCCCGAGCTTGCGCCCTCAGGCCCGTTCCTTTAATCGCTGCCTCTATGGATTTCGTCGATTCGCGCGTCGGCGGGTGCCTGTGAGCGGCGCGTCGAAGCCCGTCGCAATCATCATGGGCAGCCAGTCGGACTGGGCGGTGATGCGCCGCGCGGCCGAAACGCTCGAGGCGCTCGACGTCGGCTATGACGCCCGGCTCGTCTCCGCCCATCGCACGCCCGACCGGCTCGTCGCCTTCGCCAAGGGGGCGAAGAAAGAGGGGTTCAAGGTCGTCATCGCCGGCGCGGGCGGCGCGGCGCATCTCCCCGGCATGACGGCAGCCTTCACCACCCTGCCGGTGTTCGGGGTGCCGGTCCCCTCTAAGGCGCTCTCGGGCCAGGACAGCCTGTTGTCGATCGTGCAGATGCCGGCGGGCGTCCCGGTCGGCACCTTGGCGATCGGGGAAGCCGGCGCGGTCAACGCGGCGCTGCTCGCCTGCTCGGTGCTTGCGCTCTCGGACGAGGCGCTCGCGGCGCGGCTCGAGGCCTGGCGCGCCGAGCGCGCGGCCTCCGTCGCCGAGCGTCCCGCCGACGAGGAGGCGCGATGATCCTGAGCCCCGGGGCGACGATCGGCATTCTCGGCGCAGGCCAGCTCGGCCGCATGCTCGCGATCGCCGCGCTGAAGGTCGGCCTGCGCACCCACATCTTCGCACAAGAGGCGGAGGCCCCCGCCTACGACGCCGCGGCCGCGCGCACCGTCGCCCGCTTCGACGACGAGGCGGCGCTCGCCGGCTTCGCCGAAGCCGTCGAGATCGTCACCTACGAATTCGAGAACGTGCCGATCGCCACCGTCGAGTTCCTGGCGGAGCGCCTGCCGGTCCGGCCGGGGGCGCGGGCGCTCGCTCTGACGCAGGACCGCCTCGTCGAAAAGACGTTCCTGCGCGACCTCGGCCTCAAAACCGCGCCCTTCGTCGGGGTCGAGGACGCGGGCGCGCTTGCGCGCGCGGTCGCCGAGCTCGGCCGCCCGGCGATCCTGAAGACGCGACGGTTCGGCTACGACGGCAAGGGCCAGTCGCTCATCCGCGAAGGCTCCAACGTCGCCGCGGTCCACCGCACGCTCGGCTCCGCGCCGATGATTCTGGAGGGGTTCGTCGCCTTCGAGCGCGAGGTTTCGGTCGTGGCCGCCCGCAGCCTGGAAGGCGAAATCGCCGCATACGACCTCAGCGAGAACGAGCACGACCGGCATATTCTGGCGAGGACACGTGCGCCCGCGCGCGTCGGCGTCGAGACGGCGCTCGAGGCCAAACGCATCGCGACCGCCGTCCTCGAGGCGCTCGACTATGTCGGGGTGCTGGCGGTCGAACTGTTCGTGACCCGCGACCGCCAGGGCCGCGAGGGGCTCGTCGTCAACGAGATCGCGCCGCGCGTCCATAATTCCGGCCACTGGACGCTCGACGGCGCGCAGACCTCGCAGTTCGAGCAGCATGTCCGCGCGATCGCCGGCTGGCCGCTCGGCGCGCCGACGCGGCGCGGCCGAGTGGAAATGCACAACCTCATCGGCGAGGACGCCGAGGAATGGCGCGACATCCTCGCCCAGCCCGACCTCCGCCTGCATCTGTACGGCAAGCTGGAAATCCGCCCGGACCGCAAGATGGGCCACGTGACGCGCGTCTTTCCGGAGACCCCAGGCGAAGCGTGAGTTTGACGCGCGCGCCAAGCCGCCGCGCCTTGACAGGCTTGCATGCCGCTCATTATACCGCCGCTTCGCCTTTGAGCCGCGTGGCTTCAGCGGTCGATGCGGCGGGATAGCTCAGCCGGTTAGAGCGGCGGAATCATAATCCGTAGGTCGGGGGTTCGAGTCCCTCTCCCGCTACCAACAAAATCAATGGCTTATCGAGAGTTCCGGGCAATCGAGGCGAAGGGGCGGAGGCGCGGGGTACGCGAGGGGGTAACGAGCCGGGCCATGATCCGCATCGCCATCACCCCCGCCGCTTTCGAGGCTAATCGCTCGCCAGCCGACATCACGGACTCCCAGTCGCCGCCGAGCGCCGCCTCATAAACGCCAACCGGCGCCGCCCGCGCCAAGGCGCCCACGGCATGGCGCCTCCTCGACATAGCGGTCGACCCACGCGAAGCCACCTTCGCCTACGCGCTCAACCGCAAAAAGCTGCGCCAAGCGCGTCGGCGCGAAGGCCGCTACCTGTTGCGCACCGACCTTGAGCAGCGCGAGCTTCTTGCGCGCGTCCACGAGCACCGCGTCGGCGACGCGGGAATCACACTCGGCGACCAGGAGTTGCGCAAGGGTGATGGAGACGCCGACCTCCAACCCGTGGGCGCGATCGAGCGTCGCGCGCGCTTCTTCGGCGCGCGCCAGGGCGACGCCGACGCCGGCTTCGCCGATCGCGATCTCCTCCGGCCGCGGGCGGTTAACGACCCGCTCGTAGACCGCATCGGCCGCGGCCAAGCTCGCCGCACGAACGTCGATTTCCTTGCGCAGCGGCTCGCAGTCGAGCTCGACCAGAACCTGGCCGGCTCCAACATGTGCGCCGTCCACGACGTCGATCGCGCGCACGACGCCACTCTGCGCGACGCCGAGTGCCATGGCTGGGCGTTGCGGCTGGGTTTGGGCGAAGGCCGCGCTTGCCGTAAACGACAGCGCCAGGGCAAAGAAAAAACTCAGGCTGTGAGACATGACGACGTCCTCCTCGACGTCTGGCCGCTCCCAGCCCCCGCGTTCTGCCTACTTGATTTGCCCCAGAAGATGCGCATATAACGATCCATGTATGTGTTGCGTCTCTGGATATTCCGGCCCTGGCTGTCGCGCTTGGCGATCGGCGCGTCTGGGCCGGCGGCGATCAGCCAGTAGGTCTCGAGCCGCGTGGCGGCGGGGAGGGCGGCGCTGTTGACGATCTGGACCAGAGCGGTCCGAGCGGCGTCCCGCCAATCTGACGGCTCCTCAGCGGGTCGCGATCCGGACCTCATATTCGAGCGTCGAGGCGACCCCGTCGTTGCCATAGAAGCCGCCTTCAATCGGCATGGTCGCCGTCTGGTCCGGGCCGCGCAGAGGGCGACATGGCCGTCGGTCACGGCGAGGCCGTGCGTCGGGTCGAAGCCGCGCCAGCCGAGGCCCGGCAGGAACGCCTCGGGCCACGCGTGCAGGTGACGGCGCCCGTCGGGCGTCTCGGCCTCGGCCTGGTAGCCGCTCACGAATCGGGCGGCGATCCCGAGGCTGCGGCAGGCCGCGATGAACAGCGTCGCCACGTCCCTGCAAGCGCCCCCGCCGGCCGCAAGCGTGCGGGCCGGCGGCCAGGCGGCGCCCCCAGCCCGGATTTCATGTCTCATCCGGGCGAACAGCGTCCGGTTGAGGCGGTCGAGAAAGGGCAGAACCTCCCACCCACTCTCCGAGGCGAGGCCCGACGCGAACTCCCGGACCGCGTCGTCCTGAGCCTCCGCGGAACGATAGGGTGCCATCGGATCGTCGGGGCCTCCCGCCCAGGGCAGCTGTGGCGCGGCGGGATCGACCGGCGGCTCGGGAGCGACGGTTTCGAGCTCGAACAGGCTCTCGATGCGCAGGCGGTCGGTGAGGTCGTCGAAATCGAGATGTGTGACTCTGTTCCCGAATCGGTCGGTTTCCTCCCGGAACGCGATTGGCTTCGGGTCGACGGTCAAGCGCCGCTCCAGGATGGTCGCGCCCTCGGCGCGAGGATTGAGCCGCACGAGGTGGGACGCCAGCCTGACAGGCGCCGAATAGGGGTAAAGCGTCTCGTGGCGGATCGAGAAGCGCATCCTCAGACGACGTTCGCGAAAACCGTGTCGCTCATGATGTCCTCTTTTCCTTCCGCCCGCCGAGCTCGATGATCTCGTTGGCGATCTCCTTCTGCCGAAGCTGGCGCGAGCGGGAGATGCGCTGATCGACACTTCCGCAAGCGCGGCCACGCGCGTCGAACGCCGGCGCGCCTGCGGAGCGTCGGCTGCCGGCCGCCCGACAGACGCTAGGAGCGGACCTCCAGTTGTTCGATCGTGCGCGCGATTGACGACTGCCTGCCGCGCGCGATCTCGAGCCGCTCTCCGATCGAGGACAATTGCCGCTGACGCAAGGGGTTCTTTCGCACGGCCTCGTCCCAGCCGATGATGGTCGTCAGTTCTTGGCTCGCCCTCTCCAAGATGTTGATGACGCCGTTGGTCTCCTCGAGGTCGTGGCGAAGGTCCTCCACCAACGGTCCGCTGCCTCGCATATGACTTCCGCTGCCTCGCATATAACTTGACTCCGCATCTGGCACGTACGCTTCCACGGGTGTGGGGCGCCGCCTCCGGCTCTCATTAGCCTTGTTAGCCTTGCCGACTGCTTGGCCTAATATGCACTCTGCTGACTTCTGCATCCGCGGTCAGGACGACTTGCGACGCCCTCAGTTCCAAAATTTTGGCGCAAAAGGACCTCCAGGCCATTGACGCAGATCAAAGGGCGCGGTCAGTCCCGCCCGAACCCGCGCGGCGGCTCGACACTCTCCAGTTCGGAAAGGTCAAGATGGCAGACAGCAGCCGCTGACTACTACAGCATCTACGATGAGCATCTCGAGCGGCAAGTCAATCGCGGCATCACCGCGGCGCCGTCCTCCATCCCAACGATTGGTTCTTGGGGGTCTTCAATTTGGGCTCGACTGCTTCGAGCACGGGTTTGCGAAGGGCCGTTTATTTGAGAGAGGGCGGCCACTCCTGGGCCCGGTTTCGCATGCTAGCGGCGCTCGAAAATGCAATTGATAAACTCGCCATCTTCTTCTCGATGCACTAGGCGAAACCCAGTCCGTTCAGCGAGCACTTGAGCAGAATCGCCAAGCAAGAAAATGACATGGAAGCGGGAAAATTCGTATGTGTAGCGATAGCACGGCGAGGCGTGCGCCATTTGTGCGCCTGGCTCCAGAATGCCGTGGAAGAACTGGAACTCTTCAACGGGTCGGACCAAATGCTCGATGACATTGTTGGAAAATAGCCCAGCGAAGAGTTGCGAGATTCGATCCTTCCGCGAGACGATGAAGTCATATTCAGCCTGTTCCATCATCGGCTCGTAGCCCCAAACGTCGTATCCTTTCTCTCGCAGGGCCGGGATGGTCTTATTGTGCCGGCCACATCCCCAATTGAGGTATGGCTGTCCAAGAGCTGGCCTCAGCGAATGGAACGCACGAATCTCGTTTGCGGTGCTGTCCGTCTCGGAATAGCCCGCGTACAACAGCGCATAGTCAGCAGCGACTAGGTCGGCTGGCAATCGAAGAAACTTCATTGGCCCATAGATGCAACCGCAACCCGGGCAGAGGTACTCTCCAATCGTCCGCCTCCAAATATGCACTCGGATATTCGGTGCTCCAGCGCTTCGCGCGCTTGGCTCCGATCACAGATTGGGCAAACGGGCGACGTGTCTACCAAAGCGTCTACACGGTCGATCGCGTGCCATACTGCCGCCGTTACGAACCGGCGAAGGTCCCGCTGTCCTTGTTCCAGAGCCGCAAGTCGGCGGTCGATCTCTTCCTGCATTCAGCAGAACTACGCAAACTCTCCGATAATGACAATACGCCCGATGAAGCAGGCGAGACTGAAAGGACTCGAGGCGTGGCCGCCTAAGCTCCAGTGCATCCGGTTCCGTGCAAGATACCCGCATCCTCGCCGCTCGGTAGGAAGACATCCGCCGGCCGCCGCCTGCGCGGGGACGGTTCAGGAATCCTTCGACGAAAATGCCGCGCTGGTCGATTGTCCGACGCGAGCCGCACAGGAGCGAAGGTCACCCCACACGGCAAGGGCATCGCGATCGACGTCTCCGCGATCCTGCTCGCCAACTCGGCACAAACGCCGCGCCAGGGTTCAGCTCGACGAAGCAGCGCACCATCAACGTGTGGAACAGCGAGCGCGAAGCGTCGGTGTCTCTGGCCGCCATTGGCCAGGACTTCGTCAGGCGCCTCCGCATTAATCATAGCCGGAACTGGCTTCTGGAGCCAGGTGAGCGGTGCGACATGAGGCCAAGCTTGATCATTTGGCTGCGACCGTTTGGCGAGTTGAACACTTGCCGTGCGTCAGGCGCGCCGCGATGGTTGCGACGCGAGCGAACGAGCCTGCACGAGCATGCGCCGCGAGGCATAGGAAGCCGCCCTCCCCAATCCCATCCCTGATGCTTGGCGATGATGCCGTCGACAAAAATTGCTTCCAAACGCCAGGTGACGGCTCGAGATTTTGTTCTTCGTCCGCATCCGCGAGGCGACTGCGCGATGACCTCCGCCACCAAGATCGCGGTCGCCGGTACGATGCCAGTTCATGTGCTCGACGCGTGATCGAGGAACGACTGCTTTTGTGCCAAGGCGACTTCAAGATGATCCCGGGCTGGACGGCTCGATTCGACGCGAAGCGAACGACTGGAGTCGACGTAGAGCGGTCATCGCGGATCGCGATGGTGAAGGTCGCAGTTCGGGGGCAGATCGACCAGCCTTGTCGCCGGCGCGATCCTCGGCTACACCGGCGTCGCATGACAAAACCTCTGGCCTTGCTCGCCGGCCTTCTCGGCCTCGTGTTCCTTGCGCTCGCCGCCTTCTACTGGCTCACGCCCGCAGGCGACCTTCCCGCCTTCCTTTCCGGGTTTAAAGTCGGCTCCACGCATGTTCACGAAAGGCATGCGCTGGGCTCGCTGATTGTGGCGCTCGTCCTCTTCGCCTTTGCCTGGTTCCAGCACGCGGCTCGAAGGTCATAGGACGTCGAACAGGCCTTCGTCGCCGCCACACACGGGCGCAGAGCCTTCAAAAGGATTGCCCGGCGACATCGTTTCGCTGTAGGCGCCGGAGAAGGCGGGACGGACGCGGCTCGCCATTTCGATGACGCGGGCGGCGATCTTGAAGAGCTTCAGGCGCAGTGTGGCGAACTCGGCCTTGGCCAGGTCGCGCGCTTTCGAAATGGCGTCGCGGACGGCGAGCATCCCCGAATTGTCCACTTGGGGGATGATAGCGCTTGGCTTCACCGGTCTGGGCTTCGCCGGAATTGCAAAGCTAAGAGCGGGCAGGCAGCTTTAGGCGGTTTCCGTTTTTCGAGGAGGCCGAACATCTGAATCTTCCGATTGATTGTCGCGACCGCCTGCCAAGGGTCGATTCGACCCTTTCGTCGCGCCGTTTGGGAACGACCGCTTTTCGGCCGGAGTTCGACGTAAACCGGTCATTGAAGATCGTGACGGTGGAGGTTGCGGTTGGGGAAAGCGGTAGTTCGCGTTGAGCGTTATCGGATGGGCCGCCTCGCGATGCTCCCGCACCGCCTTCGCCGTCCCCGCCTCGTCCTCGCCCATCATACGCGAGTAGTCTACGACGTCGGCGGCGAGGATCGCGGCAAGCTTTCGAGTTTCGGCCATCTTGTCCCTGTCGCCTGCGCAGGATAGCACAAAGTCCTGGCCGTAATCGCTCAGGTCAACAGGGTTCGATTTTGGCGAGGGACGGCGCCGAGCCCTCGATCATCAAGGACATCGGCCGCGCGCTCGTCCATCTGCGCCGCAAGGGCGACATGGCGATCCTGGCGGTCGAACAATATTTCGAAGAGGCGCGCGACATCGCCGACGACTACGCGGTGATGGACCGCGGCGCGATCGTGCTCGCTCGAACCCGCGCCGAGATGGACGAGGCCGAGGTGCGGGGCCGAATGACGGTGTGAGGGCGGCAAGCGCACGACGAGCCGGGGGTGCTCGCCGCGCGGCCGCTGCACGCTACAGCAAGAACCGGTAGACGCCGTAGAGCACCGCCGCCGCGCCGAGGGCGTAGGCCGCCACCGTCACGTACATGCCTTTGATGATGCCGCCGACCGTCTTCTTGAACTCCGCCCGATGGTTCACGTCGGGAAAGTCGCCCGCGGGCGGTGGAACGCCCAGGAACGCGCACAGCGGTGCCCCGCCCTGATCGACGCTGAAGATCAGGAGCTTGTCCGCCGGAACCGCCGCTTTGACCTCGTCAATGTAGGCTTCATAGCGCGCGATCGCCTTGGCCTTGTCGGGAAGGCGCCTTGCAACGACCTTTCAAAAACCAGTTTGTGGCACATGTCGCCCCACTTTCTTGCCCAAGGACTTAACCGGCTTGTCGGGAAGCGCGAGACGCGCCGGCGCGGCGGTCTCCGCCGGCCGGCAAGCGCCAGTGCCACCGCCTGCCAAAGGAGGAAAGGCGTACGCCCCGGCGCGGCGCGGGCGAAGCACGACGCGGCCGAACGACTGCTCTGCGCAAATACCGGTCGACGGTCGAAGAAATGGCCCGCCTGGCCCGGCAGGCACAGAAGGCGAGGGTCGACGGTCGTCTCTGCCTCAATGCGGCACTTCGTCCGCCGGGATGGTGAACTTGTGGCTCTTGCCGGCCCGGATCACGAGATGGCGCTTGCCGCGGACCCCACCGCTCGGATCATTGAAGCCCATCTATCGCCCCTTGCGGCGACGCACTACTTACGCGAGCCCGAGGGAGATCGCCATGAAGCGCAAGCAATACGCTGTCCACATTTGGAGAAACAAACCATCGGGCCTTTTGCGCCGAAGCCCCGGCGTGATCCGAGGGGCGTCCCGAGGTTGAATCAGCGCATTCGGCTCAGGTTCGACGACGAAGCGGACGACCGCTGTGCGCAATTAGCGGCCATTCGCTTACGGCTTGGCGAACGAGCCATGTCGGTAGAGTTGAGGGTGTGGCGCGGTGGCGTTAGGCCGAGCATGTCTGTTCCCGCCCCTTTCGTCTGGCGGTGCCTTAGGCGATGCCCAAAAACTATTGCTTCATTTCGTGAAACCTCGGCGAGATGCTGTAGTTCCATTCTGGATGGAATGAGTTTCGGGTCATGTTGAGGGTCGCCATTTCCGCGTCCGAGACCTTGATGCCCTTTGGATAGGTGTTGCTATCGAGTTCGCAGCGGATTTTGAGACCGGTTTTCGTCGTGGTGTTGGCGATCAGTTCGATGACGATGAGGAGGCTGAGGAGTGGCGTCGCGCGCCAGTTCTGCGTGATGTGGCAGAACATGCGATGCTCGATCTTGTTCCACTTCGAAGTCCCTGGCGGATAGTGGCAAACCTGAATGATCAGACCGGTTTCGTCCGCGAGTTGTTGGAGGGCCAACTTCCAGAGCCGCAGCCGTGAACCATTGGAGCCGCCGCCGTCGGCCGTGATCATCAGGCGCCTCATCCCGGGATAGAGCTTCCAACCCATCTGATCGAGCCAGCATCGGACGGCGTTGACGGCGAACTCCCCGGTGTCGTGGTCGATTCCGAGGCTGACATAGCCGAGGTTGGCGCCGATGTCGTAGACCCCGTAAGGGACGACCTTGCCCAACTCCTTGTCCTCGAAATCGTGAGCGTTGACCTCGATCGGTTCGCCCTGCGGCCCATAGTCGCTACCGCCGTTCTTGAATTCGCCCAGCAATTCCTTCTTCTTCGCGTCGATCGATATCACGGGTTCGCCGGCCGCCTGAAACGCCTCGACCTTCGCGTTGATATATTCGAACTGGGCGTCGCGATCAGGATGTTTGCCGGCTTCCTTGGTCTTGCGGTTGGAATGGCGACAATATTTCAGTTCCTCCAGCAGCTTGGGAATGGTCGAGGAACTCACTTTGTGACCCATGGCGCGAAGCGCCGTCGCCAGCTTGTCGTGGCTCTTGGAGACCCATCGCAACGGCCGCATCGGGTCGCCCATCGTCGCCGGCTCGAGCAATCGTTGCAAGTCCTCCAACAGCGTCGGGTCCTTGACCGTCAACCGAGGAGTGCCCCCGCCCTTGCGCCGCACCTCTCCCGTCAAGGAGCCGGGGTTCCGCAAGTCCTTCAGACCGCGCCCAATCGTGCTCCGGGCGACCTTCGTCGCGCGCGCGACCGCCGCAATCCCGCCGTAGCCCGCCGCCTTCGCCTCCGCCGCCGCGCTCAACCGCCGGCGTCGCTCGTCCAGCGAAGGCCGAAGCGCGTCAAACCGGACGCGCAGGGATGATTTGTCTATCATCATCACGATATAGACGCTCGCCTCGCACTCGGGAATCCGCTAAACAGCCGATGCCAGTAAAATCGCAAATTCCGAATCGGCTATTTTTGGGCGTCGCCTTAGTGGCTCAGCCGTAGCTCCGTTTCCACACCCCGCTCATCGAACCGGACGTGCAGATTTGTCGGGTAGCTCAGCCATTGCTGGCTTTCGCCCCCACAGATCCCACCGTGCGGCGTTACCGCAGTGGGCTCTTCAGAAAGGACCCGAGGCGGGCCGATCGTCTGGCCGCTTCGTTCACACGCGCGAGGTTCGGCTGCAAGGATTGCCAGCGCTGGGTCCGGCCCTTCGCCTGCCCCGTCGTGTTCCCTTCCTGCCGCTCCCTTTTCTCCATCGCCTCGTTTCCTTCGGCGACTTCATCGATAGTATGGAGCGGTCCGACTCCCATCCGCGATGCGGCGAACTATGGTCGTCCCTCGTTCGCCGCCCCCGCCGGAGACCACCGGCGGACGCTGATGGGTCTCATAGGTTCCGGAATGGGCCTTTTGGCCGTGACGTGGTCCAAGCCCCCGGCGGAGCATCAGGTCTCTCGCATGACGAGACAGGATGTGCGGCTTTCGCTGGTGCGGGCGCCAGCTCTGCCTCCGCCACATGCCAATTTCGGGAGTCATGCCACACCCCGTCCAACCGCTGTCTACGCTTCGGACCCCGCGTCGCCGCGACGCCCGCAAGAACTCGCCCCCGTCCCGCCTGCTCGACTTTGAACGGACCAGACTTTCACTGGCAAACTCATTCCAGCTTTCCTCTCGCACCCCGCATCCGGCTCTCGGACAAGACCTCACGCCGTCTGTCGCGTGCGACGCCATCGGCAGTTTCTGAACATCATGTGGAGTTGATAGGTTGCCCAATCTCCATGTCCTTCGCCACGTTCTGCGTCTGTCTTGAACTGAGGTCCCTTCCCTCCGCCGGAGTTACCCGGTTTCCACAGTACTACGAACCTCTCCGCCACCCCACAGCGCCCGGCCTGTCCCTCGCGGGCGTCCGGTTGGTCCTGTCATCCCTGACCTGACCACGCTTTGGGGCTTCCCGTGTTGCGCGCGCTTTCCTTGTGTACGTGCTGCCGCCAGTACCCCGGTGCAGCGGCTGGGTGTCGTCGTCGCTCATCTCACCCCGCCGTATCAGCCTTCCCCGAAATTGCGGTCGGGTCGGCCTGCACATCGACCTTTTCGAGGCTTGCTCAGCGTTCACTCGCGTTGCGGCCCGCACACTCGCCTGTCGTAAAACGTCCTTGCGCCGCCGTCGCCGCGCTTGCCCTCAACGATGGCCTGCATCACTGTCAGTGAAACTGTCATATGTCGTTCCACCCCCGCTAATCGAACCAATGAATTGAAGATTGCCGGTCCAGGGAATTGGTCGTTTTCGTCCCGCCTTCGGCCGACGCGTTGACCCCGCACGTTCCAGCCGCGCCGGCTGTGCCGCCGGTGATGGCACGCCGAGCTTTCTGATCCCGCCGTCCGGCTTCGGGATTTCGACCCGTTTGACCGGCTGCGGCTGATAGGTTCCCTCAAGCAATTGAGCCCGAATGTTGAGCCTTTGATCTGCAGGTCCTGCCGAGTTCCGACAAGGGCATTCGTACTAGATTTAATCTTTTCGACGACGAAACCGTGAGAGCCGGTCGATGGCTCGATGATGCGTTTCAAGACTTGCTGAGTCCAGACCATTCGGGGTTGCGAACCTTCTTCCGACGGGTAGGCGCGGATGTCGTGGTCGGTCGCGAAGCCTTTCGGCCTTTGTGCTTACTGCATCGCGCTGTGACTAGTTTTCAAACGCAACCTGAAGCCGCTCACGACGCGATAGCAATCCTGCGTGATGAGTTCAGCGCGAATTGGTCGCGGACCGCCTGGGCAATTGTCGCAACGGCGGCGCTGGAACGAGTTGGGACGCTGGACGAGGCGTCGTTCGACTTCTTGTGGAACAATCTCGATCTCGTGGACGCTGACAAACTAGCTTTTGCTGCGGGACAGTTGGGTCGGTCGGCTTGGCGACGTGGGCCGGAGATGCTTGTTCCGTTTCTCGATAACAAGAAGTTCAGATTTATTGTCGAGCGTACGTTGGCCGAGCTTGATGTTGCGGACTTGGCCGTAGGTCTGGCACGGGCGCCTGCCCTTCGGCCGCCGCTTTGGCACGTCGTCCCGAGCTCGTCGGTCAGCCGGCGTTCTGGGCTGGCCTGGAGACGATGGATGACGCATTCCGCGCGGCGAATCGCGAGCATATGGACGCCGCGACGGTTGAGGCGATCCTGTCCGCTGGGCGCGACGACCTTGCAACGAAAACCGTTCACGAGTTCGGGTCAAGGCGGCTCCTTCGTTCAGTAAACGCCTCGTCGAGAAGCTTGGGTGACCGACTTGGGACTTGGCTCCGCGCGTCAGTCGGTGACATCGTCGCGGTTGCTGAGTTCCTCGCCTGCCAGCCCGCCATATCGAGAGAGATGCTGTACGGCCTAGGTCAGGCGCTACCGCCTGACGCGATACCGAACGAATATGGCGAAGATCCGTGGCTCATCGCGCATCGCAATGCGGAGGGGTCGATCAACGATGTCGCTGCTTCATACATGGCTGCTTATCTGTTGAGCCGTGCACTTGGCCAACGGACGCGGTGCCCCGGCGGGCTCGCGCAGCTGAGCTTCGAGAGCGTACATGCCGCGGTCGCAAACGGTCAGCTCCCTGATGAAGGCTGGCGGCTCCTGGAGTTGCGGTTACCACAGTCTCCCTATTGGCGTTCGTGGGATCGTTGTCACCGGGTTCGCGCGGGCGTCGCGGATTTGTTCATTGACCGCGACCTGGATCCTGGAGTTTTCGTGAGACTGTGTGCGGACGAAGTGCTGTTCTCTTTGCTCTCGAAGGAAGCCGCCGACAGCTGGCGCGGGTGCAAATATCTAAAGCGAGTTCGACGGCTTATCGAGGACGAACGCGATGCGAGCTTGGCGTCACGTGCGGTCGTCATTGAAGAAGCACTGGGGTAAGGGCGAGGGGCCGGTCTCCGAGATGTACTCAGCGCGCAAATCGACCCCGAGGCCCTCGGTCCGCGACCATGGCGCCGACGCCTTAACGGGAAGGCCCGCCAACGCGAGCGCGACGTGGTCCTGCCGGATGGGACAACGCACGCCGGCCGGACGCCAACGCACTGGCGGCGCGTCGCGCTCATCGTGGCGCGCATGACGGCAAAGCGCGTCGGCCTCGATACGTCGACTCGCATGGCGGCCGACGCCGACCTTTCACCAGATCAAGGGTCCGACGACCGTCGGGCGCACGTCCAACCCTTGCCGCCTCGCCCGCTGGACGAATTGCGGCGTATTCTCTCTGGGAAGTGACGGCGAGATCGTCAGGGATGATGCTCGTTCATCGCCGCCCTGTCGCCGGCGGCCTTGGCGTCGGCCTCGCACATGTACGCGCCTTCCTTCGTATGCCCGTAATTGTGCGTACCTGCGAAATGGTAGACGTGCGACTTTGTGTTGATCCAAACGACGGTGTCCGAAGGACAGCGGGAGCGTGCCTGCGCTTCAGATGCAAATTCGCCTGCGCCCATCGGCGTCGGTGATGAACTGTACGTAGAGCGAGCAGGAGCGGGCGCGGGCGCAGGGCTCGGCGCAGGAGAAGGCGCCGCAGTAGGCGCAGGGGCTGACGTCGGCGGGGCGGCGGCGGTTCCTTGGGGGATCGTCTCGTTGCCAGCGCGACAGGCTGCGACAAAGGCGCGTTTGGTCTGACCCGAAGCTTTGATGTCGGCCTTGTTCGCCGCGTATTCCGCGTCGCATTGACTCTGTGGTTTTCCCGCCGACCGCCGGCGTTTGACCGACGGTCGGGGCCGGTGGTGCTGGGGCCGGCGCGGCGGTCGGCGCTGGCGTTGCAGCTCCGGTTTTCTGTTGCGCGCGGCACTGCGCCAGGAACTGCGGCCAAGTCTCGCCGTTCGTTGTTCCCGCGGCCTTGGCGGCCTTCCATTGCTCGCCACACATTTTCATGACGCTCTCAGCGTTCGCGGGCGATCCGATGACAGCGAGCCCCAGGCCGAGTAAAGCGGCGCAGCCGAAAGCAGCGAACGACTTACGCATCTGATTGTCCTCCAGGGCATTAGCGCGGCGGAAGGCTAGCAGGAGGCAATTCTCAAGGCCAGCATCGACGCCTCCCGTGGAATGGAGCCTCAACCGTGGGTGAAGCCCGTGATCGGCATCTGTCGCGCCCGAGTGTTCGGTAGCGACAAAAGGGCGACGCGCCGCAAATCGACGCCACATACGGAAGTGATCATGCTCGCCAAATACATAGACCGCGAGGGCGAGCCATAGGGAGGGCTGGTCCCGCCCATTTTGCGCGCTCGCGAGCGGCGGCGGTCAGGCCCCCAAGACCCGGCACCAGGCCCTGATCTTCCGGCTGACCGTCCGACTTCTTGCCCCTCGCCACGATCTATCGGCCAAGGGACGCTGCAGCGTCAGGGCCTTTGGCGCGGGCGCTGTCATCCAAGCTTCGATCTCTTCTTGTGTTGTCAAAATGACGGGCATCGCCTTGGCGTGAATGGGAGCGACGATCGCGTTCAGCCTGAGCTGGACCCCGGATTTAGGACCATTGGCTAAGGTGTGAAATGTCCTGCTCTGTCGCAACCGATGGAGCGAGAAATGACGAAGTCACGCAAGAAGTTTGATGCGGCGTTCAAGGCGAAGATTGCGCTTGAGGCGCTGCGGGAGGATGCGACGGTTCCGGAACTGGCAAAGCGGCACGGGGTGCATCCGAATGAAGAGCGTT